>JAGXFX010000010.1 GCA_024637045.1 Soehngenia sp.
ACATCAGATTCATTAACACAGCAAAGAAGACAGGTGCAGCAGTACTGTTAAAATCAGTACGAGGAATCTAATACAATATAGAAGACTATATGTACGGAGAAGCTATAATTATTTTTATCCGACAGTAAATTGACACTATCTACTTCAGTTGGAATTTTGACATAAGTTATCATATTTGATATGTTTAGTACATATTAGGTAAATTTGAAATAGCAAGAAATATGTATCAAATTACTTAAAAGATAGATTTTTTGTAATGAAGGAGGTTTTAAATTGATTGAACTTGTAAATATATCCAAGTCATATGATGGGAAGATAAACGTCATAGAGAATCTTAATTTACACATAAACAAAGGAGAGATTGTTGTTTTAATAGGTGAATCGGGTTGCGGCAAGACAACAACTTTAAGGATGATAAATAGGCTTAATGAACCAACTGGTGGAACTATATTGATCAACGGTGAAGATTATACTAAAATTAGTAAAATAGAACTACGAAGACAGTTGGGATATGTAATACAGAAAGTTGGGCTAATGCCTCATCTGACAGTAGGCAAAAATATTGAAATAATTCCAGAGCTTAAGGGATGGGATAAGCAAAAAAGAAAAGAGAGGGCCTACGAATTACTAGACGTTGTAGACTTACCGCCGGAGGAGTATTACGATAGATTTCCTCACGAATTATCTGGTGGACAGCAGCAACGCATAGGTGTTGCAAGAGCTTTAGCAGTAAACCCTGATATTATACTTATGGATGAGCCTTTCAGCGCGTTAGATCCAGTTACAAGAGAACAGCTTCAGAAAGAGCTTTTAAAGCTTCAGGATGAACTTGGGAAAACAATCGTCTTTGTAACTCATGATATGGACGAAGCATTAAAAATCGGAGATAGGATTGCAGTTATGAAAGATGGAAAAATACTTCAATACGATACACCGGAAGGAATCTTAAAGAATCCTGCAAATGATTTTGTAGAGTATTTTGTTGGAAAAAACAGACTTTGGAAGACACCTGAAATGCTTCGTGCTGAGGATATTATGCACAAGTCTCTAGTTACAGTAGGACAGAAGCGTTCACCGGCTCAAGTAATAGAAGTTATGAAAGAAAAAGATTTGGAACGTATCTTTATTGTTGAAACGGAAACCAGTAAACCTCAGCCTCCAATTGGATTTATTACAAGAGCTATTTTAAGAGAGCAGGGGGATAAAAATGTTAAGATGTCTAGTATATGCAACAAAAATTTCGTTGCTATACAACATGATGCAAAAATGACTGATGTTTTGAAAATCATGGAAGATAGGGATGCTCGACATTTACCAGTTTTAGATGATGACGGAAACTTAATCGGTATGATAACAACTGCTTCTATCTTGAATCTTATTACAAAAGCTGTTGCTGGTGAAGAAGAAAGTTAATAGGGGGAGTTGATATAGATGAATGATGTAAATTTTTTTCAGTTTGTAGCTTCAAGATCCGATGAGCTTATAGGCTTAACGATACAACACATACAGATTACGGGATTAGCTGTTATTTTAGCTATATTTTTAGGTGTTCCCGTAGGAATTCTTATAAGCAAGAATAAGAATATGCGTTCACCTGTATTGGGTATAGCAAATATATTTCAAACGATACCATCATTGGCACTATTTGGTTTGATTATTCCATTGTTGGGAACAGGATATGTTCCTTCCGTTTTCGTTCTATTTCTCTATGCACTTTTACCTATAATTAAAAATACTTTTATAGGGATTAATAGTGTGGGAGAAGCAATTATTGATGCAGGACGAGGAATGGGTATGACTTCCAAGCAGATACTAACCAAGGTCGAAATACCTTTGGCTCTACCCGTAATTATGGGTGGTATAAGAATATCAACGGTTATCAACATAGGAACGGCTACAATAGCTGCATTAATAGGAGCCGGAGGTCTTGGCGAAATGATTTTCAAAGGAATAAGCATGGCAAGCAACAACATGGTATTGGCAGGAGCCATACCAACAGCACTTCTTGCGATATCTATAGATAAGATATTGGGAATTTTTGAAACAAAACTAACACCAAAAGGAATTACAAGTCAGAAGGATACTGCGAAATAATATATGGAGGAAAATTAAATTATGAAGAAATTTATAGTAGTTAGCATGATTATGATATTAGCTTTGGGAACTCTTACAGGATGTGGAGGAAGCGATAATGTTATAGAAATAGGACATAAAAACTATACGGAACAGAGAATAGTTGGTCAGTTATTTGCAAAAATCATTGAAGCGAAAACAGATTACGAAGTAAACGTAACGGAATTCGGTTCTACAAGCATTGTGTTTGGAGCTTTAAAGGCGGGAGAAGTAGATGTTTACGGAGAATATACAGGAACAGCATATTCAGCTCTTTTAGGGGAGTCTGAGTTAAATGATCCCCAAGAGGTTTACGACTATGTAAAAAAGACTTTTGAAGAAGAACTAAATCTATACTGGTTGAATGAAATGGGATTCAACAATACTTATACATTTAGCGTTGTCCCGGAAGTTGCAGAAGAATACAAGCTAGAAACGATATCAGATTTAGCTGAAGTATCAGATGAACTTGTATTAGGAGCTGTAATGGAATTTATAGAACGTGAAGACGGACTACCGGGAGTTCAAGAATACTACGGTGGATTTGAGTTTGAAGATGTTATGGCTTTAGATCCAGGACTAAGATATACTGTAGTAAAAGAAGGAAAGGTAGATGTAATAGATGCTTTCAGTACAGATGGCAAGATTTTAGTATATAATCTTAAGGTTCTTGAAGATGATAAGCAGTTCTTTCCACCTTATTTTGCAGCACCGATAGTAACAGAAGAAATATACAATGATTATCCGGATATAGTCGAAGCTCTTAATCTTTTAGGAGGAGTCTTAACGGATGAAGAAATGCAGGAACTTAATTATAAAGTTGGAGAAGAAGGAATGAATCCTGAAGTAGTTGCAGAAGAATTTCTTAAGGAAAAAGGTTTAATTTAATAGTATATAAGGTTATCGGCTCTTGGTCAATAGTTGGGAGGGGATTTAATCAATCCCACATCTCCTTTTGACTTAGGGCTATTTTTATTTTTATTGCTGGTTTATAATTAAAGAAGACTAGACCATACAAGAATTGCCCTGAGAATCATTAGCAGTGTTTTCCGAAAAGGAGTTGGTGTAATTATGAATCAATTTGGAATGATGGTTGGATTGGATAAAGAAGATGCTTTCGAGGGTTGGTTTTGCAAAATTGATGATCAAGAAAACGGGGTAATGCTCTCCATCATCTGGGGATATTCGACCCACAGAAAGACAAAACATGCTTTTATCCAGTTTCAAGATAGCTTAAAGCACGATACCGCATACATATCCTATCCAATAGAAGAAGTAAAATGGAAAACAAATCCATTTGTTCTTCAGATTGGGGAGAATGAGTTATCTCAAACAGGCATGCGCCTGGATTTTGAAATGGACGGAATTTCTGTCCGAGGAAATTTTCAATTCAGCAGCTTTTCCCCTATCAAACAATCTATTCTAAAACCTAATATCATGGGATTTCTGACGTATTTTCCAAATGAATGTAACCATTCAATCATAAGCATGAATCACAAAGTTACCGGAGAATTACAGATTGGAAATCAATCATGGAAGATCCAGAATGCAGTCGGTTACATCGAAAAAGATTGGGGCACGGGTTTTCCAAAAGAATATGTATGGGCTCAAGCTAATGATTGGAAGGAGAGTTCGGTTGTTTTCAGTTATGCTACTGTACCAATTTTAGGAAAATTTGCGAGGGGATTTTTCCTTGTTCTGCATCATGATGGGAAAGAGTACCGTTTCAGCAGTATAGAAGGTAGCAAATTAACTGATTTCCATATTTCAAAAGACTCATTTAGAGCTACCATAAAGAAAAGAGGAATTCGCTTAACACTCAGGGCTAAACAATCTAATCCCATAGCATTGGCTTCCCCAGAACAGGGAGAAATGAAATCTAAAATAAAGGAATCTCTTGATGGTACTCTTGAAATTACACTTGAAATCAAAAACCAAAATATTATTACTCTATATAGTGAAAGAGCTTCCATAGACGTACATTTTAAGAGCTGAAATATTAGAGTCAGCTCACAAATTGTTTACCTGATTACATGTTGTGGTAGAAATAAAATGCAGATTACTATGAAATGTACATGAAGTCAGGAGGAATCCAAAATGGATAAGAAATGGATTGTTTTAATCATAATATTAGCTTTCCTACTTATATTTTGGCAAATGGGAGGGATAGATTATTTTCTAGCTCTAACAGTTTTTGCACCGGATTACAATCCCGGTTCGGAGAAAGAAGAGATTGTTGAAGAAGCTGATGAGAAGGAAGAAGAGCTGATCATCGATGAAGAGCAGGTCGAAACACCCGAGGAAGAAAAAATCATATACTCTACAGAAGAATTGGATTATGAAATTGAAGTAATTGCAGAAGGCTTGGAAATCCCGTGGGAGATAGTACCATTATCTGAAGGAAGATTTCTGGTGACTGAGAGACCAGGAAGAGTCCTTATGCTGGATATGGGTGAAATATATACAGTGCTTGATGTCGAGCATACAGGAGAGGGTGGTCTCCTAGGTATGGAAAAGAGCCCAGATTTTGATGATAACAATCAACTCTTTATTTACTACACATACAAGGCAGGAAATCAAATATTTAACAGGGTTTCAAGGTTCACCCTTGCGGAAGACACCCTTACTGATGAGATCTATATTTTAGATGAAATCCCTGGATCAATGTTCCACAATGGTGGAAGACTTAAATTTGGCCCTGATGAAAAGCTATACATTACAACTGGAGATTCCCAGGATTCCAATCTTTCTCAAGATATTAACTCTTTGGCAGGTAAAATATTGAGGATTAATGCAGATGGTTCCATACCTGAGGATAATCCATTCGAAGACAACCCTGTATTTGCATATGGATTGCGTAACCCGCAGGGTTTGGCATGGCATCATGTTAGTGGAGACTTGTTTGCAAGTGACCATGGACCCAATAGTCAGGATGAAGTAAATCATATATTACCCGGGAAGAATTACGGATGGCCTATTGTGACTTGCCTAGATGGTGAGTCGAAGTATGAAGATCCTGTATCTTGCTATTCTGATTTCACATTGGCTCCTTCTGGGATAGCATTTCTTCCGTGGGATAACCTTGATGAATCACCTTTGTTCGTAGCTGGGCTAAGAGGCAATATGATTATGAGAGTTGATTTGGATGATGAAGGAAGCTTTATCAGACAAGAGGGACTTTTCCGTGACTATGGACGTATTAGAACTGTTGTTTATCATGAAGGCTCATTATATATAGCAACGAATAACAGAGATGGAAGAGGCGTTCCAGGAGAAAGTGATGATATGATTCTAAAAGTAACACCAGTCTTGCCAACAATTGAATAAGCTAAAGAAATAAGAGCGTATATATATTAGAATATTGTCATGGAACAAAAGGATTCCTGCAGTTTAGCCTAAAGGTTGATCTGCAGGAATTTTTCATGTGATGAGAGTAAAAGATCAGAGTCAAAATGTGCTAATAGTATTCTACGCGTATTCATTGATACAATAGCCATATATAGAGTATTAAGTGGCAGACCAACAGCCGAAGGCATATAAAAAATTGGGTAACGTATTTTAAAAATAAAAGGCAAGGTGGAATACTAAGTGGATTTCCGTGGGAAAAACTACCAAATCAATAAGAATATGAAAGATGTTCCAAAGATTAAGGATGAAAAATCTGAGCGAAACAAGGAGTTGAATTTTCTTCATAATTTCTCGCAATTGCTTCGCGAAGAAAATTACAACATGGATAAGATACTGAAAGGAACAGTTAAGCTTTTAAAAACTTCTTTTCAACATCCAGAAGATGTAGGCGCGTGTATTATCTATAAAGGACGTGAATACAAGACACTGGACTACAAAGAGACCACTTGGAAAATATCATCAAATTTGGAATTGTTAGGTAAAGAAATAGGAACCATTGAAGTATACTACAATAAGCCACCTCATAACGGGCAGGAATCATTTACAAAAGAAGAACAATTGGTACTTGAAACAATCGCAGAGCATCTTAGCCGTGTTGCAGAACAGATTCAAGCCAAAGAAGACCTGCAAATAAGTAAAAATGAACTATCGATTACATTAGACTCCATCGGCGATGGTGTTATTGTTACTGATGCTTCTATGAAGGTTATTCGCTTGAATCCTCAGGCAGAAAAGATCACAGGCTGGTCAGAAAAAGAAGCGTTAGGCAGATCTTTTAATGAAGTGTTTCACATTGAGAATTCGGAAACTGGTGAGATGGTGCCTGACCCTGTGTACCAAGTTATTGAAACTGGAAAGATACAAATACTGGAAAGTGATACCATTCTAGTTGCTCGTGATGGAACTAGACGGCATATCGCAGACAGCGCCGCTCCAATACGAGATTACAAGGATGAACTTTTCAGTGTAATAATGGTTTTTTCTGATATAACTGAGAGCAAAGAGGCAGAGGAAAAGGTGCGCTACCAAAGCTTACACGATGGATTCACTGGGCTTTACAACCGGGCTTATATGGAGGAAGAAATGGAGAGGCTGGATACCGACAGACAGCTGCCTATGGGGATTATAATGGCTGATTCTAACGGACTCAAGTTTATAAACGATTCATTCGGACATGAATCTGGAGATGAAATGTTAATGCAAACAGCAGAAATATTAAAAAGCTCATGCCGTGAGGAAGATATTATTGCCCGGTGGGGAGGAGATGAATTCGTTATTCTTCTACCTCAAACCACAGAAGAAGAGGGAAATGCCATATGTCAAAGAATAGAAGACAAGTGCAAAGAAACTTATGTTAAAGGCTTGCCGATTTCTCTATCTGTAGGTCTAGCAATCAAGACCAATACAAACCAAGTTCTGGAAGAAAAATTAAGAGAAGCTGAAGAGATCATGTATAAACGAAAATTTGATGAAAGTCAGTCGGTGAATAGCCGGGTAGTAGAAAAGCTTCTCAAAGATTTAGAAGAAAAGAGTTTTGAGACAGAAGCTCATTACACAGTTATGCAGAACGTAGCACAAATGATGGGTATGAAAATGGGATTGTCGGAAATGGAATTCGAAAGACTGGAAAAGTTGATCCTAGTGCATGATATTGGGCAAGTTAGTATAACAGAGGAGATATTTAATAAAGAGGGTGCTTTGTCAGCGGAAGAATGGGAAGAAATCAAGAAACACTCTAAAATCGGGTACAGGATTGTACATGCAATTGGAGCGTTTGCCAATGTGGCAGAAGAGACTTTGAGCCTTCATGAACACTGGGAAGGTCTTGGATACCCGCAGGGGCTAAAGGGAGAAGCGATTCCTCTACTGGCTAGGATTACAACCGTTGCAGATGCATATGAAGTTATGAGCAGTGGAAGGCATTATAAGAAAGCAATGTCTTGGGAAGATATTATTGAAGAAATGAAAAAATGTGCTGGTACTCAGTTTGATCCCGAAATAATTGAGATATTTCTCCAATTTCAGGAGGTTGACATGAAACAGGCAAATAAAAGATATAATCAAAAAGATCGGCTCGATCACTGGCTCAATTTTAAACAATCTGTTTGATTCCAGATATTGCTAATAGTATTCTACGTATTTTCATTGGTATACTCAATTTACAGGAACTATGGATCCTGAAGAATCATCTGATGAATTATTAACTCGGAATGGGAGTGTTAATATGAATGAAGCGATTATAAAGGGAAAGTGGAATCAACTCAAGGGAAGCATTAAAAATAATTGGTGCGAGCTGACTGATGAAGACCTTGATGTGGATGAAGGTGATGCTAAGATGCTTTCAATAATAATTCAGGAAAGATACGGCAAAATAAAGGAAGAGGCAGACCAGGAAGTTAGGGAATTTGGGAGAATTTAAGTGTAGCCAAGGAGGCTAATGATGAAAAATCTTTTTAATGATAATGAAAACACGAACATGAAATCAACGGGTAACCAACGTGTAGAGAGAGATACTGTATATAAAGATAGAGAAGCAGGTATACCAAACAGTGAAATGGGTAGAACAGACAGAGATTTAGATTCTCAAGACAAAGTTCTGGTAGGTATTTTCGAATCAGAAAATGAAGCCATTAGTGTTATCGAACGATTGAGAGAAATCGGATATCGTGAAGATGACATTACTGTTATAGCAAAAGACGATGACAAGATGGACCGTCTTGAAGATAAAACTGATATAGATACCAAGAGTATGAGTGATTCTAATAAAGTAGGCGAAGGTGCCGCTGTTGGTGGAGTATTGGGCGGACTAGTTGCAGCGCTACCAGCTCTGGGTCTTCTCGCAATTCCTGGAATTGGTCCAATACTGGCAGCAGGTCCAATCGTGGGTATATTAGGCGGAGTAGTTGCAGGCGGTGTGGCTGGTGGACTGATAGGTGCATTAGTTGAAATGGGTGTCGATGAAGAAGACGCTGAGGAATATAAACAACAGATTGAACAGGGTAAAATAGTTATATTAGTTGAAAACAGAGATGACTTGAGTCATGAAGTTTACACAACATACAGACAAAACAACAGTTTAATTGATGGCACAAACGGAAGAAGATAAATCGTACTTCAAAGTACGTTATGGATAGAATCATAGGGATATCAGCATTAAGGTTGGTATTCCCATGATTCATATAGTATATAATCAATATTAAAAAAGGTTTCAAAATGGATGTTTTAGCTCATACAAAGAAGTAACATGAAGAGTTTAGAAAATCAATGTCACAAATCGTCACAAATCGAAACTTCGCAAGGTGAAAAAAAGAAGGACAAATTCAGAGAGTTTATGCTGAATTAAACGGACACCATGAAGCAGAGGAAATCAAATTCATGCCTATTGCCAGGAAAGTTGTTCCCAAAGAGAAGTTAGAGGATATCTTAGATGAATTCGAGTCAGTTCTGAAAAAGAATAAAATGTGAAAAAGGAAAAACTAAAAATTTAGTATCCTTTGGACCATTTTGTTTATATAGAACCTCCAAGATGATTTAAGTAAAAATCAGTTTGGGGGTCCTTTTTATAGCGAAAAGTGCTAATAGTAATCTACGTGTCTTCATTGGTACACTATGTATATAAGAAGTATGGATTGGTCGGGAAAGGTTGGTAACAAAGGAGATGAAGGATCATGGTGAATAAGAGTATGAATAATATTACAGCAGCTACTACTCAGAAGAAGTTTACGTTGCATTTGCTATTATTGATTCTTTTATTGCCTTTTGTCCTAATGGGTTCTAGTTCTGGTGTTGAAGCAGATTCTGACCTATTGAGTAAAGTGGAATATACTGCATACCCAATTTCGAATCTGTTTGAAAATGATCCCATATTGAGCCTTCTGGGAAGAGAATTCACTGAAATAACTCAATTATTAGGAGAGCCAGATGAGAAAGGCTATAGCGAAGCGTTTGGGCCGCATCAATATATTCTCTATAAATATGATAAAGGCTTCATTCGATTTTCTTCTCCTGAATCCCTGGAAAACAAAATTGCTAACAGCGTTATTTTGGGACCAGGTCGAGAGATTTTAGGTGCTACAGTGGGAATGCATTTCCAAGAAATTATTGATATTGTAGGTCCGCCAGATTTTGGACCTGAAATTGGGATTGATGATCTCTATTATATGGATTACTATCATGGAGAAATCGATGATCAAATGCCAGAGGTTTTTGTAAGTTTTGTTTCTGTTTCAATTGATTCTCCAACTGACTATGCGTTTATCAAATTGGAACATTTCAAGCTTGATGAAATATTATTGCAGGTTGGATCAGTGTCTAAAAGATGATCCGACATTAATAGCAATTTATATATATAAGCACAGGCTTAAATGAGCTGTTATCTAACAAGTGAAAATTATAGAAAGGGGGGTTATCGTATGATTTTGGAAGACATTAAAGATATGAACCTAGAGACCGAAGATGATCGCTCTATGAAAATATTTAATAAATTAAATTATGGGGATGAATTGATATACAACAATGAAGTTTTGATGGACAATGACGATTCAAACATAAAGATATTTAACATGTTGTAGCGCTGTCTGGTCGAATGGGAATTAAAGGAAGTTAATGAGAAGAAAGGCTAAGGGGGAACGAATTATGAATTCAATATTTTATGTAGTTGGTGTGGTCGTTGTTATTATCATTATACTAAGTGTTCTAGGCATATTCTAAAAAATAGACATTGAAAAGGACACTATTTATGATAATAGTGAGGATTAACCAAAGTAATGTTATGTGAAAATAATGCCCGCAGAATGGCCGGATGGCTAATCTGCGGGGGTTTTGTTTTGAGGTGGATTCATTATATTTTATGACCTTCAGGACTTTTGATTTTTTGGTTACAACTTTTTGGAATAATCTATAAGCTCATCAGGTGAATACATCTTTAACTTTTCCATCAGGTTCTCTCTGTGCTTATCCACAGTTTTTGGCATTATGTCCAAGTTTTCCGCAATTACTTTACGACCGTAACCTCTGACGACCATTTGAAACACTTGTTTCTCTCTTATAGTGAGCGTATTGTATAAAATTAAGTTTTTCTGGGATGTGATATCATCAAAACTTATTAAAAATTGATCATCGTCTTCATTAGGCATGCTTATCGTCATTACAGAAACAACAATCCATGTATAATTGGTTGAGTGCTCTGGCATGTAACCCATTGTAAGATCCTGCGTTTCAGCATTTGAGTTAAGTACTTTAATGAAGGGCATTGATTTCCTCGAAAAAGCTTTGCCATCCTCATGGATAGGATTTGAAAAAAACTCGACCAATGGTCTCTTTTCCATTTGACTTAACGTAAGTCCTAGAATGCTTTCAGCAGCTTGGTTAGCTGATACGATTCTCCCATCGCGGTCACAAAGAAGAATACCATGAGTTAAGTTTTCATATATAATGCGATATTTATAATCTTCTTTCTTAAGCAATTTTGCCTGTTCTTCTTCTGTGACATCTATTAGAGCGGCGATGCATGCATTCCCTTCTTTGTTTTCTCGAGCCTCCATATGAACAATAATTTTATCTTCTGGTCTTTGAAGTTCAAACTCGAAAATTTCTTGGGAGTGATTGCTATATACTTCTTCCAGGAAAGTAGTATACTCAGACCAAGATTCAGAAGACATAAATCGTTGGAAATGCTCGTTTATAAGATTTGATCGTTCCACCCCGAATAAACGTGCTCCTGCTGAGTTAACCTGCAAAATAATTCCCTTTCTGCTTAGGGTTAAATAGCCCACGGGAGCAGAATCATAGAGATTAGAGTACTGTTCAAGAAGTAATTCCAAGTCCGTTCGTGCCTGTTGCAACTCTTCGTTTTGTAGTTCAAGGTCACTTAGTTGCTCAGTAAGCTCGTGATCGATTTCCTGCAATCTTGTAAGCGTACCAGGAACACTCAATCTTAGCAAACGATCTGGCAAAAGATCATCTGCTCTACGGTATTGTATTCTTTCAGACTTGTTTTTATCATTACTCATGATAATTCCTCCAATTCGTGGGTGATTGGCATTAGGTGACATAATCATTATAATTGTATCACTTTAACAGGCTACAAGCAAGAGAAGTCAGTGTTTATGTCGAGCTTGATTGTACTACTACATATCTATTACCCATTCTAGTTACTGTTTAGTAATTTGATATTGCGGGCATCAATGATATATATGGAATCAGTAAAATTAAAGTTTAATTGAATAAATGAAAGGGTGAGGTTTATGCTTAAGTGGGCAGCAATATTTTTCATCATATCGCTCATTGCAGGATTCTTCGGATTTATCGGAGTAGCAGGTGTAGCTATTGAGATCGCAAAAATTCTGTTTTATATTTTTGTACTTCTCTTTATCATAACATTAGTAGCAGGGATTGTGGTGGCAAAGCGTATTAGCTGATAGTATGATCTTGTAATCACAATATCAAACAATCAATGAAGGTAATCTTTAAAATGTGAAGTCAAGAAATTTCAAATAACCCAGATATATGTTTATATTACAAAGGAGGAAACAATGAAAGATCAAATTGGAAATGAAGGAAATATGAACCCAGATTCAGTAGACAATCGAGTAGAGAAAGATACAGTCTATCGAGATAGAGAAGAAGGTATACGTGACAGGGAAAGAAGAGATAATAAAGCCCTGGTAGGTGTTTTCGAAACAGAAAATGAAGCGATTAACGTTATTAAACGATTGAAAGAAGCTGGATACCGTGAAGATGATATAACGGTAATAGCGAAAGATAAGGACAAGATGGACCGTGTTGAGGATGAAACTGATATAGATACAGAAACAAAGGATTATGCTGAGAAAGTGGTTGGTGGCGCTGCAGTGGGCGGAGCACTGGGCGGACTTGCTACGGCATTACCTGCATTGGGTTTGCTCGCAATACCCGGAATTGGTCCAATCATGGCCGCAGGGCCGATTGCTGGCATACTGGGCGGTGTAATTGCTGGCGGAGTAGCTGGTGGACTTATTGGCGCATTGGTTGAACTGGGAGTAGATGAAGAAGACGCCAAAGACTATGAATACCTTATTGAACAAGGCAAAATTCTGATAATTGTTGAAAATAGAGAAGACCTGCGTGATGATGCATACATGGCTTACAGAGAGAATAACAGCCTTGTTGGTGGACGAAACTGGTAGTTGGTAATTCGTATTCCCCTAAACAATAAGTTTAGGGGAATATTCTTTATCATATAATTAAATTTATTGATTGACAATCTGTCAGTAGCATGTTATTCTATGTATGTACTGACAGATTGTCAGTTTTAATCTGTAATATAAGGAGGTAATAAAATGCGGGAAGTAAAAGAAGCTGAAGTACGAAAAGCAGAAATAATGGACGCTGCAAAAATACTATTTCACAACAAGGGATACTTAAGCACAACAACACAGGACATTATAGATGAAGTGGGTATTTCCAGGGGATTACTGTATTACCATTTTAAATCGAAGGAGGACATATTGTTTGCTATTGTTGAAAAACATATTGGTCCATTGATAGCAGTATTTAAGTCAATAGCCAATGATCAAACACAATCTGCAAAGGAAAAGGTGAACTCTTTTCTAGACAGCACAATGATTCAGGAATCATCAGCAATGGAAGAGGATTATTCACTCCATGAAGCAATCCAGCTACCAGAAAACACTTTTATGATGGATAGAATTAACCACAAGCTTTCCCTTGCGATGACATCGTGTTTTTCAGAAATCATTCAGCAGGGGAATAAAGAAGGTGTTTTTAATGTTAAATACCCAAAAGAAACTGCAGTTTATTTGATGACCGGTTATCTATTTGTGGTTAACAGCAGGTCTTTCGATCGTGACATCGAAAAAGCGATGAATTACTTGAAGGCGTTTAAAATTCTGCTAAGCACTGCACTTGGCTCAGAGGACTTGTTTGAAGAATAGTTTATCCAATAGCACTTCAACTATTGGATTCATTTTTACCCTATAACTGACTATTAGTCAGTCGGTTAACTAATTAACTTATATAAGGAGAGTGTTACAATGAAAAGTAGAGTTTATTCTAAAGTAGCGGTAAGTATATGTATAATGATTTTGTTGATGAGTGCATTAATGATGCCTGTAAATGCTTCTGATTTAAACACAAAAGGAGGTAAAACTCCCTCAGGGATTCCACTTGAAGAAATGGATAAGGAAATTGATGATTACGTTTCAACATACATTGGAAAGACTGCACCAGGGGCTGCAGTAGCAGTTGTGAAAGATGGGAAGGTGATTTTTCAGAAAGGGTATGGTTATGCTGATCTGGAAAATAAAATTCCTGTTGATCCACAACAGACCGTTTTTGAATGGGCATCGACCAGTAAATTGTTCACCTGGACATCTGTGATGCAATTGGTTGAAGATGGCAAGCTTGATCTGGACACAAATATAACCGAATACCTTCCTGAGGAATTCGCTGAAAAACTTGAATACCAGCACCCTATAACCATGAGGGATATTATGAATCATTCATCTGGTTTTGGTGATTATGCTTTCAACATAATTGTCTTTTCAGAGGAGCAGTTGGTGTCCTTAGAAGAGGCAATTTTGAGAGATAAGCCTGAACAATATTATGAAGTGGGTACAGCCAGTGCTTATAGTAATTATGCAACATCTCTTGCTGGGTATGTGGTACAGACACTAAGCGACCAGAGCATTGAGGATTATGAAAAAGAAAAAATATTTAATGTGCTGTCGATGGAAAACACTTCTGCACACCCTACGCTTGAAGATAATATAAGTATCCTGGAAAATAAGGCTCAAGGGTATTTACCGGATCAAAAAGGTGGCTTCCAACGCGGGAACTGGTCATATATTTCTCATTTACCCGCGGGATCTCTTAATGGTACTGTTGAAGATTTTGCAAAATTTGCCATTGCACTTACACCCGGCGAAGGTGAAAAATCTTTGTTGTTTGAAGATCCAGATACGTTGGATACAATGTTATCTCCAAGCTATGACTCAAGGGGAGAAATGGTTGGAACTGCCCACGGCTTCTTTGAGTATGTTGGAGAATACCAAACATTTGGTCATGGTGGAAATACAGCAACTTTCTCAAGCCAGTTTGCTATCGTCCCGGAAGAACGGTTTGGGATTGTGATTCTAACAAATGCTTACCTTGAAATGGATATTTTATTTGGATTGCAGGATCTATTACTTGGAAGTGACCGTAACAATATAAAGGTTCCTAATGAGACATTGCCTTCTTCGAACAAGGTTGTTGGCAGGTATGTTCCAATGGAACGACAGGTAGGTAATTTCCTGGATTTCGCAAAATACTTAGGGTTGTACGAAGTTAAGGCTACTGGGGAAAACGAGATTGCCATGAATATTGGGGCTTACCAGGGAACTTATCTTCAGACCGCACCCTATTACTATGAATTAATAGAAGACAACATTCCACTATTTAGAAACATCTATCCTGTTCTGCAATTTAACCTTGAGAATGATACCGTGGAGCAAATTGTTGTCGGCAATGGAATGGATTTATCGGCATTGCCCCAAGGCAGGACAGTACCTTTCCTGGTTGGTAGTGTCATTATACTAATACTAAATATGCTGTTCTTTTTCATTGCTCCTGTGGTCCTCACAATTGTAGCTCTAAAGCGTAGAAAAAGAGAAATGGAGCCCGCAAGAAAAAGATTTTACAAATATCATCTAAAGTTGGTGCTCATTGGAACAGTTTTCATCATTAATAATTTGATTCCGGTCGCAAAAATAATGACAAGCAGTTTCCGTACCTACTCAGAAATGGAGCCATTCATTATGTTCAATTATCCTTTACTTGCAGCAACAATTATTACAGCGATAATTTCTGCCATCTGGATGAAGAAAAGTAGTGGAATGACGAGAATGGACAAATCGTTGTATTTTACAACAGTGATCTTTTTAATATCATTGGTTGGTCTGCTATGGCACTGGAACTTCTTTGCAATCGTAGGGTAATTGCGGCTGATAATCTAAAAAGACACACTATCAAATATCGTTCATTCAATAATTATTTTTATCCTACTGAAAAAAATTGACACTATGAATCAACAGTGGTAAGATTTTAATTCAGTAGTATGATAATATATAGTAGTAATTTTTAGGACGAAAAAAGACTAGTTTGACGAAGAGAGGACTTGGTCATTGTGAAAGAAAATTACTTAAAGAGTGAGTTATATGATTTAATCAATAACGATACAAGTATTTTTGAATTTATACAATTAGGCTCTCTGGATGGAATTTGGTATTGGGATTTAGAAAACATTGAGAATGAATGGATGAGTCCCAAGTTTTGGGAAACCCTCGGGTACGATCCAGATGAAAAAGAACACCTTTCCAGTGAATGGCAAGATATTATTTTTCAAGAAGATTTAGAATTAGCCACAGAAAATTTTACTAAACACTGTGCAGATCCCAATTATCCTTATGATCAAGTCGTACGATACAGACACAAAGATGGTTCTACTATTTGGATTAGGTGTAGAGGTTTAGCAATAAGAGATGAAAATGGTAAAGCAATCCGCATGCTGGGAGCACACACAGACATTACGGACTTGAAAGAAACAGAGAGGGAAATTTTAAGATTAACTAAAGAATATGAAAAAGTATTTAATGGTACACAAGATGCTATGTTTCTTATAGAAGTTTTAGAAAATGATAAATTTAGATTCATTCGAAACAATCTTGCTCATCAAAATAGAACAGGTATTCTTCTTGAGCAAATAATGAATAAGTCACCACAAGAGCTACTTGGCAAAGAGTTGGGAGATTTTGTAGAGAAAAATTATCAAAGATGTGTCGATAGCAGAGAGAGTATCACTTATGAAGATGAGCTAGATCTGTCTGGTGGAGATTGTATCTGGCTGACTACATTAACACCTATTTTCGAAGGGGAAAGAGTATCTCATATTGTAGGTTCAGCGACAGATATTACAGAACGTAAAAAACTGGAGTTGGAATTGATAAAATATGCTAATCATGATCAGTTGACAGGATTGCCCAATAGGAGATTGTTTTTTGAAAGATTGGAGCGGATGGTAGTAGAGAGTGAAAGAGATAATAGCAAGTTTGCTCTTCTTTTTATCGATCTGGACGGATTTAAGGATATCAATGATAATTATGGTCATGTAGTTGGCGATCAAGTCTTGGTAACACTCGGTGATAGATTGTTAAAGTCTATAAGAAAATCTGATACTGTAGCACGAATGGGCGGAGATGAATTTACAATTATTATCCGTAATATCGATGATAAGAAAAGCGTAGATATGATGGTACAGAAGATTCATAAGGTAATTCAAGAAGCCATGCATATAGGTTCCAGGGAGTATAAAGTCAATTCTTCCATAGGTGTTGCAATATATCCGGATAATGGAAAGCATGGCGAAGCATTATTAAAAAATGCAGATTCATCAATGTATGAAGTAAAAAGGAATGGAAAAGACGGAGTCAAGTTCTTTTATGATATTGGAATGAATGGTGTTTTTAACTAGGTCTAGAGAAAATAAAGCAAACCCTTGAAAATGGATTTATAAAATCGTTTTCAAGGGTTTGCTATTTTGTGAGATTTAATAATTTGACTTATTTATATCACCTTATAATAACTTTATCATCTCTTCAAGTTTTTCTGATAATATTTTTGCTTGTTCAAAATCATTGTCTTTTAAAGCCAGTTCAATTTCAGTTTCAATGGATTTTTTCTTTTGTTCAATCTCCAAATAGTCTTTATCAAAATGGTTATTATAGATCATCTTTCTAAACTTCCGAATACTCGTTTTTCTAATTGTATTGTCCTCAATGATTAATACATAATCCATAGAATTTACAATGGTATAGTAATCATGAGAAATCATTAAAATGGCGCCTTTATAATTTTGAAGGGCTTTTTCCAATGCAATTTGAAAATATGTGTCCAGATGACTTGTAGGCTCATCTAGAAGCAAAAATGTTGCATTGCTTGCGGAAATCTTAGCTAATTGAAGCATATTCTTTTCTCCGCCTGACAAAGATTCTATCTTTTGATCAATAATTTCTTCATCTAGGCCATAGTTTGAAATACTCGATTTGATATCATCATAAGATTTAAATCCTGCGTCAAAGAATTCATCTGCTATTGTATTCGATTCATTCAACATTTCTCCTTGAAGCTGAGATAAATAAGCAACTTTTGTCTCGGGATTTATCTTAATAGCATCATTGTTGTTTTTATAAATATCTCTCAATAATGTTGTTTTTCCTGTACCATTTGCACCTATAATAGCTACTTTATCAGTAGATTTTATTTCGAAGCTGACATCCTTCAGAAGTATGTCTTCAAAGGAAGCACTATAATTATTAACTTCAAGAACAGCCATATCTTCTATTTCATGATCAATATTAAAAATGATATCCGGTTGTTGAATGGCTACAAATGGTGCTTTAATTCTACGTGCTTTTAGTCTTTCCTGAATCTTTACTCTTGCATTTACAGATTTTCCTTTTGCAGCTTCGGCATTTTGATTTGCCATAAATTGTAGTCTCTCTATCAAAATACTATTTCGTTCAATTTCTGCATCGTCTATGGCAGCAAGTTCCTGTAACTCAATTTTCGTTTGAAGCAGTTCAAAGTTGTAGTCAATGTATCTACCATCGAATTCTTGAATCTCCATGTTTTCAAGATGCAATATTTTATTGAAGCAGTGATTCAAGAGATATCTATTATGTGTAATAATTAGCAGTATCCCTTTGTGAGAATTAATCAGTTCTTTAAGGGAAACTAGATTTTCATAATCCAGGAATACATCTGGTTCATCCATAATTACAAGATCTGGACTATTAAGCATTTCCTTGATTACTTGAATAAGCTTGAATTCACCACCACTAAGCTCAGAAACCAATTTATCTCTATGCTTGTTTAGATTAGCAAGATTAAGCTTTTTATCGATGACATTTTCAAAATCATCTCCACCTATTGCATTAAATGAGTCTAAAACTTTTTGATATTCTTCCAATAAGGAATCTATATCCGAGGAAGTTTCCATTTTAGTAAAAATAGCATCAATTTCATCTTGCAACTTGATATATTTTTCTGCAATATAATCAAAGACACTAATTTGCTGAGTGTTGTCCAGCTGTGAAAATTGACTTACATATCCAATTCTGGAATGTGGATCCATTTCCAGTGTGCCACTAAACATGTATCTTTCGGGATCCATTATTATATCTATGAGTGTACTTTTTCCAATGCCACTTGAGCCAATAAAGGCACAGTGTTGACCATCTGCCAATTCAAATGAAATCTCATTGTAGAGATCTTTTTGTGGAAATGAATACGACAATTTATTAACTTTTAACATATTATTACCTCTCTTTATAAACTAAAAAACTTAGAGTATAAGCTTTTCAGCATGCAATCTTCCTTATTAGAGCTACTGAAATGCAGTAACAATAATTTTTGCTTTACCGACGTAGCATACCATTTTTTAGGATTAATATCAATCATATCATGAAGAGAGTTGACAATATGCAAAAGAAAAACGAGCAACGGTTATCTATTCTATTTTAAGAGTCAAGCTGGAATGAAATATTATGTTGAAAGTATAGATGTTAAATGTTAAAATTTAGGCAAAGCTACATATATTTATTGTATAGAACTACCAATCAAAGAACCTTTGTAATTTTATTCAATAAAACAAAATTACAGGAAGGAAGAGTGTTATATAGTTATGATTTATGATGGGAAACTTAATGACAAGAATAAAAATGCCGGATCAGGAGTAATACTTTTTTTGATTATCACATATCTTCTATCTTGGTTGTTTTGGCTTCCGGCATTACTTGGAGGATATGGAATAGATTTGTCTTTACCGGGGCAGTTTCTTGTTAGCATTGGTAATTTTATGCCATCTATACTGGGATTGGTTTTTATTGTCTCAGCAGAAGGTAGAGCGGGTCTGGTAAAATTGATTAAGAAATTGACAAAGGTGAAGTTTTCGTTTCGTTGGTACATGTTTGCGCTATTTTTAATGCCAGCAATTTTATTAACTTCTTACGTTACATCATATTTTATTGTGGATTTGGAATTTCAGTCTTTTCTCCTACCCATTATATATCCTGAAGTATGGCAATTGATTCCTCTGGTAGTTTTTTTTATTATTGTTCAAGGACCGGCAGGTGAAGAAATTGGCTGGAGAGGGTATGTTCTTCCACGCTTGTTGCAAAGGTATGAACCCATTAAGGCAGGTGTAGTCATGGGAATAATATGGGCAGTTTGGCATCTTCCTAAGTTTTTCCTTGTTGATTCAACACAATACAGCCTTACAGATGCCTATGGAATTACAATAGCACTAGCAGGGTATACGATGTACACTGTTATGCTATCGATTATGATTACTTTTATATACATTAAAACTGGGAAAAGTATACTGGCTGTTTTATTATTCCACGCCATGGCTAATTTTTCTCATGGTCTGGTTACTATCTTGACAAATACAGCAGGGGCAGTCAGTATCATCCTGATAATGTTCTTCATTACTGTATTTATTGTTTTTCAATTCATAAAGCATCCTGGTAACTACCGGTTGGAATAGACTTATCTAGATAAAATATTAACTGATGATTATTTACGAATTATGTACTGGAGGATAACATGAGAAAAGCATCAAGAAAGACAGGATTTTCATTGCTTGTATTATTAATACTGATACTTATTCTAGGGATTGTTCTGTTTAACAATGAACTACGAACACTAGGAAGTCTAAAAAAAGTTGATGATT
Source organism: Soehngenia sp. (assembly GCA_024637045.1). Taxonomy (GTDB): domain Bacteria; phylum Bacillota; class Clostridia; order Tissierellales; family Tissierellaceae; genus Gudongella. The sequence continues at coordinate 20,291 of JAGXFX010000010.1, forward strand.
ATGGTATGTTTCAAATGACATATTATGGTGATTATGGGTTTGACGGTTTTTTAAAGACTGGCGCAAAGAGCGATAGAGATATTGAAAGATATGTAACAAAACGACTCTTAAAGGGATTGCCGATTGATCTAGGTGTCACAGGTGATGGATGCACCGCATTCGTTGTTCGTAATGAGAAGGATGAAATCATATATGGACGAAATTTCGACTTTTCATATGCACCGTCTTTGCAGGTTTTCACGAATCCAGATGATGGATATGCTTCTGTATCAACCGTTAACCTGAGTTTTGCAGGGTACGATGAGAGTACATTGCCAAAAGGGATAAGTATAAATAGCTTTCTCGTTTTGGTCGCTCCTTACCTGCCTTTTGATGGGATGAACGAAAAAGGTGTAGCAATTGCCTTGCTGGCTGTACCCGAAGCGGCAGCACCTAACGATCCAAATAAGGTTACACTTAATACTACAACGACAATCAGGCTGGTTTTAGACAAGGCAGCTTCGGTGGATGAAGCAATACAACTGTTGAAGAACTACAACATATATTTTTCGGGAGGGATCGATTGCCATTATCTGATAGCAGATGCGACAGGAAAATCGGTACTGGTAGAGTATTATGATGGTGCATTACGCGTTGTTGAGACAAATGAAGATTATCAGATTGCTTCAAATTTCATTGCATATAACGGAGTCAATATCGGTGAGGGATTTTCAGAATTTGACCGTTACGACACCGTTGAGGAAGAGATTCTTAGAAATGATAAAGTGCTGAGTAATCAGCAAGCGGTCGATTTACTAGCTAAAGTCGGCGTCTTGGATGGGGATACAGACAAGTTACAGTGGTCAGTTCTATACAATTTGACAACAGGTGGTATTGAATTATTTGCAAATAGGAAAATAGATAATATCATCACCGAATCCTTAAATATGAAGTAAAGTTATGCTGCAAGTTAATCCTCTAATACATAGAATGGAGATTATAATGGAAAAAGAAATTCAGTGGAATGAAAAAGTTGATGTGCTTGTAGTCGGTAGTGGCTTCGCTGGGTTTACCGCAGCAATTGAAGCCGCAGAATCTGGAAAAAAGGTAGTTGTCATCGAGAAAATGAAAAAAGCAGGTGGTAACTCCATTATAAGCGATGGAGGGATTGCAGCCCCTGATACAAAGCTTCAAAAAAAGTGGGGAATTGAAGACAGTGAACAAATGATGTATGATGATATGCTAAAAGCAGGTCTTGGGCTGAATCATCCAAAACTGCTGAATGCTTTTGTATCCAATGCAAAAAATGCTTTTGAATGGACTATAGATGTACTCAATGTACCTTATTTGGACCGAGTTGATATATTTGGAGGTCATAGCGTCGCCAGGTGTTATACACCAGAAGGCATCTCAGGCGGAACTATTCTTAAAAAGATGTTGAAAAAAATTGATGAATTAGGAATTCCCATTCTCTACAGCACTTCTTTTAGATCCATCATAATAGATGAACAAGGGAAAGTTATTGGAGGGGATGTTTTACTAGACTATGATTATAAAACTGATACAGGCTCTCCTGCCAAAATTCGAACTCAAAGGGGTATTATTATCGCTTCTGGAGGATATGGGGCAGACGTAGATTTCAGATCTGTTCAAGACCCAAGATTGGATGAAAAAATCCAAACTACCAATAAGCCATTTGCGACAGCAGAGGTTCTAAAATCGGCTCTAAGTATTGGAGCTGGATCGGTTCAACTGTCTCAAATTCAACTAGGTGCCTGGTCATCACCAGATGAAATTGGTTTTGGTCACGGCCCATTATTTGCGGACTACATTCTATTTCAATACGGTATAGCAGTGGATCCCAATACTGGAAAAAGGTTTATAAATGAATTTGGAGATCGAAAACAATCAGCTGATTCCATTTTAAGTATAGGGCATCCGTGTGTTGGCATCGCTGATGATAAAGCTGTTCAATCCTCTGGTTGGGATATATCCAAAGCTATCCAAAATGATGTGGTTAAAACATTTGACTCCATAGATGAACTGGCATCATATTATGATATAAATTCGGAAGCCCTACAAGCATCCATACGCCGCTATAACTGTTTTGTCCAAGAAGGTATCGATGATGATTTTCAGAAACCGATTGCGGATGAAGCCTCTCCAATCGAGAAAAAACCATTTTACGCCATGCGTCTATGGCCTAAAGTCCATTTTACTATGGGCGGTTTATTAATTAACGAGAGAGCGCAGGTGCTAGATTTTAATAGAAACTCCATTTCAGGATTATATGCAGCAGGTGAAGTTGTGGGCGGTGTTCATGGAGCCAGTCGTTTAGCTAGCTGTGCTATTACAGAATGCATTGTATTCGGAAGAATAGCCGGGCAGAATATATAAGTCGCTCATAAGCAGGAAAGAGCTAAACATTCCCATTTTATTATGGTATTATATCTGTAACTGGTCAGTTGTATTGCTTTATGCACTCAATAAGAGCATGTACTCTCAAGTCTTATGGCTTGGTTAATCGTCTGTGGATATTGAAAAATCTTCAGAATAATTCAAGGGGTTGGGGATTGGATATGAATTGGTTAATTGTTAAAAATGATTTTAAGCGAAATAAAGTGATTAATCTTGCATTGCTTCTATTTATGATGTTTTCAGCAGGTCTAGCCATTCTGTCTGTCATAATGGGAGTACAAACCTTTGCATCAATTTCTGAACTATATGAGAAAGCTCAGCCACCTCATTTTCTTCAGATGCACAAGGGAGAAATCAATCAGGATAGAGTAGATGAGTTTATATCAAACTATGAAGGGACAACCTACTTTCAGACGGTTACTATGATTAATGTACACGGGGAATCTATTAGTGTTGTTGGAAATAATGATACATACGATCTTTCTGACAACCGTCTTGGAATTGGGCTGGTAAAGCAGAACGAAACCAAGGATTTGCTTGTTGATTTCGATCATGAAAGAGTAGTAATTAATGATGGAGAAATCGGGATTCCAGTACTTTTGAAGGAAATGTATGACATGGAAATCGGAGACCAAGTCGTTCTGACCTTTGATGATATGCAAAGGGAATTTATTATCAAGGAATTTATTCTGGATTCACAGATGAACTCCCCTATGGTCTCTTCAACAAGAATACTGTTAAGTGATGATGATTTTGAGATGCTAAATGGTCAAGTTGGAGAGAATGAATATCTGATAGAGGCCTATTTTACAGATTCAAAAGAGGCTTCGGATTTTCAAACAGCTTATGAAAATGCAGGACTTCCCCAGAATGGTCAGGCAGTAACCTATGCAATGATTTTTCTATTAAGTGCAATAACTGATATTACAACTGTTTTTGTTTTGCTTCTGGTAAGCATACTTTTGATAATTGTATCTTTTATCTGCGTCAAGTTTACAATAATGGCTGCGTTGGAAGAAGAAATCTCAGAAATAGGTACAATGAAGGCTATTGGACTTCAATTTACCGATATTAGGGATATTTATCTAATAAAGTATAGGATATTAGCAGTGATAGCTGTAATAATAGGATATATACTAGCATTGTTGACCAGTGATGTATTTACAAGTCATATCAGGACTACATTTGGAAATATGAGTATGTCTCCCTTGGCAATTGTATTATCACTTGCGGTTGGAATCTTTGTTTTTATTCTTATAAACTATTATTGCAATAAGGTATTAAAGAGAATTAAGAAGGTTACGGTTGTGGATGCATTAGTTAGAGGGAAGGGCTTTGATAAAGATAAGGGCCATGTAAAAGACGGACTACATAAATCAAAGAAGATCCCCATTAACTGGCTGATGGCAATCAGAGAGGTTTTCTATAAGTTCAGAAACTGGATAATAGTGTTTACAGTTGTGCTAATTGCAGTACTGATGATTATGATTCCTGTTAATCTGATGAATACCTTTGAGTCATCCGAATTTATTACATATATGGGAAGTTCTCTGGAGGATATACTGATTGAAGTTGATAATGGGGAAGATATTGAAGACAACTATGGCAAAGTATTACAAGTCTTACAGAATGATCATTCAATTGAAAGCTATTATGAATCCAGAAGGGTGCGTGTTCAGACCACTGATGTTGAAAATGGTCCTATGAATTTGCATATAGACAGTGGTGATAACTCGGGGAATGAACTAAAATATATTAGCGGAGAGGCTCCTGATGCAGAAAATGAAATTGCCATTTCCTATCTTAATAACAATGAGATTGGAAAAAATGTCGGTGATACAATGGTACTTTCATATAATGACAAACAAAAGGAATTTACTGTTTCTGGAATATATCAGGATGTTACCAGCGGTGGATACACAGCTAAGTCAAAATATGATTTTTCAGAACTAAACAGTGAAAAATATTCTTTTTCTGTTAACCTTAAGGAAAATTCAGAAGTTGAAAGAACGGCAGATGAATGGTCTGAAATCATTGGACCAGGAGTTAAGGTAGCCCCAATGGAGGATTTCATCAACCAGACACTGGGAGGGGTTGTAGCACAGCTTAAGACTATTGTTTTACTAATAATTATCATAGGAGCATGTTTAGTAATGCTAATTACTGTGCTTTTTTTAAGACTGCGTTTGGCAAAGGATTTGTCGGAAATTGCAATCTTGAAGGCTTTAGGATTTACTGAAATGGATATTAAAAAGCAGTATTTGATTAAAATTGGCTTTGTTGCCATAGCTGGAATTTTTGCCGGTGTAATTTTAACGGGTGTCTTAGGAGAAAGGATAGTTAATCTCGTGTTGAGCATTTCTGGGCTTGGGGTTCAAAAGGTTGAGCTAATTGTCGATCCATTAATTCAATATATACTAATTCCATTGTTGTTGTTGGTGTTGATTCTTTTATCAACATGGATCGTTCTGAGGATAATAAAAAAATACAATATTATTTCTATCATTAATGAATAGTTAAATTTAGGAGGTGCAATATGGAAACAATACTGAAGGTAGAGAATTTAGAAAAAAGCTATGAAGATACACAGGTATTGAATGACATAAATTTTGAGGTAGTAGAGGGTGAGTTTATAGCAATCATGGGGCAGTCTGGTTCTGGAAAATCTACATTGCTTTATAGTATAAGTGGGATGGATAGACCCACTTCAGGCAATGTACTGATCTGTGGGAAAGATATAGCCAAGCTGGACGATGTAAAAATGAGCGCAGTAAGACTGGAACAAGTAGGATTTGTTTTTCAACACTCATATCTTCTAAAAAACTTATCTATCAGAGACAATATTGTACTTCCTGGATTTAAGCTTGGAAAGCTTTCAAGAGAGCAAGTAAATAAAAATGCCGATGCACTTATGATAAAAACTGGCATTGATAGCATAGCTGGAAATGACATTAAAAAAGTTTCAGGAGGACAGTTGCAACGCGCAGCGATATGCCGGGCATTAATCAATCAGCCTGATATTTTATTTGGGGATGAACCGACAGGAGCCCTAAACAGCAGCACCTCAAGAGGAGTACTGGATATCATTAATGATATTAATCTAGACGGGACAACAGTGATAATAGTAACCCACGATGTGAAGGTGGCAGCTCGGGCTGACAGAGTGATATTTCTTATGGATGGAAACATACATGATAAATTGACATTGGGAAAATACGATGGTGATGAAGAGAAAACATCTTATAGAGAAAAAACACTATATGAGTGGTTAGAAAAGAAGGGTTTCTAGTAAAAACTATTAAGCAACCAAAAGGAGAGAAGAGATGAAAACTTTGTTTGATCTGAGAGAGAAACAAGATGTTGGGCTTTATGAAACTATCCAAAATCTATATGATGAACCTTTGAAAGTGGTTAGATTAGAAGAACAATCCATAAAATCATGCATTGGTTGTTGGAACTGTTGGCTTAAGACCCCTGGCATGTGTGTTATGAAGGATGAAATGGCTGAATCATATGTAGACTATGTAAATAGTGATACTGCCATTTTACTGATGGATACGGCTCAAGGATTTCTCAATCATCGAGCAAAAGCTTTTTTAGACAGAACAATTCCCCATCACCATCCATATATAGAACTGGTAGATGGTGAATGTCATCATGTAGAAAGATATGAGAATTATCCTGATATGGTATTTTACTATGATAATGAAGGTTTAACAAATCGAGAAGAGCAAATTATTGAGGATTATTTGTATCGAACTGCATACCACTTTAAGGCCAAGGCATATCGTTTAGTTGGCCAAGGAAATCTTCAATTACACGCATTGGATTCAAGAAGTGCTAAGAACCATGCTGTGGCTTTTGCATCAACAGATTCTATTGAAAAACTTGTTATCTATAATGGTTCTCCCAGAGTGAGTGGAAGCAATTCTGCACTGATACTGAAAAGAGTTGTTAAAGCCCTCGGTGATAAGGTTGAGATTAGAGATTTGAAGGATAGAGATAGATGGCAAGAGTGGGCAGAGTCTTTTAAGAGTGAAAAACATGTTATGTTTTTCATGCCTTTATATGTTCATGCAATGCCTTCCCATGTAATGGGTTTTATCGAGAAACTCGAAGTCTCAGAGGGTAGCATAAGCTTTTTTGTACAATCAGGCTTTCCTGAAAGCAGTCAGTCAAACTATCTTGAAGCATATTTTGAACAATTGGCAGTAAGGTTGGGAAGAACTTATCTTGGCACAGCCATCAAGGGTGGGATGGAAGGCTTACAAATGAGACCAGAATCTGCTCAAGAAAATATGATCAAGCCATTGGTAAATACTATTGAGAACCTGGTCAATGAAGGGAAATTCAACAAAACAGATATTTTTCAATTAGCCAAGCCAATTAGATATGGTAAGGGTATGCAGATTCTCTTTAGGTTGCTTAGCCAGAGATTACTAAATTATTTCTGGGATCAGAAGCTTAGAGGGAATGGTGCATATGATAAACGTTTCGATCGTCCTTATTTATCTTTGATCAAGTAAATCAAGTAGTATAAGAATCGATATCTACAAAAATAGGACCTGGGGACATTAATGTCCCCAGGTCCTTAAAATTTTAGTCTACTATAAAAGAAATCTTTACATTGACACGGTATTTTACAATCTTGTTATCTTCAACAATACCCTGGAAATCTTTAACGTAAACAGATGTAATATTCTTTACTGTCTTTGAAGTCTGCATAACAGCTTTCTGAGTGGCATCCTCCCAACCTTCGGTGGATTCCGCTAGAATTTCAACAACCTTAACAACTGACATTTTCAAATTCCTCCTTTTTAGTTCTAGATCTAAACTATCCTTTAGTTTCCTATTACCCAGAAATACTCAAAAAACACCAGGGACGGTACTTTTTGTTTTTTGAGCTATTTTAGCGAGAATCATTTCTCACAATCGACTACTTAACACATTTTCAGATTACTGCATAGCTACAAAGGGTATATAGATAATAATTATCATCTAGAATAATGTGTTAGAATGGACGTTTTAATAAAGGACTGAAGGGAGATTTACATGAGAAAACAAATAATAAGTATAGCTATTTCATTTACGATGGTTATATCCATTGCCATAACACCTGCTTTTGGAGTGACAAATGAACAGTGGACTGAAATAAGTTCTGAAATCATAAAAGAAGCTGAAATGGAAATGGAAAACCACAGAGAGAAGATGGATATCCAAGTGTCAGACAGATTTCAGGGAAATATGAGACAAGCAAAGTCAATGCTGGAAGCTGAATCAGATCAACCGTGGCTTTCACTACAGGAGACACTGGCGTTATTTCTAAATGAGTCTTTAGCAGACACAGATGTTGAAATCAGAGAAAAACTTGTTTCGTACGCACAGGATTACAATGCTGCAAGATCCAACAAGCCAACGTCTGAAGTCTTCATAGATGAAGATTCAGACGATGATGGATTAGATGATGGTAGTGAAGAAAACCAGACTAAAGCCCAGGATTACAATAGCTCAAGATCTAACAAGCCTAATACTGCAGTCTTTGTTGATGATAATGATCCAGATAGTGATGACGATGGGTTAATTGAAGCTGCTGAAAGAATAGAAATCAGAATTCCTATAGACAGTAGAAACATTACTCTATTGGGAAATCTTGAAATTGAAGAAATGAATCTCAATATAGAGAACCGAAATGCAGATGTGGTTTTAGCTATGGTATTTGCAGATTCAATACTGCTTCAGCTTAAATCATCAGGATTGCTAAATGAGTGTGAGCTAAACGACAAGGGTTTGGCTTTTTACTTCCAAGATGATGATAGTCCAAGTCAACAGTATCTAAAGGATGAATTCTTCATACCACTAGGAATAGGTGGTGATTTGGACTGTGATGATGACGGGTTGGATGATGTAGTACCAGGAGCAGCAAATCCAGATGAAAATGATGGAAGCAATAGGATTATTCTTAAGATTGGAAATGAAAACGTGACTACTGGAAGTATCCAAAAAGTATTGGAAGTTCCTCCATTCATTCAAAACAGCAGAACTATGGTGCCATTTAGATTTATTGGGGAAGAACTTGGTGCAGAAATTGGATGGGATGGTGAAGAAAGAAAAGTAGAATACAAACTTGGAGAAAATATTCTTGAGTTATGGATTGGAAATAACACAGCAAGAATCAACGGTGAAGATGTGATGTTGGATGAAGATCCTTCAATCAGACCATTTATTATTAATTCAAGAACAGTCGTCCCGGTAAGATTTATAAGCGAAACATTGGGATTTGAAGTAACTTGGAACAATGAAACCCAGGAGATAACAATAGAAAATGGGAATCCTTTATATGAAGGTGAAACTCAGGAAGGAGTTAACCCTCTTTACGAGGACTAAAAAGAATCGACAGAAATAGATTCTAATTGTCCTGTGAGTACAAGATCAATTAATCAAAGACAGTTTGCAGATGTTTGCAAACTGTCTTTTGATAGTGCGCCCGGCATGATAGCGAAATTGTCGGTTTGCTTTATGTAGACAGATATATCTACATGTAGTACGCTATATTCAAGAACACTATGTATGAGTCGATTAAGGACCTATAGAACAAGTGAAGTAATATAAACAAAACTGACGATTTGAGAGGAGGAAGATTATGATAGAATATGAAGAGAAGCTTAAGATGTACATGGTGGATAGGGGGATTGATGCAGAGCATCTTCACTTCGAACAGACTTGTCACTCTGTACAGGAAGCAGCTGATGCTGCAGGAGCAACTCCAGATGATCTGGTTAAAAATATCTGTATGGTTAATGATGAAGGAGATTTGATTGTTGCAATTGTAAAGGGAGAAGACAGGGTTAGTACGTCCAGGGTTGGAAAAGCTCTAAAGATTGAAAGACCTAGGACAGCAACAGAAGATGAAATATTGGTGAAGACAGGGTTCCCTTGTGGTGGAGTTCCATCATTTGGATATAAAGCTACTTTTATAGTTGATCCAAGGGTAATGGAAAAGGAATATGTATATTCAGGTGGAGGTTCAGAGTATTCTTTAGTACGAATAAAGAGTCAGGAGCTATCAGAAATCAATGATGGTTTAATTTTGAGAGTGAGGAAGTAATCTAACATGAATGGAAATTTGAGAGAGAATTTAAAAGTGGGTTCACGAGTTATGGTTGTACAGAAACAAGATCAGAGGTCCGGAAAGCTAACTGAAGGGGTAGTGGTAAAGATTTTAACCAAGTCAACCAACCATCCCCATGGCATCAAGGTGATGTTGGAGGATGGAATTGTAGGAAGGGTAAAAGAAATAATTGAATAGTTGGTGGGTGAAATGATGAATATTCAAATTTATGGTGCTAATAAATGTTTTGATACAAAAAAGGCTGAACGCTACTTCAAAGAAAGAAATATTGAGTTCCAGTATAAAGATTTGTATAGATACGGGCTAAGTAAAGGAGAATTTGAAAGTGTAAGAGCTTCAGTTGGTTTAAATAACCTTATAAATTCCAGTTCCAAAGATTATGAGAAATTGAATCTTCACCGTATTAGAGGAAACGCTATCCGTGAAGAGATAGTTTTGAAAAACCCAAAATTATTCAATACTCCCATAGTTAGGAATGGAAAGCAAGCAACCGTGGGTTATAAACCGGAAATATGGAATGATTGGGAATAGACAAGGAAGAATATAAGATGTTTTACTTTTAGTATGGGTATATTTAGGAAAAGGAGAGGTGATTAAGCATGAAACTGACTTATCTTGGACACTCTACTGTAGTCGTTGAGGAAGGTCCATTTAAAGCAATAATTGACCCTTTCATTTCAGGGAATCCATCATCAAAGCTCAAACTGAGTGATATAAAAAATCTTACACATATCTTTATTACACATGGTCACGGGGATCACATTGGTGATTCCGTCGAGCTAGCCAAAATTAATGATGCATTAGTAATTACAAACGCAGAAATCTCTGATTATCTTTCAGACAAAGGAATTAAGATCCATGCCATGCATATTGGAGGAAGATTCAAATTCGACTTTGGTACTGTCAAGATGACTCCGGCACTTCATGGATCAGGAATAAAGACTGAAAAAGGAATGCTATACGGTGGAAATCCAGGGGGATTCTTAATTGAGGTAAATAACAAGAAGATATACCATGCCGGAGATACTGGGTTAACCATGGATATGAAGCTACTGGAACCTGAAAATATCGATGTAGCAATGTTCCCAATCGGTGGAAACTATACCATGGATATAGACGATGCTGTTATTGCAACAGAATTCGTTAAACCTAAGATAGTAATTCCGATACATTTCGATACATTTCCAGTTATTAAGGCAGATCCCAATGAGTTTAAAGAGAAGAATAAAGAAAGTGACACTGTTATCCTAGAGAACGGTGAATCCTACGTATTTTAAGAACAGACCTGCAGCGTATGCAGGTCTGTAATATTGTCAGAATGCAATTGCATGGATAAAGCATAGTGTTTGTGATAGAATACAATGTATTATTGTTTTATTGAAAGAAGGTAAATTGTAATGATAAATAAAGAGAGTGCAACAAGAGGAGCCAAGTCCGTGACTCCATTAATAATTGGTATCATACCTTTTGCTTTGATAAGCGGAATTACTGCTGCAAACACCGGACTATCATTGGGAATGGCATTGCTTATGAGTATAGGAATATTTGCTGGTGCTTCACAGCTTGCGGTACTACAGCTGTTAAGCAACAATGCCCATATGCTTGTAATCATTTATACTGCACTGATTATTAATCTTAGAATGATGATATACAGTTTGTCGATTGCTCCATATCTGCAGGGGATAAAAATGAGGTGGAAGGTACTGCTTGCATACAGCATGACTGATCAGAGTTATGCTATTTCATCGGTGCATTTTTTGAACAATCCAGAAGAAGACTACAAGAGTTTCCTATTTGGAGCTTCCCTTACACTTTGGATAATATGGCAGGTAAACACAATTGCGGGTTACTTGATGGGATCGATTATTCCGCCAGAATTGGGACTTGATTTTGGAATTCCATTAACCTTTATAGCGATTCTTCTAAAAGGCGTAGTAGGATGGCCTGGATATATTGCAATAATAATCAGTGGAATTGTAGCTGTTGTAGCTTCCAGTCTTCCAATGAACATTGGACTTGTCCTTGCGGCAATTGCAGGAATAGCCGCTGGTACCATCAGTGAAATCATATTGTCCAATGAGGGGAGGTCATCAGGTCGTGAGTAATTTGCAGCTGACTTTTACAGTAATTATCATTGGAATAGGAACTTTCCTTTTTCGCTTTTCATTTATATATCTCTATGGAAACTTAAAGCTTCCTGACTGGATTCCCCGAGCGATGAGATTTGTGCCTCCAGCAGTATTGTCTGCATTAATATTCCCAGCAATCTTAATCAAAGATGAGGTTGTATGGATGTCGCCGCAAAACCCAAGATTGGTTGCCGGTATAGTCGCAATTATTGTTGCATGGAAAACAAAAAATCTCCTGCTGACAATTGCGACAGGTTTGGGTATATTCTGGTTGATTACTTTTATTTAAGGGGATGTTGGATTTGAATGAAGCAAGAACACTGCAAAGATTGGGCTCTAAAATAAAATACTGGGTTGAGGGTCTAGAAGATAATCCTGTAATAGTATTTTCGCACGGTGCCACCCTTGATCATAATTCTTTTAGAGATCAGACTAAAGCATTTACAGAAAAAGGCTTCAGAGTTGTGACTTGGGATATGCGTGGTCATGGAAGTTCAAAGCCCATTGGAAACGATGTTTCAATAAAGAACATGGCCAATGATCTAAAAGCAATAATTGATGATTTAGGGGTTGATAAAGCTGTATTTGTAGGACATTCCTTAGGAGGATATGTTGTACAAATGTTTGCATACAATTATCCTGAAAGAGTCCATGCCATTGTATTGGAAGGATGTACAGATTTAAGCATAAAACCCAAATTGTTTTATAGGATTATGTATCATATCATTCCAAAGATGCTAAACAGGATGAGAGTAGAAACATTTAGACTAAGAACTGTAACTGATTTATCAATCAAGGAATCAGTAAATGAGTACGCATTAAATGCAATGGACCACATTCCAAAGAAGGATTTCATAAGAATAATCATGTCAGGAGTCCAAGCACTATGGACTGATACCGGGATACCTGAAAACTATATAGTTCCTGTGCCGTTTTTACTAGTACATGGTGACTCTGATGGTGCAAATGGAAAGATTTATCAGGAGCAATCACCTGAATGGGCTAAACATCAGCCAAACTGTAGATATGAAATAATTGAGCTAGCAGGTCACACAGCTCATATGGACAACCCAGAAAAATTCAATAAGATATTTATAGATTTTTTGCAGGATATGGCATTATCACTTCGATAATGCTTTTCTTTTTATGAAAATTCATTGAAAAGTTGTTATAATGTATATAACAACAAAATATTTTCCAAGTTTTAATTGATTTGAATAAATATTTAAAATATAAACAATTTAAGGAGGCAATAACATGGCTTATAAATTCGAGGATGGACTGGAATACTCTAAATTTATGGATAAGCAAGACAAACTGAGTCACCTGAGACAGAGATTCCATATAAATGATGATGAAATCTACATGGATGGCAATTCCCTAGGCTTAAGTTCAAGGGATGCTGAGGATGCTCTCAATAAAATGTTCAAGGTATGGCGTGAGGAAGCCATCAGAATTTGGGGTGCTGATGAAGGAAAATATTTCAATTATTCAAAGAAACTGGCAAGAAAGTTCAAGCATCTAATCAATGCAGATGAAGAAGAGATTATTTTCATGGGGAGTATAACCACAAATATTCATCAGGCACTTTCGACCTTCTACAAGCCCACAAATGAAAGATACAAAATCAATGTAGATGAACTCAATTTTCCTTCAGACATATATGCAACCAAGAGCATCATAGAGATTAAAGGATACAAGGTAGAGGATACCTTAATAGAGATAAAGAGTAGTGATGGCCGAACTATACAAGAGGAAGACATCATCGCTGAGATGAAGGATGATGTAGCTCTAGTTCTTCTTCCATCAGTGCTTTACAGAAGTTCACAGCTACTTGATATGGAAAAGGTTACAAGAGAAGCTCATGAGAGAGGAATTATAATAGGATGGGATCTTGCTCACTCCATAGGCTCAGTTCCGCATGATTTTAAAAGTATTGACCCTGATTTCGCAGTTTGGTGTACATATAAATATCTAAATGGAGGTCCTGGAGCAACTGCAGGAATGTATATCAACAAAAAGCACTTCGGGAAATCCGCAGGATTAAAAGGATGGTTTGGAAGCAAGGATGAAAGCCAGTTTTTGATGAGCCATGAGTTCGACCAGGACAGGGATGCCAATGGATGGTTACTTGGAACACACAACCTGTTTTCAATGGCACCAATAGATGGTGCACTAGATATATTCAATGAGGCTGGAATAAAAAACATAAGAGAAAAGTCACTTCACATAACAGCTTACCTAATGTATTTGATAGACAACAACCTGACTAAGTACGGATTTTCAGTTGGCAATCCAAGGGAAGATTCCCGTAGGGGAGGTCATGTAGCGCTTGAGCATAAAGAAGCTTACAGAATAAGCTTGGCTTTAAGGGATAACAAGGTAATACCTGATTACAGGGAGCCAAATGTAATCAGATTGGCACCTATAGCCCTTTACAATACCTATGAGGAGGTATATAGGCTGGTAGGTATTCTTGATAAGATTGTTACTAAGAAAGAGTATAAAAAATATTCATCGGAAAGAGTTACTGTACTGTAATAGACATTAAAGACTTAAATAAATCTAATAATTAGGGGTTTTGGATTATGGATATAAAACAGATGAGTCTTGAAATAACTAGTGAAAATGGAACAAAATATACAATTAAGGTAGATGACGGATATAGTGTTGTCAATTTGGATTTTGACACTTCGAACAAGTCATTGAGATTCTTTGATGAAAATGACCTTTCAGAATTCCTTATGAAGAATGAGTTTCAATTCAGGGGGATTTTACATAATAAGAGCAAAGAAAGCTTTTTCAAAGGATTCAAACTTGAATTTTCACTAATTGATGGAAAGGATATAACCGAATTCAAGAATCGAGAAAATATAATAGTTAAGGACAAGGGTAAGATATTTGTTATATCTGATAACGATAAGGGTAGCATACCTGAGGTTTATACTGATGCAAGTTATGATGAAGTGCTAAGCAGAGGTGCTTTTTGTGTGCTAAGGAAGAATCTTGATGGAGTTTATGAATCCAGTGAGTTCTTTTGTAGCTGTCAGGATTCCAATTCAGCAGAACTTGAGGCTGTTATAAAAGCTTTGGAAATATACAAGGATGATTTAAGAATTATTACGGATTCCCAGTACGTCCGTAAGGGTATAACAGAATGGATAATACATTGGAAGCTCAATAATTGGCATACAGCAAACGGAACAAGAGCAAAGAATATTGAGATGTGGGAAAAACTAGAAAAACTATGTGAGAATAGACGAATTGAGTTCGGATATGTAAAAGCACACAACAATCATTTTGAAAATGAATACTGTGATCTTATGGCCCGAGTAAAACGCAAGTCAGAATAACAGTAAAAGTGGAATGAATACAGGTTAAAAGAAATGGAGAGGCTGATCCGATGAATAGTGATAAAATCAGAAAATTTGAAAGCACAAATAGACTCACAGAATTAAACCCAGTAGAAACATTGATAAAAGCTGGTTTCAAAGATTATATGGTTTTATGCGATATTGGAGCAGGTACTGGCATATTCTCTTTTCCTGCTGCAGCAATTAGCAATAATTATATTTATGCTCTTGAGGTGTCCGATGACATGATAGAAATACTGGAGAGTAGAATAAAAGATAAAAATGTGACAAATCTGGCTGTGAAAAAAGTCCAATCAAAGAAACTACCTTTAAAAGACAATAGCTGTGACATGGTTATCATGGTAACTGTACTACATGAGATTAAAGAACAAGTGGGGATTGTAATCGAAATCAATAGAATCCTAAAGGATAGTGGTAGAGTTATTATAATTGAATTTCATAAGAAAGATACGCTAATGGGGCCACCAATAGGCCATAGGATATCTGAAAAACATACAGAATCATTATTTGTTAATAATGGGTTTAAGACTTATGATAAAATTGTGTTGGGAGATAACTTTTACTGTGTAATATTTGAAAAAGAATAACCAAAAAACAAAAATACCGTCCCGAGTGTTTTCCGAGTGTTTTGGATGGCATACATAGTATTGAGAAAGGTGTTGTAAATGATGAGTATAATTAATCTGGATTGGAATAGGATACCAAAAACGACAAGAGAAAGATTCCTAGGCAATGTTTTTTGTGCAAACTGTAAAGATGCTGTCAGAGTAACAGACTACACTGTAGAGAACAGTAAAATGGGGTTGATTATAAAGGGAAAATGCAGTAAATGTGGTGGAGATGTTATAAGAGTAGTGGAGGTTTAATAATCTCAGAAACGGTTGGTACAAGATAAGTATTTTTATCATCAGGAGGATATATCGTGGTTACTACGAATAAAGGACAAGAATTAAAGTATAATATGATTGGCAGTGGATTCAGATTTGGAATGATTCTCCAATTAGCAATAGGTCCAATATTTTTACTTATACTACAAACTGCAATTACCCAAGGTTTCTCACATGCAATGCTGGGAGTACTGGGAGTTACTCTTGTGGATGCATTGTTTGTTTTAGCTGCCATTCTGGGTCTGGGTGCCGTAATCAATAGAAGTGACAGTGCAAAAAAACTGCTCGGGTACTTAGGTCCTTTAGTATTGATTGTCTTTGGATTAAGTACAATCATGGGTTCCTTTGGGATTTCATTTATGCCTACTTTTAGCCTGTCTGCTGAAGGAACTTCAAATATATTTATGAAGACCGTAATTCTGACCATATCAAGTCCATTGACAATAGTATTCTGGGCAGGTGTATTTTCCACAAAAATTGCAGAAGACAAACTTTCCAAGAGAAGTCTGTACTTATTTGGATTTGGTGCTGTGCTATCAACCCTTATATTTACAACCCTTATTGCCTTGGTGGGAAATGCTGTATCAGCTGTAATTAGTTTTACACTGCAAAGAATTTTAAATGCAATTGTCGGACTGTTTCTAATTGGATTTGGGATTAAGACCTATGTAAATAGATAATAAAGTGGACTAAAAAGAACAAAAAGACTGAGAAGAGATGTCTTCTTTAGAAAATGAGAGTTGATGAGTTATGAAAAATTTCACCAGATCAAATTTAACTTTTTCACTTTGTGGCTTAAATTGTAGCTTATGTCCCATGAAACTTGGTGGATATTGTCCAGGCTGTGGTGGAGGCGAGGGGAATCAATCCTGCTCAATAGCTAAATGCAGCTTGGAGCATGAAAGAATTGAGCATTGTTACCTTTGCCCTAAATATCCATGTAGCCATTACGAGGGTGTAGAAGAATATGACTCATTCATAACTCATCAGAGACAACTTAGAGACCTGGAAAGAGCACAGGAGATTGGAATTGAGGCGTATAGCCTGGAACAACTAAGAAAAAGAGAAATACTTGATTTGCTACTTTCTGAGTTTAATGATGGGAGAAGAAAGACGTTCTTTTGTATTGCGGTTAATCTCCTAGACCTTACAGATTTGGAAATAACAATGAAACAGCTTTTGGAATGTACATCTAAAGAAAGCTTCACAGTAAAACAAAAATCAGAGAAGGTAGTTGAGCTTCTAAATAAATTGGCTAGTGAACAAGAAGTTGGAATTAAGCTTAGGAAAAAACCATCAGAAACAAAGTAGAATTAAAAGGGCACTATCATTTAAAAAATATTCAAATTTGTACCGTTTGCTTTTAGATAGTCTTGTTGAGATAATATATCCATCAAAAAAAGATACCAGAAAAAATTAAAGTGCACCCCAAATGTTAGACAAAAAACTAATATTTGGAGGTGTACTTTTTTATGACGAAATTTAATGAGAAGACAAAACAAGAATTCATCAAATTAGTTGAAAGTAATAGACATTCAATAGCATCCGCCTCAAAAGA
>JAGXFX010000011.1 GCA_024637045.1 Soehngenia sp.
AGTTGGGCAACATACCAAGGTGTGGTAGGTGCAAACGTAGTGACCAACCAAGACACTCAAACTGATGTAGATGCGGCAACCCTTGCAATTACAACAGCACAGGGAGACCTAGTAGAAATAGCTGACGTAACAGCCTATGAATCGTCATTGGCAGCAGTCACTGAAGCTGATTATACTGAAGCAAGTTGGGCTGCATATCAATTAGTAGTAGCAGCTAACGCAGTAACAGTTGCTGATACCCAGGAAGATGTAGATGCAGCAACATTAGCAATAGCAGAAGCACAAAACGATTTAGTAACAGCAATAGATGCAAATCTCCAAGCAGCCAAGGATGCTGAAGTAGCATTAACAGCATCTGATTATGTAGATTACAGTGCCGTAACAACAGCACTAACGATGCCAGAAACTGATGATGCAGAGAAGATATCTAAAACAACAGCAATCAATGATGCAATAGCAGGCTTGATTGAAGTAGTAGAAGCAATTATTCAAACAACCACAACAGCAAGTGATGTAAGTGTTGTGAGCGGTGGAACCAATAAAGCGAACTGGTGGATAAGAGTAATTCCAAAAGACGAAAATGAAGACCAATTATCCTATGGTCAAGATGAGATGACTGCTGCATGGCAAGTAAAGCCAGGTGGAGTAATAGTGGACATGATGGATCATATGGATAATCCAGAAACTGGAGCAGTAGCTGTTGCATTATTCTTGGTTAATAATCAGGGAGCATATGATGAAGGCAACCACGAATTCCATTATGTAGTAAATGGTAAGCATTATGTGTTAAAAGTTAAGTTTAATGCAGATACGCTAAGCGAAGTAAATAATCATAGTTATACCCATCTAGGTATTTTTAGGGTAGAAAAAATCTCTGAAGCAACTGTAATAATCAATAAAGCAGTTGTAGGTGGAGTACCAGATGATGCAACAACAGTTGAGTCAGCAACTAACAACCCTGATTTTTCAGTAATAAGCATTAATTGGGGCAGTTTGTTTACTAGTGAAAATACTTTCAGTGCTTATGCATTCTATCAACCAACAATTATATTGGAATCTAAAAATGGGAAAAAGTTTTCAGAGACAGTAACAATTATTGTAGACGGATCAAGCAACATAACTGAAGTAACTACAATAGGAGCAGACTTTGGGAATACAGTATCCTTTAGAGCACAATATACAACAACTAATCGACTTATAAGTGTAGCAGGGAAATCTGACGGAATGCCATCAGGTAGTGGCGATGGTTTATCAAACCCCAGAATTTGGGATGTAGAAGTAACGCAAGCATCAATAGGTTTGTCAGATATTGAAGTCGCTGAAGGGGCCACAAAAAACTTATATACTGACGCAGTCTTTACTGAAGAGATAACAGGGTCAGATATTATTCCAATAGGTGAAGAGGGACTAACGGCATATATCAAAGTAACTAGCCAAGACGGTATTGAACAATATCATGCAGTTAACATAATTATAGAACCCTTCTTCGACTTCGCGATAACGTATTCTAGCCATCCAAGTAGTGTTAACATATGGACCAATCCTGGTAAAACGGTTGGCGCCAATCCTATACCTGCACCTACTGATTTCATCATTAGCGGAACAGATGCTAACGGAAGGGCTGTAATCAGTGTCCGCATATTTTCTAGTGGTATAGAACTTGTTTTATCGGAGCCTCTTCAATCTGGGGAAGTTATTACTGTGAGTTACGAGCCAGGAACTAATCAAATGCTTGATGGATCTGGACAATTGGTGCTGGCATTTTCTGATCTTCCAGTTAATAACCGCGTGGAATAGCTTAACATCCATAGCTAGAACAACAATAGTAAACCCCTGCACATCTTGGGAGCTATCAACTCTTAAGGGGCTGGGGTTTACCTAACTAATAAAGCATTTGAGCATAGACAATAAAGTTCTATACTAGTAATCTAAGATTATGTTTAGTGAACCACATCAGATTGTAGTCGGGTTTTTGACCAATTCTATATATAAACAAAAAATAAAAAACGCTGGAATCTTTAAATTCCAGCGTTTCTAATGGTCGGGGTGAGAGGATTTGAACCCCCGGCCCCATGGTCCCAAACCACGTGCGCTACCAAACTGCGCTACACCCCGACGTTTTTTGTCAACTTCTTAATTATAAGGCAATTCCAATTAAAATGCAAGAGCTTTTTTAAAATTGTTTTTGTCTTTCTCGGAAGCTGTAAATATCATTATATATTCACAACCAACTAAAGTCAACATACTGAACATAATATTAGATCAAAAAACAATTGACTACCATACCTCGTTGTGCTATTATTTCACTTAGTGAAAATAAATATCTTGATTACCTTATCAAGAGTGGTGGAGGGATAGGCCCTATGAAGCCCGGCAACCTGTTTAACAGGTGCTAAATCCTACAGAATGTGATTCTGGAAGATGAGGTGTAGTGCGAACTCACCTTGTCTTGATGACAAGGTTTTTCTAATTTTAAGGAGGAAAAAAATGAAAAAATGGTTATTTACATCGGAGTCCGTAACAGAAGGACATCCTGATAAAGTCTGTGACCAGATATCAGACGCAATACTGGATGCAATCCTTGAGCAGGACCCAGAAGCCCGAGTGGCATGTGAAACAATGGTAACAACTGGAATGGTGCTTGTTTCAGGTGAAATTACAACTAACTGCTATGCAGATATTCCTAAAATAGTAAGAAAGACAATAGCAGATATTGGCTATGTAAGAGCAAAATATGGATTTGATGCAGACACTTGTGCAGTACTGACATCAATAAATGAACAATCACCTGATATCGCAAGGGGAGTTGACAAGGCTCTAGAGCAGAAGGAACTAAGTGAAGATGAGATGGACAAGACTGGTGCAGGAGACCAGGGTATGATGTTTGGATTTGCCTGTAATGAGACAGAAGAATTGATGCCTCTGCCAATATCTCTGGCACACAAACTCTCAAGAAGACTTTCAGAGGTAAGAAAAGACGATACTCTAAACTACCTGAGACCAGATGGAAAGACACAGGTTACTGTTGAATATCATGATGACAAGCCTTTTAGAATTGAGAATGTTGTCGTGTCAACTCAACACAGTCCAGTTGTTTCTTTGGAACAAATAAGAGAAGACATTGAGAAGTATGTAATCAACGAAATTATTCCTGAAGAAATGATGGATGAAAATACCAAGATCTATGTAAATCCAACTGGAAGATTTGTTGTTGGTGGACCTATGGGTGATGCAGGACTTACCGGCAGAAAGATTATCGTAGATACCTACGGTGGATATGCAAGACATGGTGGTGGAGCTTTCTCAGGAAAAGACGCTACAAAGGTTGACAGATCTGCCGCTTATGCTTCAAGATATGTAGCCAAGAATATTGTAGCTGCTGGACTTGCAGACAAATGTGAAGTTGCACTTGCCTATGCAATAGGAGTTGCTCATCCCCTTTCAATCAATGTTGACACATTTGGAACAGGAAGACTCACCGATGAGGAAATAACTCAATTGGTTAAGGACAACTTTGACTTGAGACCAGCTGCAATAATCAGAGATCTTGACCTTAGAAAACCAATCTACAGACAGCTTGCTGCTTATGGACATATGGGTAGAACGGATGTCGAGCTAACGTGGGAGAGGACAGACAAAGCTGAAGCTCTTAAAAAAGCATTAAAATAAAAAAACATCTGATATAAGTAAAGGTAGCTTTTTATGATACTCACGTACGGAAATTTCATGATCCAAAGAAAGTAGAAATTTCCTATTCGTAATAATCCAAATCCCTCCAATATACAATATTGTATATTGGAGGGATTTCTTGTTATAATGGAAGTATGAGAAAGAAGGTGAGAATGTGGAAATACAGGGAATTGTTGAGGATATAATCTACAGGAATGAATCCAACGGTTATACTGTCGGAAAATTATATACATCTGATGGGAGCATTACCTTCGTAGGTCAGGTTCCTTACATACAGAATGACCAGGCGGTCCTTTTAAATGGGGAATGGATTTATCACAACAAATTCGGTGAGCAATTCCAGTTCGAGTCCATGGAAACCATCATGCCTACAACCACCAAGGGTATCGAGAATTATCTTGGATCGGGATTGATTCCACATATCGGACCGAAGACAGCGAAACGAATAGTTGATAAATTTGGTGAAAAGGCACTTGATATAATTCAGTATTATCCTGAGAGACTTCTTGAAATTGAAGGGATTGGCAAGAAAAAATTAAAGGTCATAATGGAATCCTTCGACGAGCAGAGGGAGATTCGTGAAGTTATGGTCGCACTTCAGGAATTTAATATCAGCCCGAACCAGAGCATGAAAATCTACAAGGAGTACGGGACTGAAACATTAAAGGTTATTCGTGAGAACCCATACAGACTTGCTGAGGATATCCATGGGATGGGATTTAGAACTGCTGATGAAATTGCAGAGAAGGTTGGTCTGGAGAAGAGTTCACCTCACAGACTTCAGGCTGGATTAAAATATGTTGTAACAAGAGCTGCCGGTGAAGGACATTGTTATCTCCCGGAAGGCGAGCTTCTTGACAAGGCAGCGGGTCTTTTACAGATTAGATCAGAGGATTTGAATGATCCACTAACCTCCCTTTTATTAAGTAAAAGCTTTCATCTGGTCCAAAGCGGAGAAGAGAGAATAGTTTACTATATGCCATATCACATGGCTGAAAACAGCGTTGCAAAGGTTCTTGTGGAGCTTAGCCTTGTTGAACAGGATGAGATTGTAGCTGATATGGAGAAAGCTCTTGATAATCTTGAAAAGAACCAGGAGTTTTCCTTTGGCAAGAAGCAAAGGGATGCTGTACAAAGTGTTTTGCAGAATGGGGTAACAGTAATTACAGGTGGTCCCGGAACGGGAAAGACAACAATAATAAACGCTATAATTGCACTGATGGAAGCAGAAAAGAAGGAGATTCTGCTTGCAGCTCCCACGGGAAGAGCAGCAAAGAGGATTACAGAAACCACAGGACGAGAGGCAAGGACAATTCACAGACTTCTTGAAATCTCCTTCCAGGATGATAATCTTCAGTTCAACAAAAACGAAGAAGAACCTCTGGATGCTGATGTGGTAATTGTTGACGAGACGTCAATGGTTGATATTTTGCTAATGAATCAATTGCTTAGAGCAATTAAGCCAGGGACAAGACTTGTTCTTGTGGGAGATGTAGATCAACTTCCTTCCGTTGGTGCAGGGAATGTTTTGAGGGACATTATAAATTCAGGTGTAATCAAGGTAGTTATTTTAGATGAAATATTCCGACAAGGTGAGGAAAGCATGATAATTGTAAATGCCCATCTTGTAAACAAAGGTGAAAAGCCGGTTCTTAATATAAAGGACAAGGATTTCTTCTTCATGTCAAAAGACAGCGGAATTGAAGTAAGAGATACAATTGTACAGCTTTGTCTTCACAGGCTGCCGGATTTCTATGGTCTGGACCCCATTCGGGATATTCAGGTTCTTTCGCCCATGAGAAAGGGTGATTCCGGTGTTACTGCCCTAAACAAGGCGCTTCAGGAAGCAATCAATCCACCTTCTCCAAGGAAGAATGAAAAGGCAATGGGAGACGAGCTTTTCAGGGAAGGTGACAAGGTAATGCAGATCAAAAACAATTACAAGGCTTCCTGGGTTATAAAAAAGGACGGCATTAAGACAGAAGAAGGCGAGGGTGTATTTAACGGTGACTTCGGATATGTTCAGCTGATAGATCAGGATGAGGGGATATTGCAGGTTGTCTTTGATGATGACAGGGAAGTGGAATATCAATTTACTCAACTGGATGAATTGAGGCTTGCATATGCCACAACAATACACAAATCTCAGGGAAGTGAGTTTCCTGCAGTTGTTATTCCGGTTTTTTCAGGTCCCCCGATGCTACTAACCAGAAATCTTCTATATACTGCCATAACCAGGGCAAGGGATTTAGTGGTTCTTGTTGGTCATCACAGGTACTTGAACCAGATGATAAGAAATAATCTTATTACAGAAAGATATTCATCTCTAGACAGAAAAATGCGTGAATATCTAAATATTATCTTAAACATGGATTCGGAGGGAGGAAGCTTTATTGATTGACAGACTTCTTTATCCCAAGGATAACTTTTGCTATATATGCAAGGATGCATCAAGGAACTTAGAGCACTCTTTATGTACGGAATGCAGATCTAGAATTGAGGAAATCCATAAAGAGTTCAAAATCGACAGTCCCTATATAAAAAAATGTTATTCATCACTCTTTTATAATAATTTCACTAAGGATTCAATTCACCGTTTTAAGTTTGAAGACAAGAGCTATCTTTACAGGACATTCCACTCCTATATGATGGAGACATTAAGTCGCAACAATATTATGGATTTTGATGTAATAATTCCTGTACCCGTCCACTGGAGAAAAGAAGCGACTAGGGGATATAATCAAGCTTATCTACTTGCAAAACCAATTGCTATGAAGATGGAGAAGCTAATTCTCAAGGATTGTCTTGTTAAGTCGAGATGGACAAAGGAGCAAAATACCTTGTCGGCTTATGAACGAAATAATAATCTTATCGACTCTTTCAGGGTCAAAAAAAGAGAAAGAATCCTGGGTAAAAGGATTCTCCTTATTGATGATATATTCACTACGGGAAGTACGCTAAAGATATGCAGCCAGATTCTTGTTGAGGCGGGTGCTGCAGAAGTTATAGCTCTTACTCTTACTTCAACAAAAATGGAATAACCCAGCTTAAACTGGGTTATTTTTTTTGTCCTTAATTATAAATCCGATCAAAACACTTCTCTCCTTGACAGGCTTAAAATCATTTTTTTTAAGAGACTCAATTGTTGCATTGAGCTCACCACCCAGTACTATTACAATGCTGCTTATAAACAGCCACACAAGCATTACGATTACTCCACCAAGACTTCCATATGTTACTGAATAACTACCGAAGGTGGATACATAAAATGAAAACAATAGTGATAGAATAATCCAGGCCAGAGATGCAAATATTGCTCCTGGCAAGGTGGATTTTAAAGAAACGGACTTTCGGCCTTCTACGTTTGGACTATTCTTATAGAGTAGGCCGAATGTAAGTATCATAAACAATAGAGGAATAATAAATCTTAGGTAATTCCAAAGGGTAACAAATAACTCTTCTATACCAAGAAAATTTGAGACAAATGTTCCCAGTAATTCACCAGCAACTAATGTTATAAATACAATGACTATCATAACGATCAATAGTATTGTATATAGAAGACTCATCCCCTTAAGCTTTAGAAAGGATCTGTTTTCAGTATAGTCATACGCTCTGTTTATGGCTTTAATCAAAGACTTTACTCCTGAAGAAGCAGTCCAGAGTCCTGCAATGGCTGCTATTGAAAGGAAACTCTGGGAGCTTGAGCTTACAACATCCTCATGAAAATTCTTAATAATATCCTGAATATCTGTAGGCATATACCGGATTAAATTCAGTAAAACATTATCCTGACCTAAAGGAGTATAACTTATGATATTAAGTAGAACCATAAGAAATGGGAACAGGGAAAGTATTAGAAAGTAAGTTAGTTCGGCCCCTGTACCTGGAATGTTGTTTTTACCAAACCTATAAGCCAGCTGATCCAGTACCATAACCGGCTTTTTTTTAATATGTTTTTTTGCAAACTTTTCCATATAATCACCTGTTTAGTTTGTACTATTCTTTAAATTTCTAGCGAACCATTCTAGAATCTCATTTAGTCTTCGCAGCCTACTCTGAGGTCTTCCTTCCCTTGAGAGGCCGTGACTTTCATTCTTAAAAACTACCATTCGTGAATCCACACCGTGATACTTAAGTGCTGTATACATTTGAAGTCCTTCCGGAACCCCACAACGATAATCTTTATCTGAATGAATAAAAAGTGTTGGTGTTTCAACCTTATCTGCGTATTTCAGCGGTGAGTTATCCCAAAAGGCTGTATAATTGTCCCACGGAGTTGCACCTACTTGATCTTCTGCAAAGTAATATCCAATATCAGATGTTCCAAAAAATGAGAACCAATTTGAAATACTCCTTTGTGAAACGGCAGCTTTGAACCTTTTGGTATGACCGATTATCCAGTTCGTCATGTAACCCCCGTAAGATCCACCTGTGACTCCAATATTTTCCCTGTCAACTGATGGGAATGTTTCAAGGACCTTGTCTGTAAAGAGCATCAAGTCCTCATAGTCTATGTGTCCATACTTTCCACGAATATCCGAGAATTCATCACCATAGCCATCGCTTCCTCTTGGATTCATATAGAATACAAAGTAACCCTGGTTGGCCCATAGTTGCATCTCATGGTGAAAGACTCCTCCAAAGACTGTTTTGGGACCGCCGTGTATGTGCAGGATGGCGGGGTATTTTTTGTCTTTATCGAAATCCACAGGCTTAAGAACCCAGCCTATAAGGTTTGTCTCCTCGTTGTTGTATGAAAGTAGCATTGGAGTTGATAATTTTCTATTCTGGATTACCCAGTCGTTATAGTTTGTCAATCTATGTTCCTGATCATCCAAGCTGTAAAGCTCCTGAAGGTAAAGATCTCTCATTCCGATAAATAGAATTTTATCCTCAGTTACATCGAAATCATCCACAGAACCATCGTGGACACTTACTTGTTCATGGTTGCCATCAATAGATATTCTAAATAGATGACAGTTATAACCTTTTGTACTCACGAAGTAGAGGTAATCACCATCAACCTTGAAATTTCTGTTTCCTCCATATCGAGTGTCTGAATTCACCGAACTCCACAAGGATAAATTAGGCTCTGCAATTCGTACAAAGCTAAGACCTTCGTCCTCAGTAACAAAAACTCGCGGGTTTTCGTTGATTCCGAAGGTAACCATATCAGTTCCGACAAATATTATCCTGTCATCTATATAATCTGCATAATAATAGTTGAAGTCTGAAATTGGTGAAATTTTTTCACAGGTAACTTCGGAGAGATTCAACTGATAGAGTTGGTTGCTGGTGCTCATTTTATCTGTAAATGAAGAGGTTACAAGAAGCGCCTTGTCCTTGGATGGATGAACTGCAATGCTTTCTACATTTGTAAACTCATCAGTGACAGGCGTTAATTCTCCATTGCTGCTATCGAATATATAACAGCGAGTTCTTCTTTTGTTGGTGTGGTCTCCTCCGTCTGTCCAGAAAGGTATTTCATCCAGTACTTGAAACTCATTTTCCCTTTTAAGGTCTTTGATCTTCTTTTCAATTACATCTTCTTCAAGTCCCTGAACATCTCCGAGTCTCTTGTCAAACGATCCTAGAAGAAGGTACTTGTTGTCCTTTAAATACAAAATTTTTGAAACATCAAGGAACACATCGAAAGCTTTCGTGGCTTCACCACCGTTGAGGGAGATTTCATAAAAGCTTGTAAGTGGATAGCCGTTATCTTTTTTTTCTTTATCTTTCTTGTCCCGCAAGGATGGAAAAAGGAGTCTATCATTGCTTTTCCAGACAAATGATCCTTCCGAGTCGGTTGCGGTCAGCTGTCTAGCTCCATTTAGTTCGTCCCAAATAAATATATTTGAATTATATTTATTCTCCTCCTCGTCAGCAGTGTGTACCACAAATCCACACGTTTTTCCATCAGGTGACAGTTCTGTCCCTGAGAGAAACCTAAATTTCGTCAAGTCCTCCGGTCTTAGATTCTCCATAGCCTTCCTCCTTGTTTCTTTTAGTATATTGACCAATGTTGATTACTTTATTTTTTCTCGGCTTGCTCCAATCATCCAGGTGCGGAGCAATTACTCTTCCGGCTGAAGTGAATGATATAAGCTTATTAAAGCCTTCATTTGATAGTATACCCATAAATGTCATATATCTTATCAATAAATACAGATCATCTCTATCAATATCTTCCATAATTGGAAGATTCTCTCTGGTAACAGGTCCTTCTTCTAGTTTTTTAACAGATTGAAGAAGTATCTTCATAACATGTCTTGATTTTCTTGAGTCTATCTGAAGTAGTTCCTTGACGGTGTCTTGGCCCCAGAATCCTCGTAAATGAAGGGTTAGCTTATCCTCTTTTGACATACTAAGGTACTCTGAGGCATTACCCGTAACCGACAGAATGTTTTTTCTGATTTTCAGGATTTTAAGCCTAAGACCCATATTGAAGAAGAAATGTATAACCGGTTCCTTCATCTGTCCTGGTCGACTGAAGTATAAGGGGTATTCCTTTTCGAGAAAATCGATTACATTGTGTTGGTCTGACTTTTTGATATGCTGCTTCTTTTCTGTAAGCTGAAGTGGGTAGTCAAATACATATAGTAGAAATCTGTCGAAATCATTGATATAGCTGCTTATTGAATCTGATTCAAACTCCCTCATCTGGAGAGACAACAATGGATCTTCCTGAGCCATGGTGTTTCTTTTTAATATCTCCTTTAGAAAATGGAATCTTTGCTTGCTTATCATTAAGATTTCACTATAAGCTTCCTGATACTCATTTGAGATCTTTGACTTGTATCCAAGATAAGCCTTAAGAGTACTGACATAACTGTTGAATATCAGTCCTGATGTTACAAACTTCTCATAAATTGCATCGCTTAGCATATCTCTAACAGATACCTTGTCCAGGTCCTTGAAACTGTAGCCCTCCTCGCTTAGATAATACTCGTAAAGCTCAATCATATTTGTAAGATGCTTTTCTATTTCTGCAGAACTTTTTTTTGTGGAAAGATATTCCTCAAACTGGTCAAGTTCCTGATATATCGGGATTAAATCCTCACTTTGAGGGTCAAAGTACTTGTATGCACTTTGGTAAAAGAGATCATAGATTTTTAATGCGTCTTTTTTAAAGTACAACTTTGTACCTTCAATTCTTTGATTCTCATCCAATTTATTGAAATCCTTTAACAGAATTCTAATAAATGAGTGAATAACTGATTTAGGAACAAAACTTACCTCCCCGATCATACGACTTTTACCCAGGACAGTTCCGAGTCTTGAAAGAAGATAGTCATCCTCTTTAAGGACATAGGAAACCTGTGGTTCAAGAAGCCTGTGTTCTTCTTGAGTGAGAACATCTGTGACGATGACATAGGGCTCTTCAAAAGATTTAATCTGGAATAGGGAAACGTATGAAGCTGTCTTTTCCCTTAAGATTTCAATCTCTTCAAGAGACATGCTATTATCATCGAGAATAAGTCTTTCTGCAAAAGTCATATCATCATTGTCTCTATAGTCACAGCAAAGCCAGATGTTGAAAGGAAGCTTTGCACTCTCCTCCTGGAGAAAAGGATATAATCCCAACATTCTATCGTATATATATTTGATTTCTTCCTGATTGTTTATATATTTAATTAGTTTTTCAGTCGCCTTGTTTTCAAGCAATTGAAGTTTTTCATAATCTTTTGTTTTCATAAAAATCCTCCTTCTATAACACTGCAAACATTATACCTTAAGAAAGTATCATATACAATAAAACAGAAGAATTCAAAACTATTCTGAAATATTAACAATTTAAACCTGAAGTGAAAATGCAGACAAATTCGGGTATATTGTAGTTAGGAATAATAATGGAGGTGGATTATGAAATTCGGAGATTATAAATACAATAGGCCTAAACTAGACAACATGGAAAAGGAAGTTGAGGAGCTTTTAAAGGAGTTCAACAGATCAGAAAATCCACAAGGTCAAAGTAGTGCAATCGAGAAAATAACTGAAATAAGAAACCATTTTGAGACCATGTATACCTTGGTCAGCATAAGACATTCAATAGACACAAGGGATTCCTTCTATGAAAAGGAACAGGAGTATATGGATGAGAACTCTCCCAGATACACAAATATGGTCACAAAGTTTTACAATTCACTTGTTTGTTCGCAATTTAAAGAGGAACTTGCAAAAGTCTGGGGTGAACAGATTTTTCGTCTGGCCGAACTACAGATAAAGACTTTCAGCGAAGAAATAATGGAAGATCTTGTTGTAGAGAACAAGCTTTCCACAAAATACGACAAGCTGGTTGCTGCCGCTGCAATACAATTTGAGGGACAAACAAGAAACTTAAGTCAGTTGAGACCATTTATGGAATCACCTGACAGAGAGATGAGGAAAAAAGCCTACAATGCATATACTTCCTATTTTAGAGAGAACGAAGAGGAAATTGGAGATATATACGACCAGCTTGTAAAGATTAGAGACAAGATGGCAAAGAAACTGGGATATGAGAATTTTATTCAGATGGGCTATGACAGAATGTCAAGGTCAGACTACAATCACAACATGGTAAGAAATTTCAGAGACCAGGTTCTGCAAAGCGTAGTTCCATTAGCAAGTGAAATCAAAGATAGGCAGAAAAAGAGGCTCGGTTTGGAAGAGCTGACGTATTATGATGAACCCCTTCAGTTTTTAACGGGTAACGCCAATCCTAAGGGAGGACCGGAGTGGATTCTGGATAAGGGAATCAAGATGTACAGGGAGCTTTCAAGTGAAACAGGGGAATTTTTTGACTTTATGATCCAAGATGAGCTTCTGGATCTTCTTTCTAAGGAAGGAAAGAGAAGTGGAGGATACTGTACGGTTATACCTGACTATAAAGCACCGTTTATATTCTCAAACTTTAACGGTACAAGCGGTGATATCGATGTCCTGACACATGAGGCAGGTCATGCTTTCCAGACCTATATGAGCATGGACCTGGAGCTGCCTGAGTACAAGTTCCCAACACTTGAAGCCTGTGAAATACATTCAATGAGCATGGAATTTCTTACATGGCCATGGATGGAATCATTCTTTGGTGAAGGTGTGGATAAATATAAGTACAGCCATCTTGAAGGGGCAGTCAGTTTTCTTCCATATGGTGTAACTGTCGATGAGTTTCAACACGCAATCTACGAAAAGCCAAATCTTACACCTGATGAAAGAAAAGATGTGTGGCGTGATCTTGAGAAGAAATATCTTCCATTTAAGGACTACAGTGGAAACAGCTTCCTGGAAAGCGGAGGGTATTGGATGAGACAGGGTCATATATTCTCTAATCCATTCTATTATATAGACTACTGCCTTGCACAGGTTTGTGCGTTCCAGTTCTGGAGAAGAAGCTTAGAAGACAGAGAAAGTGCCTGGAAGGATTATCTTGAGCTTTGTAAAGCAGGAGGAAGCAAGGCATTTACTGAGCTGGTCGATTTGGCAGGACTGAAGAATCCATTCCAGGGTGGAACGGTTCAATATGCAATCAAACCAGTAAAGGATTTCCTCGAAAACATTGATGATACAGTACTATAATCAAAAAACCACCCGGCGGGTGGTTTTTTAGTGGTTTTAGCTTGTTGCTTTTCTTTTTTCATGTTCCATCAGGAAAAGGATGTTTTTCAAGAGCCTTTGCAGGTGGTAATTAAAGATTATGTCGTTCTCTCTCATGATTGCTTTTTTCTCCCAAATTGGGGTCATTGAGTAGATATTTTGCAGCAGGTCCAGATTGTCAGGACTTATAATAGCGATATACTGCATCATCTGAAGAGCTGAAAGGTCGTTGTATATATCTTGAATAATCTTTATGGTGATCTCAGATTCAATCTTGTCTTTGTTTTTTACGATGTTGATTTTTGTTTCCTGCTGAATCAATTCCTGGAGTTGCTCAATCTTAACGAGTTCATCCTTGAAATCCAGAAGGTCAATTCTGTACTTCCCTACCACTAGTTTATAGGCTGAGATTTTTGCGTTTTCGAGCATTCTGTGCACAAAATTATTGAATAGTACATCGTTGTTTGGAGCCGCAACAAAATAGTTGACCAAAACTGCAATGACGATTCCTATAAATGTATCCAAAACCCTGCTTGTAGCGTATGGAGCCATTGCAAGTCCGTGGTTGTTGGATACTGCAAGAAAAACTATTGCTGAAAGTGAAATAGACTTTTTCCAGTCCAGAAGATTCAATATGTGGATAACAATTATAATTCCAAGACCCAGGAAAAATGGGTTTCGGGGCAAATAAAGGGCAAAAAGAAGTGCTACAATAGCGCCCATAACTGTCCCTAGCATTCTATTCTTGCCCATGACAAACGACTGCGATACCGAAGACTGCATGGTTGATATTGCACCAATACCTACAAACAAAGGTCCTTGAATATTGAACAAATCCGCTATTAATAAACCTATGGCAACAGCTAGACCGGTTTTAATAGTTCTCATTCCGATCCTGTATTTTTTAAAATCCATAATTATTCTCCTTCGATATATTCTATTCATTATACTCTAACCTAAAGCTTGTAAATTATCAAGAGGGTAATCCACAAAACAAAGCCCGATATGGGGCGTTTTCCACAGAGTTACCCACAGTATCCACAGATAGTTATCAACTTATCCACAGGCAGAGGACTATTTTATCCACAATAATGGACCAATTGCAAATAGCTACATGGTAAATAATGGAAACAAAAGAGTGTTTAATCACTGGTAGAGAGAGGGTATAATAGATACAAATAGTATAAGAGATTATACTAACGAAAGGAGCTGGGTTTATGAAAATGAACTATACTGGAAAAAATATGGAGGTAACTGACGCACTGAGGGACGTAACGGAGAAGAAACTGAGCAAGCTTGAGAAATATTTTCAATCTGATATCTCAGGTAACGTTACATTCGGGACTGAAAAAAACAGGAAGATCATAGAGGTTACCATAAACCTTCCCGGCACAATTCTAAGGGCAGAGGAGTCCAGTGATGATATGTATGCATCAATTGACAGAACTGTTGATATTCTGGAGAGACAGGTTAGAAAGCATAAGACTAAGCTTCAGAAAAGGTATAGAAACAATGATACCATAAGATTCGACAATATACCTGCCATGACTAAGGAAGAGGAAGAGGACAAACCAAAGCTTGTAAGAAGAAAGAGATTCGGTTTGAAGCCAATGTCATCTGAAGAAGCTATACTCCAAATGGAGCTGCTAAGACATAATTTCTTCGTATTTATGGATGCGGACACTGAAGAAGTATCAGTTGTCTACAAGAGAAAGGATGGAAATTACGGACTGATCGAACCTGATTTCAACTAAATTGCGGATATTTAAGCAGGGCTTAGGCCCTGCTTTTTTGATTTGGCACTATTAACGATAAATGGTATAATTAAATGATGTTAATTTTGAGAGGATGATTAATAATGGGACTATTTGACAAGGTTTTCGGAACCTATAGTGAGAGGGAATTAAAGAAGCTTGATAATATGGTGAATCAGATTCTATCCCTTGAGACAGAAATCCAGAACCTTAGCGATGATGCACTTAAGAATAAGACAAATGAGTTCAAGGATAGATTTGCAAACGGTGAAGGATTAAGTGATATACTGCCAGAGGCCTTTGCCGTTGTAAGAGAAGCTTCCTGGAGAGTACTTGGAATGAAACATTTCCCCGTACAGATATACGGAGGCATTATCCTTCATCAAGGGCGCATAGCTGAGATGAAAACTGGTGAAGGTAAGACTCTTGTGGCAACACTGCCTGCGTACTTGAATGCAATAACTGGCCTTGGAGTCCATATAATTACAGTCAATGACTATCTGGCAACGCGTGACAGGCAATGGATGGGTAAAGTGTACGAATTTCTTGGACTGACAGTTGACTGTGTAGTTCACGGAATGAACAACAAAGACAAAAAAGAAGCTTACAAAGCGGATATTACTTATGGTACAAACAATGAATTCGGATTTGACTACCTAAGGGACAACATGGTCATTTACAAGGAAGAAATGGTTCAGAGAAATATCTACTATGCAATAGTGGATGAGGTTGACTCCATTCTTGTGGATGAGGCAAGAACTCCACTTATTATTTCAGGAAAAGGTGACAAGTCAACAAGCCTTTACCAGATGGCGGATTCCTTTGCAAAAACACTGTCCTACAGGAAGCTTGACCCAGAGGAGACAAAATCTGATCCATTCAACAGGGAAATTAAGGAAGAAACAGTTGATTACCTTATCGATGAAAAGGCAAAGAGTATTGCTCTTACCGATAATGGAACCGCCAAAGCTGAAAATTTCTTTGGAATTGAAAACCTGGCAGATGTTGAAAATATGGAGATAGCTCACCATATCAATCAAGCCGTGAAATCAAGAAGCATAATGAAAAATGATATCGATTATGTGGTACAGGAGGGAGAAGTCATTATTGTAGATGAGTTCACCGGAAGACTTATGTATGGAAGAAGATATTCCAATGGATTACATCAGGCAATCGAGGCCAAGGAGGGACTTCATGTAAGAAGTGAGTCCAAGACTCTTGCAACCATAACCTTCCAGAACTATTTTAGAATGTATGATAAGCTCTCTGGTATGACAGGTACAGCAAAGACCGAAGAGGACGAATTTAGAGAAATCTACAACATGGATGTTATTGAGATTCCTACAAATAAACCGGTTATAAGAATTGACGAGGCTGATAGTGTATATAAAACTGAAGCTGGAAAATTCAGGGCAGTTGTAGATGAGATAAAAGAAAAGCATGAAATTGGACAACCAATACTGGTTGGTACTATAACAATAGAAAGGTCCGAGCTTCTTTCAAAGATGCTAAAAAAAGAGGGCATCAAGCATGAAGTCCTCAACGCCAAACAGCATGAAAGAGAGGCGGAGATTATAGCCCAGGCGGGTAGATTTGGTTCCGTTACCATTGCAACCAATATGGCTGGTAGAGGTACAGACATTGTACTTGGTGGTAATCCCGAGCATATGGCAAAGGATGAAATGAAGAAGAAGGGTTATGAAGATGAAGTTCTTGCATATGTGGATGGATTCTTTGTAACGGATGACCAGGAAATTCTGGAAGCCAGAAAATTATATCAGGATCTTATAAATAAGCATGAGAATGCGACAAAGAGCGAACATATGAAGGTAGTAGAAGCTGGTGGTCTTCATATAATAGGAACTGAAAGACACGAATCAAGACGTATAGATAATCAGCTTAGAGGTAGATCCGGACGTCAGGGAGACCCTGGAAGCTCAAGGTTCTACATTTCATTGGAAGACGACCTTATGAGACTTTTTGCAGGTGAAAGAATCAAAAGCATAATCGATGGCATGAATATGCCTGAAGATGAGCCTCTTGAGCATGCACTCTTGACAAAGACAATTGAAGGTGCTCAGAAAAAGGTTGAGGGAAACAACTTCTCAATACGTAAGCACGTTCTCCAGTATGACGATGTTATGAACAAGCAGAGAGAAATCATGTACGGAGAAAGAAGAAAGGTACTTGAAGGAGAAAATCTTAAGGATCATATCCAGGAAATGGTGAGAAATCTTGTTGTAACTAATGTTGATCTTTATACAAGAGGAGAAAAATATCCGGAGCAGTGGGACTTTGAAGGTCTTGAAACATACCTGATGAAACAGTTTGGATTCAAGCAGGGAATGTTTATTGGAATGGATATTGAGTCACTTACAAAAGAAGACCTGATTGAAAAAACCATGACAAAAGCTGAGGAAGCTTACAAGGTCAAGGAAGCTGAATTTGGGGAAGAGCAGTTCAGGGAAGTTGAGAGAGTTGTGCTTCTTCAGGTTGTAGATAAAAAGTGGATGGATCACATTGATGCTATGGATCAGCTTAGACAGGGAATTGGCCTGAGAGCGTATGGTCAGCAGGACCCTGTAAGAGCTTATCAGTCGGAAGGTTTTGATATGTTTGAGGAAATGACAAGGAGCATCTCGGAAGATACAGTCGGACTTCTATACCATGTGGTCAAGAACGAAAACATCGAGAGAAAAAGAGTGGCACAGCCTGTAAATGCAATTGCTCCAGGACAGGAACAGATTAACAAGACTGTTGTAAACAAGGAAAAGAAGATCGGCAGAAACGACCCGTGTCCATGTGGAAGCGGCAAGAAATACAAGAAATGCCATGGAGATCCGACAAGACAACAGTAATACTGTAGAATAATGAAGGGATGTGAGATTGTGGAGAGTATATATCTTGACAGAGACCGACTTACTGAGATAAAGGAGACGGTTATAGAATTGGGTGTTTCACTTTGACCTGCCTACATTAAGGAGCAGAGTCAAGGAGTTACAGGAAGAATCGTACAAGGAAGACCTTTGGGATGATGTAAAAAGAGCCCAGGGAATAATGCAGGAAATCAAGGCTATAAACAATGAGATTGAGCTTTATGAAAAACTCCTTGAAGATATCGAAGATGTGGAAACAATGATAGAGTTAATAATTGAAGAGGATGACTTTTCCCACTACAAGGATGTCCAGAAGAATATTGACATTCTTGAAAGAAGAGCTGACAAGTTTAAGGTTTCAACACTCCTAAGTGGTGAGTATGACCAGAAAGGTGCAATCTTTTCCATACACTCGGGTGCTGG
This sequence comes from Soehngenia sp., assembly GCA_024637045.1. Classification (GTDB taxonomy): domain Bacteria; phylum Bacillota; class Clostridia; order Tissierellales; family Tissierellaceae; genus Gudongella. Next base: position 18,323 of record JAGXFX010000011.1, read on the forward strand.
TGGACTGGAGGCACAGGACTGGGCTGAAATGCTTCTTAGGATGTACAGAAGATGGGCTGAGAACAAGGAATACAGTGTGGAGACACTGGATCTTCAGGCAGACACAGAAGGTGGAATAAAGTCTGTGACTCTTCTTATAGAAGGGTTCAATGCCTACGGTTATCTAAGAAGTGAAAAAGGAGTTCATAGACTGGTCAGAATTTCGCCATTTGATTCCTCGGGGAAAAGACACACATCATTTGCAAGCATAGATGTATATCCTCAGATAGATGATGATGTAGAAGTTGAAATAAATGAGAAGGATCTTAAGGTTGATACCTATAGGGCATCAGGAGCCGGAGGACAGCATGTAAACACAACTGACTCTGCCATTAGGATTACCCATCTTCCAACGAGTATCGTCGTTCAGTGCCAATCAGAGAGGTCTCAGCACAATAACAAGGCTACGGCCATGAACATGCTTAAGGCCAAACTGATTCAACTGCAACAGGAGGAAAACAAGGAAAGGATAGATGACCTTCAGGGTTCTTATTCACAGATATCCTGGGGATCACAGATAAGATCCTACGTATTTCATCCGTACAACATGGTGAAGGACCACAGAACCGATGCAGAAGTCGGTGATGTCAGCCGTGTAATGGATGGTGACATAGATTATTTTATCAACGAATACTTGAAATACAAGGCCCTTCAGTAGAAGGGCCTTTATGCAAAAGCAAATCAGAAAGGTTGGTTCCATATGGATATTGTATCGAGATTGGCTGAAGAGCTTAAACTTAAAAAGAAACACATTGAAAATGTAATCCAGATGATAGATTCAGGAGACACAATTCCCTTTATAGCCAGGTATAGAAAAGAGCAGACTGGTGAAATGACGGACGTTATGCTTAGAGACCTTAATAACAGACTGATGTATTTAAGGAATCTGGACTCCAAGAAGGAAGAGGTAGTAAGACTTATAGGAGAGCAGGGAAAGTTGACTCCCGATCTGGAAAAGGAAATATTGAACTCGGACACTCTTCAAAGGGTAGACGACCTGTACAGACCCTATAGACCCAAGAGAAGAACTAGAGCGACAATGGCAAAGGAAAAAGGACTTGAACCTTTGGCCAAGGAGATTATGCTTCAGGGAATGAACAAAGAGCAGCTGATTGCTTATGCAACAACCTTCATTGACGAAGAGAAGGAGGTTCCTGATTGGGAAGCAGCAGTACAGGGCGCAATGGATATACTTGCTGAGGATATTGCAGATGACCCTGATTTTAGAAGGTCGGTAAAGAACTACTTGTGGAGAAATGCACTTGTAGTAACTCATGCAACTGACAAGGAAGCTGATTCAGTCTACGAAATGTATTATGATTTTAAAGAGCCTGTAAATAAGATTCTTAACCACAGAATTCTTGCCATCAACAGAGGCGAGAAAGAGAAAATACTTAAGGCATCACTATATATAGAAGCGGACGACGGCGTAAAGATAATAAGAGACAAGCTGCTAAAGAATCCACCAAGCATATGTACTGGCTATGTTGATTCAGCAATCCAGGATGGATACAAGAGACTTCTGTACCCTTCAATAGAAAGGGAAATAAGAAATGATCTGACAGAAAGAGCTGAAGATGAGGCAATAAAGGTATTTGCCTTGAACTTGGAACCACTCCTTATGCAGGCTCCCATCAAGGGTAAAACTGTACTTGCAATAGATCCCGGTTTCAGAACCGGATGTAAGGTTGCAGTAGTTGATGATACTGGGAAGCTTCTCAACCATACTACAGTATTTCCAACAGAACCCCAGAAAAAGATTGAAGCTACCAAGAAAACCTTGGCCGCATTGATAGAAAAACATAATGTTGAACTTATTTCCATTGGAAATGGTACTGGATCAAGGGAAACTGAAGCTGTAGTAGCAGAACTGATGAAGGAAATTCCACAGAAGGTAGCCTATGCAATAGTAAATGAAGCGGGAGCGTCTGTGTACTCTGCATCAGAAGTAGGCTTGAAGGATTTTCCGGATCACGATGTTACCGTAAGAGGAGCTGCATCAATAGGAAGAAGACTTCAGGATCCATTGGCGGAACTTGTTAAAATTGACCCGAAGCATATAGGTGTTGGTCAGTACCAGCACGACCTTAACCAGGGGAAGCTGGATGATGCCCTTACAGCTGTTGTTGAAGACTCTGTAAACAGGGTAGGAGTTGATCTGAATACAGCAAGTCCTTCTCTTTTAAAGTATGTATCTGGAGTATCGACAAAAGTTGCAAACAGCATTGTTTCATACAGGGAAGAGAATGGTAAATTTTCAGGAAGAAAAGAACTGCTCACAGTAAAAGGACTTGGGGACAAGACCTTCAAGCAGTGTGCAGGATTCTTGAGGATAGCTGGTGGAAAAGATCCACTTGATAATACTGGAGTTCACCCTGAGTCTTACCGTATTGCAAAAAAATTGATGAATAAGAACCTGGATAGTATAAATCTTCAGGAAATTTCAACTGAGTTCGAAGTAGGATTGCCAACTTTGGAGGATATTGTAAAGGAACTTGAAAAGCCGGGCAGAGACCCAAGAGATGAAATGCCAAAACCTTTACTTAGAGAGGACATTCTTAAGCTTGAAGATCTGTCTCCGAGTATGGTACTTAATGGAACTGTAAGAAATGTCGTTGATTTTGGTGCATTTGTGGATATAGGTGTAAAGCAGGACGGACTTGTCCACATATCTGAGCTGGCGGATAAATTTATCAAGCACCCGAAGGAAATTGTAAAGGTTGGAGATATTGTTAAAGTGAGAATTATTAAGGTTGACAAGGATAAAGGCAGAATCTCTCTTAGCATGAAGAACGTTACAGGATAGGAGGACATTTCGATGAAGCTTGGCGTAATAGTAAACCCAATTGCAGGTATGGGTGGTAAGGTTGGATTAAAAGGCACAGATGGACCTGAGGTCCTTGAAAAGGCTAAGAAGATGGGAGCATTGCCCGAATCTCCAGGAAAGGCTGAGAAGGCTTTGAGGACCCTTGTGCCATTGAAAGATAAGCTTGAAATTCTGACATTCCCAGGAGATATGGGTGAGAATGAAATGAGAAATCTGGGCTTTGAGCCTGTGGTTCTCATTTCAGCAAAAGAGAATACCATCCCGGAGGATACTGAAAGAGCTGCAAAAATGATGGTCGATGAAAATGTTGATCTTATTGTTTTCGCAGGTGGAGATGGAACAGCAAGAAATGTCTACAATGTAATTGGAGACAAGGTGCCTGTGATTGGAATACCTGCCGGTGTAAAAATACATTCGGGTGTTTTTGCAAACCATCCTGGAGCAGCTGGAGAGATTGCGTTCAACTATTTGCAGGATATGGAAATCGGAACCAAGGATGCTGAAGTAATGGATATAGATGAGGAAGCCTTCAGAGAAGGTGTTGTAAGTGCCAAGCTGTATGGATACATGAGAATTCCACATATGCCAAATCTCACTCAGGTTCAAAAATCCAGCGGGTTTGCTGATGAGAAGGAAGCAATAGCAGGCATTGCTGATAAGATAATCGAGGAAATGAGAGATGGAATCTACTATATTATGGGTTCAGGTACAACAATAAGACCCATTATGGAAGAGCTGGGACTGCCAAATACCCTGTTGGGCATTGATATTATAAAGGGCAAGAAACTTGTTGCATCTGATGTTAATGAAAAGCAGATTCTCGAAATAATCGGTGATGATCCTGCAAAGATTATCGTTACGGTTATTGGTGGACAAGGATATATTTTTGGAAGAGGAAATCAGCAGATCAGCGCTGAGGTAATTAAAAAGGTTGGCAGGAAGAATATTATCGTCGCAGCACCAAGAAGCAAGATATTCTCTCTTCAGGGAAGACCTCTACTTGTCGATACAGGTGATGATGAAGTAAATAAAATGATGAATGGATATATTAAGGTTGTATATGATTATTATACCGAGAGTTTGCAGGATGTGAAGGGACTGTAGACTAATTAACAGTGAACAATTAATAATGAACAATGTAAAGATTGTAAGAGATAAGAGTCTGTGTGGTTAAAATCTAATAAGTAACAAGTAAGAGTTAAGAAGAGCAAAGATAAAGAGTATGTTATGGACCCGAAGTGGAGGGATCTCGATTCTGGTTCAGCCGGAAAGTATAATGACTCACTCTCGGATTCAAGATCAGAGATTTATCACACTCGACTCGAAAATTGGTTTGCTATCGATTAAGTTTTAAATTGACTATTAATACTACTCGTTCATTAGCATAAATAGAGAGAATAACTTGAAAGGTAATCACGCAAACCAGTACGATTTTCTCATCTCGAGTGAAAACTCTTGCTGATCTTTCCATATGTTCGTTCGACCATTAAGACTTTCCTTGCTTAATATGCTATACGGGCGATAATGTAGTGACCCGAAGTGGAGGGATCTGTATTTTGTGCTCTACTCGGACTTGAATCGCACGTGCCCGGCGATAGAAATATCAGAAATCTAGGATTTCTAGATATTTCATTGATAGGGTAAGAACTGTGTGTAAACACCTGAGGTCTTAATACACAGTAAAAGTTAATATTTTATATTTTGATATTATTTTATCAAAATATAAAAATATCGCTTGACAGGATAGATAACCTTCGATATTATAATAGTAGATATATCTTCAGGGCGAGGTGCAAGTCCTCACCGGCGGTAAAGCCCGCGAGCCGAAAGGTTGATCTGGTTGAATTCCAGAGCCGACAGTTAAAGTCTGGATGAAAGAAGATGATATTTCTTAAGTATTTTTGCCCCGAAGATTGCTTCGGGGCTTTTTTGATTCCCGAAGTAATATAAAAATATGGAGGGATTAATATGTACACACTAAGCAGAGAAGGTTGGACCACAAGAACAATGGTGAAGGTTTCAGTACTGGGAGTAATTTCATTTGTGCTGATGTTCTTCGAAATACCCCTGGTATGGTTGGCTCCACCGTTTATCAAAATCGATATATCAGATTTGCCAGCATTAATTGGAGCATTTGCAATGGGACCAATGGTTGGAGTAATAATTCAATTGCTTAAGAATGTCCTTAACGTTGTAATCGAAGGATCTACAACTGCAGGAATCGGAGAGTTGGCAAACTTTGTTGTAGGAAGCACATTTGCGTACACTGCAGGATTGATATACTTCAAGAAGAAGACATTTAACAGAGCAGTAATAGGTCTCGTAGTTGGAACAATCGCTATGACAATAGTAATTTCAATTGCAAACTACTATATAATGTTCCCATTCTACGCCAAGCTGTTTGGATGGCCAATAGAGAATCTTGTTGAAATGGGTACAGCAGTTAATTCGAATATCGTGGACATGAAGACCATGATAATCTATTCGATTGTACCGTTCAATCTTCTAAAAGGAGCGTTGCTAACAGCTATTACAATTTTGATTTACAAGAAGGTATCACCACTTCTACACAACTAGATAGAACTCAGGACAAGGACCCTTGGGTCCTTGTTTTTTGTTGAAAATACAACGACTATTATGGAAAGAAGATCTTTATTATGATAAGCTGAACTAGTGATACAAATAGATTATTTAATAAGGGGTGCTCTATGATAGACAGACTGAATAATGAAATAATTGAAATTAAAAAAAGACTTAGGGAGTACAATAAGCTAAAAACATTAAAAGATTCCATTCAAGATGAATTGACCAGACAAATAAGACTTAGTGAGAGGCTCCAAGATGAACATGATAAAGAGCTGCGGGATGTTGAAAATCTTGAGAATACAAGTGTCCAGTCTCTATTTCTATCGATAACTGGGAAAAAAGAGGATACGCTTGATAAGGAAAGAGAAGAATACTTAAGGGCAAAGGCAAGTTACGAAGAGTGTCAGGATTATATTGAGCAGCTTAAGAAAGACCTCGATGAAGCTGATTTGCTTCTTTTAAAATTTGGTGAAATCCAAAGTGATTATGAACAGCTCTTAAAAGAAAAAGAAACACTTTTAGTTCAATCAGGAGGAGAAGAGGGAAAGGCTTTGGGACAAAAGTTGATAAGAGCGGATGAATTGGAACTGGATATCAAGGAAATTGGGGAAGCAATATCAGCAGGTACATCAACGCTCGAATCCCTTGAGGGTGTCAGGGAAAAACTCCAATCTGCAAAGGGCTGGGGAACCTGGGATTTACTTGGAGGAGGTCTAATCTCCAACATTGCCAAGCACTCAGCTATAGATGAAGCAAACAATAGAGCAAGAGAGGTTCAGCACAAGTTAAGAACGTTTAGGAAAGAGCTTTCCGATGTAGATGAATTCACAAATATTGAGGTTAATATTTCTTCCTTTGCATCATTTGCAGACTTCTTCCTGGATGGACTTATTGCAGATTGGTTTGTTCAATCGAAAATAAATGACTCCATATCTCATGTTGAAGATGCTGATAGAAGTATAGAAAGTATAGTTCAAAACCTAAGAATCAAATTATCAGAGCTTCAAGAAGAGCTTGAAGCTACAAAGAATGAAATAGATAATATACTCCATAATTAAGGTGATTTGAGATGTGCAGCATGTCTATAAGCTATAATTATTTGTGTATAAGATTTTGATTTGATATAATTGAATGTTGATATGATTGGGTAATAGAATTGAGAAATAGGAAGGTAGAAAATGAAGATTAAGCTTAATGGAATAGAAGATACATATAAACTGGGGAAGAAGCTTGGAGAGTTGGTAGAACCTGGCGATATAATCTGCTTAAATGGTGATCTTGGAGCAGGAAAAACTACTCTCAGCAAGTCAATCGGACTTGGTATGGGTGTAGCTGACTATATCACAAGTCCAACTTTTGCAATAATAAATGAATACGATGGCAGACTTCCCTTGTATCATTTTGATGTTTACAGACTAAATAATGGCGATGAGTTATTCGACCTTGGAGTTGAGGATTATTTCTACGGCAAAGGCGTATGTCTGATAGAGTGGGCTGAGAATATTGAAGAATTTCTACCGGAGAATAGATTGGAAGTATGGATCTACACTTTACCAGATCCATATGAACGAGAAATTGAATTGATACCATATGGGGCTAGAAACGAGTTTCTTGCTAAGGAGCTGATTAAATGATAGTACTGGGATTGGACACATCTACTAGGATGACAACCTGTGCCGTAATGGAAGATGAGATATTGCTTGGAGAGTTTTCCTTAAGTCTTGACATGAGCCATTCTGAAGCGCTTGTACCTATGATAGAAGAATTGATGAACAATCTTGACTTAAAGTTGAGTGATATGGATGGATTTGCTGTTTCAACCGGACCTGGATCATTTACAGGTCTTAGAATTGGTTTGGCGACTGCCAAGGGCTTTGCCCATGTAACTGGGAAACCCATAGTGGGTGTATCCTCATTGCAGGTTCTTGCAGACAATATGTACGGTCACTCAGTGGTTATTCCTATGATGGATGCCAGAAGGGACAGGGTTTTTACGGCTATCTATACAATGGAAAACAATCAATGGGAGACACTTTTGGAACCGGATGCAATTGAAGTCGAGAATCTTATTGAGATGATCCATGATAGCTATGAAAAGGTAATACTGGTTGGAGACGGAGCAACAAAATATAAGAAGGAATTTTCGGATAGATTAGCTGGCAAGGCTCTATTTGCTCCAGGTACTCTTAATTTAAGCAGAGCAAGCAGTGTTTGCAGGCTGGGGATGCTAAGATTGCAAAGAGGCGAGTCAGATGACATGTTCACTCTGGCACCAGATTATTTAAGAGACTCGCAGGCTCAGCGAATGATGAACAAGAAGAGGTAGTCATGAAAATAATATTAAGAGAAATGACTAAAGAAGATATTAAGGAAGTTCTTGAAATAGAAAAAGCAACATTCAGTAGTCCATGGTCAGAGGACTCCTTTCAAAAGGAAATAGTAGAAAACGTTCTTGCAATGTATATTGTAGCTGAAGTTGATAATAAGATTGCAGGCTACGGTGGACTTTGGAAGATACTGGACGAGGGGCATATAACAAATATTGCCGTACAAAAGGACTCCAGAGGCAAGGGTATAGGAGATGCAATAGTAATGGGTATTGTGGATTACTGTGAAAAGAACAGAATTCCAAACATAACTCTTGAAGTGAGGGAATCTAATACTGTGGCTAGAAGTCTATACAAGAAACATGGTTTTATTGATGCCGGGAAAAGACCTGGCTATTATTCAGATACCAAGGAAGATGCAATAATAATGTGGAGAAAGCGGAGCTAGAGGTGAGAAAATGTTAACATTGGCGATAGAGACATCCTGTGATGAGACATCATGTGGAGTAGTAAAGGACGGAAGAGAAGTTCTTTCAAATATAATTTCCTCTCAGATAGAAATCCATAGGGAGTATGGAGGAGTAGTTCCTGAGATTGCTTCCAGAAAACACATTGAGGGAATTGATGTAATAATTCAGGAAGCACTCGATGCTGCGAAGGTGGGATTTAAGGACATAGATTTTATTAGCGTTACTCAGGGACCAGGCCTGGTTGGAGCTCTTCTTGTTGGATTGTCTTCGGCTAAGGCAATAGCATATGGACTCGAAATTCCAATCGTTGGAGTAAACCACATCGAGGGGCATATATGTGCAAATTACATCCAGCACAAGGATTTGGAGCCGCCATTTACATGTCTGATTGTATCTGGAGGACATTCCTATTTGGTAGATGTACTGGATTACAACGACTATAAATTATATGGAAGAACAAGGGATGATGCAGCAGGAGAAGCATTTGACAAGGTTGCAAGAGCGCTGGGACTACCTTATCCTGGAGGACCTCAAATAGATCAACTGGCTCTTGAGGGAGATGCAGATGCAGTAGATTTTCCACGAGTGTTCTTGGAGAGTGACAGCTATGATTTTAGTTTCAGTGGACTAAAGACTTCGGTTCTTAATTATCTTAATCAACTTAAGCAAAAGAATGAAGAGCCAAATGTAGCTGATATTGCTGCTAGTTTTCAAAAGGCAGTACTTGATGTTATGGTTGAAAAGTCCTTTAGGTTGGCTAAAGAGAATAAAAGAAATAAAATCGTCATTGCAGGTGGAGTGGCGGCTAATAAAGGATTAAGGAAAATGATGGAGCAGCGTGGAAAAGACGAGAATGTGGACATCCTTTATCCATCAATAGAGTTATGTACAGACAATGCTGCAATGATTGGTTCGGCGGGATACTATAATTACATTAACGGAAAAACATCAGATTTTCATATGAAAGTAATGCCAAATCTAGGGTTTCTAGAGTAAAAACCATCCCCAAACTATCCACAGTTTATGGGGATGGTTTTTATTTTGCCTGTGGATAATGTGGGAAAAATCAGGAAAACTAGTCGAATACAGTGGATAACTGGGGGTAAACCTGTGGATACTGTGGATATATTGTAATGGTTACTCTTCAAACTCCATCCACTGTGCATAAACTTTGTCAAGTTCATTTTGAAAGTTTTCTCTTTTTTTGGAAAGTTTTAGTACTTCCTGATGTTCATTATAAATTACTGGATTAGATAGTTTTCGATCAACTTCCTTTATCTTATCCTCAAGGTCTGAGATAGTTGCTTCTATATTTTTAATCAACCTCTTTGATTCCCTTTCCTTCTGAAGAATCACTTTTTCCTTCTTCTTTTCCAGTTTAACTTGAGTTCTGGTTTTCTGTTCCTCTTCAACTTCATCATCCATTGAAAGTATTGCCTTTTTTTCGAGGTAATAATCGTAGTTGCCAATATACTCAGTTACTCCATCTTCAGTAAGCTCCAATATTTTCGTTGCCACCTGGTTTAAGAAGTATCTGTCGTGAGATATTACGAATATGGTTCCTGAGTAGTTTCTTAAAGCATCTTCAAGTACTTCTTTGGAGTCAATATCCAGATGATTTGTGGGTTCGTCCATAAGTAGAAAATTTGACTTTGATAGCATGAGTTTTAAAAGAGCTACCCTTGCTTTTTCACCACCACTTAATTCATAAATCTCCTTAAAGATATCATCTCCGACAAACAGAAATTGACTCAAGTAGGTTCTTATCTGATAATGATCAAGAAGTGGATATGAATCCCATATTTCATCAAGGACTGTCTTATCAAGATTCAAATCACTCATTTCTTGGTCAAAATATCCGGGATAAACGTGCTGGCCAAGCTTTACTGATCCATCATCGGTTTCAATTTGTCCCAGAAGGATTCTGAACAAGGTAGTTTTACCGATGCCATTTGGGCCGATTAGACCTACCTTTTCCTCTCTGTAGATATCAAGTGAAATATCTTCCAATAGGTTCAATTCATCAAATCTCTTCCGAATTCCTTCAGCATGAAGAACATCTCTTCCAGACCTGGTTTCAGGATCAAATCTAAAGGAAGCTTTTTTTGCTTCATCGCGCTTTGGTACAAGCTTTATTTTATCCAGCATTTTTTGTCTGCTTCTTGCTTGTTTGGTATATCTTTCTCCACCATAGTTCATAAAACGTTGGATAATTTCTTCCTGACGCTTTACTTCTTTTTGCTGGTTGTCATATTGTCTTTTCATTATTTCCAGCTCTTTTTTCCTTTGAACCATAAAGCCAGTGTAATCCGTATTATAACTTTGCAAACTACGATTCTCCATATAGAAAATTCGATTGGCTACATTATCCAAAAAATATCTGTCATGAGATATCATCAGGCTGGAGCCCTTGTAATCCTTAAGAAACTTTTCCAGCCAGGTTATGGCATCTATATCAAGATGGTTTGTAGGTTCATCCAATAGAAGAAGATCCGGTTTCTCCAGAAGAAGTTTTGCTAGAGATAATCTTGATTTCTGACCGCCGCTAAGTATTTCGACGGGTTTTTCAAAGTCATCCTCACCAAAACCCAGTCCCTTAAGTACACCTCTTATCTCAGATTTATATCCATAACCATTAAGAACTGTAAATTCTTCCAGTGTATGCCCATACTCATTCATGAGTTTTTCAAGTTTGTTTTGGTCCTCTTGACTTGACTGGGAAATCTCCATTTCCGTTTTTCTTAACCATTGTTCCATTTGTATAAGATTTTCAAAGACTAAAAGACATTCATCAAATATATTAAACTGACTCTCTATTTTTGTATGTTGTTCAAGATAGCCTATTTTTACACCCTTTTGTAGTTGTACCTGGCCTTGATCCATATGGAGTCTTTCTGAGAGTATTTGAAAAAGTGTGGTTTTTCCGGTTCCATTCAGTCCAAGAACCCCTATTTTGTCGCCGTACTCGACATGGAAGCTTATATCCTCCAGTATTGGGTCTACGACGTAGGATTTATATATATGATTAGCTGTAAGTATTGGCATTTTCATCCCTCCATGATTCCTATGACCATTCTAACAGAAAAAACATCTCTTTAAAAGCAAAATCAAGGCTTTCAAGGAATACAAAAAGATTGTTAATGGCCTGTGAATAAATTGACATATAATTTATGCAATGGTATAATTAAGCCAGTATTCTAGATAGGTGGTGAATTTATTGGGCAAAGATAATAAGGTATCATTAACTGTAATAAGAAGATTACCTAAGTATCATCGTTACCTCAGCGACCTTATGAATAAGGGAATAAGCAGAATCTCCTCACAGGAATTAAGTGTTCTTACAGGATTTACTGCTTCTCAGATTAGACAGGACCTGAATAATTTCGGGGGGTTTGGGCAACAGGGTTACGGTTACAATGTTGAGGACCTGCAAAGGGAACTTGGAAAGATTTTAGGACTGGACCAGAAATACAATTCTGTAATAGTTGGAGCTGGAAATTTAGGTCAGGCAATAGCAAACTACAGAGGTTTCGAAGACGCAGGATTTAAGGTTCTTGCAATGTTTGACAGGAACCCTAGAGTAATAGGTCTTAAAATCCGTGATATAGAAATCAAGGATATGGAACACATCGAAGACTTCATTAAGAAAAACAATGTTGAAATCGGTATAATTACGACCCCTAAAGATAGTGCTCAGGAAGTAGCTGATATCTATGTAAAAGCTGGTGTAAAAGGTATATGGAATTTTGCACCTTCGGACATCAACGTACCCGAGGATATGATCCTTGAGAATGTAAGATTAAATGAAAGCTTGTTTATTCTTTCATATTTCCTAAAAGCTGCAACTAAATAAGTAGTACTACAATAATCTCGATAAAATTATAACTTTTCGCCCACTGAATCGAGGATTAATACTCCTCATGTTTTAAGGTTGCTATACCATGGGTGGTATGATATAATTTTATCGAGATTAATTGTTATTGTGAGAATCTTTCACAGCTAAATAAAAGGGGGTAATTTTACCATGTCAAAAGAATTACTTAATCCACTGGAAAGTGCTCAGAAACAGGTAAAAGACGCTTGTGAAGCGTTAGGTTACGGGGATTCTGTGTACGAACTTCTTAAAGAGCCAAAGAGATTTATCGAAGTTTCAATTCCAGTAAAAATGGATGATGGTTCAGTAAAAGTTTTTAAAGGATACAGATCAATGCATAATGACGCTGTTGGACCAGGTAAAGGTGGAATACGTTTTCATCCAGGAGTTAACCCTGACGAAGTAAAAGCACTATCCATATGGATGACGTTCAAGTGTAGTGTAACAGGAATTCCTTACGGCGGAGGTAAAGGAGGAATAACTGTTGACCCATCAACTCTTTCACAAGGAGAGCTTGAGAGATTGTCAAGAGGATATATTCAAGGTATTTACAAGTATATAGGTGAGAAAATAGACATACCTGCACCAGATGTAAATACAAACGGTCAGATTATGTCTTGGATGGTTGACGAATACTGCAAGCTTACAGGATCCATGAACACAGGAGTTATTACAGGTAAGCCAGTTGAATTTGGTGGATCACTTGGAAGAAATGAAGCTACTGGATTTGGAGTTGGAGTTGTAACTAGAGAAGCAGCCAAGAAGATTGGACTGGATATCAAAGAAGCAACAGTTGCTATTCAAGGATTCGGAAACGTTGGAAGCTTCGCAGTTAAAAACGTTGAAAGACAAGGCGCAAAAATAGTTGCAATTGGTGAGTGGAATAGAGAAATTGGTACATTTGCAATTTATAGAGAAGATGGATTTAGCTATGAAGAGTTGGCAGAATATCAAAATGAGAACAAGACTCTCGCAAACTATCCAAATGCAAAAATGATGACTCTTGATGAGTTTTGGGACCTGGACGTAGATATTATGATTCCAGCAGCTCTTGAAAATGCAATAACTCTAGAAAATGCAGACAAGATCAAAGCTAAACTAATAATTGAAGCAGCTAATGGCCCTATAACCCCTGAAGCTGATGAAATTCTTGAGAAAAAAGGAATCATAGTTGCACCAGATATCCTTGCTAATGCAGGTGGAGTAACTGTATCATACTTTGAGTGGGTACAGAACCTTTACGGATACTACTGGAGTGAAAAAGAAGTTGAAGAAAAAGAAGAAATCGCAATGGTTAACGCATTCAATTCTCTTTGGAAAATCATGGAAGAGTTCAATGTACCAATGAGAAGATCAGCTTACCTGCACTCAGTTAAGAAGGTTGCTGAGGCAATGAAGCTTAGAGGATGGTACTAATTAACCAAGGCTTTGAAATAGCATAGATTGAATGATTGAGGCAAGGAGAAATCCTTGCCTCTTATTTTTTGTAACCAATGGAATTTCAAATGTAGGACTTAAATTGGCACCGCTTCAGAAAGTCTAATGACTCACTCTCGGATTCAAGTTCAGAGATTTGTCACACTTGTCTCGAAAATTGGTTTGCTATCGATTAAGTTTTATGTAGACTCATAATGCTTATAGTTCTTTAACGCTAAAGTATCAAACAACTTGTAGGGTAATCACGCAAACCAGATTGATTTTCTGTCCTCGTGTGTAAAATCTTGCTGAACTTTCCATATGTTCGCTTATTCATTAGTACTTTCTTTGCTAGAATAATGAATTGCGAAGTGCCCGGCTATAGAATTCATAAAATCTATGATCTAAAATGAATTCATTGACAGGGTATGAATTGAATGTAGTATAATGACTTCAAATAGTATTGGAGGAAAAGACATATGACTTACACAATTGAAAGAGAAGACAACAAGCTTGTACTAAAGAATCTTAAGGACTTTAATCCTACCCATATATTTGAGAACGGCCAGTGCTTTAGATGGTATAAAGAGGATGACGGAAGCTACACTACTGTTGCTGGAGGAAAAGTTATAAATGTGCTTAAAGATGGGGATAATATAATTGTGGATGGATCTAATGAGAAGGATTGGAAAGAATACTGGCATCAATATTTTGACCTGGACAGAGATTATGGAGAGATAAAAAAAGAACTCTCAAAGGATCCAATTTTAGAGGAGGCTATCCAGTTTGGAGATGGTTTGAGACTTCTTAACCAGGATCCATACGAGACGGTAATATCATTTATGATTTCAGCGAACAATCAGATTTCAAGGATTAAGAATGCTGTGGAAATGATATCAAATGACCTTGGCGAGTATATCGGAACCTACCGAGGGAGAGATTATTACACTTTTCCTGATCCTGAAAAGCTGGCAGCAAAGAGTACGGAGTATATACGAGAAAAATATAGAGTAGGATTTAGAGGGGATAGAATCAGAGAAGTCAGTCGAAGGATTGCTGATGGTGAATTTGATACCCAGTGTATATTTGAAACAGGGTATAGTGATGCTGTAAATATGCTGACAACATTACCTGGAGTAGGGCCAAAGGTAAGCGGATGCATACTACTCTTCGCGTATGACAAGACAGAGGCTTTCCCGGTAGATGTATGGGTTAAGAGGGTTATGGAATACTTTTATTTCAAGAGACCTGCCAAGAAAAGGGAGCTTGAAGAATCCGGTGAAAAGATATTTGGAGAGCTGGCCGGTTATGCGCAGCAATACCTTTTTTACTATGCAAGGGAATTAGGCATAGGCAAGTAATCTGGGCCATCGTCGATTGACGGTGGTTTTACTTTTTTGTCAGCACATTGTCACTATATCGTAACCCATTGTATTTTTAAGATTGTTATACTTTAGTCAGAGACAAGGAATGAGGAGATTCTATGAACAAGAGCGGATACATTATCATATCAGTGCTTCTGATAGCTCTGGCTGGCATCCTGATGGGTTACAACAAGGATAAGGTTCACGAGCATGCCAGGGGAGACTTGACCGGTGAGGGAAAGCATTTAGTGGTTCTGACAGGAGAGGATAATCAGGAATATTTGAAGGATATAGTAATTTATTCTCTGGAGAATGGTAAAAGGGAAGTATACCGCGAGGATATATCATATCTGAATCCATGGAAGTTGATGGTTGGAGATGTGGACGGAGACGGTGCAGACGAAATTTCAATTGGTGTTTATAAGGAATCTCCATTACACCCTGTTATGGCAAAAAGACCCTTCTTCTACAATTTCGATGGAGAAGAACTAGTACCCAAGTGGCGGGGATCAAGACTTTCAAGACCATTTCAGGATTATATTCTCCATGATTTTGAAGGAGATGGAATTATGGAGGTAGTTGCAATTGAATATCTTCAGGATGATACACAGCTCCTTAACAGTTACAAGTGGAGGGAGTTTGGTTTTGAGGGATTTAAAGAGTCAGAGCCTGTTGAATCAATTGAGAAGGTTTATTCAAATGGTGGCGAATTGTTTGCTTATGTTAAAAAAGATATGTCCCATGTTAAATATTCTGTGTTTGAAGGGGAAAATGAACTGGAATGGGGGGAGTACAATGAATAGAAGGAAGAGAATTGTTTTAGTATCTTATTTACTAGCCTTTACAATAGTATTGAGTGGTTGCAAAGGGGCTGTAGATAATCTGGAGCCGGAAGAGCCAACGGTTGTGGATGAAACTAATCTACCGGATGATCAAGAAGAATCTGATAAGGGACCTGCAGACATTCCACCGGAGGCTGATTTTTCAAACGTAGTGAATATGTCAGACTTTGATCATTTGACAGAGGAACAGAAGAATATGCTGCTCCAAAACAGATTTTTTGTTGCAGAAACAGATCAGAAGCAGCTTTTCTATATATATGAGAACAATGAGTATCGTGATATTCCTTCGTTCATCACAACTGACTCGGTCCTTCACACCTATCATATATTCTATGACTATTTGCTAAGAACAATAGAAAACGAAAAGTTGTTGGGACTGGCAGAGCAACTTACTGAGGAAATGCTGATGCAATCAATTGAAGTATACAATGAAGTAGATGATCAGGCATTGAGAATGGTACTTATCAAGAACCTTGCATATTATTCAGTAGCTAATATGTTACTTGAAAATGACCTGCCGGGTGGTATTCCCGAAGAGGCTCTAAGGATGGCAAATGAGGAATTCAGTAAAATAAAAAATCAGGAAACTTTCACATACTCGGCAATATTTCCATTCCAGATGGACTATAGTCAATATATTCCAAGAGGTCACTACACAAGGTCTGAGGATCTGGAAAGATATTTTCTTGCCATGATGTGGTATGGACAGGTTCCATTCCCCCTATATAAAAATGAGGAAGAGAGGAACGAAGAACAGACTCTTCAAGCAATTCTAATATCCAGAATGATTTCAGAAGATGAAGAGCTGCTTCAGAAATGGGTACAAATTTATGAACCTACAAACTTCTTTGTTGGTTCATCTGATGACCTGGGAATTATAGAGTACTCTCAAGCCGTAGATGAAATATATGGTAAGGGCAGTGGTTATAATGTATTCTCGGATAATGCGCTGTTGGATGAGTTTTACGAAAAGTCCAGTGAGTTTCCTGCACCGAGGATAGTGGCAAGATATGCTGAGATTGATACCCCAGTAGACAAACAATTTAGATTTATGGGACAAAGATATGTGTTTGATTCTCAAATAATACAAGAACTTGTATACCCAATTCTTAGACCGATACCATCGGGGATGGATGTCATGGCTGTTCTTGGTTCGAACAGAGCCAAGCAGATCCAGCTTGAAAACCCGGAAAATCAACAATGGGAAGATTATCCAAAGGAAATGGAAAGACTTCGCACTGATTTTTCAAAATATGAAGAAAAAGACTGGAAGAGAAATCTTTACACTGGCTGGATGTGGGTTCTAGATGGTCTTCTTGGTCCGGCAGAAGATACAATGCCAGTGTTTATGAAAAACAAGGCATGGGAGGATAAGAATCTTAATACTGCCCTTAGTTCATGGGCAGAATTGAAGCATGATACCGTACTTTATGGAAAGGCATCTGGTGCTGAAATGGGTGGTGCTGAATATGTTAGAGTTCCGGGCTATGTTGAGCCTAATCTCCCCGTATACGAAAGACTTCTCTGGCTAACTGATTATTTAAGGGATGCTTTAACAGAATGGGATCTGGTAGTTGATGAAATCGACTATAAATTGGAGAGATTCCAGTGGCTGCTTCAGTTTCTAGTAGATGCATCAGAGAAGCAACTTAATGATATCCCATTGACAGAAGAGGAACATGACAGAATAAAGATCTACGGTGGAATTCTTGAAGATTTGACCAGTTCCTTTGCAGGTCAGGGAACAAAATGGCATGAAATAACATCTGAAACAGACAAGGATATGGCTGTTATTGCAGATTATCATACTGTTGGAAAAGATGGAGTTATGGTTGCAGGTGTAGGTCCGGCGTATGAGATTTATGTCCTCACTCCAATCGATGGCGAGCTTTATCTGACAAGAGGTGCTGTTATGAGCTTCCACGAATTTTTCTCCGAGAAAAGATTGACTGATGAAGAGTGGCAGAAGATGATTGTGGATGGCGATAATCCACCAATGCAAGAGTGGACTGAGAGTTTTATAAAGTAAAAAATTAGCTAAATGGAGAATTGGAAATTCAATTCTCCATTTTTATGGGTTTAGGATATAAGTCTCGGTTTTAAGCTATTGAAAAGTCTGATGAACCGCTCTCGAATTCAAGATTAGTGATTTATCACATTCGTTTCGAAAATTGTTTTGCTAGCTAGCGAGGCTCTTTCACGCAAAACATTATGATTTTCTTACTTCATGTGAAAAAGCAGCCTAATCTTTCCATATGTTCGCTTAATCATACAGACCTTTCAATGGTTATTGTCATTATCTAGATTAGTCGAGAAATCTGAACGCTATACTTTATACAATTCTCCATTTTTTTCTGGATAAATTTAGTATTTTGCGTTATCATTTAAAATAGTAAACTAAAAATGGACGGGTGATAATTATGATGGGAACTATTGTTAACAGTCTTGCAGTGGTTGCAGGAGCGATGCTCGGAATCCTTCTCAAGAAAGGAATCAAGGAGCAATATACAAGTACAATAATGGATGGCATGGCCCTGGCAGTTGTAATAATTGGAATAATGGGCGCAATGGAAATGAATAATCTGATTGTAGTACTTGCAAGTATTGTTGTGGGAAGCATAATCGGGGAAAAATTTGATCTGGACAAAAAACTTGAAAATCTGGGAATCAGCATGGAGAAGAGATTTGGCAAGGGAGACTCCAATTTTTCAAAAGGCTTTATAATGGCATCTCTTGTATATTGCATAGGGGCCATGGCAATTCTAGGAGCGTTGGAATCTGGACTAACAGGGAATCATGAAACCCTTTATGCAAAGTCTGTGCTTGATGGTGTATCTGCAGTAATCTTCGCATCAACATTTGGAATCGGAGTGGCATTTTCTGCAATTGTTGTATTTATTTATCAGGGTGCAATAACTCTTTTGGCAAGTTCAGTCAAGGATCTACTTACACCGGAAGTAATCAATGAAATGTCTTCAATCGGCGGTATACTTATTATGGCAATTGGTATAAATATTCTTGGCATAAAAAAAGTCAAGATAGCAAATATGTTACCGGCAATTTTTATTCCAGTGGTATATTATACAGTAGTGGCTCTTTTTTAAAGAGAAATGAAGTTAAAAGGAGAAATACATAGTATTCTAAAGCAAATGGCAGATAAAATTTGAAATCATTCAATAATTTTTATTTTTAAGTTAAAAATGGACTTGATTAGCTGTTTGTTTTAGAGTATTATTATAATTAGGTGTTAGCACTCGATGAAGATGAGTGCTAACAAAAAAACAGATTATATCGAGGAGGAGTATTAATGAATCTTAAGCCTTTAGGGGACAGAATTATCATAAAGAAGATGGAGGTCGAGGAAAAGACAAAAAGTGGAATCGTATTACCATCAACAGCTAAAGAGCAGCCACTTATGGCAGAAATTATAGCCATTGGGGATGAAATTCTTAATGATGAAAAAAGAAAAGATCAGGTGAAGGTTGGCGACACGGTAATTTTCTCAAAGTATGCAGGTACAGAAGTAAAGGTCGATGCAGATGAGCTTACGATCCTTAAGTTAGCGGATATACTTGCAGTAGTTGAAGATTAATAATCAGTGGAAAGTGGTCAGCGGAAAGTTGAAAGGAAAAGATGGAGGCACTAGAGAAACCGAAAGGGTCTTTGTCATTCTGAGCGAAGTCGAAGAATCTTTGGCTTCAAAGCTCGCCCCAGATAATTAATTGTGAATTGAGAATTGTGAATTTTAAGTGCCCAGCGATAGATTTACTCAAAATCTCTGATTTTGTTGTATATCATCGAGGGGGTAGAATTATTAAAAAGGAGTGAATATAATATGGCTAAAGATATAAAATTCGGCGAAGACGCTCGTCGATCAATGGAAAGAGGAATAAACAAGCTTGCAGACACTGTTAAGGTAACACTTGGACCAAAGGGAAGAAACGTTGTCCTTGACAAGAAATTCGGTGCCCCATTAATAACAAATGACGGAGTTACAATAGCAAGAGAAATTGAGCTTGAAGATAAATTCGAGAATATGGGAGCTCAGCTTGTAAAGGAAGTAGCAACTAGAACAAATGATGTTGCCGGAGACGGTACAACAACTGCTACACTTCTTGCGCAGGCAATAATAAGAGAAGGTCTTAGAAATGTAGCTGCTGGAGCAAACCCAATGATTATTCAGAAGGGTATCAAAAAAGCTGTAACTGCTGCTGTTGAAGAAATAAAGAAAGCTTCAGTGCCTATAGAGTCAAAAGAAGCTATCGCTCAGGTAGCATCAATATCAGCATCTGACGAAGAAATTGGTCAATTGATTGCAGACGCAATGGAGAAAGTTGGAAACGACGGAGTAATTACTGTAGAAGAATCAAAGTCTATGGGAACAACTCTTGATGTAGTTGAGGGTATGCAGTTTGATAGAGGATATGTTTCAGCATATATGGTAACTGACACAGAAAAAATGGTTGCAGAATATGAGAACCCATATATCCTTATGACTGACAAGAAGATTTCAAATATCCAGGAGATTCTTCCTATACTTGAGCAGATTGTACAGCAAAGCAAACCTCTTGTAATAATTGCTGAGGACATCGAAGGCGAAGCAATGGCAACTCTTGTAGTAAACAAGCTTAGAGGAACCTTTAACTGTGTTGCTGTCAAGGCACCAGGGTTTGGAGATAGAAGAAAAGAAATGCTTAAGGACATAGCGATTCTTACTGGCGGAGAGGTTGTTTCAGAAGAACTTGGACACGACCTTAAAGATACAAAGATTGAAATGCTAGGAAGAGCGGCTAAAATTAAGATAGATAAAGAAAACACAGTAATTGTGAATGGTGAGGGAAGTCAGGAAGAAATTGAATCAAGAATAAAGCAAATTAAAACTCAAGCTGATGCAACAGATTCAGAATTTGACAGAGAAAAGCTTACTGAAAGACTTGCTAAACTTTCAGGTGGAGTAGCTGTTATCCAGGTAGGTGCAGCGACAGAAACAGAACTTAAAGAAAGAAAGCTTAGAATTGAAGATGCACTTGCTGCAACAAGAGCTGCTGTTGAGGAAGGAATTGTTCCTGGAGGAGGAACAGTTTTAATAAATATAATTCCAAAGATTGAGCATTTACTTGAATCAACAGATGGAGATGAGAAGACGGGAGTCAGTATTATCTTAAGAGCCTTGGAAGAACCTGTAAGACAGATTGCTGCTAATGCAGGTATTGAAGGATCAATAATTGTTGAGAAGGTAAAGGCAGCTGAAGATGGAGTAGGATTCGATGTTTTAACCACACAATATGTGAATATGGTTGAAAAGGGAATCGTAGACCCGACAAAGGTTACAAGATCAGCCCTTCAAAACGCCGCAAGCGTTGCAGCCATGGTGCTGACAACAGAAAGTGCTATTACCGATATTGAGTCAGATGACCCAATGGCTGGTATGGGTGGCATGGGCGGAATGGGTGGCATGGGCGGCATGATGTAACCTCAAATAATATAAAGAATATCCATCCCCACCTTGTACAAGGTGGGGATTTTCACTGATAAAAGAGAGTTGTGAAACCCCTTTGTAAGCCTAAATAGAGGAGTCCTATATCTGTAAATTTATGTTGTAAATATGCAAAAAAAGGAGTATCATGATAAGATAATAAGAAAGGTACCTAGCTCTGAATTAACGTAGCTTTTCTTGATACTCATGAACGGAAATTTTATGATGCAAAAAAAGTAGAAATTTCCTATTCGTAATAAATAGATGGAGTGTGCAAATGAAAAAAGAATATTTAGTATACCTACTTTTATCACACAGTGGTTCATTGTTCTCAAGGACAATAAACCTTTATACAGACGACGCTTATACACATGTGTCAATAGCCTTGGATGAAAACCTTGACCAGGTCTATAGTTTTGGAAGATTAAATCCATACAATCCTTTTTTTGCAGGATTTGTCAGGGAAGACATACATCATGGAACTTTCAGCAGATTTCCCAATACAACCTGCTCTGTTTATGCACTCAAAACTTCAGAGAAACAGTACAACGGTATAAAGAATGAAATAGATAGATTCAGATTTGAAGGACACAAGTATACATACAATTTTCTTGGAATACTTACTGCTTCGGCAAACTATCCGCTTTCAAGGAAATATAAATACTTTTGTTCACAATTTGTCTCTGAAGTTTTTCTAAAAAGTGGCATAAAATTGACACATAAGCATCCAGGATTAACATCACCGATGGACATTCTGCAATATGAAGGACTTGAGCTTGTTTTTTCAGGTTACTTAAGAGAATACAGACAACCTCAATTAACAGTCGCAATTGCTGGTTAATAAATTCATGCATTGCTTTTAATAATCGTTAATTTTGAAATTTGAAAATACCATAATACCTGCGTTCTATGATTTTTCAAAAAATATTTTGGAGATATAAAGAAATCATTGACAACCCATTGACAAACCCACGAAAGTGGGTTATTATTTTAACATATAGATAGATATGTTTAAATATAAAAGTTTTAAAGGGGTGTCGGTATGGAACGTAGAGTAGAAGTTTTAAAGGCATTGGCTGACAGAAACAGGCTTTTGATACTTGATATGCTTTCATGTGGAGATATGTGTGCTTGTGACATCATGGAAGGTTTGGAACTTACGCAGCCAACAATATCACACCATATGAAAATTCTTGTAAAATCAGGGGTAGTTGAAGCTAAAAAAGCTGGGAAATGGGTAAATTACAGCATTAACCATGATATTGTAGAAGATTTGTCAGAGTATATGGATTATCTGACCAATCGAAAAAAAGATTGTATTTGTCATAGAAAAACAAGGATTTGCAAGCTTTAAAGGAGTGATTTCATGGCAACGAAAGTATCATTTGTATGTGTGCATAATTCATGCAGATCTCAAATGGCTGAAGGTTGGCTTAAAAAACTCGGAGGCAATGATTTTGAGGTATATTCTGCTGGGACAGAAGAATATCCTGAAGTAAAGCCATTAGCGGTAGAAGTAATGGAAGAAGCTGGAGTTGATATGTCAGATCATTACCCTAAACTTATGACCGATTTACCGGATGAAGTTGATTACCTTATTACAATGGGCTGTAATGTGGTATGCCCGTTTCTACCAAATAGATTTATGGAAGACTGGGGATTGGATGATCCTTCAGGTGGACCAATTGAGGATTTTAGAGAGACTAGAGATATAATAAAGGAAAAGGTTGAAGATTTGATTAAGAGAGTGAAGGAAGAAGTGAATAATGAGAGTTAATGAAGGAGCTTAGGGCTCCTTTTTCTTTACTTGACATTACCTGGTGCTTTTGTTACATTATAAAGAAATAAAAAATGGGTGTGAAATAAAAGGAGGAGTTAATTTGGAATTTGTCGGAGAAGGCTTAACCTTTGATGATGTGCTGTTGCTGCCTGGAAAGTCAGAGGTGTTGCCAAGAAATACCAATACAGGTACTTTTCTAACTAGAAAAATCAGGTTGAATATACCGCTTATGACAGCTGGTATGGATACAGTAACAGAGTCAAAGATGGCCATTGCAATAGCTAGAGAAGGTGGAATAGGAATTATTCATAAGAATATGTCAATAGAGAGGCAGGCTCTTGAAGTAGACAGGGTAAAAAGATCTGAACATGGAATAATTACAGATCCTTTTTCCTTATCAAAGGATCATGCTGTATCTGAAGCACTTGAACTTATGGAAAGATACAGAATATCGGGAGTGCCGATAATTGAAGAGGACAATACTTTGGTTGGAATTCTTACCAACAGGGACATAAGATTTGAAAAAGATATTACCAGAAAAATCGATGAGGTTATGACAAAAGAAAACCTTATAACTGCTCAGATTGATATAACCATGGATGAAGCACTTGAAATCATGAAGCAGTATAAAATTGAGAAACTACCACTGGTAGATGAAGATTTCAAGTTAAGTGGTTTAATTACGATCAAGGATATTGAGAAAGCAATTGAATTTCCACATTCAGCAAGGGATGAAAAGGATAGACTTCTTGCAGGGGCAGCTGTTGGAGTAACCGGAGATATGATGGATAGAGTTGCTGCTTTGGTAAAAAGCCAGGTTGATGTAGTTGTTTTAGATACTGCACACGGACATTCCAAAGGGGTACTTGAGGCAGTAACTAAGATTAAAACAAACTTTCCAGACCTTCAGATTATTGCAGGAAATGTAGCGACAGCTGAAGCTACGGTGGATCTAATCAAAGCAGGAGCAGATGCAGTAAAGGTTGGAATCGGACCTGGTTCAATCTGTACAACAAGGGTTGTAACTGGAATAGGAGTTCCTCAGATTACAGCAGTTATGAATTGTGCAAAGGCTGCAGCTGAATATGAAGTACCCGTAATAGCTGATGGAGGAATCAAATACTCCGGAGATATAACAAAGGCAATTGCAGCAGGTGCCAGTGTAGTAATGGCTGGTTCAATGTTTGCGGGCACAGAAGAGAGTCCGGGAGAAGAAGTGTTATTCGAAGGAAGAAGATACAAGGAATACAGAGGAATGGGTTCCTTGGGAGCCATGGATTCAGGTAGCAAGGACAGATACTTCCAAGAAGATACCAAGAAGTATGTACCTGAGGGAGTAGAAGGCCGAGTTCACTACAAAGGCAAGCTTGGAGATGTTGTTTATCAGCTGATTGGTGGATTGAAATCTGGTATGGGTTATGTTGGAGCAAAGGATATTCCTGAACTTCAGGATAAAGCGAAAATGATCAAGATTACAGGTGCTACTCTAATTGAAAACCACCCACATCATATAACAATTACAAAGGAATCTCCTAATTATCAGAGGGGATAGATTATGGAACCAGGTTATTAACCTGGTTCTTTTTAATTCAAGATTTGTCTGAATTCTAAAGACCTTAGGTGTTTACTCACAGTTCTGGATTCAAGTCCGACTAAAATCACGCGCTCGTTTTCTCCATTGATTCCTATGCCGCTTCGCTTGGAGGAACCAAAACATTACGAAATCATCGCTGGATTTTGGGGTCGTTCTTTCATATGAACTGCTTAGCAAAGCACCTTTCGGTCTTATATACAAGAAAGGAAAGTCTGTATAAATACCCTATCGATGAATTGCAATAAAATCGAAGATTTTAGCAATTCTATCACTGGGCACAAGTAATCTCACATATGGAAAGATTAGAATGATTTTTCACGCGAAGTGAGAAAATCGTACCGGCTTGCGTGATTAAAATTCAAGTAAATAGTACTGTGATTGTATAAGAACTAAGTAATCCAAAGGGCCAGTGGAAGCTTAATCGATAGCAAGCCAATTTTCGCTATGAGTGTGATAAATCACTAATCTTGAATCCGAGAGCGCTTTATCAGACTTTCCTGAAAAACACTAGATGTTCTTTCTTTTTCTTGACTTCCACTTGTTGCTTTTTTCCTAGATAGACTTTTATCGATAAATGTAGTAAAATGATGGCATAATATGAGGAATTAAGGTGATCATGATGAAAATTGGCTTGGATGTCGGTTCCACTACCTTGAAATGCGTCGTTCTGGATGAGAAAGATAAATTAATCTTTCATTCCTATGAACGGCACTTTTCCCAAATAAGGGAAAAAACTGTGGTACTTTTAAATGAAATAATGAATAAGTTTCCTGATAAGAAAGAAGCGAGCCTTTCCATATCCGGATCAGCTGGAATGGGTCTGGCAGAGAAGCATGGCGTGCCGTTTATTCAGGAGGTATACGCTACGAGACTTGCTGTAATGAGGGAAGTTGAAGGAACTGACGTTGTAATAGAGCTAGGAGGAGAAGATGCAAAGATTCTGTTTCTTTCAAACGGACTTGAGGTAAGGATGAATGGCTCATGTGCAGGCGGTACAGGAGCATTTATTGACCAGATGGCTACCCTAATGGGTATAAGTCTAACTGAAATGAACGATTTCTCCAAAAGTCATGAAAAGCAATACACAATAGCATCTAGATGTGGAGTGTTTGCTAAATCAGACATTCAACCACTTCTCAATCAAGGAGCCAGTAAGAGTGATATGTCTGCCAGCATATTTCAGGCCGTAGTCAATCAGACCATAGGAGGTCTTGCACAAGGAAGACCAATCCGAGGTAAGGTTGTATATCTGGGCGGGCCGTTGACATTCTTCTCGCAGCTTCGAGAGACCTTTAATTCGACACTTGGAGTAAATGGAATATGCCCTGAGAATTCACTATACTTTGTTGCAATGGGAGCAGCTTTAAGCGATATTGAAACACCTATTAATCTTGAGCAGCTTGTTCATAAACTGGATACCATTACAGCCAAAAAAACCTATGGTGGACTAAAGAAGCTTTTTAAGGATGAAGAAGAGTACATGATATTTAAGAGCAGACATGAAAGAGAACAGGTTACATACTCAGACCCACTTACGTACAAAGGGGATGCATACCTGGGAATAGATGCAGGATCGACTACAATAAAAGCAGTCATAATGGATGAAGAAGATAGGATTCTCCATAGTATATATAGATCAAATCAAGGGAACCCGGTTCCTTTGATAAAAGACTTTATAATGGATTTCTATAAAAAATATCCAGACATAAGAATCAAGACATCAGCTGTTACTGGTTATGGTGAAGAGTTGTTGAAGAATGCATTTTCACTTGATTTTGGAGTAGTGGAAACCATTGCGCACTACACTGCTGCTAAAAAATACAAGCCGGATGTAGACTTTATAATAGACATTGGTGGACAGGATATCAAGTGCTTTAAAATAAGGGATGGAGTAATTGACAGTATATTTCTTAATGAGGCGTGTTCCTCAGGCTGTGGGTCATTTCTGCAGACATTTGCAGAGGCGCTGGGATATGGGATTGGAGAATTCGCAAATTTGGGTATATATTCAAAAGACCCTGTGGATCTTGGTTCAAGGTGCACGGTGTTTATGAATTCATCTGTAAAGCAGGCACAGAAAGATGGTGCAAGTATTGCAGATATATCAGCAGGTCTATCTATAAGTGTAATCAAAAATGCCCTGTATAAGGTAATCAGAGCATCATCAGCAAGGGATCTGGGCGAAAATATAGTTGTTCAGGGAGGTACTTTCTATAACGATACAGTTCTGAAGGCATTTGAGGATGAACTTGATCGCAAGGTAATCAGACCGAATATATCCGGACTAATGGGAGCATTTGGTGCAGCCATTTATGCAAAGGACAAAGGGAATGATAATTCATCACTGCTAGGCATGGATGAGCTGGAAATGTTTGATCATCAGGTTAAGGTTGTAATGTGCGGATTATGCGAAAACAACTGTAGTCTTACTGTAAACAGCTTTGGTGACAACAGAAAATATATCGGTGGAAACAGATGTGACAGACCAGTAAAAAACAGGAATATTGAAGAACAGTACGATATTTATGATGAAAAGCTTAGGTTTCTAAAGGAGTATAAATCCATAAAGGGTAGACGTGGAAGTATTGGAATCCCTATGGCTCTCAACATGTATGAGATGCTGCCTTTTTGGCATACGGTGTTTACTCTTCTTGATTTTGAGGTGATACGTTCTCCGTTTACTTCAAGGGAGCTGTTTATAAGAGGACAACATACAATACCATCAGATACTATATGCTTTCCGGCAAAACTTGTGCACGGACATATTGAGTATCTGATTGATAGGGGAGTGGATACAATCTTCTACCCTTGCCTGACATACAATATCGATGAAAAGATGGGAGATAATCACTTCAACTGTCCTGTTGTGGCATATTACCCAGAGGTAATTGCTGCGAATATTGAAAGACTTGATGAAACAAATTTTGTTTTTGATTATATGGGACTTCAAAACAAAAAAGTGCTTTCAAAGAAGCTTCATGAAATCTTTAAAAAGACAAACAAGGATATAAAGCTAAGTGAAGTCAGATTTGCCGTAGACAGAGGAATCAAGGAATACAAGAGCTATATCAAAAAAATCCAGTCAAAAGGTGAGGAATTTATTCAAATAGCAAGAGAAAATGGGAAAAGAATAATTGTGTTGGCAGGAAGACCATATCATGTTGATCCTGAGACAAATCACGGAATATCAAAACTTATCACTGAATATGGAGTGGTGGTTATAAGTGAGGATTCAATAGGAAATCTTGCATCAAAGACACCTGTGGATGTATTGAATCAATGGACATATCATTCGAGACTGTATTCCGTAGCAGATTATGTTGGTAATCAGGACGACATGGAGCTGGTACAGCTTGTGTCATTCGGGTGTGGTCTGGATGCAATAACAACAGATGAGATAAAGGCAATTCTGGAAGAAAAGGGGAAAATTTATACGCAGTTGAAAATAGACGAGATTACAAATCTTGGAGCTGTCAGAATCAGGATAAGAAGCTTGCTTTCTGCAATTGAACAAAAGGACAAGGAGGGTAAGGGTTATGGGCATAAGAGTTAACAGGGTTGAGTTTACGAAGGAAATGAAAAAAGAATATACAATTCTATGCCCGGACATGACGCCAATTCATTTTGCACTTCTTGAAAAGGTGTTCAGGAATTTTGGGTACAATATGACAATCCTAAAGAATACCGGTACATCCGTTGTAGATCAAGGCTTAAAAAATGTCCATAATGACACCTGCTATCCAGCTCTGCTTGTAATTGGTCAAATGATAGATGCACTTAATTCAGGAGAATATGATACAGAAAGAGTAGCCTTGCTTATTACTCAGACCGGGGGAGGATGCAGGGCTTCAAATTATATACACTTGCTAAGAAAAGCCCTGATAAATGCAGGTTATGAGCATGTACCCGTTATATCATTAAATGCAGGAGGCATGGAAAAAAACAGTGGGTTCAGAGTATCTTTTCCAATGCTTAAGCAATCCATGGCAACACTGATTTATGGTGACCTGCTGATGCTTTTGAACAATCAGGTTAGACCTTATGAAAAAAACATCGGAGACAGCCTTAAGAATCTGAACTACTGGGTTGATAGGCTGGGTGAAGAATTTCAGTCTGGTAAAATAATCAGACAAAATAAAATGAAATCCTTGATGAAAGAAATTGTATTATCCTTCGATACAATTCCAAGGGAAGACAGACAAAAGGTAAAGGTTGGAGTCGTAGGTGAGATTTATGTCAAGTTCTCTAGCTTGGGCAATAACCAATTGGAGGAATTTCTCCACAAGGAAAATTGTGAGGTTATGGTCCCTGGACTTATGGGGTTTATCATGTACACTGTTGAAAATGGAGTCATTGACCAGCAACTCTATGGTGGTAAGTTCTGGAAGAGTTTTATTATGGAGAGAATCAACAGATATCTTGGAAACCTTGAAAACATAATGATTGAAGCTATTCAAAAGAACAGTGAATTTACTGCACCTTCACCATTTAAGCATTTGAAAACATTGGTTAAGGATGTAATTGGATTAGGTTGTAAAATGGGAGAAGGATGGCTTTTGCCAGCTGAAATGATGGAGCTTATATCCAAGGGGTACGAAAACATCGTAGTGACTCAACCATTTGGATGCCTTCCAAACCATATAGTTGGAAAGGGTGTTCTGGCTAATATTAAGGCTATTGATCCGGGTGCCAATATAGTACCAATAGATTACGACCCTGGAGCAACAAGGGTAAATCAGGAGAATAGAATTAAACTAATGCTTTCTGTAGCAAGAGAAAAGATGGAGGATGTAAAGGGAACTGCATCACATATAGTTGAGGAGTCGATCAAAGATCTTTCAAAGGATTCATTACCAATAAATATGATTTAGCTAAAATACTAATTTTGAGTAGGCTTTTAGATTGACAAGAGTTTAACAAATTGGTAACATAGGGCTGGAGGTGTAGAAAATGTGGTCAAGAGCAGGTTTGAAGCAACAGGCTAAAGATTTCTTAAGAAGAAACTACTGGAAAGCATTTGTGGTCTGTCTAATAGTGGCAATCGTTACAGGAGGATCTGGAAGAAGCGAGTCTCAAAATGAACAATTTTATAATACTGAAAATGGATCTGTATTCGAAAACAGAGAATACATAATTGATCTAAGTCCAAGAAATGAAATATTTAATTTTACTTCTGATGGTATGGGCTTGGATAATCCTTTTGTTTTCGCAACAACCTTCGGAGTATTTACTACACTTATTATTTTCGCAATTGTACTGGGGATAATAATTGGAAATGCTTTGCAGGTAGGGGAAAAGAGGTTTTTTCTTAGGGGATTTGAAGGAGATGTTGAAATTGGAAATTTATTTTCAACCTTTAAAAAGAGCCAGTGGCTTCCCATAGCAGGAAAGATTTTTTACTTGAATTATACATTTTTCTCTGGACTTTGCTATTTATAATCCCAGGTATAATTAAATACTATCAGTATAGAATGGTTCCTTACATTTTATCAGAAGATCCTGATATGCCTCTTGATGAGGCAATAGAAATTAGCAAAAGAATGACTGATGGCCAAAAGGGCGATATATTTGTTCTGGATTTATCATTCTTAGGGTGGTATATACTTGGACTACTATTCTTTGGAATTGGTGGCATATTTGTAAGACCGTATCACCAAGCAACTGTCGCAAAGTTATTTGAATACTATATTGGCGCAAAAGAGAACGAACCAGTAATAGAGTCCTAGCAAACAAAAAACCTGCCTTGAGAAAGGCAGGTTTTTTAGTGATGATTAAGGAATCATTGATGAAATTTCTTCTCTTGTTGCGGGAGTGATTGCTCCATTGCTCGCTTCAATCTTCTGTAGCATTATGTTGATTACATCTGACATATGAGAATCAGGATATCCGTTTACTATTTCCTGAAGGATTTGTTTAGAATTATCTTTGAAGTTTCCAGAATCCTGGTCAAAGACATCTCCTGTCTGGGTCAGATACAACATGGAGTTCATATAGTTCTCATAAATCTTCAGTACTTCATCTTTAAACTCCGAATAGGCGTATGTGAGTCTAAAGGCTTCAATTTCAAGTATTCTATCTGCCAAAGACGACTTTTCAATTAAAAGCAGTCCATTGTTCCTGTGTGGTGAAGAAGTTTCCCTGGACATAATTTGAAGATACTTTCGGAATTCATTTGTGGTGTTTCCTCCAAAGTCATCCACAAATCCACCATAATCAATCTCGTAGTTATATTTTCCGTTTCCAGCCACAAGTAGATAACCAAGATCCAAGTTTCTAATAATCATTTCCTTTAGATCAGACTCAGATTGCAGAATCCGTTCTCTGCCAAGGTATTCCTCATCATTAAGTCTTTCTTGTGAGAGTCCATATTTTTCAAAGAAAGAATCAAAGGAATAGTTCTTCATGTACTTTGAAAACAGAGTCGCTACATCAAGACTTCGGTAGCTTTTATTTACCTGAAGTGAAAAGATGTGCTCTTTAAGTTTATCTGTTACTTCTATGGCTGAATAATTGTCAAGGTTGTTAATAAGATAATTCCTGTAACCAGCATTTCCAGGATAAGTTTCTTCAATAGGCATTGCCGAGATTAGAGATTCCTCGTTCTCGTTCATAATGCCGTATTCCTGAGGAGCTTCCATCATCTTTGACTCTCTGGGGGTAGCTGCTATCATAGTATCTTCAGAGGCTTTCTCTGTCATGTTGATAACATCAGCACTGTCGTTGCCATTCCATTTGTACCATAATTCTATCGTGTCAGCTTCAGAAGGTTTATCAGCAGTGGTTTCCGGGTCAATTGAATATATGTTGAATTCAAGTATTCCATCTCCATCTATGTCCATGATACTATTTGATGTTGTAACTGAAAAGAGGTTTACTTTTTTGGGGTTTAGTATACTCTTAAGGATTCCCTCTTCAAGGATAAACCCATATGTGACTCCAGCTTTGGAGCCAACCTGGTTACTTAATAGTATTCCTCTGACACTCTCGCTTATATTTCCGATTTTTAGAAGATAATTTGTATTGTCGTAATTCATTGGGACTTTATCTGTCAAAACATATGATGAAGAGTCATACCTATAGACTAAAAGAGATCCCTGGTCATCGATATTTTCTGGATTTCTTTGAATATACATAGCTATTTCAGGGATCTCATCACCAGTAAGGTCGCCGATAGCGTAATGTCCTTCAGTTATATCAACTTCAGGATTTATTTGGAGCAAGTAGCCCTCTATTTTATTTCTCGTGAATTCTGATTCCAAGAGAGAATCGTCAAACGGAAAGAAACTTTCAATAGAATCTTCAGCTGTCATAGTATTCATATCTTGGCTAGAATTTCCGCATCCCGACAGGATTATTCCAAATAAAATTGTCAGAATCAGAAGAGAATATATTTTATTGTTCATAATTTGACCCCTTTCTCTTTATCATTATATAAAAAAAACCTTCCTAGTGTGTAACAATCAGGTTACAGAAATCCCGTAATTGACAGACTATTCATGGATTGTTACTATGAAAGAACAAGAGTAGAGGAGGTAATATTATGCTGCTGAAGGAACTTAGAGAAAAGGTAGTCGAATACGGGAAAATGTTGATAGAAAGGAATCTTACAACAGGAACAGGCGGAAATATCAGTATATATAACAGAGACTCTGGACTTATGGCAATCAGTCCATCTGGTCTTGATTACATGGAAACAAGAGCCCAGGATATTGTTGTGATGAATCTTGATGGGGATGTAATTGATGGGGACAGGAAACCCTCTTCAGAGTATGAGCTTCACAGGATATTCTACAAAGAAAGAGAAGATATTTCAGCATTGGTACATACGCATTCCATATATGCAACGACAATAGCATGCATGAATTGGGATTTGCCGCCGGTTCATTACATGATTGCAGTTGCAGGAGATAATGTCAGATGTGCTGAGTATGCAACTTTTGGTACAAAAGATCTTGCCGAGAATGCACTGGAAGGAATGCGTGATAGTAAGGCGGTTCTTTTGGCCAATCACGGAATGCTGGCTGGAGCTGGTACGATTGAACAGGCATTTAAGATAGCTGAGGATATTGAGTTTTGTGCTGAAATTTACTTTAGAACCAAATCCATGGGTGAGCCGGTGTTGATTCAGCCGGATGAGATGCAGAGGATGAGGGAGAAGTTCAAGACATATGGGCAGGGGAAATGATAATTCTCAATTCACAATGCACAATGAACAATGAACAATGGAAAGCGGATAGTAAACAAATAATAACGAATAATCAAAAGTAAGCAATTCACAATTAAAACATTAAGATATATCGTCTCGACGGTATAGTGGATATCTATAACCACAAATTTCAACCCGAACAATTGTGAATCGTGAATTGAGAATTGTGAATTGATTATATTTGGTTACAAAAAGGTTAAAATTTCAACAAAAATCAAAGATTATCACAATATTATAACAAAATGTGTTAAAATAAATACGAACATACTATGATGATTAATTCCATGGTTAAAGTGGAATAGGTCGTAAAAGTTACATTAGAAAAGGAGAGATTTAATATGAAGAAAGTATTATTGGCTTTAATTCTAGTTGTAGCCTTGTTATCAACCAGCGTTGCATCAGCTGCTCCAGCGACACCAGCCGGAGAGTACTGGGAAGATATAAAGGTTATGTACGATGAATGGGTAGCAATGGAAGGCGAATCAGAAATAAAAATTACACTTACAGTTCCAGAAGAAGAACCAATGGTGTTTAATGTGAATCTTAAGTCAGCCGGAAATTTGGAAAACATGACTGCTTGGATGGAAATTGTTATTACAACTGATGATCCAGAGCTTGAGATTCCAGTAATTCATATGATTACACAGGGATCAGACATGTACTTGAACACAGAAATCGTTAAGTTTATCGCTGAAAAGATGGAAATGGGCGATGCGGTTCAAATCGAAGAAGAATATGTAATGCTCCAAAGTGGAGAAGGAGTTCCACAGGTAGACAAGCAGTACCTTCTTGAAATCCTCGAGTTTGTTGAGGGAATGGAACTTGATTTTGAATTTGACATTACAAAAGAAGACGATACATATACCCTTAACATTGATTCAGACCAGTTGATTGATCTATTTGCTGCATATATGCAATTTTCATTGAAAAACTCAGCTGAACTGATGGAGCTTACAGGTCAGGAAATGGAAGTTGAGCTTACTGAAGAAGAAATGGAGCAGGCACTAGCAATGTATGAGGAAGTATTCGTTCCAATGCTGGAAACTGCAAGAGAAGCAATAAAGGGAAGCTATTATAAACAAGTAACTACAATAACAGATGAAACTTACGTGGAAGAAGGTGAATTCTACCTAACTTCGCCAATTGGAGAGATGCTTTTAACAATGGAGTCAACTTCCAACAGACTAGATGACTATACAGTTGAGATTCCTGAGTCAGTTAAAGTATACACCCAAGAAGATTTGAACAATCTTATTATGGGAAGCATGGCATTTCCTGAAGAAGGAAGAAACCTTGCAGCGATGATCGATGTTGACAATAATATGTATATGATAATCACAGAAACAGAAGTATTAGAAGGTGAAGTAGAGATAACAATTTCAAATGAAGGATTGTCATATATGAGTGTTAAGGATGCCGTTGAAATATTCGGACTTGACATGGAACCTTCTGAAAAATTGATGCATACAAGAGAGTTGGACAACCACGGATTTGATATTGAGTGGAATGAGCAGCTTAGAATGATAGAAGTTTATGTAGAAATGCCTGAAGTTACAGTAGAAACAATGACTGAAATAATGGAATAGCATTAAGCAGATAGACCGTCTCTTTAGGAGACGGTTTTTCTTTGACCAAATTTGCTCTTGTCTTATTCTCAAAATAGTAGTAAAATATACTTGAACACATGAGCAGATATTCATATGAAAGGAGTATACAGAGATGAGCGCTGAAAAAAATATCGCAGTTTGTGACTGTACTGTAATACATGAAGAGACGGTAAGTAAGGTAAGGGAAAGTATGCCTGAAGAAGGCGTATTGGAAAGATCAGCAGATTTTTTCAAGATAGTTGGAGACAGAACCAGAATAAGGATTCTTCATGCTTTGTTCCATTCGGAGATGTGCGTTTGTGACATTGCTGTTTTATTGGATATGAATCAGTCTGCAATATCACACCAGCTAAGGGTGCTTAAACAGTCTGGTCTTGTTAAGTACAGAAGAGAAGGGAAAATAGTGTTTTATTCCCTTGACGATGAGCATGTAATGAACATTTTGGATCAGGGATTGGTCCATGTAAGTCATAATTAAGATGGAGGCATAAGAATGAATAAAAAAGAATTCTATTTGGAGGGCATGGACTGAGGTAATTGTGCTTCTAGGATAGAAGCAAGAATAAAGCAACTTCCGGACGTTTCAGATGCCTCATTGAACTTTATAAGCAAGACCCTGAGTGTACACCATGAAGGTAACTCTAGTGAATTAGGCACACAGGTTAAGAAAATAGTCCAGTTCTTTGAACCACACGTCAAGGTTGTGGAAAAGGACAATAATCTTGGTGAAGATTATGATAGCAACGGACATGGACTTGGAAAGCCAAATCATGGAACCAAGAATATGAAAAGTGTAATTCTAGGGTCTGTCCTGTTTGCTGCAGCTCTTATACTTCCAGTTGAGGGACTGCCTAAGTTTTTATTATTTCTCTTGGCGTACTTGCTAGCAGGTGGAGAAGTAATTCTTAGAGCAGTGAGAAATCTTACAAGAGGTCAGGTTTTTGACGAAAATTTTCTAATGACGATAGCTACAATCGGAGCATTTGCAATAGGCGAATATCCTGAAGGTGTTGCAGTAATGCTGTTCTACCAGGTTGGAGAGTTTTTCCAGGATTATGCTGTAAATAAATCGAGAAAATCAATTGCAGAGTTAATGGACATCAGACCTGATTACGCCAATCTGGCTCAAGGTGATGAAATTACAAAGGTAAACCCTCAAAAGGTTAGAAAGGGAGATGAAATTGTAGTTCGTCCTGGAGAAAAAGTACCACTAGATGGTGTGATACTCGAAGGAGCATCTTCAATGGATACGGCAGCTCTAACTGGAGAATCAATTCCCAGGGATGTAAATATCGGAGAATCCGTATTAAGTGGTTTTATTAACAAACAGGGACTTCTGAGGGTAAAGGTGGAAAAGGAATTCAATGAATCGACAGTATCAAAAATTCTAGAGCTCGTTGAAAATGCAGCATCAAAAAAGGCGCCAACAGAAAACTTTATAACCAAATTTGCCAGGTATTATACACCAGTTGTGGTATTTTTTGCACTGGGTCTTGCTATAATTCCACCACTGGTAATAGAAGGCGCATTATTTTCTGACTGGATCTACAGAGCATTGATATTTCTTGTCGTATCATGTCCTTGTGCTCTTGTAATATCAATTCCCCTTGGATTCTTTGGTGGAATTGGAGGAGCATCAAGACAGGGTATTCTGGTCAAGGGAGGAAACTACCTTGAGGCTTTAAATTCGGTTTCCACAGTTGTGTTTGACAAGACGGGAACTTTGACAGAAGGCAAGTTTCAGGTTGTTGATGTGGTATCATCCGGTGAAATGTCCGGTGAGGAACTTCTGCATCTTGCAGCCCTTGGAGAAAGTCATTCTTCTCACCCAATTGCTCAGTCTGTAGTTAAAGCAAATAAAACCAAGCTGGACATGAGCCTTGTAAAAGAATACGAAGAACTAGCGGGACTTGGGGTCATGGCTGAAATAGATGGAAAAAAACTGCTCCTTGGAAATTCATCGCTGTTCAAGGACGAAGGGATAACGGTAAAAGTAGAGGACAATGGAAAAACCATTATCCATATTGCTGTTGATTCAACGTATCAGGGATATATCCTTATAGCAGATAAAATAAAATCCAATGCAAAAGAATCAATTAAGAGACTGAAGGAACGCGGAGTAGAAAATGTCGTAATGCTAACCGGTGACAGGGAACAAGTTGCACTGCAGGTGGCTGAAGATCTTGGAATTGACAAGGTCTACTCAGAGCTGCTTCCACAGGATAAAGTGGCTGCAATAGAAGAATTGACGGATGGTCTTCAAAAAAACAAGAAGCTGATTTTTGTTGGCGATGGAATAAACGATGCCCCTGTGCTTGCAAGGGCTGATATAGGAGTAGCAATGGGGGCTCTTGGCTCTGATGCGGCAATAGAGGCAGCTGACATTGTTCTTATGACAGATGAGCTTACAAAGCTTCCTGTAGCTCTTGACATTGCATCCTGGACGAAAAGAATCGTATGGCAGAATATCATTTTTGCTCTGGGGGTCAAAGGAATTGTATTGATTATGGGAGCTGCAGGGATGGCAACCATGTGGGAAGCAGTATTTGCAGATGTCGGGGTGGCATTGATTGCAGTCCTTAATGCCATGAGAGTCATGAGATACAAAGTTTGAAAAGAGTCTTGACAAAGATGGAGAAAGAGAATAAGATAGACTGAAATATTAAAATTTAATAATTGTGACTTATCAAGAGAAGTGGAGGGAATGGCCCTGTGAAACTTCGGCAACCTACGCATGTGCGCAAGGTGCCAATTCCAACAGTGTACAATGTGTACTGGAAGATAAGAAGAAAAGGTATCCACCGCTTCTTATTGAAGCGGTTTTATTTTTTTGATTGACGAGTTGCAGTTAGGAGGAGGATGACATGAAAAATTATTCAGTGGAAACACAATGCGTTCAGGGAACATACAAACCAGCTTCAGGCCAGCCGAGGGTGTTGCCCATAGTTCAGAGCACCACATATCAGTACTATGATTCTGATGATGTGGCAGATCTGTTTGACCTTAAGAGTGCCGAGCATATGTACTCCAGAATCAGCAATCCTACAGTTGCTGAGTTTGAAAACAAGATGGCTCTTCTTGAAGGCGGAGTGGGAGCTGTTGCTGCTTCGTCAGGCCAGGCTGCAACTACACTGGCTATACTAAATATCTGTAATGCAGGGGACCATATAATTGCCGCATCAACAATTTATGGGGGGACGTTCAACCTTTTGGGTGTAACTCTTAAAAAGCTTGGAATCGAAGTAACCTTTGTCGACCCTGAAGCAACGCTCCAGGAAATAGCAGCAGCAGGTAAAGACAACACAAAGGCGGTATTTGGAGAGACAATCGGAAATCCAGGACTTAATATACTGGATTTTGAAAAGTTCAGCGAGGTTGCGAAAACTTTGGATGTTCCATTTATTGTGGATAATACTTTGGCAACGCCGATATTGTGCAAGCCATTTGAACATGGTGTGGATATAATAATTCACTCGGCAACAAAGTACACTGATGGTCATGCAACAAGTGTTGGAGGTATAGTTATTGATGGAGGAAGCTTCAACTGGGACAATGGTAAATTTCCAGAACTGGTGGAACCTGATCCAAGCTACCATGGAATAAGCTATGTTAAGGATTTTGGCGCAGCTGCATATATAACAAAAGCAAGAGTTCAACTGTTAAGGGATTTTGGGATGACCTTGAGTCCGTTCAGTGCTTTCTTGTTCCACCTTGGATTGGAAACACTTCACTTAAGAATGGAGAGACACTGTGAGAATGCATTTAATCTGGCAAAGTTTATTGAGAGCCATCCTGGAGTGCAGTGGGTTAATTATCCATTTCTTGAATCTCACAAAACATATGATACCGCAAAGAAATATCTTAAAGGAGGAAGTGGAATTCTAACCTTTGGAATAAAGGGAGGCGCACAGGCAGGCAAGGAACTTGTAAAACATTTGGATTTGACAGCCCTTGTAGTACATTTGGGAGATTTGAGAACCAGCATACTGCATCCTGCAAGCACCACCCACAGACAGCTCACAGAAGAGCAGCAGATTAAGGCGGGTGTAAGTCCCGATTTGATAAGGGTCTCGGTTGGCATAGAGAATATTAAGGACATAATAGCTGACTTTGATTATGCCATAACTCAGGTAACTAAAGACATTTAAGGGAGGAGGATGACATATGCCAGTTGTAATTCCGGGATCCCTCCCGGCTTATGATATATTGAAGAATGAAAAAATATTTGTAATGGAGGATGCTAGAGCTTATGGGCAGGATATACGACCACTTGAAGTTTGCATAGTCAACCTTATGCCAACAAAGATTGAGACTGAGACACAACTTATCAGGATGCTTGCCAACACGCCACTTCAAATAAATATTCACCTCGTTCATATGAAATCACATGAATCAAGAAACACCAGACAGGATCACCTTGATAACTTTTACCTTACACTTGAGGATATTAGGAACAAAAAGTTTGACGGGATGATTATTACAGGAGCACCTGTTGAAAACCTGCCCTATGAGGAAGTAGACTACTGGGAAGAGCTTGTCCAGTTGATGGAATACTCCAAAAGGAATGTATTCAGCACATTGCATATTTGCTGGGGAGCACAGGCGGCGCTGTATTATCACTTTGGCCTTAAGAGAAGGTTTATGGACAAAAAGCTCTTTGGCGTTTTCAAGCATCGAGTTACATCTGTGGGTGGAAGACTGATGAGAGGATTTGACGATTCGTTTTGTGCGCCTCACTCTAGATACACACAAATTGACAAGGAGGAGTTTGAAAAAATTTCGGGAATGAGAATTCTTGCTGAATCAGAAGAAGCAGGAGTTCATATTTCATCGATTTCAAACAGAAGACAGATCTTTGTTCAGGGGCATGGAGAATATGACAGGGAAACGTTGAAGAAGGAATATGAAAGAGATCTAAGAAAAGGTATCAACGAGATTCCAGTGAACTATTTCGACGGAGACAATCCGGTCGGCGATATAGAAGTTAAATGGAAAAGTCACTCTCAA
The DNA here is from genome assembly GCA_024637045.1 of Soehngenia sp. Classification (GTDB taxonomy): domain Bacteria; phylum Bacillota; class Clostridia; order Tissierellales; family Tissierellaceae; genus Gudongella. The sequence goes on from JAGXFX010000011.1 coordinate 57,738, forward strand.
TTATTGTTTTCAAACTGGTTGAACTATTGTGTATACCAGGAAACTCCTTATATCATTGAAGAAATGGAGCCGCTGATATATTAATACAAAAAAAAGAAAATCCCTGAGCTAAAGCTCAGGGATTAATATTCGTTAATTATAGACTAACGATATTTTCTGCTTGAAGTCCTTTTTGACCTTCTACTACGTCAAACTCTACTTCTTGTCCTTCTTCAAGTGTTTTGAATCCATCTTTTTGAATTTGTGAAAAGTGTGCGAAAACATCTTTTCCGTCTTGTCCAGTGATAAATCCAAATCCTTTTTCTGCGTTAAACCATTTTACTGTACCTTGCATAATGCACCTCCGAAATTTTTTTGTTGAATCTTAGTAAATAACTAACTAATAAAATTTCGTTACAGGTGTACCAGTGGTACTGCCGCAGGAAATATCTATTGTGTTGCTATTACTCTAAATTCAAGTTCTACTTAAGATTAACACAGGACGAATAATAATGCAAGATTTATTTTTTGAAAAAATAGATATGAAGGATTCCAATAGGTTTAAAACTATATGAAGCAGTAAAGTTTACTAAGAGGCTTTAATCTGATAAAATGTAATGAGGAGAGATTTTATTTAATGACGGATTATGTGTAAGGAGGAACCATATGAGCATTGCTGAGATAGTAAATCGTTATGGAAAGAATTATTCACCATATCAGGGGAATCTCGTTAATCACCTGCCTATGGGTCAACTTGCCTATTATAAGTTGACAGGAGATTTAATTGGAACTGAGGAATTTTCCGATAAATATATGAAGAGAGCCTCCATGGATCCTATAAAAAAGGACATTCAAAAGACCGATGATATTTGGAAGTGCGTTGAGAACAGAGATGGATATGAAGCGTGTCTGGAGCTTGTCAAAGAAGAATTGACTCTGGATAATTGGGAGGAATACACCTTTAAAATCCTGGACAAGCTTAAGTTTGGAATGTCCTCAGGCTTATTTCACACTTTGATCAGAACTGCATATGCTGTTGAAGGTATTAAGGAAGATGAGGATTATATCCATGAACTAAGAAGAGCCATTGCTTACTATATAACGGGTTATAAGGGTGCAGGGGCGTTTGAGGTGTCATTGGAGGGAGACAGAATTATTCATGAAATGGAAAACCTCCTGAACAATCCCAATATTAAGAGATTGCTTGAAGATGAAGAAACCATGGGCATGAAATTAAAGGCACTGTATACAAATCCAATGTATATAAAACTTGGATTTGTAATTGAAGGGGAGCCTGAAGAAAAAATAGATGCTCTTCTCAATCTACTTATTCCAGCATACAGGGATACTGACAGCATAGTTGTTCTTCACTGTATCACAGGTCTTCATGCTTTAGTGGTCCTAAAGGATTTCTTCGAGGACTTCTCATATGCATTGGACATAATGACCACATGCATTATTTCTCATCTTCTGACAGTTGAAGAGTTAAGTGTATCAGAAGAAGAGATTCAACCCGTGGAGGAATCATGGAAAAAAATATTAAAGCTTGCTTCAAAGTCAAGTGATGTCCATACAATAAAACTTGCGTACACAGCCAGTGAAATGGATAGAATGTTCAACAAGCCTGATCTTAGAGCAATTGCAAAAAGAAGAGTGGACAAGACAAATTAGTACAAATGGAGAAGATAAATGAGTATTGAATGTAAAATATGTGGGCATGAGACAGAAGAGTTTCATCACGAAAAATTCCAAATGATTTTTCACCAGTGCAATAACTGTGAGTTCATCTGGAAGGATACTTCCGTTCATGTAAGTAGAGAAGATGAATTTAAAGTTTATGAGAATCACAACAATTCAATCCATGATGAGAGATACGTAAAATATTTCAAGGATTTTATCCATGCCAGCATAGTTCCCTTTGCAGGATATGGCAGAGAAGGCTTGGATTTCGGGAGCGGACCAGAACCAGTACTTTCAATGATAATGGAAAGAGATTATGGATATATAATGGATATCTACGATAAATTCTATGCAACCAAAAAGTCTTATATTGGGAAAAGCTATGATTTGATTACATCAACAGAGGTAGTGGAGCATATGGATAATCCTCTGGAATATTTCAGATTGTTTAGGAGCCTACTTAGAGATGACGGTATTATAGCAATAATGACTCTTTTTCATCCTGTAGAAAGGCAAGAGTTTATAGACTGGTTTTATATAAGAGACCTAAGTCACATATCTTTTTTCACTCCAAGAACAATGGAAATTATTGCAGAGGAAGTTGGTCTTGAATTTTTTTATACAAATAATTATAGATATGCAACATTTAAAATAAAATAGACTAAAATTATAAAATTTAGAATTTGCTCAAACCGTTGAAAATCAAAGGATTATCATTTTGACAAGCTGTTTAAATGGCTCAATGGAGGCGTTTAAATAGGGAATATGTTTTGTATTATCTGGTTGACACAAATGATTCAAACTGTTAAACTCAAAGTGTGAATTAAATATGGCTCATATAGGTCCCATAATACGGTTGGGATGTTTCTAGTTAGTGACCGAGAATCACTGCACTATGAGCGAAAGTGTACCTAGGGTTCCGTGAGATTTTCTCAGCAGGTCCGAGCGGTACAGGTACAGGATTGTATCACACCGAAGGGATAAAAGCCCAGGCGGGTAGGTTTCGCTAGACCTACCCACCTGGGCTATATTTTTTTCCACGAAAAAAAATTTTAAGGAGGAACATTCGTTGGAAAACTTTTTTAAGCTAAAAGAGAACAATACAAGTGTAAAGACAGAAATTTTAGCAGGTATTACAACATTTATGACAATGGCGTACATCCTGGCAGTAAACCCTGGTATGCTATCAGCTACAGGAATGGATCCAGGTGGAGTATTTACTGCAACCACGGTATCAGCAATAGTTGCTACACTTATTATGGCACTTTATGCCAAGTATCCATTTGCACTAGCATCAGGGATGGGTCTTAATGCATTCTTTGCATTTACAATTGTACTTGGACCCATGGGTAAGTCATGGCAGTTTGCATTAACAGCAGTATTAATCGAAGGACTAATCTTTGTTTTGTTATCAGTTTTAAAAGCAAGAGAAGCGATATTTGACTCAATACCACTAAACATTAAGCATGCAGTATCAGTAGGAATCGGTCTGTTTATAGCATTTATCGGACTTAGCGGTGCTGGAATTGTACAGACAGGTCAAGGTACGATAGTTGCCCTTGGAGAACTGACTTCAGGACCTGCAGCAGTAGCAATAATTGGAATAATAATAACAGGATATCTTTTATCAAGAAGAATAAACGGAGCAATACTAATAGGTATTATCGCAACCGCAATAATAGGGATCCCTATGGGAGTTACAATTATTCCAGAGGGATTTAGCATTGTAAGTCTTCCACCATCAGTTGCAGATGTAGCATTCAAGTTCGTGGGATTTGAGGAAATCTTCACCCTTGAGATGATGGTAGTTGTATTTACATTCCTTTTTGTTGACATCTTTGACACAGTGGGCACTCTTGCGGGAGTATCCTCAAAGGCGGGTCTGCTTGATGAAAACGGAAGATTGCCAAGAGTAGGAAAAGCACTTATGGCAGATGCAGTTGGAACAATCGTAGGTGCATGTCTTGGAACAAGTACAGTAACTACTTATGTGGAAAGTGCAGCTGGAGTTGCCGAAGGCGGAAGAACAGGTCTTACTTCCCTTGCAACAGCTGGAATGTTTGCAATAGCACTCTTTTTCGCACCACTATTTACAATAATACCTGCAGCTGCTACAGCACCTGCACTTGTAATCGTTGGATTGTTCATGATGTCACCTATTACAAAAATCAACTTTGTCGACTTCACTGAAGCGATTCCTGCTTTTCTGACAATCGTAATGATGCCTTTTGCATACAGCATTGCAGATGGAATTGTATTTGGTATGGTATCATATGTAATCCTTAAGTACTTAACAGGAAGAACCAAGGAAGTATCAAAGGTAATGCTGGTTCTTGCAATACTGTTCGTGTTGAAGTTTGCATTTATGTAGGAGGGATTCCAATGGAATTTGTTTACAAAGGAAAGACCAAGGATGTCTATAAGCTGAAGGATGGAAATTACCTGTTGAAATTCAAGGATGATGTAACCGGAGAAAATGGAGTATTTGATCCAGGAGCCAATACTGTTGGACTGAGTATTGAAGGAGCAGGCAAGGCTGGACTTAAGCTCACTACATTTTTCTTCAAGAAAATGAACGAAAAAGGAATTCCTACACATTTTGTAGATTCTAATTTAGAAAACAATACCATGACAGTACTTCCTGCAAGTCTTTTTGGCAATGGAGTAGAAGTTATCTGCAGGTATAGAGCAGTTGGTAGCTTCCTGAAAAGATATGGAATGTATGCAGATGAAGGTCAAAAGCTGGATGCATACGTTGAAGTAACACTTAAGGACGATGACAAAAATGATCCGCTGATAACTGATGAGGCGCTCGAGATGCTCCATATCATGACCAAGGAAGAGTATAAGGTTCTTGTAGAGCTGACCAAGGACATTGGTGCTGTTGTAAAAGAGGAGCTTCAGAAGAAAGATCTTGAGCTTTACGATATAAAATTTGAGTTTGGCAGAGTTGGCGAAGACAATCATATTGCCCTGATTGATGAAATATCAGGAGGAAATATGAGAGCCTTCAAGGGAGAAGAGTACATCGAACCCCTTAAGCTTGAGCAACTGATGTTGAACAATTAAGACTCATATATATCCTCTGATAAGGTGAGGACGATTCTACCAATGACCGTAAATCATTGTCTATGAGAAAGTGTACCTAGGGTTCCGTGAAAAGTTTTCAGCTGGTCCGAGCGGTACAGATACCTTTAGGGGTATTACACCGAAGGGAGAAAAGCCCAGACGGGTAGGTTTCTGATAACCTGCCCGTCTGGGCTTTGCCATTTAATTTTGGTATAATATTATCAATTAAAACTGAGGAGGATTCAAATGAAAGCGAGTATAATAATGGGTAGCATTTCTGATAAGCCAATTGGTGACAAGGTAACAAAGATACTTGATGAATTTGGTGTTGAATATGAGCTTCGTGTAATTTCAGCTCATAGAACACCTTATGTTGCAAAGGAATTTGCAGAGAGCGCTGAAGAGAACGGAACGGAAGTTATTGTTGCAATTGCAGGAAAAGCTGCGCATCTGGCAGGAGTCCTGGCTGGCATTTCACCTTTGCCTGTTATTGGAATCCCCGCAAAATCTTCCACAATGGATGGATTGGATTCACTGCTTTCAGTGGTTCAAATGCCAAAGGGAGTACCTGTTGCAACCGTTGCAATAGATGGAGGAGAAAATGGCGGACTTCTTGCAGTGCAGATACTTTCAGTAAAGTATCCGGAATTAAGAAAGAAATTCAAGGATTACAAGGAGAAGATGGCTCAGGATACCATTGCTGCTGACGAGCAGCTTAAAGGATAATTGGAGGTTGATTCTGAATATTGTAAATGTTTTTCACTGGACGGACTGGTCAAGGCAGCAGGTGAGGAAAATTAATTCTGCAGGGGATGCTTCTCAGGAAATTATCCGGTGGACAAGGTTGAATAGAAATTATTAGGAGGGGCTGTAAATGTCTTTGACTTATAAGGATTCGGGAGTAGACAAGGAAGCTGGCTATAAAGAAGTTCAGATGATTAAGAGTTTTATAAAAAGGACTCACATACCTGGAGTTTTATCTGATCTGGGAGGATTTTCAGGCCTTTTTCAATTGGATATTTCGGATATGAAGGAACCGGTTTTGGTTTCAGGAACAGATGGTGTTGGAACAAAGCTTAAACTGGCATTTATGATGGATAAGCACGATACAATAGGTGAAGACTGTGTTGCTATGTGTGCCAATGATATTCTTTGCCAGGGAGCAAAACCTTTGTTTTTCCTTGACTATATAGCTACCGGAAAACTCCTTCCAGAGAAGATGGCAAGTATCGTGGAGGGCGTTGCCAACGGTTGCGTAAAGGCAGGCTGTGCCCTTGTAGGAGGAGAAACTGCAGAGATGCCTGGATTTTATCAGGAGGGTGAATACGATGTGGCAGGATTTGTCGTAGGCGCTGTCGATAAAAGCAGAATTATCACTGGTAAAGACATCGAATCTGGTGATGTGATTTTGGGAATTCCATCAAGCGGTCTTCATAGCAACGGTTTCTCACTGGTCAGAAAGATTGTCTTTGAGAAAATGGGTTATTCTGTCGATACATTTATCGATGAGTTGGAAAAAACCATTGGTGAAGAACTTCTTGTACCAACCAGAATCTATAGTGAGCAGATTCTTCCATTAATTGAAAAATTCAATATCAAGGGGCTAAGCCATATAACAGGTGGAGGTTTCTATGAAAACATTCCACGAATGTTACCAGAAGGATTAAGGGCAAAGGTGGATCAAAATGTAATCAAGACTCCAAAAATATTTGAGCTTCTCCAAAAATGGGGAGAAATTGCTGATGAGGAGATGTATGGGACCTTCAATATGGGTGTAGGAATGGTACTTGTTGCTGATCCAGAAGAAGCAGAAAAAATTGCACATTATCTTGTGGAACAAAACGAAGAGTTCTACGTGCTTGGAGAAGTGGTTCGTGGTGAAAAGGGAGTAGAGCTATGCACAAAGTAAAAATTGGAGTTCTTGTTTCAGGAGGAGGTACCAATCTTCAGTCTGTTTTGGATGCATGTGAGAAAGGTGAAGTATCAGCAGAAGTTGTCCTTGTCGTCTCCAACAGGAGAGAGGCATATGCCCTTGAAAGGGCAAAGAAGATGGGGATTCGAAATGAGTATGTAGATCCAAGTAAGTTTCCTGGAGAAGAATACGACAAGGAACTGATGAGGATTTTTAGGGAAGAAGGAGTTAAGCTAGTCGTTCTGGCAGGATACTTAAGGGTACTCTCTCCCGGATTTATCGAAGAGTTCAGAAACAGGATAATAAACATTCATCCGTCCCTGATTCCAGACTTCTGCGGGAAGGGTTACTACGGAGAAAGAGTTCACAAGGCAGTACTGAAATCCGGTGTAAAAAAGACAGGTGCAACTGTACATATTGTGGATGAGGGCACTGACACTGGACCGATACTATTGCAGGAGTCTGTTCCGGTACTTAAGGATGATACGGTTGAAACACTCCAGAGAAGGGTTCTTGCCGTAGAACATAAAATTCTGGTAAAAGCAGTTGGAGAATGTTGTCTCAGGCTTGTAAATGAAAACAATGGAGGTAACGATGAAGCGTGCACTGATTAGCGTTTACGATAAAACAGGGATTGTAGAATTTGCAGAAAAACTGGTCCAAATGGAATGGGAAATCATCTCCACAGGAGGTACCTACAGACTTCTTAGGGACAGTGGAATCAAGGCAAGGGAAGTCGATGAAATTACGAAGTTTCCTGAAATACTTGATGGAAGGGTAAAAACATTAAACCCAAGGATACACGGCGGGATTTTATTTCAAAGGGATAACGAGGAGCACAGAAGGGTTATTGAAGAGCTTGGGATTTTCCCGATTCATATGGTTGTAAACAACCTGTATCCTTTTGAGGAGACCGTTAAAAAAGAGGGAGTCACCTTGGAAGATGCAATTGAGAATATTGATATCGGAGGTCCTTCAATGATAAGGGCCGCAGCAAAGAACTTTCAGGATGTTACTGTGGTTATCGACCCGGTTGACTACAACCAGGTACTTCTTGAACTTAAGCAAAAAGGAGATACAAGACCTGAAACAAGACTTGAACTGGCAAGAAAGGTATTCAATTACACAGCCTATTACGATGCACTCGTTGCACAGTATTTTAATGATCTCTGCCAGGAGATGTTTCCTCAATATCTTACATTGCCTTACAAGAAAAGAGATCAGTTGAGATATGGCGAAAATCCACATCAGAGAGCTGCGTTTTATTCAGACTACAATCAAACAGAAGGTACAATATCAGGTGCAAAACAACTTCATGGAAAGGAACTATCCTACAACAATATTAATGATTCGAATGGAGCAATATCAATTATCAAGGAATTCCAGGAACCTGCTGCTGTTGCTGTTAAACACGGGAATCCGTGCGGGGCAGGAATTGGCAAAGATATTGTGGAAGCCTATGAAAAGGCATATGAGGCCGATCAAGAATCCATATTTGGTGGAATTGTAGCTTTAAACAGGGAGGTTACGCTGCAACTTGCAGAAAGGTTGTCAAAGATATTTCTAGAAATAATAATTGCCCCTTCATTCTCAAATAGAGCCCTTGAACTACTTATGGAGAAGAAAAACGTAAGACTGCTTCAAATACCTGAAATAATGGATGCACATTACACCAAGCCTATGGCAAAGCAGGTTGAAGGAGGATTGCTGTTCCAGGAGAGAAACAAGGAACTGCTTCAGGATGATCTTGAAATTGTTACAGAGAGATTCCCTGAGGAAGTGGAACTAGAAGATATGATATTTGCATGGAAAATTGCCAAGCATATCTCCTCAAACGGGGTTGTAATAGTTAAGGACGGGGCGACACTTGGAATTGGACTTGGTGAAGTCAACAGGTTCTGGGCTGTTCAAAAGGCAGTTGAAAGAGCTGGAGAAGAATCTAAGGGTGCTGTACTTGCATCAGATGGTTTCTTTCCTTTCAAGGACTCCATCGAAGCCCTTGCAAAGGCGGGGATAGCAGCGGTTATCCAACCGGGAGGCTCAGTAAGGGATTCTGAAGTAGTAAAAGAAGCAGACCTGAACAAAATGTCCATGGCATTTACAGGAATGAGACATTTTAGACATTAGGAGGGATTGTATGAAGGTATTGGTTATAGGTAGCGGTGGAAGAGAACATGCGCTATGCTGGAAGTTGGATCAGTCTGAAAAGGTAAAGGAGCTTTACTGCGCACCTGGAAATGGTGGAACATCCCTTGTGGCTTCAAATGTACCCATTCAATCAAATGACCTGGAAAGGCTTCTTGAGTTTTCAAAGACAAATGAAATAGATCTTGTGGTTGTAGGTCCAGAGGAACCACTGGTACTTGGAATCACAGACATGTTTGAAGAAGAAGGGATCAACGTATTTGGTCCAGATGCATTCAGTGCCAGGCTTGAAGGCAGCAAGGATTTTGCCAAGGAGTTTATGATAAAGCATGGGATACCCACTGCAAAATACAGAAGTTACACTAATTACAATGCAGCTGTTGAAGGCTTGAAGGAATTCAGCTATCCACTTGTTATAAAAGCTGATGGATTGTGCCTTGGAAAAGGAGTAGTAATATGTGAAAGCGAAGAGGTTGCAGTTCAGACTCTAAAAGAAGTGCTTCTTGACAGAATATTTGGCGATGAAGGTCAAAAGGTGGTAATCGAGGAATTTCTGGATGGAACTGAAGCATCACTGCTTTGCTTCGTATCTCACAATAAGTTGTTCCCCATGGAAAGTGCAAAGGACTACAAGCAGATTTTTGAAGATGATGAAGGACCCAATACGGGCGGCGTTGGATGCTATTCCCCAAGCCCGCTGTTTACGGATGACTTCAACGAGAAGATTAGAAAAGATGTTTTGGACAAAATCCAGACAGGTCTGGAAAAAGATGGACACAACTTCACAGGAATCCTTTTTATTGGCTTTATGATTGGTGAGAATGGACCGAAGGTCCTTGAGTTCAACGTAAGGTTTGGAGACCCTGAGACAGAGGTTGTAATTCCAAGACTTCAAACAGATTTAGTGGACATATTTTTTCACTCGATAGTAGGTGACCTTACTGCAGAACATATGAAATGGTCGAAGGAGTCATGCATGACTGTTGTTCTTACATCAGGAGGATATCCAGGGTATTATAAAAAGGGTCATAGAATATATGGATTGCCATATGAAAATGATGATGTAATGGTATTTCACAATGGAACAAAAAAAGATGGGGACCATTTTGTATCAAACGGAGGAAGAGTACTATCAATTACTTCTCTCGGAATTATGGAGGATGCAAGAAGGAAAATCTATAATTCAATAGAAGAAATTTCGTTTAAAGACATGGGATACAGGAGGGACATCGGCTTATTCAGATAAATAGAGAATTATTTAACAATTAAAAATATTTCAAATTCGGCTCATATCTGTTATAATAGTAGACAGTATGAGCTTTTTCCATTCCAAATTACAAAATAATCCAACTATATTTTTAAACTCTTAGGGGTATAAATAGAAGAGTTGGACATACTACAATTAAGAGGAGGAATTTTTTTGAAAACAGATGTTCAGATAGCACAGGAAGCCAAGATGATCCCAATAAAGGACGTAGCGGCAGACTTAGGCATTGGAGAAGATGACATAGTAAATTATGGTAAATACAAGGCAAAGGTGTCAATGGAAGTATTTGAGAAGTTCAAAGACAAGCCAGATGGAAAATTGATACTTGTAACAGCAATCAACCCTACTCCTGCCGGAGAAGGAAAAACAACCACCAATATAGGTTTATCAATGGGATTGAACCAAATTGGTAAAAAGACAATAACAGCACTTAGAGAGCCTTCACTTGGACCTAGCTTCGGTATTAAAGGTGGTGCAGCTGGTGGAGGATATGCTCAGGTAGTACCTATGGAGGATATTAACCTACACTTTACAGGAGATTTCCACGCAATTACTACAGCAAACAACCTTATTTCAGCACTTCTTGACAATCATATTCACCAAGGAAACAAACTTGGTATCGATCCAAGAAGAGTTGTTTGGAAAAGAGTTATGGACATGAACGACAGAGCCTTGAGAAGCGTAGTTGTAGGACTTGGTGGAAAGCCAAACGGTATGCCAAGAGAAGATGGATTCGACATATCGGTTGCATCTGAAATCATGGCAATTTTCTGCCTTGCAGAAGATCTTGAGGACCTTAAAAAGAGAGTAAGTGAAGTAATTGTAGCTTACAAATTCGATGGCAGCCCAGTATATGCAAAAGACCTTAATGCACAAGGTGCAGTAGCACTTCTATTGAGAGATGCAATTGCTCCCAACCTTGTACAAACACTTGAAAACACACCTGCATTGATCCACGGTGGACCATTTGCAAATATAGCACATGGATGTAACTCAATGCTTGCAACTAAACTAGGACTTAAACTTGCAGATTACACAGTTACAGAAGCAGGATTCGGTGCGGACCTTGGCGCTGAGAAGTTCTTTGATATCAAGGCAAGATTCGGTAACCTTAAGCCAGATGTAGCTGTAATAGTTGCAACAGTTAGGGCACTTAAGCATCATGGTGGAGCCAAGAAGGATGAGTTGGGAACAGAAAATCTTGATTATTTGTCAAAAGGATTTAAAAATCTTGAAAAGCACATAGAAAACGTTAAGAAATTTGGAGTTCCAGCTGTTGTTGCAGTAAACAACTTCCCAACGGACACTCAGGCAGAGCTTGATTTCGTATTGAACAAGTGTGAAGAGCTTGGAGCAACTGCCGTACTTTCAGAAGTATGGGCAAAAGGTGGAGAAGGTGGAGTAGCACTAGCCAAAAAGGTAGTAGAAGTTGCAGAAAAAGGTGAAGCTAACTTCAAGCCTCTTTATGATGTAAATGACACCATAACAGAAAAAATTGAAACTATTGCCAGAGAAATTTATGGAGCAGATGGCGTAGACTATACCAATAAATGCTTAAAGCAAATTGGTAACATTGCAAAACTTGGCTTTGACAAGATGCCGATTTGTATGGCTAAAACACAATATTCACTATCAGATGATCCATTATTATTAGGAAGACCTGAAGGCTTTAGAATAACAGTGAAAGATATTAAGGTATCAAAGGGAGCAGGATTCCTTGTAGCTCTTACAGGAGATATAATGACAATGCCTGGACTTCCAAAGATTCCTTCAGCAGACAGTATAGACATTCTCCCTTCAGGCGAGATAGTAGGATTATTCTAAATAAAAATTAGCTGGGTGAAAATCCCAGCTTTTTATTTACAAGTTCACTTTTATACGTTAATATATAAGTAAATTAAATCAAGATAGGAGAGGATGAAAATGGACTATAATTCTAAAATCAAGAGTAAGCAGGCAGACAGCCTGTTTGAAGCCGTATTAACACTTGAGACAATGGATGAATGCTATCGATTTTTCGAAGATATTTGTACAATAAAGGAAGTTCAAGCTATTGCACAAAGACTCGAAGTTGCGAAACTCTTGAAGGCAAACAAGACCTACAACGAAATTGAAGAGGAAACTGGTGCTTCAACTGCGACAATAAGTCGTATAAACAGATCGTTGAATTACGGGGCAGACGGATACAAGGCAGTATTCGAAAAGCTTGGATTAATTGAAAAAGAATAGTTAAAAAGGATTTCTCGGCTGAGAAATCCTTTTCCTGTTTTATTTTGGTATAAAGCTATCAAAGATCAATATATCGAACAACCCTTTATTTTCTTCCAGTTCATCTTGAGACTTTATAGTGTAAGCCGCTGTTGTGATCTTATAGATTTTCCTGTTTATAATCAGTGAAAGATTGTTTTTATAATGGTGGTTATAGGCTATAAAGTCAGGTTTTACAAGAAAATTCAATAAAAGATATTGAAGTGAAATATTAAGTAGCAATCCTTTTTTCCCATCCTTGATATGATTTGTGGACAACTGGCCCCTGATAATGGAGGGTCTATTTTTTTTGTACCAAAGCATAAGGACTGGATTAAAGGACTCGACCATATAATTACCTTTGTAACTGTCCAGAATAGGAGCCACAATGTCACATATGGTTGTATCCCCGCGTTCATCCTGCTTCAGTTCAACAATAGCAGGCACTTTGCCGTCGATAACTTCCAAGACTTGCTGGAGCGTAGGTACTTCTTCCTGGGAGTCAAATAATCTGATTTCCTGAAGTTTTTCATATGTCATATCAGATACCAACCCATCCACACCGGAAACTCTGTGTAGTTTGTTGTCATGAACGACAACGGGAATTCTATCCTGTGTCAGCCGCACATCAAACTCGACTCCGTATCCATTCTGAACGGCTTTGTCTATAGCATTGAGTGAGTTCTCAGGCATATCTGACTCATTTTCGAACAAACCTCGGTGTGCATAATATCGTCCCAAGAATGGTTTCAAATTTTTTCGTCCAGGATCACCAGGCTTGATTGCATAAATGTACAAAGCCAGCAATCCTCCTACTATTGCAATAAACATGAAATCCTCCTTTAATCTTCAACATCAAAATTATCAAGTGAGCTGCCCTTCTTTGGTGGCTTTGAATCTCCGTGTTTAACCATAAGCATTGTAACGAGAGATGCCAGGGAAAAAAACACTGAGTATGGGAATAGGGTTCGGTAACCAACATTCTCAAGGAAAAAACCGGACAGAATAGGTGTAAAAATCTGTGCAGACATTGAAAATGTATAGTAGAGACCTGTGTATTTACCAACATCAGCACTTTTACTCATTTCTACAACCATCGGATATGAGTTTACACTAATGGCAGCCCATCCTATACCGGTAATGGCAAATACTGCATTTATCAACGGTGAGTATTCAACAAATAAATATCCAAGAGAATATGAAGTGCTCATAAGGATAATTCCTGCAATAATGGTCTTTTTTCTGCCAAATTTGCTTGCGATCATTCCAATTGGAATGTAACTTAATATTGCAGCGCCAGTGGCAACCAACAGAGCATTGGCAAAGCTTCCACCCTGCAAACCCCAAACCCTTCCGGCATACCTTGAAAATGCTGTTGTAACAGCATTATATGCAGTAAACCAAAGGAATATGGATGCCAGTATGAAATAAAGGCTTCTTTTGACATCAGCAGGCATCTCATCGCCACTGCTGCCGCTGGTATCCTCATCATCCAGATCCTGAGAATCATTGAATTCCTTCATTTCTTCAGACAATCGCTTTTCCTTGATTGTCTTGACAAGGACTGATACCGAGAAGACCATTAAAACTGCTATAACCAGAAAAACACTGAAATAGCTGGGATTAGGCTGGTCAGGAACAAGAAGAGAGATTACTGCAAGTGCAAAAATTGCACCTACTGCTCCCATAAGGTTTATAATTGCATTTGCCTTGCTCCGCAATGGCTTAGGTGTAAGGTCTGGCATTAAAGCTACAGCGGGGGACCTGTACGTACTCATAAAGAGTAGAACTGCTCCAAGAGATACGAAAAACAAGGGAAAGTTCCCGAGATTATTTGAAATTGGAATCAAAAGCATAAATGATACAGCGCCAATGGTTCCAAGAACTATAAAAGGGGTTCTTTTTCCAAAGCGTGTATCTACCCTGTCAGAAAAGGCTCCAAATATTGGCAGCAGAAAAAGGGCCAACAGATTATCCAGAGCCATAATTGTCCCTGTAAATGTTTCCCCGACTCCGAAGGTATTCTGAAGAATCAAGGGAATGATATTGTCATATAATTGCCAGAATGAAGATATTGATAGGAAAGCTAGACCGATAAAGAATGTTCGTTTAGTGTTCAGCTTCAAGATAGCACCTCCCGGGTATGTTTAATTAGATTATACAGTATCTCGTGGAACTTTGAACTATTTTGTTAATATTCCATAATATTTAACCGCAAGAGGTTGGACCATGATATAATTAACAGTGTTAACAATTAACGGCATTAACTATGGAGGTATAAAATGGATAACTATAAACTTAAGAACCAGCTAATTGAAGCACTTGGAAAGGTTTACTACATGGAGGCTTTCTCCCAACTTGTTGAGTTTCTTCAAGGGGAACTGTATGTTCTTTATTATCTGGCAACCAGAGATGAAGAAGAAACCAGTCCATCAGAAATTAGCGAAAAGCTACATATGTCAAGACCCAGGACTACTGCAACTCTTACAACACTTAGAAAGAAGGGTTTTGTTGTTACCAGGGCAAATGAACTGGACAGAAGAAGAGTGGATGTTATGATAACCAAAAATGGCAAGGAGCATCTTGATCGGAAGAAGGATGCAGTAAACCAGAATCTAGATATTTTCATTAAAGAAATTGGCGAAGAGGAAGCACTTGACCTAATTAGAATAATCAACAAATCAGCAGGCCTTATGGAGACGGAGAGGAGCATTTAATGAAAGACTTTGTAGTGCTTGAAAATGTATCTAAATACTACTATATGGGAAACCACAAAATCGACGCGGCAAATGATATAAGCTTTTCTATAAACAAGGGAGAATTTTGTGTAATTGTTGGACCATCGGGAGCGGGTAAGACAACAGTCTTAAACATCCTCGGAGGAATGGATTCCTCCGATGGTGGAACCATAATACTCGATGGTCTTGTAGTAAGTGATTTGAATGAACGTCAGCTTACAGACTATAGAAGATATGATGTTGGATTTGTTTTTCAATTCTATAATCTGGTTCAAAATCTTACAGCACTTGAGAATGTTGAGCTCGCATCCCAAATTTGCAAGGATCCTCTTGATCCTGCAACGGTTCTGACTCAGGTAGGTCTGGAAGAAAGAATGGACAATTTCCCGTCACAGCTTTCAGGTGGGGAGCAGCAAAGGGTTTCAATTGCAAGAGCCCTTGCAAAAAATCCAAAGATACTGCTTTGTGATGAGCCGACAGGGGCATTGGATTATGAGACGGGAAAAAATATCCTTAAGCTACTGCAGGACAGTTGCAGACAGTTTGGAAAGACTGTAATCCTTATAACCCATAATCAGGCTATATCCCAGATGGCTGACAGGGTAATACACCTGAAGAACGGAAAGGTATCTGAAATGAGTACCAACTCATCGCCGTTGCCAATTGAAAGGATTGAATGGTAGTGAAAAACGCTTATGGAAAGATAGTATCCAGGGAGTTTATTCAAAGCTTCGGACGTTTTGCGGCCATATTTGGAATTGTAGCTTTGGGTGTTGGATTTCTTTCGGGATTGCTCGTTACAACGCCAGATATGCACAACTCCGTTGATGAATATTACGACAGCAATAATATGGCTGACATTTTTATAAAAGGTACAATGGGTATCACAGAGGATGACCTTCATTCAGTTTCACAGCTAGAGGAGGTCAACGAAGTCATGCCTGCATATGTTATGGATATGATAATGGATACAACTCAGAGCGGGACTGTGGTTACACGAATATATGGATTGCCTTTGATAAATGATGAAGCAAACATAAACAGACTTGAGCTTCTTGAAGGAAGATTGCCTGAAAAAGCTGATGAAGTACTTGTAGAAAGAAGTGGTCCTTATCTTGCTGATATTCAATTGGGATCCACAATAACCATTTCCCCTGAAAATGAGGACTATGGTGAAATCGAGGATTATTTTGAGGTTCTTTCATATGAAGTCGTTGGAGTTGTGAGCAACACCTTTCATTTCTCTACGGAACGTGAAGTGACTAACGTTGGTAGTGGCAGACTCGGAGCAATCATTTATTCAGACGAGTCAAGCTATGCCTTGGATACCTGGACGGATCTATATATTACAGCAGAAGGTGCTATTTCAATGGATCCTTTCTCAAATGAGTATGAAGTCCTTATTGAACGTATAGTGGATAAGTTGGAGAATCTATCTGAGCAAAGATCCCAGCTAAGGTATGAAGAAATCCTTGATGAAGCAGAAGGAGAACTGGCTGATGGATGGGATGAATACAACGAGGGAAAGGCGGAGGCCGATCAGGAACTTGCCGATGCATGGCTTGAAATACTCGATGGAAAAGAAGAGCTTTCAGATGCATTAAAGACACTTCAGGACGGAGAGAAAGAACTTTCTGATGCCAGAATAACCTTAAGGAGTGAGGTAGAGGATGCAAAGAAGGAAATTGAAGATGGAGATAAGGAGCTAGCCGATGCACTTCTTGAACTTGAAGACGCTGAAAAAGAGCTGGCAGATGCTCACATTGGGCTGCAGGACGGAGAAAAGGAATATTATGAAGGTTATCTGGAGTTTCTGGATGGAAAAAGAGAATTCGAGGATGGCCTTAAAGAGTATGAAGATGGAGAGGATAAATACCAGAAAGGTCTTGAAGAAATAGAGGATGGGAAAAGGGAACTGGCAAGAGGGGAAAGAGAACTCCAGCGTGGTAGAAGAGAGCTTGAAGCTGGGGAAGATGAGTATGCAGCTGGGGTAGTGGAATTGCAGGATGGCAAAGACCAACTGCTTGCAGGAGTATCACAGATAGCCGATAAATTCGGGATAAAGGGATTTACTCCCCTGGAGCTTGTGGATACAGCTTCGGGACAAGCTGTGCTTAGAGGTACAATTGATGGAGCAAGAGCTCAGTTGGATTCAGAAAAAACAAATCTTGAGAATAGTATTGATGATCAGACTATAAAGATTCAAGGACTACAGAACGAACTTGAAACTACAACTGATGCAGCAATAATAATTGATCTTGAGACAAAGCTTCAGGAAGCACAGACAAATCTTGCAATGTCTGAAGCTGGGTTAACTGAAATCGATACCCAACTTGCCCAGTTTCCTGATGTGGATGTGATTATTGGAGGCTGGAATCAGATTCTCTCAGGAGAAAGAGAACTTGAATATGCCAGAAGGCAACTTGATGATGGTTGGGATGAATACTATTATGGAAGAGAACAGCTTAGGGATGCCCAGGATGATATAGAAGAAGGCGAAAAGGAACTAGAAGAAGCTAGAGAAGAGCTTGACGAAGCAAAGCAGGAGATCCAGGATGGCGAAATAGAGATAAGAGACGGAGAATTGGAACTTCAGGATGCAAGAATGGAGCTGGATGATGGCTGGAAGGAATACAACGATGGAATAGCAGAAGTCCAAGATGGATGGAAAGAGTACCGGGACGGTCTTGTTGAAATTGAAGATGCAAAAGTGACACTTAGAGAAGAAGTTGCAGATGCTGAGAGGGAAATAGCTGATGCAGAAATTGAAATCCGTGATGGCTGGACAGAGTACAATGACGGGGTAGTGGAGCTTCAGGATGGTGAAGATGAGTATTATGAGGAGAAGAACAAAGCTGAAGATGAGCTGGCAGAGGCATATGCTGAATTGATGGATGCTGAAAGGGAAATAGCTGATCTGGAAATGCCTGAGTGGTATGTTCTGGACCGCGAATCAAATATGAGCTTTGTCAACTTCCAATTGAACGCAGAAAAAGTTGCTGCCATTGCCAAGTTTTTTCCGATATTTTTCTACCTTGTAGCAGCACTTGTTTCACTGACTACAATGACCAGAATGGTAGAAGAAGAACGAACACAAATAGGGATACTTAAAGCATTGGGATTCAAGAAGATGTCAATAATCGGGAAATACGTAGCCTACTGCGGACTTGCAAGTATTCTGGGAAGTGCTGCCGGTCAGCTGGTCGGATTCAAACTGATTCCAAGGGTTATCTGGAATGCCTATGGAGTAATGTTCCACCTGCCACCTTTTATTTCTGAATACAATACAAAGATAGCGCTGATAGCATCTGGAATAGCTGTGCTCAGTACGGTTGGAGTAACGGTTTATGCAGCAAATGATGCTTTGAAAGAGAAAGCGGCAACACTAATGCTACCTAGAGCCCCAAAAGCAGGCAAGAGGATACTGTTGGAAAGATTTGGAACTTTATGGCGTAAAATGAGCTTCAATATGAAGTCCACTGCCAGAAATATCTTCAGATACAAGAAGCATTTCTATATGACGGTTGTTGGAATATCAGGATGTACGGCCCTTTTGATGATTGGCTTTGGCATGAGAGATTCAATTCGTGATTTTGCAGGTACACAGTTTGACGATATCTTCAGGTACCAAGTAAGCGTAGAGCTTGATGAAGAAGAATTTGCCGACAAGTCACTAGATCAGCTGGTTGAGAATCTGGAAAATGTAGAATCCTATGCAGGAGTATATTCTGACAAGGGAATTATAAGATATGACAACGATGTGCTGAAAGCAAATGCTATGGTATTTCAAGACTCACAACTGCTTTCAGAATATATCCTTACACAAGATAGAGAGTCTGGTGAAATAATTGTACCTGGGTCAGAGTACGTAATTATTACAGAAAAGCTATCTGAGGTTCTTGGCATATCGACTGGTGATACAATCATATATGAAGATGCTGATGAGAATCGGGGAGAACTTAAGGTCACACATATAACGGAAAATTATCTTGGAAATTACATGTATGTGGATTCAGCCCAGTATGAGTCTGTTTATGGTGCTTCACCTGTAAATAGTGCTCTAATAAAGACTGATGAAATGAGTTCTCAGGAAGAAGACAAACTTTTTGAACAGTTGCTCTTGGAGGAATCGGTTCTTAATGCTGAATTTATAAGCCAGACCAGGAAGAGCTTTGACAACCTTATAAAGAGTATAGATTATATTGTCATTGTTATCATTGTAGCTTCTGGATTGCTTGCATTTATCGTGTTGTACAATCTGACCAATATCAATATCAATGAAAGGAAGAAAGAGCTTGCAACCTTGAAGGTGCTTGGCTTCCACAACGAAGAGGTCTCCTCACACATATTCAGGGAGATTGCGATTCTTACCGTGATTGGAATTCTTGTGGGATTGTTCCTTGGAACGTATATGCATGAATTTATTATTAAGACTGTTGAGGATGCAGATTATATGTTTGGTCGGGATATTAGATGGATGAGCTATGTACTATCTGCGCTGATAACAATTGTTTTCTCGTTTATTGTCAATATTTTTATGAGCAAGAAGATAAGAAATATTGAAATGGTTGAGTCAATGAAAGCAAATGACTAAACTAATTTATACCCTATCAATGAAATATATCAAAATCAAAGATTTTGAATAATTCTATCGCCGGGCATTGCGCGATTCACAATTATTAGTCTGGTATACAGCTATAGAAAGAGATTTTTTACTGTTTCTTGCATGATGATAGAGTAGTTGTCGTGGTGAGCGCAGTGAAGAATCTTTGTCTTTTCATTGTGATCTGTGAATTGTGAACTGTGAATTCTATTCTTTGGGTATAAGTAAGCTGGATACATAACAAATCGAATAGGAGCCACAAGGGGGAACTAAAAATGATTAATGTGGAAAAGCTGTACTATTCATATACAAAGGACAACATCTTTGCAGTAAAGGACTTGAGCTTTCAGGTTAAAGAGGGTGAAGTCTTTGGATTTCTTGGTCCATCTGGTGCAGGAAAGTCAACAACCCAGGGTATATTAACCGGGCTTTTGCCCATGCAGCAAGGCAAGGCTGATGTTGCTGGATTTGACATGAAGAAACCTCCCAGAGAGATGTTTAATAGAATTGGAGTAAGTTTTGAACAGTCCAATGTCTACGAGAAGCTTACAGCCAGAGAAAACTTGGACTTTTACAAAAAACTCTTTGATGTACCGACACTTGACTCCCTTGAGCTTCTTAAACTTGCTGGTCTTGATCATGTAGCAGACAAGAAAGCGGGAACATTTTCAAAGGGAATGAAGCACAGACTCACTTTTATAAGAAGCATGATAAACAATCCCGAAGTGTGGTTTCTGGATGAACCTACAACAGGACTTGACCCGGCAATCGCCAGTCAGATAAAGGATATAATCAAGGATAGGCACAAAGAAGGAAGAACAATATTCCTAACAACTCATAATATGTTTATAGCAGATGAGCTGTGTGACAGGGTAGGATTTATAATTGATGGAGTACTGAAACTTATCGATTCACCGAGAAATCTGAAACTTCAATACGGTGAGAAGTTTGTCGATGTAGAATACAGATTGGATGAATCAACGAAGAAGGAGACATTATCCATTGTAAAAGAGGAAGACAGACACAGACTGAATGAAATCATCAATACCAGGGAAATCGAGTTGATGCATACCAAGGAAGCTACCCTTGAAGAAATCTTTATCAAGGTAACAGGCAGGGGGCTGGTGTAATGAGAGCCTGGTACAGTTTTTTAAAGGACCTGAAGGTATCCTTTAAATCCTTATATATATACATTGAAATTATAATGGCACTCATAATAGTCCTGGTATTTGTTTTTGTTTTACCGGATGATTTTTCGCCAAACTTAACTGGTTATGTATATATATCGGATTCAGTAAAGGAGTATTTGACTGAGGATGAATTAAAGGGATTTCAGGAGGAAGAAAATTTAGTTGTAGTTGATGATAAAAGGTTGATACCAGGACTTTTGGAGGAGGATAGAAACAGTATAGGATTTTCCCTGTACCACGAAGACGAAAAAATGGTTTACGATATAGTTCTTCAAGGTTACGAGGGCGAAGAGGCAAAAAAACTTATGCAAGAAGGAATAATGGCATATATGGCAACTGAATTTGGAATGTTCGAAAGTGAAATACAGTATCTTACATTGGAGGATGACAATGAAAAGCTTTCTGACAGGATAAATCTTTTACCAGCATTTTTGATGGTAAATACAGCCTTTATGGGTCTGTTTATAGTGTCCACATATATTTTCATGGATAAGGAAGAAGGTACAATCAAGGCTTTGGCTGTAACACCATCTAGAATTTGGGAGTATCTGCTGGGCAAGGTTGGTGTAATCCTGGTGACTGGCCTTGTAACTGGCATGTTGACAGTGTTTCTTATTATGGGGAATCAAGTACACTACCTACATCTATTTGTGCTGTTGGTTGCAAGCAACGTATTTGGAACATCAGCAGGACTTCTTCTTTCAAGCTTTTACGACAATATAATGAAATCCATGAGCGCAATGTATCTTACGATTATGATATTTTTACTGGGAGCTGTTCCTTACTTTGTTCCAGGATTTTCTCCCTGGTTTATAAAAATCTTGCCATCGTATCCAATGGTATTCTCCTTCCGTGAAGTTTTTCTGGAGAATCCTGACGTAGGATATGTTTACAGAAGTTCGCTGCTTTTTATAATTTTGGCAATTATTCTTTTTGCAATGGCAAACCAGAGATTTAACAAGACCATTACTGCCTAGGGGGTGAGGATATGTTCAGTAAGATTATGAGAGTTGCTGGTATAGATATAAAAATCGGTTTCAGGGAGACAACTATATTGTATATCCTTATTTTTCCTCTGATTCTTGCCTTTATATTGAAGGCTCTTACAGCTTCAAATGATATTATAAGCCTTAATGCAGTTATTGATCCCTCTGTACCCTCCCAAATGGAGGAGTACCTGGAACAGTACGGAAAAGTTGAAAGGGTTGATTCAAGGGAAGATATGGATGAAAGAGTCACAAAAACCGATGATTATCTTGGAGTCTTCTGGAATGGGGAGAGCTATACAATTGTCCAACAGGGGAATGAGGAGGATCTTGGTGAGGTTCTTGAATTTGTAATTAATTCAATGGAAACGAGAAATTTGGATATTCCGGCAGAAGTAAGAATTTCTGATGTTGGTTGGACATTATCTCCAATGAAACAGTATGGTGGGAGTCTGCTTGTGATATTTATGAGTGTTATGGGAGGAATGGTCATAGTACTTAATCTGATTGAGGAAAAGACATCAAACACTTTGGCTGCCATGAATGTTTCTCCTGTGACAAGGAAGGAATACGTAATGGGTAAGAGTTTTATTGGCTTTGTTGTACCAATATTCCATGTGATTGCAACGCTCCTGATACTAGATTATGGGGACATTGATATTCTAAAAGTCATTGTTGTGACACTTAGCATTGCTGTAATCAGCGTTTTGATTGGGTTTCTGATTGGTGTTACAAATGATGATATGATGGGTGGAATTGCAAGCATGAAGGCAGTTTTCATGCCGGTTTTGGCTTCGGTTTTCGGAGCGATATTCCTCAGCGCAAAATGGCAGTTTCTGTTATACTGGTCTCCTTTCTATTGGGCGTTTAAGTCGATGGATGCCATTATACTCAAGCAGGCTACATGGGGTGGGATAATTGTTAATACGGGGATTATTCTTGGCTTAACTGGAATTGTGTTCCTGTTGCTGAACAAGAGGATCAGGGAAGGGTTGAATTAATGAATTTTCTTTAAAGAATATGACTCAAAGAAACATTGGTAAGCCCGGAAAGTATAATGACTCACTCTCGGATTCAAGATTAGGGATTTATCACACTCGACTCGAAAATTGATTTGCTATCGATTAAACGTGAAGTTGATTCTTTGCTCAAATCGTTCATTAACACGAGAATGATAGTAACTTAATTGGTAATCACGCAAACCAGAACAATTTTCTCATCTCGAGTGAAAAATCTTGCTAATCTTTCCATATGTTCGTTCTATCATTATTACTTTCCTTGCTCTTCTAGTTTCTACTCCGCTTAGCTTTATCCAATTAACAAACTAACTAACCAACTGACCAACCGGGCAAAGAACTAATATACCAGAAAATTGCATCAACTAGACAAATTTTGTATAATAATGATATGGAGAGTGATAATTATGAATGGATACAATGGAAAATTTTTATTTATCAACTTGAGTACGAACGAAACAACAACTGAAACTTTTGATGAACAATTCGTAAAGGACTACATAGGAGGATATGGGTTCGGAGCAAAAATACTGTATGACAGAATGCCAGCAGGTGCTGATCCACTTGGAGAGGACAATATACTTGGATTTATAACTGGAATTACCAATGGAACCGGTGCAATGTATGGTGGAAGATTTACAATGGTACACAAGTCTCCAGTAACAGGAGGATGGAATGATGCCAACTCAGGTGGATTCTTCGGCCCGGAGCTTAAAAAAGCTGGATTTGATGCCCTCTTCATCTCAGGAGTTTCAAAGGAACCTGTATACATATGGATTCATGATGGGCAGGTGGAAATAAAGGATGCGAATCACCTGTGGGGAATGGATACAAAGGAAGTCTGGGAAGCACTTAAGGAAGAGCATGACGAGCCTACTGTAAAAATTGTAGCAATCGGACCTTCCGGAGAAAGACAGTCACTCCTTGCATGTCCAATCAACGACGGACACAGAGCACCAGGAAGAGGCGGCGGAGGAGCAGTTATGGGTTCGAAGAACCTGAAGGCTGTCCTTGTAAAGGGTACCAGTCAAGTCGCTGTTGCTGATAAGGAAAAGTTAAAGGAAATCAACAAGCTTGTTCTTAAGACAATGAAGGAAAACAAGGGAACAAAAAGATTCAGTGACCATGGAACAGGAGCTGGAACACCAGCAGCTGCATTAAGTGGTGACAGTCCCGTTATGAACTGGAAAGGTGTAGGTATTGTTGATTATGGTGAAGATTCTGCAGAGGCACTTGGAGCA
The DNA here is from genome assembly GCA_024637045.1 of Soehngenia sp. Lineage (GTDB taxonomy): Bacteria > Bacillota > Clostridia > Tissierellales > Tissierellaceae > Gudongella. Next base: position 81,811 of record JAGXFX010000011.1, read on the forward strand.
CAGGAAATGGACAAGTACAAGACCAAGAAGTATGCATGTTCAAGCTGTCCACTAGGCTGTGGAGCAGAATATGAGGTAAATGAAGGAAGATGGCCTGTTGGAACAACCGACAGACCAGAATACGAAACAGCATCTGCTTATGGTTCAACAATGTTGTGTGATGAGAAAGATGCCTTGATAAAAGCAAATGATATATGCAACAGATATGGAATAGATACGATTTCAACAGGAATGACCATAGCCTGGGCAATGGAATGCTATACGCAAGGCGTATTGTCCCTGGAAGAGCTTGATGGTATAGACCTAAAATGGGGCGATGGTGAAGCAATAGTGGCAATGACTCAGAAAATAGCTGATGCAGATGGCTGTGGAGAAGTTCTTTCAAATGGCTCAGCTTATGCAGCGGACTATTTTAAAAAGGGGCATGAATACCTACAGACTGCATCGGGTATCGAGCTTCCAATGCATGACCCTAGATTTGCACCTGGTCTGGCGAGAACTTATCAGTTCGACCCAACACCAGGAAGACACGTCAAGGGAGGCCTGGGCAGTCTTCAGATGGGAGGCAAGGAAACAAGACCCAAGTATGACTACACGGGAACCGGTGACCAGGATGTAGACCTTACATCAAAGAGAGAAGTAATGAATGTAGCAGGAATGTGCATGTTCTCAAGATTCGGGACACCACCTGAAGGAATTGTGGACAGCTATGTAGAATCTATTGGAGGATTTCCATTCGGAGAGGAAGAAAGCTTCAAGGCGGGACTTAGAATATATGCAATGAGACATGCATTTAACATTAGAGAAGGAATTCTACCAAAAGACATGGAAATAACCCAGAGAGCGGTAGGAAAACCTCCATTGCAGGCTGGACCTCTTGAAGGTGTGGAAGTAGACAATGCGCTTCTTGGGCAGAACTTCTTCAAGGCACTTGGATGGGATTATGAGACCGGAATACCTTCGGAAGAATTTTTAAAGAAAATGGGAGCGTTGGACTATCTTATGGATGACTTCCACAAAAAAGAGTAAAGGGGGTCTGGATCTTGAAGCTTGAGCATAGATATGATAAAAACAAGTCATTGATCTCTCAGGAGGAACAGGAGATCCTAGCTAAAAAAACAGTTGGAGTTGTTGGGGCCGGAGGTCTTGGAGGATATCTGGCTGAACTTGTAGTAAGGCTGGGAGTAGGCAAGGTAATAGTAATAGATGGAGATTTGTTTGAAGAGAGCAATCTCAACAGACAGAGGTTTTCGAATGAAGACAATCTTGGGGAGCCGAAAGCAACAGAGGCAAAGAGGGCGCTTGAGAGAGTTAACTCCCAGGTGGAGATTGTTGCATTCCATGACAGGATCTCCATTGACAATGGCGAAGAGCTTCTCAAAGAGGCAGATTTAGTTCTGGATGGTGTGGATAACGCACGAACCAGACTTCTTCTGCAGGAAATATGCAAGCAGCTGGAGATACCTTTGGTACATGGAGCAATTGGAGGCTGGTATGGACAGGTCAGCGTAGTGATGCCTGGTGATGACACCATGTCAACCATCTATTCTGACCCTGATGTAAAGGGCATCGAAAAGGAATTGGGAAATCCATCCTTCACTCCGGCACTGGTGGCATCTTACCAGGTTGCAGAAGCCTTGAAACTCCTGCTTGATAGAGGCGAAATACTAAGAAAAAAAATTCTATACATTGATACACTCGCAAACAGCACCAGTATTATTGAACTTGAATAGCATTCTAGGACCCCACTTCGGGGTTCTTTCGCATGATAAAGTAAAAATCTTGACAATCACACTGTGGAGTAATAAAATAATAAAGTATTAAAATTTGCTACTGGAGATGATAAAATGAGAAAAGATTTGTGTTACGTAATCAGGAAGGAAAATCACAATAAAGAGGATTTATTTAAAATTCTTGAGGATAATCCCCAGATCAGATTTGTCTCCCTTGGTGGCGTTGATTTGATCGGACATGAGACAGAAGAAAAGATACCTGTAAAGGTATTTATGGATGACATCGACTTGTTCTTAGATGGAATAGCGGTACAGACAGATGGATCGTCGGTTTATCTTCCGAAAATTGCATCATTGGATAATGCTAAAATCGATATGAAATCAGATTTGGAAGCCAACTGGTTTGTTGACTACAATTACGAGAACAATGATGAAGAGTCAGGGAGACCAGTTGGAACACTCAAGATTCCATGTTTTCTCTACCACGACGGAATTCCTGTGGACTCAAGACATATATTGAAGGATGCAACAATTTACTTTGAGCATCATATCGAGGAACTTTTAAAAAGCAATCCTGAACAGACAAAAGCCTATGGGTTTCAGCCAGACGAAATCAAAAGTGTCCATGTAACAGCTGCCACTGAACTTGAATTCTGGGTAAGAACACCTGACTCAAACAGGGAGCTTCAGGAGCTAACAACCTCCCAAGAGTTGAATGAACAGTACTGGGCTAAAACCAGAGGAGCTGTAAGAACTGCACTTGAAAACACTCTTCAGTTTATGGACCTTTATGGCATGGAGCCTGAAATGGGTCACAAGGAAGTCGGAGGAGTAAAAGCCAGACTTCAGCACGATGGAAGTTTATCGGGAATAATGGAGCAGCTTGAAATTGACTGGAAGTATTCAACGGCAATACAGACAAGTGACAACGAGATTTTTCTAAAGAATATTATTAAGGAAACCTTCAGAGCAAACGGAATGGATGTAACTTTCCTTGCAAAGCCAATTCCAGGAGTCGCAGGAAGTGGTGAGCATACGCATATGGGTGTTGCTGTTGAATTGAAATCGGGAAAGAGAATAAATCTTTTCCATCCATACAAGAAGCATTATATGAGCCCAATTGGATATGGTGCCTTGATGGGGATACTTAAAAACTATGAGATCATGAATCCATTTATAACATCTTCAAATGAATCCTTCAAGAGACTAAAACCTGGATTCGAAGCTCCTATATGCATAGTAACTTCCTTGGGAAGAACTGTAGAGGTGCCTTCAAGGAATAGAACCATTCTAATTGGATTGATTCGCGATGAGAACAACCCTCTTGCTACAAGGTTTGAACTTAGAAGTCCAAACCCACATACGAATTCATTCCTTTGCATGAGTTCAATGCTGATGGCCATGGATGACGGAATCCACCATGTGTTTAAGGAAAACAGGGATGAGGACAGCCTTTTGGACGAACTTTCAAAAACTCCTGAAGATGAGGGCATCTATCTTCAAAAGGGAAGAGCTTACAGAAGTGAGGTAAATGTATTTGACGATTATTCAGAAAAGGAAAGAGAAGAGTTCTTTGGTAAAGTACCTTCAACAGTTTATGAAAACATAAAAGCATTCCAACTGTATCCTGAGAAGCTTTCAATTCTTAAGAATGGCAATGTATTCAGACACAGCATAATCGAGAGTTACCAGTCTGCAGTAATAAACAAATGGTTCACAGAAATAGAGCATAGGATAATTCCTGACTCAATCAGGGAAATCAGGGGATACAAAGTATTGCACGATCCAGCAAATGCATCGGATCTGGATATATCAAACTGGCTGGCAATACGCGATTTAAGAATTGATTTGATGAAGGACAGCTTAAGCAGGACTTCAATGTTTACTCAAATAAAAGAGGCAATCGAGAAACAGAACTATGATCTGGCATCTGAACTTCAGAAAAGTATTTATATCAAGATGGACAACTTGAGAATGTTGTACAGCCTGTATCAAAAGAATCTGCTGGATATCTAATAGAAACCGTCACTGTTTAAACTCAGTGGCGGTTTTTTAACAAAGTATTAAAGAAAAATATAATTTAAGTACATATAGTTGTTTGAAATGAGGCTTTTGTTAAAAACATATGTCATAATAATCGGAATTACAACATTTATACTACAAAAAGCATTGATTGCATTACCACAATATGATATATTTGTTAATAAGATAACGTTAAATATACTACAATAAAAGGAGATGAGTCATTTTGAAAAAGCTATTGGTTTTATTATTAGCCTTTGCCATGGCATTTAGTATGGCAGCATGTTCATCAGCTCCTGAAGAGGAGCCTGCTGAAGCAGTTACTCTTACAGGTGTAGGTGAGGGATTCGGAGGACCGATTGAGGTCGAAGTAATGATGGAAGGTGAAACAATTACTGCTGTTGAAGTCCTTTCACACAGCGAATCAGCAGGAATAAGTGATCCTGCAATCGAAGGGATACCAACTGCGATAGTGGAAGCAAACTCAACAGAGGTTGATGCTGTTTCTGGCGCTACATATACGAGCGATGGCATAATATATGCCGTAAACAATGCAATTGACCCTGATACATATCCTGCTCCAGTAGAAGAAGAGCCGGAAGAATCATCTGAGGTTACAGCATCTGATGTATATCTTGGATTCGGAATATCAAACCTTGGAAGAAAAGGACCTGGAGCTGACAATGAGGAAGTTCAGGTATGGAGTATCAACCAGGTTCTTGCCAGTGTTCTGTTTGATGGCGAGGGTAGAATTCTTGAGATGAATGTTGATCAGTTGGAAGTTGCAACCCCTAACTATGATGGCGAAGGAATGCCACACTTCAGTGGATTCCCAGGTCAAGGTGGATACAACTTTGATGAGAACCACGACGAGGTAGTAGATGGAATGACTGAAGATACAGAAGAGAACTTCTTTGCAGAAATCGATGGATGGATGACAAAGAGGGAAAGAGGCGACGCCTATGTAATGGGTAACGGAAATACATGGGTTGAGCAGATGAATGGATTCCAGAAGGCATTTGCTGGTATGACAGTTGAAGAAGTTAAAGACTGGTTTGACAATTACACATCAGATAGAAACGGAAGACCTCTTAAAGATGGTTCAGAGGATGCAGAGGACAAAGCGAAATACGATGCACTTAGTGATGATGAGAAGGCAATGCTTGCAGATGTAACTTCAACTGCAACAATGAGTCTTAACGATTCACACGGTAATATAGTGGCAGCGATTGAGCTTGCATATGAAAATAGAATGCCTCTTGAGATTGAAGAAGCTTCATCATATGGTCTTGGAATGGTCAGCATGGGAAGAAAAGGTCCTGGAGCTGATAGTGAAAGCGTTCAGGTATGGAGCATAAACCAGGTAGTGGCAAACTCACTGTTTGACGATGAAGATAGACTTGTTGCGCTGCATGTTGACCAATTGGAAATTGCAACTCCAAACTATGATGGAGAAGGAATGCCACACTTCAGTGGATTCCCAGGTCAAGGTGGATATAACTTTGATGAAAATCATGATGAAGTAGTAGATGGAATGACTTCTGATACAGAAGAGAACTTCTTTGCAGAAATCGATGGATGGATGACAAAGAGGGAAAGAGGCGACTCATATGTAATGGGTAATGGAAATACATGGGTTGAGCATATGGATAGATATGAGGAAACATTTGTAGGAATGACAATCGATGAAATTCAAGAGTGGTTTAACAATTACACATCCGACAGAAACGGAAGACCACTAAAAGACGGTTCAGATGATGCAGAAGACAAGGCTAAGTACGATGCACTTACAGATAATGAGAAGGCAATGCTTGCAGATGTAACATCAGCTGCAACTATGAGTCTTAACGATTCACACGGTGATATCATAGCTGCAATAAAGGCATCATTCGAAAACAAAAAAGATATCGATTTGAAAATAGAATAACTTCCCCTCATGGCGAAAATCCCCGGACTTAAAAATCTGGGGTTTTTTCCTTGAAGGAGGATTTTATTGATGTAATTTTTTTGGAATGGAAGGAAGCTAAGACTGATTATTCTTTAAATGAACCGGATTATGTGGTGTTAAATAAATATACGCATTCCGGTTCCTTTTCTATTCGTGCTTTTTTGTGGAAATCTTCCAGTCAATACTATATAATTGTAGAGAGAATAGTTAGGATGGTGACAAATGGATTATTTAAAAGGACTTAACGATAGACAAAAGGAGGCGGTTCTTCACACTGAAGGACCTTTACTTATTATGGCAGGTGCAGGAAGCGGCAAGACAAGAGTTGTTACCCACAAAATCGCACATCTTATCGACCATAAAGGAGTATCTCCCTACGAAATTCTTGCAATAACATTTACCAATAAGGCTGCCAATGAAATGAAGGAAAGGGTGGCAAGACTTATTGAGGTAGATGTTGACAAGATGTGGATGGGAACATTCCACTCCATCTGTGTAAGGATGTTAAGACGAGACATTGAAAAAATCGGATATGACAAGAACTTTTCCATATACGATAGGGATGATCAGAAGACACTCATTAAAGAATGCATGAAGGAATTAAAGCTGGACAAGGAGATGTACAAGGAAAACGGCCTTCTTGCAAAGATTGGTGAACTCAAGAATACACAGGTAACCCCTGATGAATATATCAATGACAACTACGGAAATTTCAGGGAGAGAAATATCGGCGAAGCCTATGCACTGTATCAGAAAAAACTGAGATTCTACAATGCACTGGATTTTGACGATCTTCTAATTCAGGGCGTGGAACTTCTAAAAAATAGCCCACAGATACTTAAGAGATACCAGGAGAGATTCAAGCACATTTTTGTGGATGAGTACCAGGATACAAACAAGGTTCAGTACCAGTTTGTAAAACTGCTCTCAGGCTATCACAACAACATATGTGTAGTCGGTGATTCAGACCAGGCCATATATTCCTGGAGGCATGCTGATATCACTAATATACTTGAATTTGAGAAGGATTTTCCAGGTGCAAAGGTAATACTTCTTGAGCAGAACTATCGTTCAACTGAAGCAATCCTAAAGGTTGCAAACCAGGTGATCCAGAAGAATACTCAAAGAAAGCACAAAAATCTTTGGACGGACAAAAGTGAAGGAAGCAGTGCTATTTACACACCCTTGGATTACTCCGAAGGAGAAGCCTTTTTTGTTGCAAAAAAAATCCACCACCTTATGTACAAGGGATATAAACTGAAGGATATTGCAATACTTTACAGGACAAATGTCCAGTCAAGACCTTTTGAGGAGGCTTTTATGGCAGAAGAGCTTCCATACAAGGTTATCGGTGGACTGAAATTCTACGACCGCAGGGAAGTAAAGGACATAATCGCATATCTTAAATTTATTCAAAATCCAAATGACAACATAGCCTTAAAAAGGATAATAAACACTCCCAAGAGGGGAATTGGAAAGGCTACAATAGAAAAGATGGAAGCCTATGCCGAGGAGAGAAATGAATCCCTTTACAGTGCGGTCCTTGACAGAGAGAGTATAACTGTTCTGTCATCAAGGGCAAAAAACTCCATATCGCCATTTGCAGATTCGATGAATATTCTTATGGCTAAGAAGGAAATAATGGGGATCAAGGAGTTTATCAAGGAAACCATGGAATCCACAGGATATATTGCAGAGCTTGAAAAGGAAGGGACAATTGAGGCAAGAACGAGAATTGAAAATATCAAGGATTTCCTTTCTGTTGCTTTGATATTTGAGCAGAAGAATCCTGAGGCAACTCTTGAGGACTTCCTGGCCAGCGTATCCCTTCTTTCTGATGTAGACAAGACAGTGGAAGATGACAACCTGATATCCATGATGACTGTACACAGTGCCAAAGGACTGGAATTTCCTGTAGTGTTCCTTGTTGGAATGGAGGAAGGACTATTCCCCATTTCAAGAGCCATGGATTCTCTTGAGGAACTCGAAGAGGAACGAAGACTCTGCTATGTTGCAGTAACCCGGGCAGAGGAGCAGCTTTATATTACAAGTGCCAAGGCAAGGACCTTGTACGGAAGAACAGATTATACGATTCCATCAAGCTTTTTGGATGAGATGGGAGATACTCTTGAAATAGATAAATCAGAGGAAAAAAAGAAGGAAATAGCGAATGATCCTCTGGAAGTAAAAAGATCCATGGAGTATAACAAGGACAACTTTATTCCAAAGCCAATAAGGAAGAAAACATCGAATATCTCAGTTTCAGTGGGAACAAAAGTGAAGCATGACAAATTCGGCAATGGAATGATAGTAAGCATTGAAGAGGTCAATGGCGACAAGAAGATTAGGATAGCCTTTGATGGTGGAGGCTTAAAAACGCTCATGCTGTCAATGGCACCATTAACCATTATTTAATCAAAGGAGAGATTGGCATGGCTGAAAAACAAAGACTTGATGAGCTCATCCAGCTTATCGACCGGTACAACTACAGCTACTATACCTTGGATGAGCCGGAAATCAGTGATGCAGAATACGATAGACTATACGACGAGCTGGTAAAACTTGAAAATGAACTGGGTATTCAATACGATTATTCTCCAACTGGACGTGTTGGGGGAGAAGTTCTTGCGGGATTTAAGAAGCATGTACATCTTGGAAGACTATGGAGCCTTGATAAAAGCCAAAGTGAAGAGGAATTAAGAGAATGGGCCGAGAAAATCGAGAGACTTGTCAGAGAATATAACAATAAGAACGAAGACAAACTTCCAGATCCTGAATTTGTGTTGGAATTTAAATTTGACGGTCTGACGATCAATTTGACATATGAAGAAGGTACACTGATTCAGGGAACCACTAGGGGAAACGGAACCCAGGGAGAAGCGATTCTTCCCCAGCTTAAAACCATCAGATCAATACCTATGAGAATCCCTTTCAAAGGCAAGATTGAAATCCAGGGAGAAGGATTAATGCCATTGTCTGTACTCCAAAGCTACAACGAGAGTGCTGATGAACCATTAAAGAATGCCAGAAATGCAGCAGCTGGAGCCCTAAGGAATCTTGACCCTAGAACAACCGAAAAAAGAAAGCTAGCAGCTTTTTTTTACAATACCGGATATATTGAAGGCAAGAGTTTTAGCTCCCATATGGAAATGGTAGATTTCCTAGAGGAAAACAGACTGCCAATCTTTCCATATATCAAGGTTTTTCAGTCAGTGGACAAGCTCATGGAGGAAATACACAGCCAACAGGAAGAAAGAAGAAGTCTGGATGTCCTTACGGATGGAATGGTTGTAAAGCTCAATGACTTAAGGAGCAGGGAAATACTTGGATACACAAATAAATTCCCAAGATGGGCGATTGCATATAAGTTTGAAGCTGAGGAAACCACAACAAGGGTAATTGGAGTACAGTGGAATGTTGGAAGGACTGCAAAAGTTACGCCTACTGCATTACTGGATCCTGTTGATATCGGTGGCGTGACTGTAAAAAGAGCTACATTGAACAATTACGACGACATTGAACGAAAAGGTGTAAAGCTCAATGGTCGGGTGCTGATAAGACGATCAAACGATGTTATACCTGAAATTCTTGGCAGCATGCCAACTGATGAGCCCGTTTCAGATATAGAAAAACCTACTCACTGCCCAGCATGTGGAAGTGAGCTGTATCAAAACGGAGTTCACATATTCTGTCCTAACTCATTATCCTGCAAGCCGCAGCTGGTTTCAAGACTGGAGCACTTTGCAAGCAGGGATGCAATGAATATCGAAGGCTTTAGCGGAAAAACGGCAGAAATTTTTGTGGAAAAACTCCATATAAAGGATCTTCCGGATATTTACGAGCTGAAATACAATGATATAATAGAGTTGGAAGGCTTCAAGGAAAAGAAGACACAGAATCTGATGGATTCTCTTGAAAAAAGCAAGGATGTTAGTCTTCATTCATTTATATACGCTTTGGGAGTTCCCAATGTCGGAATAAAGACAGCAAGGGATTTAGCAGAAAAATACGAATCACTCGAGAGCATCATGGATGCAAAGCTTGATGAACTCGTCCAGATACCGGACATCGGTGAAATTGTAGCCCAGTCAATCGTTGAATTCTTCGATGATGACAGAATCCAGCAGGGTATAGACAAGCTTCTTATAGAAGGGGTAGAACCTCATCACGAAATAGTGGAAGTTCAGGGAGAATCAATATTTACAAACAAGACGATAGTCATAACCGGAACAATTGAAGGTCTGACAAGAAACGAAATCAAGGAAAGAGTTCAGATAATGGGTGGAACTGTAACTGGCTCTGTAAGCAAAAAGACTGATTTTGTAATTGTGGGAGCTGAAGCAGGAAGCAAGCTAAAAAAAGCACAGGAGCTCGATATCCCAATTATTGGGGAAGAGGAGCTTAAAGATATATTGAAGTAATTAAAGAGGAGGAGATCGTAATGATAACCAGAGACCAGGTTGTGCATATTTCCAGTATCTCAAAGCTTAAGTTTACGGATGAAGAGCTGGATGAATTTACTGAAAAATTTGATCAGGTAATAGGTTTTCTTGAGAAAATCAAGGAAGTTGACACAGAAAACGTTGAACCTACCTTCACCATCAACGAAGAGGATGGAATAATGAAGGAAAACGGTGAAAACCAGACACTTTCAAGGGAAGAGGTTCTGGAAAACACAGTTGAATCGCAGTACGGATACTTCAAGATAATAAAAGTTGTTGAATAGGGAGGTAGATTATGGACATTACCAGCTTAAAAGGATGGGAAATGAGGGAAAAGCTCATAAAAAAAGAGATATCCTCAACAGAAATCTTAAGTGCCCATCTGAGTAAAATTGATAAAATCGAAAAAGACATAAACGCATTTATTACTATGGACAAAGAAAATGCCCTAAAAACTGCAAAAAGAGTTGATGAAAAACTTCAAAAGGGAGAAAAGCTTGGAATAATTGCAGGATTGCCGGTTGGACTCAAGGACAATATTTTAACCAAGAATTTAAGGACCACATGTGGATCCAGGATGCTTGAAAACTTTAATCCTCCATATGATGCAACCGTGGTAAGGAAAATCGTTGAAGAAGATGGTATAATTCTTGGGAAAACAAATATGGATGAGTTTGCAATGGGCGGATCAACTGAAACATCATACTTTGGCAATACAAGAAACCCGAAAGACCTTACAAGAGTGCCGGGAGGATCATCCGGTGGTTCAGCTGCAGCCGTTGCAGCAAACGCACTGCCATTGGCACTTGGAACTGATACGGGAGGATCTGTAAGACAGCCGGCGAGTTTCTGCGGAATAGTTGGGATGAAACCTACTTATGGGTTGGTATCAAGATATGGAGTAGTTCCAATGTCAAACTCACTTGACCAGATCGGAGTCTTTGGAAGAGATGTGCGCGATGCCCATATGATGCTGCAAACTGTTACAGGTTATGATCCACTTGATGCAACATCGTCGAAGAGAGCCGACAGGGATATTTCAATCGAAGGTATAGATTCTTTAAAAGGGCTTAGAATTGCATTGCCTGAGCAGTATAAAGACCTAAGAATTACAGGTGATGAAAAGATACAGGAAAGATTCAAGGAAACAGTAAAGGTATTTGAGGATGCAGGAGCAATTGTAGAATACGTATCGCTGCCATCCCTGCAATACGCACTGGAGACATATTATGTAATCATGGCATCGGAAGTGACTACAAATCTTTCCAGATTTGATGGAATCCGTTTTGGATATAGAACCGAGAACTATGAAACACTTGACGAATTGTACACAAACTCCAGGACAGAAGCATTTGGAGAAGAAACAAAGAGAAGAATCATGATGGGAAATTATGCCTTAAGTGCAGGACATCAGGATCAAAGCTATAAGAAGGCACTTAGAGTAAGAACTCTGATAAAACAGGATTATGAAAATGCTTTCAAGGATCACGATATAATTCTTTCGCTTACAGCACCAATGCTACCATTTAAACTGGATTCAATAATCAATTCACCAGTGGATATGTATAAGGCCGATCTTTACACAGTACCGGTCAATCTTGCAGGTCTTTGCGGTATATCCATACCGATGGGAGATGTAGATAACCTGCCTGTTGGATTACAGATTACAGGGCCGAGATTTGGTGATTCTACAATACTTAAAGCTGGCTTAGGCTATGAAAGGGCGGTGAGATAATGGCTAAGAAGACATTAATAGGTCTGGAGATTCACGTTGAGCTCTCCACGGACAAGAAAATGTTCTGTAACTGTAAAAACCAGTACGGTGCCGATGTCAACACACAAGTTTGCCCCATATGCCTTGGACTTCCAGGAGCATTGCCTGTTATAGACAAGCAGGCGGTTGAATATGCAATCAGGGCAGGAATTGCTTTTGATAGCAAAATTACAGATGAAATAAGAATGGACAGAAAGAATTACTTCTACCCTGACCTTACAAAAGGATACCAGATTTCACAGTCTGATCATCCACTGTGTGCGGGTGGTTACCTTGAAATTGAGCCTCAGTCCGGTCCCAAGAAAATCACCTTGGATCGAATCCACATAGAAGAGGATACTGGTAAACAGCTTCACACTGAGGATGGTACATCCTTGTTGGACTTTAACAGATGTGGAGTGCCTTTGGTTGAAATTGTAACCAATCCAGATGTCAGTTCAGCTGAAGAGGCCAAGCTTTTTCTTGAGAAATTGAGGAATACCCTTAAATACATTGGGATTTCAGATGTAAGAATGGAAGAAGGATCTTTAAGATGTGACGTTAATATTAACGTCGTGGATGATGAAGCGGGAACGAAAACCAATATAACTGAAGTCAAGAACCTGAACTCCTTTAGGTCTGCAGTAAAGGCAATCGAATACGAGGAAAAACGACATAGAGTGCTTATGGAAAAGGGAGAAAACACGGACAAGGAGACAAGAAGATGGGATGAAGTAGTAGGAGAAACCATCCTTATGCGAAAAAAATACACTGCCGATGACTACAGATTCGCAAACGAGGCGGATATAACGCCGATTAAGATAGACAGGGAGTGGCTTGAAAATATAAGAGAAAACTTACCCGAACTTCCACATGCCAAGAAGATGAGATTTATTGAGGAGTACGATTTAAGCGATTACGAAGCAGGAGTACTCACACAATCCCAGGAACTTGCACATTTCTTTGAGGAAACACTGGTGAATGTCAAGGATGCAAAGCTTCTTGGAAACTGGATGATGGGAGATGTTCTTAGAAGACTTAAGGACGAGGACAAGGACTTTGAGGAAATGCCAATATCATCAACCAATCTGGCAGAGCTTATCAATCTTGTAAAGGATGGCAAGATCAACAACAATACTGGAAAGAAAGTCTTGAGGGAGATGTTCGAAACTGGAAATTCACCTAGAGCAATTGTGGAGGAAAAAGGTCTGATTCAGATTTCAGATGAAGGCGAGCTCGAGAAGATTGTCGTGGAGATGCTGGACAATAATCCTCAGTCCGTTGAAGACTTCAAGAACGGCAAGGACAGAGCAGTTGGATTCCTTGTTGGACAGATTATGAAGGCAACAAAAGGAAAGGCTAATCCACAGCTTGTAAATAAACTATTGACGGAAAAAATCAAGGAAAGATAAATGCTGCTTCAATATATGAAATCGCCAAATCCGAAGGCGAATTGAACGAAGAAATATTTAACTCCTAGAAACATGGCCCTGACTCCAGTCAGGGCTTTTAATTTTGCCATTTATCTGTTACCATATCATTAGGGAGGCGAGCGGGTTGGAAATAGGAAAGGTACCGAATGAACTACTTGAAAAAATCATATTTAACAATATATCTTTACGGCGTGATGAAGTACTTGTAAGGGCAAGCATTGGCGAAGATACAGGTGTAATAGATCTTGGGGGAGACCTTTGCGTAGTCAGCACAGACCCCATAACAGGCGCTACAAAGGCACTTGGGGCTTTGGCTGTCCATGTATCCTGCAATGATGCTGCAACCAAGGGAGCGGAGCCTGTGGCCTTGCTGTTGACCATTCTTTGCCCGGAGGGAACAGGGGAAAAGGAACTTGAACAGGTTATGAAGGAAGCAGGAGAGGCAGCTGCTGAAGTAAACGTTGAAATAATAGGTGGGCACACGGAAATAACCGATGCCGTTACAAGAATGGTCTTAAGCACGACTGTAATTGCAAGAATGAAAAGAGAAGAACTTTATACATATGAGTCCATCAAGATCGGAGACAAGGTTGTTATTTCAAAATGGATAGGTCTGGAAGGTACCCATATTCTAGCCAGTGAGCTTAAAGAGATTTTACAGGATTATTTTACACTTGATGAAATCCAGGAAGCAATAGATCTTGGAAGACACCTAAGTGTGGTCAAGGAAGGTGTTTATGCAAAAAAACATGGTGTTAAATATATGCACGATATTACAGAAGGTGGAATCTACGGCGCAATCTGGGAAACGGGAAAAGCGATCGGAAAAGGTATCGACTTGTTTGAGGATCAGTTGCCAGTTCAAGGTATTACAAAGAGAATTTGTGAACATCTTGGTGTGGACGTAAGAAAACTGATATCCAGCGGCAGCATGATAATGGTTGTACCTGATGAAAACGCAGATGATCTTGTTCAGGGACTGGATGGATTGGGTGTTCCTGCAACCGTCATAGCAGAGGTTACAGAGGCCGGGATTTTTAGCGTGAAAAACGGTGAAAGGACAAGCATAAAATCACCGGGAACGGATGAACTTTACAGGGCTCTCGAAATATAGTCTCCCATATTACATTATGGTTACATTGTCCTCAGCGATATTGTATGAAGACCTTTAAAATGATATAAATAACCTAGGTAGAGTTATGTTTTTTAAAGCGGAGGAGATACTTATGAGACGGATAATTTTGACATCAATAATAATGCTTTTTATAACCCTGTTTTCAGTTTCATTTGGAAACAGCGTAGATATAAACGTAAATGGAAGCGCCATGGCGGTGCCAAGGGTGGCAGTTGTTATGGATGGAAAGTCTACAAGTTCAGAGTTCTCTTCATTTATCATGGGAAACAGGACCCTTGTGCCCATCAGATTTGTTGCTGAGAGTTTTGGTGCAGATGTAGGTTGGAATGCTGCAACAAAAACTGCCACAGTAACCCATAAGGGAAATCGACTGGATCTTACAATAGACAGCAATGTGGTTCTGGTTAATGGAAATGCAATGTCGCTTGAAGAAAATTCAATACCGAAACTTGTTACTTACACAGCTATGAACGAAGCTAAAACAATGGTACCTGTGAGATTTGTATCAGAAATAATGGGTTACGAGGTAGGCTGGGATTCAGCCAGCTACACAGCCATGATAAATACACCGAAAGTCCAGGAAACAGGAGATGAGAGAACAATCTCCGGAATCCATGCTGAAGAAGGATGGAATGGAAACTACAGAATTAGAATCCAGACTGACGGAGAATTGAAATACAATACAATGTTCCTTCCTTCATCAAACAAGCTTGTTTTGGATATTGAAAATTCGATACTTGATGTTGATGGAAGCAAGGCAAGACCTGGAGATGTTGTTGTGGATGATGAGCTCATAACAAGACTTCAGTATTCACAGTTTACAATTAGTCCCTATTCAACAAGAATAGTAATGACATTGAATAAAGAGCAAGATTTCAGAATAGTTCAGGAAGATGATGAAGCTTATGTGCTATTCCAAGGTGACCAACTGGAAATGCCAGAAGAACCAGCTAGGCCTGAAGAACCAGTCAGGGAAGAAGAGTCTGAAGATGAAGATAAAGATGAGTATACAGGTCCAAGTATGATAAGACAGGAAATAATAGATGGCAAGCAAGCAATTGTTGTTTACGGCGTTGAAAGTCAGGATTATCAGGTTATAAAACTTAGTGATCCAACAAGACTTGTAATAGATATAATGGATACGAAAATAATTGGAGAGCTTTACCAGGAATATGATTATAGGTTAAACTTTATAAAGGGAGTCAGAGCATCCCAATTTGATAGTAACAAAACATATGGGCCAGATAAAGAGGTAGTCAGAGTGGTTCTTGATATAATGGATGGCGCGGAAGATCCAGGAATAATAGTTTTACCTGAAAGAGGAAGACTGGTTATTATACCAGAGGAAAATGCGTGGGATGCACTTCAATATGAAAACAGAGGAACTGAGAGTGTGTTTGAAATTAGAAATCTGTTCCCTGCACAATATGACATTAATTACGATGAACTTAGAAAAGAAATTGAAATAACATTGCCTGTAACGGCTACTGACCTTCCAGATGGTATATTTGAAATTGGAGACCAGTTGGTAAGAGATGTGTCTGTTGAAAGAGGAAGAAATGACACAAAAATTACAATCCGATTTAGAAGAGGAGTAGTTTATAGTGTCCTCTCCAGACCTGAAGAACAGGTAATCAGATTACAAGCAATAAGAAATGAGGTAGTGCTGCCTCAGAATACAACAATAGTTGTAGATGCTGGTCATGGTGGAAAAGACCCAGGTGCAGTCAAGGGAGGCATAAATGAGAGGGATATAAACCTTCAAACTTCCCTTAAGTTAAGAGACGCATTGCTTGCCAGAGGATATAATGTCATTATGACAAGAGATACAGATGTATTTATTGATCTGTACAGCAGACCAAGAATTGCAAATGAAAACAACGCAGATTTATTTATAAGTCTCCATGCAAATGCAACAATGAGCAGTTCAATCAATGGTCTTGAAATATTATATTGTCCTGCATATGGAAGTGACAAGAAAATGTATGAACAGTTCCCATTTGCTGAATTTATTTACAATGGTATTCTTAATCAAACTGGAAGAACTGGCAGAGGAATAATCAAAAGACCGGAGCTTGTAGTTCTTAGAGAAACCGAAATGCCAGCAGTATTGGTTGAAACGGGATATATGACTAATCCAGAAGAACTTTCACTTGTATTATCCGATTATTATCAGAACCAGGTGGTTCAGGGAATTATAAATGGAGTAGAGCAATATTTTAAAGAGTATTAATAAAGGGGAGGGCTAAGCCTTCCCTTGCATATGTTTGAAAGGGGAATTTTTAATGGAAATGTTTTTTGGATACTTCCTGATATTCTTTGCCAGGATGCTGGATATGTCCATGGCTACAGTCAGGACATTGATGGTAATGCAGGGAAGAAAGTTTCAGGCAGCACTTATTGGATTTTTCGAGGTGGGAATCTATGTTGTAGTTCTAGGTAAGGTAGTAAATTCACTTGATAATCCATATAATCTCTTGTCCTACTGTTTTGGTTTTGCGGCAGGAAATTACGTGGGTATTATGATTGAAAACAAGATTGCCCTTGGAAATCTATCAGCTCAAATAATATTAAAAACTGCCAATAACGATATTCTCATTGATACACTAAGAAGTGAAAAATTTGGAGTTACGAGTTATGAGGGCCAGGGAATAGAAGGACCAAGAGAGATGCTAACAGTTGCTCTTAACAGAAAAGACCTTCCAAGATTAAAAAGGATTGTTGACACTATTGATGTAAATGCCTTTATAACAGTAAACAGCATCAGCCCGATACGTGGCGGATACTTTAAAATGAAAAAATGATTTTCCCCCTTGCAAAAGGGGTTTTTGTTTCCTGAATATATGAATAGGAGCCAATGTCTGATAGAATGAAGATATAATTAAAAACGAGGAGTTGTTTGGATGAGAATCGACAATAGGAAAAGCGATGAGAAGAGACCTGTAAAAATAGAAAGGGATTACCTATTACACCCATACGGGTCAGTACTTATACAGATGGGAGATACAAAGGTAATATGTACTGCAATGGTTGAGGACAAGGTACCCCACTTTTTGAAAAACACCGGAACAGGATGGGTTACAGCAGAGTATTCAATGCTGCCGGGAAGTACGATGACAAGGAAAATGAGGGATTCGACCAAGGGAAGAATTGATGGAAGAAATACGGAAATTCAAAGATTGATCGGAAGATCATTAAGATCAGTTGTAGACCTGAAAAAGCTTGGTGAAAAAACTGTCTGGATAGACTGTGACGTAATACAGGCTGATGGAGGGACAAGAACAGCATCCATAACAGGGGCCTATATAGCACTTGTTGATGCCCTGCACAAGCTGTACAGCCAAGGAGAAATGAAGGAATTCCCAATAACAGGATATCTTTCAGCAATAAGTGTTGGAGTAGGAGCAGAAGGTCCAATTCTCGATCTATGCTACCAGGAAGACCATATTGCCATGGTGGATATGAATGTTGTAATGGGAGATGGTGGAAAGTATGTTGAGGTGCAGGGAACAGGCGAAAATTCAACCTTCTCGAGAAAAGAGCTGGATCAGCTGCTTGATCTTGCAGAAAAGGGAACAAGTGAATTGATTGAACTTCAAAAGGAAATTCTTGGACCAATCACAGAACTTATTTAGTGAGGGAATAGAGATGAGAAAACTTATACTTTCAACTGATAATAAAAACAAGGCAAAGGAATTAAGGGAGATTTTAAAGGATCTCCCAATAGAAATACTTACAAAGCAGGACGCTGGGATTGAAGACCTCCACGTTGTAGAAGACGGTGATACTCTCCAGTACAACAGTCTTAAAAAAGCAAGGGAACTTGCTGCACTTGTGGATGCAATGGTTATGGCAGATGATTCAGGTCTGTTTGTAGATTCCTTGGGTGGAGATCCTGGAGTCTATTCTTCAAGATACGGAGGAGAAGATGGAAATGATGCTCTTAACAATAAGACTTTGCTCCAAAATCTTGAGGGAAAAGACAGAAAAGCATCGTTTAAGACGGTTATAGCTCTTATAACAGAAGACAGACAGGAGTATACAGTAGAAGGTGAATGCAAGGGGAAAATCCTGGAAAGCCCAATGGGAGATAATGGATTCGGATATGACCCATTGTTTGTACCGGATGGTTACTCAAAAACCTTCGCTCAGCTGCCATCCAGTATCAAGAATTCAATCAGCCATAGAAGAAGGGCAATTGATGCTTTGAGGGAAGAACTGGAGGAGATATTAAGTGAGTAGCATCAAGGTAATTGTAGTTGCTGACACACACCACGTTACTCAACCGATTATTCAGGCACTAAAGAAGGAAAAGGATGCTAATGCATTTGTTTTTCTTGGAGATTTTGTTGAAGATGGGGAAAAAATCAAGAATGCACTTAAGATTCCATCTCATATAATCGGAGGGAATGGCGACTGGTCAACATACTACAAAAAAGAAATGATAATAAAACTTGGTGGAAAGAAGATTCTCCTGATCCATGGACACAAGCAAGGTGTAAAGAATGGATTACAGAGGCTTTATTACCATGCGCTTGAAAACAAGGCAGATGCTGTCCTTTATGCACATACACATATGCCTGCAGTGGATCGAGAAGGCGACTTGTTTATGCTGAATCCAGGAAGTCCGTCATTTCCAAGAGGCGGATTTACACAAGGGACCTATGGTATGCTTCACATCGGTGAAATGATTACAGGAGAAATAAAAAGAATCGGGTAGGAGAGAGATAAATGGTAACATCACTGAACTTTCTGCATCTGGACATGGATGCGTTTTTCGCAGCAGTTGAGGAAAGGGATAATCCTTATCTTAAGGGACACCCTGTTATAGTAGGTGGTAGAAGCAACAGAGGAATTGTAACCACCTGTAATTATGAAGCCAGAAAGTACGGCATACACTCAGCCATGCCAATATTTATGGCGAAGGAAAGATGCCCACATGGAATCTATGTACCCGGTAGAATGTCGAGGTATCAGGAAGTATCACGCCAGGTGTTTCAAATCCTCAGGGGTATTACAGACAGAATAGAACCTCTATCAATCGATGAAGCCTACATGGATATATCAGGAATGGATAAGAGTCCAGAAGAAATAGCCAAGCTGATCAAAAGCATGGTGATGAAGGAGACAGAACTGACCCTTTCAATTGGAGTATCCTTTAATAAGTTTCTCGCAAAATTGGCATCGGATTGGAACAAGCCTGACGGCTTTATGAAGATAACTGAGGATATGATGCCGCAAATATTATTTCCTTTGCAGGTAAGCAAGGTATATGGCATCGGCAGCAAGTCCAGGAAGCGACTCAATGATATCGGGATATACACAGTGGAACAGCTATACCAGCTACCAGAGGATTTTCTGGTGGATATGTTTGGCAGAGGTGGAAGGGAAATCTACGATAGGATCAGAGGCGTGGACAGGAGGCTAATAACAACAACCAGGGAGAGAAAATCCATGGGAGTTGAAAGAACCTTTCGAGCGACAAGGGACAAGAAGCTTCTTCTTGAAAGGCTGAAAGAGTATTCAAGTGAACTGGAAAAGGATCTAGAAAGCAGAAATATCCACGGAAGAACGCTTACTGTAAAGATCAAGGATGAAGACTTTCAAAGTCACACCAGAAGCAGGACATTTAACCACTATATATCAGATGAAGAGGAAATATTCAAATTAGCCAGCATGCTTTTTGGCGAGATGGAGTGGGACAAAAGCCTAAGACTTTTAGGGGTTTCAATCAGCAATTTAATGGACAAGAGCATGGAACAGCTATCATTTTTAGGGGCTGAAAATTCCAGGAATCTTAAACTAAATTATTGACATGGTATTTTCAACCTGTTATAATCATATAAGTCAGCGGTTAATCCGCTAACGGAGTGCGGAGAAAATTTGAGTATCTTCAGCAGTGCATTATGTGTTGCTGCGGGTGTAGCTCAGTGGTAGAGCACTGGCTTCCCAAGCCAGCTGCGAGGGTTCGATTCCCTTCACCCGCTCCAAAGAAAAAACGTGGTGGGTATGGCCTAGTTGGTTAGGGCGCCAGATTGTGGCTCTGGAGGTCGTGGGTTCGAATCCCATTATCCACCCCATTTTATTTTTTGACCTATTAGCTCAGTTGGCAGAGCACCTGACTTTTAATCAGGGTGTCCCGCGTTCGAGTCGCGGATGGGTCACCACTTGCGGGAATGGCGGAATTGGCAGACGCGCTAGACTTAGGATCTAGTGTCATTGACGTGGGGGTTCAAGTCCTCTTTCCCGCACCATTTAAAATGTTCCGGATGCTTTAACTAAAAAGCAGTCGGAGCATTTTTATTTTTGCAATGTGTTATAGGGACACCAGGTATAGGGACACCAGGGACGGTCCTTTTTGTCCCATAATATCAACAACTAAAGGTGGGATATGATGATAAAGCTACAAATACAAGGCTATAAAGAAACAATTAAAATAGAGAATCTGGTATTTGATTATAATGGAACTCTGGCCCTTGGTGGAAAGATATCAGAAAAGACAATAGGAGGACTAAAGCTGCTTAATGATGCAGGTTTTAAGATTACAGTCCTTACAGCAGATACATTTGGAACCGTGACAAAAGAATGCGAAGGGTTGCCGGTTGAAGTAAAGATATTTAATAAAGGGAATGCAGAGGAAAGCAAACGAGAAATTATAGAAAGACAAGGAGCTGAAAAAACTGCAGCAATAGGAAACGGTAGAAATGACCTTGCCATGATAAAAAATGCAATTATTGGAATTGTTGTAATTGGAATGGAAGGGGCATACGCTGGTCTATTACAGGCTGCAGATATTGCAGTGCCATCAATCGACTCGGCAATCGAACTATTCCTTAACCCCAAAAGAATAGAAGCTACTCTCAGAAGATGAGACGCCAGGGACAGTCATTTTTGTCCCAATTTCAGCGGGAATAACTGCTAAAGTCAAGTTTTTGCAACGTTTTAAAGCAGTGGGGACGGTTCTTTTTGCTTTTTTTTGAAACAGGAAATGCTATAATAAATATTACTATCAATATATAAAGTTAAAAACTTAAGGAGGCAAGAGAGTGTATGAAAATTAATACAATACTTCCAGCTATTGCAATTATTGCAATCGGACTGTTTTTATACAATAGAAACCAGATAACTGGATTCAAGATACAAAAAATATTCATTCAGTCAGACAAGGTCCAAAATGACATCAGAATCGTTCAGGTGACTGATTTTCATTCAAATAGTAGAATTGATATAGACAGACTTAAGGGACAAATTGAGGAATTCAATCCTCATATGATAGCCCTTACAGGTGATCTTGTTGACCATAAAACAGAAGACCTAACCGTAGCACTAAATCTTATGGATTCACTCAATTCAATTGGAGTGCCGGTATACTTTGTAGAAGGAAATCACGATATTGCAAATAGACATAGAAGAGAACTGCTTAAGGAGCTTGAAGATGACAATGTTATTATTCTTATGAATAGTCACGAGGAAATAATAATTGACGAAAATGTAATTGGCATATACGGAGCAGAATTTTATATAGAGGATTATGATTATCAGGAGATGCTAGCAGGAGTCAACAGGGAGAAGCTAAATATTCTTCTATCCCACTCACCGGTCAAATCATCCTGGTATGCTGATGGAGATGTAGATTTGATTCTTTCAGGGCATACCCACGGAGGGCAGATAAGACTGCCATTGATTGGAGGAGTAGTTTCACCCAGTCAGGGATTGTTTCCGCACTACGACAAGGGTCTTATGGAGCTGCCAGAAGGTACAATGCTTTATATTGACAGCGGAATCGGTAACAGTGTACTCCCTATAAGAATTATGAATCCGGTACAATTCTCTCTGATTACAATCTCAAAGAGATGAGACGCCAGGGACGGACATTTTTGTCCCAAACCAAACAAAAAAATAATCCCAGCTGATCAGCTGGGATTTGTCGTATCTACAGTTTTTCTATAATCTGAAACATTATTTCTGTCCATCCACAATCTTTTGGATTCAATCAGAATATCAAGGTCTCTGTCACGTTCTCCCTTGATTCTTAGGAGACCATCCTGGACATTCAAAAGATCATTGTAGGTCAGGTAATCGTAATCTATAAGACCCATTGTGCCATCTGGCATATAAGCATATTCAAGGTTTCCATCAGGCTTAATCCACCTGTCGCTGGTTATCTTAACACCATTAAGCATCTTTTGTGCAAAATCCAGATACTCTGGATTTTTTTCTATTTCATACAGCAATAGGAATGAATGAATTGCCTGAAGCTGATGATTCAGAGACATATGATTTTTTCTTCCCAAAGGATGATAGTAGTCTTCAACAAGCCATCCTTCTCCGATATTTAGATCATTGACAAGAAAATGGTTGTTTCTACCATGCTCCATATAATAATCAGCAAGCCTTGTGGCATAATTCTTAAAAACCTCATCTCCAAATTTTCTGTAAGCAATTATGTTCGTTTCAATTGTATCTCCATTAAATCTTGTATCAAAGAATCCAGATTCTATACCGTAATCATAAAAGAGCCAGTTGCTTCTTGGAAGAGTTGGCAGAAATCCCTGATCATTTATATTTTTTTGAGCAACTGTAAGCAGTGACCGTCCGATTATTTCCGAAACAAGACTTCCACCACTTCCCACAAGAGAATTGGTAAAGTAATCACTTGGAATCCTCCAGTAGGAATTTGGAGTTGAAGGATAATATGTTGAAGGGCTTCTGTAATGGTAGCCATCATAATGCAATCGTGCATTCCTATCCAGGTCATAGCTAGACCACATTCTAAGCTGATCAGCGTTGTTGAAATCAACAAGCTCATATGGTGACCCAGCTCCCCAAAGTATTCCATGAACTCCTGAGCTTAAGTTATAACGGAATGTAGCAATCCACCCATCTCCATCCTTCTTTAAATGGATGGGTTGACTTGAAACGGATTCTTTTGTACCTGTTCCAAGGTCCCTGTATGTGTAAGGTTGACCGATGATATAATTGTACCTATCTGTTGATAAAAAAAGAATCCTATCCTGTGGAAGAGAACCATCAACTAAAGGCAATTGTATAAGATTATTCTCACTGTCAAAGTACCTTAGGGTTCCTGAATTACCTGGAATTCTAAAGCTGGTCCAGTAAGTATAATCTGTCGTTGAAACAATCCTTCGCAAGAAGAAGCTTCCCTTGTCAGGTATGCTGTTGTTTGTCTGTATATATGAAACTTGATCATTTACCTTTTGATAATATTCATTGAAACTGGATGCTGATGCTTCAGAATTGATGCTAAAAATTAGTGCAATTGAGACTAACAAAATTGATAATGGAGATTTATAATTTGAAATATGTAAATTTATTTCCATCCAATATCCTCCTTTTGCAAAAAAAAGATTATCCATAATAAATCATATTCAATTACTTTTTATTCTGATACCTTACTACACAATATTTAAAGATACTATATGCCATGACAATTCATCTCTTCCACAGATAGTACTCTCCAGATTTTTACACGATTGAAGAAAATGTACCACGTACTTCATTATACCCTTTTTACAGGGAAATGTTCATTTTTTAAAGTTACAGTTTCATTACAGAATATTATCAAATACTTTGTAGATGACTGGACTTTTCGAAACATCTTGATTAAGATAAAATAAAGAGCAATAGTAATAGTGGCATAATAACTTCGAAGATAAAAATTACAATGAGGAGTGATAAAATGGCAAAGAAAAAAAGTATTTTAGATTTACACAAGATGAAAAAGAATGGGGAGAAAGTAAAATGGGTAACGGCATACGACTTTCCGATGGCATCATTTGCAGAACAAGCTGGAATGGACATGATTCTAGTAGGAGATTCATTGGGTATGATAGTTCAAGGTCTTGATGGTACTGTGCCAGTGACCATGGATCAATGTATATACCACTCTCAAATAGTAAGAAGAGGAGCTCCGAATACATTTGTTATTGGAGATATGCCTTTTGGATCATACCAGGTCAATGATGATGATGCGGTAAAGAATGCAGTAAGATTCCTTAAGGAAGCTAATTGCGATGCCATAAAGCTAGAAGGTGGAGTAAGGGTTGCAAGTAAGATAAAAGCGATTTCAGATGCAGGAATTGTAGTTTTTGGGCATATTGGATTGACACCTCAGAGTTCAGGGCAAATGGGAGGATTCAAGGCTCAAGGATTACATGTAGAAAGTGCCAGAGAAATTATTAAGGATGCTTTGGCAGTACAGGAATCAGGAGCCCTGGCAGTGTTATTGGAAGGAATCCCACCAGAGTTGACTGAATTTATCGCGAACACTTTGGCTATACCGGTATATGGAATCGGCGCTGGAGCACCATGCGATGGACAAGTTCTTGTATGTGGAGACTTGTTGGGTATGTTTCAAAACTTCACGCCCAAATTTGCCAAGAAATATACAAATCTTGCAGAAATAGTAGTCGCTGCATTCAAGGAATTCATAGAGGATGTGGATAACGGAAACTTTCCTGAGGACAAACACGTTTATCACGTGAAAGATAGTGTTGAAGACTTCCAGAAACTATTTGATGAGTTTAAATAGATTGTAGTTTATCCCCTAATATATTGTTAAAAACTCACGATTGTCTATTCATTAGAGTAGATAGCGTGAGTTTTTAAGCATTTATTGATAAAAAGTCATTTGTGCTTCATATTTAATGCTCTAATGTTATAATAGGAATTAGTAGAAGCAATAGAAGGAGGATGACTATGGATTATAATGAAATCAGAGAAAAGGCAAAAGAGATTCTTTCACCGCTGTGTTTGGTGTGCAAGGAATGCAACGGAGTGGCCTGTAGAGGTTGGGTCCCTGGTGTTGGAGCAAAGGGTACCGGCAACAGCTTTGTAAGGAACTACGATTATTTACGACAAGTAAAAGTTGTAATGGATATGATATACAAAGGAGAAGGACAGGATACATCCATAAGTCTTTTCGGAAAAGACTTTTCAGCACCAATTTTTGTAGCCCCGATAGGTGGAATGGATATAAACTACGGTGGTAAAATAGCCGAAGGTGAATACCACAGAAGAACACTTATAGGCGCAAAAAACGCTGGAATAGCAGCATTTACAGGTGATGGTGCCAATGATACATATTTCAATGAACCTCTTGTGCCCCTGAAGGAAGTCCAAGGCTGGGGAATACCAACACTTAAGCCATGGGCTGTTGACAAAGTACTTGAAAAGACTAAACTGGTTGAAGAGCTGGATGTTATGGCCTTGGCAATGGACATTGATTCAGCAGGTCTGGTACACTTGGCTAAATCAGGGAAACCTGTTTTTACAAAGTCAGTTCATGATCTAAAAGAAATCGTGGATGGTACAAAGCTGCCATTTATAATAAAAGGAGTAATGTCAGCTGAAGGAGCAAGAAAAGCGGCAGATTCTGGTGCTTATGGAATTGTAGTTTCAAATCATGGTGGAAGAGTTCTTGACAACACCCTTGCAACAACTGAGGTTCTACCTGAAATAAAGGAAGCCGTAGGTCATAGAGTCAAGATATTTGTTGATGGAGGAATTCGTACAGGTGCAGATGTATTCAAGGCCATTGCCCTTGGAGCAGACGCTGTTCTTATAGGAAGGACATTTACAATCATGGCAATCGGCGGTGGCGCAGAAGGAGTTCAGCTTCATGCTGAAAAACTTATTGCTGAGCTTAAAGATACCATGCTTATGACTGGGTGTAGTAGTATTTCTGATATTACCAGAGACAAGGTCGTTTTACCAAAGTAGGAAAAAGGGAGCAGCCAGGATGTTCCCTGAAAACATAGATGGAGTGGACATATGGATTATTTCTTATACACATTTTTCAATATAATATTTCCAATATTTATAACTATTTTTGCAGGGTATGCATTTAGGGCAAAGCTTCCAATCGATGTCAGAAGTCTGGTTAAGCTTCAGCTTTATCTTCTTCTTCCCGCAGTATTGTTTGTAAAGGTTTACGAAAGCGAGTTAAGCGGAGAAGTGTTGACTACAGTGACTTTGTCAACAGCTTTTGTTATGACTGCAATTTATGTACTATCATTTGTAATTGCCAGACTAAGAGGCTACTCATCTGAGGATACAAGTGTATTTGTCAACTCAAATACGTTCTATAATGCTGGCAACCTAAGCCTTCCATTGATGCAGTTGCTCTATACAAATCCTATTGCAGTATCAATTCAGGCTATTATTATGATAGTTCATAACGTGGCTTTCTTTACAATTGGTATGTTTACAATTGGAAACAGCAATGGAAATGCAAAGGCAGCACTTGCCAACGTATTCAAGATGCCCTTTATTTATGTAATGATTGCAGGTATAATATTAAAGAGATTCAATGTGACAATCTGGGATCCAATTTGGCAATCCTTAAGCTTGATGACTACGACTTACGCTGGAGTGGCATTGATTACACTAGGTGCACAGCTAAGAGAAACGACCTTCAGTCTTGGAAATATGAGAATCTATCTGTCAAACATCATAAGACTCCTGATAGCTCCTTTAATAGCCTTTGCAGTAGTTAGTGTGATGGGAATTGAAGGAATTGTAGCTCAGGTAATTGTTATAGCAATGGCTGCACCAACTGCAGTAAATGTTGCACTGACTTCAATTGAGTTTGATAATAAGCCGGAGTTTGCATCTCAGGCTGTACTGACTTCAACAGTATTTAGTGCAGTCACATTGACATTGATAATAATATTTGTACAAATAGCAATACCTATTTAGAAAGGTGATTAAAATGAAGAAGCATCTGTTTATTGAAAAAAACCAGGACGGATCCCTTAAAATACCCAAGGATGCTATAGAAAACGAATATCAGGGTCGACATGAGGAATATATTTTTTACGAAGAAAACGGGAAACTAATACTTGCTCCGTCAATTCATTCAGCTCAAAGATTATATATAGAACCAACAGCAGCATGCAATCTTAACTGTGTCACATGCATAAGAAAGACCTGGTCAGAGACGCTGGGATTTATGGAAAGAGACGAATTTGACAAGCTTCTGGAAGACATTAAGGAATTAAAGACCATTGATTCAGTTATGTTTGGTGGTTTTGGTGAGCCAACACATCATCCTGATATCTACTATATGATCAAAAGCATCAGCGATCTGGGAATAAAGACTGAAATAACAACAAATGGAACTAATCTTACCGAGGAGAATATCAAAAAACTCATGGACTCGGGTCTGAAAAATGTCTGGGTATCTGTTGACAGCATGGATATGACCAAGTTCAATGAAATTCGTGAAGGTGCAGATTTTGCTCAGGTTTATGATAACCTGATGACTCTTAAAAGACTTAACAGAGGCAAAAATAAAAAGATTACTCTCGGTATAGCATTTGTAGTTACAAAGGACAATTCAGAGGACCTTTCAAGGTTGAAGAGTTTTGCATCCAAGGTTTGGGCTGAGAAGATTTCAGTCAGCAACGTAATACCATACGCTCAGGAAATGGAAGAGAAGATGCTCTGTAAAAAGTCCCTTTTCAAACCACTTGCCTACAGAAGCCAGGATGTTATTAGAAAAGGAACCAAGGAAGTAATGATTCCCGAGATAAGTCTCCCTCGAATCGACTACAATAAGTACACAAAGGAAGGACTTTACGATATATATGCTTCAATGATGAAGACAAAACTGCTGGGAAATGATTTCAACGAGTACAACGACTACTGCAGATTTGTCAATGAAGGCGTTGTATTTGTAAGATGGGATGGAGAAGTATCGCCATGCATGGGACTGCTTCACTCATACACAACATTCCTGAATGGAAATAAAAGGTTAATGAAAGAACATACATTTGGGAATATCAAGGATAAATCATTAAAGGAAATATGGGACCAGGAAGACTACAGGGATTTCAGACAGAAGGTCTATGACTTCGATTTTTCACCCTGTGTTCTTTGTGGAGGTTGCGAAGATGTAGACAGCAATGACAAGGATTGTCTGTCAAATACATTTCCTGCATGTGGAGGATGTCTCTGGGCACAGGGAGTAATCCAATGTCCATAGAATACAAATAAAATAATAAGGAGGAATACAGATGCCAATACTTCAAGTTGAAATGCTTAAGGGAAGAACAACAGAGCAAAAGAGGGCAATGGTAGAAAAGGTAACAGATGCTCTTGTTGAAACAGTAAATTGCAAGAGGGATGCAGTAAGAATTATAATCAGAGAAATGGAAGACGAAAATTTTGCGATTGCAGGAGTATTAAAATCAGACATGTAATAGAGAGGGCTACTGTTGAATTATAGCAGTAGTCTTTTCATTTAAGGAGAGTACAGACTAAAAATTTCGATTGATTTAATCTCAATAGTGAAATAGAATTAAAAATGTATCAAAGGGTGAGAAGGTGTAGAAAATGAGCAAGAATTACAGTGAACTTGAGACAATTTCACATTTGAGCCATGAGGAGATTGATAAGCTGGAAAAAGAAGTCCACCACATAGTAGAAGATGTGGACAGAAGGAGCAGAATACGAACCTACAAAGGACCATGGACAAGGATTATAACAGTCTTGTCAGTACTTTGGGTGGTTTTCCAGCTGTACTTTACAACTATTGGAACCATGGAGGCAATATCATTCAGGGCAATACACGCATCAGTGTTGCTCTTGTTTGCGTTTATTCTTTATCCTGCATGGAAAAATGAAAACAGGGATAGAACCAGTCCAACAGTACTTGATTTTATACTGATTGGGCTTAATATAGTAGTATTTGGATACTTTGTAATTAACTATAATAGAATAGCCATGACCGGTGGATTTGTGACAGACTTTGAGAATATCGTTGGACTCCTTGCAATAGTATTGGTTTTTCTCGCAGCAAGAAGAGCATCCGGTGGCCTTGTTTGGCTTTCACTGCTATTTCTTCTGTATAATTTTATTGGAAGGATGATTCCTGGACAATTGGGGCATGGGGGATTTTCTGTTTCGAGAATAATTGGCCATATGTTTTGGGGTAGCCAGGGAATATTTGGCAGTGGTATCGGTGTGGCAGCAACATATATTTTCATATTTATACTTTTTGGGGCATTCTTAAACCTAAGTGGATTCAGCAGATTGGTAAATAACATTTCCCTGTCACTCGTAGGAAGAACAGCCGGAGGACCAGCCAAGGTTTCTGTGGTTGTATCGGGATTTCTGGGAATGATAAATGGATCAGCTGTTGCAAATGTTGCTACAACTGGAATTATAACTATCCCCATGATGAAGGAAAGCGGATATAAGAAGGAATTTGCAGCAGGAGTAGAGGCAGCCGCTTCTACAGGAGGACAATTTCTTCCTCCGGTTATGGGAGCAGTAGCGTTTCTTATGGCAGAATATATTGGTGTATCCTATGCCGTTGTAGCCTTGGCAGCTTCAGTGCCTGCCGTTTTGTATTACTTCGGACTTCTTATGGCCGTTCATTTTGAAGCAAAACGACTCGGTCTTAAGGGACTAGACAGAGAGAATATTCCAGATGCACTTAAAGTACTTAAAACAGAAGGACATCTTATTGCACCACTCCTTTCGCTTCTTGGACTTATGGTAATAGGCTATACCCCGCTTTATGCCTGTGTAATTTCAATATTTGTTGTAATAGCATCAAGCTGGTTTAGAAAGCACACCAGAATGGGAACTAAAAGAATAATACAGGCATGCGAAGATGGAGTAAGGGGAGTTATCAGTGTCGGTGTTAGCTGTGTTATAATAGGTATTATTGTTGGAACTGTATCTCTTACAGGACTCGGGCTAAAGTTTGGATATTTGATGCTTAAGGTTGTTGGGCCTGGGGAACTTCTAAAGGCTGGAGTAATGGTGGCTCTTATGAGTATAATCCTTGGGATGGGAGTACCGGGAATAGCTGCCTATGTAATCGTAACGGCAGTGGCGGTTCCAGTGATGGTAGAGGTTGGAGCCATTCCAATAGCTGCCCATCTTTTCTGTCTAATATATGCATCACTTTCAAATATTACACCACCTGTTGCAATGTCAGTTTATGTTGCATCGGGGATTGCAGACTCAGACTTTAGAAAAACAGCAATTCAAGCAGTTTTGGTTGGTTTGTCAGGATTTCTCTTGCCGTTCTTTTTCCTAGTAAATCCAATACTCCTTCTAGGAGCAGCTCCTGAGGGCACTGGTATAACAGCCACGGCCATTGCCATAGCGGGTGCAATATTTGGAATTTACTTCCTGGCATCCGGAACTCAAGGATGGTATATTAGAAAGAGTGGAATAGTTGAGAGAATC
Organism: Soehngenia sp.; assembly: GCA_024637045.1. Taxonomy (GTDB): domain Bacteria; phylum Bacillota; class Clostridia; order Tissierellales; family Tissierellaceae; genus Gudongella. Next base: position 112,504 of record JAGXFX010000011.1, read on the forward strand.
GCATCCATACTAATAGGACTTCTTTTGATCCATCCTGCTGGAGGAACAGATGCAGTGGGAGTTGGAATTGCAATAGTTCTTACAATATATCAGCTACAGAAAAACAAAGGTGACAAGGCAAAAACCATTAATGCCTAGAATATAGACAAGTTTTAGAGAGGAGACCATAATGAAAAAAATATTATCAATAGCATTGATGATTGCTCTTTCGGCAGGTATCATTGCTGGCTGCAGCAACGAGCAAGGAGAAACTACATACCTTAATTTTCCGACAGCCTCCACCACGGGTTCAATCTATCCAATAGGCGCTGCAATTTCAAATCTTTGGAATGAGAATATTGAGGGACTCAATGTTTCAGTTGAAGCTTCAAACGGCGGAGTTCAGAATCTCGGCCTGGTTGCACAGGGTGAAGCACAGATTGGTGTTGCCGTAACCAATATAATGACTGAACAGAAAAACGGAACCGGAGTATTTGAAGAAAATCAATATGACGGAATAAGGGTCTTGACAGCACTTTATTCAAATTATAACCAGGTTGTCGTATCAGAGGATTCAGGAATTGAAACCCTGGGAGATATTAAGGGGAAGGTATTTGCACCTGGGGCACCGGGAAGCACGCCGGAAGTTGAATCAAACATTCATCTGACTGCAGCAGGAGTCAACTATCCTGATGATTTCAATCCTCAGTTTGTTGGATTTACAGAATCAATCGATTTGATCAGAAACAAACAGCTAGATGGAGCTTGGATTCAGGCTGGGATTCCCACATCAGCGGTTTCTGAAATTATTTCTACAGCAGGTGGAAGGCTGATTTCAATTGATGAAGATGTAATAGAGCAGTTGACAGAAGAATACCCTTGGTATAACAGGGCGATTATCCCTGCAGGGACCTACGAGGGGCAGGAAGAAGATGTAGTAACAACAAGTATTGTAATAACAATATTTGTTGATGAAAGCCTTCCTGAGGAAACTGCTTATCAGATGACCAAGGTGTTCTGGGAGAATGTTGAATCCCTGGCAAGCACACACAATGCAATCAAGGGTCTTCAGCTTGAAGATGGAGTAGATAATCTCGCAGGTCTTCCGTTGCATGATGGATCAGCCAGATACTACAGAGAAATGGGAGTATTGGATTAACAAAAATCCCCTAAACAAGACATATGTCTTGTTTAGGGGATAATTTTTTGTTTATCTTTGAACCCTTCCCGAAGCATCTCCTTTTAGAAGCTTTTCAACTTCCGCAATTGTGACCATATTGAAATCACCTGGAATAGTGTGCTTTAAGGCAGAAGCTGCAACCCCAAATTCAAGGGCATCCTTGTAGTCATGCTCTGACAACAATCCGTGGATTAATCCGGAGGCAAAAGAATCTCCTCCACCAACACGATCGACAATCCTAATATCATACTTTCTTGAATGGTAGAATTCCTCTCCATCGTAAATGCAGCCAGACCAGCCGTTATCAGATGCAGAATATGATTCCCTTAACGAACTTACAACATATTTAAAGCTGAATCTTTCCACCATCTGCTTGAACATATTCTCATAGCCCGATAATTCGAGTTCACCTTTTGCAACATCTGTATTTCCAGGTTTAAAGCCAAGTACAAGTTCAGCATCCTCTTCGTTGCCGATGCAGACATCAACATACTGCATCAGATTGGTCATCGTTTGCTGAGCCTGTTCAGGAGTCCATAATTTTTTTCTGTAGTTCAAATCAACTGATACAGTAACGCCATGCCTCTTGGCTGCCTTTAACGCCACTTCAGTAAGATGTGCAGCCTTTTCGCCTAGAGCAGGAGTGATGCCTGAAAAATGGAACCAGTCGGCATCCTTTAAAATCTCATCAAAATCAAACTCTTCAGCATCAGCTTCTGATATTGAAGAATGACTTCTGTCGTAAATTACCTTGGAAGGTCTCATTGATACCCCTGTTTCAAGGAAATATATTCCAAGCCTGTCTCCACCCCTTTTTATGTACTCGGTCTTAACACCGAATCTTCTAAGGTGATTAAGTGCAGACTGTCCAATTTCCTGATCAGGTACCTTTGTTACAAAATATGAGTCATAACCGTAATTGGCAAGAGAAACTGCAACATTTGCCTCTCCACCGCCATAAACCACATCGAAGTTTTCAGACTGGATAAAACGGTTGAATCCAGGTGTAGAGAGTCTTAGCATTATTTCACCTAATGTAACGACTTTTTTCATTATACAACAACCTCCCAAGAAATTATTAGCCATCTAATCCACTACTATGATATATTATAACAAGAATTCAGTGAAATATTTTGGAATATTTCAAAATATATTTAGAAAGCATATCAAAGATGCGGGAGACACTCTCCATCGAGGTATGAAACTCAAAAAGTAAAAGCAATGAAAGTGAAAGCTAAGAATATATAAAAAATTAGGAGGAATTCTATGGACACTTTGGAAAGAATTGGATTGATTGGACTGGTTCCAGTAGTAGCATTTGAAAATATCAACCAGGCCCTACCTGCAGCAAAGGCGATTTTTGAGTCTGGAATTGAGGTGATCGAAGTTACTTTAAGAACAGAAGCTGGCCTTGAAGCAATAAAATTAATCCGTGAAAACATGCCGGAAATGTTGGTAGGGGCAGGGACGGTTTTAAGCCTTCAAAATGCAAAGGATGCTATTGAAGCAGGCGCAAGCTTTATTGTGTCTCCCGGCTTTAGCGATGAAGTAGTTGCATACTGTCAGAAGGAAGGCGTGCCAATAACTCCAGGCTGTGTTACTCCTACTGAAATAGGAAATGCACTAGAAAAAGGTGTTACTACGCTGAAGTTTTTCCCTTCAAGCGTCTTTGGAGGAGTAAAAGCAATGAGTGCTCTTATGGGTCCATTTAAACACACAGGGTTAAAGTTTATTCCAACGGGAGGTATAAACGAGTCGAATTTGCATGAATACGCGGACAAGTCATTTGTACATGCAATAGGGGGAGGATGGCTGTGCAGCTCCAAGGATATGAAGGTTAGAGATTTTGAAAACATTACTAAAACCTGTAAGAAAGCAGTTGATATATTACTGGGATTTGAGTTGGACCACACTGCGATAATTGATAAAGAAGAAAAGCTATTAGATATCAAGACCCATAATACTGACAGAGCCATGTATTACCTTAAAAAAAGAGGGTATGTTGAATAGTAGCACGCTATATAAAAAAAGAACTGTCCATTTTTTAAGACAGTTCTTTTTGTCGTGCAAATAAATTCCTAAAGCAACTTCTCTTTCCACATCTTTCCGGTCTCAGTTACAGCCAAACCAGCAAGGGAAGTTTCTCTTAAAGTAACAGGCATTGCAAGACCGATATTGTACATGGCACTGATAACTTCATCCCAAGGTACTTTTGTTTCAATACCAGCAAGAGCCATCTCAGCTGCCATAATTGCGTTTGATGCTCCAGCAGCATTTCTCTTAATGCATGGAACCTCAACAAGTCCAGCAAGTGGATCACAAGTAAGACCGAGCATATTCTTTAAAGCCAGAGCCATAGCGTGAGCAGCTTGTGTTGGTGTACCACCAGCCATCTCAACAGCAGCTGCAGCAGCCATTGCGCTAGCTGAGCCAATCTCAGCCTGACATCCTCCAGCAGCACCTGATATAAATGCATTGTTTGCAATAACAAATCCAAAAGCACCGGCTGTAAACAGATGCATCATGGTCATCTCATCATCCATGCCCAGTTTATCCTGTAATGCAAGAACAACAGCTGGAAGAACTCCTGATGATCCTGCAGTCGGGCTGGCACAAATTAGTCCCATGGATGCATTAACCTCATTTATTGATATTGCATATGACACGGCTTTTAGAAGGGTAGAATCTGTTAGGATATCCCCATTCTTTATGTAAGCATCCATCTTCTTGGCATCTCCACCAGTCATGCCTGAATAGGAAGTGACACCTTCAAGACCCTTTACTGCAGAATTTTTCATTACCTGGTATTGTTTAGCCATTCTAGAAATGACTTCTTCACGACTTTTTTCTGTCAACTCAACTTCTTGTTCAATCATTATTTCATATAACTTCTTATTCTGATCTTCTGCTTGCTGGACCAGCTCTTGAACGTTCTTAAACATCTAAATCACCTCTCTATTCACTAAGGGTAATTACCCTTAGTATATTTTCCTTTTTTGTAATGGCATTAATTAGATTGTCCGAGACAGGTTGGTCTGTTTCAATTGTCATTAGAGCGATATCACCCTTTTCAATTCTTGACACATCCATTCCGCTAATATTGATTTTGTTTGCTGCAAGAGTTGAGGCCACCCCAGCGATTGCACCGTATGCATCTTTGTGAAAAATCAGAATTGCGGGGTTCTCACCGGATAGTTTCAGTGGGAATCCGTTAAGTTTTGTTATTCTTACAACACCACCCCCAATTGAAATGGCTGCAATATCAATATTGTCATCGCCACGGCTAAGAGTTATTTCCATGGTATTTGGATGTTCAGGGACAGCATCTTCCTTTACAAAAGACACATCAATGCCTAACTCTTTAGCTTTAAATAGTGAATCAGGTATCCTTGGGTCATCAGTCTCGTAGTTTAGAATACCACCAACAACTGCCACATCAGATGCGTGGCCTTTGTATGTCTCTGCAAATGATCCATATAACCGTACTACAATTTTTTCAGGCTGAGCATCAAAAAGCCTTCTTGCAATCTGGCCGATTCTTACTGGACCTGCTGTATGTGAACTAGAGGGTCCAACCATTACAGGCCCGATGATATCAAATACGCTTCTATATTTCATCGTTTCACTCCTCTCAAATATGTATTGTATTGATCTAATTATATCAGATTCTATACACTTTTACACTGTTGCTCATTTAAACAAATAATTTACTACTTTGATTACAAGGAAATTATACATATTTTTAAAATACTTGATCTCAATACATAATTCATAGTGACAAAGTTTTAACGCAATAAAATGTTATTTTAGTATTGACATAAAGGAAGGATAGTGATAAATTTATGTTGTAATGGTAAGCCAGCCAGTGGTCAGGCCACCATGCCATCGGACTGGCAAGTTTGTAGATTAAGGAGGATTCAGTATGGAAGTACTAAGAATTAACTTATCGAATAGTAGCATCAAACAAGAAAATCCGCCGAAAGATTGGCAGAATTTAGGTGGTAGAGCATTAATTAGCAAAATTATGGTTGACGAGGTTAATCCTACATGCAACCCATTGGGAGAAGACAACAAATTGATTATTGCACCGGGCATTTTAGCAGGGACAACGGTTTCTTGTGTTAATAGAATTTCAATAGGCTCAAAAAGCCCTTTGACAGGAACAATAAAGGAAAGTAATGCTGGAGGAACCACAGCATACAAATTAGCAAGACTTGGTATAAAATCAATTGTAATTGAAGGAAAAGCAGATGATCCTAAGTTGCTTTACATATCAAAAGACAAAATCGAAATTATATCTGCTGAAGAAGTATGGGGTATGGGAGTGTACGATTCAGCAGAAAGATTAAAAGAAAAATTCAATGATAAAATTGGATTGGTTATTATTGGACCAGCAGGAGAAAGACTATACAGATCAGCAGGCATAGCTAACAGTGATAACAATGGTTCTCCTTCAAGGTACTCAGGAAGAGGTGGATTGGGTGCTGTAATGGGAGCCAAAAATATAAAAGCAGTAGTAATAGATGACAGTAATGCCGAGGGAATAAAAATGCATGATGATGACAAGTTTAACGATTCCAAGAAAACGATTACAGATATGATACTCGGCAATGATGCTATAAAAAACTCCTACACTATGTATGGAACATCAAATTTGGTCAAACTAACCAATAGTATTGGTGCTTTGCCGACCATGAACTTTAGCAGAGGAAGTTTTGAAGGTTCAGAAAATATTAACGGTCAAAAAATCCATGACCTCATCGTAGAAAGAGGCGGTGAAGGCAACACAAGCCATGGCTGCATGCCAGGATGTTTAATAAGGTGTTCGAACGTATTTCCTGATGAAGATGGCAAGACAATAGTTTCGCCCATTGAATACGAAACTATAGGATTATTAGGTCCGAACTTGGCAATTGGAAATATTGACACTGTAGCAAAATTGAACTATCTGTGTAATGATTTGGGAATTGATACAATCGAAACAGGTGGAGCAATTGGCGTTGCTATGGAAGCAGGAGTCATTAGCTTTGGTGATGAAGAAGGAGCAATAAATATACTTGAAGAAATCAAAAAAGACACTTACTTAGGTAAAATAATAGCATCTGGTGCATCGTCAACCGGTAAAGTTTTGGGTATCACAAGAGTCCCGACAGTTAAGGATCAAACTATGGCAGCTTATGATCCTAGAGCGATAAAGGGTCTAGGGGTAACATATGCAACATCAACACAGGGCGCTGATCATACTGCAGGACAAACTATTAGGGCGAATGTTGACCACCGAAAACCAGAAGGTCAAGTTGAAGCTTCAAAGGGAGCGCAAATAACTAATACTTTACATGACTGCCTCGGGACATGCTTCTTTTTAGGAGGAGCAATTGGTGGGGACTTAAATCTTCTAGCGGAGCTTTATCTTTCCATGACTGGAGTAAAATTGACTTTGGATGAATTAATGGAAATATCTAAGGAAACGTTAAAGAGAGAAAGAAAATTTAATACTGATGCAGGATTTGGTCCAGCGGATGATAGGTTGCCTGAATTCTTCTATAAGGAAGAAAATCCTGATACTGGAACAGTTTTTGATGTAGACAACAACGAAATGGATAAAATATTTGATTTTTAACAAAAAAAGCAAGGTGGAAAATTTGATTACAGTTAAAGTAACAAGAATGGATGAGAATAATAAAAATGAATTCAACATGAAGGTTTTAGAAGAATCTACAATTAGTGAATTGTTAAATAATTTAAACTTTAATAAAAAAACTGGAGACTATTTTTTCATTGTTAATGGCATTTTCAAGCAACCAAATCATATATTAAAAGAAGGTGATAGAATAGAAATATTTCCTGCTATGTGTGGTGGTTAAGATAATTTTGGAGGTGAAAGCTTATTAGATAGTATAAGTAGATGTTGTAGCTGAGGTGTTGTATTATTAATTCTACATTGAATAGTACACATAAGACTGTCAAAAAAAAAGGAGGTCGTAAAATGTTATTTAAAAACGCAAAAATTATCGCCCTGATGTTAGTATTAGTAATGACTTTAGGTGTGGTATCAGGTTGTACGCAACAAGCACCGGCTGAAGAACCAGAAGAACCAGCAACTGAAGCGCCAGAGGAACCAGCTGAAGAACCAGAGGAACCAGCTGAAGAGAGAGAAATCTTCCAGGTGGCATTCGGTGGAAGTGCTCCAGGTGGAGTTTATTATTACATGATAGGTGTTCTAGCTAATTTATTATCTGAAGCACTTCCTTATGTTAATGTAACTAATGTTTCAACAGGAGCTTCTGTTGCAAACGCGATAGGGGTCGCTAAAGGCGAACTTCACATGGGCTTTACTTATGGTTCATTGGTTTATGAAATTTGGAATGGAATAGATACTTTCAAAGATCAACCAGATATTGGCGAGAATGTTAGAGGAGTTGCAAAAGCATATGCGAGTCCACACTACTTTGTAACACTAGAAGGCTCAGGAATTGAAACAGCTTCTGATCTTGCAGGTAAGACAGTATCAGTTGGGCCTCCTGGATCAGGTGCTCAGTACAACTCAGATCTAATACTAAATGCACTAGGCATTGAGGTAGAAAGAGAATATTTAGCTTTTGCTGATGCTTCATATGCAATAAAAGAAGGAAGAATTGATGCTTTTGGTCAAAGTGGAGCGCCTTCAGGAGCAATCACTGAACTAGCAGAAACAGAAAACATAGTTATAATTCCGTTTTCCGATGCTGAAATGGATACATTAGAGGCAGCTAGCCAATTCTACTATAGAAACAATTTGCCTAAAGAAGTTTATAAAGGCATGACAGAAGATGTTCAGATGCCATTCTTTAGTGTGTATTGGATAGCTCATAAAGATGTTCCTGATGAAGTAGTTTATGATATGGTAAAAGAAGCATTCCAACCAGATACTATGACAGAATTAGCTGATGGTTATGTATTGTGGGAAGAATTAGAAGAAGATAGTGAGAATTTTGAAGAACTTGGACCAGAGATTCATCCAGGTGCAAAACAGTACTTTGATGAAGTTAATTAATGCTTAAGAACTGAAGAGTCAAACTCGCGGGTGACATCATTTGGCAATTCGTTACCCGCGAGTATATTTGATAGGTTATAGTTTATCATTAAGAAAGTATTTATCTCTATTTGAGTAGGGGGACAAAATAACTATGAAGACTAGAAAACTTGAAGGTTTGGGGAGGATAATATTTAGATATGGCGCTATTGCCTTTTCATCAATATTTCTTCTATCAGCTGGACTTGGTATTCTTGATACAGTAACAAGCAGGGGTTTTTACATATTGTTCAATGTAGCCCTAAGTTTTATGATTTACCCAGTAATTAGAGGTCAAGGGACTCAAAAAAAAATACCTTGGTATGACATAATATTAATATTATTAGCGGTTGCTTCGTTTGGATATTGGATGTTGGAATATTCAAATTATGTTATGAGAGTTACTATGCCGAATAGATATGACTTCTGGTTTGGTGTAATAGCTATAATTTTGTTGTTTGAGATTGCAAGAAGAGTATTGGGTAATACACTACTTTTCGTGGCGGGCATATTCTTATTGCAGCTATATTTTGGCCCCAAAATGCCTGGTATATTAGCACATCCTGGATTTAGTCCGGGAAGAATTGTTGAATTCATGTATAGCTCAATGGAAGGTGTATTCGGAATAATAACAAATACATTCGCTACATATGTATTGCCATTTATTATATTGGGAGCTTTTTTTGAAAAATCAGGTGCAGGAAATTTTTTCATAAGACTTGCATTATCATTGACAAAAGGATGGGCAGGCGGGCCTGCAAAAGTTGCAGTTATTGCTAGTGGTATATTTGGATCGATAAGTGGTAGTTCTGTAGCAAATGTTGTATCAACAGGAGCATTCACCATACCAATGATGAAAAGAGTTGGATTTAAAGCAGAAGAAGCTGGGGCAATAGAAGCTGCAGCATCTACAGGAGGACAATTCTTGCCACCAGTAATGGGTGCAGGAGCATTTTTATTGGCTACTTTAACTGAAACACCATATGTAACAATAATTTCTATGAATGTAATCCCTGCATTGCTATATTTTTATTGGGTAGGAACAGCAGTACATTATCGAGCAAAAAAAATGAACATAGGGAACTTGCCAGATGAAGAAATTCCTGATTTTAAAGAAACATTTAAAGAAGGTTGGTTTTTCGTAGTTCCCCTTATTCTAATATTTGTTATGTTATTCCAAGGTTATTCGCCTAATCTTGCAGCTTTCTATGCAGTTATTTCGGTAATTGTTCTAAGCTGGTTTACAAAGGATTACAAAATGGGATTTAGACAAATACTTGATGGGCTTGAGCTTGGTGGAAAGAATAACTTATCTGTAGGTTCATCGATAGGAATGTTAGGTATTGTTATGGGTGGAATTGTACTGGCAGGGTTGGGAGCGAAATTTGGCGCGTTAATAATTTCATTATCCTTTGGTTCATTGTTCCTAGCAATTGCTTTAACTGCTGTGGTTGGTGTTTTTGTTGGTATGGGAGCAACACAAACTGCAACTTATATTATTATAGCAATGATTGTCGTACCAGGACTGCAGAGTCTAGGTGTTGATAGAGTTGTTGCACACATAATTGCATTCTGGTTTTCTGCTATATCTAATGTTACACCTCCGGTATGTGTGTCTGCTTTTGCTGCAGCATCGATAGCTGAAGCGGATCCTATGAAAACAGGTTTCACCGGTGTGAAATATTCTTTCTTGTTGTTTATATTGCCATTTACTTTCCATTATTTTCCTGGAATATTGATGTTAACGACAGCTTTGGATACTACATACCTAGTATTCTCAATGTTGATTGCAATTCCAGCTATGGCAGCTGGGATACAAGGGTATTTTCAAGATCATCTAAACTTATTCCAAAGAGCATTGATATTTGCAGCGGGAATAGCACTGTTTTTTCCAGGATACCAAACTGATATATTCGGATTCGGTGTAATCATCGGTATGTTTTTATACCAGAGAAAAAAGAAAAAAAGTTTATCAACAGTGTAAAGTGAAGATATGATTTGTGTAATTGGTAAAATTTTTAGAAGGGAGATAAAATTATGAAAAGGATTGGATTTATTGGTCTTGGAATAATGGGATTTCCGATGGCTTCGCATCTGCTAGAAGCTGGGTATGAACTTACTGTTTATAACAGAACTACTGAAAAATCGATGAAATTACAAGAAAAAGGCGCAAATGTTGCAACTTCAGCTGCACAGGTAGCAAGTGAAAGTGAAGTGGTATTTACCATGTTAGCAAATAGCGATGTTGTAGAAGATGTAATATTTGGTGAGAATGGAGTAGTTGAAGGTGCTACTGATGGTTTGATTGTTATAAATTGCAGTACTGTTTCGCCAGAATCAAATATAAAGCTTCATGATAAGCTCAAAGAGTCTGGAATAATCTTCCTTGATGTTCCAGTAACTGGAAGTGGAGTTCAGGCTAATGCTGGCACATTAACATTTATGTGTGGAGGTAATCACGACGTATACGAAAAATGCATTCCATTATTTGAAGCAATGGGGAAAAAACATTTTCACATGGGAGACATAGGAGCGGGCTCATATACAAAACTCGCTAATAATACAATGCTTGCAATCAACATGATGTCGTTGGCAGAGGCAATAGTCATGGTTGCAAAGTGTGGAATTGATCCTGAGACTTTTGTAGAAGTTGTTAGTGGTGGAGGCTCAAAGAGTGCCATGGCAGAAGCTAAGACACCTAAGATTGTAAGTAGAGATTTTTCTCCGAATTTCAAAACATCTTTAATGCTTAAAGACGTAAATCTAGCATTAGATTTGGCTAAAGATATAAGTGTTGTTACACCAATTCTGGCTTTGTCTAAAGAAATACTCAACATAGGAGTTTCTATGGGAGTAGGGGAAGAAGACCTTTGTGCAATAGTCAAATGTTACGAAAGCTGGGGCATGACAAAAGTTAGATAGTTCTGTGAAATTTAAGTACTTATATTAACTCAGATGTATCAAAAGATAGACTAATCAAAGTTCGACTATAATTGTTCTTAAATTGTTTGCTATACAACTTGAGTGGTATTTAATAAGAGGAAGACTTTTAAAAATGGACAAGAGGTGTGGAATGTTTAAAGAAATCAAAAAAACTCAAAAATTGTATATGCTGGTTGTTGAGCAGGTAATGTCTTTGATTGACAAAGAAGTATTGGTATGTGGTGATAAATTGCCATCTGAAAGAGATCTTTCTGTGGAATTTGGTCTTTCAAGAGCTACAGTTAGAGAAGCGATGAGTGCACTAGAAATAATGGGGCTTGTTGAAGTTAAACCTGGTCTTGGTACATTTGTGTCAGAATGTAAAAACGAGAATGATGGTGTGTTGATTGAGCTTACAGAAAAAGATGCAATAAGTCCATCAGAAATATTTGAAGCTAGAATAATTCTTGAACCACAACTAGCCAAATTAGCGTCTCAAAGAGCAACACAAGAAGATCTGGATAATCTATTGGAAATCTTAAACGCAGCTGAGCTATTGTCAGAAGATCAAATTGAAGAATTCGAAATATTAGATGAAGAATTTCATTCAATATTAGCTAGGGCCTCTTACAATGATGTCTTATTCAACTTTGCTCTTAATATTAACAGGTTGAGGAACAGTAGACTTTGGGGCAATATGAAATTCAAAAGTCTAAAAAAGAAAGGTCGAATAACCCGATATAAAAAAGAGCACAGAGAGATGTATGAAGCGTTAGTTAATAGAGACTTTAAAAGAGCTGAGTTATTAACTAAAAAACACTTGATAGACATTAGAGAAGATATCTTCGACGATGTAGATTAATATTAATAAATATACGAGGAGGAATATGTATGTACAATTCATTTATGTTCAATACACCCGAAATTCATTTTGGGATAGATGCTATTCTAGAAGTGGGAAAAGAAGCAAAAAGATTGGGTGCAAAGAAGGCACTATTTCTTTCAGGTAAAAATGTACAAAAAAATGGTTATGTGGAAAAAGTAGAGGAGCTATTAAAAGCTGAAGGAATAGAAGTTATAACAAGTATAGAAGATAGAAAATCAGGTGAACCAACAACAGATTTGCCAGAAAAAGCAGCCGAGTTGGCAAAAAAAGAAGGAGTAGACATAATAATAGGAATGGGTGGAGGAAGTGTGCTAGATGTGGCTAAAATGGCTGCAGCACTAATGACAAATCCACTAAAGACAAGAGATTATTTTGGAAAAGAAAAAGTAAAAATCAAGGCAATTCCATCCATACTAATACCAACTACTTCAGGTACAGGTTCCGAAGTAACGAAGCATGCAATATTTTTAGATGAAGAAAATCAGGTAAAAAAAGCAGTTGCTTCGTCTAATATCATGCCAACGGTAGCAATAATCGACCCAATGACAACTATAACTTGTCCGCAAGGCGTAACCGCAGCATCTGGATTTGATGCATTCTTGCATGCAAGTGAGCCATTCCTGTCAAATAGATCAAACACATTGACAGATACTATCGCTTTAGAGGCAATAAGTATAATAACAAAATGGTTGGGACCAGCATATGCAAATGGAGATGACATAGAAGCAAGATACCATATGGCATTAGGTTCATTATTGGCAGGATTAGTGTTAAATAACGCAGGAACAAGTTTGATACATGCACTAGCTTATCCAATCGGAGGAGAATTCCACGTAGCACACGGACCAAGTTTGACAGGTCTTGTCAACTCATGTTTTGACTATATAATGGTAGCAAAACAAGAAAAGTTCGCAAAGTTAGCAGTAGCAATGGGAGAAGTAACAGTAGGATTGTCAGAAAAAGAAGCCGCTGAGAAAGGCTTAAAAGCAGTTGATGCACTAATGAAGAGTGTAAATCTACCAACAACATTGACGGAAATGGAAATAACTGATAAATCCAAAGCTCAAAGATGGGCAGAGGAAGCATTCCTAGAGAAAAGACTATTAGGTAGAGCACCGAGGAAACTAAGTGTAGAAGACATTAAAACTATATACCTAAATGCATTTTAAAAAAACATATTAGTAAAGAAGCTCATACTAAAAGCTCATACTAAGAAAAGATAGCCACAACAAGAGGAGGAAAATAATGGGAAAAAAAAGTATACTTGATTTACACAAGATGAAAAAGGCAGGAGAAAAAGCAACATGGGTAACAGCATATGATTTTCCAATGGCACAATTTGCACAGGATGCAGGTATCGATATGATTCTTGTAGGCGATTCACTAGGGATGGTAACACTAGGCTACCAAGGGACAGTGCAAGTTACGATGGAAGACTGTATATCACATTGTCAAGCAGTAAAAAGAGGAGCATCAAAGACGTTTATAATAGGAGATATGCCATTTGGAGCATATCACGAGTCAGATGCCCAGGCTGTGTATAATGCAGTAAGATTCTTAAAAGAGGCAAATGTAGATGCAATAAAGCTTGAAGGTGGATTAAGAGTAGAAAGTAGAATAAAAGCAATATCAGATGCAGGAATAGTAGTATTTGGTCACATTGGTTTAACGCCACAAAGCGCAGGACAATTAGGAGGATTTAAAGCACAAGGTTTGTATGTTGACAGTGCAAGAGAATTAATAGAAGATGCGATAGCCATTGAAAAAGCGGGAGCACTAGCGTTGTTACTGGAGGCAGTTCCACCAGAGCTCACAGAGTTTATATCAAACAAGCTTTCAATACCGGTATATTCAATAGGAGCAGGGCTACCATGTGATGGACAACTTATAATATGTGGAGATATGCTAGGAATGTTCCAAGCCTTCACACCAAAATTTGTTAAGAAGTATGCTAACGTAGCTGAGATAATTACAAATGCATTCAAGGAATATATTGAAGATGTTAAGACTGAGAAGTTTCCTGAAGATAAACACGTATATCATATCAAAGACAGTTTAGAAGATTTTGAAAAATTATTTGATGAGTTCAAGTAATTAGAAGTTTGAGATTGGTAATTCTTAGCCTATGAATTATGTATAATTGGCTGCTATAACATCCGTTATACGCAGCCAATTATTATTTGATTGACAGATATGCTGACTTTATTCAAAAATTCGAAAGAGTGGTGGGCAAATGAATAGTTTTGTTGTAACTGTTAAATTCATTGTTTATCCAGATAAAATTGACGAGCTCATTCCAATGATGATTAAAAACGCCAAAGAAAGCTTGTTAGAAGATGGATGTAGTGTTTTTGATGTTTCAAAATCAGACAACACTATATTTTTGTATGAGGTATACAAATCTGAACAATCTTTTAAGGAACATTTAGAAACCAGGCATTTCAAAGAATTTGATAAGGATACAAAGAGTATGATCAAGGATAAAATTGTGGAAACATTTTTTATGTTGGGAAAATAGAAAAAACATAGGAAGGTTTTTATGGGAAAAAAAGAAAACATGGATGGACTTTATTTTGGTTGTGTAGCTGACGATTATACAGGTGCCTCGGACATAGCGTCTTTTTTTTCATTGGGTGGCTTGAATGTCTTAATGTTCAATGAATTGCCGGATCAGGAATATATTCCCGATAAAGATACAAATGTTGTTGTAATAGCATTGAAAATAAGAGATGTAGATCCGGATATAGCTGTAGCTGAAGCACTAAAAGGATTCAGATGGCTTAAGGATAGGGGCGCCAAACAATATTTCTTTAAATATTGTTCTACCTTCGATTCAACTCCAAAAGGTAATATTGGACCAATAATAGACAGTATATTAAAAGAATTTGATGAGAAATACACAATAATTTCACCAGCACTGCCTGTAAATGGGAGAACAGTTAAGAACGGGAAATTGTTTGTGAATGAGATTCCTCTGCATGAAAGTTATATGAAAAATCATCCAATTACACCAATGTGGGATTCAAAAATCTCTGAGTTAATGAAGGAGCAAGGAAAGTATAATACTTATTGTGTGTCTATCAAAGATATGAAAGAGGGAGATGCAAGCATAAAAAGTATTATCAAAAATAGAAAAGAAAGTCATTTCTATCTGGTCCCAGAATATTTCGAAAAATCTCATGAGGCTTTAATTGTAATGAGATTTGGTGACTTAAAAATTATGACAGGAAGTTCTGGGCTTGCATATGAGCTTGGTCGTAGATTGAATGGAAAAAACTCAATACTGGAAACAGAATCTAGGAAAGAGAGAACAAATAGTGGAGGCATAATTATTTCAGGCAGCTGTTCAATGGCGACTCTAGGACAGACTAAGAGACTATTGACCACCGGCTTTAAAGCTTTTAGAATATACCCGGATAGACTCTTAAATGGGGATCAAAAAATTGAAGATATCATCAATTTTATTGAGTTAAATCACAACGATGAAGTATTGATTTATAGCTTTGCTGCAGGTCAAGAACTTAATGATTCTTCTTATACTCAAAAAGAAAGAAGTGCAATCCTTGAATCCACAATGGGAATGATCGCAAATGAGTCTGTAAAACATGGAATTATGAGAATCGTTGTAGCAGGAGGAGAGACCTCGGGTGCTGTAATTAAGAGTTTAGGTTACAAGTCTTTTAAGATTGGTGGATCAGTATCTCCAGGTGTACCGATTTTGATACCAGAGATAGCCACTGATGTAAGATTGGTTCTTAAGTCAGGTAACTTTGGGGATGAGGATTTTTTCATAAGAGTTTTAAAACTTATGGATAAATAATCATAATTGTTTGTTGATACAGGATGATAATATCATTAATCCCCCTTATAATGCAGATTATATCGTTAGGTTATTTGCGGTATAATCTGCATTTCCTTTAATCATAGTTTTACGAGAGTATCTAGGGAAAAATGGAAATTGAGAGGAGTGTTTTTTTTGTTGATTAAAACTTTAATTGAAAATCGTTCAATTTCAGAGGATTATGAGGCTGAGCATGGGTTAAGTCTCTATATTGAGTCTAATGGTAAAAAGATACTGTTTGATGCAGGAGAATCTGACAAATTCATTAAAAATGCTGATAAAATGGGAGTAGATATTGAAGATATTGATATGGTGGTTCTATCTCATGGTCATTTTGATCATGGAGGAGGATTAGTTTCATTTATGAAAATAAATGAAAAGGCTTCCATTTACATAAACAAGGAGGCATTTCGTAGACATGGTTCTTTAGTTGATGGTAAAGTCGAAGAGGTAG
Source organism: Soehngenia sp. (assembly GCA_024637045.1). Classification (GTDB taxonomy): domain Bacteria; phylum Bacillota; class Clostridia; order Tissierellales; family Tissierellaceae; genus Gudongella. The sequence continues at coordinate 128,817 of JAGXFX010000011.1, forward strand.
GTTTGGATGTTGATATGATAAATAACAGTAGAATAGAACTTATTGATCAGGATACTAAGTTTGAGGATATGGTATTGTATTCACAAGTTAAAGGAAACGAGATGACACCTAGAGGAAATGATAGACTACTTATGGAAAAGAATGAAAAATGGGAGAAAGATGATTTTAATCACGAACAAAACTTACTGATTAGTGAAGGGGATAAACGAGTACTTTTTGTTGGTTGTTCTCATAGAGGTATTGTGAATATTCTTAATCAAAGTGATATGCATCTGGATAAGCCTCTAACAGCTGTAGTTGGTGGATTTCATCTGTACGACCTGGATAAGAAAAATGAAGAAGACATGGAGTTTCTAGATGGCGTAATTGATAAGCTTAAGGAGAATAATGCTGTTTATTACACAGGCCATTGTACTGGTTATGATCAATTTGAAGAGATGAAAAAAGCTATGGGAGAAAAAATTCACTATATTGCTGCGGGAATGACAATAGAAGTATAAAAATACAATGGATTCTCTGAAATATTCTTACTTGATAATCAGGTGAATTAAGTGTTAAAATGTAGAAATATTACATAGATTATTTTAAATCTGTGAGGAGGCTTCATTTGAAAAACAAAACTGATTCAACGCAATCCCAAATTATTTATCAGGTGTCAGGGATGACCTGCACCGGTTGTGAATCCTTGCTAATCAAGAATGTATCTTCCCTAAAGGATGTTGACGATGTCCAGGCTGACCATATCAGTGGTAGGGTAAAGGTGACTCTGCAAAATGGTGCTTTGCAAGAAGCGGTGTCAAAGATCATTGAGAAGGCCGGATATGAAGTGACTTCAATAAAAGTGGAAATCGATAGCTTGAGTCAGAGATCATCTGCAATTCCTGAAAAACCCTGGATGCGTTGGAGTGCCATTATTCTTTTCATGTTTCTGGGATACCAAATCATAAAAAGACTAGATCAGTTCGTGACCATACCTGAACTCTCCAGCCAGGTAAGTTACGGCATTCTTTTCGTCATCGGGTTTCTTACCTCACTGCACTGTATAACTATGTGTGGTGGTATAGCCATGAGCCAATGCATTAGCGAAAATAAAGCTTCGACAATTGAGAAGCGATTGCGTCCTAGTCTATTGTACAATGCAGGTAGAGTCACATCTTACACTATCATTGGAGGTGTTATCGGAGCAGTTGGATCAATCATAAGCATCACATTGCGTTCCCAGGGAATCATTATTATTGTGGCAGGCTTGTTTATGATTATCATGGGCTTGAACCTGTTGAATCTTTTCCCATTTCTAAAATGGATTATTCCTAGCCTTCCAAGAGGACTCAGTAACTTCTTGTCCAACCATCGTCAGGGTAAAGGTCCATATGTGGTGGGGTTGATAAATGGTATAATGCCTTGCGGACCTTTGCAAACCATTCAGTTGTACGCATTGGGGACGGGTAGTTTCATTACAGGCGCTACTTCCATGTTTTTCTTCAGTCTGGGTACTGTTCCTCTAATGTTTGCTCTAGGTGCCGTGAGTGCCCTGGTGAGCCAACGGTTCAATAAACGAATGTTTGCGGCCAGTGGGTTGCTGGTAATGGTGCTGGGCACTGTAATGATTTCTCGAGGTTTAAGTCTGACGGGAACCGTTGCTCCTTCCCTCGTGCCTGTTAATTACACCAACGTGGCAATTATTGAGAATGATCGACAATTTGTTAAAATTGAGCTCGAACCCTATAATTATGAACCCATAGTGGTTCAGGTAGGCATTCCTGTTGCGTTCATTATCGAAGCAGAACAATCTAAAATCAACGGCTGCAACAATGCCTTTGTTATTCCTGCCTATAATCTGCAAGATAATATACTCGCCGGAGAAAACATTTATGAGTTCTTACCCACTGAGGTAGGTACTGTATCATATGCCTGCTGGATGGGTATGATTCGTAGTTCTATACAGATTGTAGATGACATTGCTGCCATTTCACCTTTGAATTTATAGATAATCAAACACTCCCATTCCCAACTTCACTCATCTTTAGCAGTATAAGATAATCTCCATGATGAAAAAAGTTTGATCAGAAATTGTTAATTACAATGCTTAAACTCGAATAGCATAACAAAAAACCAACCTGGGGTTTGCTGGGTTGGTCTTTGTTGTTATTTTCAATATCCTGATGTTTGGCAGTTTCGTTCCTTAATGGACACTTCCATCAAGCCTCCGCCACGATTAATTTCACTATATCGAGAGACAGATTGTTTTCACTTATAATTTTAAAGCCTGCTTTTTCTATATTTTCACTCGTCTTTCGATTAATATTAGCTCCCCATAACCGGACAGTAACTGGATTTAAAAGATTCATCACAGGTTTTATCCCTCTATGCTCGCTCAGTACATGCTCAAGTACAATTAATTTTCCGCCTGGTTTAAGCACCCTTTTCACTTCAATTAAACCTTCAATGGGGTCAGGTACAGAACAAAATACACAGGTGGAAAAAGCCGTATCAAACACATCATCTTCAAATTCCAAATTTTGTACATCCATGAGATGAAATTCAACATCTTTCTGCAGTTTATCAGCCCTTTTTTCAGCTATTGCTAACATTTTTTCGCTAAAATCTATGGCTATAATATCAGCATCAGTAGGATAAAACTCAATATTTTTGCCAGTACCTACGCCGATTTCCAAAGCTTTACCATGAACGTTATTTAAAACTTCTCCTCTATATCTTTTAAAAGCCATTAATTCCATAGGAGCATCAAGAAAATCATATACTCCAGCAACCCTGTCATATCTACGTTTGATTAACGAGGTTCTTTTTTCATCCATTCTATCCTCACTTCACTTTCATTTTAACTCTGTACTTCTAGTAGTCTGTTCTCAATGATTTTGAATATACTAGCGGTGGCCGGCACCCTAAAAGATGAAGTGCTCAGTCTATCTTCAGCAACCTCGCTCACCAAGCTAAGGATAGGCCCCCATAAATTTGGCAGTTTTAATTTTAACTGTCCATATTATGGGGGCCTATCAGTTTGATTGGATTTCGTTATCATCGACAACTATTTTATCGTTATCTTTTACATGGGTTGATCAATTGCTACATGTCTTGTGGAAACTGTTTTACCCTACCCGGAGGGGACAAATGCCCCACGCCCATCTCGGGCTCAAAAATAGGGGATTCTGTGTTCTCTCCTGCATTGCCAGGGATCATGATATGTCCCATATTTGAAAAATGCAAGTCTTCGTTGTTAACGTTTTTCACAACTTGCATGTTGCCATGCATAGTCTCCGCATCAAAAGCCGGGTTTTTATCGTTTGCTTTGACGTCGAAGCCATTTTCTGCTGCATAAACTGTTCCTGTTGATAGTATCGTCAGTACCAGCATGATCGCCATAAATACAACTGCTTTCTTCATATATATCCACCTCTCAGGTTCCTACTACCTTCAATTTATTGTCGTAACATATTAATACCCAGCTGTGATACTCCTAAACATCCCTTTGATTATCCGTGTAGTAGGTGTAGTAAAGGATGATAAAAGATACTAAAACTTAACACTTTGTTATTCACCGAAGGATTATGATCATAGGATGCCATTATTGCTTCGACACCTGGAAAAGCTGATGCTTATTGACATTGGGGGGGGCTACAGGTTATACTATTATAGTATTAAATCCAATGTGCGCCCATAGCTCAGCTGGATAGAGTAGCTGGCTTCGAACCAGTTGGTCGGGGGTTCGAATCCCTCTGGGCGTACCAAACAGAAACATAAAAAGACACTACTCAAACAGAGACTGCATTTTTTGACTTAAAATGATGCTACCTCAGTATTGCGTGGTGTTTTTTGTTATATAATTGCTAAGAATTCTATACTTATTGGAAGAAAAGTTAAGGTATTATGAATTAAAGGAGGTTATAACTTTGAGAACGAAAAGGCTATTGGTAATTTTAGTTTTCATACTGTCACTTTCGATAAGCACAACATCAACAGCAGAGTCTATCAAGGTATACATTGACAACTCAAAGTTGGAAATGTAGGTCTTACCATTAATCCAGGACGGTAGAACATTGGTTCCATTACGAACAATATTTGAATTTTTAGGTGCATCAGTTCAAAGGGATCAAAAGACAAAAACGGTATTCGGCAATAATTGACTCACTTCAAGAATATTATTATAGCTGTGATAGTACTTCTCAATTGATTATTTTCCAATGAGTAGAAATATGGTAGTTTTAGGAATTAATGATAGAGCCTCATCTGGTATTTTAACCAGAGAGGCTTTTTTTGATTACCATATTCATAACTGTATCATATGCTACACTCTCCTGTTTGATATACCACAATTTAGAATAGATCTCATCAGCATCAAGGCGCTAAAATAGGCAATTTATAAGTTGGCATGATATTTGCAATAAATAGGGATAGATAAATTTAGTAGGAGGGAGGTTGTTAGTAGGATTTCTATACGAAAGATTATTAGCTAGAGGATCTCTGATTATACAAAATAAGTTTGGAGGGAAGAGATATGAAAAAGAAAATAAAGGAATGGCTAAAAAAATTAGAAGAAGCAAATAAGGAAGAGTTTGGTAATAAACCTTTAGATTGTTGTACAGTGGGAAGAGACAAAAAGGATGTTAAGACAAGTAAACCAACAAACAAAAAATGAAGTTTCTAAATTTCAAAAATAATAAATATAATTAATGGAGGGAAAATGAAGAGACCAATTATAATAATAACAATATTGCTAATAGCTGTTGTATTTACTGGTATCTGGGTAGTTTCTGGCAATGCAGGAATAACAAAGGAAATATCAGTTGGTAGCGGACAAGATGAGTCAACTGATGAAGAAAAATTAATTGCAGGGCAAAAAGAAGTAACAGAAGATGACGAAGAGATTATTGTAAATCAAGGAAATCAAGTCGCTATATCGGAGCAAGAAGAAGTAATAAAAGAAGAAGTAATAAAAGAAGAAGTAATAAAAGAAGATAGAGATGAATTAGATCAAGAAGGTATTATTGGTCAAGAAAAACCAGCTGTGGAAGCTGATACACAAGATGAAGTAGAAATAATTGATGAGATTGGCAATAATGTTGAACAACCATTGAATGAAGAAATGGTAGTTAGATTTGATAGTAAGAATAGCGTCGATATGGGAGTAGTTTATAGTAACTTACTTGGAGATAATGAAGAATACATTGTCTTTGAAATAGCACTAAACAATCATCTTATTAACTTGGAAAATTTCAAATATGATGAATTGGCTTCACTAAGTTTCGGTAATGGGACCACAATAAATGATGGTTTTATTTGGGAATCTACTAGTCAAGGACATCATGTATCGGGATTGTTGAAATTGCCAAAAGACTATCTAGATACAAACACTACCATATCAGATTTAGGTAGTGCTCAGCTTGAATTTGAAGGCATCGGTGGACCTGAGAATATGATGTTTAAGTGGGAAAAAGATGTTGTTGACCGTTACAACTAATTGACTTAGCAAAATAAAAATATTGGAGATGAAATATGAAAGAAAAGAAACGACATGGCCATGGAAAACATATGATAATCATGTTACTTGGGTGTTTAGTACTACTAATAGCAATTGGAGCCTTGAAATACTTTAATGTGGGTTTAAATGGTTTGGCAAGATATTCGGGTTTGTTGTTTTTAGCATGTCCTTTGATGCATATATTCATGATGGGACATGGTAAAGAAAGCCATCATGAAGAATAGTATAATTTAAAAAATCAAATGAAATATAAGATGAATAAATCTTATCGAAAGGAAAGAGTAAATGAAGACAATATTTAGCATTGGACATTATTCAATGAATGTATTTGGAATGTTTATAGGTATAGGAATAGTAGTAGGTGTTTTAGTAGCAATCAAAGAAGCAAATAGAAAAAAATATTCAATAGATACTATTACAGATTTGATGATGTATGCAGTCATTTTTGGAATAGTAGGGGCAAGATTATATTATGTTTTGGCATTCAATTTGGAGTATTATTTGAGTAATCCAAGTAAAATAGTAGCAGTATGGGATGGTGGTCTCTCTATTCAAGGAGCTTTAATCGGTGGAGCATTAGTATCCTTGATTTACGCAAGGATCAAGAAGATTAATCTATGGAGAGCAGCTGATATAATGGCTCCAGGAATTATTCTAGGACAAGCAATTGGTAGAGTAGGTTGTGACGTATTTGGATATGCAATGAAAAATGAATATTTCTGGGGAATCCTTAGAAATGGGCAAGTACTCCACCCAACTCAAATGTATGAATCAATGCTGAATTTTATATTGTTTGGAATAATATGGGCTAGGAGAAAATCTGTTAAGTACGATGGTCAATTGTTTTTCATCTACCTGATCGGTTTTTCAATTAATAGATTCATTGTTGAATTCTTCAGAATAAATCCCATATTTATAGAACCATTTACAGTAGCTCATGCAACCAGCATAGGATTAATTTTAATTTCTTTTCTAGAGTTGAAAGTATTAAGTGCTAAATCTAATGATAATAATGAGGTAGAGATCAAGAAGTATAGTATATCAACACAAGAAATATTATTGATAGTAGTAATGATGATTGCTTCAATCTTGATATATTATAATTGGATCTGGAGCTAAACATCATTATTGCGACAAAAATATTGGGATAAATCATTACTCAACAACAATTGGATTGGAAGGGAAAAATATGAACCTGATACTATATGTTATTTATGCTATCATATTATATTTGATATTTAATACAGATGACAAAGCATATGAAGTATTTGAACAAGAGGAAAAGTGTAACAATTGTGGAACTAGTATAAATCATAATGCTGAATTCTGCCCCCATTGCCATGAAGGTGTTAAACGAGTATGCAAGGATTGTGGGAAGTTAATTGAACTAGATTGGAGATATTGTCCCTTTTGCAATGATAGCTACGAAAAAATTATTTAGATGAATGGGAGGATTTAAATACGTGAAATATAGATTGATTTTAATAATGTTAGTAATTATTGCAGCAAGTCTGGTATATTCGAACACAATAAGAGAAGGTGAATATCTAGCGTATGTACCTAATGCAGGAGATGGATCGATATCTGTTATTGATGTATCTAGTAGTAAATTGATAGATGAAATTAAAATTGGAGATTCTGTATCCCATGGAATTGCTGTTTCCAAAGATGGGCAAAAAATATATACAGGAAACCTTGAAGATGGGATGGTATTTATTGTAGACGTTAAAAGTGGAGCGATATTGGATACTCTTGATACTGGAAGAAATCTACATGGTATAGACATAACACCCGATGGTAAATATATTTTTGCTACAAGCGGCGATTTACAAGAAGGGGAACAATTCAACTATATAAATATTATTGATACGAGGGATGACAGAATTATCAAAACCATAGAATCCAATGGTAAAAGCCCATCTCATATAGACTTTACCAAGGATAGTAAATTTGCATTTATCAACAATGTAATGTCAGCGAATATATCAGTAGTTGATGTAGAAAGTTTAGAAGTTGTATCAACTATAAATGTAGGAGAAATGCCAAATGAATCAGAACTTTCTCCTGATGATAAGTACCTTTATGTAGCTAATGTACAAGATGGTACAGTTTCAGTTGTGGACATTAAAAAAGGTACTGAGGTAGATACAATAGAAGCAGGAGAGGGTACTCATGGAGTTGCAGTCTCAAACGATGGCAAAGTTATATTGACCACCAACAGATTTTCAAATGATATTAGTGTAATTGACATAGATAAGAAACAAATAATACGTTCAATTAAGACTAATGGACAAGCAAATCATATATCAATATTACCGAATAGTGATATAGCATATGTCTCAAACCTAGAGTCTGAAGATATTTCAATTATTGATTTAAAGAGCTATGAGGTTATAGATACTATTAAAATCGGTAAGGAACCTCATGAAATAGAATTTGTAAGGATAAATTAGATTTTTTTATAAGGATTAGGTCTGTATATACATGGGTCTAGGAGGTTAATATGGATAAGGTAGGATTTGTAAAATCAATTGATGAAAATGCTGCGATTATAGAAATTGTCAGAAATGGAGCTTGCGGAGATAAATGTTCTTCCTGTAAGGGAGGATGTGAAACAACATCAATGGAAGTAAGAGTAAAGAATGATTTAAATGTATCAGTTGGACAGTTGGTGAAATTACACTCAGACACTAAAAAACTGATGAAAATAGTGATGTTGGTATATATTATGCCACTGGCTGCAATGATAATAGGAATATTTTTGGGTCTAAAGGGAGCAGAATACTTTGGATACGATGATACGAAGGAACTTATTGCCACAGGAGTAAGCATCTTTTCACTTTTTCTATCTTATTTGATTTTAGGTTTTGCAGATAAAAAAATTAAGAAAAGTAAAGAAATGGAATTAACAATCTCGGAAGTTATTCGTTAAAGAAACAAGTATTTAAGGGAGGGAATATATGCATTTCTTAGATCAGTATGCTTATGGTCTTTGGGGGTCAGTAGTATTTAATATTCTCATGTTTGGAGGATTTGTTTTTTATGTATTCAAACCACAGACCAAAAGGGAATGGAGAACCCTGGGAGCCTTTACATCCTTTTTAGTTGCACTATTCGCTGAAATGTTTGGATTTCCGCTTACAATATATATATTAACTTCGATGCTGGGCAATAATTATCCTGTATTAGATCCATTTACACATTTGAATGGACACCTTTGGGTAGCTTTTGCTGGAGGGTCGCAGGTATTATATTCAATATTACATCCTTTGAGTAATTTGCTTATCTTTTTAGGGATTGTAATCATAGGTAAGGGATGGAAAGGCATACATGTTGGAAATGGTGACTTGACAACTAATGGGATATATAAGTATGTCAGACACCCCCAATATAGTGGATTTATAATTATAATCCTTGGTTTTCTAATTCAATGGCCAACTATAATTACATTGATTATGGCACCAGTTTTGGGGATTATGTATATTAGACTATCAAAGAAGGAAGAAAAAGCCATGATAAACGAGTTTGGGGATAAATACTTGGAATATATGGCGAGTGTACCTAGATTTATACCAGCTCTAAAAAAACAAAAAAGTTTTAATTAAAAATGGTTTTTGTCATAATTTCTTCACAATTGAGAGTTATTATATAAACAAGAGGACACCCCACCCCAGGGGGTGGTTAAATTAAATTTTTCGATAAAGAATATTCTGAGGGGGTGAATTTAAATGGGATGTTGTGGAGGCGGACACAATCATAATAATCAAAGGGCCAAAGATTGGAGTAGTGAAGAAGTGACTAGTCATAATACCGATCAGCATAACGAAAGTATAACTCCTTTGTTGGTTATACTTGGAATACTTATCTTTGGATTTATTATCTATAGAGTTTTGTTCTAGTAAACTATTAAGAGATAGGTTCAATTGAAGTGGTTAAAGTAATTTTTAAAACCCAACCTGTATGTTGCTGTTCTGTGCGAAGTGTGGTTACAGCAACTACAGAAAGGGCTCAGATAGATGTTTTATAATTATTGCAGCTTAGTAGAAAGTAATTAGGGAATAATGCAAATGAACCCCTACCCATAAGGGAGGGAGAAAGGTGGGACATATATGAATGATGAACAATACCGAGCCCTACAATCCCTAAAAACTGCAAAAGGCCAGGTAGAAGCAACTATTAGGATGATTGAGGAAGGTAGATACTGTGTCGATGTATCAAATCAAATATTAGCAACTCAATCACTTTTAAAGAAAGCTGATTTATTAATAATTAGGCAGCATTTGAATCATTGCGTAACAGAATCATTCAATAAAGAAAATGGAAATGAAAAAATAGATGAAATAATTACTTTGTTATCAAAGGTGATCGGGAAATAGATTTTGTTAATCAAGAGGAGGAGATTTGAATGGTTACTAAGTCATTACGGATTGAAGGTATGACTTGCGCATCATGTGCAAACACCATTGAAAAAGCTACAATTAAAATAAATGGTGTGCACGAATCAAGTGTAAACTTCGCAACTGAAAAGTTAAGTATAAGCTATGATGAAGAAATGGTCGAAATGAAAGATATTCAAAATGCCATAGAAAATGCAGGTTACAAGGCAATGTCAACTACAGTGAACAAAGTTTTGAATATAGAAGGAATGACATGTTCATCATGTGCTCAGAACATTGAAAAAGCTACCAAAAGGCTTGAAGGTGTTGTGGAAGCAAGCGTGAATATAGCAACTGAGAAATTAACCATTAGCTATGAACCACAATCGTTACGTCTTTCAGAAATAAAGCAGGCAATTGAAAAAGCTGGGTATAAGGCTATAGAAGAAAAAGATACTACTGAAGATGTTGATAAATTAAGAAAAGAAAAAGAAATCAGGACATTGTGGAGAAAGTTTATTGTGTCAGCCATATTTGCAATTCCATTAGTTTACTTTACAATGGGTCATATGCTAGGCTTTCCACTGCCTGCAGCAATAGATCCAATGATGAATCCTCTAAACTTCGGGTTAATTCAAATTGTCCTAGTGATTCCTTCTGTAATAGCGGGTTATAAGTTCTACACAGTTGGATTTAAAGCTTTAATAAGAAGAAGTCCTAACATGGACTCTCTGATAGCTTTAGGAACATCAGCAGCAGTGCTTTATGGGATATTTGCTGTAGTACAAATATATAGAGGATATACGGAATATGCCGATGATCTATACTTTGAGGCCGCTGCCGTAATAATAACACTAATACTCCTTGGGAAATATCTTGAATCGGTCACAAAGGGTAAAACATCTGAAGCTATAAAGAAGCTTATGGGACTTGCTCCAAAGACAGCTATTATAATTCAAGATGGCAAAGAGATGGAAATATCTATAGATGAAGTAGAAGTAGGTGATGTAATAATTGTTAAACCAGGAGAAAAGATGCCTGTAGATGGTGTAGTGGTTGAAGGGATAACTTCAGTGGATGAGTCCATGCTTACTGGTGAAAGTATGCCAGTTGAAAAGAATATCGGGGATAATATCATAGGAGCTAGTATAAACAAGAATGGAACAATAAAATATAAGGCAACAAAAGTAGGAAAAGATACTGCTTTAGCACAAATAATAAAATTAGTAGAGGATGCCCAAGGTTCTAAAGCACCAATAGCCAAGATGGCAGATATAATTTCAGGATATTTCGTTCCAGTAGTTATAGTACTTGCAACTGTTTCAGCTTTAGCCTGGTATTTCATTGGAGGACAAACCACGGTGTTTGCATTAACAATATTTATATCAGTTCTTGTAATTGCTTGTCCTTGTGCATTAGGTTTAGCAACACCAACAGCTATAATGGTTGGTACAGGTAAAGGGGCTGAAAACGGCGTTCTAATAAAAAGTGGTGCTGCTTTGGAAACTACTCACAAGATAAAAACAATAATATTCGATAAAACAGGTACCATCACAGAAGGAAAACCAAAGGTAACAGATATAGTTGTCGTAAATGGTGTGAAACAAGATGATTTACTTCAATTAACAGCATCAGCAGAGAAAGGATCCGAACATCCACTTGGTGAAGCTATAGTAAAAGATGCAGAAGAAAAAAGACTGGAGTTTAAGAAAGTGGACATGTTTAATGCCATTCCAGGACATGGAATTGAAGTGACCATAGATGGAAAGGTTATTCTAGCAGGAAATAGAAAGCTCATGCTAGAAAGAAATATAGACATAGATAAACTAGAATCAGCATCTGACAAGTTGGCAGAAGAAGGAAAAACTCCAATGTATATCGCTATTGATAATTCAATAGCAGGAATAATTGCTGTAGCTGACACTGTAAAAGAAAACAGCAAGAGGGCTATTGAAAAGCTTCATGAAATGGGTATAAAAGTAGCAATGATTACAGGGGACAATAAGAGAACAGCTACTGCAATTGCAAAGCAAGTAGGAATTGACATTGTATTGGCTGAGGTGCTTCCTGAAGATAAAGCAAATGAAGTTAAGAAACTGCAAAAAGAAGGCAAGAAAGTTGCTATGGTTGGAGATGGAATCAATGATGCTCCCGCTCTTGCACAAGCAGATATTGGAATTGCAATTGGATCTGGTACAGATGTTGCCATGGAATCAGCAGATATTGTTTTAATGAGAAGTGATTTAATGGATGTACCAACAGCTATACAACTAAGTAAAAGTACCATAAGAAACATTAAGGAAAATCTATTTTGGGCATTTGCATACAACACAGCAGGAATTCCAGTTGCTATGGGAGCACTATATCTATTTGGTGGACCATTACTAAGTCCAATAATAGCTGCAGCTGCTATGAGCTTAAGCTCAGTATCAGTATTATTGAATGCTTTAAGATTAAAGAAGTTCAAACCAGTAAGGTAGTACTATCTGCAAAGGCAGATTTTGTATAAATAATAAATATCAAGGGGGAAAAAGCAAAATGGAAAAGAAAGTATTAATTGAAGGTATGAGCTGTCAGAATTGTGCACATCATGTAACTGAGGCACTAAGCGATTTAGATGGAGTTTCCAATGTCAATGTTAAATTGGAAGAGAAATATGCATTGGCTGAAGTTGAAAGCAGTGTTAAGGATGAAGATATCAAAGCAGCAATAAGTGAAGTTGGTTATGAGGTAACGGGAATAGAAGCAAAATAGAATATTAAGAGAAACAAATAACTACAGAGATTCAACATGAATTTCTGTAGTTGTTTTTAGGAGAAGTTAATTAGTCGGGAAAGAATTTTGATGTTTCCAAATTGTCCCTACTGATTAATTATTAAAAAACAATCGAGCTATTTACACATTAATTTGGATTTGACTGATTCAATTTCCATTATGATTAATCCTTTTAATGATATATAATGTGATAAAGAGTTAAATTAATATAATACTGCACTACTTTGGAGTGGATCAAGCTTATGTTAAAAGATACATTGAATAATAAAAACACATGGACTATTGGAGTATTATTAGTGATAATTACTTTTTTGCATTATTCCAACCTCACGGCAGTTAGGGAGCTCCATAATTTTTATAGAATGTTATACTATATACCAATAATCCTAGCCTCATTTAAATATAGACTAAAGGGAGGACTTGTAACCTCTATTATTGTATCGTTATTATATGCTCCTCATATATTTTTATTTAACACTGAACTTAACATTTTATTAATAAATCAATATTTAGAAATAACGCTATTTCTGAGTATTGGATTTATAACAGGTTGGCTAGTAGAAGGCGATTACAGGAAACAGAAGCTATTAGAGAATAACATCGTCGAAATAACTAAACTTCAAAATTATACAAGAAATATTGTAGATAGTATTGATAGTGGAGTGTTAGCAGTTGATACAAATTTAGTAATTACAGCACTAAATAGAGAAGGTGAAAAGATACTTGGAGTACAAGATGCAATAGGGTTAAATGCATCTAATATCTTTGATTATAGTATTATGGATATATTGAACCAGACAAAACTACAGAAATTCAAATATACAGATGTAAAAACTGTGATCAAGGTCGACGATAAGGAAAAATATCTTAAGTTAACCGTATCACCTCTTCTAAATATACTCAATAAAATTCAGGGTCTTGTAATCGTTATTGAAGACTATTCTAATGAAAAGTATCTTGAAGCACAAACTGCCAGAGCTGATAGATTGTCAGCTGTCGGTGAATTAGCTTCCGGTATAGCACATGAGATACGAAATCCCATGGGGATAATAAAAACCATTAGTCAAACGCTTCAAAAAGAAGAGGATCAGGAAAGTATAGTGGAAGGTTTAGGTATTATTGTAAAGGAAGTAGATAGAGCTAATAAGGTAATTCAAACACTTCTAAATTTTGCACGACCAGATGTGAATATAGTTGAGAAAGTAAATACTAGAGGGTTAATTGATGAGGTTTTAATTATAATAAATAAATATGCCATAAATAAGAAAATAGAAATAGTTTGTGATTTTAGCAGAGAAATAATCATTATGGGTGATAAGGAGAAGCTGAAACAAGTATTTATTAATATATTATTAAATAGCATACAGTCCATGGAAAACGGTGGTACAATCTGGATAAGTACTGAAGTCGGTGACTTAGGTGTAAGCATTAGTTTTAGAGACACTGGGACTGGGATTAAAAAAGAAGATCTAAGCAAAATATTCAATCCGTTCTTTACGACAAAAGAACAGGGAACCGGACTTGGTTTGTCAGTATCAAATAGAATTATTCAAGATCATAATGGCTACATTACAATTGATAGTGTAGTAAATGAAGGTACTTTAGTAGTGATTTACTTACCAATATACGAATAGGAATTAGCAAGGATAACTGTAGAAAGAAGGTGAAAAAATGATCAGGAAAATTTTAATTGCCGATGATGAGCCCAATATGATATGGGCCTTAAAAAAAGCTTTATCTAAAGAAGAATATGAAATTATAAGTGCTGATAACGGTGAGGAGGCTGTGGATAGTTTAATAGAGGATCCGGACTTAATAATAATGGATTTGAAAATGCCAAAGATGAATGGACTTGAAGCATTAAGAAAGATAAAAGAAATCAACCCCAAGATCCCTGTTATAATGATTACTGCTCATGGTACTACTGACACTGCTGTTGAAGCTATGAAAATTGGAGCCCTGGATTATATATCAAAGCCTTTTGACATAGACGAGTTAAAAGTTGTCATAAAAAAAGCATTGGAATATAAGAGCTTAAATGATGAAATCAATTATCTTAGGGAAAGACTGGATGAAAGCAGCTCAAAGATAGTATTTAAGAGCAGGTCCATGGAAGAAGTATTAAAACTGGTTTACAAAGTCGCACCAACTGATGCTACTGTTCTAATACTTGGCGAAAGTGGTACTGGTAAGGAACTAATAGCAGATGAAATTCATAGATTAAGCAAAAAAAACAAAGGACCGCTAATCAAGATGAACTGTGGAGCTTTCGCCGAAAGTCTTTTGGAAAGTGAACTGTTTGGATATGAAAAGGGAGCCTTTACAGGAGCGGTTTCCAAGAAAAAAGGTAAGTTTGAATTGGCTGAAGGAGGCACTGTTTTCTTGGATGAGATTGGAGAAATAAGTGAAGCTATGCAAGTAAAGCTTTTGAGGGTTTTGCAGGAAAAAGAGTTTGAACGTGTTGGAGGGGAAACAACAATAAAGGGTGATTTTAGAATAATTGCTGCAACCAACAAGGATCTGAAGGAAATGGTGGATGATAATAAATTCAGAGAGGATTTATATTATAGACTAAATGTGGTACCCATTAAAATATCTCCACTCCGTGAAAGAAAAGATGATATTCCGCTTCTAATTGACTATTCAATAGATAAATTTTCATCTCAAATGGGCAAAAACAGGTTTAGAATTAGCAACGAAGCTTTGGATTTAATGATGAAATATGATTGGCCAGGAAATATTCGGGAACTGCAAAACATAGTGGAACGATGCGTCATATTAGCATCCGGACAAGAAATAATCGTAGATTTGTTACCAAATGAAATAAGAAATAGAAATAATTTAATAAATTCAAACATAATTTTACCTGAAGAAGGGTTATCACTTGAAGAAGTAGAGAAGAATTTGATAGTGCAAGCCTTGGAGAGAACAGATCAAAATCAAACAAATGCAGCAAAACTTTTGGGAATAACCAGGCACACTCTAATTTATCGAATGGAGAAATATAATATAATTACTAAATAGACTAGAAGCAATAAAAATCAGCAACCCAATCTCACCCAGACAGTCGGATTATAGGTTGCTGGAACTCAATTATCACTGCTTACTCTCTGGACAACATTTCCTTCAGTTCATCATTTGACATAAATTCTTGAATAGAGTTGATATTAAAATGATCCAATATCTTCATAACATTTTGATTATCAAACGGGGTAAGTATAAAAGAATCTTCTCCAAAATTATTAACCAGTTTTGTAGCCTTCTCAAGATCAATATTTGTCTTAGGGCCCCCTACACAGCCACCTACGCAACCCATACCTTCAATAAAGTTAGGATCACCCTTTTTTCTACTGTTAAGGCCATCCAATACCTTTTTACATTCCTTGATACCATTTACCTTTAGGGCTTTTAGCTTGATAACCCTAGTAGGCTCCAGTCTATTCAATACTGTTTTAACCGAAAAGCTTACTCCTCCGGTTCTGGCATATACTCTTCCTCCAAAGGATGCCTGATCCTTATCATCATCGTATAGCTCACTAAAATCAACATTTAAAGCATCAAAAATTTCCTTAAGCTCTCTAAAATTAATCACGTAATCGATTGCACCTTCCAAATCGGGCTCCTTGATTTCAGCCTTTTTTGCAACACATGGTGAAATAAATACAACTTTGGCATTCTTATATAGCTTTTTCAATATTCTTCCCGATGCAATCATTGGAGAAATTGATGGTGACAAGTAATTATATATATCTGGATAGACTTTCTTTATCATGTTAAACCACATTGGGCAGCAGCAACTTGTCAAGAAAAAATCATCTTCGCTTTTTACGAGATCATTGAACTCATAAGCTTCCTTGATAGTTAGAATATCTGCAAACAAAGCAACTTCAATCATGTCCTTGAAGCCCAAAAGTTTTAAAGCACTTCTCAACTTTCCCATACTTATTTCTTCTCCAAATTGACCTACTATAGCCGGAGCAACAGTAACATATACAGGAGAATCTTTATCCTTTAATAGATCAATTACGGGCATAAACTCAATTTTATCAGCCACAGCACCAAAATCACATGAAAAATCACTGTATCCACAGCTTATAGTCTCATTCAGTCTATTATATATTCTTGATTCATACTTGCCCAAATCGTTACATTCGCAATTAATTTCATCACATTGCTTACAAGGACCTTCCAATTTGGAAACCACAGGTTGGCAAGCTTTCATTGAACTGTTAAGAATAGTTAATTCATCATCAAATGATTCCTCACCTTTTGGATTTTGACCCATTGCTAATCTAATATGATTCCTGATAAATGGTATATCAGACTCACTAAAACCGTATTTGATCTTTATGTATTCAGCAAGATCATTTAGATTATCTACACCCTTCAACTCTCCATTCCAATATCTTTTTACCAACTCATTAAAAATATGCATCCGTTTTTCATTAAAATCCAAATACTTGTCATCCATAATTAACTCCTCACAAATTTATTTTCCTGTTTCTCTGGAATTTACCCTAATTTTATTGTTTCGAAACCTCTAAAGGATTGAAAAGCAACTTTAAGGGTATATGTCCATTAGATTCAAAATCGAAAGGAGAGTTTATTATGGAAATGAACTATAAAGTAAAGACTGATAAGAGTTTTGAAAAAGCGGTAGAGGATTTAAAGCAGAGTCTAAGTAATAATAATTTTGGAGTACTATGGGAAATGAACTTCAAAGAAAAACTTAAAGAAAAAGAATTAGACTTTGAAAACAACTTCAAAATATTAGAGGTTTGCAATCCCAAGCAAGCTAAAGAAGTATTAGAGAAAAATATTGAGGTTGGATTTTTCTTGCCTTGCAAAATGGTGGTCTATGAAGATAGTAACTCAGTGTTTATTGGGATGACAAAACCTACCAAGTTAATTGAAACGATAGAAGATGAAGATTTGTCGGATATAGCAATGAAAATAGAGAAGATATTAATATCCTCTATGGACGAAGCGAAGTAAATTTCACTTCAATATATTGAAAATTTATCGAAACATTAATTAAAGATATGAGAAAATTATACCTCTGGATTGAGATAGAAAAAATCAATCCGGAGGTATTAATTGTAGTAAGGCTATGAGGAATTAAATTTTTATATTTGAGATAATGAAGTGCTTTTCTCATATCATTGACAGAAATATTATAGTATGCTTTAATTAAGTTATTGAAAAAAATTCAAAAAACAGCCGGGACGGTTCTTTTTGTTAGCAAACAGAGAGACTCGTCTTTTTGCATAAAGAGGAGTGGATTTCGTTTGAATCAGAAAGAGTTCAGATACAGCTTAATGGTATTATTAGGCGCAATTTTATGGGGAACCATTGGAACGGCACAACATTTTGCGCCTGAAGGAGCCACGCCTATCTCAATTGGTGCAGTTAGACTCGCCATAGGTGGAGGAGCAATTATGCTTTATGCATTCCTCAAAGGCAAACTTAATGGAAGAGAGATATTGTCAAAAATGAGTACATATGTAGGAGCTGCTGGCATGGCTTCATTTCAACTTACATTCTTTGCAGCGGTTAAATTGACCGGAGTAGCAATGGGAACAGTAGTTGCCATTGGAAGCGCACCAATATTTGCAGGTCTGATTTCCATAATTGTAAACAAGGAAAGTCCCGGTATTAAATGGCTTTTTTCAACAATAGTTTCAGTAATAGGATGCATTCTATTGGTAACAGGCGGTGAAGACTTGTCAGTGGATATGAATGGCATATTTATGGCACTCGGAGCAGGTTTGTCTTATGCAGTATATACCGGAGCAACAAAGAATTTGCTGGGAGATTATTCACCTGAGATGGTTACGGGAGTTGTATTCACAATTGGAGCAATAATCCTTTCACCGTTTCTTTTGATCTATAGCTTGGATTGGCTCAAGACTGCACAAGGAATTGGTGTAGCTCTTCATCTCGGATTGATTACCACTGCTTTCGCATATGTTGTTTTTTCATATGGATTATCAGGTATAAAACTGCACAAGGCAGTAACATTGACACTAGCTGAGCCTGTGACGGCTTCAATTCTGGGGGTATTTCTACTTAAAGAGCAATTGTCTACAATTTCCGGGATCGGAATAGGGCTCGTATTTGCGGGGTTGGTAATACTATCAATTACAAAGCCAAAAGGGAAAAAGAAATCTCTCGTTTAAAGCAAAAAGAACCGTCCCGAATGCTTTATATCTTCAAGCATATGGGTATATAATTTTGTTGTTTTGATTATGAAACTGAGGGTTGTAAGGACCTCATAGAAGCAGCTTAGGTCTTCTATGGACACATAAAATGTGGTCCAGGTTCAATTAGTCAGGTAGTTGAGTATACGCTGATATAAATTCTTCAGGTTCGACTGCAAATTGAATGATGTTATGTAATCTGTTAAAAAAGACCTGAATATTGTGTGCATATCACTGTACACACATGTTGGAATACAATAATTTAAGTCCATTTGCCTGATAACTTTAAGATAGCCATGGAGACACTCGTTCTTGGTCATATAAAGACCGACAACATGTCCGGTGGCATAAACCATGGCACCGTGCAAAGCATACTTTACAGAGGCTTCAAACCACGTAAAGGGAGTTGTATCAATCTGGACTAGCTAGATTTTCTTTTACGTCTGTTGTGGTTTTTGTATTATATCTCTTCTTGGGATTTGTGAGTCCATTTGAAGTCAGAAGAGTATAGAGAGTATTATAGAATATGAATATTCCTTCCTATTTTTCAAGAAGCTCACGGAAATATTTTAAATTAGAAAATTTGTAGTTGTAAGAACACCTTAATTTCAAAATATTCAGTTTGAAATCAACTTTAAAAGTATGAGAAGGTTTCTTGCTGACCTCTTTTTTCATAAGATTATTTTGACATAATCAATAGATAAACACAATATACATAAATGGAATGTTGACAAGGCTCATCTTACATATTACAATGACATAATGTATCTAAATTCAAGATTGGTTTAAAGCAACATTTAAATTATTATTTATTATACATATGTATAATGATATAAATGTATAATGATATAAAAAATATCAAGGAGGAATAAAAAGATGAAAATCAAAAAAGTATTAAGTCTATTATTAGTATTGATTATGGCAGTTAGTTTAGCAGCTTGCTCTGGAAGTTCTGAGTCTAATTCAAATGATGAAGGTCCAGAAGCAGATGAACCTGGTTCAGCCTCAGAAGCAGTAACAGTAATTAAACTCGGGACAACTGTAAATGAAGAGGACAGTTTTCAAATTGCTGCTGAAAAATTTGCAGAATTAGTAAATGATGGTACTGATGGAGCATATGAAATTGAAATATATCCTAATGGATCTTTAGGTGATGAGAGAACTATGCTTGAAAGTATGCAAATGGGAACATTAGACATGGGTATCATAACAAGCGGACCATTTTCTAACTTTGTACCAGAAATGGGCGTTTTAGATATGCCGTTTTTATTCTCTAACAATGCAGATGTATATAAGATTTTAGACGGTGAAGTTGGACAAGAACTTTTAGGCAAGTTAGAAAACGCTAATCTAAAGGGTCTAGCTTATGCTGAAAGAGGATTTAGGAATTTAACTAACAGTAAAAAAGAAGTAACTAGCGCATCAAATGCGAAAGATTTAAAAATACGTGTAATGGAAAATGAAGTTTATACAAAAACCTTTAATTCATTGGGAGTTAACGCTGTTCCTATGGCATGGTCAGAAGCTCTGACAGCATTACAACAAGGGACAATAGATGGTCAAGAAAACCCTATAAATGTAATTTACTCATTTAAACTTTGGGAATCTCAGAAATATGTAACTATGACTAGACATGCTTATGCATCAGCAATATTTACAATGAGTTTAGATAAGTTTAATACCTTGCCAGAAGATGTACAAGCTGTATTTAAAGAATCAGCACAAGAAGCTGCAGAACACGAAAGACAGTGGGTTGCAGACAATGAAGAAAGTCAAATGGCTGAGTTAAGAGATAACGGAATGACGATTATAACCGAACCAGACTTAAAAAGCTTTAGAGATGCTGTGCAAACTGTTTATAGTAGCTATCCAGAATACTCAGATTATATTAATAGAATAGAAGAAGCATTAAATGATTAGTAAAGAATAATTTTTAGAAGGAGGAGACAGTAATATGCTTTTAGCAAATTACATAAGTAAAGCAAGTGATTATATCGATAAAGTTTGTGCTAAACTGATTATATTTATACTAGCTATGATGGTTTTAACAACCTCATTACAAATAATTTGTCGTGTGTTTTTTAACGCGTTATCATGGAGCGAGGAGGTTACAAGATATCTGCTGGTGTACTTAACATTTCTTGGTGCGAGCAGTGTTTATAAAAAAAAAGGTCACATTTCTGTAATTGCTGTACAGGCGTTACTGCCTCCTAAACTTAGAAAAATATTAACTGTACTAGTAATAGTAATAAGCTCTTCATTTTTTATTATTGCAACATTATATGGAATCAAATATATGGGCTTACAGGGAATTCAGTTATCTGCTGCTCTACGTATACCTATGAAATACATATATATGGCAATACCAATTGGATTTTCAATTATGATATTACACTCTATAGATCATATCATTAAAATATGGTTTGGAAAGGAGGTAATACAGTAATGGCAGCTTTATTATTTCTTGTATTTATGGGATTATTGTTATTAGGTATCCCTATAGCCTTTTCAATAGCAATTGCAGGTATAGCAGTATTATTAAAAGGAGATGTAAACTTATTAATTGTAGTGCAACGTATGTTTGCATCTACGGATAGTTTTGCGTTAGTTGCAGTTCCCTTTTTCATACTAGCTGGAGATTTATTAGCAAGAGGTCAAATTTCACAAAGACTAGTTACATTTGCTGAGTCAATGCTTGGCCGGATAAGAGGTGGGCTATCTATTGTATCAGTTGTAGCTGGGATGTTTTTTGCAGCTATTTCTGGATCAGGTGCGGCTACTACAGCAGCTGTGGGAGCTACTATGGTACCTGAACTTAGAAAGCGTGGATATGATGAGAGTTCATCGATAGCACTGATTGCTTCGGCTGGATGCATAGGCGTAGTTATACCTCCATCAGTTCCGATGGTTTTATATGCAGTAATCGCTGGACAAAGTGTTACAAAATTATTTGCAAATGGATTTATGCCAGGTCTTTTTATGGGTGTAGTACTTATAATTATCGCATTATTTCAAGCATTTAAGTATAATTATCCAAAAGGTTCTGAATTTGTGCTTAAAAATGTGTGGAGAACATTTACAAAGTCTATTTGGGGTTTGTTGATGCCTGTTATAATTCTAGGTGGGATATTTTCAGGTTATTTTACTCCCTCTGAAGCAGCAGCTGTTGCTGTTGTATACGCCATTATAGTATCTTCTCTAATTTATAAAGATTTAACTTTTAAAGAGTTTACAAATATATTGCTAGGAAGTGCTAAAACATCAGCAGTTATAATGATAATAATTGCATGTAGCGGAATCTTCGGTTGGGCTTTAGCAAACTGGAAAATACCTGAACAATTGGCACAGCAGATCCTAAGCTTTTCTTCAAACAAATATATACTAATGTTCTTAATAAGTGTAATATTGTTAATAGCAGGTATATTTATGGAAACATCATCAGCAGTTATTCTACTTACACCAGTATTTTTACCATTAATTAATTTATTGGGTGTTAACCTAATTCATTTTGGTGTATTATTTGTAATTGGTATATCAATAGGTATGATCACACCACCAGTAGCAATTAATCTTTTTGTTGGATCTAGTATCACAGGCATTCCGATAGAGAAGATTGCCAGGTCAGTCTTGCCATATCTAGTAGGTTTGATAGTAGTATTCCTATTTTATGTATACTTACCTCTTGTATTTCCATTCTTAATTATCTAGCAATTGGTATGCAGTCTATACAGCATCAACGAAGAATCTGCAGGAAATCTATACTATTGAAAAGGTTAACTGCATAAAGCTGTAACATTGATACTGGCTGAATCAGTTACGACATCAATTCTTGGAGTATTTCTACTGAGAGAACATTTGTCCATGATTTCCGGAGTTGAAATGGGACTAGGAAAAAAGAATTCATAACTTAACAATCTTAAAAAGGCACTTCAATTCTCATATATATAGAGATGAAGTGCCTTTTCTTAAGGATAAAAATGGTGGCTATAAATATTTATCATGCAACTGTGTTTATAATTATTGGCAGAATTACTCAGTAATTTCTACTGTCTCTGTTTCAGTTATTGCTACTGTCTCAGTTTCGGAATCCCATTCGACCTCAAGACCCATATTTTCAACAATGAATCTCAAGGGAACAACAATTCTTCCTTCCATAATTTCTGCTGGAACATCAAGCTGTATTTCCTCTCCATTTACAGATACTTTCATCGCATTGATGTCAAATTCAATCACGGAATCCTCATAAACAATAGTGGCGATTTTGGTATCGACCTTCCATGAAACATCAGCACCAAGAGCAGTTGAGATCGATCTTATAGGGACAAGTACTCTGCCTTCCTTAATTACAGGAGGAACGTCGAATTTAAGGTTCTTGCCAGGCATAAGAATGTTTTCTGCTGGGAGCATTTTCACTCCTGAAATTCCTTCCAGTTCAGAAGCATTTTCCATTAATAGATTCCACTCCTCAGCAGTGTACTTTTCCTTCATGACTTGTTGCATCTCTCTTATTTTTTGCTTCATAAGATCTTTGTGTTCTGAAAAGCTCTCTTTTAGCATTGAAATTTTCAACTGAATTGTTTCAATTGCTTCAAAATCTTCAGATGCTTCTGCAGCCTCTAGCTCAGCCTCCAGTTCTTCGATTTCCAGTTCAAGATCATCCTTTAAAGTTTCGAGTGTATCTTTTTCTGTTTCAAGACTACTCTTTATTTCTTTCCATTCCTTGCTGGAACTTTTGCCTTTAGCTTTACCATTATTTTTGTTATTTTGCTCTTCTTCTTCATTGACATCTGTTTCTTCTACATTTTCAACTTCTTCAATTTCCACTTCTTCTTCGACCGCAATTGTTGTCAGGGGCAATGCCATAACAATCGATAGTGCAATTACCAAAGACAAAAAACTTAACCAACGCTTCATACCTATCACTCCCTTGTTGTTATTATTAGTAACAGCTAACAAATAAAATGCTCTGAATGGGTTACCATTCAGAGCCATGAGAGTGCTAAACATGTCTTAGTGGCAACCCGGCTGCCGTAGTATTACCTTAGGCCCGTGGCTTTGCGTCCACTGCTTTCACAGTGTTTGCCTTTTCAGTTTATAAACTTGTATCAGTTGTTTAACCATTACAGAGCATATACACAATAATCTGATGTGAATACTATATTATCCGATTACCATACTTTGATGATACAGTGAAATAGCTTATCTGTCAATATAAGTGCTATTTCGAATTGGTGAGTTTAGAGCTACCATGCTACTAAAGCAAACATCTGGGACCATACCGTCCCAAATGTTTTAATTTATACGAAGCTCATGATCAGATTACTCCTGAAGAGATTTCAAAAACGAGATTAGTTTGTCCACGTCTGATTCATTGTTGTAAAAATGAACTGACAACCTTATTTTTGTTTCATTTGCAACATGCGCTCTAATTCCATTTTGTCTCAGGATTTTATCATTAAGCTTCCATTCCATAGGAAAGTTTATATAGACTATTCCTGAACGATTCATCCTTGGAAATGGACCAACTACTGACACATCTCTTAGTTCAGCTACCTTCTCATATATGTAATCTGTAAGACCAAGAATATAATCTTGAACATCATCCATTCCCAGCTCCAGGTAAATTTGCATGGATTGATCTAGACCTCTTAATCCGACCCAATTCAAACTCCCGGTTTCAAATCTATTTGCTCCATCCTCTAGATCTAGTTTATATCTGCTGTGATTCTGTCTATCCTTATTTCCGGTCCATCCTACGAAGGTTGGATTGATTTCATTTAGGACTCTTTTGGATACATAAGCAAATGATATTCCGAAGGTTCCGCTCATCCATTTGTAGCTTGTCGCCACCAGAAAATCGATATGAGTATTCTTAACATCAATCTTCATTGCGCCAATACATTGTGTAGTATCTATAACAAGATATATTCCCCGTGCTTTGCAAAACTCTCCTATTGTATTTATGTCGTGATACCATCCGGAAGTGTTCTCGACCATACATAGCGCAATAGCTGCGGTATTTTCATCAACAAGCTCAAATAGCTTCTCGCTGGGCAGCATTCCATTTTCCGAAGCAGCAATCCGTACATTTTCATCTCCAACACGATTAATCCAATTGTATGGGGTAGATGGAAATGACAAAGCTGTGGTAACAATATTGGCATCTTCTTTCAGCTTAATTCCGCTTGAAAAAACATTCAACATATCCGACCCAGAGCCCGAGAAAAAAACCTCATCTTCTTCACAGTTCAGTACCTTGGCAACAGTACCCCTAAGATTATCTGCATGCCGCCAGTTTCCTAAAAAGTCATCTATATCCATACCTTCTGAATACCTCTTTTCAATGAAATCTACCATTGCATCTCTGCTACTTTTTGAGAATATACCTGTAGTGGCTGTGTCTAAATAGGCACACGTATTTGCCAGAGGATACTCCTTTTCTCTGATTTTTTTAAATTTTTCAGTATTCATCAAATGCCTCCCTTTATTAACCAATTTTTGTCTCGCAAATCACATAAAAATCATTCTGAACAATTTATACCCAATGACATCTAACTGAATATGAATGTATTAAAAAGCACTTCGAGTCTCAATCTATAATGTACCCAATAGGGTAGACTTTTTTTCATTGTCTACTCTATTGGGTACATTATAGTACCCATAAAAACCCTCCTTTTTTATAACCAAAACACCACAAAAAAACAATAAGGGACTATCCACTTAAGTGAATAACCCCTTTGCAAGCATGGGAGGCCAAGGAATTTCTTCCTGGGCCCAATGTTCTGTATTTCCGAATTGTGTCAAGAATTATGTAGGAAAGACAGAATCGGAGTAATACTATTTATTATGATTAAATAATATCAGATTATGAACATTAATTCAATAAGATGATGTAATGAAGTAGCAGGATTGTCAAATTTTATGCCAAAAATAATAAATTCCCCCAAAATAATTTATAACTTTAAAGCAATAAAAAAAATGGGTATAAAACCTATGAATTCATTGATTATTGACCATAAACATGGAAGGAGTGGTATTATGCAAGTCAAATCAAAGAAATGCATTAGTCTTCTGTTGGCAGTGGCAATACTCCTAGGAACCACATCATATCCTTCAGCTGAGACATCTATACTTAAACTTGACGGAACCCAGAGTGGCTGGGCAGAAGAAGAGTTAACTCAAGCATACAATCTCAATCTGACATTTCCGGGAGTAATGAACAACTTCAGAAAGAACATAACCAGAGAGGAGTTTTGTATTCTTGCAATCAAGCTATATGAAGGTTTGTCAGGCAACAAGGCCATTGGAGGTGAGAATCCATTTACTGACACAAACAATGAGGACATAGTGAAGGCCTATCACCTGGGCATTGTAAAAGGCATAAGTGAAACACTGTTTGCGCCCAATAAAGACATAACCAGACAGGAAATCTGTGTGATGATACATAGGACACTTAAGGCTAGTTTGACTGGAATTGAAGAAAGCTTTTCTGGAGATTTTCCATTTTTAGATCAGAATCAGATAGCTTCCTGGGCAATTGATTCCGTCAAATTTGCTTATGGAAACGACATAATGAAAGGTATTGGCAACAACCTTGTTGGACCTCTACAGAACACCACAAGGGAGCAGGCAATCGTACTTATGAAAAGGACATACGTAAGCTTTATTGATGGAGAGTCGAAGGAACCACTACCGATTGATGACTCAGGGACAATTTCAACCTACAATAAATCCCTTAACCTGATCAGTCCTCTTGAAAACTACAGAGCAATGAAGGATGGGAATCTCTTCTTTCCAACATATGACAAGAGGATACAGCTGTATGTGGCAACAGGTGAAACTAAGCCCCTTGGGAAGCCAAGCATTGGACCTATAACCCAGCAGCCAATAAATCTTAAAATGACAGCAACAACTCAGCAGAAGAACGTCTATACAGAATCAACGATGACAGCATTTGTGGATAGGGATGGCGACTCCAGAAGGTGGTTCTATTTTAATCTTAAGGACGCTTCTGCTGCAAGCAAGGTAATATGGCAGGTTTCACAAATCCAATATAACGGCTTTGAGACAACCTGGAAGAATCCAGTTGGACTTCTTGCCACTGGCGAGGTAGGAGCAGCTACACGTGAATTTCAGATAGACTTCTCTGGCCTCAAAGTAGTCTCAACAGATAATATCAGTAGAGTGGCATTGAACACAAATATTATTAACACTAACATAATTAACACTAACATAATTAATACTGATACATTAAAGTTAAAGACAGGATACAATCCAATAACCTCAAACAGGTCGGTTTACTATGTAAGGGCTATTCCAGTGGATAAACTAGGGAAACCAATTGGAGACCCTGGAAAGGGAATAGCTGTAATCTATGGGGAGAAGGTTGCTGAGACAAATTATGGAGAGAAAATTGGCTCCGATTTCCAGCTTTGGGTTCCAATAAATTCAGGTGGAATAGGCTCGGGAGAATATCCAAACTATCCAATTTACAGGGATGTTTTTCGGGTTGAGCCAGGAACCCAGAATCAGTGGCTATTCCATTTCAATGGAATTGATCAATCCGCAAGAAAGATTGTACTTCAGTTTTCAACAGAGAAATTTCCAACAACAGGGGGAGGATGGCCAAATTCACCCAATATAATTCACGAGTTAGAATATACTCTGCCAATTGATCCAATACACCAAAACTATCCCAATACTGTTTCAGCTGATATATCAAAATTTGTAGAGCCTGCAAATCAGATGAAGCAAGGTGATCTAATCAGTTATTACGTTCGGGGAGTTGAGTTGAAAGATTCATTGAACCCGGGGGAGTATGAAGTAAGCTATTCATCACCGATTACCATGAAATACGGATTTGGAGAGCCTATTAACTACTACAGCGACGACCCTTATAAATATACCAATAGACTTGATTACTCACTTCCTGATATCACAATCAAGGAATACAAAAAGGCAGAGTGGCCTGACAAGGATTATATGGAGCATTACTATGTGTTCAGGGAGCCCAAGTGGAATGAAATAAAATCCAAGTTCAAGAATACACAGACTGGGGAGATACTGTATCCATATATGAGTCATATAGCATATTACAAGAATCAAGGTATAGATTCACCTGATGAATATGAGACACAGGTAATACCAAGGGTACTGTCACTTAATACAAAAGTACACATACCAGAACCAGAAGAAGAGGACCAGTCATGGTATCAGCAGCTGTACGAGGGAGTAGCAAACTTCTTCAAGGACCTTGGAAATGTTATAAAGACAATAACCAATCAGATAAGCGATGCATATGCGAGACTGAAAGAAGAATTGATTATGTTTGTTGTCAATCTTTGCCCTGTTGATGCTCTCAAAGGCTACTTCAAAACTGCATTGGAGGCATGGGCAAACTACGGGCTTATGTGGCTGGGAATACCGCCAACATTGCCAAACTTTAACCAGCTTGCTGAAATGAGCATGGATTATTACGTACAGGTAGTCCTTACTGAAACCGGAATACCTCAGAACGAGTGGACTGAAGAGCTTGTAGAGGATTTGACCATGGAAATGGGAGAACAAATTGACAAGGCTGCAAACTACGCGGATAAGAACCCAATCGATGCACCGTTTCTTAAGCTTGACCCGGACTTTATGTACAGACCTGCCTATGTTGACCTAGAGCTAAGAAACTCCACATCAAAACCAACAGTCCCTGGAATGATTGAAATGAATGTGACCTTTGAGTTTGGTTTTTATGATATTGGAGACCCTGTCAATCCGATAAGTCTTCAAGTTCCGTCAAATTATTACGGTACATCAGAGGCAGCATGGGTTGACAATGCCAGATACTCTGATCATTTCTATAAAGGGCTAAATGGGTTTAGCGTAAACTATAATCAGGGGCACAAGGCAATTTACGATGTATTTCTTCCCATGAAGAAGGTCAAGGTCCCAACCCTTCAAGGAAACGATGAAACAACCATAAGGGTATATCTTGAGCCATTCAAAAACGGAACCTTTACACGATATCCTGGTGCTGAGGGTGCAGACTCACTAGATTTTGAGAATATTTACTTTAATAACGGAAACAAAAAGTACACGTATTTCAGCCTAAGCGGTAGATTTCCCACTGCAAGGGAATTTTATCTGAGCTCAGAGAACATATTCTATGCTGATCCGGATACCAAATATTATTATTACAATGAAAGTTCGGCAAAATTAGGAGAAAAGATCCAAAGACCTGTAAGCGTTGACTGGAAGAAATAAAAAATTGTTTAATTAAAAACAGAATAATTTAACGGTTGGAATGGGAGAAAGCTTGGAATATTGAAATGAATATTCTTGGCTTTTTCTTTTGCTTAAAATAGTGTGTTCTTAATAATATCGCTTGATAACTAATAAGCTCGACAAAAAACAAAAAGAACCGTCCGAACGGTTTAAACATTCTATTGACTGGATATTGCCATTGTTAAGAATATATTAATGGTGACCAGTTGATAATTATATGATAAAATTACAAGGTATGGTAATTTTCATTTATAGAGTGTTTTAAACAGTTTTAAATTTAGGATTAAAGATGTATTATCAATTGGAAATTAATTTTGCATTATTTTTGAAAAGGAGGGGAAAACTTGAAGCAGATTCATAAAAGAATACGAATGATAATTTTAATAGTTCTTGCTGTTGTTTTCCTGTCCATATATATAGGAATAAAAGAACCCATTTCAGAGAGCCTTGAAGAAAACGTACTCAGTGGATTCGAGTTGACAGCCTATAATAAGTATCAGGTTTTTAACGTAGGTCTCTTGAACATAAAAAACAATGCGGCTTCTCTTTCAAGTCGTTCAAGCATAAAAGAAGCTATGGGAGAATATCTGCGAGGAGAAATAACCCTTGAGGAACTAAGAGAATATACAATCCCCCGTTATGAAGAAGAGGTTGCAGTATTTGACAGATCGCGTACAGCTGCAAGGGTAACGATTGATGGAAAAATGATACATGTAGTTGGACCGGATACTAATATCAGGAACTATATCCAATGGGATGCAGAAGAAGTAGTAATCAGTCATTTTTCTCATGACATTGTAAGTGTTCAGTCTCCTGTTATGGAAGAGGACGAAATTCTTGGCTTTGACATCATACTAACGGATATTAGACCAATAATCAAACAAATGGAAATGGGCAGTTATGTTGTAACATTCCCTCTGATAGATTACGAGGATGGAGTTATAAACAAAAATGGCAAGATAATATCCTATATATACAGCGACCTAATTGATCGAACAATTGCTATAAGTATAGATGAATCAGTTGTTTATGGTCCCATCCAACAACAAAGGGAAAAATTATATTTAAGGTATTTCTTAGTCCTAGCTACTGTATTTTTAATCATCCAGTTCTTAGGGATTAGATATATTGAAAAATTTGTCGAAGAACAATACAGATTAAAAAATCTGGCTGAAGATAATGAAAACGAGAAGAAAATTTTGATTGATCAAATGAATCAGGGTTTCCTTCTAATTAAAGCAACGAGTTCTCCAAATAATGATTACACAGACTATGAAGTAATTGATGTCAACGCTACATTTGAATCAATGTCATCTCTGGACAGAGAAGATATCATAGGAAAATCAGTGCTGCAGATAATATCGATTGGTGAAGAGTTAGATGGTGATCAGATTGATGAAGTATTAAGAAACGGAGAATCAAGACAATTTGAATACTATGTAAAAAGTCTGGATCGTTGGTGGAATCTTTCAGTATATCGACCTAAAGAGTCATACCTTGCCATAATTTGCGATGATATTACAGAAAAAAAGAATATTGAACTTAAGCTAAAGGTCAGAGAAGAGACAATGAGAATTACCCTGGATATTGCTGGAGAAGGTCTTTGGGATTGGCATTTTGAAGAAGGACTTGTTTATCATAACAAGAAATGGTGTGAAATAATGGGCGTGGAGCATACTTCAAGTTCCCACAGATT
Organism: Soehngenia sp.; assembly: GCA_024637045.1. GTDB lineage: Bacteria > Bacillota > Clostridia > Tissierellales > Tissierellaceae > Gudongella. The sequence continues at coordinate 159,636 of JAGXFX010000011.1, forward strand.
AGGGGAATTTGTAGGACAGGTTCACCCAGACGATGAGAAACATCTACAGGAAGAGATTGCTAATGCAATGGCTGGAGAAGGTGATTTTTACAGTGAGTACAGAATGCTCCTAAACGACGGGAGGATAATATGGATCAGGGACAGAGGAACGCTTTTAGCAGATGCCAATGGCAAACCAATAAGGATGCTTGGAAGTATGGCTGATGTAACCCAGAAGAAACAGGCAGAAGAGGATCTGTTCCTAGAAAAAGAGATTTTCCAGTCTACATTGCTATCTGTAGAGGATGGAATAATATCAACTGATGTAGATGGTCACATAACCGTACTGAATCCTGCTGCTGAAGAAATCATAGGATGGACTCAAGATGAAGCACTGGGAAAGAGTCTGAGTGAAATATTCAATTTAATAAATCCGAAAAATAAAAAGCCAGTGGAGATTCTTTCTATTGATAAGCAGTCTGTAAATGGAAAACTCAAACAGACCGTGCTGGTAACTAGATCAGGAAAGGAATGCACAATTAACAGCAGTGTAGCTTCAATACGTCTGCCAAATAATGAGATAACGGGATTTGTAATAGTCTTTAGGGATATATCAGAAGTTGTAGAGAGGCAAAAGAAGATTGAATACATGAGTTTCCACGACGAACTAACAGGACTTTATAACCGTCGCTATACTGAAGATGCATTACGTAGATTGGATACAAAACGGAATCTTCCATTTACAGTAATGGAGATTGACATGAATAATCTTAAATTGACCAATGATATTTTTGGTCATGAAATGGGCGACAGAATTATCCGTGAAACAGCTGAATTATTGAAGGAAACATTCAGGGCAGAGGATATAATAGCTCGGACTGGAGGAGATGAATTTCTTATACTTCTACCGAAAACATCAAAAGAAGAGGCTGAAGAGATCAAGGACAGAATCCAGAAAACAGCTGAACAACACAAAATAGGGTCTCTAAGTATATCCCTTGCGGTGGGTTTTTCAGTAAAAACCCAGGAAGAAGAGAGGATAGAGGATGTTCTAAGAGCAGCGGACGCATATATGTACGAGGATAAACACAAGAAAAGTCAGGATGTTAAAAAGGAAATAATCCTTACCTTCCTGGAGGATAACCGAAATAAATTCGATTCAGAAGAGCAACATAACAAGGATGTAAGTAAAATGGCAGCAGCATTATACAAAGCTCTTGGCAAGCCAGAAAAAGAAGTAGAGGAGTTTAGGAATGCAGTTAAGCTTCATGATATTGGGAAGATAATAATCCCTGTTGAAGTGCTCAATAAGAAAGAGGCATTTACAGATTCTGAGTGGTTGATAATAAGACGTCACCCACAGGTAAGCTATGAAATTCTTAGGATTCTGGGATACCACAATGCATATGCAAAAGCGATCCTGTACCATCATGAACGAATTGACGGAAAAGGTTACCCTGAGGGCCTCAAAGGAGATGAAATTCCACTTGAATCCAGAATAATTTCAATCGCGGATGCCTATGAATCAATGACATCTGACAGGATGTACAAAAAAATAAAATCAAAAGAAGAAGCCATTAAAGAGTTAAGAGAAAATGCAGGCAAGCAGTTTGATGCAGAATTGGTAGAGCTATTTGTAAGGAAGGCGCTTCCAAATATTTCATAATGGCAGTTGTAATAGAAAGGAAGTGAATTGGATTGACTATAAAAAGAGTTTCTCTAGTGGGAATGGGATCACTTGGGCTGATATTTGGTAGTTTTCTGATGGATAAGCTGGGCAGGGAAAATGTCGAGTTTGTAATGGATGAAACGAGACTTAAGAAGTATTCTGGTGTAGAAAGACTTATTAACGGGGAAAAATATGATTTTAGGCTTGCATCAGAAAATGAAAAAGACAATCCGGCAGACCTAATAATATTTGCAGTTAAGTCCACTGGACTAAAGGATGCAGTTGAAATTGTAAGGAACAAGGTTTCTGATGACACAATAATCATCTCACTGCTTAATGGAATAACCAGCGAAGAGGTAATAGGAGAAGCACTTGGAAAAGAAAAAGTAATCTATACAATTGCTGAAGGGATGGACCCGATTAGAACAGGAGATAACCTGGACTATACAAAGATGGGATATTTACGAATAGGAATAGACAATGAAACTGGCGAGAAAAAAGAAAAGCTTGCAAGAGTCCTTGCGATGTTTGACAGAACGGCCTTTCCATATAAGCTTGAAGAGGATGTAATGAAGAGGCTGTGGAGTAAATTTATGCTCAATGTTGGAGTCAATCAAGTGCTTATGATTTATGAAGGAAACTACGATACAATCCAAAAGCCGGGTCCTGCAAGAGACCTGATGATCGATGCAATGAAGGAAGTAATTACTCTTGCTGAAAAGGAGAACATAAAAATCACAGAAGAGGATATTAATTATTACGTTTCCCTGATTGATACGCTTAATCCGGAAGGAATGCCTTCAATGAGATATGATGGTCTTCACAAAAGAAAATCTGAGGTTGAGATTTTTGCGGGTACGGTATTGAAGTATGGTAAAAAGCATGGCATTCCTACACCAATAAACCAGGATATTTACGATAGAATAATAAAACTAGAATCGAAATATTAGTAGCTAAGATTAACGTCAATTAAAAATAATTGGCGTTTTTTTCTTTAAAAAAATACCCTAAAAAAGATTGACAAGTAACTGACAAGAGAGTAATATATACATATACTCATAAGTGCATATGAAAATATATAAAAACACTCTGGAAGGAGATCAATATGGATCAACTTACAAATATTTTTAAAGTTTTATCTGATCAGACAAGACTAAGAGCTGTTGTATTGCTCTACAAAGAAGAACTCTGTGTATGTGAGCTTGAAGGAGTATTGGACTTGTCCCAGCCTAAGATATCCAAAAGCCTCTCTAAATTGAGAGATCTTAATCTTGTCCAGGATGAGCGGAAGGAAAAGTTTGTATTTTATACACTTAAAAAGGACAATGAAATACTTAATCGAATAATACAGGGAATTCTTGAAAATCTGGAGGAATATCCTCAGCTTCAGGAAGATATAAAGAGACTTGGTGAAAAGGAGAAATTCCTTAACAAGTGTAACCCTTTATCAATACTTTAATAGGCTAGGAGTGATAACATGGTAATTTTTAGTTGGCTTAACAGCCAATTGCTTAAAATGGAGTGGCTATACGACTTTGTGGAGATGCTTGTTGAAAGTGTATTTGGACTTGATATGAACGAAAGAATTGGTGGAAGCGTCCATTTCTTTATATATGATGTTGTGAAGATTTTCATACTGCTATCATTTCTAATTTTTACTATTTCATATATTCAAAGCTTCTTCCCACCGGAAAGAACCAGAAAAATACTTGGAAAATACAAAGGCATATCAGCAAATATCCTGGGAGCTCTACTAGGTACAGTAACACCATTTTGTTCCTGCTCTTCAATTCCGTTATTTATTGGATTTACAAGTGCTGGACTTCCTATAGGAGTTACATTCTCATTCCTGATATCATCTCCACTTGTGGACCTTGCATCAGTATTACTGCTTGCAAGTATATTTAATTGGAGGATAGCAATAGCATATGTGATAGTTGGATTGATACTAGCAGTAATCGGGGGTTCAATCATAAGCAAGGCAAAGCTGGAGAAATATGTTGAACCATTTGTATTCAACAATAATATGATGGATACAGAACAGGAAGAACTGACCAGACATGACAGGATACTATTTGCAAAAGATCAGGTTCTAGACATCATAAACAAGGTATGGTTATATATACTGATCGGTGTAGGAATCGGAGCACTGATTCACAACTGGATTCCTGAAAGCGTAATATCAGCTATACTCGGACAGGACAAATGGTACTCAGTACTGTTGGCAACATTAGTGGGAATACCCATGTATGCTGATATATTCGGAACCCTGCCAATTGCTGAAGCTCTTGTAGCAAAGGGAGTCGGAATAGGAACAGCACTTGCCTTTATGATGGCAGTAACTGCGCTTTCCTTACCTTCACTTATTATGCTTAAAAAGGTTGTAAAGACAAAGTTGCTAGTGATATTTACGGGAATTGTGACTGTAGGAATTCTTATTATAGGTTACACATTCAATTCGTTTGGATATTTATTTCTATAAGAAGAAAAATCCAGATTCCAGTCTATTTCATATGGAAACTGAATTGAACAGGGGTATAAAACTAGTGAAATGATATTAAATAAATGAACTCTGAAAATTCTGTTGCAGAATAACTTTTAATAGGGAGGGATTAAGATGTTTGAAAAAATAATAATATCCTCAGAACCATCTTCTGAAGAGCATGACATTACAGAGTGTTTGAAAGGGTTAAAAAAGCTAGGAACAGAAAAATGTCTGCTATTATACTGCTTGGATCCTAATGAAGGAGGAGCAAAGATATCATCGTTTTATCAAAAGACCTTGGAAAATTACTCGGAAAAACAAAAGGTCATATTGGAAAGCCAGGGATATGAGGTAGAAAAAAGCGTTGATTTTGGAGAAGCCGACGATGAGGTAAATATGCTTGCCAATGAAGATAATTATTCTTTGGTCGTAGTAGGTGGGACAATCCAATCCTTAATAAGGGAAAAGTTCCTGGGAGGCATGGAGTACCAAATTATAATTCATTCCAGGATACCAATTCTCGTGGTCAGGGTATCAAAATTCAATGACGATGAGCCATTGATTGAAAAATGCAAAATAACTGACCATGTTTTATTCCCAACAGACTTCTCAAAAAACTCAAGGATGGCTTTTAGCCTGATTCTAGAAATGGTAAAGTCAGGAGTCAAGAATGTCAGTGTTGTTCACGTAGCTGAAAGGGACACAGAAGAGGATTCAAGAAGAGATATTATGGAGAAACTTCAGTTATATGAAGTAGAGCTTGCCAAGTCGGGGGCAGAAAATGTTAGAGTGAGTATACTTTATGGAGAACCATCTGATGAAATTATAGATTACACGGAGGAATCAGGTGCTACACTTATAGTAATGGGTTCACAGGGGAGAGGGTTTCTACAGGAAATTTTTATTGGAAGTGTAAGTCATGATCTCGTCCGAAAGTCACCGGTATCAGTACTATTGGTTCCGGCGAAAAGATAACTGGTTGAAGCTAAGAAAATAATTAATATTTAGGGAGGAAACATAATGGTAATTAAAATTTTAGGAACAGGCTGCAAGAAATGTCAAAAGACAGAAGACAATGCTAGAGAGGCAGTAAAGGAGCTTGGACTAGAAGCAATAATCGAAAAGGTTGAAGATGTGCAGGGAATAATGTCCTATGGTGTAATGTCTACACCAGCCCTTGTTATCGACGAGCAGGTAAAAGTTAAGGGAAAAGTCCCAACAGTTGAAGAAATAAAGAAGATGCTGTAAAGGCATAAGCCAGCTGAAAAAAATCACCTGGCTTATGATTAACTATATTGACAGCAATATTTTTTATGGAGGAGATAATATGTCCAAACAAAATCTAGCAGGAATAAGTTTTTTTGAGAAATACCTTACGGTCTGGGTAGCATTGTGTATGGCTATCGGAGTTGCAATTGGGGTATATCTTCCAGGAATACCGGAATTTTTAAGTCAATTTGAATATTATAGCGTATCAATTCCAGTTGCAATACTTATATGGCTTATGATCTATCCAATGATGCTTAAGGTAGACTTTAAGAGTGTCAAGCAAGTTGGAGAGAATCCTAAAGGGCTAATAGTAACATGGGTAACAAACTGGCTGATAAAACCATTTACAATGTTTGCAATCGCGTATTTGTTTTTCAATGTATTCTACAGCAATCTAATCGATGCCGAAATAGCAAAGCAGTACCTTGCAGGAGCTGTACTTCTTGGAGCAGCACCCTGTACGGCAATGGTATTTGTATGGAGTCACCTTACAAAAGGAAATCCAGCATACACCCTTGTACAGGTAGCTACAAATGACCTGATAATCCTGGTTGCATTTGTGCCAATAGTAGCACTTTTGCTCGGAGTAAGTGATATTTTCGTTCCTTGGGGAACACTGTTTCTTTCAGTAGTCTTGTTTGTTGTAATACCACTTGTTGCAGGAGTTGTATCAAGATCTGTAATAACAAAGAACAGAGGACTTGAATACTTTGAAAATGTGTATATCCCAAAGTTCAATAATGTTACAATAGGAGGACTGCTTCTTACTCTTATTATCATCTTCTCATTCCAGGGACAGATAATAATAGATAATCCACTGAACATTCTTCTTATAGCAATACCTTTGATAATTCAGACATTCCTAATCTTCTTTATCGCATATATGTGGGCAAAGGCATGGAAACTGCCACACAATGTAGCAGCCCCTGCTGGAATGATTGGAGCATCAAACTTCTTCGAGCTTGCGGTAGCAGTAGCAATTTCAGTTTTCGGAATCACTTCAGGAGCTGCTGTAGCAACTGTTGTAGGAGTCTTGGTTGAGGTCCCCGTTATGTTGATTCTGGTAAAAATAGCAAACAATACAAGAGGCTGGTTTACAGCTTAATAAGTGAGCTCCCTAAAAAAAAGGGAGCCTCTTTTATGTGCAAATATGGTCCATATCTGATATACTATATTTTTATAATATAGAGTTTATATAATCACTAAAAGTGAGGCAGACCATGGACAAAGATAATAAATTATCAAACAAAACTAAAAAGACCTATTACGGATGGACCATTGTGGCCGTGGCAGCCCTGACACTGTTTTTTTCAGGACCTGGACAGACATTTTCCGTATCCATATTTATAGATTATTACGTTGAGACATTTGGCTGGGGAAGAACAGAAGTTTCCAGCTACTATTCAATGGCAACACTTGTTGCAGGATTTACACTTCCCTTAATCGGAAGAGCAATCGATAAAAACGGTCAGAGAAAAATGGTGGCTTTTATAGCATTTGCACTTGGTATGGCTGCTCTTTGGATGAGCTTTGTAAGGACTCCTCTGATGCTGATCATCGGTTTCTTTTTGCTCAGACTTCTAGGCCAGGGGTCGATGACACTGCTGCCAAACACCTTGGTACCGGCATGGTTTCTAAGAAACAGAGGCAAGGCATTGAGTTTGATGGCTCTAGGAGGAGTAATTGGATCAGCTGCAATTCCACCGTTAAACAACTATATGCTGGTGAATTTCGGAGCTGCAATAGCCTGGAGAACCTGGACGGCACTTCTGCTTTTGATAATGATACCAGTTGGATGGACTTTTATCAGAAATAGGCCTGAAGAAAAAGGGCTTCAGCCCGATGGAGACACAGATGATGATATTGAGCAAAACAGATTAAGACCGGCAAAGAAAATCCAAGTAAGCAGTTATCCCTGGAAACTGGATGAAGCAATGAAGACCAGAGCATTTTGGTTCTTGCTTCTTACCATGGCAATTCCATCGATGATTAATACAGGGATAACATTTCACATAGTATCAATTATTGGAGAAAAAGGTTATTCATCTGCTTTTGCAGCAACTGTTCTTAGCATTGTGGCCCTTAGCCAATTTCCAATGACATTTGTAGCTGGATTTGTGGTGGATAATGTTAAAGTTCATTATGTTAAAGGTTTTAATTATATACTGTATCTGATTGTAGTAGTGGCAGTGCTTATTGGAAAGAGTCCGGCAATGTTGATTGTCTATGCAGTCCTTCATGGAGTATTTATGGCTTTCGACTCAGTAAGTACAGGGGTAATATGGCCAAACTATTTTGGGAGTGCCAACCTTGGCAGCATACGTAGCATTACAATGACTTCAATGGTAGTGGGATCAGCACTGGGACCCTTGCCCTTTGGCATGGCATATGATACTTTCGGAGGATACAGTGAAATACTATTGATAATGATGGTATTCCCAGTACTTGGGGCGCTGGCATCATTTGCATCACCTGCTCCAAAAGAACCGGAGCAAACAGAGGAAGAGGAAGTTTAATGAAGCAATTGTCAAAGAAAGAATTGAAGGAAGAACTGGATAGAGTGGAACTAACAAATGAATAAAGGATCAAATAATATTACCAAATTTAAGTCTGTCCCCAGAAGGGGATGGATTTTTTGTTTATTAAGAAGGAAAATGAGAGTATAATACATATAGGTCGTAGCGATGATGTAATCAAAAATCTGGAGGTACTATATGAGCTATTACAGAATTCAATATGAAGCAGTCAAAAAAATGTGTCAGGAATCATTTGTCAAAGCTGGCTTTACAGAGGAGAAAAGTGGGATAATTACAGATATAATTCTTCTTTCCGACCTTTACGGAATAGAAAGCCATGGCGTTCAAAGGATGATCATGTATCACAACGGTATAAGAAATGGAATGATGAAGGTTGAAGTGGAGCCTGAAGTGGTATTCGAAACCCCGGTTTCAGCGACAATCGATGCAAGGTTTGGAATGGGTCAGCTTGCTGCTCATAAGGGAATGGAGATGGCAATTGAAAAGGCAGGAAAATCAGGAATGGGTATGGTGGTTGTCAGAAACTCAAACCACTTCGGCATTGCAGGATACTATGCCAAGATGGCAAGTGACAAAGGACTGCTTGGACTTTCCTTTACAAATAGTGGTGCAATAATGGTACCTACCTTCGGAAGAGAAGCTATGCTTGGAAGCAATCCAATAGCATGCGCAATGCCAGCAGATCCACACGATTTTCTACTTGATGCATCAACAACGGTTGTAACTCATGGCAAACTTGAGGTCTACCAGAAACTGGACAAGCCGTTGCCGGAAGGATGGACGATTGATGAAAACGGTAATGAAACAGACAATGCAGAAGAGGTAATAAAGAATATAGCAGAAAAGAAGGGTGGAGGAATCCTACCAATCGGAGGAGCAGGGGAAGTATCCGGTGGTCACAAGGGCTATGGATATGGAATGGTAGCAGAGATATTCTCTTCAATCATGTCACTTGGGTTAACCAGCAACTATTGTCTTATTGATGGTGTTGATGGATGCAGTCACGGATTTGTTGCAATTGATTCAGGAATTTTCGGTGACAGGGAATCAATCAAGGAACACCTGTCAAAGTATCTGGGGGAAATTAGAAACAGTAATAAGGCAAAAGGCGCTGAGAGAATTTATACCCATGGTGAAAAAGAGATTGAGGCAATGAAGGACAGGCTCCAGAATGGAATCCTAGTTAACAAGAGTACACTTGATGAACTGAAAGAAATCTGCAATAGACTTAACATGGATTTTGAAGAATATATTGGAAGTTACTCGAAGGGAAAATAGCTTGGAAATACTTACAATATGAAAAGGACCGATACCATCGTGTAAGATTATACATGATGTATCGGTTTATTTGTGATAAAATTGTTTCTGGATGATGTAATCTAAAAATAATATTAGAATTCCAAATCAGTGGTAACAATATAGCAGAAAGTAGATGAGGAAGGGATAAGAATGCTTGATAGGGAAAAAAAGATTTCAGAAATCAGAGAGAATCAAAGGGATCTGGAGGATTTCATTAAACTTAACGAAGCCTTTATTCTAAAGTCTGCATCCAGAGCATCCAGACACTTTGTCTCAAAGAGTGACGACGAATGGTCTGTTGCTCTGACTGCATTTTCAGAGGCAATTGAGAAATATGACCCAATCAAGGGAAGTTTCCTGACCTTTGCTGGAATGATAATTAGAAGCAGATTGATTGACTGGTTCAGGATTAACGGAAGACAGTCCGCAGATGCACATACAGAGGATATGTATGGAGAAGTAGAAGATACAGGTTATAACGATGATCTTAGGCTTGAGATACATGCCCTTGGGGAGAGTCTTGGTGAATATGGGCTAAGCTTTTCAGATATTGCGGACAATTCACCAAAGGCTGAAAAAACCAAAAAGGCCTGTAAGGAAATACTCTTATATCTTATTGAAGATCACAATCTGGTTATCGAAATAAGACGAACAGGAACACTTCCAATAAAAAATATTGAAAAAAAACTCGACCTACCCCGAAAAACAATTGAAAGACACCGTAAATATATAATAGCTGCAATGGAAATACTGGCAGGGGATTACCCCTATCTTTCAGAGTATCTGAGATATGTCAGAGAGGAGAAATGATTATGAAGGCAGTAATACTTGAAATAATTAAAGAAAAAGCAGTTGTTATGAAGGAAAACGGGACCGTGAGACGAGTCCGTAATAAAAACTATTCGGTAGGAGATGAGATTTACATGAAGGAAGGTATATTTTCACATAGAAAATGGGCACCGATTGTTGCCGCATTGTTGATTTTTGCAATGGTGGGAACAGGAACATGGGCTTATGCAACACCAGCATATGAGATTAGTGTAGATGGTGAGGATCAAATACTATTTGAGGTTAATAAACTTGGGAAGGTTATAAATGTAAGGTATGAGGAAGAAAAAGACGGAGAAGTTCTTGAACCAAAGGACGACTTTAACGGCAAGGATATAAACGAAGCTATTATACTGGTTTTGGATGGACTGGGATATGATGATGAAGAGTATGAAGGTCTTGTTATAACAGCAATAGCAAATGATAAAGCAAAATCCGAAAGAATAGCTAAGAGCCTACAGGAAAGAATGGATGAGTACTGGGCAGAGATGGAAATGGAAGAAGCAGAACATGAGGAAGAGATAGCTAAAAGGGACAGAGATAGAGTAAAAGAAGAAGATGATGATGTTGATGAAGAAGATAGAGACAATTCGAGGGACAGGTTAAGAGTAGAACTTTCAGAAATCAAGGGTCTAGGTCCTGAAGACTTGATGGAAGCAGAAAAACTTGGAATTACTCCTGGTAAATACAATATTGTAAAGAACCTTATGGGCATGGAGAATGTTGAGAGATATGTCAATAGCCTAAGAGGTGATTTAGAAGATGAAGATGATGACAAAGAACTGTCCAAGAGAATCATGGAAGAGTTTTCAGCCAGAAATGGTGAGAAAAACAACCCAAGTGTAAATGCGCCAGGACAAGAGGATAAAGTAGACAAGGAAAAGAAAGAAAAGATTAAAGATAAAGAAGACACATCTATAGGGGAAACAAGAACAAGAGTGTCCGGAGAAGTAGAACCAGACAATGATGATTTAGAATTAGAAGAGATTGATGATGTTGATTCAGAAAGACCAGAAAACCCAGGCAAATCAAACGAAGCTCCTGGAAACTCAAACAGCAAAAACCGATAATATATCGATAAAACCCAAAAGGTGTGCCACCCCACACCCAAAGTAAAACGAGGTCCATCAAACGATGGGCCTTGTTTTTTGACAAATTATCAGTAATTGCTCTAATTAGGGTAATAATGATAAGAGGAAAAAAGATATTTAATGCAATAAAATCGACCACTCAATAGTTATACTATCAAAGGAGCAATGGAGATGCTGCTATTTACATTTGTCTATGATGACAATCCAAATGATAACCGGAACAATAAAATAGAAATAGACGAGAATCTTTTCAAAAGACTTGCCAAAGACGATATGACTGCACTTGATGAGCTCTACGCCATCACAGAAAAGACAATGTATGCATATACAGTGTCTTTGACCAGTGACCACGATATTGCTCTTGACCTTATGCAGGATACCTACGTAAAGATTCTTACTGCAGCACATCTTTACAAGCCAATGGGGAAGCCCCTTGCGTGGATGTTTACGATAGCAAAGAATCTCCACTATTCAAATACCAAAAGAGAAAAACGTAGTATCTCAATGAAGCCTGAAGAGGTTGCAGACGATAAGAAATTTTCATATATAACGGAAATGGACGACCGAATTGTGCTTGAGGGAGTGCTTTCGCTGTTGTCTGAAGAAGAACGGGAGATAGTGATGCTCCATGCGATATCGGGAATGAAACACAAGGAAATAGCAGAGGGACTCGGACTTAACTTGTCCACAACCCTTTCGAAATATCACAGAGCACTTAAGAAGCTCAGGGATTACCTTGAAGGAAAGGAGGCGAGGGCATGAAAGACAATCAAATACTGGATAGTTTAAAAAGATCAGCTGATCGGGCACCAATAGATATTTTGGATGGAATAAAGGAGGAACCAAGAACAAAAATGCTAAGGCATGATGAAATAACCAGGCAGGATACAGGAATGAGCATTGCTAGAAAATTTCTGCCCTACGCTTCCGTTGCAGCTGCATTTCTGTTTGTATTATTTGGATGGCAGTACCAGACAAGGATGCCAGATAGCCGTATTTACTTTGATGTAAACCCTAGTATTCAATTTGTTACAAATAGACAGGATAGGGTCATAGACATCAAAGCTAATAATGAGGATGGAAGACAAATAATCGAGAATCTTGATTACAAGGGAATGACAATATACCAGGTAACAGAAGAGATACTGGATAGAATGATGAATGAAAGATACCTGGAAAAAGACCATGAATTCCTGCTACTTTCGGTCTATAACAATAATCAGGAGAAAGCAGAACAACAGAAGTTGGATTTAGACAGAAGAATTCATGAGTATCTTCAACAAGGTGAGTTTCAACCAATAGTTCTATCACAAAAGCTGGATAATACTTCAACAATTGAGAGCTATGCAAAAGAGTTCAATATATCAACGAGCAAGATGACATTCATTAGAAATCTGATAATCCTAAATCCTGAATTTCAAACCGAGGATTTGGTGGGCTTAAGCATTGAAGAGCTTGTAAGATTAAGCCAGGCTATGGATTTAGATTTGGATAAGATAATCGATTCAACTGATTTTGAAAGAATTCAAACTCCACAACCAGAGTCAGCACCATCTACACCTGTACAATCTGTAGACGACGACGATGATTTTGAGGACGACGATTTTGAAGACAACAATGATGACTATGACGAAGACGATGTTGAAGACGACAAAGATGATGTTGAAGATCACAAAGATGATGTTGAAGACGACAAAGATGATGTTGAAGACCACAAAGATGATGTTGAAGATGACGAAGATTAAAAATATATTTTTTAATTATGCAATAAAAGCAAGACCTCATTAGTTAACCCACTATAGAAAGAAAAAGGAGGAACCAGAAAATGAAACTTAAGAAAATTTATTACGCACTTCCAATTTTTATACTGGCAATAGTAATGGTGGGATTTGTAGCAGTACAGCCTTCAAACTCACTAACAATGGATGTAAATCCTAGTATCGAAATTGTAACAAACAGACTAGACAGAGTTGTAGAAATCAATCCACTTAATGATGACGCAGAAGAACTTTTAAAAGACTTTGATCCAAAGAACAAGAATTTAGAGAGCACAATTAATGACCTTGTAGATCTATTGATTCTTTCAGGACACATAAAAGGTGGAGAAGATAACTTCGTTATGATTACTGTTGATGATGATTCAATGGACAGTAAGCTTGTAGAAAAGGTTAACAAAGCAATAGCAGCAATGCTGGAAAATAAGAAAATTGAAGCAACAGTATTAAACCAGGCAATTTCCAAAAGTGAAAAAGAAGACAAAATAACTGGTGTACAGCTGGCAGCTCAAAGACTTAATGAAATTGACAACAGTCTTACAGCAGAAGAAATTGATGAAATGAATGTTAGAGAGCTTGTTCACTACAGCAAGGAAAAGGGTATACCTATCGCAAGCCTGTTTAGAGTTGCTGAAGGTAATAGTGATGTGATATCAGGAAGTACACCTAAAATTTCAAATGAGGCAGAGATTGAAAAAGATGATGACGATGATGACAAAGAAGAGTATATGGATGATGAGAACAAGACACAAAACATCATCTCAAAAGAAAAAGTATCAGCTATAGCTCTTGCCAAAGTAAGCGGTGAGATAATTAAGATTGAGCTCGATAGCGACGATGATGATCCAGAATATGAAATATTGATAAGTAAAGACGGAGTCACTTACAAATTTGAAATTGATGCCATAAATGGTAAAGTTAAAGAGTTTGAAAGAGAAGACGATGACGATGACGATGACGATGACAAAAAAGAAGAATCAAATGAGACAAGCAAAAATAGAATCTCAGCAGATCAGGCAAAAGTCATCGCCCTTGATTTTAAAAATGGTGGTGTAATAACAGAATTTGAATCTGATGATGATGAATTTGAAGTAAAGGTTATGGTAGATGGAAAAGAGTACGAAATCAAAATCCATGCCTTCACGGGTGAGATCCTTGATTTTGAAGTAGAGAATAATGATGACTACTATGAAAACAAGGATGAAGATGATCATGATGAAGATGAAGATGACAACGAGGAAGATGATCATGATGACGATGAAAGAGATGACGATTAGGATCAGTTTCTAGGGAGGAGAAATCCTCCCTTTTTTTATGTGTTTTTTTCTAGTATAATCAATGTGGGAGGCGACACATGAAAAAGATTATACTTATAATAATTCTTGGAATACTACTTACATATATAATACCTGGAATACCTTCCTATACAGAGGAGGGAATAAAGCTGTATATAAACGGTCACCATCTGTCACTAGACCAGGAGCCAGTAATTGAGGATGGAAGGACCCTAGTTCCGGTAAGAAGAGTCCTTACAGCATTTGGCGCAGATATCGCCTGGGATTCTGAAACCAGAAGCATTGATTGTAAATTTCCTGAAGCCAACATAAAACTAACAATAGATAATAGTACAGCCGTCTTAAACGAGCAGAACTATATAATGGATGTGCCACCTAGAATAATTGAGGACAGAAGTTATGTTCCCGTAAGATTTATTGCCGAGAGTCTTGACGCCCGGGTAAGCTGGGATGGAGAATACCAGATTGTCCATATAGACTCTGATAAAATCAATTATCATGGAGAGTATAAAGTAAAAAGGGTAGTTGACGGGGATACAATTGTGGTCCATTATAGAGGGGATGAGGAAACCGTAAGGTTAATTGGGATAGATACTCCGGAAAGTGTGCATCCGGATCAGGGAAGGAATACTGAGAGCGGAAAAGTAGCAGCTGAATATACTAGAAAAGCATTGGATGGAGAATACGTAGGAATCCAAATGGATGTTCAGGAAAGAGATCAGTACGGAAGACTTCTTGCATACGTATGGGTGGAAGGAGAGCTCTTCAATAAGAATCTACTTGAGGAAGGACTTGCAGTTGTTTCAACATATCCACCAAATGTAAAGTACGAAAGCATCTTCCTTGAAGCACAGGAGAAAGCCAGAATGGATAGAAGCGGATTTTGGAATGATGTTTTTTAGGGTAATATATCTATAGGATAGATAGATTTTTTGTGTGCATTATTACCAATAAATTTCGAAAGGACATGTGACATGGGTATGGATATTTATTTAGAAGCCATAATGAATAGTGATTCTGCTTTTGCATACCACAAAGCAGTTTTTGATGATAACAACAAAATGATTGACTATATTTTTCTTGATGTGAACAAATCCTTTGAAAAACTTACAGGTCTTAGGAAAGAAGATATAATCAACAGAAGATTCGTAAAAGACATTGCATTAAACAAGGAATATGCACAAGTATGTGTAGATATCTACAAAAAAGTTATAATTGATAAAGAGATGATTGAATTTGAAGATTACTCAAAGGAGTATAAGAAACACTTCAAGATCAAAGCATACTATTCAGATAAAGACTGTTTTGCAACTCTTTTTACAAACAAAACATTTGAAAAAAGAATACAGGAAATTGCAAAATACTTTTCCGAAAACATGGGTGAGGATGTCGACTATGAAAAAATTGTCCAACTTACACATGAAATAACAGGAGCGGAAGTTACAGCTTTTAATCTATTCGATGAAGATAGTAAAGATTTTACTACCGTATCCATATTTGCAGATTCGAAAGTAATCAAAAATGGAGTGAGTCTCCTAAATCAAAAAATAATTGGTAGAAAATGGGCCCACGATCCTTTAAGAGAAGCCTTAATAGCAGATCAGGAAATTACATATTTTGTATCCATTGATCAACTGACAAAAGATGTTCTTCCAAAAGAGATTGTAAAGCAACTTATAAAAGTATTTAAACTTGGTGAAGTTGTAGTGGCAAAGATAGAGAAAGACGGAAAGGTTCTCGGGGACTTCACTTTACTGTTTAAAAAAAATGAAAAATTACAGAATAAAGATCTGTTAAAGATGTACTTGTCACAACTTGGTTTGTTTATCGAAAAGACAAGGATTTTAAAGTCCTTAGAGGAAAGTCAAAAAAGGTTTTACTCACTTGCTGAATATGCTCCGGTTGGATTTATCTCCTGTAACACAAAAGGAGTGATAACCTATGCCAACAGAAAACTCCTTGAAATTATTGGTTCACCATCATATGAAGAAACAGCAAAGATTAATCTTCTGGAATTCCCTAATCTTGTCAAGAGTGGTTTCTCCGCCAAGCTTAAGGAAGCCATGGATAATGATAAAGAAATTATTTTTGAAATGTCATATGAAAGTAGTTGGGGAAAACATAACTGGGCCAAAGCCTATTTTACTCCAAAATATGAATACGGAAGGGTAACAGGCGCCAATATCATTGTAGATGATATTACAGAAAAGAAAGAAGTGGAAGAAGAATTAAAAGAAAAAGCAGAGCTCGATCCACTGACAAGAGCATACAACCGACGTGTTCTTGAGACGGTTCTTCGGGACAGACTCGAAGAAGCCAGGGAGAATAAGCTCACCAGTTGTCTGGCAGTGTTGGATGTGGATGACTTTAAGGAAATCAATGATGAATATGGACACATAGCCGGCGATAAGGTTCTCGAATACATTGTATCAAGAATAAAAATGGAACTTAGAGATAAGGATTTGATTGTTAGAACCGGTGGTGATGAATTTTTAATATATCTTCATGACATAAGAGAACCTAAGGATGCTCTAAAATCGATAGATAGAATTTTCAATAAGATTACTGGAAGATATAGATTGGATGATGATTTGGGCGAAAGAAGCCAGAATATTGATATAGGAAGCAGCATAGGGGTTTCATTCTATCCCAAGGATGGAGAAAAGGTCAGTGAATTGATGGCCAAAGCCGACAAATCCTTGTATAAGGTAAAAAGAAGTGGAAAGTCAAATTATGATATTGATTTATAGATAACATGTGGTGAGGAGTCAATAAGTGTTTGGGTATACAAGTTCAAAGGCAGTAATCCTAAGGAGGGATATAGTGCACAAACTAATAGGAGACAAGGTTATTTATACCTTTAAGACAGAGATGGAGCCTGTACTTACAATGAAGTCGGGAGAAGAGATCCTGGTTGAAACCAACGACTGCTTTTTCCAGCAGATTGAAAGCGAAGAACAGGTACTTATGGAAGTGGATTTTGACCATATAAACCCAGCTACTGGGCCAATTTATGTTGAAGAAGCGGAGCCAGGAGATCTGTTGAAGGTAGAAATTCTGAAAATCGATGTTGCAGATAAGGGAGTGGCAGGCGTTGTACCAGGAGAAGGAATCCTAGGAGACAAAGCCAAGAAACCCATTATCAGAATAATTCCAATTAAAGACGGGTACGCACATTACAAAGGACTAAAGCTCCCCATCAAGCCAATGGTTGGTGTGATTGGTGTAGCACCTGGTGATGAAGATGGAGAGTGTCCAACTGAGACACCTTGGAAACACGGTGGAAACATGGATACAACAGATATTGCCCAGGGAAATACAGTATACTTTCCTGTAAGACAAAAGGGAGCACTACTTGCACTTGGAGATTGTCATGCAATTATGGGTGATGGAGAAATATGCTTTACAGGCCTTGAGGTACCAGCCAGTGTAAAGCTTCGAGTAAGTGTTATAAAGGACAAGAAGGTCACTTGGCCATTGATCGAAACGAAGGATTCAACGATGGTAGTTGCATCAGGCGATGATGTTGACAAGGCAATCTACAATGCAACTGAAGAAACCGTCGAACTGCTCTCAAAGGCTTTGGATATGGACTTTGAAGAGACATATCTATTGACAAGTATTGCGGTTCATATGAAGATATCACAGGTGGTTGACCCAAGAAAAACCATAAGGTCAGAAATACCACATGCAATAATAACAACTGAAAAGCTTTTGGAAAAGCTGTAAACTAATGCCTGTGCCCATGTACAGGCTGCTTTTTTGCAAAAATTTACAGCCATACTTTTAACGAGAATTGCTAAGGGTATATATCTATTAAGAAGCAAGAGAGTAATTTTGATTGGAGGTAGCGTAATGGATAAGATTTTAGTTCCAGTTGATGGCTCACCTACATCTGAGCATGCAACTGAAAAAGCAATTGATGTTGCCAAGAAGTACAACAGTAAAATAACATTCCTGCTGGTAGCCAAGAAGCCTGAAGTAATCGGTACAGGCAGTGGTGGTACTGGTACAATCTTCAGCTCCAAGGAATATATTAACGAGCTGAAGGAAGAGCAGGAAAAGACGATGAAAAATTTCCTTAAGAAGATTGACATGGAAGGAATTGAGTATGACACCAAGATAATGCTTGGAGAACCATATGAGAAGATTATTGAGATGTCTGAAAATGAAAATTTCGACCTTATAGTAATTGGTCGCCGGGGATTCTCTAAGATTACAAGATTCTTCCTAGGATCAGTATCACAAAGAGTACTTTCCGGTGCACATTGCCCCGTTTTGGTAATACCAGAGAAAAAAGATTAATTACAAGAAAAATCAAAAACCTGACCTTCATTTTATCGGAGGCCAGGCTTTTCTTTCAATCTAGATCTCAAGCCGTATGACCAGAACATCAAGAGTAAAGCGAATCTACTCAATGTTTGCATAACTCATGTACCTCCCTTTTTTTCACGTAATCAAGAGATTAAGGAATACCCACTTGAATTTTCCAATTCCAGCAGGGAAAAAGGAAAATCCGATAATAGGTGGAATTCCGATTGTTTTATGATAATATGCTCTCCTTATGCGCAAAAATCCGGCACATGCTTTTAGCAGAAATTGTAAAGGGTATATAAGTAGCAAGTAATTAGAAAGCAAATATGGATTGGAGGTTGTTTAATGGATAAGATTTTAGTTCCGGTTGATGGTTCGCCTACATCTGAGCATGCAGCTAAGAAGGCTATTGAAGTTGCAAAAAAGTACGACAGCAAGCTAACATTTCTGATGGTAGCTAAGAAGCCAGACGTTTTCGGTAGGGGTAATAGTAGCGCAGGTACAGTTTTCGGATCAGAGGAATATAGCAATGAACTGAAGGAAGAGCAAGAAGAAACAATAAACCATTTTCTTAAAGAGATGGATCTTGAAGGAATGGAGTATGACATTAAGGTAATATCTGGAGAACCCTACGAAGAGATTATTGAGATGTCTGAAAAAGAGAATTATGACCTAATAGTAATAGGTCGCCGAGGATTCTCAAAGATTACAAGGTTCTTCCTAGGATCAGTATCTCAAAGAGTACTTTCAGGTGCACATTGTCCTGTATTGGTAATTCCAGAGAAAAAAGAATAATTACTTGCACAAGGAAAAGCCCGACCTCCACATTAAGAGGTCGGGCTTTTCCTTGTTTGTCTATATTTCAAGGCCAATATCTAAGGCATCCAGAGTAAAGCGAATCCATTCCCTGCTGGCATGGCTCATATACCTGCTCTTTTTCCAGGTTATCAAGAGATTAAGAAATATCTTAGGGTTAACCAGTGGAATAAACTTTAGGTTTTGTTCTGTCACATGAGCACAGCTAATATGAGGTAGGCAGGTGATGCCCATTTTTGAAGTAACCATTTCCAGGATAAAGTCCTTCTGTGAACTGTTACAGATAATCTTAGGAGAAAAATCATTCTGGTTGCACCCCTCAATTATTGAATCATAAAGTGAAAAATCCTCTTTAAACAGGACAAAACTTTCCTCTTTAAGATCAGCAAATGACAGATTCTCCTTTTGAGCCAGCGGATTGTCTGCATGAACCCCTACCATCAGTGGACTCTTCACAAGAGGATATATATGATAATCCTGCTTTTCAGAAGGATAGGAACAGACAATACCAACATCCAGATTTCCAGCATGGAGTTCTTCCAGAATAACCTTGGATCCCACTTCTGTTAGGTTAATTTCAATTTCAGGATACTCCGACTTGAACTTTCCAATTATAGCTGGAAAAAATGAAGATCCGATAATAGGCGGAATTCCGATTTTTACCTTGCCTTTCTTTAGTTCTGATAGATTTCCAATCTCTATCGGGATATTGTTAAGCATGGAAAGTATGTCCACGGAATGTCTGTACAATTCCTTGCCTGCATCAGTAAGTTGAATCTGGGGAGCTCTATGAAACAGCTGCACAGATAGTTCATCTTCAAGTGATTTTATCATCTTGCTAACAGATGACTGGGTAATAAACATCTCTTCAGAAGCCTTCGTAAAGGAAAGATGATTTGCAACAGTAGTGAATGTCTCCAATTGTTTTATATTCATAAACGCCTCCTATTCCAAAATGGAATCAACATCATTATAATTATGAATTTTACTAATGATTAACAATATAATATTATATACATAGGATAAAAGCAACAGCGGATATTTGGAAAGGATGGATAATATGAAAAATATATTTATTTCAGGAATAATACCAGAGATTGCATTTAAGAAACTGTCAGAAAAGCATAATGTAAAGATCAACAGAACTGGCAAGTCACTTTCCAAAGAAGAGCTCATAGATGGAATTAAGGGACAAGATGCCCTTCTTTGCATCCTGTCGGATAAAATAGATAGAGAAGTAATTGAATCAAATCCAAATCTAAGGATAATAGCAAACTACGGAGCAGGCTTTGATAATATTGATCTTGCTGCTGCAAGGGAAAATGGAATAATCGTTACCAATACACCTATTGTCTCAACTGTATCAACAGCAGAGCTAACCTTTGCACTGATACTGGGAATAACAAGAAGAATCTCTGAAGGTGAAAGAATAATGAGATCAGACGGATTTAGTGGCTGGGCACCTATGTTTCATCTTGGAACTGAGTTGAAAAGCAAGAAAATTGGAATAATCGGAATGGGGAACATAGGTAAGAATGTTGCAAAAATAGCCAATGGGTTCCAAATGGAGGTATTGTACTTCAACAGGTCCAGAATGTCAGAGTTTGAAGAAAAGGAATATTCGACAAAGTATAGAAGTCTAGAAGATTTGATGAAAGAGTCAGACATAGTGACGCTTCACTTAAGCTACCATAAGTCACTGCACCATTTCATAGGGGAAGAACAATTTAAATTAATGAAAAAATCTTCATATCTTATAAATGCAGCCAGGGGTCCTTTAGTGGATGAAAAAGCTTTACTTAAGAGTTTAAAGAGTAAAGACATAGCAGGTGCGGCTCTTGATGTATTTGAATTTGAGCCAAAATTGACTAAAGGGCTGGAATTGCTGGATAATGTATTGCTTACTCCACATATTGGAAATGCGACCATTGAAGCAAGAACAGAGATGTCGAGTCTGGCTGCAGAAAACATTCTTGACGCTCTTGAGGGACTTACACCAAAAAACATTGTCCGAGTCGGTTAAAATTTGTCAGTATAGTTTGACATTCGTTTTCCCATGTTTTATAATAGATTTAACAATATAAAACAACTTTTAACATAAGTAAATTACGGAGACAACAAAAAACTAGGAGGGAACAATTAATGAAAAACAGAAGACTGGTAATGATACCGGGACCAACACCTGTTGTTAGATCAATTCAGGATCAAATGGGAAGAGAGACAGTAGCCTTTGGAGATCCAGGTTTTGTAAAGGATTTCAAGGAAGTTTTAGCTGACCTCAAAGAACTTTGGGACGTAAATGGAGAAGTATTTGTAGTTGCAGGATCTGGAACAATGGCAATGGAAATGGCTCTTGCAAACACACTTAAAAGAGGAGACAATCTTCTGATCGTTTCACACGGATACTTCGGAGACAGATTCATTGAGATAGCAGAGAAAAAAGGACTGAATGTTGATGTTATTTCTTCAGAGTGGGGGAAAACGGTTTCTGTAGCTGACATAGAGAAGAAGCTTGGCGAAAAGAGTTACCAGGCAATAACAGTAACCCATGTTGACACTTCGACAGCAGCAGTTGCACCAGTAGCTGAAATCGGTGAAATGATGAAGAAATTCCCAGAGACAATCTACATTGTTGATGGAGTTGCAGCATCAGCTGGAGAAGAAGAATCACTTGGAAAGATGAACATAGACATCCTGTTCACAGGTTCACAGAAGGCATTTGGAGTAGCACCTGGACTAGCTATTCTTTGGGCTAACCAGAAGGCACTTGATAGAAGAAAATCACTTGGAAATATCCAGGAATACTTTATAGACTTTGAGAAGTGGATTCCAATAATGAATGACACTTCAAAATACTATGCAACACCAGCAGTAAACATGATCTGGGCTCTTCAGGAGTCAATCAGATTGATTAAGGAAGAAGGACTTGCAGAAAGATATGAAAGACACAGAAAAGTTGCCAAGGCAATGAGAGCAGCTCTTGAGGCAATGGGATTCTCAATTCTTGCAGACCCTGCAAACAGAGCGGCTACACTTTCATGCGTACTTTATCCTGAAGGGGTAGAGGATGCCAAGTTCAGAACGCTTCTTGCAGAGGAAGGCGCTCAGGTAGCAGGCGGACTTGGAGCATATGCGGGTAAGATGTTCAGAATTGGACATATGGGTAATATTGATATGCTTGATTTAACAGGAGCAATCACAGCAATAGAAAGAACACTATACAAAATGGGAGTGGATGTTCTTGGAAAAGGCGTTTCTGCCTTAACAAAAGAACTTCAATAATAATACAAACCATTGGGTTTGAACATGAGTAGGGAAAATCTTCTGGAGTGCCTAAGAAATTATGTAAAGCTACAATCCCCTTAATTCTTGACACTATTAACTGTTAATCTCCTTCAATAATGTAGAACTCCAGAAGGACGTATCCCTTAACCCAAAACGATAGATAAATCCTGCCAAGATATTTGGCAGGATTTTTTTAGACAATAATATTTATGCAATACATGAAATAGATTTCATAATATTTAATCTGAATAGATTCAATATTATGAATATATGATATAATGGTTTTATAAATTTAAAACGGAGTAAGAATTGTAAAATGTATGAAGATTAATGTACGATTTGATTCAAGCAATCGAGTTATTTCAGGAGGAATAATATGGTCGAAAAGAAGAAAATCTGTTTTATAAGCCATAACAGAAATACTCAAGAATACATAACAAAGCAACTGATCACTTATCTTGGCGAATACGTATTGGTTAAAGGTATATCATTCGAAGAATTGAAGGAAGATGAGGAGGTCGGTGAATACGATTTTTACCTCACTTCTAGTTTTGATGTCTGTAAAAAGATATTCAACGAGAATTTTTGCAAGATAAATGTACTTTTGGCAGACAGAGCTTTAAATATAGAAAATATTGACAAGGTATTTGAATTGGAAAGAGGTACAAAGGCCTTGATGGTGGGAAATACCTATCAAACAGCAGCAAGAGGTATTAATCTGATTAACAAGATCGGGATTGACTATATAGAATTGATACCATACTTTCCAGGCTGCGATTCCAATATAGCCGATGGTATTTCCACAGCAATAACAACGGGATCACCGCATTTAATTCCAAAAAGTGTAAGAAAAGTAATAGACTTGGGAGTTGTGGGGTTGGATTTGTCAACATTTGTAGAGTTGATAACAGAATTGGAAATACCAAATGAAGTCATTAATAACGTCTCTCAAAACTATTTAAGAGAAATTTATGAGTTATCACTGAGAAGACAAATTGCTGCTCAGGATAACTTTGACATTAAGAAGAGATTTGAAAAAATCATCAATACTGTCAGCGAGGCAATAATATCAATTGATGAAAAAGGTGATATCCAGTTGATAAATAACTGGGCAGAAAATTTGCTGGGGATAGACAAGGCGGAATACTTCGGCAAGCATTTTAAAGAGCTCATTCATAATGTTGATATTCAGGATGTGTTGGAACAAGGTCATCAGCTTGAGAACGAGATCAGGAAAATCCGTGGTGTAGATTATGTTGTGAATTCAACATCGGTTATCGACAGTACTGATCATTTGGCGGGTGTGGTCTTTTCCCTTAAAAAGGTCGGCGAGGTTCAAAAAATAGAAACAAAAATACGAAGAGAACTAAAAGATAAAAATCACGTTGCAAAGTATGAGTTTGATGATATTATTGGTGAGTCTTACGAAATCAAGTACTTGATGCAGCTGGCAAGGAAGTTTGCGAAAACAGACTTTACAGTATTAATCGAAGGGGAAAGTGGAACTGGTAAGGAACTTATTGCACAGGCAATCCACAATTCCTCAAGACGCACTCTCGGTCCTTTTGTTGCAATAAACCTTGCAGCGCTACCAGAAAATCTTGTGGAGAGTGAATTATTCGGATATGAAGAAGGGGCTTTTACTGGAGCTAAAAAGACAGGTAAACACGGATTATTTGAGGATGCACACAACGGCACAATATTCTTGGATGAGATAGGGGATGCATCTTTGGAGGTTCAGAAGAAACTATTAAGAGTATTGGAAGAAAGAGAAGTAAGAAGAGTAGGTGGCAGCTCAATAATTCCAATAAATGTTAGAGTTATTGCAGCTACAAATAAGGACCTGTATCAAATGGTAAAGAAAGATGAATTTCGATCAGACCTGTATTACAGGCTCTGTGCCATATCTTTGGCTTCTCCGGCATTGCGGGAGAGAGGGGAAGATATTATAGAACTGGTACTTCATTTTAGTCACATCTTTTTCAAGGGACAAAAGATAGTCCAGCTATCAGATGAAGTAAAAGCTTTCTTATTGTCATACGATTGGCCAGGGAACATAAGGGAGTTGGAAAATGTTGTAAACTACCTCTGTACAATGCTGACAGATGATAATCATGTTACAATTGAACACTTGCCAATATATATGCAAAAAAAATATCGAAACAAAGGAAATGAAAAGCAAGTTAAGGCCGAATTGCATTCTCATGAGGACGATAGAATGGATACAATAGTAACGGGTCTTAAGAAAACAGCCCAATTTGAAGTTGCAGTAAAGATTTTAAATGAAATAAAGATAGCATCAACTTTCGATAAGGGAGTAGGCAGAAACTATCTCAGGGTACAGATGCTCCGAAATGGAGAAAACTTAAAAGATTATAGACTTAGGAAACTACTGGACACCTTAGACACTTTGGGATTGATTGAACAAGGAGTGACAAAACAAGGAAGCAGAATAACTGAACTAGGAATAGAATTTTTGGAAAATATTGCATAGTTTTAAACGGCTGAGATGAAAATCTTGGTCGTTTTTTTAGGTAAGGACACGAAAAGCTATTGATACTAGTTATTAGGGGGATAATAGGCGCATAATAGGTGCCATATAGGTTGATGAATTGTTGCAATATTGAATTATTTCTGCAAATTATTGCTATTAGCTGGAATTATGAGTTGGCATGTTAATTGCAACATATATTGTCAGCTTCGAAGCAAAGGTTTTCCGATTTAGTTTGAGACAAGATATAACGAAATGAGGTGACGTAAAAACTATGGATAGAAGATTTAACCATATGGAATTAAAAAAATATATTAAAGAGTTATTGATATCTTCAGGAATTGAAGAAAGCGGTGCGGAAATCGTTTCTGATGTACTTATAAGAGCGGAATTACAAGGAGTTTCATCTCATGGAGCAACTCGGATAGGGGTATATCTTGATCGAATAAAGAAAGGACTGATCAATAAGAATCCAAAAATTAAAATAGAGTTTAAATTCCCGGCTCTTGGAATAATGGATGCTGACAATGCCATAGGCCATTTTGCGGCATATAATGCGATGAAAGAAGCAGTTGAAAAAGCCAAAGTCTATGGAATATCAATGGTTGGGGTAAAAAACAGCAATCACTTCGGCGCAGCATCATACTTTGCCGAGATGGCTGTAAGAGAAAATCTCGTTGGTTTTGTAATTTCAAATGGTCCACCTGCAACGCCTCCATGGGGAGGAAAAGAGATGTACTTCGGAACAAATCCTCTTGCAGTAGCAATACCAGGAGGAGAAAGAGGACCAATTGTTGTTGATATGGCTACCAGCATAGTCGCAAGAGGCAAGATTATCAAGGCAGCAAAGGAAGGAAAACCAATACCATCTGGCTGGGCACTTGATGCAGATGGCAATTCCACAACTGATGCCAAGGAAGCTCTAAAAGGGTGTTTGCTACCAATGGGAGAGCACAAGGGATCAGCTATTACAATGCTTATAGAACTTATGGCAGGACTATTGACAGGTGCCGGATATGGCAAACAGGTAGCTTGGCAGTACGATGAAACTGCCGGAAAAGGAAATGTCGGTCATATATTCTGTGCCATTAATCCTGAAGGATTTATGAATCTTGAAGAAACAAGGAACAGAATGGATAGTTTTTATGATGAAATAAAGGAAATGCCAAGAGCTGCAGGCTATGAATCAATAAGGCTTCCAGGTGAAAGCAAAAGGAATAATTTAGCTAATAATACTGAAAACGGGATTAAGATTAATGATACTTTGCACAACACATTGCTCGAACTTGGAAATGAGTATAATGTCGAAATGCCTGACGCCATTTAATAATTAAGGAGGTAGATTTAGTGAAAGTTAATCAAGATAAGTGTATAGGCTGTGGTATTTGCGTACCATACTGTCCTGCATTTGCCATCAGCATGGTAAATGGTAAAGCTTACATAGACGAAGAAATGTGTTTTGAATGTGGAAATTGTGGAAGACCAAGAGTTGTTCGCTGCCCGACCAGCGCTTTTGAAGAGTCAGAGGGAGTAGCTGTAATACCTAGAAAGATTAGGAAGTTTTTCAGTGATCCAACAATATCTGATGCTGTAACAAAAGTACCAGGCAGAGGAACTGAGGAATCAAAGACAAATGATGTAACGGGAAAGGTTTCCCATGGTGAGTTTGGGATAGGCATTGAAATGGGAAGACCCTGTCACGGAACAACACTTCACCAGGTTGAACAGATGACCAGAGCTCTTGCTGAGCTTAATATTGAATTTGAGGACTGTAATCCGGTATATCACTTGATGGAAGATCCAAGCAAGGGAACTTTTCCTGATGAGATAAAGGATGAAAGAATGGTCTCATGTATTATTGAGTTTTCAGCCAAAGAAGAAAAGCTTGAAGCTGTAATGGATGTAATAAAAAGAGTTGCCAATGATTTAGACACTGTATTCTCATTGGATCTTATATACAGATTTGATGATGAGGGAAATATCCCAATAATTCAAAAGTTGAACGACATGGGAATACTGGTTAGAAAAAATGCAAAGGTAAACCTTGGAATGGGTAGACCGATGGTTAAGGATTAGGGGGGAGAAATTTGACGCATTCACTTCATAGAAGAGGTTCAGAAGAGAGCCTCGAGAATGATTATATAATCCTGGTAACTGCGGCTTATGGTTACAACCACGAAGGTGCCAGAGATAAATTATTGCAGGTGCTGGATGTAGTATTTGAGGCAGAACCGGACAACCTGGGATCAAATGAGACAGGAACAATCTACTCCGGTGTTACATTGGAGGAAATCAAGGAAAACTTGACTGATGTACCAAGGGTTAGATGCTGCTTTGCATCAAAAGAGAAAATGTTTCAAGTAATAAAGAAGATTAATGAAATGGATTTGGGACTTTCAGTAGTAATCAGTGGTCTGATTGACAATGTGGTTGATATGGCGAATGAACTTGACTTAAAACCCCACAGTGTGAATCTATCCTTGGAAGTATGGGGAAATGTTGACTCACTTCCACCTGAGGATATATTGGAAGTTGTAACCATGTGTGGACATGGATTGGTTGCTTCAGGATTGGTAGAAAAATATATCGAAGATGTTTCGATTGGCAAGATAACTCCAAGGAAAGCTGCTGAAAAAGTTTCACATCCGTGTGTATGTGGATTCTTTAACCCTGATAGAGCTGAAAAGATATTTGAAAAATATGCGCCACAATAACATTTAGATATTTATTGGAAAGAAGAATAGTGAGAGACTTAACAGGAGGGGTAGAATGTTTAACGGGATTTATACACCTATAGTTACACCTTTTAAGGAAGATGAATCTATAGATTTTGAGAAACTTAAATTTAATCTTGATATATGGGGAAAAACAGAACTTGATGGAATAGTGATACTTGGATCAAATGGTGAATTTATTTACCTATCTCATGAGGAAAAACTTGAAGTCGTAAAGTTTGTTATAGACAATTTTAATCCCGAAAAGAATATAATCGTGGGTACATACTGTGACTCAACAATTGAAACGATTAAGCTGACTAAAGAAATGGCCGAATTGGGAGCAGACGCTGCATTGATTCTTCCACCGAACTACTACAAAGGCGGAATGAGTGAGGAGATACTTTACAAGCATTTTGTAGATATTGCAGATGAAAGTCCAATACCTGTGATGCTCTACAATATGCCAGGAAATACAGGAATCAATCTATCCTCAAAACTGGTAGCAAGATTGTCAACACATCCAAATATAGTTGGAGTAAAGGATACTTCTGGAAACATTGTACAGTTATCTGAAATAGTCAGAGATACAGAAGAAGACTTTTCAGTATTTGCTGGAAATGCAGGGTATCTGCTACCCGCACTCGTAGTTGGGGCAAGAGGGGCTACATTGGCATTGGCCAATATATTTCCGGAGGATTGTTGTAAACTCGTTAATCTTTTTAGAGAAGGAAAGATTGACGAAGCCAGAGAACTACAACTGAAAATTATTGAGATAAACTACCTGGTAACCGGAGGGATGGGTGTATCAGGACTTAAATATGCACTGGATTTACTGGGATACCAGGGTGGAATGGTTAGAAGACCTCTCAGACCATTGACTGATGAGAAGAAATCAATAATTAAGGATGCCTTGGTTAAATACGGCGCACTTAAGGAGTAGATAACTAAACTGGAGGCTAAAGGATGAGACTGGGTTTTATTGGTTTTGGAGAAGCTGCTTTTGAAATGTCTAGAGGCTTGAAAGAGCAAGGTTTGGAAGAAATAAGAGCCTTTGACATTATGCATGATCATTCGATTTTTGGAGATTTAATCAAGGAGAGAGCAAATTCAGCAAAAGTTGAATTGGTATTCTCCGCGAAAGAAGTGATGGATAACTCTCAGATAGTAATTGTAGCTGTGCCGGGAAGCAAGGCACTTGAAACTGCACAATACCTTCTTGACAACTTGAACGATGACATTATCTATGTAGATGTATCTGCATCAACGGTAAAAGTCAAAAAGGAAGTCTGGGAATTGATTAAGGAAAAGACAACTAGATTTGTAGATGCAGCAATGCTGGGACCATTACCAATGCATCAGCATAAGGTACCAATAGCAGCAAGTGGTACGGGAGTAGATGAATTTATGGAATCGATGCTGCCATATGGAATGAAGATAGAAAAGGTGAGTGAAACTGCGGGAGATGGCACGTCAATAAAGCTTATCAGAACAATATTTACCAAAGGATTGTCTTCATTACTGCTTGAGATAGTAGAAATCTCTTCTAAAACTGGAGTAACAGACAGAGTAATAGAATCAATATCAAACACCGTGGATGAAGTTTCATTTGAATACACAATCAATAGGTTGCTTACAAGCGGTGCTATTCATGCAGAACGAAGAGCCCATGAGCTTATTGGGTCAATCGAAATGATGAATGAGTATGATGTTGAGCCAATCATGTCTACAGCAGCAAAGGGAAAATTAGATTGGTTTGCAAGCAAGAACTTGAATGAAGTATTTAAGGGTGAAACACCAAAGAGCTTTAAAGACTTTATAGAGTATCTTTAGTATTAGCTCGGATATTTGCCTTAAGTAAATTCATTATAATTGTTCTTAAACTGAAGGGAGTAGGTGAAGAATGAAATTAACTTTAAAACGAGGAAACAATATATTGGGCATGACCGGTATCGTAGGAGGAATGATTATTATTGCTCTGGCGTTATATCAGGAACTCCCCTTTATGAAGAAGGAGTTGCCGGGATCAGGCTTTTTCCCAATCTTATGTGGAATCGCCATAGCAGGATGTGGCTTGCTGATTTTAATTGAGAATAAGTACAAGGCAAAGAAAGCACTAGAAGAAGGTGTTGAAGACAGCGAATTAGATGAAGACCTAGTCAACAAGATTGAGATAAGAAATTTTGTTTACACAATTGGAATTTCAATATTTGTCGTGATGGCGACACCATTTATAGGTATTTTGCTCTCTATTGGAATTTCAATAGTTGCAATGATTAAAATTCTAGGTAGGGAAAGCATCACAAAAGCTATTATTATCGGCGCGGTAACGACATTCATATTATTCTTGATATTCAGTGTATTCCTTGGTGTACCACTGCCAAGTAGTTACATAGGAATATGATAGGGGGGTGGAGAAATGGAGACATTATTACATAACTTAGCTTTAGGGTTCTCCGTACTGGCTAATCCTATCGTATTATTGTATGCATTTGGTGGCGTATTAAGTGGAGTTATCATCGGTGCATTGCCAGGTCTTGGACCTTCGGTGGGGATTGCAGTCCTTTTGCCACTTACATATGGCATGGATCCTTCCGCCGGGATAATTCTTCTAGCAGGAATATACTACGGAGCAATGTATGGAGGATCAATTACAGCAATTTTGATAAACACTCCAGGAGATTCAGCAGCGGTAATGACAACACTGGATGGTTATCCTCTTACACTTAAAGGTCAAGCTGGTAAAGCACTTGGAATGGCTGCATATTCGTCCGTAATGGGAGGAACAGTATCAGTTGTGGCATTTATGCTATTTGCACCTATAATAGCAAGCTACGCATTGGCATTTGGATCATCCGAGTATTTTGCCCTTATGGTTCTAGGTCTTACATCAATTGCAGGGATGACTGGAGACTCTCCTTCAAAGGGATTCCTGGCCGCATTTATTGGACTGTTTATATCATTGATTGGACTGGACCTTGTAACGGGTGTTCAAAGGTATGTTTTTGGAAATGTTCATCTGTTTTCAGGTATAGATTTTATTCCAGTTGCAATGGGATTGTTTGGTATAGCAGAAATTATCACAGATAAAGGGGACATGAAACTTGATATTGACAAAGAATCACTAAAATTCAGGAATCTATTTCCAAATAAGCAGGAATGGAAAGAATGTCTTCCACATATAGGTCGTGGTACTGGATTAGGATTTTTCGTAGGAATGCTTCCAGGAGCAGGAGCAACAATCGCTTCGTTCCTGTCATACAGTATGGCTAAAAAAATATCAAAGAGAGGAGATGAGTTTGGAACAGGAGTGTTGGAAGGAGTCGCAGCACCTGAATCAGCAAATAATGCTGCATCAATGGGTGCAATGGTACCAATGCTTACTCTTGGTGTACCAGGATCAGGTTCAACAGCCATAATGATGGGCGCACTGATGATGCTTGGAATTACTCCAGGACCATCATTGTTTATGAAGGAAGCAGAAGTTGCATGGTCACTTGTAGCAAGTATGTACATCGGTAACGTATTCCTTCTATTTTTGGGAATTCTAGGACTACCAATATTTGTACGAGTACTGAAGGTAAAAGCACCAATACTCAACTCAGTAGTACTTGCATTTATTCTTATTGGAGCATATGCACTTGAGAATTCAATGTTTACCGTTGGTATAACAATCTTCTTTGGAGTAATTGGCTACTTTATGAAGAAGTTGAAAGTACCTGCGGCACCGATGATATTAGCGATAGTATTGGGATATTTAACAGAATCCAACTTACGTCAGGCACTTATTATTGCAGATGGAAGCTTTATTGGAGTAATTACAAAACCTATATCTGCAGTAATTTTAGTAATTGCCCTGATCATGGCATTTGGATCGCCAATTATGGAAATGATAAAGAAAAAGGTAGCAGCACAGTAAGAAACCAACCAAGTTCTATCTTACTTTATGCAGTGTGATTATCATTGCGTGGTAAAATAACAGATAGATAAAAAAAGAGGGGGAAAAAAAGAAATGAAGATTAGAATGATGAAATTGTTAGCA
Organism: Soehngenia sp.; assembly: GCA_024637045.1. Classification (GTDB taxonomy): domain Bacteria; phylum Bacillota; class Clostridia; order Tissierellales; family Tissierellaceae; genus Gudongella. The sequence goes on from JAGXFX010000011.1 coordinate 191,525, forward strand.
CTGATGCTCGTAAGCATGTTCATATTTACTGCATGCAGCTCACCGGAACCTGAAGCACCAGCTGTAGAGGAACCAGCAGAAGAGCCAACAGAAGAGCCAGCAGCGGAAGAAGAAGTAGCAGTTGAAGGATGGGTACCAACAGAAGATGTTGAGTTTATAATCCCATTTGGAGCAGGTGGAGGATCAGACGTATTTGCACGTAAGATAGTAGAAATTATCTCAAGAAACAACATGGCACCAGTTAACTTTGTCGCTACTAACAAACCTGGAGGGTCAGGAGTAGTTGGTTATACTTACATGAACGGTAAAGGTGAGAGCAACTACATAATGGCTACTACAAGTTCAAGTTTCTACTCACAACCACTAACAGGAAACTCACCACTAAGCATAACTGAAGACTTTGAGTTTGTTGCTCATATGGCAAAAGACCCAAGTTTGTTTGCTGCAAATGCTGATTTAGGGTTCACAACTCTTGAAGAAATGGTTGAGTATGCTAAAGCTAACCCTGGAGACCTTAAATACGGTGGAACTGGAAATGTATCTGACGATGCTATCCTTATGTACATGGTAAACGAGTTGGCAGGAATTGAATTGGTTTACGTGCCTTATGACTCAGGTGCAGATGTTTTGGCAGCTATTCTTGGCGGACATATTGATGTTTGCGCAATATCACCTTCAGAAGGTGGAGAGCATCTTGAAACAGGAGCACTTGTACCACTTGCTGTTTCATCAGATGATCGTGTAGCAATATTACCAGATGTTCCAACCTTCACAGAGCTTGGCTTTGACATAACACATCAACAAAGTCGTGGAGTGGTTATGAATGGCGGAACTCCTGTAGAAGTTCTTGACTATTATTCAGATCTATTCCAACAAGTAAGTGAAACAGAAGAATGGCAAACTTTCCTTTCGGAGAATGTTATGGGAGATGTATTCTATGACAATGAAGAGTATGTAGACTTCAATGCAGACTTGACTGAAAAGTATATTAAATTCATGGATATGATTGAAAGAAATCAATAATTAAAAATCATAATATAAATTGATACATTCTGCAATGGCAGCCTGTGAGAACTGAGTATCAACAGGTTGCTATTGCTATTAATTGTCATAATATAGGAGGTTTCAGATGTTAATTAATAAGGAGCTGTGTATAGGTTGTGGCTTGTGTGTGCCATATTGTCCTGTAAATGCTATATCAATAGAAGACAGAAAAGCTGGAATTAATCAGGAGGAATGTACTGAATGTGGAACCTGTGGAAGAACCAGCGTTGTAAAATGTCCAACCAGCGCATTCTATGACAGAGAAGATGTAACAGAGTATCCTCGTTCAATCAGAAAATACTTCAGTGACCCAATGGCAACACATATTGAAACAAAAGTACCTGGCCGTGGAACTGAAGAGATCAAAACAAATGATGTTACCGGAAGAGTAGGGAATAACCATTACGGAATAGGTATTGAAATGGGTAGACCAAGCATAGCCACAAGTTATCATGATGTTGAGAAAATGACAATGGCACTTGCAAAGTTTGATATTGAACATGAACCCTGCAACCCAATTAAATTCTTGTTTGAAGATGAGAAAAAAGGAACTTTTACCAAGGAAGCCCTTGAGCAAAGAGTAATTTCAACAATCATTGAATTTAATGTAGAAAAAGACCAATTAGTACCTGTGCTTGAGACGATTCTGGAAACGGGAAAGACACTCAATACTGTGTTCTCACTTGACTTGATTGCTCGTTTTGATGATCCAACAGAAATGCCAGTGATACCGAATCTTTCAAAGCTCGGTTTGGAACCTAGACCAAACAGCAAAATAAACCTTGGCCTGGGAAGACCATTAAAGGAGGATTAACAAATGACCCATTCATTACATAGAAGGGGAAGCGCATGTTCACTAAAAGATGATTTTGTAATACTGGTAACACCAGCAGTTCATATAAACCATAAGGGTTCCGGAGATAAATTGTGGAAGATTCTTGATATTATAACAGAAGTTGGTCCAAACAATATCGGGTCCTATGAGACCGGCACAATTTACACTGGAATAACAATTGATGAAATAAGAGCAAATATGCCTGAAACACCACGTGTCAGGTGCTGTTTTGACAGCAAGGAGAAAATGCATGAAGTAATAAGAAGGATTAAGGAAGAGGATTTGGGACTATCCATAACCATAAGTGGTGTAAATGAAGAAGTCCTGGATATTTGCCAGGATCTTGATATTCAACCTCATTCTGTAAATTACTCTCTTGGACTCCATGGAGCTACAGAACTTTTGCCACCAGAAGAAGTACTTGAAATACTTACCATGTGTGGTCATGGAATGATTTCAAAGGATTTGGTTAAAAAGGCAATTGATGAAGTGAAAAGAGGAAAGAAGACTCCATATGATGCAGCAGTTATGGTTGCTCAACCATGTGTTTGCGGAATTTTTAATGTATCTCGTGCGGAGAAACTATTTTCAAAATATATTGAAACACAATAACAAAAGACTATAAATATTGATATATGATAACTAGGTAACCTCGGTATCATTTGTTTATTTTTTACCCCTTGTTTTAAATATATCAAAAATAGCAGTAGCCCGATATCTTGTGATATTGGGCTACTGCTATTGTAAAATCTTCTATAATAAAGTTTCAAGTCGTGCATAAGGCAAGTCAAGCGATCTGGCCAGACTTTCGTAAGTGCATTTGCCTGCCATTATGTTAACACCTTTTTTAAGACTGTTGTCAAAATCAAGGGCTTTTCCAAGTCCGATGTCAGCAATCTTAATTATATATGGCAGGGTAGCATTGGTAAGGGCAAATGTGGATGTCCTTGCGTATGCTCCAGGCATGTTGGCAACACTATAGTGGATGACACCATGCTTGAGATATACCGGGTCATCGTGAGTCGTAGCATGGGTTATGGTTTCAATGCAGCCACCCTGGTCAATGGCAACATCAACTATAACAGAGCCCTCCCTCATGGTTTCTACCATGTATTCCTTTACAAGCTTTGGAGCAATTGCACCTGGGATAAGGATAGCGCCTATTAAAAGGTCTGCTTCCTTCACGGTTTCGGCAAGACTAAATTCGTTAAGAATCAAGGTCTTGACTCTGGATCCGTAGATATCTTCAAGGTACTGTAATTTTCCAGGACTTCTATTAAGGACAGTAACATCAGCGCCTAATCCCACAGCCATTTTAGTTGCATTCATTCCAACAGTTCCAGCACCAAGGATGGTTACCTTTGCTGGCTTGACTCCAGGGACACCTGAAAGAAGTATTCCCCTGCCACCTTTGGCTCTGGATAGATAATCTGCTCCAACCATTACGGACATCCTTCCTGCAACCTCACTCATCGGTGTTAAAAGTGGCAGTGAACCATCTTCAAGCTGCACAGTCTCATATGCGATTCCTGTAATGTTTTTGTCCATCAATGCCTTTGTAAGTTCAGGAGCTGCAGCTAGATGAAGATAGGTAAAGAGCAATTGACCGTCCTTTAGGAGATCAACCTCTACAGGTTGCGGCTCTTTTACCTTGACTATCATATCAGCTGACTTAAAAACTTCGCCGGCAGTATCGATAATCTTTGCGCCAACATCAGTATATTCCTTGTTGCTAAAGCCACTTCCTTTGCCGGCATCCATTTGTACAAGTACTGTATGACCCTTATTGACCAGTGTATGTGCTCCAGCTGGTGTCATGGCAACTCTATTCTCATTGTTTTTTATTTCTTTTGGTACTCCGATAATCATAAACTATCCCTCCATTATTCTATTTGGTTATAATATGATAAAAGGGACTTACCTGTAAAAGCACGGTAAGACCCTTTTTTTACTCTGATTGTATATCTTCATTTACTACAAGTACTGGGCACGGTGCATCTGATACAACCCTTTGGGATACAGATCCCAGGAAAAACCTCTGTACTTTTGAATATCCTCTACGTCCCATTACTATCAAGTCCGCCTCGATGTATTTTGCATGACTGATGATCTCCTCATATGGTTCTCCAACCAAAATGTCCTTGGTGCAGTTAACATCAGTACAATTTAGCCCTTCTACAAATTCATCAAGCATCTTTCTTTGTCGGTCCGTGAGTCCTTCAACAACTTTTCTCAAATCACCTGCATATCCAATTCCACCGCTGATGGCAGTTCCAATCAACTCAGGCCTTCTAACAACTGAAAAAAATGTGATTTTACTGCCATAAGTCTTGGCTATATCAATAGCCATCAGGGCAGCCTTCATGGAGGCAGGTGAACCATCAACTGGTACAAGTATTCTTTTCATGGCTCTCCTCCAATCCTAAAAACTTTTCGCGTCCTATTTTTAATATACCCGTGGAGAGAAACAATATGCAGTGTCAAAATGTTGACAATCACTAGAATTGGAGAGATTGCTGCAAATCACCCAACAAAATATAGCTATTTATTCAATTTAAATATGACCTACTGCTCTTGTGATATGCCCTCATATTTGATATTATATTCTAGATGATGGGTTTTAAGCCCACAAGGTTTTATACATAATTTAAATTACATAGGAAAAGGAGTAGTGAAAATGCTAAAGAGTAGAGGACTTAGTTTTATTATTATCGCTCTGATATCAGTTGCAGTGTTGTTTGTTGGAAACAGCATGTTGGACTCAGGCGGAGGATTTGCAGACATACCAGATGGAGTATACGAGGGATCAAGTGATGCGGGAATGAATACTGGCCTTAAAGTAGCAGTAACATTTGCAGGTGGAAGCATAACAAATGTAGAAGTGATTGAACATGGTGAAACCGAAGGAATATCAGACCCGGCAATAGAGGGAGTTCCAGCAGCAATAGTTGCATCAAATTCAACAACAGTTGATGTAGTATCAGGTGCGACATTGACATCAAATGCAATAATCGAAGCTGTTAACAATGCAATAGCAGTAGCATCAGGAAATGCACCAGCAGTTGAGTACGCTGACGGAACATACGAAGGAAGCAGTGACAAGGGTATGAGCCCAGGTCTTAAGGTTTCTGTAACAGTTGAAGGTGGAAAAATTGTAAGCGTTGAAGTCATCGAGCATGACGAGACACCAGGAATATCAGATCCAGCAATTGAAGGAGTTCCATCAGCAATAGTTGAATCAAACTCAACAACAGTTGATGTAGTATCAGGAGCAACTTTCACTTCTGAGGCTATCATGGAAGCAGTTCAAAATGCACTTTCAGGAGATTCAGGATCAGAAGAATCTGAGGAAGAAGAGGAAGAGCCTGAGGAAGAGGAAGAAGTAGAAGAGCCAGAAATTGAGTTTATAGTAGACGGAACATATGAAGGCATCAGCGATGCAGGAATGAGCGCGGGTCTTAAGGTGGCAGTAACAGTTGAAGGTGGAAAAATTGTAAGCGTTGAAGTCCTTGAGCACGGCGAGACTGAGGGAATCTCAGATCCAGCAATTGAGGGAATCCCAGCAGCAATCGTTGAAGCAAACAGTACTGTAGTTGATGTAGTATCAGGAGCAACTTACACTTCAGATGCAATAATGGAAGCAACAAGACTTGCACTTCTTGATGCACCAACAGAGATACCACAAGTTGAGTATATTGACGGAACATATGAAGGAACAAGTGATGCAGGAATGTATCCTGGTCTTAAGGTATCCGTAACAGTAGAAGGCGGGGTAATAACAAGCGTAGAAGTTGTTGAGCATGGCGAAACTGATGGAATCTCAGATCCAGCAATCGAAGGAGTTCCTTCGGCAATAGTTGAGGCTAACAGCCCAGCAGTTGATGCGGTATCAGGAGCGACATACACTTCAGATGCGATTAAAGAAGCAGTTGAACTTGCACTTGAAGGTGCACAGTAATCAAATGCATTAAGATAAAAAAAGATGCGATATCACAGATAATGTGATATCGCATCTTTTTTTAAGCTTGCCTATTTAAGACCTTTGAACATGGTAACTTCCTTGTTGATTACAAGATCCTTGATTTTCTCGGCATAATTGGCAAAATGCTCAGTATTGGTGTGAAACTTGAAGTCATCCTCAGATTTGTACTTTTCGTAGAGGAAAACCTTGTTTCCAGCCATGGAAGCCTCGTAATTCAAGCATCCCGGCTCAGCCATACTCTTTTCTGAATTTTCCTTGATAAGCTCGATGAATTCGTCCATTTTTTCTGGTCTGATTTCATATCTTACGGTAATAACATGTGTACTCATAACAAAACCCCTTTCAGTTATCTTATCAATATATTTTTACCTCTAAAAAGGAAAATAAATCATTTAACAACTTCTTAAGCCAATTATCTCTTCCATTCTGCCTTCTACTTTCTTGATTTCCGCTCTCGCACAATTGTCATCCAACTAAAATACTGATAAACTATACTTATAAATTAAAAGGAGCTGAACAAAATGGATATTAAAAGATACGAAGGAACAGGAAGAATGAGCAGAGCCGTTGTACATAACAAGACAATCTATCTTTGTGGACAGACAGCAGGGAATGACGTATTTGATGTAAAGAAGCAGACAGCAGCAGTTCTGTTAAAGATTGAAGATCTACTAAGCAAATACGGATCAGACAAGAACCAAATCCTTTCAGCAACAATCTACTTAAAGGATATTGCACTATTCAAGGATATGAATGAAGTTTGGGATGCTTGGGTAGAAAACGGGCATGAGCCAGCAAGAGCATGTGTTGAAGCAAAAATGGCAGTAGATAACATTCTTGTTGAAATATCAATAGTAGCAGCAGAGAAAGAAGATGGAGGAATACTTGGGCAAGTTTCATCTGTTTTGAAATAAAGACAGGACGATCTCCCTGGAAACATTCTGCATATAAATACACTTGAGACTATGCTTGCTAGCATGGTCTTTTTTATATGTTAATGTCTCAAATGAAACATAATTCAATTCATTGGGTATCATATAGAAGACACCTAGATTTAAGGAGGGAATCAAATGCTATATATTAAGGATAGGATGTACATTAAAAACATTGAATTAAAGAACAGATTGGTGCTTCCACCCATGGAGACTGTATCCTGCGGTGATGATGGGGAGGTAACGGAAGATACTCTCAAATACTACGATGAAATAACAAAGAGCGGTTATATTGGTCTTGTGATAGTTGAGCACACCTATATATCACCTGAAGGAAAAGTAAAAAATGGGCAGCTATCGGTAGCTGATGATAGAAAGATTGAAGGATTGAAAAAGCTGGCCCAAAGCATACAAGCTAATGGCAGCAAGGCTGTTCTTCAGCTAAGCCATGCAGGAAGTAATTGCTTAAAGGATTCAAAGGGTTCAGAGCCTGTGGGACCTTCAGCTGTAGTGAATCCAAGAAGCAAGGACGGACTTATGCCCAGAGAACTTACGGTAGAGGAAATCAAGGATCTCGTAAGAAAATTCGCAGATGCTGCAGTAAGAGCAAAAAAAGCAGGCTTTGACGGTGTTGAAATTCACTCAGCCCATGGATACTTACTGAACCAATTTCTTTCACCCCTGACTAACAAAAGAACGGATGAATACGGCAAGGATCTTATGGGAAGAATTAGGATCCATATGGAAACAATAGAAGCTGTAAATAGAGAAGTCGGACTTGAATACGCCGTATTCCTCAGACTTGGCGCATCTGACTATATGGAAGGCGGAACGACAATTGAAGACAGCGTAATAGCTTCAAGAGAATTTGCAAAGATAGGTGTAGATGCAATTGATGTCACTGGAGGGATGTGCGGCTTTATGGGTCCACAGTTTACAGGGCAGGGCTACTTTTCAGAGCTCAGTGAAAAGATTAAATTGGCAGTTTATATACCGGTAATACTTACAGGTGGAATAACAGAGCCTGAGGCTGCGGAGAAGTTTCTAAGGATGAAGAAGGCGGACTTTATAGGAGTTGGCCGTGCAATCCTTAAGGATTACGATTGGCCAAGAAAGGCCATGAACCAACAATAAAAAAGAAGCCCTGTCTTTTTAAAACAAAATTGTTTAAAATTTATCATATATAGGTATATATAAAGAGTAGGTTATTCTAAAGTTATTATAAGAAATTAAAGGAGAGATTCTATGAGTAGATTATTTAGTCTTGAAGGTAAGACAGCGATAGTAACAGGAGGATCATCAGGTCTTGGAGTACAATTTGCAACTGCACTTGCAAAGCAGGGAGCAGATGTTGCTATACTTGCAAGGAGAATGGAAAAGCTTGAAAAAGTAAAAGCAGACCTGGAAGAGCTGGGAGTAAAGGCATTGGCAGTTGAATGTGATGTAACAGATGTTCAGCAGATTAAGGATGCAGTCAAGGAAGTAAAAGATCATTTTGGGAAAATAGATATACTTGTAAACAATGCTGGGATTGGCTTTATGGAACCAGCTGAATCACAGTCAGATGAAGACTGGTTAAAAACAGTGAACATTAACTTAAACGGTGTATACTTCGTTGCAAGAGAAGTAGGTAAGATAATGGTTGAACAAAAATACGGAAAAATAATAAACATCGGTTCAATCCACAGCACTGTAGCAATGATGGGATCAGGAATTTCAGCATATGCAGCAACAAAGGGCGCAGTGAAGATGATGACAAAGGCTCTTGCTACGGAATGGGCTCAGTACAATATTACCGTAAACACTATCGGTCCTGCATATTTTGAGAGTGAAATGACTAAGGATATTGTAACAGACAAGTCATTCGAGGCAGTAGTAAAAACTTACTGTCCAATGGGAAGGATAGGTAAGGAAGGTGAGCTTGACGGAGCAGTTGTATACTTCGCATCAGACGCATCAAGCTACACAACAGGTCAGTACCTTGCAGTTGACGGAGGCTGGACCGCAATTTAATAAAATCAATTGAGAAACTTAAAGAGGTTATAGCTTGTTATCAAGCTATAGCCTCTTTTTAGAAAAACTCACAATCGGGCGGGCATGGAAACCCGCCCCTACACAGAATTGTTAGCCAACAAAAATCCAATATTAATAAGAGTAGGGGGTGGCTTCCATGGAGGCCACTGAAAAAGTCCCTAGTTCTTAATGATAACTAGTTAAAAATTATACTATTCATAGTATAATATAATTATCAAGAACAAGGAAGGTGAGCCTTTTGTTGCAAAGACAAACTGAAATGAAATTAAGCCCCTATA
>JAGXFX010000012.1 GCA_024637045.1 Soehngenia sp.
TGTCAGGAATAGAAAAGAGCGATAGTTCGTTTATAGAATCATCTGCTCCACCAAAATAACAAGTAAATATTAATGCAAAGTAAACCCACTGATTTACTCAGTGGGTTTTGTATTATATATAACAATATATTTGAATTCGGATAATGCTTTTACTGGTAGATCAGTTATTGTTTTAATCTGAATCTGCCAAAATATTTTTTATAATTATGACAGACCTAAACTAATAATCATATCTAAATACTCCATAAATTTGTCTGTATATGATTGAACATCTTTGCTTTCTGTTTCAAGATACCTATTCAAAAGTCCACTGTAAGTTAAAATCATTAATTCATTAATTTTTTCAGCAGTTTCTTTATCAGAGAAATAGCCCTTCTCAAGACAATTATCTACAAGAGCCATATTTCTTTTATAAATATCATTTTCACTTAACATGTCTATTAATCGCTTATTATCTGTCTTCAAACGTTCAGGGAATATTTTATGATATAAAGTAACTGTTTCATTTAATTGAAGACTATATCTGGAAAAAAATAAATCATAAAAATCAGTTGGATTCTTAAAAGTCTCTTCAACAAAGATCCGGAAAACTTTTTTAATCTCATCCAATGGAGATAAATCATCTGGTATTTCTTTATATAGACGTGTTTTATATACTTCAAGATTTGAAATCTTAGTGAAAAAAATCAGATGCTCCAAGTCGTTGAAATAGTTATAAATGGTAGCACCATTATATCCTGCTTTTTTTGCAATATTTCTAATAGTTGCTTTTTCAATACCTTCTTCTTGGATAATTTGGTCCGTAGCTGTAATAAAATAAGCCATCATACGTAATCTTTTAATATTCAAGTTATTCATATAATCTCTCCAATAATTTCTCATATATTATATTTTATAGAATATATTCTCAATATTCAACAATTAATTGATTTTTTGAAAATAATTAAATATCTACCAAATTATAGCATATAAATGCCAAAAATGATAATTATCATTAGAGTTTTGATTTTTCAAATGAACACAAAATACTGTCTTGTTTTTTAACTACTAAATATATAAAAACAATAAAAATCACAGTTAAAATATAAAAGCTTCAATTTCATAAACGTGTATACAAAATAAACACGTTTATGATATAATGATTGCAAATATACTTGATATATAAATATCAATTTGAATGGAGGATGAAAATGAGATTAGAAATTGGGAATTTCCAAGTTGAAAATATTGAATTTGGAATGAAATCTTCTTATGAGAACGGAACCTTAACAGTTAATAAAGAAGAGGCACTTTCTGTAGTAATGAAAGATGAACACATTACTGAAGCTGATATTATTTTGACCAAGCCTGGAGATGATGTTCGAATAGTACCAGTGAAGGAAGCAATTGAGCCAAGATTTAGATTGAATGATGGACCAACATTTCCTGGTATCACTGGTAAGCTTAATAGCGTTGGCAATGGAAAAACTGTTGCACTTAAAAATTGCAGCGTTTTAGCAGTGGGAAAACGCTGGGGCAGTTTTGGTGATGGTTTAATTGACATGAGTGGTGAAGGAGCTAAATACTCTATCTTCTCTCAATTCATTAATATTTGCCTGGTAGCTGATACTGATGAAGAATTTGAGCGACATGAAATACAAAAGAAAAACCATGCAATACGATGGGCAGCTCATCGTTTAGCAGAATACTTGGGAAGTATTGTAAAAGATATCACTCCAGATACAACTGAGATATTTGAATTAGAACCGATCACAAAACGTGATGAGAAAGTAAACAGCCTACCATCTGTTGTTTATGTTATGCAAGCACAGTCTCAAATTGAAGAATCAGGTTTTAATGACTTAGTTTACGGTTGGGATACAAATTCTATACTACCAACATTTATGCATCCAAATGAAATTTTTGATGGAGCGGTGATAGGAGGTAGTTATATGTGTTGCTCATCAAAATGGTCAACATTTGATTTTCAGAATTGCCCAACAATAAAATCTCTTTATAATGAACATGGTAAAACAATAAACTTTCTAGGTGTAATAATGTCAAATCTAAATGTCTCCTTAGAACAGAAGGAAAGAGCAGCGATGTTTGTACAACAAATCGCCAGTAGCCTAGGAGCAGATGCAGCTATTATAACTGAAGAAGGTTATGGTAATACAGATGCTGATTTCATTAGAGTTATAACTCTTTTAGAAGAGGCAGGAATTAAAACTGTAGGAATGACAAATGAATGTACTGGCAGAGATGGACTCTCACAGCCATTAGCAGCTTTAGATGTAGCGGCAGATGCAATTATTTCATGTGGTAATGTATCTACCTTGATAGAATTACCACCTATGGGAACAGTTATTGGTGACTTGGATGCATTAATGAGAGATGGTTTATCTGGAGGTTGGGCAGATGATGAAAAATTAGGACCTTCTGTTAGGGCAGATGGATCAATTATCATGGAAAATAATGCAATGTTTTGTGGGGATTCAACTCTTGGCCAATCAATAAAAACAGTAATCGAATTTTAATATGGAGGTGAATAAAATGAAGAAGGGTATTTTATATTTAAATCAATTTTTCGGACAAATTGGCGGAGAGGATAAAGCAGACTATGAACCCTCTATTCATGAAGGACAAGTTGGAGCAGGACTTTTACTAAATAGCTTATTGGAAGATACAGAAATTACTCATACTGTAATATGTGGGGATAATTTTATGGGTTCTAATGAAGCAGTAGCGGTAGATACTATACTGGGATTTCTAGAAGGGAAAGAATTTGATATTTTCTTTGCTGGACCAGCCTTTCAAGCAGGTCGTTACGGAAATGCCTGTGGGGTAATTTGTAAGGCTGTAAAAGAGAAGTTTGGTGTACCTGTTATTACATCAATGCACCCAGAGAATCCGGGTGTCGATATGTTTAAAAAAGATGTCTACATTTTAAGAGGTGGTCCTAGTGCTGCTAATATGAAAAAAGATATGACCCAAATGGCTGAATTAGGAAATAAATTTTTAAAAGGTGAAAAAATAAAAGGTGCCGAGACTGAAGGCTATTATCCGAGGGGAATTCGTCTAGAAATTTTTTTAGAAGATGAAACACCAGCTTCAAAGAGAGCAATAAACATGCTCCTCAAGAAAATCAATAATGAACCTTTCGTTTCGGAATTGCCAATACCAGAGCTGGAGACAGTACCAATAGCACCAGCAATAGAATTGGCTAATGCTAAAATCGCACTTATCACTTCAGGGGGCATTGTCCCCGTTGGTAACCCAGACAAAATCCAATCTTCCTCAGCAACACGTTGGGGACGTTACTCGATTGCAGGAATGAAGAGATTAGGAAACGAAGCAGAGGGAGCATTTAAAACAATTCATGCTGGATATGATCCATCAGCAGCAAATGCTGATCCTAATATAACTTTACCTTTGGATGCTCTCAGAGCTTATGAAGAAGAAGGAAAGATTAAAAGTATTCATGATTATTACTATGCGACTGTTGGTACAGGAACAGCTGAAGGAGAAGCTGCAAGAATGGCTCTGGAAATAATTGAATACTTAAAAGCAGATGATGTAGATGCTGTTATTTTGACTTCCACCTGAGGTACCTGTACACGTTGCGGTGCAACGATGGTTAAAGAAATAGAAAAAGCAGGTATTACAGTTGTACAAATGGCGAACTTGATTCCAATAGCTAAAACGGTTGGTTCAAATCGTATGGTTCCGACTATTTCTATTCCCTATCCTTTAGGGGATCCTAAGACATCAAAAGAAGAGCAATGGAAATTGAGATATCATAGAGTTGGTGTTGCATTAGATGCTTTGGCAACTGATATCGAAGAACAAACAGTATTTGAAGTATAATACTTAAGAATGGAGGATAGGTGAATTTATGAAAAAAGAACAATTTTGGAATCCAGTTTTTACAATATCTTTAATAATATCAGTTATTGTAGTTGGTCTGGGTGTTATTTTACCAGAGGGTTTTGCAAGCATAACATCAGCATCATTTGATTTTTTGGTAGGTAACTTTGGGTGGTTTTATATTATAACAATGTCATCATTCGTGGTATTTTCACTCGTGATGTTATTTAGTAAGTACGGTGATATTAAATTGGGTAAGCCAGATGATAAACCTGAGTATAGCTTAATGTCATGGTTTGGAATGCTTTTTAGTGCAGGCATGGGTGTAGGTCTAATATTCTTCGGCGTAGCAGAGCCATTATTCCACTATGGTGGACCACTGAGTATTATCGAACCAGAATCTGCAGCAGCACTTGACTTTGCTTTTAGAAAGTCATTTTTACACTGGGGATTACATCCTTGGGCAGCTTATGCAATTATGGCATTAGCTTTAGCTTATATGCAGTTTAGAAGAGAAGAAAAAGGTCTTGTTAGTAGTATCTTTATTCCTCTAATTGGAAGAGAGAAAGCAACCGGGCCAATTGGTAAGACAATCGATATCTTAGCAATTTTCGCTACTGTTGCTGGTGTTGCTTCTTCACTTGGGATGGCAACAATGCAGATTAATGGTGGATTGAATGGATTAGTGGGATTACCAGTTAATACAGGTATTCAATTGGCTATTATTGCAATAATAACATTCTTATTTGTTATAACTGCAGTCATGGGAATTGATAAGGGTATTAAGCTCGTATCAGATATGAATATTACATTATGTTTTGGATTAATGATAGTAGCATTTTTAGTAGGACCAAAAGTTGAAATATTGAATAACTTAAGTAATTCTGTAGGGTTGTACTTAGCAGGACTTATTCCAGATAGTTTTGCAATATCTAGTGATCCATGGTACGGCTGGTGGACAATATTCTACTGGGCTTGGTGGATTGCTTGGGCTCCATTTGTTGGAACATTTATAGCGAGAATATCTAAAGGCAGAACAATCAGACAATTCATTACTGGCGTTCTGATTGCACCAACAATTATGAGTTTCTTCTGGTTCTCAATATTTGGAACCGTTGGGATTAAGGTATATGATAAAATTGGTGCTTTCACTACAGAAACAGCATTCTTCCAAGTATTTGAACATTATCCGTTAGGAACATTATTATCTGGTGTAGCAGTATTACTATTAACTACTTTCTTTATTACATCAGCTAATTCAGCAACATTTGTAATGGGTATGTTATCAGAAGATGGAAATTTAGATCCAGGTACACCTAAGAAAATAATTTGGGGACTAGTAACAGCAGGCTTGGCAGCAGTATTATTACTTGCAGGCGGTTTAAGTGCTTTACAAACAGGTTCAATTGTAGCGGCATTCCCATTTGCATTTGTAATGATTGCAGCGATGGTCTCCTTTGCTAAAGCGTTAAAAGGCGATGCAGCTTTTATGGCGGGACAGCAAGAAGTATCAGATGAAGAATTGGAATAATGTATTGAATATTTAACAAGAAAGATAATAATGATCTTACTTGTAGACTCAATAGACATTATTCACAAATAAATATTTGCACAAAAGAAACCCTCTTGATTTCAAGAGGGTTTTATATTTTGAGGAGTTCCTCAGATCAATGCTACTACATTTATAGTCACTGGATGAAACTCAGAATTCTATATTAACAAAATATTAACAAAGTTACGAAAATTGCATTGTATTTATTCAGATATTGCTATATAATATTAATATAGCAATGAATTAAAGCAAAGAAGCATAAATGGATTCGAAGACTGTTTGACCTGATTTTGGACGCTTTGGTCATACAAGAGTCAATAGCGTAACCGGCCTTTTGGCCGGTTTTTTGTTGTATGAAGGGAGGGGATGCACACTAAAATGGGCTTTAGTATATTTCAACTTGGTAGACAAATCTATGATTCATCAGATTATGAATGAAATAAATCCACATTGGAGGATAAAAATGAACGAGTCAATTTTAAAAGGAAAGTGGAATCAACTTAAAGGTAGCGTTAAGAAACAATGGGGCGAGCTTACTGATGATGATCTTGATGTAGTAGAAGGTGATTCTCAGAAGCTAGCAGGAAAAATTCAAGAAAGATATGGTAAATCCAAGGAAGAGGCAGAAAAGGAAGTTAGAGAATTTGAAAAAAGGCAAGAGTAGCTAATAAAATTGTACCCGGCAATTTTAGCATTTGTAGCAGGGTGCGATATAAGTCAGAACTCACTCTAATATTTTGGAATGCCAGAAGCGAAGATGGTATTCCTAAATCATCATAAAGGGAATAAGAAGCCTATTATTTGTTTAGTGATACTTCTTATGAAAATATAACTTTATGGATAGTATTTTGAATTTGAAAGGAGAGATTGCTGTGAATATGGGGTTAGGTATAGTTGGAACAATATTGGTTGTTCTTTTGGTCCTCTGGCTTCTTAATGTAATTTAGCATTCCAATATTGTATCTATATTGCATAAAATGACAGGTAATGCTTTAGTATTATGAAAAGTCTATGAACTAGTATAATTTAGATTTAATAAGGGGTGGAGTCGGGAGAAGCCGTCATCTGCCCCTTAGCAGTTATTCTGGATTATTCTGGAGTAACACAAGGAGGTAATAAAATGGAAAATAAAACGTCACTGACCATTATTCAAATGAATGATAGCCATGCCTATTTTGATTTGCATCAGGAATTGTTTTGGGAATCAGCGGAGCCAGTGTATCGTCCAGTAGGCGGATATGCACGGATTGCAACAATCGTTCGGCAAATACGCGAAACTAATGGAGACCGTGTGCTGTTCTGCGACAATGGAGATACACTGAACGGTACATATGCTGCGGTCGAGACTGAGGGAGCGACAATGGTACCTGTAGTTAATGCATTGGGTCTGGATGCAATGTCATCCCATTGGGAATTTGCATATGGTCCGTTGATTTTTAAGAAACGAATATCGGAACTGAATTTTCCAGTTCTGGCAATCAATATTTTCGATAAAAAAACAAATGAGCTGATCTTTAAACCTTACATTGTTAAAGTAATAGGAGCCTTGAGGGTAGGGCTGATTGGCATTGCATCCAATATTGTCGACAGCACCATGCCGCCTTCATTTAGTGAGGGGATTCGTTTTACACTTGGCAGAGAAGAGTTGCCCAAAGCAGTAGAGAGGCTACGAAATGATGAACACGTGGACCTAATAATTCTTATATCACACCTTGGTTTTCCTCAGGACATGAAACTATTGTCGGAAGTCGAGGGTGTGGATATTTGCCTTAGCGGACATACACACAATCGAAATGCTGAGCCTGTACGTCAGGGAAGCGCACTGATCATGCAATCTGGTAGCCATGGTTCGTTTCTTGGTAGAATTGATCTGGAGATAGTAGATGGTGGAATTGCAAGCTATGAACATCAATTAATTGAGGTTAAATCAAGCATTATACCCGATCCTGATATGGCTGATATAATCGATCGCGAACTGGCACCATTTAAAGACAAGCTAAATACTGTTGTTGGCGAAACTGCAACGGCATTGAATCGTTACACAATGTTGGAATCAACTATGGATAATTTTCTCTTGCAATCCTTGCTGGAAGCATCCGGTGCCGAGCTAGCTTTTTCAAATGGATGGAGATATGGCGCTCCTGTCATTCCAGGGCCGGTTTTGTTGAATGATCTTTACAATATTATACCAATGGACCCACCCATTGGTAAAGTTGAACTAACCGGTGATGAATTAATCAGTATGCTGGAAGAAAATCTGGAACGCACATTTGCAGCAGATCCATACGAACAAATGGGTGGGTATATAAAAAGAGGACTCGGACTAACTGTTTATTTGAAAGTTGAAAACCCAGCAGGGCAACGCATCCAGCAAGTGTTTGTTGGAAACGAACCTTTAGATAGGTCGCGCAAATATCATACTGCATTTGTAACCGAGCAAGGTGTCCCACGAGAATATGGTAGTAAAAGAAGTGAAATGAACGTACATGCAGTCGAGGCAATGCAAGCATACTTGTCGAAGCACAATCCTTTAAATGCTGAAATACGTGGAACTTATATTCTTGTTTAGCAAGAATAGGAGGGAATTAGCGATAAAATGATATCCAAAATAAAAACCCAGGGTATAAATCCTGGGCTTATTTCACGTCCATAATTAAAATTGTTACATCATCCTTAAGTCTTTCGATGCTTCCTATATGATTATAAAGATTTTTCTTTAGTTCTATCACAAGATCACGGGCATTCAGAGTATAATTTTCCTTCAGAAAATTTTTCATTGTCTCTTGGCCATAAATTTCATCATTATTATTTCTAGCTTCAACCAGCCCATCTGAATACAACAATAATTTATCGCCAGCCTCCATTTGCATTTTTCTATTTTCATAAGTCGGCATAACATAATCGCCAAGCTTGCATATGGAAAAACCTTTGGAATCAAGCTCCAGTATGTCTCCGGAGTTTTTTATAATGTAAGGTGAAACATTCATCCCTGCGGAAGCATAAGTGAATAATTTGGTCTTTTTATTATATATGCCATATAGAATCAGGAAATAGGTTTCATCATTAAAATTGGTATTATTAAAGTTTTTGTATATTGAATCTAAGACTACATTTGGTGATACTATCTTCTTAGATTCATTTTCATCTTCCTTAAGAGGTACTACATTCTGATTGGCAAATACAGTAAGCATTGCAGCGGAAACGCCATGTCCAGCTACATCTCCAATATAAATTGCTGTATTGTTCTCATCTAATTTTAATACATTATAGAAATCACCACTTAATCTTTCAGCAGGTAAATATTCAGCATGAAAAGAAAGGGATTTATCCTCGGGCATTTGTTCAGGCATAAGACTCAGCTGCATTTCTCTAGCATATTCAATATCTTTCATAAGCATTAAATTTGCATCTTCAAGATCCTTGGTCCGTCGAGTTACAATCAGATTGAGGTTATCAGAGTAATCTTTTAATTCATTCCTTGCCTTCTTCATTTCCCTGTATGGCTCACTTACATTGTCTATATAAATTGCTTTGTATAATATGATGTATGCAATTATTTTATAGATATGACCAATATAATTAAATGCGTCATAAACACTTCCATAGTTTGTAAATGCAAATTCAGAGAAGATTAGGAATACAAGAGCCATCATAAATTGATGTTCACGGATCTGAGATGTTCTTTTATACTGAGATAATACAATTACAAAGGTGATTACCATAATTGAAATGATTATGTACTCCATAATGATTTTTATCATTGTAAGACCTGAGTCTTCAATAAGCATAGGAGGAAATACATTCGGAAAGTAAGTAGTAACTAAGAATAATAGAATTGAAAAAGAGAAAGCTAAGCCTGCAAATACACCTTTTTTAATGTCACTCTTAACTGAAACTGGAATCAACACTGCCAGCAAGAAACCTAAACTTCCAAAAATTCTTGAAAGAATCCACAAGGTTGTGGCTCTGTTAGCAGTTGTATTTACTATAAAGAAGTCAGACATTCCCTTAAAACTGAATGTATGGAAAGCATCAAGAGTACCCATCATTAAAAAAGCGCAGCCTAGAACGATCATGCTGAGTTTTTTTGATTCCTCATATACAAAATACGATACAGTAAAAATTGAAAAAGATACCAAGACGCTTGCAAATTCCAATATCATATGCCATGTCAAGTAATCGGTTATAGACATAAAACTCATAAACCAATCATTGTTAATACCAGCCACCATATAAAGTATTATAGAGAGTAATACTATTGGTATTATTCTTTTATAAAGTTTTAAATTTTCAAAATAATTACTTTTTGTATTCTCCATAAAGTCCCCCCTGCTAAGCAGTTATTGAGTAGTTTTGAACTATTAAATAGCAGCATTTTAATAAAATATCGCACTATATAATTATACAAAAGTAGGAACAATCTATCAAGTTATTTCCTGTATAATCATAATTTTGAAAAAAAAAGAGTAAAAAGGAATACCTTTCTACTCTTAGGTTATAGAATTTACTTTTTATTCTTGAATAAAGTAAAACCTGCTAGCATAAATGCTGCTCCCAAACCACTAAATGCTATTGTTGATGCTGCACCAGTAGCGGGTAGTCTTGGAACATTTGGAGTCTCAGTTACATAAGGTGTCTCAGGGACGTCTGTAGTAACAGGTACGAATGTCTCAGGTTCTTCTGTAGTTTCTGGTGCTACTATTGCCTCTGGTTCTTCAATAGGTTCAGATACTTCAGTAGTTTCAGATACTTCAGCAGGTTCAGGTTCTTGTGTAGTTTCAGGTTCTTGTGTAGTCTCAGGTTCTTCAGCAGGTTCTGGTTCTTCTGTAGGTTCAGGTTCTACTGTTGCATTGCAAATATTATTTATTATTGAATTATTATCCAATGTGACAGCTGCGTCACGTGCAAGTAATCGTCCGTTTATTGTTGCTCCTGTAGTTGCTGTTATGGATTCTAATGCCATAATTGTTCCTACAAAGTTAGAGTTTGTTCCCAAAGTTGCAGAGCTTCCAACCACCCAATATACCTGGCAGGATGTAGCTCCATTAATTAGGTTAATATTACTTCCTGATGCAGTGGTAAGAGTTGAAGCTGTCTTAAATATAAAGATTGCATCCGGATCTCCCTCAGCATCAAGAGTTAGAGTCCCAGTTATCCCAAAAGTACCAGAAGCAGAGTCGTATACTCCAGGTATTAATGTGGTGCCGCCAAGCTCGGTTGGAATAGTGGTGACTGGAGTTCTACCCGCGGCGTCGTTATATGCTGTGACTAAATCAGTTTTTGCAGTAATAGCATTTACAGTTGTGGCTTCTAATCCAGTAATTGATGTGCCAGGGAATAGTCCAACATCTGATCCAGCAGTACCACTAATAGTTGTATCCCCGGCATCAGTTATTGCACTTCCAGCCAAAACTGCAAATGAGGATGCCGATCCAAGATTGACAGGTGCTTGAGCTGCATTACTTACATTTGGTACTACAAGCATAATTGCAAGTACTGATGCCAATGTTATTGATGCAATTCGATTATTATTAATATTTTTCAAAATTTACCACACTCCTTAGTTTAAATAATTTTTCTATGAAACTTTTGGTTCCTTGTTATTGCTCATAATGTCAACTAATTTAGCAATACTCCAAGCCAATGCAGCGTACGCAAGCATTGCAATAATGAGAGCAGGTTCCAAAACTGACTGGGTTTCAATACCCTCTGAAACAGCTATTCTAAATATTCCATAGAATGGCGTTAAAAACAAATTGGTAACGGAGTATATTATTGATACAAAAGGACTTCCAGGATTTGCCCCTAATACTTTTAAAACAAGTCTAAAAGCAAATAAAATCTCTAGAATTCCCAATATATAGTATATGATCCTTTTTGCTTTAATATTTCCTGCAGTTTCTCTTCTTTCTACATTTTTCATTTTAATACCTCCAAATAATTATTTTTTTGAATTTTACCTTGATTCTGTATGTCAATTTGTTTATATAAAAAGCCTCTTCCAATATATATGATTCGATCCATATTATATTTAGTGGTTAAAGCATAGACTCTTAACTATTTACTCCATTTGGTAAAGACTTAATAAGCTTGTCTGCAGTTTCATGATCCAGAGTCTCGAGGTACTCGAGAAATACTGATAGTCTTTTATATTCCGCAATAGAAAATAGCACTGCGTCTGACTGATTGTTTTTTAAAATAAATATCTTGCCAAATTTCTCGGCTTTATCTCTGCAGGTCTTGTAATTCTTAATCATATCTGAATTTGATACAATTGCTTCCATCAAAATATTCATTTATCTCTGTCACCTCTTTCAATTAACATCTTGCTCCACGAGTATACACTAATTACAACAATATAGCAAATAATATATATGATAATAAGACTAACAATAATACCAATAAAAATACATATAATAATATGAATCAGGTATGTGTTCCAACGGCTCAATTCATATCAAGATATTTAGGAAAAATAAATATTTTTATTTAAAAATATATTTGAAGAATAGACTACGAGACTTGAATTATTCCAAAAAACAAAATTACCATCTTTGACTATGACTAGTCTTTAAGATGGTAATTCTCAGAGCTATTTACTTAGATATATCTTTTAATATATTTTACACATTCCTCAATGTAGATCTATTCTTTTTCTTTTTTAGATATAGATTCAATAAGTTTCAAAATATCTTTTTCGGAAGTATTATCGAGATATTCAATAATACCAGAAAGTCTTTTGTATTCTCTAATAGATATCAATACCGCATCAGGTTGATTGTTCTTTAGTATGAATATTTTACCAAAATCTTCTGCTTTATCTCTGCAAGCTTTATAATTCTTAATCATATCAGAGTTTGAAACCATTGCTTTTGCAGTAAGTATCATCTTCATCATCCTCTCCGACTGGCTTCGTCCCAGTAATTGAAATGTATTTCGATTCCCTATGATTTTATCATATTACCCTAATTTATTAAACTATTATTCTATTTATTTTTCGACCATAAAAGAAGATCAAATAATTCATAAAATGTTTTTCTATTTCGGAAATTGCAGAGCTTAATCAAGTCCGGTATATAGAAATATAATATATTATAAGATAGAGAATTCAAACATCTATTACAGGGATAACTAAAAATGGGTATAAATGGGGTATAATGTATATAATGGGATTCTGATAGTTTCCAAATCCGGATACAAATTATATGTAAATAGTACTTAAAAGATTGTAGGAGACTCTTCACAAGGAGGCAAAACATGAACAATGATTCATCTAATATACATGAAAATCATAACGTTCCAAAAGGCTTGTTGGTAGCAATAGGTGGAAACGAAGACAAAGAACACGACTTGCAGATTTTTACCACCATTCTATCGCTGGTAAAAAAGAAGAAAAAAAGAATTGAAATAATTACAGCAGCTAGCAGATATCCTGAAGAAGCCGGTATGGCCTACTACAAAATTTTCAATAGAGACAAAGATAATTCTGTCGGTTTAATGCATATATCAACACGCGAACAGGCTTCCGACGGCAGCCTCTTAGAACGAATCTCTGCAGCTGATGTTATTTTTTTCACTGGGGGGGATCAATTGCGTATCACAAGTGTTTTGGGAGGATCTCCAATTGAAAAAGAAATTCTCAGGAGATATCAACAGGAGTTTTGCATCATTTCGGGAAGTAGTGCCGGTGCAAGTGCGATGTCAAAAACAATGATCTGTGGAGGAGATAGCAGAAAAGCTTTTCGTAAGGGAAATATTAATGTTTCAATCGGAATTGGATTGATAGATAATGCAATCATTGATACGCATTTTATTGAACGACGACGGTTTAGCCGTTTAATGCAGATTGTCAGTATGAATCCAAACAATATTGGGATTGGTATCGGTGAAGACTCAGGTATTGTAATTCAGGGTGGATGTGTCTTAAGAGCCATAGGAAATGGGATTACAGTGATATTGGATGGACAACACCTTAAATATACAAACGTTGCCGATATTGATTCCGATGAAGCCATTGCAATTGAAAATCTAGTAATTCACACCATTGTTAAAGGTTATGGTTATGATTTGTGTGAAAAAAAATATCTTAGACCATATGATATCGAAAGGTTGAATTGGGTTGAAAGTGAGGGGAAAAAGAATGAAAATAGTTGAGATGAGAGCCATAAGAGGACCAAATTACTACAGTAGACATCCGGTGATATTCATGAGGCTGGATTTAGTTGAGCTTGAAGAGAAACCAACAGATAAGGTTCCGAGCTTCAAAGATAATATCTCGAGGATGATGCCCAGCCTCTATAAACACAAATGTTCTCCAGGGGTGGTTGGCGGATTTTTTGAGCGCTTGGTAACAGGTACCTGGGCCGGTCATGTCGTAGAACATGTTGCCCTGGAGCTACAATGTCTTTCTGGGCATGAAGTCGCTTTTGGGAAAACTTTCACTATGGATGAAACTGGAATATACAACCTTGTATATCGTTATCTGGATGAAAAAACCGGTTTACGGGCAGGTGAAATGGCAGTAGAAATTGTCGAAAAACTGTTTGATGAAAAAACTACAGATGTACAGCCATTGATCCTTGAATTGAAAAAAATAGCGGCAGCCAGTCTACTTGGCCCTTCAACACAGTCAATAGTAAACGAAGCTACCAAACGTGGAATACCTCACCTAAGGCTTAATGAAGAAAGCTATGTTCAATTAGGTCAGGGAATTCATCAAAGAAGAATACAGGCGACTATGATGGATAATACATCTGCCTTGGGAGTTGAGATTGCAGATGACAAGGAAAGTACAAAGAATCTTCTATCATCAATGGGTATTCCAGTGCCGGAAGGAAACTCCGTCCAGACTGAAGAAGAGGCATTACAGGCTGCGGAGACGGTTGGTTATCCAGTGGTGGTAAAACCATTAATAGGGAATCATGGCAGAGGAATTACCATTAATGTCACAAATCGAGAAGAACTTATAATAGCATATCGGATAGCAGGAGAAATTTGTGAAACATGCTTGGTGGAAGAATACCTGGAGGGGTTTGACTATAGGATTCTTGTCATTGATGGTAAATTTGTTGCAGCTGCTCTTCGGGAGCCTGCATATGTCATTGGAAATGGTAAAGATACAATTCAGCAGCTGATTGTGGATGTAAACAATGATCCTGAGCGCGGAATTGGTCATGAAAAGAATTTGACCCAGATTAAGATTAATTATATGACAGAAAGATTGCTGGCCATTCAGCAACTAACACTAAATAGTATTCTTGATAATGGTAAAAAAGTTTATGTTAAATCTACGGCAAATTTAAGTGCAGGAGGCACTGCTCTGGACGTCACGGGAAATGTCCATCCTCTAAACCAACTAATGGCTGAACGAATTTCCCGTATAGTTGGACTAAACGTGATAGGTATTGATATCATTGCCGATTCACTTGAAACACCACTTCTAAGTGGGCATTCAGGTGTCGTTGAAGTCAATGCAGCACCAGGATTTAGAATGCATCTAAATCCTACAAAAGGGACTCCAAGAAATATTGCTTCCAATATCGTTGATATGCTGTTTCCACCTGGAACAATACATTCTGTTCCAATTATTGCTGTCACCGGAACCAATGGAAAGACAACTACCACCAGACTTATATCACATATTCTGGGGTTAAACGGAAGTACCGTCGGAATGACGTCAACAGATGCAGTAATCATCGACAATATTCCAATACTCAAAGGAGATTACAGTGGACCTGAAGGAGCTAGAAAAGTAATGATGGATTCCACAATAGACCACGCTGTGTTAGAGGTGGCAAGAGGTGGAATATTACGTCGTGGGCTTGGTTTTAAAGAGAGTGATGTAGGAGTTTTACTTAATATCACTTCAGACCATCTAGGTGAAGGTGGAATTGACACCTTGGAGGAGCTGACACGATTAAAGTCAACAGTTACTGAATCAGTGAAACCATCCGGTTATGCAATTTTTAATGCCGATGATCCACTTGTAATGTCCTGTATAGATAAAACAAAAGGACGTCCGATTCTGTTCTCAAGGGATCCAGAAAATCCAGAGCTTAAAACTAATTTTGAAAAAGGAAATATCAATGTTACAGTGAAAGATGGCATCGTAATTGTCCAAAAAAAAGGATGGACTTCAACCGTTGCCAGTGTAGTTGAAATACCCATTACTTTTGATGGTAATGCTGGGTTCAATGTTGAAAATGTTATGGCAGCAGTAGCTGCAACGGCAGCATTGGGATTAAATGAAACTCAAATCAGAGCTGGACTCGTCAGTTTCAGCCCATCTATTGGTCAATCACCAGGAAGAATGAATATCATCGATATGGGTGAGTTCAAAGCAGTTGTTGATTACGGTCATAATAGTGGAGCAATAAACGCTACAGGTGAATTTATCAAAGGTTTGATGCCAGGTAGAAAGATTAGGATGGCCTCCGGAGTTGGAAATCGTAGAGGGGATGATATAGTTGAATTTGGCGTAGCGCTTTCCAAATACTATGACCATATAGTTCTATGTGATTCAGATCCAAGAGAAAGACATGTCGGTGAAACAGCAAGGCTTGTCAAGGAAGGGTTGTTAAAGGGTGGATTCAATCAGGAGATGATTACTATGGTCCCGGATGAAAAAGAAGCCACTAAAATATCACTCGAGATGGCAAAATCAGGAGACCTGGTTGTATTACAGGTAGACAATATTACCGAGGTTATTAAAGATGTACTCGAATATAAGGCAAAATTAGTAGGGGCACGAAAGAGTTAATAATCAATCACCCAGGTTTATAAACCTGGGTGTCAATTTGTGTGTTGATCGCATTGAAAAAATAGCGTATGTGTCCTATAATTTGAATGAGATAGTATTTGTTGTAAGGAGTTGATGGATCTTGAATGTTCAAAAAGCATAACACTGGGTGAGAATGTTGAATTTATAAACAACCAGAGACTCCTGTTTGAGTCTGGGCAGGAATTTTCATACAGCAACGCAGGGTATATACTTCTGGCATCAATAATTGAAAAGCTGAAGTAACAACAAACTACAAACATAAAAATGACGCCACCCATTACTTGATGAGTGACGTCATTCTTCATATATTATCCACTGTTATTGATTTGCTACAGGGATATTATCTACTGAATATCTTTCCAGATATTATTTGATTTCTGCTCGCTTAGCAATAGCTCTAGCATTAATATCTTTCCAAATTCCTGCATTCTTGATTCCTAGTTTATCTGGATCAAATATTGGGTCAAGACCCTCCTTAAGTTGAGTCTCGTAGTCTTTAAGAACAAGGAAAGCTGGTTTTTGAAGTAATAGGATAGCTATGATATTCAACCATGCCATCATACCAACACCAACGTCACCCCAAGCCCATACAGAACCAACTGTACTGATAGTTCCATAGAATACAGATCCTAGGAAAATAATTCTTGTTATTGTAATTACTGTCTGTCTAGTTTTTTCTTTGTTAAACAAGTATCCTATACCTACCTCTGCGTAGTAACCATATGCAAGAAGAGTGGTTAAAGCAAAGAAGAATATAGCCAATGCAACGAATGCAGAACCGAATCCAGGAATAAATGAGTCAACTGCAGCTTGTGTAAACGCTGGACCATATTCTACTCCAGGAAGTCCTTCAAATAACAATGCATCTCCGTCATATGTGTTATAGCTTCCTGTAATAAGAATCATGAAAGCAGTTGCGGAACATACAAACAGTGTGTCAAAGTATACTGAGAATGCTTGTACAAGACCTTGCTTAGCAGGGTGAGAAACCTCAGCAGCTGCGGCAGCCATAGGACCAGTACCTTGACCAGCTTCGTTTGAGTAAATACCACGTTTAACTCCCCATGATATTGCCATACCCAGGATACCAGCAAATGCTTGATTTGCACCAAATGCACTACCGACAATAAGAGCAAATACTCTTGGTACTTCTGATAGATTGAATAAAATCATTATTAATGCGATAAGCATATAACCGATAGCCATAAATGGCACGATCATTTCTGCTGCTCTACCGATACGCTTGATACCACCAAATAGTATTGCAGCCAACAACACAACTATTATACCACCTGTGATCATTGGTCCAATGCCAAATGCGTTTTCAACACTTACAGCGATTGAATTGGATTGAATTCCTGGTAGGAATAAACCCATTGCAATAACTGTTGAAACTGCAAAAGCGATAGCATACCATTTCATGCCAAGACCCTTTTCTATGAAGTACATAGGGCCTCCTTTGTATACGCCGTCAACTTCTTGCTTGTATACCTGAGCCAAAGCTGACTCTACAAATGCTGAACCTGCGCCAAGGAATGCGATAACCCACATCCAGAAAATGGCTCCGGGACCACCCATTGCTATAGCCGTAGCAACACCGGCTATGTTACCAGTACCTACACGACCTGCTACTGCAAGCGCAAAAGCCTGGAATGATGTTACACCTTGGTCAGATGCTTCTCCACCAAATAGCAAACGAACCATTGCTTTGATGTGACGGACCTGAAGGAAGCGAGTTCTTATTGAAAAATAAAGACCGGCTCCAAGGCAAAGATAGATTAATGCATTACTCCAAATAATACCGTTAAGAAAGTTTACCAATTGATCCATTCATAAATCCCTCCTATTTCATTTAGTTTTTATGTAATTTTTAAGTAAATTACATGTTCAAATTATACTACATGAACGTAATATAAGGCAAGCGATTTCATAGAAAATTCTCAACATTATAAATAGTTAATTTCATGTCAAGATAAATACAATGTGTACCACAGAATAAAATACTCATCTATTTAAGAGTATCAAGAGAAATATCGTAAATTGTATGGCTTCTTTTTTTTATCCAGGTTTAATTTATAAGTCTGGGTTTTTGAAATTGTGAACATAAGTTATTATATTTCAATCTTAAACTTCCTTGTTACACAATGTCCACCATGGTACAATGAAGGCCAGGAACGAAAAATTGAAATGATTTCAAAAAGACCTAGACCATTACAGAAATGAGTGGATAATAATGATAAAAAAAGCAATTATACTATTTATGATAGCAACTTTGATGGCAGGGTGTTCACAGGCTGAAACATCGAATTTTGAACAGGATGAGCCAGTTGAGCAGGTCCAAGCTGAAGTAGTTGAAGAAGTTGAGGAGGAAATAATTGAGGAGCAGGAAGAAGAGCCTGTAGATCCCAAGGAAAAAATAGACTTGACTTTGGAGCCAAATGAATCTGGAAGAATTATGGTGTTGATGTATCACAACATTGGCGAAGAGGAAGAGGAGTGGACAAGAACTCCTGAAAACTTCAAAAAGGATCTTCAGATACTTTATGACAAGGGATACAGACCAATCAGCTTAAGAGATTATGCAACAGGTAATATAACAACTCCACAGGGATATACACCGATTGTTATAACCTTTGATGACGGCAACAAGAATAATTTTGAGTTTCTGGAAGACGGGACTGTGAATGAAAACTCAGCAGTGGCAATTTTAGTAGATTTCCACAAGAAAAACACTGACTTTGAACCTGCAACCACCTTTTTCCTTACAGGAGATGTGCCATTTGGTCAAAGAGACCTTATAAGTAAAAAATTCAACTTCCTTATAGAAAACGGAATGGATATTGGTAACCATTCAAAAAATCATGCCAATTTTACAGAAGCATCATCAGAATTGCTGCAAAAGGAAATCGGAGAACAGATTCAGTATCTGGAAAGTTTTGTAGAAGCGGATGATTATAAGGTTAACACAATAGCTCTGCCTTATGGAACCCGACCAAAAGATGAAACAAAGACACAATATCTTAAAAATGGGAGTTATAATGATATTCCCTATGAGAATATTGCAATCTTGAATGTAGGCTGGAATCCAGGCTACTCACCTTATGACAACAAGTTCAATTCTGAAAGCATTCCAAGAATAAGAGCCAGTGAAATGAAGGTTGATAATGTTGGAATGTACAACTACCTTGAGTATTTTGACAATAATCCTGACGAACGATTTATCAGCGATGGAAACGCGGATATTGTAACAGTACCAGAAGGTAAACAGGAACTTATAAAATCTGATGAAACCAAGGAAGTATATATCTACGACAAAAAATAATACATGAAGAGGTGGACCGTTGAAAAAGAGCAATTTTATTTTATTATTGATTATACTTGCATTTTCACTCTTAACAGGATGCGCAGCAAAACCACAGGAGCCTGAGGATAACGCCCAGGAGTTGGAGGAAGTAGTTGAAGCAGAGGAAATACCTGAAGAAGAGGAAATAAGTGAAGATGATAGGAGAAAAGCACTTCTTGAAGAAAGAGAAGTCCTTGAGGAAATAAGAAAAGAAGAAATGGGCGAATTCTATGTTCCATTACCTCCATTAGATGAAAAAAATGAGCTACAAACTGAAAAAGCAAAGGCTCTTTATCTTACAGGAAACGTTGCAGGCTTTCAGTTTCAGCACGAGGACATAGATTATTATGCTGATTATATTCTAGCATTGAGCGGAAAATCAGGTGAGACTCCTGATTCATCACGCTTGGATCAGGTTAACAAGCTTGAAATAGTTTTAGGGATTGCTAAGGCATCAGAAATCAATTCAGTGGTAATCGATATAAAAAATGACAATGGTCTTATCACATGGGAAAGCGACCTTGAAATAGTTAATCAGGTGGGATCAAGTATAAATCCACCATTTAAAAACTATGGGCCATTAATGGAATATCTGGAGGAAAATGAAATATATACGATAGCCAGGGTAGTAGCCTTCAAGGATCCAATCTTTGCAGGAAAAAACCCTAACCATGCAATACTACTTAAAGAAGGTGGAGTGTACCTCGATAATGCTGGAGAATCATGGGTTAACCCATTTGATCAGTATGTTTGGGACTATGTTGTAGCAGTTTCCAAGGAAGCTGCATTAAGAGGCTTTGATGAAATTCAATACGACTATATAAGGTTTCCTGATAACGCCAAGTATTACAATCCCATAACAGAATTTCCGGGAAGAAATGACAGAGATAAGGATGAGGGAATAGAAGACTTTCTGACATATGCAAAAAGGGAACTGGAGCCTTACAATGTTCACCTTTCAGCAGATGTGTTTGGTTTTATAACTCATTCCTGGGATGACAAACCTGAAGATATCGGACAAACATGGAGAAAAATGGCCAATAAAGTTGACTATATATGTCCAATGATATATCCAAGTCATTATGGAACCGGAGTATATGGATTTGATGTTCCGGACAGATATCCGTATGAAGTATCAAGAATTTCCGTCATGGAAGCAATTGAGAGAAATGCTGCACAGAAGGAACCTGCGATAATTAGACCTTGGTTTCAGGGATTCACGGCATCCTGGGTTAGAGGTAATATAAAGTACGATGAAAAGGCAATTTCAGATCAGATGGTTGCAGCTGCTGAACTGGGAGTGGACGAGTATATTGTCTGGAGTGCCGGTAACAATTACACTCCACTGAGCTTCTTTTATCAAGACAGAATAGATGAATCAATCAGGAAAGAAGGCCACGATATAATGGACAGAACTCCTGAAATGACTCTTGATAGATTCCTAAAGGCTGAAAGGAGTACAAGATACACTCATCTCTACCTTTTGACTCCAATTGAGGAGCGCTTGGAGGACTATGATCAATTCGTTGCTGAATACCAGAAGACAAATCCTGTTCTTGAAAGCTTCAGTATAAATGATGTATCAGAGATTGCAGATAATAAATTCAAAGCTACTGTCGATGTATCATATAAATCAGACATTGGAATATTTACCAAAGAAAGTGCTGAGTTTATCATTTTCGAGGAAAACGAAGTATTCAAAGTAAGCAAACCTGAAATTGAATGGGTAGAGGAAACAGTAGAATAAGGAAAAAGAAAGTCTGTAAAGACCAGAAAGTGGTTTTTTACAGACTTTCTTTTTATTATAATGGCCACACAAAAAGTATCATAGGGGCACCAACCATAACAAGAAGAATTGTAAGAGGCAGCCCAAGGTGCCAGTAATCGGTGAACTTGTATCCACCAGGACCCATAACAAGCATATTCGTCTGGTGACCTATTGGAGTCATAAATGCTGCTGATGCTGCCACTGAAACGCTCATAAGGTATGGATCCGGAGAAACTTCTGTAGCGATAGCAATGCTTAGGGCTATAGGGCCCATCAAGATTGCCGTTGCAGATGTACTGATCAGGTTTGCAAGAGTTATCGTAAGAATCATCAATAAGCCTATCATTAGTGTTGGTGATAATACAGAGGATGCCTTTAAAAGAATATTGGCAATTGAATCTGAACCTCCAGTGCTCTGTAGTGCACCTCCCAGTGGTATTAGCGAACCCAGCATAATGATGGAAGGCCATTCTATTGCGTCGTAGAATTCCCTTGGGGTCAGAATTCGGAATAAAACCAGTGCAGTTGCTGCAAATACGAAGGATACCTGTACAGGGAATACTCCAGTTGTTGTCAGAACAACTGAGAAGGCGAACAATCCAGCCGTGAAATATAACTTCCACTTTGACCTGTCGGGGTATATTTCAACACCTCTCTCGGCAAGAGGTAGACAACCAAGCTTAGAGTAAATATCCTTAAGGATTGAAGTTGGAGCTTGAATAAGTAGTATATCACCAGCTCTGAAGCTAATGCTTTTTAATCTTTCAACAGAGTATACACCTTTTCTTGATACTGCAACAAGATTGATGCTGTATCTGTTCCTCAATTTCGTCTCCAATGCAGTTCGTCCAACAATGGGTGAGTCATCCCTTAAAACAACTTCCACAAGAGCCGTATCTCTTGACTTAATCAAGGATTCATCAATTACCAAACTCTTCTTGGTACCTTTTAAAAGAACCCTTGTTTTATCTATCAAGTCTGCGAGGTCCTGTGATAGGGCCTTTATAATAAGAATATCATCTGGTACCAGGATTTCCCTTGGTCCTGGAGCAACTATCTTCTGATCGTTTCTAATAATGCTAAGAACAACTATATCAAGCTTATAGACTTTGTTTATGTCCATCATTGGCTTACCAACGAGTTTGCTGGACTCTACAACTTGTATTTCAGAGAGATAATCGCCGATATTGAAAAGTTGGTCAACGCCCACGGTCTTTCTCTTTGGAATGAGCTTACCACCTAAAAGGACCATTAATCCGATACCCAGTATGGTTACGGTCAGTCCTACTGGAGCAAAGTCGAAAAAACCGAAGGGTTCAAGACCATAACCTTTACGGTAGGAGGATATTATTAAGTTAGGTGGAGTACCGATTTCTGTCATCATCCCTCCCAATAAGGCTGAAAATGCAAGTGGCATAAGTATCCTTGAAGGAGAAAATTTATGCTCCCTTGCTACCTTGATTGCAACAGGTAGAACAAGTGCCAGTGCACCGATATTGTTCATAAAACCCGATAAAAGTGCAGTAATCATCATAAGCTTGGTCATTATTACAGATGAAGACCGACTTTTTTTATTAAGAGCGGCAACAATATGATCAATCACACCTGTTTTAACGAGCCCACTGCTTATTACAAGAACAGCAGCAACTGTTATTATCGCGGGATGACTGAATCCTGAAAACGCATCCTCTGGACTTATTACACCTGAAAATATTAGGACAACGAGCCCACCGAGTGATACAAAGTCATATCTAATTCTCCCGTCAATGAAAAATATAAGAATAAGTACAATAATTGAGAAAACTACTATCTGCTCATACATATTATGACCTCCATCCTGTCGCTATTATAATTATACCACCTGAATCAATCTGTTAACCAAATGGATTTTTTACTTTAAACCCTTAAAATATATGATAGAATCAAAGTATATGAAATTGAACTGGAGGTGGACATTATCAGGGAGAAAGATTTTAGATTCACTTTGGATGAAACAGCCGGTGCACTTGGTGATTTCGGAACATTGCTGCCAATAGTCATCGGTGTTTCTGTTGCAACAGATATGGACCTCTCCAGGATGCTGTTCTTTTTCGCAATAGCTTACATCGGAACAGGACTGTACTATAAAATGCCAATGCCAGTAGAACCAATGAAGGTTATAGGTGTAATAGCAATAGCTGAAGGACTTTCATCAGCTGAAATTGCGGGAGCAGGAATAGGGATGGGAGTAATACTGTTTCTCGTAGGGATTACGGGTCTGATGGATTTTATAAAACGAATAATCCCATTGCCACTTATTAGGGGAATACAACTAGGTTTGGCGATGACGCTTTCATGGCAGGCTTTTAAAATGATCTGGCAGGACCCTGTAATGGGAATAATTTCAATCCTGATTGTTTTGGCATACGCTAAATCTGCTAGACTTGATATATCGGCTCTTGTTGTTTTTGCAATAGGCATAGGAGTCGGAATATGGAGGTTTGGAGTGCCGGAGCTGGCAATTATGACCATTCCTGCAGTTGCTTTTCCAGCAGCAGCAGATATTATGTCAGGCTTTGTGAAGGGTACACTTCCACAGATACCTTTAACTATGGGAAATGCAGTCCTTGCAACTAGCCTTCTTATTTCAGATCTTCTTGACAGGCAGGTCAAAGAGAAACACCTTCTTTACAGTATGAGTGCAATGTGCATATTTTCAGTTCCATTTGGTGGATTTCCAATGTGTCATGGAGCTGGAGGACTGGCAGCTCAATACAGATTTGGAGCAAGAACAGGAGGCTCAAATATCATATCTGGAGTTATTCTTTTATTTGTGGCAGTATTTTTTGCTACTCCAGAATTGGAGCTGATTATTCCTTTCGGAGCTTTAGGTGCATTGCTCTTCTATTCAGGATTGTCTCTATTCAGAACATCACAGAAAACTGGGGACATGGTTTTTACATGGATTACAGGAATTGCTGCATTTGTATTTGGGATGACATGGGCATTTCTTGGGATGTTTATTTTTGGGTTGATAAAAAGCAGAAGAAGGGACTAAGAAATTAGTTGGAAGAAGAATGGGGTGGGAGAATATGAGTTCAACTATATCAAATAGTATTGAAGAAAAACTAATTGAATCTAAAAGAATTGCAAATTTGGAGCCAGATTTATCAATGAAGATGTGTACAGAGGCACTAGTCTTGGCCAATAAAGCAGGTTTAACTGAAAAAATTGGTGACTGTTATATTGGCATGGCATTTGTTGCAAGAACAAAATCAGATAAGAGTAATATACTGGATTATTCATTCCAAGCTCTTAACGAGTACAAGAAGGTTAATTCCAGAGAAGGTATAGCAAAAGCCTACAACCTTGTAGGCATAGCATACTTTTACAGTGCCATGTATGAGGAAGCTATAAGATATTTTACAGATGGGTTAGAACAGATTGAAAAGGATGAAATTTCCAATTTGCATGGAAGCATTCTTAACAATATAGGTGAAGTATACAGGGAATCCAGCATGTATCCTAAGGCTTTGGAATACTACGAAAAGGCTTATGACATTGCAGTTGATAAGGACCGTAAGTACTATCAGGCAACAATACTTGGGAATATTGGTGAGGTTCACTTGCTTCAAGATGATCATGACATGGCTCTTGAGTATCTTATGAAATCATTCAATATTCTTACAGAGGGTAATGATCTTGTAAGCATGGGTGAGGTTGCAAACAAGATTGGAAAAGCCCAACTAATGATAGGCAATAAGGACACTGCTGAAGAGTATTTTAAGAGATCACTTAGAATACTCGATAAGGTAGAAAATCAGTTCTATAAAATAGATGTGTTGTCAAACCTGGCGCAGACCAAGGAAGATCCCGAGGAGTCAATCTCACTTTTAAAGGATGCAATATCGACGGCTTTGGGAGTAGGAGCAAAAAAGAAGCTTAGCGATTTGTATGGGAAAGTGTCTTTGCAATATGAAAATGTTATGGATTATAGGAC
The DNA here is from genome assembly GCA_024637045.1 of Soehngenia sp. Classification (GTDB taxonomy): domain Bacteria; phylum Bacillota; class Clostridia; order Tissierellales; family Tissierellaceae; genus Gudongella. The sequence continues at coordinate 25,269 of JAGXFX010000012.1, forward strand.
AGCACTTTCATATCACAAGAAGTTTTTCCTAATTAACCAGGAGATTATGAATTCCAACATCAGGAACAAGCTTGAAATTTTGAATGTTGAAATCAAGCAACTTGAAGAACACCAGCGATTAGATCAAATAAAAAGAACTCTTGAGAAAGACCTTGAGGATAATAGAAAAGAACTTGAAGAGGTCAGAAAAAATAATATTATACTGGAGAAGGAAGCATTTGAGGACGAGCTTACAGAAATACCCAACCGAAGAAGTGTAAATCTCCAATTAAAGAGGCTTCTTGCCAACTATATAGGAAAAAGAAACACTCTTGCGGTATTTATGATTGATATAGACAATTTCAAAGATTACAACGATAATTGGGGACATAGTGAAGGGGACAATTGTTTGAAAAAAATTGCCGACGAACTCCAGTCAATAGCTGGAAAGAGAGGAGATCTTGCGGGTAGATACGGTGGTGAGGAATTTGTTTATATTTCCAAGGCTTCATGTTATGAAGAGGCTCTTCAGATCGGAGAAGACATTCGAATGAGAATCAGTGATTTAGGATTAAAATACGATAAAATCGACACAAATGGGCCAGTAACTGTAAGTGTAGGTGGAGTATTTGGAAGGACGCTTGATTTTACTGGTTTTTCACAAATCATGGAAATGGCTGACAAGGAATTATATAGATCGAAATCAGAAGGAAGAAATCGCTCAAATGTAATTTTATTCAAAACCAATAATTTACCTGACTAAAGTGATAGATTGATGGGTATAAAAATCAAAATATGAGCATTGAGGAGAGTTTGTATGGATAAAAGCAATGACAAGATTTTAAAACCATGTGAAGGCCTCATGGAACGTGAAAGGCTTTTTAGAACCTTGTTTGAGCAGGCTAATCTCGGCATTACAATCGGTCACAACGGCAAATACATGGATGAAACTCTTGCAGGTTCACCTACAATAAACAAGAAATTCCAGGAAATCGTGGGAAGAAGCTACAATGAATTGATTGGCCTGGGTTGGGAGGACATAACTCACCCTGATGATGTGGAAATGGATCAGGAATTGTTCCTAAAGCTATGGAGAGGTGAAATTGATGATTTCCAGATGGAAAAAAGATACATTAGACCAGATGGTTCATATGTTTGGGTGGATATGAAATTATGCAGACTGGTTCTTGATAATCTTGATGGTTTAAATTATATAGCATTTGTTGAAGATATTAGCAAGAGAAAAATGTATGAGGAGTACCTCCAGAACAGTGAAATGAGCAAGGCTGTACTCTTGTCAAATCTACCCGGGATGGCATACAGATGCAAATTTGACAGGGACTGGACCATGGAATTTGTATCAGAAGGATGCAAGGAACTAACAGGCTACAGTACTGAGAGTTTAGTTGATAATAAGGATATAGCTTTTAATGAGCTCATTCTGCCAAAATACCGGGAACATCTTTGGGATGAATGGCAAACTGTAGTTAAAAGAAAGACCAAACTTGTGGAAGAGTATGAAATACTAACTGCAGATGGTACGATTAAGTGGGTATTTGAACAGGGCCAGGCAATTTATGATGACAATGATGAGATAGTGGCACTTGAGGGAATGATTATAGATGTTAGCAAAAGAAAACAAAATGAATTAAAACTGAAGTTCATTAACGAGCACGATGCTCTTACTGGTGTGTATAACAGAAGGTATTTTACAAGCTATCTGGAAAATATGAAAAGTGTTGAGAATTCAGTTGTTATACTTGCAAACATAAAGAATTTCAGTATTGTTAACTTAACCTATGGCTATAGCTTTGCTGAAAATTTGATATTGAACATCAGCAAAAATCTTATTGAACTTGCTTCACAAAATATTAAAGTATTTCATATTTCAATAGACAGATTTGTTTTTCTGGTTGAAAATGTTAAATACAATACTCAAATAGAAAGCATTTGTAAAGAAATTATTCAAAGACTTGATGAGTCAATGTCGATAAACACAATTCATGGATATCTGGGTGTATTGAGTCTGGAAGATGTTGGAATAAATGTTGACAGGATACTAAAGTATACTTCAATTGCTGCTAAAACTGCAAGTGACACTCAAAGTGGTAGATTCTGTTTTTTTAACAAGGACATGGAAAAAAGAATTCTAAGAAGAGAAAAGATACAAGAGGAACTTGTGAATTATGTTGAAAAAGCGGGAGAAGAAGGACTTTTTATGGTCTTTCAGCCTATTATCGATTCAAAGACGTTATTTGTTCACGGATTTGAAGCTTTGGCAAGGTTCAAGAGTACTGAACTGGGAATATTGTCTCCGCTTGAGTTTATTGAAATAGCTGAAAACAGCAAACTGATTGTACCTTTGGGAAGAAGAATACTAAGGAAATCATTTCAATTTCTTAAATTGTGTGAAAGCAAAGGTTACAAAGACATTGATATTTCTATTAACATATCGGTCATTCAGCTTCTAAGAGATGATTTTGTATCTGATCTGATAAAAGAAGCTAAGGATATGGAAATTGACTTAAACAAGATTAATCTTGAATTGACTGAGTCAATATTCAGCAACAATTACGGTGAAATAAATTCCAAGCTTAGTCAACTTAAGGAGCTTGGCGTTGCAACTGCCATTGATGACTTTGGAACAGGGTACTCATCTCTGTCAAGAGAAAGTGAACTTGAAATAAGCTGTCTTAAAATTGACAAGGCGTTTATTGACAAACTGGACTCGCCTGAGGAAGGCGAAAGCATAACAAGTGATATAATATCACTTGCCCATAAACTGGGTCACTATGTTGTAGCAGAGGGAGTAGAGACAGAAACACAAATAGAGTATCTGATAAAAAATAACTGTGACTTTTTACAGGGCTACTATTTCAGCAAACCTCTATCAGAAGAGGATTCAGTGGTATACATTGAAAACTCGATTTCAAAATGAGACTCATAGAAGATTTCTGATGGAAAAACCCTTTCAGAAATTATGAAATTTAGCTTGATTTAAGAATTGTAAATGTTTTGCGAAAAGGTTTATGTGAGTTAGATTAACTGTATTGTGGGTAAATATGTAAATGGAGGGCTCGATTGTAACAGCGATATTTCCAGTGTAAATACAATTTTGTTGTAATTCAATTGGAAAACCGTTATAATTAGGTCATACACATTAGCTTTACCATTATATTAAGGGGGTAATACAATGAAAAGAATACTAGCAATTGCTTTGGCAATTATGTTGGTAGCAGCAAGTTTGGCAGGATGTTCCACAGGAGACAACGGAACAGACGGCGGAAGCGATGGCTACGAGATCGCGCTTATCACTGACAAGGGTAATATCGATGACAAGTCATTTAACCAGGGCGCATGGGAAGGTGTAGTTGAGTTTGCAGGAGCAAACGATATTTCACATACTTATATCAAGCCTGAAGAAGCATCAGATGCAGGTTATCTTGCAGCAATCGATCTTGCTGTGCAAGGTGGAGCAGAAGTGGTAGTAACTCCTGGATTCCTTTTTGAAGTGCCAATCTATGAGGCACAGACGGCATATCCAGATGTAAAGTTCATTCTATTGGATGGAGCACCACACACTGCTGATTATTCAGTATTCGAGACAAAAGATAACGTAGCAAGCATATTCTATGCAGAAGAAGAGTCAGGATTCCTTGCAGGCTATGCAGCTGTAATGGATGGAATGACTGATCTTGGATTCATGGGTGGAATGGCAGTACCTGCTGTTCAGGCTTTTGGATACGGATTCCTTCAAGGTGCTGAGTATGCAGCAGATGATCTTGGCTTAGCAGATGGTGAAGTAGAAGTAACATATCACTATACTGGAAACTTTGACGAAAACGATACAAATAAAGCCACTGCAAGTACAATGTATCAGGAAGGCGTTGAAGTAATCTTCGCTGCTGGTGGATCTGTAGGTAAAAGTGTTATGTCAGCAGCTTCTGAAGCTGATGGAAAAGTAATTGGTGTCGACGTTGACCAGAGATATGATAGTGAAACTGTAATAACTTCAGCTACAAAAGGACTTGCAGCTTCAGTTATCAGCGTACTTGAGTCAATCTATAATGACAACTGGGAAACATATTCAGGAAAATCAACTTACTTCAATGCAACAAATGATGGTGTAGGTCTTCCAACTGAAGTTCTTGGTGAAGAAGGCGGAGATGCATTTGATAGATTTGAAAGCTTTGACCTAGCAGCATATGATGAAATCTTTGCTGAACTTTCAGCTGGAAACATTGAACTCCTTCGTCAAATCGAAGTAGCTGATGCAACAGGTTATGCAACTGCTGATGAACTTACTGAAGCACTTGGACTTGAAAAGGTAGATGTAACAACTAGATAACAATTAGAGTTTATACCATATTGGCCGTAGCCTTATGGGAGCAAAAGACCGGGGAAAGGCGGAAGCCTTTCCTTGTTTTAGTTTTTGAGACTTAAGTTTCAGTAATTATAAAAGCTGCCATAAATTTACTGCAAATAGTTAATAATTTGCTCGAAAAAATGGCAGCTTTTGTGGTATCATAGTTATATCAGTGGGTAAGAAGTATATAGTATCAAAAAAATAAAGATAAGAAGAGGTTGACGTGGAAAATTATATTGTTGAAATGCTTAATATTACAAAAGAATTCCCAGGTATTATTGCAAATGACAATATTACCTTAAAACTGAAAAAAGGAGAAATTCATGCCTTGCTGGGCGAAAATGGAGCAGGAAAATCCACCTTGATGAGTGTTCTTTTTGGTCTATATCAGTCTGAAAAGGGAGAGATAAGAAAGAACGGGAAAAAGGTTACCATCAATAACCCAAACGATGCAAATGAATTGGGTATAGGTATGGTTCACCAGCACTTTAAGCTAGTTGAGGTATTTACAGTACTTGAGAACATTATTCTAGGTGTAGAGCCTGTAGAGAATGGGCTCCTTGAATTGGAGGAATCCAAGGAAAAGATAATCGAGCTTAGTGAACAGTATGGGCTAAAGGTAAGTCCCGATGCTTTAATCGAGGATATTTCAGTAGGTATGCAACAAAGGGTTGAAATCCTTAAGATGCTATACAAGGACAACGAAATCCTTATTTTTGACGAGCCTACGGCGGTGCTGACACCTCAGGAAATTATTGAGTTACTTCAGATAATGAAAGACCTTGCTGCAGAAGGTAAATCTATATTATTTATCACTCATAAACTAAATGAGATTATGGACGTTGCAGACAGATGTACAGTTCTTAGAAAGGGTAAGTATATCGGAACCGTAGACATTGAAAGCACAACAAAGGAAGAACTTTCAAGAATGATGGTAGGTCGAGACATAAGTTTTGATGTGGACAAAGAAGACAGAGAACCTGGAGATGTAATCTTGTCAATTAAAAACATGACTGTCGCATCAAAGACCCACAAGAACAATGCAGTAAGAGATGTTTCTCTAGATGTAAGAGCAGGAGAAATTGTTTGTATTGCTGGAATTGATGGAAACGGTCAATCAGAGTTTGTATACGGCTTAACTGGACTTGAAAAGCTTGTTTCAGGAACTATAACCCTGCGAGGCAAGGACATATCCAAAGCCTCCATCAGAGAGAGGTCGGCATCCGGAATGAGCCATATTCCTGAGGATAGACACAAGCATGGTCTGGTTTTGGATTATAAGCTTGAAGAGAACCTTATTCTTCAAAGATACTGGCAGCCAAAATTCCAGAAGAATCATTTCATTAAATTCAATGAAATGAGAGATTACGCAGAGGACCTTATTGAAAGATTTGACATAAGAAGTGGACAAGGACCAACAACAATGGCAAGAAGCATGTCTGGTGGTAATCAGCAGAAAGCCATTATCGCCCGTGAAATTGACAAAGAGCACGAGCTTCTTGTTGCAGTTCAGCCAACAAGAGGACTTGATGTAGGAGCAATAGAATACATCCATAGCCAGTTGGTTGAAAGCAGAGATGCAGGAAAAGCAGTATTATTGATATCACTTGAACTTGATGAGGTGATGAATGTAAGCGATAGAATACTAGTCTTATACGAAGGCGAAATTGTTGGAGAGTTGGACCCCGAGGAGACCACGACGCAGGAACTAGGCTTGTATATGGCTGGAGCCAAGAGAGATACCGAAAAGGAGACTAGACATGCAGGGGAATAATAATGCAGATAAACTAAAATTCAACATAAAAAATATTACATCCCATTCTGGTTTCAAATCTTTAGGTGCTGCATTGATGGCTATTTTTCTTGGATTGGTTGTTGGATTTATAATAATGCTTGTTGCAAGACCAGAAAATGCAATCGCAGGATTCAGATTTGTGCTTCTCGGAGGTATGGGAAGACTTGGGGATGTACTCTACTTTGCAACACCAATCCTGATGACTGGATTGGCCGTTGGATTTGCCTTTAAAATGGGACTATTTAATATTGGTGCATCAGGACAGTACACAATGGGTATGTTCTTTGCACTTTATGTTGCATTCAACTGGGATCTTCCTGGCAGTACACATTGGATAGTCGCAATATTTGCAGGATTCGTTGGAGGGATGATTTGGGGTTTTATACCAGGAATATTCAAGGCGCTTCTTAACGTTAACGAGGTTATAACATCTATAATGTTTAACTACATTGGAATGTATTTGGTGGACATGTGGATCCAGAATAATGGTGTCATGTATAATTCCTCTTTAACAAGAACCAGATATATTGCTTCAGGAGTTCAAATACCTGCTCTAGGCATTGCTGGATCAAATGTTAACCTAGGGATTATAATAGCAATAATAATAGCTGTAATATTGTATATAGTTTTAGAAAAAACAACCTTTGGTTATGAGCTTAAAGCGACTGGACACAACAAACATGCAGCAGAATATGCTGGAATGCAAGGTAAGAGAAACATAATTCTTACCATGACAATTGCAGGAGGAATGGCAGGTATTGGAGGGGCTTTTGCAATACTTGCACCATCTGCAATAGCAGGAAGTAGTATGACATATGAACCTATCAACATTATTGCTGCAAATGGATTTACTGGAATTGCTGTTGCACTTCTTGGTAATGCTCATCCACTTGGAACGATATTGTCAGCGACATTCATATCTTACATCCAAAGAGGAGGAACTCTTACAAGCCTCGTGGGATTCAAGCCTGAGATTATAGATATAGTAGTTGCCGTAATTATTTACTTCTCTGCTTTTGCAATGATTATGAATTCAGCAATCGCAAGATTTATTAAGGCTAGGCTTGGCAAGGATGATGAAAAACCACTTCAGGAAACTGATTCAGAAAATGAAGAAAACACTGTAGAAGATGAAGAAGTAATTAAAAAAGAAACTGAAAAGGAGGCAGAATAATGGATGTTGTATATTATTTGATTCAAAATATGCTTCCTATAGGTGTACCTTTGCTTCTTGTTGCCCTTGGCGGAATGTTTAGTGAAAGAAGTGGTATAATAAATATTGCTCTTGAAGGAATAATGCTATTTGGAGCGTTTTTTGGAGCGCTATTTGTATTACTTGTACAAGGTTCTTCAATGGGACCACAGACTATTCTTCTAATTGGTATGTTGGTAGCTGGAATTTCTGGTCTGATTTACTCCCTACTGCTTTCATTTGCATCAATCAATATGAAAGCAAATCAGGTAATTGTAGGAACTGCATTGAATATGCTAATACCTGCTATGATACTTCTTTTTTCAAAGATGTTTTTTAGTAGCGACGGTATAACAACAAGCAAGAGCTTCTACATTAGGGAGATACCAATACTAAGTAAAATACCCATAATAGGAGAGTTGTTTTTTCAAAGAACTTATCTCACAGTAATAATTGGATTTATAATACTTGCAATATCAGTTGTGGTTCTTTATAAGACAAGATTTGGACTTAGACTTAGAGCCTGTGGTGAGCATCCTCATGCAGCGGACTCTGTTGGTATAAATGTATATAAAATGAGATATGCAGGAGTAAGTATCTCTGGAGTGCTTGCAGGTATAGGTGGTTTTTTCTATGCAGTTGGGGTTATGGATGGAAATGTGAGTGGTCATACTGGAGTTGCTGGTTTTGGATTCTTGGCACTGGCAGTAATGATATTTGGACAATGGAAGCCAATCAGAATAATGTTTGCGGCAATGTTCTTTGCATTTCTAAGAACACTTGCTTACTCAGTATCCCTGATTCCATTCCTGTTTGATCTTGGAATTGACCAGACATATTACAAAATACTACCTTATCTTGCTACAATGCTGGTTCTTGCACTTACTTCCAAGAACTCGAGGGCGCCAAAGGCTGAAGGAATTCCTTACGATAAATCACAAAGATAATAAAAATATAGTAATAGATTAAAGATTTCATAATAGTCCCTGGTACAGAACCAGGGATTTTTCTTGAGAATATTTGTTTGATAATCCAAAGCGCAAAACAACAGAAAGGATGGAGACGATGATTTTTATTGCAGGAGTCTATCCCAAACAGAAAAAGCTTGAATACAATGCCGGACCGAATACTTGCTCCAGCTGTGGTAGATACGGAAGCTACGAAGTCTATGTAGAGTACAACTCATTCAGTATATTTTTTATTCCCATAATCAAGTGGAAGAAGAGATATTTTGCAGTGACAACCTGCTGTAGTGAAAGATTCGAGCTGGATGCTCAGATAGGTGAACGAATTGAAAGAGGAGACAATACACAGATAAGAGATGAAGATTTAATAAGGAATGAAGGTTTTGGAAGAGTAAAGTATTGTAATAGCTGTGGTCAACCGTTGGATCCAGGATTTACCTATTGTCCTAAGTGTGGTGCAAAGCAAAGATAACATATTGAGAATTTATTGCTTTATTGATACAATGTGATCAGAAACTAATTCAGGGAGTGATAAAATGGGAAGAAAAGAAAGAATTGAAAGCATAATGAAAGATTATGTAGCAACAGTAACACATGCAGGAACAGAATTGGAAAGAAATAATCAGATTTTTTTTGAAAAGTGGTTCAAGGAACAGGAATATTTTAGAAACAATCCAGATAACTGTGGATTCCATGATATTGAAGGAGACCATCTGGGGAGAAAGGTTCCCTGGTGTCTATTAAAGGGAGATGGCAGTGATACAATAGTATTGATACACCATACTGATATTGTAGATGTAGATGCATATGGATCATACAGTGACCTGGCTTACAAACCGGATGAAATCACCGAACTTTATAAAGAAGGCAAGGTGGAAATTTCAGATGAAGTAAAGAAAGACCTCGATAGTGGCGACTGGCTATTTGGTAGAGGAGTTGCCGATATGAAGGGTGGCGCTGCCATCCACCTGGCATTGCTTGAAGAATATATGAATGAAAAAGACTTCAAAGGAAACATTGTTCTTATAGGAGTACCAGATGAAGAGAACTTATCAGCTGGCATGAGAGGCGCAGTACCTCTTCTTAAGAGACTTAAGGAGGAACACAATCTCAACTATGTGCTTTTGCTTAACGTTGAGCCACACGACAGGGATAATCCAGATGTTCAAACCATATATGACGGATCTGTTGGAAAGCTTATGCCAGTTGTATACGTGAGAGGAGCCTTGACTCATGTAGGTCATATTTTCCAGGGACTTAACCCTATAAACCTACTATCAGAAATTGTAAGAAGAACAGAGGTAAACCCTGATTTTCTTGAGAAGGTCGGCAACACGGTAACACCACCTCCAACATGGTTGTATATGAAGGACGGTAAGAATGTATATGATGTAAGCCTTCCAATGTCAGCAGCAGGGTATATGAGTGTTCTGACTCTTTCTAAGCCACCAAAGGAAATCTTTGAAGCAATCAGAAAGGTATCGGAAGAATCATTCGCAAGAATCATTGAAGACCTCAATGCGAGCTATGAAAAATATCTTGGATTAAAGGGTGAGGAAGTAAAAAAATTACCTTGGAAAACAAATGTAAAACTTTATGGTGAGTTATATGAACAAGCAGTCGAAGATTCAGGTGAGGAGTTCCTTGCAGCAATTAAGCAGTACATGAAAGAAATAAGGGAAGGAATAAATAATTCAACTGTTACTCTTATAGACGGAGCTTACGGAATAATTGAAAAAACCATGGAGTATGTTGATGACAGATCACCTATGGTAGTAATTGCTCTTGCACCACCATATTATCCAAATGTGAACAACCTTATGTTGCCTGAGGGCAAGAAGAGGATTGATGGTGGATTAGAGGAAATGATGAATATGGTGAAGAATGAGTGGACCCAGGAGTGTTTTGTACAGAATTACTTTACTGGAATATCTGATTTATCCTACGGAATGTTTGAAGCCGATAAGGAAAACATCGGATATATTGAAGACAACATGCTAATGTGGGGTGATGTGTATTACATTCCATTGAATGAAATCAAGGAATTGTCCATGCCAGTTCTGAATGTTGGACCTTGGGGCAAGGACTATCATAAATATGTTGAAAGAGTATACAAAGTTGACCTTTATGAAAGAACACCGAAGATGGTGGATAAATTAATCAAGTCAGTACTTGGTTAGATAATTGAGTTAGGAGCCCGTGGGGCTCCTTTTTTTATCCTTAATATCACATAAAGAAATAATAAATGGATTGTTTATTCCAGTACTCTACAGGATTGGAGAGATGTGGGAAAAGGGTGAAATAACCGTAGCCCAGGAGCATTATTCTTCAGGGATAATATCATCACTACTAGATTATCTATCCGAGGTACAAAACATAGTTGCAGGTAAAAAACATGTAGCATTGTTTATGTCCCCTGGAGAAGAGGAGCATACTCTAAGCTTAAGATTTGTATCAGAGTTTTTCAAGGAAGCAGGCTGGAAGATAATATTCATAGGTAGAAGCATACCATTATGGGATCTTCGTCAAATAATCGACCAGGAAAAGATAGACCTTTTGGTATTGTCAGTGTTTTCAACAGGAAGTCTAAATAGTGCTGAGTACTTGATAAAAGCCTTGAAAAGCGAGATAGCTTCGAATCAGCCAAAGATATTTATTGGAGGCAGAGGAATAGACTCAGAAGAGTTTGCACTAAAAGCTGGAGCTGATGTCTATCTGGATGATATTGGCAAGCTACAGGAAAAGATAATGGAAATAGAAGAGATGATTTAGCAGACAGGCTCAGATTTTGAGCCTGTTGTTTCTTTCTTGCTGATTTGCTATTATTAAATAAGAGGAAAGGGCTTAAGAGATTATTTCTGAATTGGGTAGATTTCTTCAAGAAGCTTCTATGAGGTATATGAGGCTATAAGTTATTAAGGTGATGTTGGACCATCGATACACATATAAAGATGCTTAGAAGCAATCTTGGAGCCTACAGGGACTATGTTGAAACCGTAGGGTTTATTAATTGAATCAGTTATAATGGTAAGAGAGAATAAACAAGGAGTCCTTGTATTTTGTGTGAAAATTATGTAAAATAAGATAATAAAGAATAAAAGAAAGAAGGGATTTTGTGTCAGATTATATACCAACAAGAGAAGAAGCATATGAACTTTTGACAAAATACGTTGATAATGACAGTCAAATCAAACACGCATTCGCCGTTGAAGCTACAATGGTTCACTTTGCCGAGCTTTTTGATGAGGACCCTAAGAAGTGGGGGGTAATTGGACTTATTCACGATTTGGATTACGACAAGTACCCAGAGGAGCACTGTAAGATAACTGAGCAGATTCTTAAAGAAGAAGGCTGGCCTGAGGATTACATCAGAGGAGTATTGAGCCATGGCTGGAAGCTTTGTACTGATGTTGAGCCCAAAGAAAAGATGGAAAAAGTTATATACACCATAGATGAGCTAACAGGACTTGTTGCAGCTACAGCTCTTATGAGACCAAGCAAATCCATCATGGATATGGAAGCAAAGTCAGTAAAGAAAAAGTGGGGTCAGAAGTCATTTGCAGCAGGAGTTAACAGAGATGTTATAGCAGAAGGAGTAGAAATGCTGGGAATGGATCTTAAGGAAGTAATACACGAGACCATTATGGGCATGAGAAAAGTAGCAGATGAAATTGGACTGAAGGGAAACATTTAATCATATAAAAAACCAGGAGGGGAAAAGATGACAAAGTATTATGCTGAGCCGTTTAAAATCAAGATGGTTGAACCGATTAAGATTTTGACAAAAGAAGAGAGAATTGAAAAAATAGAGGAAGCAAATTACAATGTGTTTGCTCTGAATTCAGACGATGTATATATTGACCTGCTAACAGACAGTGGGACAGGTGCAATGAGCGCTAACCAATGGGCAGGTATTATGGTTGGAGATGAGGCATACTCAGGCTCAAGAAGCTATAAGAACCTTATGATATCAGCAGCTGATGTATTTGGTTACAAGTACTACCAACCCGTTCACCAGGGAAGAGCAGCTGAAAAAGTAGTAATGCCAATATTTCTACAAGAAGGAAAAGTTGCTATCTCGAACATGCACTTTGATACGACAAGAGCCCATGTTGAACTTGCAGGAGCAAGGGCAATAGACTGTGTAATACCGGAAGCGCTTGATACAGTAAACTTCCACCCATTCAAGGGTAATATGGATAATGCTAGGATGAAAGAATTGATTGAAGAGAATGGTTCTGAAAACGTTGGCATGATTATTATTACTGTTACAAACAATAGTGCGGGTGGACAACCGGTTTCAATGGCGAATATCAAAGAAACCTCTGAAATAGCTAAATCATATGGAATTCCAGTTTGTATAGATGCAGCAAGGTATGCTGAAAACTCATATTTTATAAAGATGAGAGAAGACGGATATGCGGACAAGTCAATCAAGGAAATTGCTCAGGAAATGTTCAGCTACGCTGATGTATTCACAATGAGCGCAAAAAAAGATGCAATAATCAATATGGGTGGACTGATCGGAGTCAAGGATGATCCTGAGCTTTTTGAAACAGTGAAGGCAAGAACAATTCCATATGAAGGATTTATTTCATACGGAGGTCTATCAGGAAGAGATATTGAGGCAATGGCAATCGGTCTTCAGGAAGGAACTAGCTTTGATTTTCTGCAGTATAGAATTGGTCAGATGGAATACCTTGCTGGTAAACTTGACGAAATAGGCATTGCATACCAGTCACCAGTTGGTGGACATGCAGTATTCCTGGATGCAAAAAAATTATTGTCACATATTCCTTACCATGAATTCCCGGCACAGGCTCTTGCAATTGAACTTTATATAGAAGCAGGAATTAGAAGCTGTGACATTGGTTCATATATGATGGGTAATGATCCTGATACAGGTGAACAGATTGAATCACAGTTTGAATTTACAAGACTGGCAGTTCCAAGAAGAGTTTATACTCAGTCACATCTTGATGTAATTGTAGAAGCATTAAAGGAAATCAGAGATAGAAAAGATCAGATCAAAGGCTACGAGATAAAATGGGAGCCTAAGGTCTTAAGACACTTTACCGCAAAGCTTAAACCACTATAAAAACAAAGAAAGGAGAATAATTTATTCTCCTTTCTTATGTGTCTCAGGAGGGAAAAAAGTGAAAAAAATAATGATGCTGGGAATGATTATGACACTAATAATTGTAGCAGGATGTAGCAGCGAAGGACAGCAGGGAGAAAAATACAATCTTGAGGTGACAGAAGGCGAAATAAAAGGAACTCTTTTGCTTCCTGAAGGAGAGGGACCATACAAGGTTGTAATAATCCACCAGGGGTCAGGACCAACTGACAGAGATGGAAATAGTGCAATTGCAGGAGATAATAACAGTCTGAAAATGGTAGCAGAAAAGCTGGCTGAAGAGGGTATTGCATCTGTTAGGTATGATAAAAGAGGAATAGCTGAGTCGACGCCTCTTATTGAAAGTGAGGAGGACCTTATATTCGAAGATTACGTAAATGATGTGATTATGTGGATTGATAAAGTTGAAGCTGATGATAGATTTGATGAGGTTTATCTGATTGGACATAGTGAAGGTGCACTTATTTCAGCAGCAGCAGTCTTGGAAAGAGAAGTGGATGGATTTGTGTCATTGGCAGGAGTTGGAGAGAGGGCTTCCGATACTTTAAGAAGACAGCTTTCCACACAACCTGAGGAAATAACAGAGATGATTGAGCCAATTATGGTTGAGCTTGAAAACGGAAGGCTTGTTGAGGATGTTCCTGAAGTTCTTCAATCGCTGTTTAGAAACAGCATACAGCCTTATATGATTTCGTGGTTTAACTATGATCCTGTAGAAGTCTACAGTAATATTACCTCACCGATTCTTGTAATCCAGGGTGATAATGATGTTCAGGTAACTGTTGATGATGGTATGATTCTGGCAGATGCCTCAGGAACAGAGCCTGTCATAATTGAAGGAATGAATCATATACTAAAGGATGCACCAGAAGACATGGAAGGAAATCTTGAAACTTATGGAGATCCCGACTTGGAGCTTCATCCGGAACTAATGCCGGTAATACTGGAATTCATCAAGAACTAAAAAAATACATCCCTTAATAATTGATAATGTTTATCAATTAAAAGACTGGGTAAATATGTTAATGGATAACACTATATTAATATATATTAAAAGGAGAGATTTTATGACTTTCAAATTACCGAGTCTAAGCTACGGATATGACGCTCTCGAGCCTCATATTGATGCAAAAACAATGGAGATTCATTATACAAAGCACCATCAGGGTTATGTAAATAATTTGAACAAAGCCATTGAAAATGAACAAGAGCTACAGGAAATGACCATTGAAGAATTATTGGCCTCCCTTGACAAGGTACCTGAAGCAATCAGAACAGCTGTAAGAAATAACGGCGGAGGTCACTTAAACCACAGTATGTTTTGGGGGATTATGTCTCCTAAAGGTGGCGGAGAACCAGCTGGACTATTAATGGATATGATAAAGAAGGACTTTGGAAGCTTTGATATTTTCAAAGATGAGTTCAAGAATGCTGCCACTGGAAGATTTGGTAGTGGATGGGCATGGTTGGTCCAGGATGGAGATAAATTGAAAATAATGTCAACACCAAACCAGGATAATCCAGTATCATCCGGTTTAAAGCCAATACTTGGGCTGGATGTGTGGGAACATGCATATTACCTGAAATACCAGAATCTTAGAGGAGATTATATTGATGAATGGTTTAATGTGGTTGATTGGGAAAAGGTTGAAGAAAAACTGAAAAAGTAGTTATACCAGATACCAGTCCATAAGGGCTGGTATTCTTTTGACTACATGTATTTGTGCGGATTGTCTAGAATTTGCTGCTGTGGTATAATTATATAATTAAACAATGAATCAAAAGGAAAAGAGATGATAGTATGAGATTAAATCCAGGAAGAATCCTGGCCAGTTTAGGTCGCAAAGCAAAAGAATACTATAACAACCCTGAAAGACTGAAAGATTTATTAGGTTCTGCTAATCTTATAATCAGGGACAATGAACAATTGTCTGATATTATTGATGATATCGGCAAACTTATATCCATGGTAAAAGACTACTCGAAAAAAGAGTATACAATGGTCTCTAAAGGTGCCATAATTACAGTTATTGCAGGTTTGATTTATTTGGTGAATCCGATTGATATTGTACCGGATTTTTTGCTGGGGGGATATCTTGATGATGCTGCTGTTATTGGATATATAGTCAGCAGGCTTAAAGGAGAGATCGAAAAATACAGCGAATGGAAAAAAAACCAGTAGCTGGTTGGAGGTTGACATGAAAAGATTAATTATATTTTTGATGGTAATTGCTATACTTATACCATCAGTAGCATCAGCTGAGGTATTAAGACCTGGTACACCGAAGCAATTCTCAGTGGAAGTTATTGAAGAAGAAAATCCATATTTTATACTTAGGTGGATTGATGAAGAATCCACAAATTCAATTTTTCAGAATGAGAAACATAAAGACAATCTATATATACAGGTAAACTTTTATGTAAGGCACGAAGATTCTGTTGTTATGAGAGAAATGAATTTCAAGTACTCTGATCTAAAAAGAGAAGCTGATGGTTACTCCAGAATTGACCTGGATCTGTTAAAGCTTGGAATCGTTGATGAACCTGTTAATGTGATGATCTCATCATATAACTTTAAAGTCAGAATAGGACTTACTCAAAGGGATATTCTGGGAAGCTATACTTTATATGGAAGCTACAGTCCACCAGTTACAAGCGGTAAGATGTATCCCTACAATTACGCATCACCATGGGCTCTGATGGAGCTCGATAAAGCTCACGAATACAACCTGATACCTGAAAGTATAAACACCAATATGAGGGATGTCATTACAAGAGAAGAATTTGCCGAAGTGATGGTTGCATACTATGAGAGTAAAACAGGTGAAGAAATTGATTCTACTGGAAAATACTTCTCAGACGCTTACAATCCCCAGATTCTAAAAGCTGCAGCGATTGGAATAATAACAGGCTACGAGGACGGAACATATAGACCGGAAAATCCAATAACCCGGCAGGATATTGCAGTTGTGATTGCAAGGACTCTTCAAAAAATTGATAATTCAATAAGTTTATCTTATGCACCTGTTGCGATTGAAAATGGCATAAAAGCATACGCATATGACAGTGTTATGTTCCTGGTTCATAATGGGATTCTCAAAGGAGATGAGAATAATAATCTTCACCCTCAGGAATACACTACAAGGGAACAGGCTGTTATGCTTACGACAAGAGCATACGAACATTTTGAGTAATAATGCAGGTCTGCCGTAAGGCAGGCCTTTGAATATGCATACATACTGAAATGAAAGAGAGGATAAGCAATGTTTGAACAAAATATTGGCGAGTTTGCAGCATTGGGTACCGCATTCAGCTGGACTCTCGTAGGAATTTTCTTTGGAAAAGCAAGCAGCAAGATTGGTAGTTTGTCAGTAAACTTTATAAAGCTTGTTTTTGGATTTGCATTTCTTACTGTTACAGCCTTGATTACAAGGGGAGTACCTTTTCCTACAGATGCCTCAATTCACAACTGGACATGGCTTACTTTGTCGGGAATAGTAGGATTTTTCCTGGGAGATTTCTTTATGCTTAAGGCGTACATAGAGGTAGGTGTAAGGATTTCACTCCTGATGATGGCAACGAGTCCACCGATGGCTGCATTGTTCGGTTATTTTCTTTTGGGCGAAACCCTTTCACTTTCGGGAGTCATAGGAATGATGGTCACAATAATGGGAATAGTAATAGTTGTAATGAGCAGGGACAGAAGCCAACAAAAAATGAAAATGAAATATTCGCCAAAAGGACTTTTTTGGGCTTTTCTAGGCGCTCTTGGTCAGGCAGTTGGACTAATCTTCAGTAAGATGGGTCTTCTTGACTACAATACTTTTGCAGCTACACAAATCAGAATAATTGCAGGATTCATTAGCTTTGTAATCTTTGTAACTGTAATGGGAAGATGGGGAGAACTGAAGCTTGCAATAAAAGATCGGGAAGCTATTAAATACACACTTTTGGGATCGATATTCGGACCTTTCCTGGGAGTGAGCCTCTCATTGGTTGCATTAAGGTATACGACTGCAGGAATTGCATCGACCATTACATCCATAACACCCATAACGATAATTCCATTCTCAATATTGCTTTTCAAGGAAAAGGTTAAGCCATCTGAGATATTTGGAGCATTTGTTTCAGTTGCTGGTGTAGCCATATTGCTATTGTTGTAATAGTTATCAGTAATAATAAAAAGGGGGCTGTCGCTAAATAGCTGATTTTAACCCCACAAAGTTAAAATTAATAGAACCCGCAAGACTCAAGGCTTTTCAAAAGTCCTTTGATCCTGTCGGGTTCTATTTTTGTCTTCGGGATTTTGATTTTGGGTACAAGAAATAAAGGTAGCTGTCTTTAGATGTAACTTTTTCTTAAGCTGCTACTTCTTCAGTTTTTCCTTCGAA
>JAGXFX010000013.1 GCA_024637045.1 Soehngenia sp.
CATATAGGGGCTTAATTTCATTTCAGTTTGTCTTTGCAACAAAAGGCTCACCTTCCTTGTTCTTGATAATTATATTATACTATGAATAGTATAATTTTTAACTAGTTATCATTAAGAACTAGGGACTTTTTCAGTGGCCTCGGGTAGTAGTGATGCTGAATTTTTGTTTAATACGTCAATATATCCTTTGAAAAAGGGTTCAGTGTTTTTTAGATATCCAAATAATGAGTATCATTCGTTACCAGCTATTCTAGAAAACAAGGGGTATGATAATATTGTATTACATGGTGACGAATACGTTTTCTGGAATAGGCATTTCGCATTCCCGAATCTTGGATTTAATAAGTACATTTCCGAAATTGATATGGATATAGATGACATAATTGGCATGGGTTTGAGCGATGCATCTTTTTTCAATCAATCCTTGGATTATCTCATAGAAAATAATCAACCCTTCTATTCATATTTAATTACACTTACAAGTCATGTTCCATTTATAATTCCTGATAATGAATCCGATTTAGAGTTTGCTGAGAGTATCAGTGAAGAACTAGGAAGATACTATAAAAGTATAAATTATGTAGACAGACAAATTGGTTACTTTATTAATAAACTGGAAAAACATGGATTACTAGGTGATTCCTTAATTGTTATTTTTGGTGACCATGATGGTTACCATAGATACTATGAAAAAACAGATGACCCCATGGATATAAGAGTGCCACTAATCATGTACAATCCAGAGATTGATGGAAAGACATTTGATGTCTATGGTGGCCAAATTGATATATTTCCTACCATAGCAGATTTATTGGGAATACCTTCTGAGGAGTATTCAGAATGGATAATGGGGAAAAATCTTTTTAATACTGAAAATGGATTTGCAGTGTTAAGGAATGGTGAAATAGTAGGAAGCAATGAGAACCAGGAACACCACTTGCAAGGTCCAGAAATTGCAGACTTGCTAATCAGAGGAAATTATTTTAGGAAGAAATCATCTGGAGAACTTGAATTTAAATAGGGAGCAGGCAAATTTGCCTACTCCCTCATTATGCCTATTTAAAAAAACTACCAACATTGCCAAGAAGTCCTCTTGCAATTTTTCTGCCAATATCCCCTGTAAGTGTTGAAACTGCAGTTCTACCAACCTTGTAAAGAGGATTGCTTTTTCTCGCTTTTTCTCTTTCTTTCTTCTCTTTTGCAAGCTGTTTTTCATGAGCTTTTCTAAGTTTTTCTGCTTCCTTTTCTTCAAGCTTGCGAATCTTTTCTTCTTCTTCATTTTGCTGCTGGGCTACAATCCGTTCATATTTAGCCTGTATGATTTCATATGCTGATTCCTCATCAACTGCTTCTGTATACTTGTAGAACATTGGTGAATTGTTAATGATCGCCTGTCGTTTTACTGGATCCAATGTTCCAATGATACTTCTTGGTGGAGCAATCAGAGCTTTTTCAACCATAGAAGGCTTGCCATCCTCATCGAGGAATGAAACCAAGGCTTCTCCTGTCCTTAATTGCGTAATTGCTTCTTCAACATCAATTTTTGGATTTTGTCTGAAGGTTTCTGCTGCAGCTTTGATTGCCTTTTGGTCTTTGGGCGTATATGCTCTTAGAGCATGTTGAATCCTATTACCCAGCTGTCCAAGAACAGAGTCTGGAATATCAGCAGGATTTTGGGTAACAAAGAATACTCCTACTCCTTTTGAACGGATAAGCCTTACAACCAGCTCGATCTTCTCAAGAAGAGGCTTGGGTGTATCGTTAAAAAGAAGGTGGGCTTCGTCAAAGAAGAATACAATTTTTGGTTTTTCAGGGTCACCTACCTCTGGTAGCTGCTCAAACAACTCTGATAGCAACCACAACAGGAAAGTTGAGTATATTCTAGGGGAGTTGAAAAGATCCTGTGCTGCAAGTACATTTACAATTCCCTTGCCATTTAAATCTGTCATTAACAGGTCCTTGATTTCCAGAGAAGGTTCTCCAAAGAACACATCTCCTCCCTGGGATTCAAGTGTAAGTAGGGATCTTTGAATTGCACCGATTGATTGAGGTGCAATATTTCCATATTGAAGAGAAAATTCCTGCCTATTGTCCCCAAGGTATTGAAGCATTGACCTTAAGTCTTTCAGATCCACAAGTAGCCATCCATTTTCATCGGCAACTCTGAATGCAATATGAAGAATTCCAGTTTGGACCTCGTTTAGATCAAGGAGTCTTGAAAGAAGGATTGGACCCATTTCTGTTATATCTGTTCTTACAGGATGACCAAGTATTCCATACACATCCCACAGGCGAATGGGGAAGGAGCCGAAAGCGAAATTTTCCAAGCCGATTGTATCTATTCTCTCTTGCAACTTGTCGTTCATGGAACCAGGCTCTGCAAGACTTGCCAGGTCTCCCTTTACATCTGCAAGAAAAACAGGAACCCCGATTTCGCTGAAGTGTTCTGCAAGAACCTTCAATGAAATAGTTTTACCGGTACCTGTAGCACCTGCAATCAATCCATGGCGATTACTCATTCTTGAAAGCAGCTGAACTGTTTCGTCGCCTTTTCCTATTGTAAATCTATAACCTTCCGACATTCGCTCGTCCTCCTTTGGCCTCTTTGTTTCATTGTAATATAGTAAAAGGTATTATTCAATAAAAAAGGAAGCTACTTAAGTAGCCTCCTCCTAGTGTTTTACAACTTTGGGTAAACCCTTAGCCCTGATAATCCAGTTTTCTATCTGTTTTTGCGCTGGAAGACCTCTGACTACTGTTCTTTTTGAATTAACTTCCTTCATTTTTTCCAATACACTAGCTGCATTTCTACTTGCCAGCTCAGGAACTGAATCAATTCCTGCGTTTTCAAGAATTTCAGCATATTGGGGGCCAATTCCCTTGACTCGGTAAAGGTCACAATGATTAACCCATGTAAGTAAGAGTTTTTCACTGATACCTGTATCCTTGGCAAGCTTTGTACGACCTTTCTTATCAGCTGCAATGTCAAGTAGCATTTCTGTCGTTTCAATACCTGCTTTTTTCAACTTGGTTACATCAGCTTTTTTCAAGCTTTCGATTGCATCGATTTTTGCCATAATTACCCCCCTTTCGATATCTTACTTACTTTATACCACAAATTAGTAGATTGTAACATTTATCCAAAATTATTGATAAAAAAAACACTTTTGATGTATAATATCCTTTGGAGGGATAAAAATGAGCAAATATTGGAAGAAATTTACCATACCTTATTACGATACAAACAGTGAAGGTTATATTAAACCAGAAAACATATTGTCATATATGGCTGAAACATCATCTTGGCACAGTGACAGTCTGGGTTTAGGTTTTTATGAGCTTTCAAAGAAGAATTATGCCTGGATGCTCCTTCGCTGGGAAGCTGAAATATTGAAATATCCGAAAGCCAAGGACAATGTGGTTATCGGCACATGGACATCAGGCTTTGACAGATTTTATGCCACCAGGGAATTTGTTATGATAGATGAATCAGGAGATATTGTTGCAAAAGCAACAACTAAATGGTTTTTTCTTGATATCAAAAAGAGAAGACCAAAGAGGATTCCGGATGAAATTCAGGTGAAGTACAGCTTTGTGGAGGAATTTAATTTTCCAGACTTTACTGATATGGATGAGTCCACTGGGGATCTTGTGGAATCTCGGTTGATGAGAGTGAGACGAAGTGATATTGACAGCAACAATCACGTAAATAATATCAGGTATATTGAGTGGATGCAGGAGGGACTGGAAGATAGGGTTCTGGATAACATGAAGCTTCATAAACTTGGAATAGTATATAAGAAAGAAATTCTTCCTGGAGATGAGTTTAAAACCAATTGGTGGAGGGATGAAAAAAGGGACAAGTATTTCAACCATGCCATATCTGTTAATGGAGAATTGAATGCACAGGGATTTACCCTGTGGAAAGGAAAAGACTTCTAGATTTGGTCTAGAAGTCAGTTTTTTCGATTTTTCCCTTTTCACTAAGTACCATTTCAGTAATCTTGTCCAGAACAGGAACGCCGTCTACCTTTATGCATTCCAGAGTATGTATCTTCTTGCCAATTGCCTTGCCTGACTTGAAGTTAGCCTTCATTACCTTCATCAATGAGACTGGATGCTCCGGTTCCTTCAGTGAAATAAATGCAGTGTCCTTAACACCAATAGTTTCACCGACAAGCTTTTCAAAATCTACATTGTCAAGTCCGGGAACAAGGAAGTATTCTGTTTCCTTCTCGAGATCCTCAAAGCCTTTTACCTGTACATTGGAGAAGCTTTTTTTGGCAACGGCCATCAGTGATGCCATCAGAGGTCTTATCCCAGCTGATCTGTGACCGGAAACTACAATTGACTCTTTTCTCATTATAGCTGCATCAATGTATTCTCCCTGATCTACTGTCATAAACTCTTGATCTACAAACTTTTGTATCATTGGACTCATGAAACCACTCCTTGTTTTAGTATATTTATACTATTCTACCACTAATCTTTAGAAACAGTAAGGATAAAAATTTCATTTTTTTGCTTTTAACTGGAAACTTATTTCACCTGTGGTATAATTCTAATGTGAGGAGGAGATTCGGATGGAGGGTTCAACACTGAGATTGGGTAAAAAGAAAAATATCGCCTTGATTGCCCATGACAATATGAAAAATGAATTGATTGAGTGGGTTAGAGTGAACAAGGACATACTTTCAGGTCATCACCTGGTTGGAACTGGAACTACTGCAAGACTTATTGAAGAGAGAACAGGACTGCCTGTAAAAGGGTACATGTCCGGCCCATTTGGTGGAGATCAGCAGGTTGGAGCCAGGATAGCAGAAGGAGTAATCGATTTTATGATATTCTTCTGGGATCCCCTTGAAGCACAGCCACATGATCCTGATGTAAAAGCTTTGTTGAGGATTGCCGTTCTCTATGATATACCTGTTGCAAACAATAGAGCTACAGCTGATTTTATACTCAGCTCGCCATATATGGACAAGGAGTACGAAAGACATACATTTGATTTCGAAAATGTGTTAAAAGACAGGGTTAGACTGTTCAACAAGTAGAATTGTCCGAAAAATGGATGAATTTAGCTAGTTTTTGCAAAAAAAGCAAAAAAACCTTGCAATTTGGGGATAAAGGTGTTATCATTAACATGAGCTTTAATTCAAAAGTAATACAAAGAAACAACAAATTTAGTTTGCCTTATCGGAGTATAACTCAAATTTATTGTTGTAAAGGTTACATGAATTAAAGAAATAAATTTTTGGAGGTTATGCAATGAAAGGTACAGTAAAATGGTTTAACGCAGAAAAAGGATTTGGATTTATTACAACTGAGGAAGGCAACGATGTATTTGCTCACTACTCACAAATTCAAAAAGACGGCTTCAAGACTCTTGAAGAAGGTCAAGAAGTAGAGT
Source organism: Soehngenia sp. (assembly GCA_024637045.1). GTDB lineage: Bacteria > Bacillota > Clostridia > Tissierellales > Tissierellaceae > Gudongella. The sequence goes on from JAGXFX010000013.1 coordinate 5,411, forward strand.
TTGAAGTAGTTGAAGGTCAAAAAGGTCTTCAAGCTGAAAATATAACAGCAGTATAATTTAGACTCATTAACCTCCTGGATTAATCCAGGAGGTTTTCTTTGTGTGGTGGTTTGACAAGGTGTTTAGGCTGTGTTAAGGTTTAAAGGAATATACTTAAAAAAGGAGAGATTTGATGACGGAACAACAATTAGTTGCAGTAGTTAACGGCAAGGAAATATCAAGAGAGGAAGTATTAAAATTCCTCAATGACATGGGTCCCCAGGTGGCTATGCAATTCCAATCCCCAGAGGGAATAAAGAGAGTAATTGAAGAAATGGTTAATCAAGAGCTGCTTTATCTTGATGCTGTTGAGCAGAATATGGAAGAGGAAGCTGAATTTAAGGAAACTTTTGAGGCAACCAGGAAGAATCTTCTTAAGGGATATGCCTTTAGCAAGCTTGTAGCGGGTATAGACGCAGAAGAGGAAGAGATGAAGGAATTCTTCCAGGAAAACAAAAATGTTTTCAGCCAACCAGAAACTTTAAAGGCAAGTCATATTCTAGTTGAAGACGAAGATAAGGCAAAAGAGGTAATCCAGGAGCTTGACAATGGTCTTAGCTTTGAAGAGGCAGCTACCAACTATTCATCATGTCCTTCAAAAGAAGCCGGAGGAACACTTGGAGAGTTTGGAAGAGGTCAGATGGTTCCTGAATTTGAGGATGCCGCTTTCAATATGGAAGTAGGAACAATTTCAGAACCTGTAAGGACTCAGTTTGGTTACCATGTCATCCGTGTTGATGCAAAGAATGAAGCAGATGAACCAGAATTCGAAGAAGTTAAGGAGCAGGTTCAGCAGCAAGTTCTTGCAAGAAAGCAGGAGAAAAAGTATCAGGACAAAATATCAGGTCTTAAAGTTAAATATCCAGTAGAAATCTACTAATCAAGAATCCCCTGTAGGATGCTTAAAGTGCAACCGACAGGGGATTTTTAATTTTTATTTAAATGCTCTGAAATACTGGTCTGGATATTTTGTTTCGATATTTTGATTGTTCATATTACTCAAAACCCAGTTTGGATTCCTGAGTATTTCCCTTCCAAGGGCGACAAGGTCAGCTCTCCCATTTCGAAGAATTTCCTCAACCTGATCAAAGTCCTTGATCAGACCAACTGCAATAGTTGGGATGTCACATTCCTTCTTGATCTTTTCAGCGTACTGAACCTGATATCCAGGATACAGATTCATTTCAGCAGGTGCAATTGCACCTGAGCTCACATGTATCATATCGAGTCTATCCTTGACCTCGTTTACGATCCTTACGATTTCATCACCGTCAATGCCACCAGGGAGATAGTCAGTTGCCGACACCCTTATAGTAAGGGGTTTATCATCAGGCCAGACTTCCTTGACAGCTTGAATGACTTCCTTCAGGAATCTTGTTCTGTTTTGGAGAGATCCTCCGTATTCATCAGTTCTTTTATTTGTAATAGGTGAGAGGAATTCGTGTATAAGGTATCCGTGGGCAGCATGTATCTCAACCAGATCATAGCCTGCAAGGAGTGCTCTCTTTGCGGCTTCCTTGAATTTCTCTGCTATTTTCTTGATCTCTTCTAAATCCAGTTCATGGGGTATTCTATAGTCATCGCTGAATGGAATTGGAGAAGGTGCCACCGGAATGGCAGATCTTGATTCTGATTTTCGTCCAGCATGAGCAAGCTGTATTCCTGCTTTTGCACCATAGCCTTTTATATTCTGCACCAGATTTTTCATGCCTTCGATATGGTCATCAGACCAAAGTCCCAAATCTCTGTCAGATATTCTGCCTCTTGGCTCAACTGCAGTTGCCTCTTGAATAATCAAACCTGTTCCACCGATTGCTCTCGCTCCGTAATGCATTTTGTGAAATTCCTGTACAGTTCCTGTATTATCGCTTGAGTACATACACATGGGAGGCATAACTATTCTGTTCTTGATTTCCATATCCTTTAATGTGTATTTTTCAAATGCTTTCATCTTTTATATCACCTCGTTTTAATTTATACCACTCTTACTCTAATAATATCATCTAAATTTTGTGTATCTAAATAATATTGAATTAAATAGTCAATATGTGGTATTAATATAGTATGGAATTTATTACTATATCAACTTGGAGGTGATCTTTTGTTTTCAGATCTGGTGTCAAAATATTTTATTAAACAAAAAATGATGAGAACTGTTATATACTCATTGATTCCATTGTTGCTGGTGGCTACATATTATTTCGGACTAAGGGTATTATTATTGTTATTTGTAGTTGGACTATTCGGAATAGGAACAGAATATCTTTATGAGAAGAAGAAGAATAAAAAGGTCTCGGAGGCGGTTATTATAACCTGCATGCTCTACACTATGACCTTGCCGCCATCAACTCCCTTCTGGATAGCAGCGGTGGGGATTGTATTTGGTGTACTATTCGGCAAAATGGTATTTGGAGGATTTGGAAAGAACATATTCAATCCGGCATTGGTTGCCAGAGCGTTTATATACGTTTCATTCCCAGAGCCTCTCACAATACAGTGGACAAATCCATCAACTGGATTTCCGGGAGGCTTTGCTACATACTTAAACGAAGGAATTGAAATGGTATCAACTGCTACTCCAATGCTTCTTTACAGGGATTCAGGAGGTACAATACCCTATTTGGATCTGATAATTGGAAATGTATCGGGGTCAATAGGTGAAACCAGTGCAATTTTGGTTGTTCTTGCAGGCGCATACCTTATTTACAAAAAGGTTGCATCATGGCAGATTATGGCTGGCTCTATTTTAGGTTTTACAGCTTTGAGTTCTATTCTTTATTTTTCAGGGGTTCCATCAGTGCCAAATCCACTTTATGGAATGGTCGTTGGAGGATTCCTTTTCGGAACTGTATTTATGGCAACTGATCCAATATCTGCAACCAAGACAAAAGAAGGAAAGTGGATCTATGGCATCATTATTGGAATCGTAACGGTAATAATAAGAGGATTTGCTCTTTTTGCTGGTGGTGTAATGTTTGCTATTCTAGTGGCAAATATATTCTCACCGATTATTGATGAAAGCATAAAGGCATACAAGAATTACAGGAAGGAAAAGGCAGAAGTGAAGAAAGAGGTGACAGCATGAAAAAAACATTCTGGTACCCAATAGTTTTCATGGCGCTTTTGACTGCGATTTTTACTTTTATACTTGCATTCATGAACTACTCTACAGCTGATAGAGTAGCTGCAAACGAAGAGTATGAGTTACAGGCCAAGATTTTGTATGTATTTGACATACCAATTGAAAATGACAGCGTTGAAGCTGTTGATGAACTATTTAATGAAAAAATTACCCTTGAGGATGATGTTTATGCTTATCACGAGGGTGATTCAGTCGAAGGCTATGCATTTCCTGTTGCCGGTTCGGGACTTTGGGGAAGCATTGTAGGTTATGTTGGAATTTCTGAGGATTATGAAACAATGCTCGGCTTGACCTTTACACAACAGTCAGAGACTCCAGGTCTTGGAGGAAGAATTGAAGAGGAAGAATTCCTAAGTCAGTTCAGGGGTCTGGACATATCTGAAAGCTCAGAGGAAGAATACGTGGTGTACAATCCCGCTCCTGGTGGAAATGTAGATGCCATTGCTGGTGCCACACTGACTTCCAAATCAGTTGCAAACTTCATGAATGATGATATACATGAATTTTTGCAGGAAAGAAGGGGGGAATAGGTCATGGCAAAACAAAAAACACGAGAAATTTTTTCAATGGGTGTATGGCTTGACAACCCCATTCTTAGACAGCTGATCGGTATATGTTCAGCGCTTGCCGTAACCAACCTGCTGGTCAATTCCCTTGTAATGGGAATAGGAACAACATTTGTAACTGCATTTTCATCCTTGACCATTTCGTCAATAAGAAATTATACTCCGAATCACATAAGGATGATGGTACAGGTGCTTATAATTGCAGCATATGTAATCATGGTAGATATATTCCTAAAGGCATACATGCCTGAGATGAGCAAGGCTTTGGGACCTTACATAGGCCTGATAATAACAAACTGTATAATTATGGGACGTGCAGAGGCATATGCACAGAAAAACAAACCGATGCCTTCATTCTTTGATGGAATTGCAAATGGAATCGGTTACACAGGAGTACTTTTATTTATTGCATTCTTCAGGGAACTTCTTGGATTCGGTTCTTTGTTTGGAATTCAGATCTTTGGAGACTGGTGGACCCCATGGACTATCATGATAATGCCACCAAGTGCATTCTTCCTGTTGGGTATAGCAATATGGCTTGCACATAACCTGAGGGAAAAGTATCAAAGTGAGGGGGCTAAATCATGATTGAACTTAATCCATTTGTAATTTTTATAGCTGCAATTTTTACAAATAATATGATTTTGTCCAACTTCCTGGGAATGTGCTCCTTTGTTGCAGTATCCAAGGAGATAAACACTTCACTTGGTCTTGGACAGGCCGTAACATTTGTTTTGGCAGGAACTTCAATTATAAACTATCTTGTTTATCATTATCTATTGGTTCCTTACAATCTTGAATTTTTGAGATTTATAATATTCATAATCAGTATAGCAGCATTTGTTCAGCTTATTGAGATGATTCTGGAAAGATATATACCTAATCTATACTATGCACTTGGTATTTTCCTTCCGCTGATTACAGTAAATTGTGCTATTCTCGGTGTATCCCTGTTTATGGTTATCCGTGATTACACTTTCCTGCAGTCCTTTGGTTTTGCTGTTGGTTCAGGTTTAGGCTGGACTCTGGCCATTGTAGCGCTTGCAGGAATTAGACAGAAGCTCAAAAGAGCAGACGTTCCAAAGGGACTTGAAGGCCCAGGCATCACCCTGATTGTAATAGGGTTGATGGCATTGGCATTTATCGGGTTCTCAGGAATCGTACAAATATCTTAGGGGGGGATTAAATGAGTTCAATAGTAATCTCAACCGTATCACTTTCAATAATAACGGCTTTGTTTGCGGTACTGCTCACAATTGCTGACAGAACAATAGGTAATTATGGTCAGGTTACCATGACAATAAATGATGACAAGCAGTTTACTGTCGACGGAGGAACATCGCTTTTGTCTACTCTTAATCAAGAGAAGATTTTTATTCCTTCCGCCTGCGGAGGAAAGGGAACCTGCGGATATTGCAAGGTTCAGGTACTCGAAGGTGGAGGTCCTGTTCTTGCAACTGAGACTCCATTTATGACGGAAGAGGAACTTGCGGACAATGTCAGGCTATCGTGTCAATGCAAAGTCAAGCAGGACATAAGGATTCAGATTCCTGAGGAGCTTTTCAATGTCAAGGAGTTTGAGGCTGCGGTTGAATCAATTGAAGACTTGACAGATGTAATAAAGAAATTGAGATTCAAGCTTCCTGAAGGGGAGGAAATAAACTTTAAGCCTGGTCAGTATGTACAGCTTCAGGCACCCCTCTACGACGGAAATGACGAAGAGGTATACAGAGCTTACTCAATAGCATCATCACCGCTTGAGAAGGAGTATATCGAGCTTATAATAGGTCTTGTACCAGAAGGCATAGCAACAACTTATGTTCATCATCATCTTGAGGTGGGTGGCAAGGTAACAATAAACGGACCATTTGGAGATTTCTACTATCAGGACAACGACAGAGAAATGATCATGGTTGCAGTAGGTACTGGCGTTGCACCAATACTTTCACTTCTTAATTATATGAAATCAAAGGGAATCAACAGAAAAGCAACTTTCTACTTTGGAGCAAAGACACCTTCAGACTTATTTTTACTCGATCACTTCGAGAAGCTTGAAGAAGAGCTACCCGACTTTAAATTTATCCCGTGTCTGTCCCGTGTTGGAGAAGAGGATAATTGGGATGGATTCAAAGGCCGTGTAAACAATGCAATTGAGCAGATGATGGAAGATGGAGAGAATAAAGAGGCTTATCTGTGCGGTAATGAACCTATGATCGACAGTGTAGTCAAGAGTCTTACTGAAAAAGGAATGCCTGAAGAATTGGTTTACTTCGACAAGTTCTAGATTGAAATCCCTCGGAATGGACTGGGGGATTTTATTTGCAAATAGTACTATCTTTAATTTCTGTGTGATATAATATGCATAGAGACTATGGGGAGGGTTAATATGAAATTGGAGCTTTTTGATTTTATAGACACTACATTGTCACTTATTGAGGACAAGTCTGATGAGTTGGACAGGGTTGCCGGAGAGCTTGAGAAGTTCTTCAATGACAGCTTGTTTATTAAGGACCATTTTTTAAACGTAAACTACAGAATAAAATCAACCGAGAGCTTGAAGGAAAAGATTTTAAGGCATAACTTCTATCTAAAGTATGAATCACCACAAAAGCTTGTTGACGATCTTTCAGACCTGATAGGATTTCGAATTGAATGTAGATTTATAGAGGATGAGGCAAAAATCTATGAAGATATTGTAAAGCTTTTCAATAGAAGGGAAGAAGGTGGATACTATTCCAATCCTTTGAATGAGAGCATATCTCTTTTGCTTGATGAGAAACAGCCGCAGATACAGAAAAATGGATTTGAAATATTTAAGATTGACGGCAAGTACTCCAAGGATGGAGTGGCAGTGAACTTTGAACTGCAGATCAAGTCCATGGTAAATGTTTTCTGGGGTGACATTGACCACAGGGTGCTGTACAAGAACTTCAACTATATGTTGACAGAGGATTTTTTCAGGGACATAATGTCATCCATCAAGGATAATCTGACAATGATTGATAGGCAGCTGATGTTGATCTACAATCATTTAAGCAGCATGGATGCCAGCTCCACACCTGCGAAACGTGCTCAGATGAAGGGCCTGCTTTCAAAAATAATCCACGACATCTATATTGTCAAGGTACGACATGAAGTTGGGTTCGTTCTTGATTTCAAGAAATCTACAGATGTCATAGTTAATTTTGTATTTATGAGAGTTGAAGATGGCAATGGAAGTTACAGCGAGAACTTCATAAGAGTTATGAACAGGCTGAATGATATTGGAAAGAGTGACATTGAATTCAACAACTTCATCGAATTTGAAAGAGAAATAGCGTATAACAACCAATTCTCGAGAAAATTTGGGAACAGGATTTTGGATGTTATAAACAAGGACTTCAGATGGAACCTGTTCTTTAAAATCATCTATGAGGTTGAAGAAGGCACAAATGCAGAGGACTTTGAAGGCTTTATGCATTATATAAGATATAGATACAGAGAAATAATTCAAAAATCAATGGATGGAATGAAACTTCAGGAATCTGATAAGAACGATATTGAAGATTGTCTACTTATGTACATCTACGAAAGCTTTTATCCTGAAGCCAGCATTGATTTCATTAACAACTGTTCAATAGAATCGCTTGGAGAGAAACTAGTGCATCTGATAGGACCATTGAACAGCTATGAGGATTGGCTTAGAAACAGAGAAGTTATTAGAGAAGCAATTATTAAATTTGGCAGAGTGGAGTAAGGGAAACCTTGCTCCTTTTTATGGAAGTCGGGGGAATGAAAAATGGTAAACTTGTTTAAAAATATTATCAAGGGTGTAAGAGGTGCTTTTGCGAGATTTCCTGTCTCAATGATTTATTCGATATCAGTTGGTCTGATTCTAATATTTTTGATTGAAAACGAAAATACAATATCATCAGAAAGTATTGAAAACCTTGCAAAAATTGCAATGGTTCTTGGAATGGGTATATTGCTGTTCCTGGCACTCAATCTTGGATTTGAATCACATGGAACCAAAAAAAATGGCAGAATCATTGGGTTTGTAGGAGCTGTAATTTTTCAGGTTCTGTATTATTATGTTTTCCTAAACGAGATGAATATGGTCAGTGTCACAAGATACGTGGGTACCATTCTGCTGCTGATTGCATTGGTTATGTTCATTCCAAGGTTGAGGAGACCAGAGGGTCTGGTAAGCTATGTCAAGGGTCTGACTTATGCATTTTCAATAGCAGCGGTTTATGCAGCTGTGCTTTTTATTGGACTTGTACTTATCGTTTTTACAATAGAGCAGCTATTTGATATACCATTTTGGGATAGTATTTACATTGAGCTATTTATACTTGTGGTCTTTATATTTGCAGCTTCAATGTTTTTATCGAGGATCCCTGGCGATAAAGAATCAGATGACGGATACTATTCTTCGGCTGTAAAAATTCTTCTAGAATATATCGTTATACCGTTGATATTCATATACTCAGCAATCTTATATGTATATTTCATAAAGATAATAGCTACCTGGGATTGGCCAAAGGGCCTCGTTTCCCATCTTGTGCTTTGGTATTCGGTACTTGCAAGTGGATTGATTTTCATATCATCTCCACTCCTAGGCAAGAGCAGGATTGTAGAATTCTTCAATAAATGGTTCCCGATTATCAATTTGCCAATACTCCTTATGATGTTTCTTTCAATGGGGCTGAGGATAATGCAGTATGGGATTACAGAGAACAGATATTTTGTTCTGGCATTGGGAATTTGGGTTCTATTCACAATGATAAATTACGCATTAACGAATCGACTTGGAAATATTTCCGTTTTGGTAGCTATTGCTATTATCATCACCATATCACTGTATGGACCAGTGAGCGCCTACAATGTTTCTATTAGGAGCCAGAACAACAGACTGGATGATTTGTTACAGGAGAATGGGATGATAAGTGAAGGTGTTCTTGTCTCTGGAGGAGATGTCAGTTTAGAAGACAAAAGAGAAATAAACAACATCATTCATTATTTCCAGCAGAACCATTCTCTTGATGATGTGAAATCACTGCCTGACAATACAGAACCGGATAATCTATCAGGAGCTCTTGGCTTTGATTATGAGCCATATTCAAGAGGTGATATGAGCGGTAGGTTCAATATTTATCTTGTGAACATGGAAACTGAGATTATTGATGTATCGGAATATGATTATTATTTTAGAACTTCAAGCTGGAATCAGGAATTAATGGAATCAGGACAAATTGGATCCAAATTCACAAAAAAGGACAATCTCCTTGAGTTGTACCTGGATGACGAAGTGATTTTCTCAGAAAGTCTATCACCACTGGTTAAACAGATTCTTGAAGAGGATGAAAATCAGCCTGAAATAAGTTCATCAAGAGATCAGAATCAGATGACATTCCAGATGGATAACGAAAATACAAGTGTCAAAATAATTTTCACATCCATCAACGGGACATACGAACCTGGCGCTGCGCCTGATATAAGAAGCATGGAATTTATGGTTCTTCTTAGAATAGAGTGATAATTAACCCTAACTTGGGTATAAATTGAAGGGTAATCAAAAAGAAAGGGTGATTATATGTTAAAAGAGGAACTAAGTGCAATCAAGCAGGCTATCATGAATGAGGTAGAGGGCTTTGAATTTTACAGAATGGCTGCAAAGCAGACAGCAGAGGGTGGAAGCAGAGATGCACTTATGGAACTTGCAAATGAAGAGAAAAAGCATATTGAATATTTAGAGGCTCTTTTTATCAAGATTAAAGATGGAATTGAAGATGAAAAAGAAATGGCATTTATGGAAGGTCCTCCATCACCTGGAATTTACAAATGGGATAAGTTTGACAAAGACTTGACTTCACTGGCTATGTCGGTTTTCAGCATAGGAATCCAGATGGAAAAGGATGCAGTTGATTTCTATACAAAAGCCAAGGAACAAACTGAACTTGAAGAAGCAAGAAAGCTTTATGATGTACTGATTAAATGGGAAAGAGTACATCTTGAGCAGTTTACAAAGCAGCACCAGTTGTATAAGGAAGACTGGTGGGCAGACCAGAACTTTGCACCATTTTAAGATTGGAAATGACAGGGGGAGACCCTGTTATTTCTTTGTAGAAGGGAATGAACTTTAATGACAGCATTAAAACAACTTGGACTTATTTTATTGATTCTATGGACTGGGCAAACATTACAAAGTGTTTTCGGGCTTTCGCTACCTGGGAATGTACTTGGAATGATGATCCTGCTATTTCTTCTTATGACTGGGATTCTACCACTGAAATTGGTGGAAAAAGCAGCAAATGTGCTGCTAACACATCTGACTTTTCTTTTTCTACCTACTATTGTAGGAGTTCTTACTGTTGCCCATTTACTGGGTGAAAATCTGGTTTTAATACTGCTTATTCTTGGAGTAGCCCTTGTGGTTGTTATGGTGACCACGGGACTGACAGTCCAGTGGGTATTAAGAAGAAAGGAAAGGGAGGAGAATTGATATTATGTATGAATATATAAATACGCCAATATTTGGTGTTGGAATTTCAATACTTGCATTTACCCTTTCCAGCTATATTGCCAAGAGGACCAAAATAATGCTTCTAAATCCGTTGCTTGTTGCCATGCTCTTTGTAGTCGGTATTCTTTTGATATTTGACATAGACTATGAAACCTACAATCTGGGTGGACAGATGATAACCTTCTTCCTGGGACCTGCGACGGTTGTGCTGGCTGTACCATTATATAAGCAGAGAGAACTTTTGAAAGGTAATTTAGCCCCTATACTTGTGGGAATACTTGTGGGCTCGGTGGCAGGAATTTTGTTCGTCGTTCTGGCAGGCAGACTCTTGGGACTTGACAGGTTGTTGGTAGCATCCCTGGTGCCAAGATCAACTACTACTCCTATCGCTATGGAAATATCCATTCTTCTGGAGGGAAATCCTTCCTTGACTGCCATATTTGTTTCCATAACGGGTATTAGTGGGTATATGTTTGGAGAAAAGATTTTAACGCTATTTGGAGTTCGCAATCCAATTGCCAAGGGAATTTCAATAGGAACCGCTTCCCATGCAGTTGGGACAGCAAAGGCTATGGAGATTGGAGAAGTGGAAGGTGCCATGAGTTCGCTGGCAATAGGGGTAGCTGGGATTGTTACAGTACTCGTTGTACCGGGAATATTGTGGTTGTTGAATATAATTTAATGGAGGGATTAGCCATGAAGGAAATTTATCTTGCAGGAGGATGCTTCTGGGGAGTAGAGGAGTATTTTTCAAGAATTGAAGGAGTTGTGGATACTGATGTTGGATATGCCAATGGAAGAAGAGAGAATCCATCTTACGAGCAGGTTTGCACGGGTACAACAGGTCACGCTGAAACAGCTTATATAAAATATGATGAGAATGTTGTAGCCTTGGAACAGTTGCTTGAAAAGTTTTTTAAGATAATTGACCCTACGATGTTAAACAGACAGGGTGGAGACATTGGCAACCAATACCGTACAGGAATTTACTATGTTGATAAGGATGATATTCCAGTTATTGAAAAGAAAATGGATGAAATAAAGGCACAGTACAAAGAGCCCGTGGTCACTGAAGTTGAACCCATAAATTCATACTTCGCAGCTGAGGAGTATCATCAGGACTATCTGAAGAAAAATCCGGGCGGTTATTGTCACGTGGATATGAGTGTGTAGGGGGGATAATGTGATTAAAGTCGATGTAGTGGAAAAAATGAATGAAGAAGATAGACTTAGATACATGAATCTCCTTCTTAAGGGACAGCTGGATTCAGAAAAGAATGAATTGGCAAATCTGTCAAACGCAACTGCCATAATCAAGGCTTGTGTGGAGGATCTTAACTGGGCAGGATTTTATCTTATGGACAATGGTGAACTGGTACTGGGTCCATTCCAGGGATTGCCTGCTTGCAATAGAATTCAGGTTGGAAAAGGAGTATGCGGTACGGCAGTAAACGAATTGAAAACTCAGCTGGTAGCGGATGTTAATCTGTTCCCGGGTCATATCGCCTGCGATTCTGCTTCAAATTCAGAATTGGTTGTACCAATAGTTAAGGACGGCAAGGTTTATGGAGTGTTGGATCTTGATAGTCCTTCCAAGGATAGATTTCAGGAGCTCCACCAGAAATATTTTGAGAAATTTGTTCACATCTTGAATGAATATATTGATTGGGAAAAAGTTACAGCTTAAGAATACCTCAGACAGGAGTTGTATACATGAGCAGAGCACAAGAATTCCATAAAATGATTGAAAACTCCAGGTTGGTTGCAGAAGAAATTTTGGATAAGGACGCACCAGCATTTACGAGTGAGTCACACAACAGGCCCACAGGTGAGAACAGATTGTATCTGGGTGACAATATCCATGCAATGCTAAGCCTGATTGAGGATGGGTTCAAGGGCAGGTTGGACCTTGTCTATATTGACCCACCTTTTTTCTCGGGATCTGACTATCGCAAAAGGATTTCAATTGGCAAGGGCGATGATGAACTTGTTTTCTATAACAATGCATACAAGGATACCTGGAAGGATGGACTGATGGACTACCTGGGGATGATTTCAATCCGTCTTTTTTTGATTTGGGAGCTGTTATCTGAAAAAGGGACGATTTATGTTCATGTCGATTCTAGAACAAGTCATTATATGAGATTGATTCTGGATGAAGTATTTGGTGAAAACAAATTTTTGAATGAAATAATATGGTCATACAAGTCTGGTGGTGCCGGGAGAAAAAGTTTCTCAAAGAAACACGACAATATTCTGGTATACACAAAGACCAAGGACTTTATCTTTAATCCATTGAAGGAAAAGTCCTATAACCGTGGAATGAAGCCATACAGATTTAAGAACGTTCTGGAGTACGAAGATGAGATTGGATGGCATACTCTTGTAAATATGAAGGATGTATGGAATGTCGATATGGTTGGCAGGACATCTTCTGAAAGAGTGGGATACGAAACTCAGAAACCTGAAGCGCTGCTTCAAAGAATAATAAAAGCATCCTCAAATGAAGATTCCATAGTAGGGGACTTCTTTATGGGAAGTGGAACCACAATCAAAGTGGCAGAAAAAAATGGAAGAAGATGGATCGGTGCTGACAACAGTATTCACAGTGTTGTAACCTGTGCAAGCAGGCTGGGAGATTCAGCAGGGTACACACTATTTCACAATCTGGATATGGAGGACTCAATAATTGACTTTTCAGTTGATGTGAATAGAACCAGTGAAGGGATATGCGTTTCAATTGAGGATATAAGCATTGATAAGAATTTTATAACAAAAAATTCATCAGATCCTGAACTGGCAGAAAAAATCCTTAAGGAAAAACCCTCAAAATACATTGACTATCTGGGAGTATATAGGGTAAATATTCATAGAGAATGCATCCGGGAATGGTATGGTCCAGAGATTGAAATGGAGTTTGACCTAGAGGATTCCTTCCAAAAGGAAGACCGTATTGTTATAAGATTGATTGATATATTCGGAAACATTGCAGAGAAAGAATTGGAGGGATAAGATGAGGAAAACAGAGGGGCTTAAACCCGACAGAGTGTTTTATTATTTTGAAGAACTGACAAAGATACCAAGGTGTTCATATGACGAGCAAAGAGTCAGCGACTATTTAAAAAGCGTCGGCGTAGGATTGGGTTTAGAGGTAATTCAGGATGAAGCATTGAATATCATCATAAGAAAACCTGGAACAAAAGGCTATGAGAACAAGCCGATTGTAATTATCCAGGGGCACATGGACATGGTTTGTGAGAAGGCAGATGACTGTGATATTGATTTTTCAAAAGACCCAATACCTTTTGAAATCGAGGGAGACTTTATGGTCGCCAATAAGACAACCCTTGGAGCTGATAATGGAATAGCTGTTGCAATGGGACTGGCAATTCTGGAATCAGAAGATATCCCACATCCACCAATCGAGCTGCTTGTCACGACAAACGAGGAATCTGGGATGTCAGGAGCAAAGGAACTGGATGTAAACAACCTAAAGGGCAAGATTCTTATAAACATAGATTCCGAGGAAGAAGGAACACTGCTTGTAAGCTGCGCCGGTGGAACAAGGCTGATGGTTACGGCTCCCGTTGAGTGGACTGAATCGAAGAACAAGGCGTATGAGCTTAGAATCAGCGGACTTCAAGGTGGTCACTCAGGGATGGAGATTGACAAGGGTAGAGGAAATTCAAATCGTCTTTTAGCTAGAGTTCTCCATGGAATGAAAAAACTGGATTATCAACTTTTGCGCATCGAAGGTGGTTCAAAATCAAATGCAATACCAAGACTTTCAATTGCAAAGATTTCTTTGGATGATGATAATCTGGAAAAGGCAAGAACACTTGCAAAGGAATATCAGGAAGCTTACAGGAACGAACTTGCCACCAGCGACAACGGTGTTTTCGTAACTCTTGAGGAAACTGAAGAAACTGACACTGCAATGACCAACAAAATCAGGGATAAAATAATTTCAGCCATGATGCTTATACCAACAGGAGTACAATCCATGAGTCAGGATATTGAAGGTCTTGTGGAAAGTTCAAACAACATGGGTGTAGTAAAAACCGAGGAAGATAGCGTAACAATTGAAAATGCGATTAGAAGTTCAGTCAAGACATTGAAGGAGTATATAGCTGCTCAGATTGGAGCACTGGCTGAAAGCCTGGAGCTCGATTGGGAGAAATCAGGAGACTATCCTGCATGGGAATACAGAAAAGACTCATATATCAGAGATGTTTTTATTGAGGCCCACAAGGAAGTGACTGGCAAGGACCCAAATGTTGAAGCTATTCATGCCGGACTCGAGTGTGGTCTATTTGATGAGGTGATGGAAGATGTTGATATGATATCCCTTGGACCGGATATGTCTGGAGTTCATGCACCTGGTGAAAAGCTAAGTGTTTCATCTACTGAGAGAACATACAAATTACTTCTTGAAGCATTGAAAAAAATAAATTGAGTTTTCACTTGAATAATGTCCACCAAATAAGGTACTATATCAGTATAATATAAAAAAAGGAGAATGATGATGAGCGATAACAAACATGTGCACGATGAAAATTGTAACCACGATCACGACCACGACCACAATCACGACCACGAGCATGAGCATGACAATGAGGAAATGGAGATAATGACCCTTACTCTTGACGACGAAACTGAACTTGAGTGTGCGGTAATTGGAATATTCGAAGTAGAGGATAAGGAATATATTGCACTTCTTCCATTGGGAGATGACGAAGAGGAAGAGGAAGACGAAGTTCTGCTATATGAATACAAGGAACTAGAGGAAGAGGAGTTTGAGCTTGCCTTGATTGATGACGAAGAGGAATTCGAGCTTGTTTCAGAAGCTTTCTATGCACTATACACTGATGAGGAAGAAGAAGAAGACGAAGAGTAGTCTAAATGGGAAGTACTTTGCATCTGCAAGGTACTTTCTTTCAATATGAGGTGACTGACTTGTATAAGCTAATAGCAATAGATCTTGATGGGACACTTTTAAATAGCAGAAAAAAGATATCAACCGAAAACCGGGATATGATAAATCACATTATTAGTCTTGGATATCAGGTTGTAATAGCAACTGGGAGAAGATATTATTCTGCGAAGCTGCTTGTAGATGAACTTGATAGCCATCTTGTTATTATGGCAAACAATGGCAATATTGTAAGGAGTTCAATGGATGATGTTGTTTTGATCTCAAAGTTTCTGGACAAGGAGTCTTACTGGGATATTCTCGATGAGGCAAAGACATATAATCTTCGAGGTATAGTCCATGTTGATAAATACCTGGAAGGAATTGACATGGTCGTGGAGCAGGATGATCTGAACAATGATCATATGAAATATCTTACTGAACAGGATAAAAGATACTTGATATTGCCTGAAAAGGAACTCTATCTTCTCGACAGGGTGCTTGCGGTTGTTTTTCCCGGAGATTTAAAGTCCGTTCATAAATTCAGTGATGCAATTCTCGAAAAGTATCCTGAGAGATACAGCTCGCATGTACTTGAGAATATATATATTGCAGAGGCGATGTACGAGGCAATGAATCCTGGTGGCAGCAAATGGAAGACTTTGCTTGAGTATGCAAGTTCAATCAGTATTAAACCTGAAGAGATAATTGCAATAGGCGATGACAACAACGATGTTGATATGATTCTTAATGCAGGTCTTGGGATTGCAATGAAAAATTCAAGCGGGCTTGCAAAGGAAGCAGCTGATATTGTAACAGAGAAGGATAACGACCATTCCGGTCTTGCAGACGTATTGAAGAGGGTCTTGAATGTATAGAATCAGAGGTGTAAAGTGGAAAAAGAAGTATATAATATATATTCCAGCTATTTAAAAGATAAATATGGAGAAAAGGTCTACAAGCTTCCCGTCAAGCTACCGCTAACTTGTCCGAACAGGGATGGAAACCTAAGCAGTGGTGGATGCACCTTTTGCGGAGAGGAGGGAGGATCTTTTGAGAACCTTTCATCCTGCCTGAGTGTGGAGGAACAATTGTCGAGGAATAAAGAGCATATAGGCAAGAAATACAAGGCAAAAAAATTCATTGCATATTTTCAGAATTTTTCCAACACATATATGCCTTTTGATGTTTTTAAAAGGTATATAACTGAAGCTTTACAGGAAGATATTGTTGGAATTTCAGTGTCTACAAGACCTGATTGCATCGACGCGAAATATTTGCAATTTCTAAGTGATATCAAGTATAATAAGGGTATAGATATAACAATCGAGTTGGGGCTTCAGACCGTAAACTATCATAGTCTGAAAAAAGTCAACAGGGGACATGGACTTGCTGAGTTTATTGAAGCTGTATTAAGTATTAAAAGCAGTGGGTTAAGAGTATGTGCCCATGTAATACCGAACTTACCCTGGGACGACATGACGGATGTAATTGAAACTTCAAGAGTTATTTCAGCTTTGGGAGTTCATGAAGTCAAGCTACACAGTCTCTACTTGATGGAAAATACTGTGATGGCAAGGCAGTATGAAAATGGTGAATTTGAGCTTCATCCAAAAGAGGAGTACATCAAAAGGACAATCGCTTTTCTGGAGTATCTGGACCCGAATGTTGTAGTACAGAGAATTATCGGGAGGGCTCCTGAAGAGGGTGCGATTTTTGTCAACTGGCAGGAATCATGGTGGAAGATCAGAGATGAAATTATTCACCGCATGGAACATGAAAATACATACCAGGGAAAGAGATTCAACTACCTTGGTGGTAAAGCCTTAAGAATCTTTAATTAATCATCTGGAGAAGGATAAATTCAAGACAAGAAAGGTAAGGTGGTTTATCATGGTTAAATTCATTTTAGGTGAGAAGGGTTCAGGGAAGACAAAATGGTTAATCGACAACGCCAACAAGGATATGACAGAGGGCAATGGCAATATTGCGTTTGTTGACGTGGACGATAATCACATTTTCAGCTTGAACTATAATGTTAGACTGATTAATGCCATGGAGTTCAACGTGCTTAATGTACGGTCCTTCTATGGCTTTTTATGTGGGGTAATGGCGATGGACTACGATCTGGAGAAAATCTATGTGGATGGGATCTACAAGCTTATGAGTGTTGAGTTCAACGACATGGTGTACTTAATTGATTCACTGAAGAGGATTTCAGAGAAATTTGAAGTTGAATTTTACATCAATATTGACTACACAATGGCTGAGATTCCTGAGAATCTAAAACCATACTGCCACGAAATAGAGATTTAAAGGGAGGGAGCCTTCGGGCTCCTTCAGTTTTTTGGATTAGGGGGTGAAAAAAGTGAGGAAAGAGAGACTTGACAAGGTTCTATCCAATATGGGTATTGGTACAAGAAAAGAAGTCAAGGAGATGATAAAAGCGGGGATGGTAACCATAAATGGGAATACTATCAAATCGGCCGACTACAAAGTGAATGTCGAGGAAGATGAAATAATATGTGGAGGTCAGAGGGTAAGATACAGGGAGTTTGTATACCTGATGATGAATAAACCAAGTGGAATGGTTTCATCGACGGATGACCCAAGAGATTCCACTGTAATTGAACTGTTGGATGACTATTATAAAAACTTCAGACCATTTCCCGTAGGTAGACTGGATAAAGACACAGAAGGATTGCTGCTAATTACAAATGACGGCAAACTTGCTCACGATTTACTATCCCCCAAGAACAAAGTCGATAAAACCTACTTCGCTACCATTGAGGGAGTGTTGGAGGATGAACACGTAGAAGCATTCGAGAAGGGAATATTACTGGAGGATGGTTACAATACCCTGCCTGCAGTGTTAAGAATCATATCATCAGGCGTTATTTCAGCAGCTGAAATCACCATACAGGAAGGAAAATATCATCAGGTTAAAAGAATGATGGGCGCTTTGGGTATGAGAGTCTCTTATCTTAAGAGACTAAGAATGGGACCGATCCCCCTTGACAAGATTTTGGAGCCCGGACAATACAGAGAACTCACTGAAGATGAAATTAACTTGTTGCTGAACAGGTGATGTATGGTATAATACCAATAAGAATAGAGATTAAAAATTAGAATGGGTGTATAATTTGATTTATCATAAGAAAAAAGGTTTATTTGAGACTTTCTTTGAACACAGGTCTGCTCTTATTACTCAATACGAAAACCGAGATATAACCAAGAGAGAGTTTCTAGAGTACAATTATGATTTTGTAAGAAGAATGAATGTGAAGCCCTTTATCAGAGTGGATAGCTTTGAAAAGGGAATGTACAATTATCAGTATTACAATGTATTGGCAAAATATTTCAGAATGCTTGCAAAAGAGGTTAAATCTTCCAGGAAGCATCAGAGGTATTATGTTCAGTATCTCAACAAAGGCAACAACTACTATCACGAAAAGGACAAGTCTGCACTTGCGCTCTTAAAGCTAATTGACTTTGAGGGTGTGGAAGCATACTTTATCAAGTGTGAATCAAAAGGTCTGAAGGATAAGCTTTACGAGATATTGCTTTTGGATTACAAGGAGGCAATCTTCCACTCAAAGGCGATCTGGCTTCTGGATATTTTAAAGGAAGAGGGAGTCTTTTCAGACAAGAGAAGGATATCAGTAATAGATGAGTATATAAATGAGACGTATTAAATAAGACTGGCCAATTTTGGCCAGTCTTTTATTTTGTTAGCAGTCTTACTACATCTTCAGTGGGAAGTCCCTGCTGAATATTGTATGAACCTGATTTTAACTTGGTGTCCAATCCCAATTCTACAGCCTTTGCAATAAACTCTCTGCTGCTGGATACAACACCTTTTTCCTCAAGCAATAGTCCAATCTTTCCAGGCATGCTGCCTACAGGAATTTCAACTTTAACTATTACAGGAGATGATGGCTGTGTTGGTTGCGGAGGTTGTTCCTGTGGTTCTTCAACAGGATTCTCTTCGTTTGAAGGATCCTGCTCTGGGTCAGTGTTTTCAGATGGATCACCTTCAACAGCGGAAGGTTCATCATCTTCTCTGCTGCTATTATCGACCACTATTTGCCCGGGAGTCTGTGATTCAAACGCATCTTTTGCGAATAGTACGTCCAGTCTCCAACCAATTACACCTACGACAACCACTATTATGAATATCATAAAAATATAATCGATTGAGTCGTACAAAATATCTCTGATTTTGTCAATTAACTTCATCCAGTTTTCACCTCTATGTCTTCTAAACGTCTGTTTTTTTCCTTTTTTACTCATATTGTAGTATAATTATATCATAATCTATAAGAAAAGGTGAGATAAACTTTGAGAGAACTAAAAATTGAAAGAAACGAGAGTCAACAAAGGCTGGACAGATTTCTTAAGAAGTACCTGGCAGATGCTACCCAGGGTTTTATATACAAAATGATAAGAAAAAAGAATATCAAGGTTAACGATAAGAAGGCAGTTCCAGATATGATGTTAGAAGAAGGGGACGTTGTCCAGTTGTATCTTGCTGAAGATACAATTGAAAAGTTTCGTGGCCAGCGGCAGCATTCCAGGTCAAGAATAGACCTGGACATTGTTTATGAAGATGATAATATTGTCCTTATAAACAAGCCTGTCGGTCTTCTATCCCATGGTACAGGCGAGGAATTCCAGGATAATGTTGTGGATGCTCTTGTAGGGTATCTGATTGACAATGGTGACTACGTTCCAAGACTGGAAAAGACGTTTACTCCATCCATATGCAATAGACTGGACAGAAATACATCTGGAATTATTGTTGGAGCAAAGAATTATCAAAGTCTTCAGCTGGTGAACCAGGCTATCAAAGAGGGCAAGGTTGCAAAATTCTATAAAACGATAGTAAGAGGGACCATCCAGAAGGATTTTGAGCACAAGGCATTCCTTACAAAGGATGAGGAACGGAACAAGGTTCAAATAAGTGAGTATGACTCAGACGGAGGAAAGGAAATCTGGACCAGATTCAAGGTACTTAAAACTTCCAGGGATTATACAATGCTTGAAGTGGAACTTATAACTGGAAGGACACATCAAATCAGAAGCCATCTTTCATCTTTGGGCTATCCTGTTATTGGTGATAGAAAATATGGCGATAGGAGAATAAATGAGGAATTCAAGCAGGAGTACAATCTTACGGATCAGTGGCTGCACGGCTACAGGCTAATATTTGATGGTCTGGAAGAACCGTTGGATTATCTCAACAATAAAGAGTTTACTGCAGATGTAGGTGGCTTGTTCAAGAGGATAGAGAGAGAAATATTTTAATCAGCGGGGTGATTGATTTGGGAAAGCAGATGAACTTAAGAGTAAATGGATACGGAGAAATCAACGTGCCTGAAGGGACTACTCTTCTGGATATTGCAAAACAAGTTTACAAGGATGAATACTTGAATTATCTGGGTGCCAGGATAAACAACGAAATATATCCTCTCTACAAAGAAGCAAATGACGGTTTTGATATTCAATTTCTTGATAACAGGGATGTGGATGGGTACCGTATTTACACCAAAACCATATCAGCAGTCTTTATTATGGCATGTAAAGAGATTTATCCAGATAAAGATACAATCATTCATCATTTTCTGGGTCCTGGACTCTATGCAGAACTTGATGACAAGCACGGTATTTCCTTCAAGGAAAAAGAACTTCTTGAAGAGAAAATGAATGAGATCATCAAAAAAAATATAATGATTGAAAGATCTGACTACACAAAGGAAGAAGCTATTGAGATATTCAAGGAACATGATTATACAGATAAAATAAGGCTTCTTTCCTCAATGGAGAAGGACACGGTAAGTATATACAAGATTGGTGATCATATAGATTCATTCCATGGTTACCTGGCTCCTTCTACAGGATTTGTCAATGAATTCAAACTCAAATACTACTATCCAGGAGTGATTATTCTATTCCCAAGCAGGAAAAATCATTATAATATGGATAATTTCAAGGATCAGAAAAAGCTTGCAAAGATCTTTAAGGAGTCAAACAACTGGCTTGAAATTCTTGACCTTTCCAATATTGGATCCTTAAACGAGAGGGTAAACAACGGTGAATTGAGAGAACTTATCCTTATTTCAGAAGCTCTCCATGAAAAACGCATTGCTCAGATTGCCGACATGGTTTGTCAGGACCATGATGTTAACATGATTCTTATAGCCGGGCCATCATCGTCGGGTAAAACGACTTTTGCCAAAAGACTCTCAGTCCAGCTGAAAGTTAACGGTAAGCGACCAATCTCCATTTCAATGGACGATTACTTTGTAAACAGGGAAGATACTCCCATCAACAAGAATGGAGAACCTGATTTTGAATCTATAGATGCTATAGATATAAAGCTTTTTAACAGAGACCTTGTAAAGCTTCTGGAGGGGGAATCTGTTCAACTGCCAAAATTCAACTTTATCACAGGTCAGAGGGAACCTTCCGGAAAGTGGATAAGCGTAGACAAGGATCACCCGATTATTATTGAAGGAATTCATGGACTAAATCCTAAATTGACAATCGACATACCAGAAAAGAATAAATTTAAAGTATATATATCAGCATTGACGCAATTGAACATAGATAATCACAATCGGATTTCCACAACTGATACCAGACTTATTCGTAGAATGGTAAGAGATGTTAAGTACAGGGGCAATCCACCTACAAGAACATTTGAAATGTGGCAGGGTGTAAGATCAGGGGAAGAGAAGTATATATTCCCTTATCAGGAAGAAGCCGATGTTATGTTCAACTCTTCCCTGGTATATGAAATGTCTGTATTGAAAAAGTATATTATGCCTCTTCTTCAGGAAATTACTCCGGAAAGTATATATTATTCGGAAGCAAAGAAGTTGCTTAAATTCCTGAAATACTTCAACCCGATAGAAGATGAGGGATGTATTCCTCCTAATTCAATTTTAAGAGAGTTTATAGGGAGCTAAGAGGTGCAATGATGAAAAAACTTTGGATTGTATTATTGATTCTCTTGCTCTTGACAGGATGTGGTGAGGCTATATCTGAAGAAAAACCGGCTGAAGAACCAACAGTGGAGGAACTGCCTACACAAGAGGTAGAGGCTCCTACTCAGGAAGAGCTCTTGAGGGAAATTGTTGATGAAATGAGCATACAGGAGAAAATAGGACAGCTTATTATGGCTGGGTTGGATGGGACAGAAATAAGTGACAGGGAAAGAAGCCTCCTTGATGAATACAAGATAGGTGGATTTATCTTGTTTGCACGAAATATAACAGATGAAAGTGGAACCAGAGATCTGTTGGATAGTCTTAAAAAAGCTAATTCAGATAATTCAATACCCTTGTTTCTCGCAGTGGATGAAGAAGGAGGGTTGGTGACAAGATTATCCGAGATCTATAGGAATCTTCCACCACAATCCTATCTTGGAGAGAGTGGGGATCCTGAACTTGCTTACAATTATGGTTCGATACAAGGAGAAAAATTAAAAAGACTTGGGCTTAATGTAAATTTCAGCCCGGTACTTGATGTAAATTCAAACCCTGACAATCCTGTAATAGCGAACAGATCAATATCTGAAGAGCCTGAGCTTGTAGCACAATTGGGAATCCAGGTATCAAAGGGAATTGCCGACCAGGGAATTGTTCCTGTGGGGAAGCATTATCCTGGTCATGGTGATACTGATGTTGATTCCCATACTCTATTGCCAGTAATTGAAAAGTCAAAGGAAGCTCTGCTCGAAATGGAGCTGGTTCCTTTCCAGAGGGCAATAGATGAAGGAATGCCTGCAATAATGGTTGGTCATCTACTAGTACCTTCACTTGATGAGAATCCTTCTTCATTGTCAAAATTGATAATTGAGGATCTTCTAAGGGAAGAGCAAGGGTTTGGAGGAGTGGTTTTTTCAGACGATCTTACAATGGGAGCTATTACCAATACCATGAATGCAAGTGAGGCCGCTGTTGAGTTTGTGGTCGCTGGGGGAGATGTTGCATTGATCTGTCATGGAGAAAACCTTGTTGTTGAAACTTTCGACTCAATGATTAATGCCTGGGAAAGAGGGTATCTTACTGAGGATTCCATTGATGATAAGGTTATCCGAATCCTTAAGCTTAAAGAGGACTTCAAACTTGAGGATAAACCGGTTAAAAGGATTTATGAAGATGAAATTGACTTGAGAATAGATGAATTATTTAATTAGGGAGTGATACCTTATATGAAAAAGGTAATTGGCATTGATCTTGGAGGTACTAAAATAAACGGAGCTGTTGTGGATGAATCCGGAGAAATTCTGAAATGGGATACCTTATCCACCAGCAAATCAGGCTCACCTGAAGAAGTAATGTATGGAATAAAAGAGTTGGTCTTAATGCTCTCTGAAGGTGAGAACATTTCTGCAATAGGAATTGGTTCACCTGGATTTATTGACTCGGTAAATGGAAAGGTTCTCTCTGTAGGGGGAAATATTGAAGGCTGGGCAGGAACTGAAATCAAGTCACCATTGGAAAAGGAGTTCAATATTCCAGTACAGGTCGAGAACGATGCCAACGCAGCTGGCTTGTGTGAGGCCTGGATTGGAGCAGGAAGGGATATGGAGAGCTTTGTGATGCTGACAGTTGGAACAGGTCTTGGTGGTGCTGTATTCACCCGTAAGGAAGGCATATGGAGAGGACATCATTTTCAGGCTGCCGAGGTTGGGCATTCGATTCTGTATCCTGGAGGGCATCAATGCAGCTGCGGTCAGAGAGGGTGCACTGAAGAGTACGTTTCAGGAACAGCTATTGAGAATGAATACGAAAGGCTATCAGGAATTAAAAAAACTGGAAAAGAAATATTTGACAATTTTGAAAGCGATAGCATAGCCAGAAAGGTAGTTGGTAGGTTCACCTGGGATTTTGCAATGTTCCTGATAACCATAAAAAATATATTTGATCCTCAGGCTGTGATTATTGGTGGAGGAGTAATTCTATCAAAGGAATTCTGGTGGGATGATATGATAGGCAATTTCGAAAGCGAGGTCAACAACGATCCAGGAATGATAATTTTACCTGCTCGCTATTTCAATGATTCGGGAACAATTGGAGCTGCCAGAGCAGCATTGGATAAAATTTTGGAGGCTGATTAACATGGAATTCATCAAGATGAGGGATGGATATGAGATTTATTTTCGCGATGAACCAGCTCAAAACCCTAAGGGAGTTATTATTATAACTCATGGATTTGCAGAACATTGCAGCAGGCATGATTATGTTTCGAACTATTTAATCAAAGAAGGTTATTCCATTATCAGGTATGATTTAAGAGGTCATGGAAGAAACAAGAGGAGGGGGCGTTTGAACAGATTTGAAGATTATGTGGATGACCTTGCAGAGATTGTTCAGATAGCCTCAGAAAAGTATCCCCAGCTGCCACAAATTACCTTTGGCCATAGTATGGGTGGGCTTATAACTGCACTTTATGGAATAAAACATCCAAATGAAGTTACAGCACAGATACTTTCAGGTCCAACTGTAGGGAAACTTCAACCAGCAGAAAAACTTCAACCGGGATTAATGAAGTTCTTATCCAGCATTGTGGGAGGATGGAAGATAAAAAATCCGGTTGATGATGGTATATGCGGAAAAGAGGGAGTTTACGAGGACTATCTTAATGATCCTCTGGTTCTCCATAAGGTATCCCTTGAATTATATTATCAATTTCTATTCAGAGGCACCGAAATGATACTTAAGGATGTTGAAAAATACAACTACCCGTGCCTGATTATTCATGGGAAAATAGACCCAATTGTGCCTGTGGAAATTGGCAGATCGTTTTATAATACCATTTCGTCACAGAAAAAGGACCTCATTGAGTATGATGGTCTTTACCATGAGATACTAAATGAGGATAAAAAAGACGAAATTCTAAATGATATGATAAACTGGCTTGAAAGCTTTTAGGCAGGTAATTTACTGAGGCTGAACAGGATGATCAGCGCTATCAGGGACGAACAAACGCCAACACCTGTTGTCAGCTTCATTCCGCCAAGGTCGTATAGTAGCGGCCCTATCAAGGAATAAACGGTTACTGTAGCTGCATTTATCGTATAGAAGAGGCTAAGAAAAGTTCCTCTTTTGCCAGGCTGTATTTCAGAAGAGTATGCCTGATAAGCTGTCCAACCTCCATCAAGACCAAATCCAAATGTAAAAGCAAGTCCTATGATAAGGGCTACGCTTCCAACGTATGGAATCGGAAATAAACCAAATATCATTATTGTAAAAGCTATCCTTGAGAAGGTCAGCTTACCGATTTTGTCTGAATATAGAGTGGCTACTACTATTCCCAATACTGTTCCAACTGCAATCAGTGAGTAGCTAATGCCAATTTGACCCTGTGTAAGTGAGAATTCCGATGATAAATATAGACCCAAAAAGTTGAACATGTTAACTGGTGCTGAAATTACTAGAAATAGTGATAGCAGCACTTTTACTGTTCTTGGATGCCTTAAAATCGCGATAAACTCACTCATGTTCAGCTGACTGCTTTCCAGAATTTCTGTTTCTGGAAGTCTTCTCAGAAGAATGTAGGCAATTGCTGCAAGTATGCTGATAGGAAGGTATATGCTTATAAGATTACCAAAGGTACTGGTCATGTAAGCGGTATAAATCGGGCTTCCGAGTAATGCAACCCCAAAGGCTGTTCTCAGGATTCCGCTGGCCTTTCCTCTGTTTCTGTAGTCGATAAACTCTGATATGTATGACATAAGGCTTCCACTAAGGGAGAAATAACCCAGACCAATCAGAATACGACCAAATGCAAAAATGATGGCAGTTGGGGCGAGCCCGCTTACAATACTGCCGGCAAGAAAGAGCAATAGAGAATAAGATATAAGCCTTTTGTTTCCGTATCTGTCAGCCCAAACTCCAAAGAGTGGCACCAGAATACCAACAGCAGAATAGCCCAGATTAAAAAGTATAACCTGGCTATCCCTGATACCAAAATAATCTGCAAGATAAGGAGCCAGTGGCCCGATAAAATTCATTTCCATGGCAATGATAAACTGAATTATAAAGGTTGTAGTAAACATCAGTGTCTGGTTCATAAGTGCCTCCGTAGCAAGATATTCATAATAAATGTTTTATTAAAACATAGAAATTCAGTGAAATAATGTTATAATATTCGTGTGTCTAAGTAAATAATCCCATTAATCATATCATATATCTGAAATAAAAAGAAGTGAAGGAGTTGCCTATGTTCAAGAAATTTATATCCTATTACAAGCCGCATAAAACCTTATTTATAACAGATATGTTTTTTGCATTCCTCATATCTGTTTTTGACCTTGTATTTCCAATGTTTACCAGAAACATGATAAATACAATTATCCCTGAAGGCAATATGGAATTACTGATAAGATGGATCGGTATAATGGTATTTCTATTTATACTGCGTTATATCAGTCAGTACATAGTTGCATATTACGGGCATCTTTTAGGAGTAAAAATTGAGCATGACATGAGACGTGATATTTTCACACATCTTCAGACCCTTCCCTTTAGCTATTATGATAACACAAAAACAGGTCATATAATGTCAAGGATTGTAAATGATCTTATGGATATTACAGAGCTTGCTCACCATGGACCAGAGGATGTATTCATATCGACTATTATGCTGGCGGGTTCTTTTACCATCTTGATGTTTATTGAATGGAGACTGACTCTCATATTATTTGCCTTTATTCCCGTGATGATATGGTTTGCAATCAAGAAGCGAAAGAGGATGGAAGAGGCTTTTATGAAGGCCAGGATGAAGATTGCAAGTGTCAATTCTCAGATTGAGAACAGTATAAGTGGTGCCAGAGTTGCAAAGTCCTTTACAAATGAGGATTATGAGATCGATAAATTCAATGACCGAAACGATAGGTTTGCAAGTGCAAGAGGAGAATCCTACAAGGTCATGGCTGAGTTTGTATCTGGTGTAGGCATAATTTCTAGTGCTCTAAACTTGATTGTAATATCACTTGGAGGTTACTTTGTTTATAGAAATATAATTAATCTTGGAGATCTGTTTGCCTATACATTATACGTCAACTTCTTTATGCAGCCGATCAAGAAACTTACTGATTTCATGCAGCAACTTCAAAACGGTATGACTGGTTTCACCAGGTTCCAGGAGGTAATGGGCATTGAACCGTCAATTATCGATAAAGAGGATGCCTTGGAGTTGGAGGATGTTAAAGGCAGGGTAGACTTTAAAAATGTAATATTTAGCTACGGAAATGATGATGATAAAATTTTGTCTGGAATAAATCTAACCATAGAAAAAGGTAAAACAGTTGCATTGGTGGGACCATCGGGTGCAGGTAAAACCACCCTGTGCCATTTGATTCCCAGATTCTATGAAACGACTTCGGGTGAGATTCTAATTGATGGAATAGATATAAAGGATGTAAAACTAAAGTCTTTAAGAAGAAACATTGGTTTGGTGCAACAGGATGTATTCCTGTTTACAGGGTCAATTAGGGAAAATATTCAATATGGAAAGCCAGATGCTATAGAAGAAGAAATTATTGAAGCTGCCAAGAATGCAAGCATACATGATTTTATTGAGTCACTTCCCAGGGGCTATGATACTTATGTTGGCGAAAAGGGAGTGATGCTATCTGGTGGACAGAAGCAGAGAATCTCAATAGCCAGATTATTTTTAAAGAATCCACCTGTTCTGATTCTAGATGAGGCAACTTCTGCTTTGGACAATGAGACTGAAAGGATGATACAAAAATCTCTTGAGAGATTATCCAAAGACAGAACAAGCCTGGTTATTGCACACAGGTTGTCGACCATCAAGAATGCTGATGAAATTCTTGTAATGACAGTGAATGGAATTGAGGAGAAGGGAAGTCATCAGGAACTGCTGGATCGAGGTGGAATATATTCTGTGCTTTACAAATCACAGTTTAGAGATCTTTAAGAGTGTAATGCATTTGTAACCGGTTATTAATTGGATTGTAACTACTGGGCTTTGCGGGTATAATAATATGTAATGGAAGGATACTAATTTAGAATAATGAATAGATGCCAATATTAAAACTAGGGGGGATAGTGTGAGCAGAAAAGTACTTGTAGTTGAAGATGAAGAATCCATTAGGAAATTTATTACAATCAATCTGGACAGATCAGGCTATGATGTTCTTGAAGCACCAACAGGAGAGGAAGGTCTGAAAATTGCGGATAAGGAAGATATTGATATTGTAGTGCTTGATGTTATGCTTCCCGGAATTGACGGTTTTGAGGTATGCAGGACTCTTAGGTCAAAGTATCCCCACCTTGGTATAATTATGCTGACAGCAAAAAGTCAGGATATCGACAAGATTATGGGCTTGGAGTATGGAACTGACGATTATATGACAAAGCCGTTTAACCCCACGGAGCTGGTTCTGAGAATAAAATCTCTTGAGCGAAGACTAGAGTCAGAAGGCAGCCCAGAAGCTTCAATGCTTGAATATCTGCCTTTTAAGATTGATGTCTATTCAAGACTATTTTTTAAGAACAGTGAAGAAATTGAGCTAACTCCCACAGAATTTGCAATAGCAAAGCTTTTTGTCGAGAATCCAGGCAAGGCTTTTAAAAGAGATGAAATTCTGAATCATGTATGGGGAGTGGATTTTGTAGGAGATTCAAAGATAGTTGATGTAAACATTAGAAGACTGAGATCGAAAATTGAGGAAGATTCCAGCCAGCCATTTTTTATAGAAACAGTATGGGGTGTTGGATATAGATGGAGAGCGAAAAGTTAGGAGCAGGAGATGAGACGAAGTATTAAAACAAGGCTTATCAAGAATTTCATGCTGATAATTCTTGTAACTGTTATATTCCTTGAGATATTGCTTATAACGGGAATAAGAACTCATTATTATAAAAATGTAGAAGACATTCTGACAAGTCAGATAGAGTTTTCTACTACTTTTTATGCCCGATATTTCTCATCAGGAACCCTGGAGGGAATCTTAATAGAGGATACGGATATTTTCTGGCAGCATACTGCTGCTCAAGTACAGATATTGGATCTGGAAGGCAATATCTTGATGGATTCGTTGGGAGTAAACTTCACAAACAAAATTGAGACACCTGATATTCAGCAGGCATTGAATCAGGGACGAGGTGTATGGACAGGGAATGTTTCTTATGATGAGGAGCCTGTAATGGCTGTGGCAATGCCGATTGAGAGCACAGGCGAGAGCATTGGAATAATAAGATTTATCTCCAGCATGGAGGAAACGAATAACCTTATTAGTCAAATTTCGCAGGTACTGATCTTAATAGGACTCTTGGTGGTTACAATTTCGGGATTTTTAAGTTTGTTTCTGGCAAATTCAATTGTGAAGCCTCTTAAGGAAGTAACCGATGTAGCTGAGAAAATGGCTGATGGACAATTCAAGGTCAGGAGTGAAGTCAAGTTAAACGATGAAATTGGAAGGCTGTCTCACACATTAAATTATATGGCTGAGGAAATCACTAGAAAAGAAAACATGAAAAATGATTTTATATCATCGATTTCTCATGAGCTGAGGACACCTCTAACATCCATAAAGGGGTGGGCAATAACTCTTAAAGACTATGAAGAGCTGGGAAGAGAGCTGCTTATGGATGGACTTGAAATTATTGAAGCTGAAAGTGACAGGCTTACGGGAATGGTGGAGGAGTTACTGGATTTTTCAAGATTTACATCCGGAAGAATATCCCTTGTAAAAGATACCGTAGATATCAAGGATATCCTAAAGACTGTGGTTTACCAAATGATGCCAAGAGCCATTAACAACAACATTGATTTTAATGTAGACATTGAAGATAATATCAGCCCTATCCTGGGTGATGAAAATCGAATCAGACAAGTGTTGATCAATCTTCTAGACAATGCCTTTAAGTTTACAGGAGAGGGAAAGGTTGATCTGATTGCTTATGAAAACAAGGAATATCTTTTCATCGAGATAAAAGACGATGGACCTGGCATACCAGAAGATGAGCTTCCATATGTCAAGGACAAGTTTTTCAAGGGGAAGAACAGTAAATCACATAGTGGCATTGGTCTTTCCATTTGCGATGAGATAATTGGACTCCATGACGGTGTCTTCAGAGTCGAGTCAACTGCAGGGGACGGAACTACAGCTATTGTAGGCTTCCCAAGGGAGGTGTCAGCATGAAAAAACTCTTAATGCTAATACTGATAGGAATCTCATTTCTAATGACTTCCTGTGCTGTAATAGAGGGAGAAATAAAGGAAAGGATTGTTGCACCGGATAACAATCTTGCACCAATTACTGGCAAGTGGGAAGTAACAGAACTGGTTTATAGCTTAAGCAGCATCAACAATCAGGACGAATCTTCTCATATAGGCGAATCTGGACTTTTTCACAAAGATGGAGTTTTACTTGGTCAGGATTATACTTCAAATCCATCCTTTAAAATAAAAAAGGTAAGAGCAAGGGATTATTTGATTTCAAAATTTAAACTAAATCCAGCATCGCTTAAAATTGATGATGACTATATCAAGGTCGTAACAATTTTGAATGAAAATCAGTACTTTACTGAATTTATTGAGATTGACCATGACACCATGCTTGTATATTTGAATGAGAGCTTCTACAGGCTGGAGAGACAATTGGAAGAAGTGAATCTCGATGAGGTTGAGAGATATATAAACGTCGAGAAGAACGTTCAGAGAAACCTGGGTGAGATCGCTGACGAGAGCCTGAGTACAGGATTACTCCTTGGAATTAAGACTCAAGGATTTACCGATACGTACCAGATTCCTACATGGGAATACAAAACTTACTGGATAAATATGCAGAATAGAAGTCTCGAAGGACTATATGAGCTGGACAGGTTATTGTTACCAAGAAAGAATGGTTTCTGGTTTGTCGATCAGGAACGAAATTTTGAAAATGGAATAATTTCAGATGAAATTGAAGCAACTCCTCTTTTCACACCAGAGATCAACTCAGAAATGATGGAAGCAATGGTTTTTGATGCCAGAGAGAGGACACTGCTGGAAGAAAGGCCTGTACCATCGATATTGAAGAACATTGTTTTTGTCGGGAATGACTATATTTCAGTTGAAAACATTGAGTTGGAAAGAGAGGACAGAAGGACACTGCAGGTTTATGCAATTGACAATTTGGCTGAGAAGAAGCCTATTAAGCTTTCTGACCTGATAGGAGATACGGGAAGAGATCTTTTCCAGGAGGGTGTTAGAAGTGTATCTGCCATTGATGACAATATAATGATAAATGAAGAAAATGTAGGGCTCGTAAGAAGAAATGGTTACTGGACACTAAAGGGTAGAATCAATTACAAGGAAAATGAAAAAGATCTGTACAAGGACTTCAACATAAAAGCAATACCTCCAAAAGAAATGGTTAGTTATGATGAATTGGCACTTCCTTGGGATGCTATAAAATTGACAGTACCGGATGTTGAGGATGTGTTTTCATCACCAAACAACGAATTTATTGTTGTAATAACAGCCTCTCATATTGTAATATATTCTTTAGAAGAGTATGATATAAATAGTATACCTGTTGCACGGATACGCCTGCCTAACGATTCAACTGTAATAATGTCAGAGTGGGGTGTTGGAAGGTATACGCTGATATGGCAAAATGAAATGATTAAGCATGGAGCTACGGAGATTGAGAGATAGCTCTATGAGACATAATAATTGAAGGGATTGATTTTATGGGGACGTTAACTACCTTGTTTATAAAGGTTAAGGAAATATTGGCTGAGCTTGCAGGTTATTATGATGATTCAAGGATGATAATTATTGTTACGCTCGCAGTTATTGCAATTACTCTTTTGACGCACTTAATTTTTAGGAAGATCAGGATTATGAAGTATATGCCGGGACTTATTGTTATAGGGATAGGATTGTTCAATCTTTACAGTGTTAAGGATACTCTGACTTCTGACGAAAGTCTTATTAACCTGCTGTTATTCATTATTGGTTCTGTTGCAGGTCTTGTAGGTATGCTGTTTGCTCTAATGATTGGAATATATTCAAAACCGGTTAAAAAGAAAAAAAGAAAGACTGCAAAGAATAATGCTGAGAAAAACAACACTGAGAATACTGGAGAAAAAAAAGAAGAGAAGACAAAAGAAAAAACAAAGAGCTAGATAAAACCCTGAATCAGTTTGATTCAGGGTTAGTATATTTCTGGGTTTAAAAAATGAACAGTTGAGATCCCTATTGCACCAGACTCCAGAGACTCTATAATGGTTTCCCTTGAATCAAGGAATCCACTTGATATTACAGGTGTCCTCGTTTCATTGGAAATTTGTTCAATTAGCTTAGGCAAAACACCTGGCAGTACTATTGCACAATGTGGTCTGGTCTGTTTAATTCTATCTATTGTGTAATCCAGTTTATATTCATTGTAAACGGAAAACCTACCCAAAGTAAAAATGCCCATCTCTTTGCTCTGTTCCATTAGAACCGGTTTCGAGGTAATTATCCCATCAATTTCAATATTTTTCGATATAAATTCAAGACCCCATGAGTCTTTGGAGTAGCCATCGATGGCATCCAGATAGATGTAGATATTTTTTCCGTTATTGTGAGCCTTTTTGGAGAGTTGTCTTAAATTGAAAATATTGCCTGTCATCAAGAAGATGTTTTGGCAATGAGAATCGAGTGCCTGAGTAAATTCGTCTAGCGTATTAACCTCAGCTATTATGGGATATTGAACTAAACTATCAAACAACAGGTTCATGTGGAGCCTCCTCAACCAATTTAATTTTATCTTCACGGGATAGTGACTTTATCTGTATTTCTCTTTTCATGGCAGAACTCTTGTCAGGATGCTCTTCAGAATAAACCATCTGGACAGGTAGTCTGGATCGTGTATATTTGGAAGCTTTTCCATCATTGTGTTTTTTCAACCTTTTTTCCAAGGAATCAGTGTACCCGGTATATAAGCTGTTATCTTTGCATTTGAGAATATAAACATAAAACAATTTAGTCATCCTTTCCATCAATTGAATCGAGTACTTTTTTGATTGTTTGGAAGGAGTGCCCTTTACGTTGAAGAAAGCCTCCAATTCTTCTATATCTTTTTTGTGAATCATCTTGAAATATAGATGAATATTTTGTTTTAACGAGATCCACCAGCTCCTGGATTTCCTCATGATATTCCTCTTCGAGAGCAAGGTCAATCTGTTCTTTTGATACTCCTTTTTGTGAAAGTTCGTTCCGAATTCTGTAAGGACCGAAGTTTTTAAAGGTAGTTTTGTCCCTTACATAGGTCCTTGCAAACTCCAAATCTTCTATATATCCTGATTCTAATAATGACTTTATGACTAGTTGGATCGTATTCTGATTAAATTCCTTCTTGTCGAGGTATTCTTCCATCTCCTTTTGTGTACGCTGTCTGAAGCTCAGGTAATGGTAGGCCTTGGATTTTGCATTTTGAAGTTCATCCTTGGCTCTGATATCATGGATTGTCGCTTCATTAATTTCCAACCCTTTTTTAAGTCCAAGTTCCACCTTGGTGGAATGGAACAAACCAAAGGCAAATTCGTTGTCAATGAATATATTAACCCTTTCCGGATCCTTTTGTGTGGTAATATTTGTGATGATCATAAGAGTTCCTTTCTTAAGGGTAGATTAGTCTTTTTTTATAAGCACATAGATTCCCACAATTATCAACAGTGCAGGCCACAGTTTCATTATTTGACGCATCGTGTAGGAGAACCATGGGAATATTGTATTTCCAAGCAGTACAACACCAACAAAAACCAATCCCAGCCCCATCACAAGTCTGCTGTTATCTTTTCTTTCTTCACCATTTTTCTCGTCAGAGTGTATGTAACCATCATTCTCGGGTATAACAAGTCCGCAAATCAAATATGCAAGTGCAAAAGGACCAAATGTTGTAATTGCGAGAATAAACCATATTAGTCTTATTATCGTCGGGTCAATGCTTAGGTATTCTCCAAGGCCTCCGCATACACCAAAAATATATTTGTCAGACCTTGATCTTCTCAGTTTTTTCATAGTTTTCCCTCCATTTCTGTATCTCATTTTGATAATATCAGATTTAGGCATCAATTTAAATAGCTAGTTTAAATTAATTCCCTTGTAAACGGGTTTGTGGTACCATAATAAGGGGTGATAATGTGTTTGATTTAATGTCAATTGGATTTAAGTATGTTTTTGTTTTCATAATATATTTGTTTATTTTTACCATTATAAGAATGATATACCTTGACATCAGGAATGTAGACTATGGTAATCTTGATTCTGGTTCATACCTGAAGCTTCTTAACAGAATTGACACACTACCATATAACTTAAGTGATAGTTACCCGGTTGAAACAGAGTTGACACTGGGAAGACAGAAGGACAATACTATCCAGATTAAAGACCCCTATATTTCAAAGCATCATTTCAGAATTATAAAGGACGAAGAAGAGTTCTTTCTTGAGGATCTGGGAAGCTCAAACGGGACTTATTTAAATGGGGAAAAAGTTCTTGATGTTACTAGAATAAGAAAAGGCGATATGCTCAAGGTAGGGGAGCTGGAATTTATATTTATTGACAGAGAATAGGAAGTGGATAATATGAACGATAAGCTAAATAGCAAGACTCCTAGAAAGCTCTTGTTTCTGTTTGAAATCCTTTCCTTGTCATTGATATTCTTGTATAGCTGGGAAGGCATTCAAATGGAAACATATACAATAGCCATAGGACTCGTTGTACTGATATATTTTTCCAATTTTATATTAAGCAAAATATCCAGTGGTGACAACTACATTTTTCTAATAGTTAGTATGCTGATTTCAATTGGAATAATCATGATATACAGGATCAGCCCTGAATTGGGATTAAAGCAGCTTATGTGGTTGACAGTGGGTATAACCATGTTTTTTGCAGCTTATTTTGCAATAAAATACATTGGATTTTGGGAACAATTGGCACCGTTGTATTTGGCTGCGTGCTATATTCTATTTGCAGTGACTTTTGTGATGGGAACGAGAACAAATGGTGCAATCAACTGGATATCCATTGCAGGAATAAGCATACAACCAGCAGAAATAACCAAGATTATTGTTGTCTTTCTGCTGGCATCTTTCTATGGCGGAATCGATAAATATCGCAAAATAAAAAATGCAGAACTATTTCTAATGGGAATAATGTATTCATTTGTAGCATTGCTGTTTTTACAGAGAGACTTGGGAGCAGCTGTGATCTTTTTTGGAATATTTACTGGTCTTCAGTATATTTACTCGGAAGAGAGAAGACTAATCTGGGCAAATATTGGATTGTCAATAATGGGCGCAGCAGCAGGATATCTGCTCTTTGACCATGTGAAGGTAAGGGTTGTGACATGGCTTGATCCATGGCCACATATAAATGACAAAGGATATCAGATAACCCAGTCTTTATTTGCAATAGCAGAAGGGGGCTTCTTTGGAACTGGATTGGGAAGAGGGAATCCTTCGTTTATTCCATTGTCATATAACGATTTTATTTTTTCAGCGATTAGTGAAGAAATGGGAATTTTTACAGGAATTGGAATTATTATGCTCTTTATGTTGCTAGTCTACAGAGGGTTTAAGATAGCATTAAGGCAGGAGAGCCAGTTTTACAGAATCATAGCTCTGGGAATAAGTCTCCTGTTTGGGATACAATCCTTTGTAATAATTGGCGGAGTGTTGAAGGTTATACCTTTGACAGGATTGACATTACCTTTTGTATCATATGGAGGGACTTCTGTAGTTACAAGCTTTATTGCATTAGGCATACTTCAGGGAGCCTCTGAAAAAAGAGGAAAGGCTGGTAAGGCAAATGAATAATGAGAGAAAAAGAATAATCACATTACTTGCAGCCATCTGCCTTGGATTTGTTTTACTTATTGGGTACTTGAGCTATTTTCAAATGTTCGAGGCTCAGGCTGTAAGAGACAATTCATACAACAAGAGATTGTGGATAAATGAAGATAATATTTTAAGAGGCAGTATAACAGACCGGAATGGTGAAATTCTTGTATATTCTGAAAGTCATGAAGGTGATGTTCAGAGAATTTACAAGTATGACAATCTATACAGTCATGTAATAGGATATAGTTTAAGAGACTATGGCAAATCAGGATTGGAGAGAAAGTACAACTCCTATCTTGTAAACGCAAATGAAAATACAGCCATAAATGAATTGATAAATCTAATCAATCCAACTGGAATCGGAAATAATCTTAATCTAAGTATACACCACGGCTTGCAAAAGAAGACAAGGGAGCTTATTGGTGATAAGAAAGGTTCAGTAATTACAATGAATCCAAAGACAGGTGAGATTCTGTCCATGGTAAGCACGCCTGATTTTGGAATTAATAGTTTAAGTGAGAATTGGACCAGTATTTCTGAGAATTCTGAAAGCCCTATGATAAACAGAGGAACACAGGGATTATACACGCCGGGTTCAATCTTTAAGATTGTAACTGCCACAGGTGTAATTCAAAACGGAGTACCGGAGGCTGTTTACCAATGTACTGGAAGCACAGTTATTGATGGCTATACAATAAGAGACTTTGATGAAAGCGGACATGGTTCATTAAATCTGGAACAGGCTTTTTCAGTTTCATGTAATGCTTATTTTGCAGATCAGGCAGTAGCTTTGGGTCATGATAAATTAAAGAATATTTCAGAGAAGTTCTTTATCAATCAGAGCATTGAATTTGATCTGGAGACAAATAAGTCGATATTCCCAGCTGAATCAATTGGGCTTACTGATTTGGGAGCATCAGGAATTGGGCAGGGGAGAGTTCTTGTAACCCCACTTAATATGTTGATGATAACAGCAGCAGTGGCCAATGATGGTTACATGCCTATGCCTTATATTGTGGAATCTGTTAGATCTCCTCAGGGGCAAACTATCAAGTCACATGTAAGTGAGTCAAAAAAAGTACTTCAGATTGGTGAGGCTCAGGCACTTCAAAGAATGATGAGAGAGGTAGTAAGAGTAGGCACCGGAACTAATGCTGCCATAAGCGGGGTTGAAGTAGCTGGAAAGACTGGGACAGCTGAAAATTCATCTGGAATGAATCATGCATGGTTTGTAGGGTTTGCACCACTTGAGAATCCGGAAATTGCTGTTGTGGTACTGCTTGAGGAAGAAGGATCTTCAGGAGGAAGAGCAGCAGCACCAATTGCAAGAGAATTAATGGATTTTGCATTAAAGAATATATCTAATTAAAAAATGCTCCCGCGGGAGCATTTTTGATTCAAAGCTTTATTTAAGATGCAAAATCTAAAGGAATTTGCTCTTGAGGTTATTCCAGTACATATCTTTGCTGAAATTGAGCTTATAGACTTTCTTGTCGGACATGGTCAAATCTATGGATATTATGTCATCATACCTAAATTCCATTCCATCATTTAGTACTAGAATTGAATTTTCATATCTCAGTTCAGGTTTGATTTGGATTATTGCATCACCTGGTATAATAGCACTATTTGGAAGACTTCTGTATGCACTTGAGTTTATTGGTGCCAAGGGTGTAATCTGCAATGATTCAAGACTTGGATAAACTATACTGCCACCAGCTGAAAAGTTATAGGCTGTACTTCCTGAAGGAGTTGAAATTATTAGTCCATCACCACTGAATCGTTGCAAATGATTTTCATTTATAAATACTTCAAGATGAACAACCTTAGAACGAACTCCTTTGATTACTATTTCATTTATTCCAGTCAGATAGAAGCATTTCTTCTTGGTACATACCTTTGCATCAACTAGGAAGATATTTTCAACCAAATAATCCTCATCTTTATATCGTTTGATAAAAGCATCAATTTCATTTGGCAATAACTCCTGGAAAAAACCAAGATGGCCGGTGTTAATGCCAACAAAAGGGATTCCCGGGAATGCATTTCTGTGGATTGCTCTAATAAATGCACCGTCACCGCCGATACAAATATTCAATTCCGCATTTTCATCGTAGGTCTCAGTAGGCTTAAAACCATCCACTTGCAGTTTGTAAATCAAGTTCTTTTTAGTCCTTCTTGATTCATAATTTTTATTTGAGATTATATTTATTATACGTTCACTATTCATGGCACACACCCTTTATAAAAGTCAGTATTTTGTTGTTTTGAATATTTTCTGTATAAACCCAAAAAACTTGGTGAATTCTTGTTATAATAATCTTAACACATCAGAAAGAGTATTAAAAGATGGAGAGGAGAACATTAATGTATAAGGAAGATGAAAACACCCTCATATTTATTAATAATAAAGAGAAAATTGACTTGAACAGTTTCCTTAAAGACAAAGGTCTGTCTGGCAGAATGATATCCAAAGCCTTAAGAGGTGGGAAAATTAAAATTGACTCAAATGTCTGCAAAGGAAAAGATACTGTTCAAAGAGGCGAAAAAGTATGTTTTATGATGGAAGAAGAAGACAGCGACATGACGCCTCAGAAAATGGAGTTGCACATCTTGTTTGAAGACTTGGATATTCTGGTTCTGGACAAGAAACCATTTATACTGGTTCATCCAACGCCCAATCACCCTGAGGGTACACTTTCAAATGGAGTTGCCTACTATTTTATAGAGAAGGGGCTTAAGAGAAAAGTCAGGATAATAAACAGACTTGATAGGGATACATCTGGTGTTATCGTATTTGCAAAGAATCCATATGGACACCAGCAATTGGCTGGCCAAATGGAAAAGGGTAGTATTGAAAAGAAGTATTTGGCAGTTGTCCACGGGATAGTCGATTCTGACAGTGGAGCAATAGAGTTGCCTCTTGGCAAGCACGAAGATGGAATTAGGCAAACAGTACGAAAAGATGGTTCAAAGGCACTGACAAAATACAGGGTCATTGAAAGAATGCAGGATAGCACTTTATTGGAGCTTGAACTAATAACTGGAAGAACCCACCAGATCAGAGTTCATCTTTCGCATATTGATCATCCAATAATGGGGGACAATCTGTATTCTGAATTAGAAGCACCAATCGACAGGCAGGCGCTTCATGCTCATAGTTTAGCCTTTTACACTCCCAGGTCAGGAGAATGTGTAAATATTAAGGCTGAAATACCAGAGGACATGAAAGAGCTCATCAATATTTTAAAAATATCAAAAAAATAAGGGAATTCATTGAAGTAATGGGGAAAAAGTAGTATAATGTATTCAAGGAATGTTTCTGCGATGTACGTTATTCTCATATAATTCAACCGACATATTATATACGGGAGTTAGATGTTCGGAAATGGATAACAAGCCCTCTTTGAGGGGACGTTAGAGATTTTCGGCTAGACACCCACCTGCACTTACGCGGGTCTGAATTAGACGAGAGGACGGCATTGCGGGAATCAATCTGAAAATAAAAACCCTTGAGAAAGGGTTTTTATTTATGCGTATTATTAGAGTATCTGTATAGGATACTTTTTTCTGTCTCTGAAAAGATAAATGTATTTAAAACCCATTTCTCTTAACATTTTTTCACTGGATTTGTATTCATAGCCAACATGCTCCGCTACGTGAGCGTCTGAACCGAATGTTACAAGATCTCCACCCAATTCCCTGTATAATTTTAAAATAGAGGGCTTTGGGTGAGGAAAATTCAGTCTGTACCTAAGTCCACCTGTGTTTATTTCAAGACCTTTTCCTTTATCAATTATAATCTTCAGGATTTTTTCTATCTTGTTCATATACAAGTCATATCGTTCAATTACTTCCTTGTCGTCTATATATCTGTCTATAAAATCAATATGTCCAAGCACATCATAGTTGTCATAAACATCAACACAATGTAGTAGCTCATCATAATATCTGGATATTATTTCTGATGAAGACAATTCAGATTTGCTGTAGTCTTCATATATATCCCTGCGATTGATTGTGTGAATGGACATTATCACAAAATCAAAATCATACTCTTCTACAAAGTCGTCATACCTGGATTCAAGTCCAGGTTGCATTCCAATTTCAACACCTGCTAGAATTTCGATTTTGTCCCGGTACTTGTACTTTACCCTGTTTATATCTCTGAAGTAATCCAGTGGCCTGAAAAGAAGATCGATCTTATCTTCTGTAGCCTCAAAATCAACATGGTCAGTAAAGCATATGGTTTTAAAATTTTTCTCAATTGCATTCTTAACAATTTTCTCCATGGGTGTTTTTGAATCCAAAGAGAAATCACTGTGAATGTGAAAATCGTACATTAATTACAACCCCTGTCGTTTGTTTTTATTTCTTTTCTTTCTCATATTGTAGCTGATACAGATTATAATACAACCCCTTGTTTTTCAACAATTCCTGATGAGATCCCATTTCTTTAATCTCACCCTGTTTCAAAACAATGATTTTATCTGAATGCTGAATCGTGGACAATCTGTGTGCGATGGCAATCGAAGTTCTACCCTCAATAAGCTTGTGAAGTGCATCCTGGATCAAAATCTCTGTCTCGGTGTCGATGTTTGATGTTGCCTCATCCAGTATCAGAATTTGTGGATTGTATACAAGGGTTCGAGCGAATGCCAGTAGCTGTCTTTCTCCGGAGGACAATGTTGAGCCTCTTTCCATTACTGGTTCATCATAACCTTCAGGAAGCCTGGATATAAATTTATGGGCATTTACATATTTAGCGATTTCAATTACTTTTTCATCACTAATATCTTTATTCAGTTTAATATTATCCTTGATATTTCCTGTAAAAATAAATACATCCTGAAGTACTACTCCAATCTTTTGCCTTAACTCATTTTTATTCAATTCTTTGATGTTTATCCCATCAACCAGGATTTCACCTTTCTGAATATCGTAAAATCTGGTGAGAAGATTTATTATCGACGTTTTTCCTGCTCCGGTTGCTCCAACTATTGCAACAGACTCACCTTGTTTAATTTTAAAGCTTATATTCTTGAGTACCCAGTCATCATCATTATATGCAAACCATACGTTTCTAAATTCAATTTCTCCTTTTAGATCATCAATATCAACCGGGAATTCAGGATTTTCAATTACAAGGTCTGTATCAAGAATCTTGAATATTCTCTCACTGGAAGCCATGGCTGATTGAAGAATATTATACTTTTCAGTAAGATCCAGAATAGGATCATAAAATTTTTGAAGATAGGTGATAAATACAAATAATACTCCAAATTGAATGCTTCCAGATATAACATTGCCAGCTCCGTAGTATACCAGGAGAGCTATCCCTAAGGATCTAATGACCTCGATGGACGGTCTGAATATCGCAAAGTAGGTAATTTCCTTTTTTTGGATATCGAGATAATCTTTGTTTATCTTGTAGAAGTTGTCAAAAAACTTTTTCTCTTTCTTGAAGATCTGAATTGTTCTCATGCCGGAAATGTTTTCATTTAAACTGGAATTGATCTTTGCCAATTGCACTCTGGTAAGTCTGTATATTTCCCTGATGTACTTTCTGAAGACCACTGATATCAGCAGTATCACAGGAATCAGAGCAAATGAGACAAGTGCTAGCTGAAGATTTAAACTTATCATTACTATCATAATTCCAGTTAGCATAAAGAAGTCTTTGAACAAATTGACCAGAACGTTTGTATACATTTCATTTAGTGTTTCCGTATCGTTGGTCACCCTTGTTACAAGTCGACCAATTGGATTGTTGTCAAAGTATCTGACAGACAAACTTTGAAGATGAGTAAAAAGTTCATTTCGAATATTGAATATTATCTTTTGGCTTGTATAATTCAATATATATATCTGAAGGTAGCTTAGAATAAAAGTCATAAGGATAACAAATCCAAATATAACTGCTATCCTGTCGAGTCCTTCAATATCTCTGCCTCTGAACATGCGGTATGCTTCCTCTGAAAGCAATTGGCCAGTTGTTGAATCTGGAGCATTTGCATCAACCAAATAATACCCATCATTTCTTTGAACCAATGTTTTTACAGGGTAATCGCTTGAGTTGGCAAATGAATCTTCAAGGATATAGGCATTATCTCCAAGAATTATGCTTTCATAGTTTGCGGAATCCTCAACAGGCACTTCAACTACGGGTTTCTTATAGCCGCTGATATGTTCATCTATTGCTATTTTCACAAGATAGGGATTTAATAGCTCAAGACCTGTTATGGCAATAAGCAAGAGAATTGAAACGGTTAGCAGAATCCAATAAGGTTTTGCATATTTGAGAAGTCTCTTCATTAGTTTCCAGTCATAGGCTTTTCCTAATACTTCTTCTTCATGAATTCTGTCCATTTTCATCCTCCTTGCTGCTGACCTGCTCCTCAAGAAGCTGTCTTAGATATAGTTCAAAGTATTCACCTTTTGCCAAGAGGAGTTCATCATGAGTACCTCTTTCAACTATCTTCCCATCATCGAGGAAAATAATTTCATCTGCACCTTTCACAGTTGATATTCTGTGACTTATCAAAACTGTTGTAATATCTTTGGAAAAACCTTTGATTCCCTCGAGGATTCTTTCTTCAGTTTCTGTATCAACAGCTGAAAGACTATCGTCCAGGATTAACATGGGAGGTTTTTTAATTAGTGCTCTGGCTATGCTAAGTCTCTGTTTTTGACCACCAGATAGAGTCACACCTCGTTCACCAATTACAGTATCGAACTTTTGCGGAAACTCCATAATGTTATCATAGAGTTGCGCCAATCTACTGGCTTCTACAATCGTTGAATCATCTGGTGATTGCTCGTATGCAAGAGAAATATTGTCGCGGATGGTCTGAGAGAATAAGAAGTTATCCTGAGGTACAAATCCAATGTAATTCCTTAAGTCATCCAAAGAAACATCCTGTATATCAGATCCATCTACAAGAAGTTCTCCACCAGTGATGTCATACAATCTCATTAGAAGGTTTGCTATGGTACTTTTTCCGCTGCCAGTTCTTCCTGTAATTGCCAATGTCTTTCCGGCAGGGATTTTTATGCTAACATTTGTCAATGCGTTGTGGTTTGAGTTTGGGTAAGCAAAAGATACATTTTTAAACTCAATATTACCCTTAAATGGTCTTAAGGCAATAGGGTTGTCATTTTCTACAATTTCAGAACTTTCATTAAAGATAACATTCAGCCTGTCCAAAGAAGCGGCACCACGCTGCAGTACATTGATTACCATGCCAAGAGCTCTGGTAGGCCAGATTATTATACCTAGATAGGAGTTGAATGCCACAAAGTCTCCAAGACTTATGGTACCGTCTATAACCAGGCGGCCACCATAAAAAATGATAACCAGATAACTGATGGAACTTATCAGCTGAAGGAGTGGATGGAAGCCACCATGTACCTTTACAAGCTCCATATTCCTGTTGAAATTATTCTCATTTACTGACTCAAAGGTAGAGGTAACAAGTTTTTCCTGCACGAATGATTTGATGACCCTGATACCTGAAAAGCTTTCCTGTGTAATATCAGATAAATCTGAGAATGCTTCCTGAACTATTTTAAATTTCCTGTATATAATCTTTCCGAACTTTGTTACAAGAAGCATGATAATTGGCAAAGTAAATACAGATGCTGCAGTTAGACTTAAATTTGTGGTCCTGACCATCATAATTAATGAGAATAATAGTAGAAAACCTGAATCCACTATCATTATTGTGCCTGGTCCAAGAGCCATTCGGACAGCATTTATATCGTTTGTTGCGTGTGCCATTAGATCGCCTGTCTTGTGAGTGTTGAAGTAGTTGGGAGACAAGGTCAACAAGTGTGAAAACAATTTATTTCTAAGCTTGAACTCAATTTCACGTGATGATCCTATTAAATATATTCTCCAAAAATATCTTCCGATACCAATAAACAGACCTGTTGCAACGATAAGAAAAGCATAGAATAGCAATTTGCCTTTATCGAGGTTTCCATATTGAAGGTCATCAGTGAGTCGCCTAAGAATCTGAGGCACAACCAATTGGACCGCATCTATTACGATTAGCCATAATACACCTATGATATAATACTTTCTATGTTCCAGAAAGTATTCTTTAATTGTCAGAAATGATTTCATGTTGATCCTCCTTGGTGGACTTATGTTTCAAATAACATTATAACAATTTTCCAATAAAGTTTCTTCTTTTTTCCAAAAACTAGATAAAAGTAATTTTATTTAGCTTCTGGTTGGGCTAATGACTGGCAATAAGAAACTATTAACAGGGGCAAATTTAATCGAAATGATTGCAAATTAGAAATTTATTTATCAATCCCTGATTATTACTTATATTTTAGGGGTAAACTCTGTGTATAGAAAAAATGAAAAGGGGAGATATAATGATGAACTTGAAAAATATCATTGAGGAAAAGAGAAAACAAATGGAGAAAGCGAAAAAGAAAGAAACTGCAAAAAATGTAGCTGTTGGTACAGCTATAGGTACAGCATTAGGAGCTGCGGCAGGAATCTTATTCGCACCTAAAGCTGGAAAAGAAACAAGGGAAGAGATTAGCACTAAAAGCAAGGAAACTGCTGAGAATGTTAAGATGAAG
This sequence comes from Soehngenia sp., assembly GCA_024637045.1. GTDB lineage: Bacteria > Bacillota > Clostridia > Tissierellales > Tissierellaceae > Gudongella. The sequence goes on from JAGXFX010000013.1 coordinate 50,037, forward strand.
GTAGAAGAGCAATTGGATTCAACAAAAGAGCAGATTGAAAAAGTAAAGACAGATGTTGAAAAGGGATGGGAAGATTTAAAAGAAAAAGCTAAGAAAGATAAGCAAGAAGCAGAAAAAGAACTGGATTTTGCAGCTGATAAGGCAGAAGACGTAGCTGATGAATTTAAAAAAGGCGTGAAAGACTTTAAAAATGTAGCAGAAGAAACAAAAGAAAATGTAGAGAAAGAAATCAAGAAATAGCAAATCTAAGGGGGGATTTTAATGGATATAACCTTGACGCTGGCGGATTTGCTAAAGTTGGTATTGTTTCTACTTGGAATAGGGGTTCTAGGATACTTACTCCTAATTCTAAGAAATGTAAACAAGGTTATTGGTCAGGCTGAAACAATGTTGGAAGAGAATGTTAATGAAATAGATGCAACAATAAAGCAGCTGCCTGAAATAACCGAGAATGTAAATAAAATAACTAATGAAGCCAACAAGATGATTACGGACATGTCTCCGGATTTAACCGGTGTAGTTAGGAATGTCAATGGAATTACCAGAAAAGTAGATGATATGGCCAACATAATTGATAATACTGGACATAAGGTTGGGGATACTGTAGATGTTTTATCAGAGACACTAGCTGAAACTGCATTGGCTTTCCAATTCAACGCTAAATCAGTTACATCGTACATCGAGATAGTTAAAGAGATAATAGAAATTGTACGAGACAGCATCAAAAAGCACTAGAAGAGCCCTTTTGGGGCTCTTTTTTAGTTATTATGCTATACCGTGAAACAAATAACTGGTATACTGTAATGGAAGAAATATAGATAATATTAGCTTGGATTATAGAATATCGAATGGAGAGTAAGAGATGAAAAAGATAAAATTTATAATAAATCCATCATCAGGAAGACAAGCCATGGAAAGAAAGATTGATAGCTTGTGTAAAATGCTCCTAGATGATGGTTATATAGTAGGTAAGTTTTTCACAAAGAAGAAGTACGATGCCATGTTTGAGGCTAGAGAAAGCTGTAGGGAAGGGTTTGATCTAATAGTCGCATGTGGTGGTGATGGCACTGTCAACGAGGTGGTTAAAGGCATCATGACCAGCCAAAACAGGGTTCCTCTGGCTATTATGGCAAGTGGAACTGTAAATGACTTCGCAAACTATCTACAAATTCCACGGTCATCAGAAGAATTCTTTAAAATGATTCAGAAGGAAAATGTTATTGATGTAGATCTTGGAAAGGTTAATGATGATTTTTTTGTCAATGTTGCAGCAGGAGGTCTTCTAACAAAAGTAGGATACCAGGTACCTTCAGATATGAAAGCTGTTTTAGGAAGAATGGCGTATTATCTCGAAGGGTTGCGTGAACTTGTAAATCAGGGACTAGAGCCTGTGAAGGTAAGAATTACAAGCGAAGAACATACTGGCGATGAAGAGATTTTGATGTTTGTAGTATCAAACAGTTCATCCATTGGTGGATTCAAGAGGTTGGCACCTGAAGCTGATGTACTGGATGGTTTACTGGATGTTGTCTTGATTAAAAATGCTGACATGGGTGAATTGGCTAATATATTTGTTAATGTACTTACGGGTGAACATATTAAACATTCAAAGGTAATTTATTACAAGACCAGAGAAGTTTATATTGATGCTGAAGATGCATTGGTTGTTGATGTAGATGGAGAGTACGGGGGGAAATTGCCAGCACATTTCAAGGTAATTCCAAAGGGCTTGAAAATACTTGTTTAGGAGGCAACCCATGACACGGAAAAATGTACAACACGTTGATTCTATTGAAGAATATCTTCGAAAAGTAGACTACATCATAAGAAAAAAAGGAAGAGTTATCCTTAGTGATTTCAATATTACTGTTCCTCAGTTTACTGCACTACAGATACTTATAAACAACGGTGATATGACAATAAGCGAGCTTAGCCAAAAAATGGATCTTGCTTGCAGTACAATAACTGACTTGATTGACAGAATGGAAAAAACAGACCTGGTCAAGCGAAAAAAGGATGAGCAGGACAAACGTGTTGTCAGAGTTGAAGTACTTCAGGAAGGGCACGATATACTCGCAAGGGTTCTGGAGAAGAGGATTGAATTTTTAACAGACAAGTTAAAGGGTGTATCAGAAGATGACAAGAACACACTGAGGGTTGCATTGGAGAATCTATATCTTGAAATGGAAGAAGAAATCTAAAAAGAGGTGACTTCATGAAACTAATCAATGGCGATATTCGTTTAATTGAAAAATTTGACACCGAAAACAAAGATAAGGCATATATTGCAGAGCAACTAGATGATCCGGGGCACAAGTGTTTTGTTAAAATCTTGGATACATACAATCACAAGACGCTAATTGAGAATTATGTTGAAAACTTCCAGCTTTATAAGAGCATTGATCATCCAGCAATTCTTTCAACAATGGAATTTGGACGAATTGATACAATAAATCTAAAACCCGCTTCAGGTGAAATGTATTACATTCTATCCGAGTATACAAATTGGGATCCTTTGGACAAGATTATGAATAAACTTAATTTTGATACCCGTGTCAAAATTCTGTTAAGAGTGATTGAGGCAATTGATTACCTTCATTTCAGAGAGATTACTTATGAGGTTTTAAGCCCTGAAAAGATATTTGTATCATCCAAGGGTGGAGTAAAACTATTGAATATGTCGTCGATAGTTCAGATAAGACAGAATAGAAATCATATTAAATTAATAAATGAGTACAGTTCACCAGAACCATTCAGGTATGGTCAAGAAAAAATAAGATCTGATTTCTGGTCTATAGGAGTGTTGATAGAAAAACTTTTACTGACTGAAATTGATAAAAAGAACTCTGATTTGAGGTATTTTTATCAAGAGCTTATAGAAGGCCTGAAATCAAGAGATCATAGTCACAAGAATAGAACTCTTGGTTCTTACTATGAAGCTATTAAGAAAAAAAACAGAATTGATTATGAAAGAGACCTGCCACTGGAAAGAGAACATTTGTATTTTGATATTAAATCCATTGGATTTAGTGAGCATTTGAATAATCCAAACTTTAGGGATCCTTTTGATAGAAGCCAAGGAAAAGGGACATCCGGACTAGTGGTTGATGGTAATAGCGGAACTGGAAAGTCCAGGCTTATTAAAAAGTTATTCAGAAGAAGAAGACTGGAAGGAAAGAAAACATACCTGGTTGATATCGGTCAAACTGAGACTACAAGTTTTGATAATTTCAAGACCTTCTTGATTCAGTTCTGTAACCAGCTTGATATACTCAATAAAGTGGAATCAGAATCAAATAATATTGAGTTGAAGATACAGGGTAATGAATCGAGATATAATCTTGATAGGCTAGATTCCAGGCTTGGATTATATACAGAATTAACAGAAGAACTTACAAGAAATTCAAAAACAAATACGGTATTCCTGGGAATCACAAACCTTCAAAGGGCTGATATTGATATATATAATTTTCTGGATTTCATAATCAGCAAATCAGTAAGCAGAAGAGTCTTTTTTGTGTTTTCAATTATTGGCGATGACATAAAAAGATCAACGAATGACAAATATATAAAGCAATGGATTAAAACTGGTTTGTTTGAAGAAATCCTCTTAAATAATCTCACAAAAGACGAGACTTATGAATACATATATTCAATACTTGGCAACAGTAACGTTCCTGAAAATCTCCTAAAAGCCCTCTACAAGGAGTCATTGGGCAATCCTAGATATATTAGAATTTTACTAAGACATTTTCTTGACAGTAAAGTACTGGGGATAGATGAGGATGGCAATTGGAATACAACGACAGATGATTACACTTCTTTGTATTACCCCACCACCTTCAAGAAAACCATAGTTAGGCAGATTAATGAATTGAATAAGGATGAGCTGGACTTTTTAAAGCTGCTTTCCTGTTTTGATTACCCGATAGCGAAAGAGATTCCATTGGAAATCATGCAAACAGACGATGTTGGTTACAAGAAGTTGATACAGAAGTTAGTGAAGAACAGAATTGTTAATGTTGCAGATGAGACTAACCAATTAATATCCTTTGTTGAAGGCGATTTTAAGAGACAAATCCACAACGACATCGAGAAAGAGAAAAAGCAAGACTACCATTGGAATATAGCTGATGTATTGATTGCAAGAAGAAATGATAATGAGGTTTTTAATTTTGAATCATTGATTTATCATCTAAGCGCATCTGGGCAACTGGATAAGATGGTAGAAATAGTAATGCAGAGGATATCAAAAGAGATAAATAGATTCAATGACAATTCGGTCAATATTCTTAAAATGTGCTACAGAAATCTGAAGGACAGCAATCATCAATCCATAGGAATTATTCTTCAATATCTTATAGAAGCTCTTATGACACAGGGAAGATTCAGTGAGTGCATGGAGTATATAAAGATTTACACTAAACATGCAATAGAAACGAGTTCAAGAAAAGAGGTGCTCGCTTCTGAGACAATGAAATTGGAGATTATGCTGAAATCTGGAGACTTGTCATTGGTCGATGAACAAATTAAGAAATGTGAAAAATTAAATCTGGAAGTTGCAGATCCCGAGAATGGTATACATCTGTTGAAGCTAAAGGCGATAATGAATCAGATAATGGACATTAATGAAGATGCATTGATAAATATAGAGGATGCACTTGAAATTTCTGAAAGAGAAGATATCCATGATCATGATGGAGATTTGTATAATCTGCAGGGCATAAGCTTCTATTTAACTGGTGACCACAAAAAAGCCCTTGAGAGTTATCATATGGCAATAGAGAAATACGTTGTTTCAAAACGTCCATTTGATAGAGTCAAGGCTTTGAATAATATTGGGAATCTTTACAATGAGGTAACAGGTGAACCTCAAAAAGCTCTCGAATATTACTCCAGATGCTTGAAAACCTCAGAAGAGAATGGTCTAGCATCATTTCAGACAACATTCTTGAATAATTTAGGTGAAGTCTATCTCACAATAGGCTCGTACGAAGATGCAGAATTCCATATAAAGAAAGCAATTGAGTTGTCACATCTTAATGGAGACAGGATAAATGAATTTCAGGGAATTGTATATAGCGGGATGCTGGAAATAGTAAAACAGAATCTGAAAAATGCTTCCAGAATATTTTTAATAGTAAGGGAATTCAATAGAGAAGATCCCATTTTGGGAAAAGAAGTAATAATCCATTATTTAGATTTTTTGGCGAGATTCTATACAGAGATTGGAGATTATGACCTTGGTAAAATGTTTACTAAAAATGCTGAAGAGAAGTCCAGGGACGTAAATCCAAAGCTCCATTTCAGATCTAAAGCAAGGACCATAGTAATTGATGCAATCATTCAGAAAAAAGTTGAGCAGGAAATTGTTAAAAATCTCCTGAATCAATTTAAAATCAAGGGAAATGAATTTGAAAAAGGTCGCTTCCTTATTGAAATGATGCATATCAGTTTGACCTTAAAGGACTCTGAAAACTTTAGTTTTCTTGAGAAGAAGTTTTCAGCTTTGGATTCTGAAGAGGCAAAGTCCATCTACGAAAATGATTATAATCTTCTGAAACTTATACATTCAGGTTCAGGAGACAGCATACTCCAAGCCATAAATATCATGGAGGATAAGGACTGTAAATTTTCTCGATCGATATGCAGGTACTATACGTATATTGGAGAGTTGCTGTATATCAATAAGAACTATATACTGGCAGCATCTTATTTATTGAAATCAATCGACCTGGTACAGGCAAAAATTAATCAGATACAGATTGAAGGATATTCCGATAAAATTCTTGACAATTACAATATCGAAAGCGTCACAAGCACTTTAAACAAGGTATTTAAAGAGGGTCTGGGAATTAATGCTGATAAGATTGACGGTATTGTCAGCGGAGAAGGCTTGGTTGGCAAGTATTTATCTTTACTTGATTATAGTCAATATAACGAGCTCTTTATTGATAGAGAAAAGAAAAACCTTCCATACACAATTAAAGAGCTTATCTTAGGGCTTACAAATGATTACACCGAGAATCTGGAATATATACTGCAATATTTGATGGCTGAATCAGGAGCTACAATAGGTGGTATTAAAGTATTTGATAGAGAAGGACAAGATAGTACAGAAATTGCTGTAAACGCAGAAAAAAATCTAAGCCAGATAATTGCTGATATCTTGATTACAGGGGAAAGCATATTATTCAATAAAGGGAGTGATTCTGCTAAAAATGGAGTCAGTCCGGAATACTTTGAAATAAGTACAAGTGGATTTATAGGAGTTCCAATAATTGAACCATCGAAAATGGAAACAAACATTGAAAGACGCTCTCAAAAAAAGAAATCTAAGGTGTATGGGTATATATATCTTCAGACTGGGAGTGGAATCAACAGATTCGACAGTGATAGATTGCAGCTGGTAAAAAGCATGGCGAATCTAGTCTATCTTAACATGGAGAACAAAAAACTCTACTTAAAATCAAATTTTGATAAATTGACCAATCTATTAAGTCGTGAGTCTATTGATGATGCCATGGAAGAAGTAATCAGAACCTATAATGGTATCGATGATGAGTTTTCCGTATTGATGATGGACATTGATAAGTTTAAAGATGTTAATGATACTTATGGGCATCAAACAGGAGATCATATATTAAGAAGAATTGGTGAGATTCTTAATGAAAACATCAGAACTAGTGATCATGTTGGAAGATACGGTGGGGAAGAGTTCTTAATAATACTGGAAAACATCTCAAAAGAAGACACAAAGGATATTGCTGAGGAAATTAGAAAAGCAATTGCCGAGGATAAAAAGTTTATAATTGATAGAAAAGTTACAGTAAGCATTGGCATTTCACATTATCCTGTCCATGGAAATTTAAAAGAAGAACTGATTTACAAGGCAGACCAATCACTCTATTATGCTAAGGAAGTTTTGGGTAGAAATAGTATTGCTTACTGGGATGTTAATATGGAAGAAATTGAAGATATGGAGACAAAATCACATAAAATTTCCATGGGAGTATTTGAGAGAAATCAGAATGCCATGGTTTCGCTGATTGATATGGCTGTACTTTCAAGAACAAAGCAATCACTGGATGACAAACTGTTCAGTTTTTTAGGTGCTATTAACGAAAGCATAGAATCTGAGTTGAGCTCTATTATCATTTTTGAAGGAAATGATGTGGTCAATCAATTCACTAGAGAAGGAGTAAGGAGCAATTGGTCTGATAACATCGACTTGCCTAATAATTTGATAGACAAGGTTTTGAATTCGAGAGAAACCCAGATGACTATCAACTGGGCAGGTGCGGTACAGACCCGAGGAGATGTTGATATTTCAATTGTTAAGTCTATAATAGCATCTCCAATTATCATTAGTAATAGTGTAAAAGCTATTGTTTACAGCGAAAAAAGTCTACGAAATAAAGACTTTACAAATGATGATGTAACTGCGGTGGAAGTTTTAGGTGGAGTATTTTCTGTAAATTTAGTATAATATTAATATTCCGACGAACAGATAGATACAGTCGGTTAAGGAGGGATAGGATGGCAACAACAATTAAAGATGTAGCAAAAATGGCAAAGGTTTCAATATCAACAGTATCGAGGGTTATTAATGATTCTAAGCCTGTCAGTCCTGAAGCTAGGAGGAGGGTACTGAAATCTATTGAAGAGCTGGGTTACAAGCCTAATGAGGTAGCTAGAAGTTTGGTTACAAAAAAATCCAATTTGATTGGCATAATAGTGGATGATATTGGTAGCTCTTATGTAGCACAGATAATCAGGGGAGTAGAAGAAGTAGGAAGAATGTATAATTACGACATACTTCTTTGCAGCAGTTATGGGGACAAAGAAGCAGAAATGAGATTTGTCCAGCTTCTCATGCAAAAGCAAGTAGCTGGTATAATAATGGTGTCTGAAATACTTAACTCTGAAGTCTTGACCTATCTTGATATGTCTAAGGTTCCTTTCATCTACTTAAACAAGTATTACAATGTTTTAGAAAGTCCAACAGTTGCAATCAACAATCGTGAGGCAAGTGATAAGGTAATGAAACATCTTATTGATGAAGGACATAAAAGAATATCCTATGTAACACAGGAAAAGGATGTTGAACTGACTATCGAAAAGCAAAAGCTTGAAGCTTACAGGGAATGGATGTCTTCCATTAATGAATCACCGGTTGTTTTTGAAGTTGATGGACACAATATTTCTGATGGCTATGATCTTGGTGAAAGGATAATTGATGCTCTTTTAGAAAAGAGAATCACAGCAGTATACTGTTGTGAGGATGAAATAGCACTGGGTCTGATAAACTATTTCTATGACCATAATATTAGAGTACCTGAGGACATATCAGTTGTAGGATATGGAGACATAAGCCTTGCATCCTATTACCGACCTAAGCTTACTACAATTAAGGAACCATATTATGACATAGGTGCAGTATCCATCAGAAGAATACTGAAGGTTCTGCAGGGTGAAAAAATTGAAGAACAGACTTTGGTACTTCCAGTACAGCTGATAGAAAGAGACAGTACTTCCAAGCCAAAAAATATTTGATACTTGGAATTTGTATGATATAATAATTACATTATATGGAGAAGTGGGGATAATATGTGTAAGACATTATTGCTTCACAAACTACAAAAAACGCACGCCACAGATTATTCTGTGGCTTTTTTTGTGCCACTTTATCCAGATACTAGGATATCGTGAGAGGAGGATTTAAATGAATAAAATAGTTTTGGACGGCAATAGTTTAACCCTTGAGGATTTTATAAGAATTGTAAGAGGTGGCTATAGAGTTGAGCTTTCAAATGAAGCATTGGAAAAGGTAGAAAAGGCAAGGAATCTTGTAGACAGGTTTGTAGAAGAAGAAAAGGTAGTATATGGAATAACTACAGGCTTCGGTAAATTCAGTGACGTGGTAATCAGCCCAGAGGAAGCAAAGACTTTGCAAAGAAATCTGATTATCAGTCATTCATGTGGAGTAGGGAATCCACTTCATGAGGAAGCTTCAAGAGGAATCATGGTATTGAGAATAAATGCTTTGGCAAAAGGTTATTCAGGAATTAGACTATCAACTCTGAATACACTTATAGAAATGGTCAACAAGGAAGTAAATCCAGTGATACCAGAAAAAGGATCACTTGGAGCTAGTGGAGACTTGGCACCTTTAGCTCACATGGTGCTCGTAATGCTTGGTGAAGGAGAGGCTTTCTATAAAGGTGAGAGAATGCCTGGTGCCAAGGCGATGGAGATGGCGGGAATAGATACTCTTGAACTGACATCAAAAGAAGGACTAGCCCTTATAAACGGGACACAGGTAATGACATCCATCGGAGCATTGACCTTGTATGATGCAATAATGCTGTCAAAGACCGCGGACATTGCGGCTGCATTGACAGTAGAGGCACTAAACGGAATTACAGATGCGTTTGACCATAAGGTACACAAAGCAAGAGGGCATTTGGGTCAGATAAATTCTGCAGACAATTTGTTAAAAATACTTGAAGGTAGTCGAATGACTACGAGACAAGGGGAATTGAGAGTACAGGACCCATATTCATTAAGATGCACACCACAGATTCATGGAGCTACAAAAGATGCTCTGGAATTTATCAAATCCAAGGTAGAAATAGAGATGAATGCAGCAACTGATAATCCATTGATCTTTACTGAAGAAGAAGAAGTAATATCTGGCGGAAATTTCCATGGACAGCCTATGGCATTGCCATTTGATTTCTTGGGAATAGCAATAGCTGAGCTAGCGAATATTTCGGAAAGAAGACTTGAAAGACTTGTGAATCCAGCATTAAGCAATGGACTTCCAGCTTTCCTCACAAAAAAGGGTGGTGTAAATTCAGGGTTTATGATAGTTCAGTATTCAGCGGCATCGCTGGTATCTGAAAACAAGATCTTGGCACATCCTGCCAGTGTTGACTCAATTCCATCATCAGCAAACCAGGAAGATCATGTATCAATGGGAACAATTGGGGCCAGAAAGGCAAGAGAAATCTTTGAGAATACGAAAAAAGTAATTGCCATGGAACTAATGGGAGCTTGCCAGGCTATAGATATAAGAGGAAACGTCGGCCTTGGAATGGGAACAAACGAAGCATATAAAGTAATTAGAGATAGAATTGATACATTGGAGAATGACAGAATTATGTACACTGATATAAACATGGCAGAAGAAATAGTGGAATCATGGGAAATTGTATCAAGAGTGGAGAGCAAAACAGGTGAATTGATCTAGTTGGTGGTCATTTCTTCTGTTATTGTCTAAGAAGACAGTATACTGTATAATAATAGTTACAAACAAAAGACTTTTAGCATATGCTAAAAGTCTTTTTGAAAGCTGGGGAATTGGATGATTAATGAATTTTTAAAAGCGTCATCTCTTATATTTATGGCAGAAATGGGGGATAAGACACAAATAATTGCAATGACTTTTGCTACACAGTACATGGTAAGACATGTGCTTTCTGGAGTTGCGCTAGGAGTCATGGCCAATCACGGGATTGCAATAATACTTGGAGCATTGATCGGAAATATGATAACAGTCGAAATTGTTGATTTAATAGCCGGGGGATTATTCATATTCTTTGGTTGGAACGCTTTGAAGATAGATGACTCAGAAGATATTGAGAATAAGATTAAACTTCATCCAATCTGGACAGTAGCTCTTGCTTTTTTTATTGGAGAATTAGGTGACAAAACACAGCTTACTGCAATGGCTCTTTCAGCAGAATCAGACTTTCCAGCTGTTATTTTGGCTGGGACAACATTTGGAATGGTAGCTACCAGTGGATTGGGAATATTTGTGGGTTCTCGGATAGGTGGGAAAATACCAGAAACAGGATTGAAAATCGCTTCTTCAATTGTATTTCTTGGATTTGGGATTTCAAAACTGGTAGGTGCGATTGACTTCTACTTCGATAGTTGGTTAAGCACAATTGCTATTATTGCATCAATTGTCCTGGTGGAACTATTCCTTATAAGAAAAGCAATTTTAGTAGGCAGAACTCAGCCAGAAAGACTTTATGTGAAAAAAGCAGCAGAACAGCTGTATGAGATGACTAAACGGATAAATGAAAGAATTGATGATGTTTGCCTCGGGGAGGATAAATGTGGTACTTGTGCTGGTGCTGGATGTCTTCTTGGATATATCAAGATTATTCTTGCGAACTCAAGAGAGAATCAGGATTATTACTCCGAATCAGATATAGTACTGGAAAACTTGCTTAGAAGACAATATAATAGAAGAGATCTTGAAGATGCATTGTTACTGACATTACAAGAGCTAGTAAGTTACGGATGGACTGATGAACCAGATTTTATAATTACAAAGGTGAGAGAGTCTCTGGAAATACTTGTTTTTGAAAGAAAAATAGAAAGTACTGATTCATTGGAAAATTACTTGAAGGAGATTTCATTCATTGATTATCCAATAGGCAAAAGATACACGAAGGTACTTCAAGGGGAGGTTGCATATGAAAAGAAAGACAATTAAAGTCATGTTGGCAGATGCTCAATTATTGTGCCTTCATGGGCTGAAGTATATATTGGATGCCCAGGATAATATCAAAGTTGTGGCAAGTGCCAGTAGTCAGTCAGAGATTTTAGATAAAGGGCTCTCAACTAATCCCGATATTTTGATAATAGATCCTCAACAAAAAGATTATGATGGATTTGAGACAATCAGAATGTTGAAAGAAAGAGGATTCAAGGGAAAAATCATACTTCTTCTTGAGAATATATGCAATGAAAGGTATATGGAGGCAACGAAGATTAATATTGAAGGGTATGTCTTAAAGACTGCTTCCCCGGAGAAACTATTATACTCAATAAAAGAGGTCAACCGAGGAATGCAGTATATAGATGAGGAAGTAAAGAAGGAGCTTCAGTATTCAGACGAGTGTCTTAAAATGTCAAGAATTGAAAATGAAAGAGTTGATTCATTATCTCAACGAGAGTACGATATTATTAAGCTTGTTGCTTCAGGCTTAAGCAACAAATCCATAGCGGAGCAGTTGTTTATAAGTGAAAAAACAGTTAAAAACCATCTTACGCAAATATTCAAGAAGCTAGAGGTCAGTGACAGAGTTCAGGCGACCTTGTTTGCAATTCGCTCAGGGATAAGATGATATATTATTTTGAATTTAAAAGTGTAAAATCCTTGAAGGCTTCTCCTAGTGGAGATAGCTTTCTTTTCTTGTGAAATACTATATAGAAACTCCTGTTCAATGAAAGTTCCTCAACCATAAAAACATTTCCTTCTACTATTTTCTTTTCAGAAGTATCAAAAGCATCTTTATATGAAAGAAATGTAGAACCTGTACCCAGGGAAACCATCTTCTTGATAGTTTCAGTATCTGCAACAAAAGCAGAAATGTTTAGTTTATCCATGGTAATTTTCTTGTCGCGTAGTGAATCTGTTAATATTTTACCAGTTCCCGAGCCTTCTTCCCTTAATATTAGGGGTTGCTTTATTACCTCATTAAGACTTAAGTTGCTTAATTGGGGTCTATCCTTATAAACATCAGCAGGTGTAGCGAATACAAGATAATCATTCATAATTGGTATGTACTCAAGGTTGGGGTCTTCATATATTGCTCCGACAAAACCAAAATCTATATATCCATCAAGTATATTTTCTACTACTTTACTGGAATCCACATCAAGTATTGAGAAAGTAACAAGAGGATGTTGCTTTTGGAAACCGAATATCAGCTCCGGCAACAGGTGTTTTCGAGGAACTGAGCTGCTTGCTATCTCAAGTCTGCCTTCTATTCTACCCTTGTGTTCGTCTAACTGGTACTTCATTGACTCGTAGATGTTGATAATATCCAACGAATTTTGATACACAATATTTCCTGCTTCAGTCAAGGTTATTCCTTTTGACATCCTGTTTAGGAGTACTGTGCCAAGTTCTCTTTCTATTACTTGTATATGATTGGTCACTGTTGGCTGTGTAAGATAGAGTTTTTCAGCAGCTTTGGAGAAACTGCCAAGCTTAGCTACTTCCATAAATGTCTTTAATTGTCTTATATCCATCGGATTCCCTCCTTATGTATCTTAATTGTATATTATTTTAAAAACACTCAAATATCAACCTTTTATTGAATTGTTTAGAAATAGAAAAAATCTTTTAAAACGTGTTGACTTTTGATTTAAAACCCTGTATAGTTAGTATTTGTTGGGCGAAACACCGACTGAAGAAATCAATTAAAAAGTATTGGGAAACATCCAAAACACCATTGACAAACCAGGCAGGTTTTGCTACAATAATCTAGTCACCTTAAATCAGAGGCGACAATGAACCTAGATAACTAAACAGTTGTGAGAACTTTGAATAAACCAAGAATCAATTTTTTAAAAACAAATAATAATGAGCTAGACAAACTTTTAATGAGAGTTTGATCCTGGCTCAGGACGAACGCTGGCGGCGTGC
>JAGXFX010000014.1 GCA_024637045.1 Soehngenia sp.
CGCAGGACCATTGGCAGGAGTTCCGTTGGGACTTAAAGTATACCATGCAGTAGAGACAGAGTTTAAAGAATCAGTAGATGCAGATGTATATGAGGAACAGATCGGCATGATGGAAATGGTGCTTGATGTGGATGCAATAGTGGAAGAAGTAGCCTCAATGCGAAAAGAGTTTGGCAAATACTAGAATCCTAAAGAAAAAAGAAGAAGAGGGAATATTATGGCGAAAATTAAAATTGTACACTATATCAACCAATTCTTTGCTGGTATTGGTGGTGAAGAAAAGGCTGACATAAAGCCAGAGGTAAGAGAAGGCGCTGTAGGACCTGGTATGGCAATACAGGCTGGATTTGGCGGAGAGGCTGAGATTGTAGCTACAGTAATTTGTGGAGACAGTTACTTTGGTGAGAATATTGAAGAAGCAAAAAAAGAAGTTCTTCAAATGGTCAAAGGATATAACCCGGATTTATTTATTGCGGGACCAGCTTTCAACGCTGGAAGATATGGTGTTGCATGTGGAACAATAACTGAAGCTGTTCAAAATGAATTGAATATTCCTGCTCTTACAGGGATGTATATCGAAAATCCTGGAGCAGACATGTACAAAAAATTGGTGTATGTTGTTGAAACAAAGAATAGCGCAGCTGGTATGAAAGATGCCGTTGCAAAGATGATTCCCCTTGCCAAGAAACTTTTAAGTGGCGAAGAAATTGGTTCCCCTCAAGAAGAGGGTTATATCGAGAGAGGAATCAGAAAGAACTACTTCACTGAAAAAAGAGGCTCTGAAAGAGCTGTTGAGATGCTTCTTAAGAAGCTGAAAGGCGAGGAATTTACAACTGAGTATGCAATGCCTAATTTTGACAGAGTTGATCCTAACCCTGCAATAAAAGACATTACAAAAGCCAAGATAGCTCTGGTAACATCAGGTGGGATTGTACCTAAGGGTAATCCTGACCACATTGAATCATCATCTGCATCAAAATTTGGCAAGTATGATATCGACGGAGTAACAGATTTAACCAAAGAGTCACATGAAACAGCACATGGTGGATTTGACCCTGTATATTGCAATGATGACTCTGACAGAGTACTCCCAGTAGATGTTCTTAGAGATCTGGAAAAAGAAGGTAAAATCGGAGAACTCTACAGATACTTCTACTCTACAGTAGGAAATGGTACTTCTGTAGGAAGCTCCAAAAAATTTGCTGAAGAGTTTAGCAAGGAACTGATTGCTGACGGAGTGGATGCAGTTATTCTTACCTCTACCTGAGGTACCTGTACACGTTGCGGTGCAACGATGGTTAAGGAGATTGAAAGAGCTGGTATTCCAGTAGTTCACATCTGTACAGTAGTTCCAATATCATTGACTGTAGGAGCAAATAGAATAGTTCCTGCAATAGCTATTCCTCATCCACTTGGTAATCCTTCAATGGACAAGGATGAAGAAAAAGCGCTAAGAAGAAAAATTGTTGAGAAGTCTCTAGTAGCACTCGAGACAGAAGTTACTGGACAGACAGTATTTGATAAATAATAAAGGATTACAAATGGGTGATAGTAAATACTACACCCATTTGTAAAACCTATTTTCAATGGAGGTGACTCGTTTGAGTTATTCAGTAGTAAAGGGAACAAGTTATGTCCTTGTGCACGCACCTGATATGGTACTTCACAATGGAACAACACAGACAATGGAAAGAGATAAAAATCCAGAATCAGAGTATCTTAAGAAATTGCCAAACAGCCTAAGAAGTTTTGAAGAGGCTGTAAACTACCTGCCAAACCAGGTATATATTGGAAACAATAAGCCAGCTGATCTTAGAAAAGATCCTCAGCCATGGGTCGGAAAAGAGGTTGAAGGTGCATCAAGAGACGGTAAGTTTGGAGAAATAATGCCTCAGGATGAGTTTATCGGACTGATCAAGATTGTTGATGCATTTGAGCTTGTAAAGCTGACAAAGGATTTTACAGCAGATGTTAAGAAGAAGCTTAGCAATCATCCACTGATAAGTGATGAGCTTGTATCAAAGCTTAAAGAAGGCGAAGATCTTGATGAGATCAATAAGCTTATTAAGGAGCAGGGAGCAGAACCTGTTTATATGAACAACGTAGTGATTGGATGTATCAAGAGAGCACATGATGTTGATGTTAACTTAAATGCTCACGTAATTTTAGAAAATCTTGTATCCAAAGCTTCAGGAGTACTTGCAGCACTTCATCTGCTCGATAAGACAGATATTAATCCTGAGGATATTGAGTATGTACTGGAATGTTCTGAAGAAGCTTGTGGAGACATGAACCAACGAGGTGGAGGAAACTTTGCCAAAGCCATTGCTGAAGTTGCGGGGCTATTAAAGGCTTCCGGATCAGATATAAGAGGTTTCTGCGCGGCCCCTACACATTCTATGATTTCGGCTGCATCACTCGTTAAAGCTGGAACATTCAAAAATGTTTTGATAGTTTCAGGTGGTTCAACAGCTAAGCTTGGGATGAATGGGAAGGACCACGTTAAGAAAGAACTGCCAATTCTGGAGGATGTTATTGGTGGATTTGCAATACTTGTAAGTGAGAATGACGGTACAAGTCCGATTTTAAGAACAGATCTTGTAGGAAGACATACTGTAGGGACTGGTTCATCACCACAAGCTGTAATAACATCACTTGTAACTGAGCCGCTTGATAGAGGTGGATTAAAAATAACTGATATCGATAAGTATTCTGTTGAAATGCAGAATCCTGATGTAACAAAGCCTGCAGGTGCCGGAGATGTTCCGAATGCAAACTACAAAATGATTGCCGCTCTTGGGGTAAAAAGAGGCGAAATTGAAAGAACTGCTCTTAATGACTTTATTGTAGAGCATGGAATGGAAGGATGGGCACCTACACAGGGTCATATACCTTCAGGAGTTCCGTTTGTAGGTTTTGCAAAGGAAGATATTGAATCAGGAAAGATCAAGAATACTATGATTATAGGAAAAGGAAGTCTTTTCCTT
Organism: Soehngenia sp.; assembly: GCA_024637045.1. Lineage (GTDB taxonomy): Bacteria > Bacillota > Clostridia > Tissierellales > Tissierellaceae > Gudongella. Next base: position 2,988 of record JAGXFX010000014.1, read on the forward strand.
GGAAGAATGACGAACCAGTTCGATGGAGTTTCAATAGTAATGGAGAAAAATCCTGGAGTAGTGGAGGAAAGCAAAGGCGTTTCTGAGCAAGAGGTCAGAGGTCTTGTAGCAGAAGCTATGAGAGATTTTGCTTCACATCTCCTTCAAGGTTAGAGGTGATATGATGTCTGAAAACAATGTAAAAGCCATGATTGGCAAAGTATTCAACGACATTGCCGACGCTATGGAAACAGGCCAGTTCGGTCAGAGGGTCAGAGTGGGAATTACTACCCTGGGAAGCGAGCTTGGCATTGAAAACATGGTAAAAGGTGCTGAACTTGCACAGCAAAGAGATAACACTGTGGAGGTCGTTCTTATTGGACCTAAGGTTGACTCTGGCCTTACTCAGGTAGTCGTTGAAACAGAAGAAGAAGGTTACAAAACAATGGAGGAAATGTTGGACAAAGGTGAGCTTGGAGGTTGCGTTACACTTCATTACAGCTTCCCGATTGGAGTTTCCACCGTTGGTAGAGTAGTTACACCAGGAAGAGGCAAGGAAATGTTTGTAGCAACTACAACTGGAACTTCCTCTTCGCATAGAGTTGAAGCTATGGTTAAGAACGGAGTATTTGGTATCATCTCCGCAAAAGCTATGGGAGTAAAGAATCCTACTCTTGGAATTCTTAACGTAGACGGAGCGAGACAAGTTGAAAGAGCATTTAAAGAGCTAATGGCAAAAGGATACGACTTGAATTTCACTGAATCTGCCAGAGCAGATGGTGGAGCTGTAATGAGGGGAAACGACCTGCTTGCAGGTACTCCAGATGTAATGGTTACTGATACCCTTACAGGAAATATCCTTATGAAGATGTTTTCATCATACACAACAGGTGGTAGCTATGAGTCACAAGGATTTGGCTACGGACCTGGAATCGGTGAGAATTACGACAGACTTGTTTTGATTCTTTCAAGGGCATCAGGATCACCGGTTGTTGCCAATGCAATAAGCTATGCTGGTGATTTAGTAAAAGGAGATGTTAATTCTGTTGCAAAGAGAGAATTTGAAGCAGTTAACAAGGCAGGATTCAAAGAGATACTTGCAGCTCTGACTAAGGAAACCAAGAAAGAAACCAGTGATGAGAAAGTAGTGGCACCAGAAAAGGAGCCAGTTACTGGTACAATTGATGGAATAGATATTATGGAACTTGACGATGCAGTAGAGGTTCTTTGGAAAAACAAAGTGTATGCTGAGTCAGGAATGGGCTGTACAGGACCAATTGTTATGGTTAATGAAACTAAATTAAGCGAAGCATTAACAATCCTGTCAAAAGCAGGATATGATGTTGGTGAAGCAGATCCCTGCTAAAGATGAACCCCGGATTTTTCCGGGGTTTTTTCATACTTAAAAAAATAGGAATTTGAAGCTAATAAGGGTATGTTTTTAATAAGAAATTGTAACTATTCCAAATAAGGTTGTCGAATTGTTAAAGCCTTCTGATTCTGATATAATAATGGTAGATGAAGAGTAAAGGAGGTGGGACATTTGAGGTTGAATTACGATTTGACCCTGGAACAAAGCCAGAAGCTGATTATGACACCCGAGCTTCGACAAGCCATACAATTACTTCAGTATACAAGTCTTGAGCTTAATAGTTATCTGAAAAATGAAATGGAAGAAAATCCGCTTCTTGAAGTTGAAACACCTTCAGAAGATAATCAGAGTATGGAAACCCTAAAAGAAGAGAAGGATATAGACTGGAAGGAATTCCTTGAAAGCTATGACGATATAAGCTACAGGTCAGAAGTTGATAGAAACAAAAAGGAATACTCCTTTGAAAATTTCGTGTCCTACACACCGTCCCTGAAAGATTATTTGATTGAACAATTGAATATGATAAGTCTTGGTGCGGCTGAATACAGGATAGCAGATTATATAATTCAAAATATAAATTCAAATGGATATTTGGATGCTTCAATAAGTGACATGGCATTGCAACTAGAGGTTTCCGAAGAGGAAGTTGAAGTGGTTCTAACTGTGGTACAGGCTTTTGAGCCTTACGGAGTAGGAGCAAGAAATCTTAAGGAATGTCTGCTGATTCAAATTAGAGAAGCACAAGATTTCCTTCTAAAAAGAATCATAAATGATTATTTAGAGGATATAGCATCCAATAAGATTGGCAAAATTGCGAAGGAACTTGATATTTCAACTGAAAAAGTCCAGGAGTATGTGGATACCATACGGTGCTTGGAGCCAAAACCAGGAAGGACATTCAGAGGTGACGGAGAAGACACAAGATATATAACCCCAGATGCTTCAATTGAAGAAATAGATGGAGAGTATGTAATCTTTATCAACGATGTTACCGGACCTAGACTTAGTATAAACAAGTACTATAGAAGTCTTTTGAAGGATGGTGGGGATTCAGAGACCACTGAGTTTTTACAGGATAAGCTTAACTCTGCCATGTGGCTTATAAAAAGCATTGAACAGAGAAGACAGACTGTATACAAGGTTGTGGAATCAATCATGAAATATCAGAAGGAATTTCTTATACATGGCGAGAAAAGACTGCTACCTTTGACCCTCAAGGATGTGGCAGAAGATATAGAAATGCATGAGTCCACAATTTCCAGAGCTACAAACGGAAAATACGTCCAAACACCAAGAGGAGTATTTGAGCTTAAGTACTTTTTTACTACAGGACTTTCAGGAGAATCCGGAGAAGTTTCAGCAACTAGTGTAAAATCCATTATAAGGGGTATTATAGATACCGAGGATCAAAAAAAACCTCTTAGTGACCAGCATATATCCAACATACTCAAGGAAAGGGGTATGGAGGTTTCAAGAAGAACTGTTGCGAAATACAGGGATGAGCTTAAGATTCCATCATCATCCCGAAGAAGAAGGTATTGAATATCAGAGATGGCTTGAAAAAAAGCTGTCTCTGGTATATAATGAAGTATATAGGATATTTTTTTATCCCAAGTGGGACAAAATAACAAGCTATGGGATAAAAAACGGCCAACGGAGGTGATGAAATAGATCTTTTAAAACTAATTGGTAAGCTTTCACCTGAATGTTTTCAGACAATTGAAAGAAGGTACACTATACTAAGGGCAGTTGAATTCAGGCAGCCAGTAGGAAGAAGAGCACTTTCGATTGAGCTTGGTATGAAAGAAAGAACCATCAGGTCGGAGGTTGAGAAACTAAGAGAGCTTAAATTATTAAACACCGACAATATGGGTATGTATGTTACAGGCGATGGCAAGGAGCTTCTTGATCAGTTGAGTGATATATACCAGAGTATCAGAGGAATACCCAATCTGAGGAAAAAGCTTCAGGACATCTTGCAGATTAAAAGCATAATAATAGTTCCTGGAGATTCCGGAACCAATGATTTGGTTCTTCAGGAAATGGGAAGAAGTGCATCCAGGAATCTGATTGAATCACTAGAAGGAAATGACATAGTTGGAGTTACAGGCGGTAGTACAATGGCAGCTTTTTCAGATCAGGTAACTTCAGACACAACATTTCCAAAGGTTACAGTAATTCCTGCAAGGGGAGGACTTGGGAAGGAACTTATGTCTCAGGCAAATTCAGTAGCAGCTAAAGTTGGGAAAGGTCTTGGAGCGATGTACAGGTTGCTTTATATACCAGATGGTCTCGAAAAAGAGGCTTTGGAAGTTTTACAGTCAAATGATGAAATCAGGCAGTCTCTTCAGCTTATAGATGAAATGAGGATACTTGTTTTTGGCATTGGAAGAGCAGATGTACTGGCAAGTAGAAGGAGCCTTTCCGAAGAAAGAATAAGCCATTTAATGGGAAATGGAGCTGTTGCAGAGGCATTTGGCCACTATTTTGACATCGAAGGGAATGACCTTTGGGAATACAAGACGGTCGGACTGTCCCTGGAAACATACAAAGAAATTCCACAGGTAATTGGAGTTGCTGGTGGAGCAGATAAAGCTGAGGCAATAATTGCCATATCATCAATCAGAAAGGACATAACTTTGATTGTAGATGAGGCAGTAGGAAATAGAATAGTAGAAATATTAAATTAATCAAGGAGGAATTTTTATGACGTTAAAAGTAGGATTGAGTGGATTTGGTAGAATCGGAAGAGATGTATTCAGAATATGGGCAGAAAACAATGTAGAGGAATTTGACATTGTAGCCATAAACGCATCTGGTAAAATTGAGGATTTGGCACATCTTTTCAAGTATGACAGCATTTATGGAAAGTTCGAAGGAACAATTGACACATACGAGGAAGGATTTATTGTAAACGGTAAGAAGATCCCAGTCATAGCTTTCAGAGATCCATCAGAACTGCCTTGGAAAGAAATGGGAGTTGACGTGGCAATAGACTCAACAGGAGCTTTCAGAGACAGAGAAGGTCTGCAAAAGCATCTTGATGCAGGAGCAAAAAAAGTAATCGTAACAGCACCTGCAAAGGGTGAAGACGTGACTATAGTTCTTGGAGTAAATGATGACAAGTACGATCCTGAGAATCACAATATAATTTCGAACGCTTCATGTACAACAAACTGCCTTGCACCTGTAGCAAAGGTAATTCTTGATAAACTTGGAATCAAGAAAGGTCTGATGACAACAGTTCATGCATATACTAGTGACCAGATGCTTCACGATAAGAGACACAAGGATATGAGAAGAGCTAGAGCAGCTGCAGAGAACATTATTCCAACTACAACAGGAGCAGCGAAAGCAGTTGCATTGGTATTGCCTGAGCTAAAAGGAAAAATGAACGGTTTCTCAGTAAGAGTACCTGTTCCAACAGTATCACTTGTTGATGCTGTATTTGAAGTTGACAATCCAACAACAGTGGAAGAAGTAAACAAACTGTTGAAGGAAGCAAGTGAAGGAGAACTAAAAGGTATAATGGGATTCTCAGAAGAGCCCCTTGTATCAAGAGACTTTATTGGTGATGAAAGATCATCAATAGTTGATGCCGATTCAACAATGGTAATAGACAATATGGTAAAAGTTGTATCATGGTATGACAACGAGTGGGGTTACTCAGCCAGAGTTGTTGACTTGACTAGACTTGTAGCTAACAAATGGTAGTAAATATGTCGGGTCATATGACCCGACATATCAATTGTGACAAACACTAAGAAAAGAAGGTGAATTTATTGTTGAATAAAAAAACATTAAAAGATATGGATGTAAAAGGGAAAAAGGTCTTGGTAAGAGTCGATTATAATGTACCTATGAATTCTGATGGAGATATAACAGATGATATAAGGATTAGAAGCTCACTGCCAACTGTAGAGTATTTGCTTGAAAATGGTGCCTCAGTCATTCTGATGTCACATCTGGGAAGACCTAAAGGAGAGCCTAAGAAGGAGTTTTCAATGCTTCCTGTGGCGAACAAATTATCTCAATTACTGAAGAGAGAAGTGGTATTTGCAGATGATGACAATGTAGTATCCGATAAGGTAAGGGAAATGGCAGCTGGACTAAAATCTGGCGATGTAATGCTTCTTCAGAATACAAGATTCAGAAAAGAAGAGGAAAAGAATGAGGATAGTTTTGCAAAGGAACTTGCTTCTCTTGCAGAATTGTTTATAAATGATGCTTTTGGAACATCCCACAGAGCCCATGCATCAAATGTAGGTGTGTCAAATCATCTTCCATCAGCATTGGGATTTCTCGTTGAAAAAGAGGTTTCAATTATGGGAAAAGCACTTGATGATCCTGAAAGACCATTTGTTGCAATACTCGGAGGTGCAAAGGTTTCAGACAAGATTGGCGTAATCGAGAATCTTCTAACCAAAGTTAACGCGATAATTATTGGTGGAGGAATGGCATTTACATTCCTTAGGGCGAAAGGATACGAAGTAGGTAAATCACTTCTAGAAGAAGATAAGGTTGAGCTTGCCAAGGAACTTATTGATAAGGCCAAGGAGAGTGGAGTAGCTTTGGTTTTACCGGTTGATGTAGTAGTGGCAGATGAGTTTAAAAATGACACTAATTTTAAAACAGTTTCAGCCGATAAGATTCCATCAGATATGATGGGACTTGATATTGGTCAGGAGACAGTAGAATTATTTGAAAGTGTAATAAAGGAAGCTAAAACCGTAGTATGGAATGGTCCCATGGGAGTATTTGAAATGGATAACTTCAATAAAGGGACATATGCAATTGCCAGAGCCATGGTTGAATCAGGCGCAATTACAATCGTTGGTGGTGGAGATTCAGCATCAGCAGTTGAAAAGGCTGGTTTGGCAGATAAGATAACTCATGTATCAACAGGAGGCGGAGCATCACTTGAGTTGCTTGAAGGCAAAGTACTACCGGGAATAGATGCAATTAGTGAATAAGGAGGCAGTCTTTTGAGAAAGCCAATAATAGCAGGAAACTGGAAGATGAACAAGACAATATCTGAGGCTCAACAGTTAATTGATGAAATAAAAAATGAAGAATTGAATGAGTCTGTAGAATCAGTACTTTGTGTTCCTTATCTTTCATTGGCAAAAGCCAAGGAAATGACCAAGGATACTAATATTAAGATAGGAGCACAAAATATGCACTGGGAGGAAAATGGAGCATTCACAGGTGAAATATCGCCAACGATGCTTAAGGAACTCCAGGTGGATTATGTAATAATAGGCCATTCCGAGAGGAGACAGTATTTCAATGAAACAGATGAAACTGTCAATAAAAAGGTTCATTCAGCGATAAATCATGGAATATCACCAATTATTTGCGTAGGTGAGACACTAGAACAGAGGGAAGAAAATATTCATATCTCACTTGTGGCAGACCAGATTAAGGCTGCGTTTAATAACATTTCAAATGAAGATGCAACTAAGACAGTTGTTGCATATGAGCCTATTTGGGCCATTGGGACTGGAAAAACTGCATCCAGCGAACAAGCGGAAGAGATGTGTGCATTAATAAGAAATACCATCAATGAGCTGTATGGTAAAGAAATAGCCGAGTCAATCAGAATACAGTATGGTGGTAGTGTTAAGCCTGTAAATGTCACAGAACTTATGTCCATGAACAATATAGATGGGGCGCTTGTAGGTGGAGCTAGCCTGAAGTCCTCAGATTTTGTTAAGCTAATTAATTATTGATCGGAGGAAACAAATGTCAAAAACACCAGTAATGCTTATGGTACTGGATGGTTTCGGTCTTGGTGAGGAATATCCCGGCAATGCAGTAGCACTTGCCGAAAAACCAAACTTTGATATAATCATGTCCCAGTATCCAAATACAACATTGACGGCAAGTGGGCTTAAAGTCGGCTTACCTGAAGGACAAATGGGAAACTCTGAAGTAGGGCATCTTAACATAGGTGCAGGAAGAATTGTATATCAGGAGTTGACCAGAATCACAAAAGAAATAAAAGAAGGTGGATTTTTCAGAAAGCAGGAATTCCTGGATGCCATCAAAAATGCAAAGGACAACAATTCAGCAGTTCATTTGATGGGTCTAGTGTCAGATGGTGGAGTTCACAGCCACAACACTCATCTTTATGCACTACTTGAGCTAATGAAGCAGCATAATGTGGATAAGGTCTACGTCCATGTAATACTAGATGGCAGAGATGTCCCTCCCACTGTAGGAAGTCAGCATGTGAAGGAGCTTCAGGATAAGATTAAAGAGATTGGAATCGGTGAGATAGCAACAGTTTCTGGAAGATACTATACTATGGACAGAGACAAAAGATGGGAAAGAACCCAGCTTGGATACGATGCAATGGTTCTTGGAGAAGGTCAAAAAGCGGAGAATCCAGTAGAAGCAGTTAAAGAGTCTTACAAAAAAGACATAAATGATGAATTTATGTTACCTACTGTGATTGAAAAGGCTGGAAAACCGATTGCAACAATAGAAGATAATGACTCACTGATATTTTTTAACTTCAGACCAGACAGGGCAAGACAAATAACCAGAGCTTTAGTTGATGAGGTCTTTGATGGATTTGAAAGAAAGAAACGAGTCAACACTTACTATGTTACTATGACAGAATATGACAAGACAATCAAAAATGTTCATGTTGTATACACTAATGAAGGTTTCCAAAACACTTTAGGTGAATATGTAAGTAAAAAGGGAAAGACACAGCTTAGAATAGCTGAAACTGAAAAATATGCACATGTTACTTTTTTCTTCAATGGGGGAAGAGAAGAGCCATTTGAAGGCGAGGACAGAGTTTTGGTACCATCACCAAAGGTGGCAACCTATGACCTTCAACCTGAAATGAGTGCATATAAGGTAAAAGATGAAGTTCTCGAAAAGGTGAAATCAGGTAAATACGATCTTATTATCCTAAACTTTGCAAACCCAGATATGGTTGGACACACAGGAGTAATTCCAGCAGCTATCGAAGCTATTGAAACGGTTGACAAGTGTATGGGTGAAATTGTTCTCTTGATGGAGGAAATTGGTGGCAAGATACTTGTTACTGCAGATCACGGGAATGCCGAGTCTATGATAGACAGGGAATCAGGAGGTATTGTTACAGCACATACGAGCAACAAGGTACCATTGATACTTGTAGGAGAAAAGAACGTAACTTTGAGAGAAGGAATTTTGGCTGATCTTGCACCTACAATCTTGGAACTTATGGGTTTGGAAAAGCCAGAAGAAATGACAGGAACATCATTGATTGAAAAATAATAAAACTAAGGAATGGAGTGATTTGGATGAGTTTGATTACTGATATTTATGCTAGAGAGGTACTTGATTCAAGGGGAAACCCAACCGTTGAGGTAGAGGTTTGGACTGAGTTGGAAGCATTTGGTAGAGCAATAGTTCCATCAGGAGCATCAACTGGTATCTATGAAGCAGTAGAACTAAGAGATATGGACAAGTCAAGATATCTTGGAAAAGGTGTGTTAAAAGCAGTTGAAAATGTCAATGACATAATCGCCGATGAAATAATGGGGATGGAAGTCTTTGATCAGGTAATGATAGACAAGGTTCTTATTGAAATTGATGGAACGGAAAATAAAGGTAAGCTTGGAGCCAATGCCATATTGGGAGTTTCAATGGCAGTTGCAAGAGCAGCGGCAAATGAACTGGGTATGCCACTTTATCAGTATATCGGAGGAGTTAACGGAAAAACACTTCCAGTCCCAATGATGAACATTCTAAATGGTGGAGATCATGCAGACAACAACGTTGATATCCAGGAATTCATGGTTATGCCAATTGGAGCAGTAAACTTCAAGGAAGGCCTTAGAATGGGAACAGAGATTTTCCATAATCTAAAAGCAGTATTGAAGGCTAAGGGCATGAGTACTTCTGTTGGAGATGAGGGAGGTTTTGCACCGAATCTTGCAAGTAATGAGGAAGCACTTGTAACAATTATGGAAGCAATTGAAAAAGCTGGATACAAGCCTGGTGAAGATGTTGTACTTGCATTGGATGTAGCTGCCAGCGGAATGTTTGACGAAGAGAGAAAAACCTATAACCTTAAGGGCGAAGGTAGAGAAATGACTATTGAAGAAATGGTGGATTATTATGCAGACCTTTGTGACAAGTACCCAATTATTTCAATTGAGGATGGACTTGGAGAAGACGACTGGGATGGTTGGAAGCTTTTAACAGATAGACTTGGAAAGAAAATCCAGATTGTTGGAGACGACCTGTTTGTAACCAATACTGAAAGGCTACAAAGAGGAATTGATATGGGAGTTGCAAATTCAATTCTTATCAAGCTTAACCAGATAGGAACAATCACTGAAACGCTTGATGCAATTGAATTGGCCAAGACAAATGGTTATACTGCAGTAATATCACACAGATCAGGTGAAACAGAAGATTCAACAATTGCAGATTTAGCAGTTGCAACAAACGCTGGTCAGATTAAAACAGGAGCACCGTCAAGAACAGACAGGGTTGCCAAATACAACCAGCTGATTAGAATTGAAGATGGACTTGGTGAAATGGCAGTCTATAAAGGTATAAAAACGTTTTATAACCTAAAGAAATAGATAATTGACAACCTCAAAATAATATAGTAAAATAAACGCACATGCAAACTATTTGCATTTGCGTTTATTTTTTGTCTTTGGGTATCAAAGAAAGACGATAAGCAGAAAAGCAAGAGATATGGAAATTATGGAGGTTTAGCATGAAAAGAAAAGGAACAATTTTTTTAATAGTGATAATGATATTTGGCATAGCTTTGGCAGGTTGTACAACAGATGAACCTGCAATACCCACAGATGACCCTTCTGGAGTTGAGACACCGGATGAAGAAGGGAGTGAAGATAATAGAATCTCAGTAGTTGCAACACTTTTTCCGCAATATGATTTTGCAAGAATAATCGGTGGAGAATATGTGGAAGTAAGGTATTTATTGCCAACTGGTACAGAAGCCCATTCATATGAACCTACTCCACAAGATATGGTTGCACTTTTGAGTGCGGATGTTTTTCTATATACAGGAGAACTAATGGAACCTTGGACTGTTAACATTGTATCCAATTTGGAAGATGAAGATGTAATGATAGTTGACTTAAGCCAGGATATTTCGCTTCTAACTCTAGAAGAAAATGACCATGGTGATGAAGATGATGAGCACGATGATGAAGAGGAACTTTATGATCCTCACTACTGGACAGACCCTAATATGGCGATAATCATGGTAAATAGAATAACAGAATCTCTAATGGGAATTGATCCTGAAAACAGAGATGAATATCAGGAGAACGGAGATAAACTAAAGGCAGACCTTGAAGAACTTGATGATGATATAAGAGAGGCATTGGCTAAGACAAAATCCAAGACCATCTTGTCAGGAGGTCATTTTGCATTCGGATACTTTGCAAGACAATACGGACTCGAGCATATGTCTCCATACACAGGTTTCTCACCAAATGCCGAACCGGCACCTCAAAGAATAACTGCATTGATAAATAGCATAAATGAAACTGGAGCAATGGCGATTTTTCACGAGGAACTTATTGATCCAAAGGTAGCTGAGGTGATTGTAGAGGAAACTGGAGTAAAGATGCTTCTTCTGCATGGTGCCCACAATATATCAAAGGAGGAACTGGACTCCGGAAAGACATATATCGAGATTATGTATGACAATCTTGAAAATTTGAAAGAGGGATTGGGATATGAAGAGTAAACTAATTGAGGTAGAGAATCTTTCTGTTTATTATGGACAGCATCAAGTATTAAGGGATGTGTCTTTTGTTATTGAGGAAGGAGACTATGTTGGACTTGTTGGAGCAAATGGTTCAGGCAAGACTACGCTTGTTAAGGCAATTCTTGGATTGGTTCCAGTCACAAAGGGTAGCATAACTTATCACGGATCAGGAGGTGTCCACAAGGGAGTAGGATACCTTCCACAGGTTGCAGTAACAGGAAACACATTGTTTCCAGGGGAAGTTCACGAGATAGTAGCTGTTGGACTTCTTGGCAAGAAAAAATTCCCGAAAAGAATAACAGTTGATGATAACAAAATAATAGATGAAATTTTAAGAAGATTAGATATATATCATCTAAAGCACAACAAAATTGGGGACCTTTCAGGTGGGCAGCAGCAGAGAGTTCTTCTCGCGCGAGCAATGGTAAGCAGCCCAAGACTTTTAATCCTGGATGAGCCCACAAGTGCTTTGGATCCAAAGATACGAACTGAGTTTTTCAGCCTTATCAGAAAGATAAACGAAGAGGAAGGAACAAGCATAATACTTGTTTCACACGACTTAAGCAGTATCAAGAAATGTTCTTCAAAGATAATGCTATTGGATCGCGAGCTGCTTTATTTTGGAGGCACTGAAGATTTTAATATGAATGTTAACTTTGTGGAGGGGATTCACGATCATCATAATGAAGAGGCGGTGAACTGATGGATACGATGGAATTGATAAAAGAAGCAATGGGGCTTGCATTTATGCAGAGGGCAATGATTGTAGGTACGGCAATAGCTTTAAGCAGTGCACTTTTGGGGATATTTCTGGTACTTAAGAAATATTCAATGATAGGAGATGGCCTTGCACACGTAAGTTTCGCAACAGTTGCAATAGCTCTTCTTTTGGGAGCATCACCACTGCTGGTTTCAATCCCCATTGTAACCATTGCTTCTATTTTTATAATGCAGCTTAATGAAAAAGCAGGAATCCACGGAGATGCTGCAATAGGTCTTGTGTCTTCCTTCTCAGTTGCGCTAGGTGTACTTATATCAAGTGTTGCCGGTGGGTTCAATGTTGACCTTTTCAGTTACTTGTTTGGTAGTATATTGGCTATCAAACCGACGGACATGTATTTATCGATTATCCTTGCTGCAATAATAATTTCGCTGATAATTTTATTCTACCACGACTTGTTTGCAGTGACCCACGATGAATCCTTTGCAATTGTAATAGGAATTGGTACAAAACGAATGAATTACTTGATAGCAACCTTGACATCAATAACAATTGTTCTGGGAATCAGAGTGGTTGGAACCATGCTTATTTCAAGCATGATAATTTTTCCTACAGTAACTGCACTGCAGGTGTCCAGGAGTTTTAAGTCGACGATAATCATTTCGGCTATTGTATCAATAATCGCTGTAATTACAGGAGTCCTAGGTTCATATATATTTAATTTTCCATCAGGAGCAAGCATAGTAATGATAAATGCATTCTTGTTCATTGTTTTCCTGGGAATGAAGAGGTTTATCAGGATATGATCATTGGAGGTGTAAGGTGTGAGCAGTGAAAAAATAAAAGAACTTTTTAAATCAAGAGGTATAAAGAATACTCAGCAAAGACAGTTGATATACGACTTCCTCAGTAAAAAAAACCAGCCTATCACGGCTGAAGAAATCTACATGGTATTTTCAAAAAAAGAGAAGACAAGGATGAATCTCTCAACTGTTTACAGGATATTGGATACATTTACAAAAAAAGGACTTGTTCAAAAATCAGGTATAAACATTGAGGGAAAGTCTACTTATGAGATTAATCACATGGATCATAGACATCATATGGTTTGTGTTAAGTGCAACAAGATTCTTCCAATAAAAGGGTGCCCTCTTGATGGGTATGAAAGTTATCTTGGAGAAAGCACAGGGTTTAAAATTATTGAACACCACCTTGAAATCAAGGGAATATGCCCCGACTGCCAGAGGAAGTAGACTGGAAAAGATAATTAACTATAAACTCAAATTCCATTGCTTTTAAATTTTGCCTATGTTAAAATAGTAGTGTTATAGACTTGAATATTAAACATTTTTAAATGCACAGGAGGTGTAGGTATGACGACTTTGTTCTCAATTTCAATGCTACTAGCTAGTATTATCCTTGTAGCGAGTATTCTTATGCAAGAAAGTAAATCAGAAGGGTTGGGAGCCATCGGTGGTGGTGGTGCTGATTCAACGTTTGGAAAAAGCGTAGGAACAAGCCGACAGGCAATGCTTAGGAAAGTGACTATTGTGTCCGCAGTAGTATTTATGATTTCTGCTGTTGCTTTGGCAGCGGTATAACAAGGAGGAAAATAAAATGAGTATTGCTTTATATGCCGCTCCAATTGTGGGAGTGGTTGCTTTGTTGTTTGCTTTGTACAAAGCATCATCTATTGATAAGGTTAGTCCTGGAAACGACAGGATGCAAGAAATCGCAGCATACATTCAGGAGGGTTCAATGGCATTCTTGTCAAGAATGTACAAAGCCCTGGGTGTTTTTATTGTCGTACTATTTATAGTACTCGCACTTCTAATTGGTCTTACAACTGCCATCACTTTTATATTCGGAGCAGCATTTTCAATAATGGCTGGATTCTTCGGTATGAGGGTTGCAACAAAGGCTAACGTTAGAACAACTAATGCAGCAATGGAAAGTGGAATGACAAAGGCTCTTAACGTAGCATTCTCAGGTGGATCAGTAATGGGAATGAGTGTTGTAGGACTAGGACTTTTAGGAATTGGCGTATCATATATTGTTTTTAGAGATCCAGCAATAATAACCGGATTCGGATTAGGAGCATCATCAATCGCGTTATTTGCCAGAGTTGGTGGTGGTATTTATACCAAGGCAGCAGATGTAGGAGCGGACCTTGTAGGTAAGGTCGAGGCTGGAATTCCAGAGGATGACCCGAGGAATCCTGCAGTAATAGCTGACAACGTTGGAGATAACGTAGGAGACGTAGCAGGAATGGGAGCAGATCTTTTTGAGTCTTACGTTGGAGCAATAATATCAGCAGTTACACTTGGTCTTATTGCATACGGAGACAATGGAGTTTTCTTTGCGTTTGGTCTAGCAGCAGTTGGAATTCTTGCATCAATTGTTGGAGTATTCTTTGTACGAGGTGATGGAGACCCACAAAAATCACTTGATAAGGGAACTCTTGTCAGTTCATTGTTGACAATGGTAATTGGAGCTGTATTAAGTATTGTCATACTTGGAACTTTTCAACCATTTATTGCAATCATAGCAGGTCTTGTAGTAGGACTAACAATCGCTAAAATCACTGAATACTTTACTTCAGCTGAGTACAATCCTGTTAAGAGAATTGCGAAGGAATCAGAGACAGGAGCATCAACAAATATAATTGGTGGACTTTCAGTAGGGATGATGTCTACAGCACTACCAATAATTGTAATAGCAATAGGTATACTAGTTGCATACTATGCATCAGGTGGAGCAGCCGAGCCTGTAAAAGGACTTTACGGTATAGCTCTTGCAGCGGTAGGTATGCTTTCTACAGCTGGAATGACAATAGCTGTTGACGCTTACGGACCAATTGCAGACAATGCTGGTGGAATTGCAGAAATGTGTAAACTACCGGAAGATGTTAGAAAAATTACAGATAAACTGGACTCAGTTGGTAATACAACTGCAGCAATAGGAAAAGGATTTGCAATCGGATCAGCAGCACTTACAGCACTGGCTCTTTTCTCATCCTACACACAAGCTGTTCAACTTACAGCAATTGACCTTACAAAGCCAGTTGTTATAGTAGGACTTTTAATAGGTGGAATGTTACCATTCCTTTTCGCAGCACTTACAATGGATGCTGTTGGTAAAGCTGCTTTTAGCATGATTGAAGAAGTTAGAAGACAATTCAGGGATATACCTGGTATTATGGAAGGAACTACAACTCCTGAATATGCTACTTGTGTCGATATAAGTACCAAGGCTGCACTTAAGGAAATGATTATTCCAGGACTTTTGGCAGTAATTGTACCTGTATTTGTGGGGCTACTACTTGGAGCAGAGGCTCTTGGAGGACTTTTGGCAGGAGCGCTTGTAACAGGAGTACTTATGGCTATCTTTATGTCAAATGCTGGAGGAGCATGGGACAATGCCAAGAAGTACATTGAAGAAGGACATCACGGTGGAAAAGGAAGCGAAGCTCATAAGGCTGCTGTAACTGGAGACACAGTTGGTGACCCATTCAAAGATACATCAGGTCCTTCACTGAATATCCTGATTAAGCTTATGACAATTGTATCACTTGTATTTGCACAATTGTTTGTACTATACGGTGGAATATTATTCTAAATTTATAGCCCTCCTTATGGAGGGTTTTTTCTTGTCTTAAATACTGTATAAATCCTGCTGGATATGATATAATTTTAAGTTGTGACATAGTGAAAATTAAGGATGGAATAGAATGGAAAACAATGTTGAAATTGAAGGAATTAAAATCAACTATATAAAAACCGGCTCAGGTGATCCCGTACTTGTCCTACACGGATGGGGAGCAAGCATAGAAACAGTGATGCCAATTATTAATACCTTAAAACAGAATCATACTGTTTATGCCATGGACATTCCTGGTTTCGGGAAATCACAGAAGCCAAAGGAGGTATTCGGTTCCTTTTGCTATGCAGATATTGTAAAAGAGTTTATCGACAAACTTATACCTGGAAAACTTTCGCTGGTGGGACATTCCTTCGGAGGAAAGCTATCTATAATTATTTCGTCAAAGTATCCTGAACTAATCGATAAGGTAGTGCTCATAGACAGCGCTGGCATCATACCTAAAAGAACATTTAAATATCACATCAGGGTTAAGAGTTTCAAGCTTCTTAAGAAATTATACAACGCTCTTGTCTTTTGGGAAGATAAAGAGAAGAGGATGGAGAAGCTCTATAAAAGATTCGGTTCCGATGATTATCAGAACAGTTCAGGTGTAATGAGAAAAATTCTTGTAAGAGTTGTCAACGAAAACCTGAAGCCGATTCTCAGAGACATTAAAGCACCGACTTTGCTGATCTGGGGAGACCGGGACGAGGATACACCGCTATATATGGCGGAAATAATGGAAAAGGAAATCAAGGATAGCGGTCTTGTAGTATTTGAAGGTGCAGGACATTACTCCTATCTGGATGACTATAATAGATTCATAAGAGTGATGGAAGCCTTTTTCAAACCTGAAGCCGAATAAGTATTTGGCAAATAAATTTGGAGGATAACAATGAGTTTAATGATTATCATTATATTTCTAGTAATAACAGTTGTCTCAGTACAGATTATGAGTAAGAGAACAAAGGAATTTCTTCACATGGTACAGCTTGAAGGCTATCTGGCTGACCACTATTTGAAGTGGTTGTCAATGAATAAAAAAAGAGCATATAGTCTTTCCAAAGAGAAAATGACGATAAAGAAGCCACTGGTTATGACACAGAGGGCGACTAGATTAAATCGAGCTAATTTCATGTTTTCAGCTGCAACTATTGCACTTCCTGCCTTGTTAATCTATACAATTACAAACAATACAATTGTTGGAGGGATTATCCTTCTGTTGGCTATCGCAGGGGTGTACTACTATCAGCCTCTTATTATAGCGGGATCAACCATGATTATGAAGCCGATAGAGGACAACATTAACATGGGATTCTATAGATCCGCTCAAAACAAAATCAAGACAAGAGAGGATCTTAGTGTTGTAGGAATAACTGGAAGTTTTGGTAAAACCAGCACAAAATTTATTGTAGGAACAATTCTATCCCAGAAGTTCAATGTTTTGAATACACCAGAGTCATACAATACACCTATGGGATTATCCAAAGTAATTAATAATGACCTCAAAGATGAACATGAAGTTTTTATCGCAGAAATGGGTGCTAAAAAAATAGGAGAGATCAGGGAAGTAGCACAGCTTGCACAACCTAAGATTGGAATACTAACATCTATTGGGCCAGTTCACATAGAAACCTTCAAGAATATCGATAATATCATGAAGACAAAGTACGAACTAATTGAGCAACTGCCTACTGATGGAGTGGCGGTTTTCAATTACGACAATGAATACATCAGAAAACTCGCTGATAAAACTTTCAAGGAAAAGATGTTGTATGGGCTAGAGAACGTTGATGGGTTGGATATTTATGCTGAGGATATACTAGTCACTGAAAATGGCTCAGAATTTACGCTTAAAGATAAAGAAGGAAATAGCATTAGATGCACTACTAAACTATTAGGAAAACACAATATCTACAATCTATTGGCAGGGGCATGCGCATCAAAGATACTGGGACTTTCCTTGGAAGAAATCAGTAAGGGAATTGAAAAAGTTGAGCCGGTAGAACACCGTCTAAACCTTATTGAATCAGCAAGCGGAGTCATTATTATTGACGATGCTTTCAATTCAAATCCAGTTGGTACAAAGGCAGCTCTGGATGTTCTTGCACAATTCAAGGAAGGACGAAAAATAATTGTCACGCCAGGTATGATAGAACTAGGGGAGATGGAAGAGTCAGCAAATCATGAATTTGGGGTAAATATTGGTAAAGTATGTGATTTTGTTATTCTGGTTGGAGAGCAGAGAACAAAGCCAATTTATGAGGGACTTTTGGATACATCATTCAATCCTTCCAATATATTTGTTGTAAACAATTTACAGGAAGCGACAGTGCAGATAGGCAAAATAACAAAAGCAAAGGATGTTGTTTTGTTTGAGAATGATCTACCGGATAACTACAGTGAATAGCAAAGGAGGCCTGACAATGAAAAGAGTAGGGGTACTTTTTGGAGGAAGAAGTGTTGAACACGAGGTTTCAGTAATAACAGCAATGCAGATTATTGAAAATATGGACAGGAGTAAATATGAGCCTGTGGCAATCTATATTAACAAGGAAGGTCAGTGGATTACGGGTAAATCACTACTTAGCTTTGAGAGCTTCAAGAAAAATGATTTTAAGGATACCAAGAGAATAATGTTATCTCCAAATCACAACGATGGCAACCTTTATGCACATCCTGAGGAAACCGGGATTTTTGGAAAGAAGATCATCGAGACTGTTGATGTTTTCTTCCCGGCGTTTCATGGAACTAATGGAGAAGATGGATCATCACAAGGTTTGTTGGAATTAGTAAATAAACCATACGTTGGAGCAGGACTTCTTGCATCATCTGTTGGAATGGATAAGATTGTTATGAAAGATGTTTACAAGGCGAATGGCATACCAGTGGTGGATTATATATGGTTCTACAGAAGTCAGTGGGAAAACAACAAGAGTGGTTCAATACAAGAAATTGAGACTAGGCTTGGGTATCCGGTATTTGTAAAACCATCAAATCTAGGTTCTAGTATTGGTATTTCAAAAGCAAAAAATAGAGAAATGCTAGAAATAGCTCTTGAAATTGCGGCGAGCTACGATAGGAAAATTATTGTTGAGAAGGCTGTTGAAGAGCCGAGAGAAATAAATTGTGCAGTAATGGGTTATAATCATGAAGTAGAAGTTTCTGATTGCGAGGAACCACTAGGTTGGAGTGAAATACTATCATTTGAGGACAAGTATGTAAGAAAGGACTCAAAGACAACAGATTCAGCTGGAAGTAACAGAGCAATACCGGCTAATCTAGAGGAAAAAACAAGGTTGGAAATTGAAGAACTGGCAAAGAAAGCATTTACTGTTATAGATGGTAGAGGAAACGCAAGGATAGATTTTCTAATAGATAAGAGCGGGAAAGTATTCGTAAACGAGATAAATACTCTTCCAGGTTCAATTGCGTTTTACCTATGGGAAGGCAGGGGTTATGACTTCAAATCTTTGGTAAGTAAAATGATAGAAATTTCCCTGATAACACATAAAGAAAAGAACAGTAATATGTATGTTTACGAATCAAATCTGTTTAATAGAACTCAATTTGGCGCGAAAACAGGTAAAATGTAAGATATTTTAAATATCTTACATTTTTTTTAACAGAGAGGGTAAATACTAAGTATTGAAAGAAGGGGGATTAGCGATGATTTTACGGGAAGAGATAATTAAACTGATGGAAAGCAAAAAATATAAGCCACTTCTCAAAGAAGAACTGTCTGCCAGATTCAATATTGGAAAGAATGAGCAGAAAGATTTCTTTAAGATATTGGATGATATGGAAAAAGAAGGAGTTATCCTAAAGGCTAGAAATGACAGATATGGTCTTATTAATCCTGAGTTTCTTGTAATCGGAAGATTGGAAGGAAATGAAAAAGGCTTTGGATTTGTCATGTCAAAGGATAGACCAGGGGAGGATATCTTTATAACTGCTGATTCGATGAATACGGCGATGCACGGCGACAGGGTCGTAGCAAACCTTATAAAAGGCAGACAGGAAGGAAGAAAGCAAGAAGGAAGAAAGCAGGAAGGAGAAGTAATCAGAGTTCTTGAAAGAGCCAATGAATCGGTTATTGGTACTTATGAAGACAGTGGAAACTTCGGGTTTGTAATTCCAGATAATCACAAGATTGCTTATGACATATTTATACCTAAAGGAAAGACCCTAAAAGCCAAGGATGGTCAAAAAGTTGTGGTGGGAATCGAGAAATGGCCGGAATTCAGGAGAAATCCAGAGGGATCAGTAATTGAAGTTCTAGGGTATCTTACTGACAAGGGTACTGATATATTGTCAATAATTAGGCAGTTCAAACTACCGGAAGAATT
Organism: Soehngenia sp.; assembly: GCA_024637045.1. Lineage (GTDB taxonomy): Bacteria > Bacillota > Clostridia > Tissierellales > Tissierellaceae > Gudongella. The sequence continues at coordinate 22,814 of JAGXFX010000014.1, forward strand.
TCCTGACGAGGTGAGGGCAGAAGCACTAAAAATTCCATCGATTATCGATGAGCAGGAGATCAGAAACAGAAAAGATTTAAGAGAACTAAAAACATTTACAATTGATGGGGCAGATGCGAAGGACTTGGATGACGCCATTTCAATTGAGAAGCTCGAAAATGGAAAATACAGACTTGGTGTACACATCGCTGATGTCACTCATTATGTAAGATCAGGTACCAAATTGGACAAGGAAGCATTAAAGAGAGGAAATTCTGTCTATCTGCTCGATAGGGTTATACCAATGTTGCCACATGAACTGAGCAATGGAATATGCTCACTTAATCCTAATGTTGACCGATTGACAATGACCGTTTTTATGGATATAGACAAGAATGGGAAAGTAGTCTACCATGAGATACATGAATCCATAATAAATAGCAAGGCAAGGCTTATTTATGATGATGTATCGGATCTTCTTGAAGGAAAAGATGAAGAAGCAGCAGAAAATCTTGCACTTGTCGCAGATGACATATTCCTTATGAAAGAATTAATGGATATTCTTAGAAGACACAGAGATAAAAGAGGAAGTATTGATTTTGATTTCCCTGAAACTTTTATTGAGCTGGATGAAGACGGAAAGCCCGTTGATGTAAGAAAGCGGGATAGAAGAATTGCCAACAGACTAATTGAAGAATTTATGCTTGTAACAAATGAAACAGTAGCAGAAAGGTTTTTCTGGGAGGAAATTCCTTTCCTTTACAGAATACACGAGGAACCAAAAAGCGAGAGAGTAGAGGATTTCCAGAAATTTATTCATAATTTTGGATACTCCATGAAGGGCAAGGAGCTTCATCCAAAGGATTTTCAAATTTTAACTCAGGAAATCAAAGGGAAAAGAGAAGAGCCCGTTATCTCAACATTACTTTTGAGAACCATGCAAAAAGCAGTATACAGTTCAGAACCAGGAATTCATTTTGGATTGGCTGCCCAGTACTATTCACATTTTACTTCACCAATAAGAAGATATCCTGACCTTCAAATTCACAGGATAATAAAGGATTCACTTCATGGACAATTGAGTGAAAAGAAACTGAATCTGCTGGAAGGATTACTTCCTGAAATAGCCGAGCACACTTCAATGACAGAGAGAAGGGCTGAGGAGGCCGAGAGAGAGGTCGACGACCTTAAGATGGCCCAGTATATGGCTGAGCGAATCGGTGAGGAATACGAAGGCCTGGTGTCTTCAGTGACCAGCTTTGGATTATTTGTACAACTTGAAAATACTATAGAAGGACTTGTACATTTCAGCAATATGGTTGATGATTTCTACTTCTTCGATGAGGACAACTATATGATAGTCGGAGAGAGAACAAAGACCACCTACAGATTGGGAGATCCTGTGAGGATAAAAGTCATTGGAGCTGATATTGGGAAGAAAAATATTGACTTTCAGCTAGTAAATGATGAAGTTTCAACAAAAGAGGAAGTTGACACAGAGGAGTAAATTTGCTACACTCAATAACGACAAATTTATTAAAGGATGAAACTAATGAAGAAAACTGGCACAAAACTAATAGCATCAAATAAAAAAGCAAGACACGAATTCTTTATAGAGGATACCCTTGAGGCTGGAATTGTACTGACAGGAACCGAAGTAAAGTCCATCAGGCAGGGTAAAGTGAATATCAAGGAGTCATACGCCTCCATTGAAAGAGGAGAAGTGTATATAACCGGGATGCATATAAGCCCCTACGAACAAGGAAACATAAACAATGTTGATCCTGTAAGGAAGAGAAAACTACTTCTGCATAGGCGAGAGATAAGAAAACTGATAGGTGAAATCCAGCAAAAGGGATTCACCTTGGTTCCACTTTCCATTTATCTAAAGGATGGTCTTGTCAAGATTGAGATTGCTCTTGCAAAAGGGAAGAAGCTATTTGATAAGAGACAGACCATTGCTAAAAAGGACGCTGAAAGAAGAATACAACAGCATTCCAGCGAAAAATACCAATAAGGGTATAATTGACATACAGTCGAACATATGTTATAATTCATATGTACCAAATAGAGGGGGCGAATTTGGTTTCGACGGGGGTACGGAATCAGGAGTAGCGAGCCGTTGTCGCCAAGCAACGAAAAAAGTGGCAAAACTAATTAAACGCAAACGATAATTACGCATTAGCAGCCTAGTTTAGGCGCTCGATTTAACCGGGATTCCCACGACCTGGATTGAATCGTCATTTTAGTGGGGAACCGAGTCCGGCAAAGCTTTGAGCTGGAAACGGAACTTATGAAGCTACCGAAACTCATATCCTGTCAGCAGGAGATGAGCGGGGGGAATCTTAAATTGCTGGCTGCGCTCGGAGAAGCTCTTGTGGAAGGATTTTCGGACGTGGGTTCGACACCCACCGCCTCCACCAAATAAGAATAGTAGTATTGATACAATGTAAAGCCCTTGAATTCAAGGGCTTTTAGTATTTTAGTAGATAAAAAGTTGGATATATAGTAGAAAATAGTTTCAATAAAGCTAAAAAGCATGCACCGGAAAATGCACTAAAGATTGCTGTGGGATTTTAGTTGCATACTTTTTAGCGATAATAATTTCATGATATGTTCCTAAGAACTAGGCACGTTGAGTGTTGCGCATTGCTAAAAAAGATATAAATTCATACAATAATAAATAATTAGATTCTCTGAAAAGAGGATTTTTTTTATATATTATATTTGTTATGTCTGTTTGAAGTAAAGTAGACGTAAAATATATCATTATACTTTTTTATACGTAACATTAGTGATACAAGAATTATAATATTGGCTTAATGAGGTAAAAAATAATAGTATGCTAAATAATAAGTGTTTACGAAATTCGGTTATAATACTGATATGGTAGTGTTTACTGTATTTGTCAACCGAAAAGTGTACCAAAGGGGGTACGGACTACTTTTAAATTAACAGAAACAGATATTTCATTCAGATCAAGGGTGGCAATATCAAATGAAAAATTACCAGGCACAGTTAAAAGAAAGAGGAATAATTCAGAGTATGTGAAGAAAGGGAAACTGTTTGGATAATTCAGTTATGGAGAATTTCTTTGGGTTATTAAAATCAGAGCTACTATATTTACAGAAATTTGAGAGTGTAGAACATTTCAAGAAAGAACTGGTTGAGTATATAGAATGGTATAATACGAAGAGAACAAAGAGTAAACTAAAAGGACTGAGTCCCGTTGAGTACAGAATTCAATTCTTACTAGTTGCTTGATAAAACTGTCTAATTTTTTGGGGTCAGATTAGAATTTTGGTGCATTTTTGAGTGCACACTTTTTAGCGATCATAAATTGGATATTTTTTGCTATTAATTAGGACATTAGCATGTATACTTTATATACTTGAGTGGCAGTCTTTATGATTTTGATTGACAATTCAAAAAAAATAGATTAATGTTAAATTAACAACGATATTAACAACTTTGTTATAGTTTAAAAGAAGGAGTAAATTGAATGTTTAATGTAAATGAATTATTGGAAATGGCTATTAATGAAACTGACAACCTCTGTGAGAGTGAAGTATTTCTTATTAAAGATTTATTTAAGGGATATATTTGGAACAGAGTTCCAAGAAGAGATCGACTTCGACTTGGCATATTATTTTTGAATCATATCCAGAAAGTGAATGGAGTTATCAAGGCAATTGAAAAGACTTCTTCGAAACAACAGAGATATCAAAAGAAAATTGAATGATTTCAACATTAGAATTATTATAGTTGATTGGAGATAAGAATATGGAAGTGAACAATGAAAAAGAAAAGATAGTAGCAGAATTACTCATAGCTAATAAAAAACTCATACACCAAAATGAAGAGAAAGAAAAGCGCGCAGCAGAATTAATCATTGCCAACAAAGAGTTGGCATTTCAAAGTGAGGAAAAAGGAAAGCGTGCAGCAGAATTAATCATTGCCAACAAAGAGTTGGCATTTCAAAGTGAGGAAAAAGGAAAGCGTGCAGCAGAATTAATCATTGCAAATAAAGAACTCATACACCAAAATGAAGAGAAAGAAAAGCGTGCAGCAGAATTAATCATTGCCAACAACGAGTTGGCATTTCAAAGTGAGGAAAAAGAAAAGCGTGCAGCAGAATTAATCATTGCAAATAAAGAACTAGCTTTTCAAAATGAAGAGAAAGAAAAGCGTGCAGCAGAATTATCCGCTGCCAACAAAGAGCTTTTTATTGAGCGAGAAAAAACACATGAGTTCAATAATCAGCTGGAATATCGAGTTATCGAGAGAACAGCTCAACTTGAATCTGTGAACAAAGAGTTAGAAGCTCTTTCCTATTCTATATCTCATGATTTAAAAGCACCTTTAAGACATATAACAGGGTACATTTCGTTATTAATGAAAAAACATATGGACGTGCTTCCTGAAGAAGGCAGGCGTTATCTTAACAACATTTCTTCAGCAGCTATGAATATGGGAGAGTTAATTGATGGACTGCTTCAATTTTCAAGAACTGGAAGAATAGAAATGAACCGAAAATTGCTCAATATGAATGAAATTGTTGACACTTCGATTCAGTCTGATAGAGAACAGGATCAACAACACAGAATCGAATTTCATATTAATCCACTGCCACCAGCTTACGGTGATTATGAAATGATAAAATCAGTCTGGAACAACCTTATTGAAAATGCAATAAAATTTTCCAAAAAAAAAGATCGGGCTAAAATATACATTGGGGCAGAAGAAAGCGATACTGAAATAGTTTACTATATCAAAGATAATGGTGCAGGATTCAATATGGATTATACAGAAAAATTATTTACAATTTTTCAACGGTTGCACTCTCGAGAAGATTTCGATGGTACTGGTATAGGACTTGCGACTATTCAAAAAATAATTGTAAGACATGGTGGAAGAATTTGGGCTGAAGGTAAAGTTGGGGAAGGCGCAAGCTTTTATTTTACTTTAATCAAAAGAAAGAAAGGATAATAGAAATGGTATTGAAAACAATTCTTTATGTTGAAGACAATCCAATGGATATTGAACTAACATTAGAAGCATTAAACGAAAATAAAGTTGCAAATCCAATTGTTACAGTGCATGATGGTATAGAAGCATTGGAGTATTTAAGGTATGAAGGTGCCTTTGAAGATAGAAAAACAAAGAATCCTAGTATGATTCTACTGGATTTGAAAATGCCAAGAATGGATGGATTGGAATTTCTGGCAATTGTTAAAAAAGATAAGAAATTAAAGAGCATTCCTGTTATTATGCTCACTTCTTCCAGAGAAGAAAAGGACTTAGTAGAAGGGTATGATTTGGGAGTAAATGCCTTTATTGTAAAGCCAATTATTTTTTCATCTTTGGTAGATATAATAAAACAGATAAAGGAATTTTGGTTGGTTATAAACGAATTACCACATCAATGAAAGGGTAAAATATTATGAAACATGAAAATGAAAAGAAAAGCCAATTACGTGTGCTATCTTTAGAAGATTCTTTTATGGATTTGGAGCTTATAAAAGAGTGTTTAATTGAAGATTTTGGGCACGAAACTCAAATAGATATGGTATCAAATGAGGAGGATTATGTTTTAGCGCTATCTAAAGGTAAATATGATCTGATTCTTTCTGATTTTAATTTGCTTGGATTGAATGGCTTTCGTGCATTAGAACTTGCTAAATCGATGGTTCCATCTATTCCGTTTATTTGTGTATCTGGGAAAATAGGCGAAGAAGTTGCCACAGAACTTCTAAAACAGGGCGCTACAGATTATGTATCTAAAGAAAAACTTGGAAGGCTAAAGCAATCGATAGAAAGAGCACTAAAGGAATTAAAAAACCAAAATGATTTAAAAGAAGCGCATCTAACCCTTATTAAAAGTGAAGAACGATATAAAGCTCTTACTAAAACTTCAATTGATGGATTTTTTATTTTAGACATAAAAGGCAGTTTATTGGAAGTCAACGATGTCTATTCCAAAACAAGTGGATACTCCGAAGAGGTTTTACTCACAATGAATATCAAGGATTTGGAATCGGATGAATTTGACAATCAAATTGACGAACACATGAAAAAAATTATCAACATAGGATATGATCAATTTGAAAGTAAGCATCGTAAAAGAGATGGAACATTCAACTACTTCCATAATAGCATCACTTTTATACCAACTGAAAAAGTATTCATCTGCTTTCTTCACGACATAACCGATAGGAAAAGAACTGAAGACGAACTTATACATCTTAGTTATTACGACGGCCTTACAGAGGTATATAACCGAAGATTTTATGAAGAAGAACTTGCCAGACTGGACACAAAAAGAAACCTTCCACTGACTATAATAATGGCTGATGTAAACGGGCTGAAACTTTTCAATGATTCTTTTGGCCATTCCGTTGGGGATGAGATTCTTAAGAAAACAGCACAATTAATTAAGAAAGCATGTCGATCTGACGATATTATGGCAAGACTTGGAGGAGATGAATTTGTTATGGTATTACCCAAAACAGATCCATACAAAGCAACAAAAATAGTTAAACGTTTAGAAGGATTGATAGCAAAAGAATATTTCAATGGCTTAGTACTATCAGTTTCCTTTGGGTTTGAAACAAAGGAAAATGTTGAGCAAAAAATGTCTGAAATATTTGCAAATGCAGAAAATCGCATGTACAGACATAAAATATTTGAGCATTCAAGCATGAGAAGTGAAACAATCAACATTATCATGAATACATTGTTTGAAAAAAGCAAAAGAGAGTCTTTGCATTCAAAGAGAGTTAGTATAATTTGTAAATATATTGCATTAAACATGAATTTTGAAAAAGATGATGTAAGTAAGATCAAGACAGCTGGGCTTATTCATGACATAGGAAAAATTGGTGTAGATGAATTTATTCTTAATAAACCGGGGAAACTTAATGATTTCGAATGGAGTGAGATAAAAAAACATCCGGAGGCAGGCTGGCGTATACTTAGTTCTGCAAAAGAGTTTGTAGAATTAGCGGATTTCATTAATGAGCATCATGAAAAATGGGATGGGACAGGATACCCAAAGGGACTAAAAGGCGAAGAAATATCTATTGAAGCGAGGATAATTACTATTGCTGATACTTATGATGCTATGACCAGCCGGAGGGCTTATAAAAAAGCGTTAAATAAGGAAGAAGCGATAGCAGAATTATTAAGATGCAGAGGCACTCAATTTGACCCTGAAATTGTTGATGTATTTGTTAATAAGGTATTACTTAACAGTAATATTCTTACTGAGTTAGATGAAAATTAAAGGATAGAATGATAATCTTTCATTAATTCATATAAAATAGTATGGAAATAATTATTATAACTAAGTACAAAAAACAAATAGTTTCACACTTTTTAGCGATATTTAAACAATTTAGCGTTAATGCTACTTTAAAGAATATCACTAAATTGTATTAAAGTAGTGGTTATTAGACAATAAAGAACACAAAGTTTGATACAATGTAAAGCCCTTGAATTCAAGGGCTTTTAGTATTTTTGTAGATAAAATGGGGGTGCGGATGTTTTTTTGGACTCTTTTTAGACAATTCCAAGGCTTTTCCGGTAAGCTGTTATGCTCTTACCCCCGAGTTTCATTTTGACTCTGTCATTATTGTACCATTTTAAATACTGATCAAGGATTCTTGTAAAGTCATCTATGCTAATATTACTCCATTTACGATTGTAGAACATCTCGTTTTTGATTCTTCCGAAAAAGCCTTCACAAGCAGCATTATCAGGGGTGTATCCTTTCTTTGACATGGACCGCTTCAGTCCAGCTTTTTCTATTAAGTGAATCCAGCCGGGCCAACGGTAATGGCTCCCTCTATCAGAGTGAATAATGGGAGTCTCTCCTTCAACCAAAGTGTTTATTGCTGACTCAAGCATACTTGTAGTCATCTCAGCATCAGGCTGATTGGATATGCTCCATTGAACAACCTTTCCATCAAAGCAATCTATGATTGGTGAAAGATATACTTTCCCTGCTGGTAGTCTAAATTCTGTAATATCCGTTAGCCATTTACTGTTGGGCTTATCTGCAGAAAAATCTCGTTGGATCATATTATCAGGTGCTGGTGAGAGCTCACCCTTGTAAGAGTTGTATTTCCTGGTTTTCTTTGTTTTTGCAACCAAATCTTCTTCTCTCATTAAACGGCGAACTACTTTTTCTGATACACAAATCCCTTGGTCCTTTAAAATCTTATGAATACGTCTATAGCCGTAGCATTTGTAGTTATTATTGAACAAGTGAATGATTTCTTCTTTTATTTTGTCGTATTTAGTGTTTATACCTTTAGCAGACCGCTGATAGTAGTAACTACTCTTCACTAACTGTAGGGAATTGAGTAGATTTTTTAATGGGTACTTTGTTCTTAGGGCATCAATCAGAATTGTCTTTTCTTTGTTTGTCAGATTGGCTAGACTGATGCCCGGATCTTTTTTTATTAGTTCAGCGGCTCCTTCCAGCAAATCTTTTTCCATGCGAAGCTTAAACACCTCTTTTTTTAATGTATCAACTTCATCTTCAAGCTCGCCTTTAGTTAAATTTAGATCTTTATCCATTGGTATGTGCAACTCCTCTTGAAACAGCTCTCTTTTCCAATTGTAAAGTGTTCCGCGATTAACGTTATGGATTTCTGCAACAACCGAGGCGCTTTCTTTTCGGAAGTGGAGTTCAGAGACTGCTTTAAATTTATCCTCTTGAGAATATTGTACACTACTTCTACTTATTTTTCTCTCTTCTGGAGCAATTTCAGCTACCCATTTTCTAAGAGTTTCCCTTGAAGGATATCCTAATGCTTTGACTGTCCTAGAACAATTTTTGCCTCTTTCGAGGTAATATTCAACAGCCTTACTAATCTCTTCTTCAGTATACCGAGGTTTCATTTTACATGGATCATTCTCTGAACTATCAATTAGCTGTTGTTGATATTCAGCATACCAGTTTTTTAATGTTCTATAATTTGGATAACCTAATTCCCTTATTACATCAGCAATACACTTATCATATTTTAAGTACAGATGTATTGCCCTGTTTCTTTCTTCTCTGGAATACATAGACACCCTCCTAAACTATTTTGTCCAAGATTTTTTCCGCATCCCCAAGTTGCAGTTTTCTATTGCCAAAAACAAAGTTTTAGTGTCTTTGATTTTATTTTAATAATACAAATGAACGATTATTTGTTTCTTATTGTTAAGATAAAACCAAAATGGCAGCAGTTTAAAGACTACTGCATAAGAGATGTTGATGCAGCAAGCGAGATATCCGGTTCAGGGTGCCTGACCGCATCTTCAGTTGAAAAGTGCTATAATTTATTAATAAAAAATTTATTAAAAAAAAAGAGTGTCACGAAGTTGATTCTACCTATGAAAAGTGCTATAATTTATTAATAAAAAAGAGTGTCAAGAAGTTGATACTACCTATAAAAGAAAGGAAAAAAATTATGAAACTAAAAAGTAATATTTGGGTGTTTGTTCTGATTTCTTATGGTTTTTCTTGGTTATTCTGGATTCCGGATGCGTTAGTAGCACAAAATATTTTGAAAGTACCTGAGAGTGTGAAGAACATTCTTGATCTAAATATTGGTGCATGGGGACCTCTTGTTGGAGCAATTGTTACTACGTTTATTTACCAGAGAGGTGCAGGTGTCAAAAAATTACTCAAACGTGGATACATGTTCCGTATTGGAAAATGGTGGTGGGTCATCTTACTCAC
>JAGXFX010000002.1 GCA_024637045.1 Soehngenia sp.
ACATCAGATTCATTAACACAGCAAAGAAGACAGGTGCAGCAGTACTGTTAAAATCAGTACGAGGAATCTAATACAATATAGAAGACTATATGTACGGAGAAGCTATAATTATTTTTATCCGACAGTAAATTGACACTATCTTGACATACCAATTACTTGAAGGTAACATTGAGTTAATAGTGCTAAATGTGTAAATAAAGAGAAAAAGAAGAAAGAGACGCTGGGGATTGAGACGCTGGGGACGGTCCTTTTTGTCCCAAAACAATAAAAATTCGGGAGGAATTTTCATGGCGAGATTAAGTAGAGAAGTGAGTCCGACAGGTTATTATCACATTATGATGAGGGGTATAAACAAGGAAATGATATTCAAGAATAATTTTGATAAGAAGAATTTCCTTTCATTGATTGAAACAAAGGTGGAAGAAGATGTTTTAATAGTAGCATTTTGTATTATGGATAACCATGTACATATGATTTTAAAAGGTTATTTGGATGACATTTCTTTATCTATGAAAAGAATAAACACCTCTTTTGCCATGAGAATAAACAGAAGCCTGGATAGAGTCGGGCATGTGTTTCAGGATAGGTATAAAAGTGAAATTATTCATAATGAAGCTCATCTTCTATGTGCCACAAGATATGTGCATAATAATCCTGTAAAAGCTGGAATCGCCAAAAGCCCACAACAATATAACTGGAGTAGTTATTCTCATTTCATTCAAGGTAAAAGCAATCTTTTAGATTCTGGAGAAACAGAGAGGATTATGAAGATTATTGGATCTATAAAGCAGTTTCAGGATTTTCATAAGCTGGAGGATGAGATTAGGTTCATTGACACAAAGGAAGAACTAGATACATTGGAGTATTCAAGAGCTCAGAGAATTATTTCTGACTACCATAAAAACAAGGGAGAAGTTGTTTCTCAGAATATAAGAAGGAATTCAGATGATATGGATCAACTTATAGGCTTGCTTTTAAGAAAAACAAACTTAAGTATAAGAAAGGTGTCAGAATTACTTGAGGTCAGCAAAAGCACCGCACATAGGTTAAGCAGAGAAGGAGGAATTTAAAATGGGACAAAAAGGACCGTCCCCGATGTCCCGAAACGCATTGTTTTCAACACTTGCAGGGTTGTTGTCCATAGTTGCGCTTTTAATTATGGCGTTGACATTTACTGGCGTGCTTAACGAATCGGCTAAGGATTTTGTAATCCCTATTCTGGGAATACTTGTATTCCACGAAGGGTATATCAGATATGAGAAAAACAGAGTATTGGGAATGTTTCTGATGCTACTTTCTGTAGGAGGCTTCTTAGTTATATTGTGGAGACTGATATCGGCATAATGAAAGGATGTTATTGTGATAGCCTGTGGACTCATGAAGGACCTGCGTCTTCAGATATTATTGATTCCTCTGATTTGCCCGTGGAACTTGGTTCCAGTTCAGGTCATGATTTTGCGGAGCTTGTTTTTGATGTGGAAAAAAGGGAGATAATTGGATATCTCCCCATACAGTAGCTATTAAGGTCTTTCGTTAATTTTAAAGTCAAATATCTCTGGCCTGTTGTAGTGACCGACTGGATCCCAGTCAAGCTTTGACTCCACAATCATATTCAGGTCAATTTCTGCTGTAAGAATCCCGGGTTCATCAAACAAAGGACCTGCTACATATTCACCATAAGGATCAATAATACAGCTACCACCTCGAGACATTACTTCCGGCTCATTTTCAAGATCCTTGTAGTATTTTAAATCTGTGGGATACATTGATTTTTCAACATATTGGTTGCTCATAAAGACAAAGCATCTTCCCTCAAAGGCAATATGTCTTAAAGTTGCCTGATAAACTTCTCTTTGATCTGCAGTTGGCACGATGTAAAGGTTGACTCCTTTCATATACAGGGCCATTCTGGCCAGTGGCATATAGTTTTCCCAACATATAAGGGAGCCCATTTTACCATACGGAGTATCTACAACTGTTATGGTTGACCCATCATCTTCACCCCAGATAACGCGTTCAGCTGCTGTGGGTTTTAATTTTCTGTGTCTGCCCATATATCCTTCTGGCCCAAAGAACAGATTGCTGCAATGCAGCGTACCGTCAAGTCCTTCACCATTTTTCTCCGTAACCCCGATGGACAGGTATATCTGCAGCTCTTTGGTAAGCTCTGCCAGCTGGTCAATCTCTGGTCCTGGAACTGCAACAGAATTCTCGTAATATCTTCTGTAATCTTCCCTTGCTTCCTTGGTCCTGCTTCCAACAACCATTCCAAACGTTAGTCCCCTTGGGTAACATGGTATAAAGCTTTCAGGAAAAACAATCAGCTTTGATCCGTTTGATGCAGCTTTTCTTGTAAGCGCAAAAGTCTTTTCCATTGTCTTTTCCAGGTCAAACAGAACAGGTGAGTCCTGGATTATTGATACCTTCAATTTCTTTTCCATATGTAATACCTCCTAAAATTTCTATATAATAAGCTAATTATAACACAGTAATATATCAAACGGGTTCTTAACAGGAAACAGAAGTCATTTTCAATAAAGTATGTTAAAATATAGTTATGATGAAACAGGAACAAAACAAAAATAACCGTTCCGAGTGTTTTGTCACGGAAGGAGTGATGAAATGGACTTGAATATGAGAATAAAATCATGTTGATCAAGAAATGATTCCTCCACAGGTTTAGTGGAGAAAAATTTAAAGTGTCCTAAATGCAAAGGTAAATCTCAGTCTGTTGGAGTTGTTACAGTTGAGCATATGGTAAAGGATGAATTCAGGAATAAAGTCAAATACAAGAATTATAGTATATGTCTTGAACAAGACTGTGATGTTGTATACTTTTCTCAAAATGAAGACATTATAATAAAAAGAAACGACCTAAAGATTGACGTATGGTACAAGAAGGACGCTAATCCCAAATATATATGTTATTGCAGCAAGGTAACTGAAGAACAGATTATTGAAGCCGTAGTAAAGGGCGGAGCAAAAACCTTTAAGGAAGTTGTTAAAATTACCGGTGCAATGAAAAATTGCAGATGTGAGGAGAACAACCCGCTTGGAAAATGCTGCAGCCCACAAATAATCGAAACTATTAAGTTGGCACTAAGTCAAAAGTAAGAATCTAATCAGGGGCAAACAAAAAGAACCGTCCCTGGTGTTTGAGGAGACATAATATATGAAAAAGCTCCGAAAGGTAATCCTGATATTATTAATATTATCCATTGCTGGGACAATGATATTCTTCTCATTTGAAGAAAACCAGAAGTGGTTTGTGAGGTATCTTGACAGTTTCTCCAACAAGGAAAAGCAAGTTGTGGAGAATGCATATATTCCAGGTGATGGAATAAGTTATATAAACGGAAGGTATTTGGCCTGGAATGGTGAGGAGATGTCTGTATCAGATGAATCTGGGAAAATACTATGGGAGAGGACATTTCTGATGGATGACCCCAAGCTGGATATTCGAGATAATCTTATTGGTATATATGATAGAATAAGCGGTGAAGCAATGGTTTTTAACTTCAACGGAGAAATTCTTGCTCAGATTGAAGAAGAGTCGCCAATATTTTCATTCAAGCCCTCAAAAAATGGTCATATTGTCCATATTAAAGAAGAGGGACGACAGGTCCTTAAGATTTATGAAAGAAATGGAGAACACCGTGACAACCTGATATTCACAAAAGGCTATCCAATTGACTACAGCCTGGAAGAGGATTCAACAATGGTTACAGTTCTTGACCTCCAGAACAAGGCAATTAATACAAAGCTAATAAAGTACAATGGAGACGGTGAGCAAGAGTTATATTCAATTAACGACAGGATAATAATAAAAGTTGCAAGTATGGCAAAAGGTAAACTAATAGTTGCTGATACTGGAATATATATGCAAAAAAATGACGATATTGTATGGGGAAGAGATTTTCCATTGCTAAAGGATGTATTGCTGGATGGAAATGAGATTTATGTCATTTATGGCGATAATCTGAGAATCCTGGATGATCAAGGAAGTACATTAAAGCAGGAGACCTTTGGGATGGATTATAGCAATCTCCATACCCACGGCAAGTTTATAATTCTAGCAGGGGACAAAGATATTTTAGTTTTACTTCATACGGAGCCTGTAGCAAGTTATAGTTTTGAGTCAACTATTGTGGATATACAAAGTCAGTTCAATGATTTGGTTGTTACTACCGAAAATGGTGTAAATATAATGAGAATAGAAGACAAGGAAAAAGAAATAGAGGAGGAGAAGCAATGATTAGAGAAATTAATGCAAGAGGACTGGCTTGCCCAAAGCCTGTAATTCTTACTAAAAAAGAGCTGGACCAGATGACTAGCGGATCTCTTAAAACAATCGTTGATAATGAAACAGCACGTGAGAATATTTCAAAGCTTGCGAATAGCATGTCATTGGAGTTTTCAGTGGAGGACCTGGGAGGAAACGAGTATGCAATCACCATATTGAAATCAGGTGGAGTAAAAGAGGATCAACCTGCAAAGATTGTTGTTCAGAATTCTGATACAGGAACCATTTTGATAATCCAGTCTGATCAGATGGGAAAAGGTGATGAAGAGCTTGGAAGAATTCTTATGAAGAGCTTTATTTATACTGTTAGTGAGACCATACCTCATCCAGCCGCGATACTTTTCTATAATAGCGGCGTGAAACTTACTGTAAAGGACAGCCCGGTTCTAGAGGATCTTCAAGAGCTTCATGAATCTGGTGTCGAGATAATTTCATGTGGAACATGTCTTGACTACTATAATCTAAAGGACAGCCTGGCTGTTGGAGACATATCCAATATGTATACGATATATGAAAAAATGCAGTCTGGAACCAATACTATTACGATAGGATGATAAATATGAATGAATTTGGCATACTGACATTCCAGTCAACACACCATGCCATGAGAGCTGAGAAAGTATTGACTAACGAGGGGATGACTATAAAGACAATCCCGACCCCAAGGGATATTACCTTAAGCTGCGGTCTTGCCATAAGATTTGAGGTAGAGGATATTGAAAGAATCAAAGAATTGAAGGATGAAGGTAAACTGGATTACAAGGAACTTCACCATTTACAGACATTACACGGTGAGAGAAGACTCAAAAAACTTGACTAGGAGGTAGCGATGGAATCACTGAAATACCTATATGACAAGGCAGCACAATCAATTAATGCATTTATTAAAACCACAGATGGGAATCTAAATCTATTTGGGAGAATTATTACTATTATTCTTATCTTTGTTGCAATAATCATTATAGTCAAAATTTCCAGCAGACTTATTGATAGGACGTTGGCAAATAAAAGCTTGGATAAGTTCCAAATTTCCGACAGAAGAAGAGACACATTGACCAATATTCTAAAAAAAGTTGTAAAGTATATCTTGTTCTTTATTGGTGTAGTCATGGCTCTTGAAATCTTCAGCATAAACACTGCATCAATTATTGCAACAGCAGGTATTGGAGGTCTTGCCATTGGATTTGGAGCTCAGTCACTTGTAAAGGATATAATCACTGGTTTCTTTATTCTGCTTGAAGATCAATATGCCGTAGGAGACTATATACAGATTGATACCAAAGAGGGAATTGTGGAAGAGTTAGGTGTGAGAGTCACCAAAATCAGGGATTTTACAGGTGAGCTCCACATTATACCAAACAGTAGCATTAATGTCGTGACGAACAGGACCAGAGGAGCAATGAGAGCATTGGTTGATATTTCAATAGCCTATGAAGCTGATATTGACAAAGCTATGGAAATCATGGAAAGAATCAGTGCTGAAATTGCAGAGACAAACGATAATATTATCGAAGGACCTTTGGTACTGGGAGTTGCAAGTTTTGGAAACTCTGATGTAGTAATAAGGGCAATCGCCAAGACAAGATCCATGGAGCAATGGGCTGTGGAAAGGGAAATGAGGAAAAAATATAAGCAGGCTTTTGATCGTGAGGGTATTGAGATACCATATTCAAAGGTTGTTGTTTATGGAGGTGGAGATAAATGATGCTGTATTACAAGGTTGGAGATCAGGTCACCTTGAAAAAGGGTCATCCATGTGGAGAAAACAAATGGGAAGTATTAAGAACTGGTGTTGATATAAAATTAAAGTGTATGGGATGCGAAAGACAGATTTGGCTTACCAGAATTGAATTTGAAAAAAGAGTTCGAAAGATTCTCGTTGATGATAAGTGGATAAGTATTGTTCATCATAAGCCAGAGGAGAAGTCTGAATAATCAAAGGGAGAATATTTCTCTCTTTTTTGTTTTTTGATGCAACCTTTTGTTTAAACTTACGTCTAAAGGATAAGGAGGGTTGAAGGTGACAGAAAATCAGATGATTGATGAACTTATAAAAGGTCAGGAACAGGCCTTTGTACAATTGATGCAGCAATACGGAAACAAGCTTCTTGGGACCTGTTACCTGATACTCAAAGACAGGGAAGAGGCAGAGGATGTAGTTCAGGAGACATTTGTGCGAGTGTTTAAAAACATTAATAGCTTTAAGAGAAACAGCAATCTCTATACTTGGATATATAGGATAGCAATCAATTTATCAAGAGACAAGCTTAGAAAAAGATCGTATGATCTTAGTCTAAACGAAGAAATTATTGGTGATGAAAATGTAGAAAGCCTGGTTGAACATAAATTGGAAATGGCAGAGCTTAAAAGCAGATTATCATCATTAAGTCCAATATACAGGGAAGTTTTGGTGCTGTTCTATTTTCAGGAGTTTTCGATAGCTGAAATATCAAGTTTATTATATGAAAAGGAAGGAACCATAAAAAGCAGGTTATCCAGGGCAAGGAAGATACTAGCTCAGGAAATACAGAAAGGAGGTACTGAAGATGAACAGGAATGATTCCATAAAAGATGATATCAAAGACATCTATGATGAGGAAACGAATGAAATGGAATTTACAAACCAGATGATGGAAAGTGTCCTTAACAAAACTACAAGAGCTAACTCTGGAAAGATAAGAAGAATTCTTAACTACGAACTTCAGATACCACTTGTACCTGCAGCTGTAGGAATAGCAGCGGTTTTGGCAATTACGATCCTACCGGAGGGAATCCTCCAAAAGCAGTACAATTTCACCACAATTGATATTGCAGGATCCCAGGTTATGATACAGGAAGACAGAGAGGTGACCAAGAGATGAAAATAAGATTAAAGGTAAAGACTTTGCTTCTCTTACTCCTTGTCTTTGCGGTTGCTTATCTTTGGGTCATACCTCAAGGAACTCTTGCAATAGCAAGGTATCTGGACAAGAAAGACTCACCAAGAGCTGATCTTTTCTTTGAGAGACATATCAAAATGGATGATTCCATCGAGGGAAGGTTGGATTATGCTAAAAGTCTTGTGAAGAGCTTTCAGAAATTCACCATCTACCAGCAAGGTTGGGGTGGAGGAGAGGAAACGAGCCAGGAAGACATTGCAAAGGCTGAAGAATTACTGAAAGGAATTCTTAAAAAAGATCCTTCGCGAAATGAAGAAAAACTATATATCGATGCATATCTGATGCTTATGGATATTTCAATAGCCAAAGGTGATGTCGAAGGACTTAAGGAACATATAGATTTCGGCGAGAACAAATCCAATCTAAGAAACGATGCACTTATTTACAAGGCGTATCTCTATTTTGTTAACAGGGAATTTAAAGAAGCTGAAAATATAGTATTTCAACTTGAAGATGAAGGACTGGATGATCCAAGATTTGAAATTCTACTGGCAGAAATTCATCTTGCTAATGGGAATATCCAGGAGGCAAAAGTGCAGTATGATTTACTGCAGAACAGAGATTGGAGACTGGTAGAGCACAGCTACTTTGCTTCAGGAGCATATAGCAGCAGAAATTTCTGGCTCCAGGAATCAGAGAATTTGATCTCAGGGAATAACAAGATAAAGGGAAGAGTAACATATGAAGGCGAGCCCATGGCATTTGTTGAAATTTATATTCTGAATGCAGATGGAGGGATTAGAATCGGCGGAGAAAGCTATGTTGCAATAACCGATGAAAATGGATACTTCCAGACAATGGGTCTTGCAGATGGACTCTATGATGTGGGACTGGGTCTTGACTCGAGTCTTTTGACCGATAAGGTATTTCAAAAAAGCGAAACAGCGTATGTTGACTTGACTCAAAACGATGAGTATATTGAATACACATTCAGAGATACCTTCGAAGTTTATTCACCTCAGCCAGGCGAAATTGTAGAAGATGATGAGTTTACAGTATCCTGGGAAGAGGTAGCTGATGCGGCATATTATACTGTCGAACCAGTAATATTTTCGAATCCATTGGAGAAAACCGGAGGATCATTCAGAAGTCCGATTGAGGATATCAACGGAAAAGGAAGGTTTGTGGAAACAACCGCACAATTTAGAATATCAGATTACAGAAATCAAACTGGGGGGATGACCTTCGAAGGAGAGGAATGGATTTTGGGATCAAGTGCAGTACTTGGGAAATTCCTGCCTGGAATGGAGTATCCAATAATAGTGAATGCCTATGATTCAGAGAATCTACTCATAACAAGCAGCTTTCCAATGAGAATGTACTATGATGAGATTCCAAGCATAG
Organism: Soehngenia sp.; assembly: GCA_024637045.1. Classification (GTDB taxonomy): domain Bacteria; phylum Bacillota; class Clostridia; order Tissierellales; family Tissierellaceae; genus Gudongella. The sequence goes on from JAGXFX010000002.1 coordinate 8,587, forward strand.
TCATCGAAGGAGAGCTTTCAGAGGGACAAAAGCTTGTGGCAAAGATGATGTATACGGAGGCAATCCTGCATTATGAGAATATCCTGAAGGATGATCCTGATAATGTGGAAGCTATTTCAAGTCTTGTAAAAATTTATGGAATAGGTTGGAAAAAAGGTGAAAAAAACCTTGGAAGAGCGTTTGAACTTATTGAAGTAATAAGTGATGAAAGGCTAAAAGCGGATCTGCTAAACAGTATCCTTTCACAAATGGATACAGAAGAAATTCTGGAGTTTGAAAAGCAGGTAAGTGATGGAATAGATGTTCTAAGCCAGTATGACAATGATAACAGCCATTACAATGAATACAAGCTTTACCTTGCCAAGGAAGATTACATTGAGGCCAGGAATGCTTTGGAGAATCTTGAAAATTTCTTGCCTGACAGTCTGATATTTCTTCACATCTACTTGGAGGATTATGACCTGGCGGTTGAGAGACTTCTTGATGAGAGATTCTATCCATCAAGACTCCAGGGAGATACCTTTAAGAGTGCTATTCTTGGACTTGGAAAAAATCCTCCTCCAGAGGAGGAAATGGAAGCACTAAGAGAATTTCTCCTGGAGATGATAAAAGGTGGAGCCAATGAACGCAAAGAGAAGATATACAACAAGCTTGTTAAGAGTGCAGAGAACGAGGATATCCTTACTATTGTTGATGAAATCTACAATGTAAGAAACTGGAATTATTGATTAAGCACACTAATCTCCTTTCTTCTGGGTATACTATAAATATCCAGAACGAGAGGAGATTTGTCTATGAAAAATTTTAGTTTTTACTCGCCGACCATAATCAAGTTTGGAGAGGGTAGCATCGGAAAGCTCCAAAAGCTTGTGGAAGGTAAATACGAAAGAGTACTGCTTCATTACGGAGGAGGTAGCATAAAGAAGAATGGTGTATATCAGCAGACAATAGAACAACTGGAGAATGCAGGAGTGGAGGTCTTCGAACTTGGAGGAGTTAAGCCCAATCCAGCATTGTCAATGGTTAGGGAAGGAATCGAGCTTGCAAAGGAAAAGAAAATTGACCTTGTGCTTGCAGTTGGAGGAGGAAGTGTTATCGACTCAGCAAAAGCGATAGCACTTGGTGCCTTATCAGATTCAGATATATGGGATTTCTTCCTTGGCAAAGAAAGTGTAGAGAAGGTGTTGCCTGTGGGAGTCGTACTTACGATACCTGCTACTGGTAGCGAAGCAAGTATGGGAAGTGTAGTAACAAATGAGGATAAAAATCAAAAAATGTCTGTAAATGACGATCTGCTTAGACCTGCATTTGCCATAATGGACCCTGAATATACCATGACACTTCCAAGGGAGCAGACTTTTGCGGGGGTTATGGATATCCTGTCTCATATCTTTGAAAGATATTTTACCCATACAGAATATGTGGAACTCACTGACAGACTTGCCGAGGCAACCATTAAAACTGTTGTAAACAATGCATACAAACTACTTGAAAACCCCGATGATTACAATGCAAGGGCTGAAATCATGCTATCAGGAACCATTGCACATAACGGACTCCTTGGTATGGGAAGAGAAGATGATTGGGCAAGTCATCAGCTTGGTCACCAGCTGAGTGCTCTTTATGGTGCGACCCATGGAGTAACACTTGGAGTAATTTTTCCTGCCTGGATGAAATATGTCTACAGGGAGAATCTTGATATATTCAACCAATTTGCAGTAAATGTATTTGGTGTATCTGCATTTGGAAACACTCAAGAGCATGTTGCCCTTGAAGGGATAAGACATTTTGAAGAATTTCTGAAAGAAATAGGTTTGCCAAGAACCTTGACTGAGGCGGGACTTCCGACAAATGAATTTGAAAGGATGGCTGACCTGGCAGTATCAATGGGTAGTTTCGGAGCGCTTAAGACTATAAGCAGGGAAGATGCAATCAATATATATAAGCTGGCAGAATAATCAATAAGGGCCTTGTTTTTAGGCCCTTATTTTTCAGGCATGAATCTGATATACTTGAAGGAGATGAACTCAGGGAGGGAAATATTGTGAAATATGCTTATGGATACTACAAAAAGGCAGCTGACTATATACTGGAGAAAATCGGAGAAGAGGTCGAATTTGGACTTATCCTTGGTTCAAGCCTTGGAGGGCTTGCTGATAAAATCAAGGATCCTGTGATAATTGACTACAAGGAAATTCCTAATTTTTTATTATCGACTGTGGAGAGTCATGCTGGAAAGCTGATTGTTGGAAATCTTGGAGAAAAGAGAGTAGTCTGCATGAGTGGAAGATTCCACTATTTCGAAGGCTATGACTTTGAAAGACTGGCCATACCCATAAGGGTATTCAGGCTACTGGGAGTGAAAACTCTGGTACTTACAAATGCAGCTGGAGCAATTAACACAGATATGGCTCCAGGAGATATTATGATTATAAACGATCATATAAAACTTCAAAGCCAAAGTCCCGTCAGAGGACATAACATACCTGAGTTTGGACCCAGGTTCTTTGATGTGTCGGATATGTATACAAAGGACTTGAGAGTACTGGCAAAAAAAATCGGTGAAAAAGAGAGCATTGAGCTTAAAGAAGGAGTTTACTTCTATGCCACGGGACCTCAGTTTGAGACTCCGGCAGAAATAAGGGCAATGCGTATTCTCGGAGGCGATGCAGTTGGAATGTCCACGGTAACAGAAGCCATTACTGCTGCACATTGTGGAATCAAGGTCCTTGGTTTTTCTCTAATCTCAAATATGGCATCAGGGGTCACTGGAGATCCGGTAACAACCCAGGAAGTCAATGAAGTTGGCGAAAGATCTGAAGAAAAGGTTGAAAGACTTATTAGAGAGATAATAAAAGAAATTTAGGGGGTGCGAGATGACAAGACAGGACAGAGATCTGGCATTTATGCTTCAATATGAGAATGTAGCATGGTATGAGGACGGAAAGGTAAAAATATTGGACAGAAGAGTGTACCCGACTACTGTAAGATATGAAGTTTGCAACAGTCACCAGGAAGTTGCCAAAGCCATAGCGGATATGGTTACCCAAAGTGCAGGACCCTACACCGCAGCTGGCATGGGCATGGCACTTGCTGCCTATGAAGCTAGGGATTTGAAGGAACAAGCACAACTGGAGTACTTGAGAAAAGCAGCTGATACATTGTCAACTGCAAGACCCACCACCACAAAGAGGATGAGAATAATTGTCGATGGTTGTCTGGAAGTTGCCCAAATAGCAATTAAGGAAGGTGCTAAAGTAGATGAGGCAATATTTTCACATACTGTTGACCATACTGACAACAGATACAGAAGAATCGGCAAGGTAGCAGTAAATCTTGTGGATCTTTTCCCGGATAGGGGAACGATCATGACACAATGCTTTGGTGAGACTATTGTAGGATTGATGCTTAGGGAAGCGAAGGAAAGAAACAAGGATATCAAGGTAATCTGTCCTGAAACCAGACCATATTTTCAGGGTGCAAGACTCACAGCAAGTGTTGCGCAGGATCAGGGATTCGATACTACGGTTATAACCGATAATATGGCAGCATATGTAATGGAAAAGAAGAAAGTTGATATATTCACTTCAGCAGCGGATGCAATATGTCTAGACGGACATATAGTGAATAAAATCGGAACATATCAGATTGCAATTGTAGCCAAGTATCTTGGAATTCCATACTTTGTAACGGGAATCCCGGATAAGGGACATGAAACGATTGACACCGTCACCATTGAAGAAAGAGACCCTGATTTTGTACTTCAGGCAATGGGCGTCAGAACTGCAATGGAAGGTGTTAAAGGCTACTACCCTTCATTTGATGCTACCCCTCCTCATCTTGTGAGTGGAGTTGTAACAGATGGAGGGATTTTCTCGGCATATGATCTTCACAGGTATTTCAAGGATGGCGAGAAAGCAGAATTGGTTCTTTAAAGGGTATGGACATTTTAATTGAGAAAGTGTAAACTATAATTAATAGAGGGAAAAGGTTTTCCGAAGAATAATGGAGGTGTTTTTACATGGCTATGAAATACGCAAAGAGAATGGATAATATGAAAGCTTCAGAAATAAGGGAGATTTTAAAGATTGCTGCTAAGCCTGGAATAATATCATTTGGTGGAGGGTTTCCCGCACCGGAGTTGTTTCCAGTAAACGAGATGATAGCAGTATCCAAGCAGGTAATTGAAGAGAAGGGACCTCAGGCGCTTCAGTATGGACCTACAGAAGGTTACCAACCATTAAGAGCTGCCATCGCAACGAGAATGGAAAAGATGCAGGCATTTGTTAAAGCTGAAGATATCCTTGTAACAAGTGGTTCACAGCAGGGACTGGATTTTTCTGCTAAATTGTTTATCAATCCAGGAGACACAATAATACTTGAAAAGCCAAGTTACCTTGGAGCAATAAACGCATTCAAGGCTTATGAGCCTAGCTTTACTGACATAGAGCTTGAGGATGACGGAATGAATATGGAAGAGCTTGAAGAAGCCCTTAAGACAGGTTCAAATGTCAAGTTCATTTATGTAATACCAGATTTTCAGAATCCATCTGGCAAGACCTGGTCAGTTGAAAAAAGAAAGAAACTTGTTGAGCTGGGAAATAAATATGATGTTGCAATAATTGAGGACAACCCATATGGAGAGCTTAGATTTGAAGGCGAGCTGCTTCCTTCGATAAAGCACTTTGATACTGAAGGAAGAGTAATCTATCTTGGAACATTCTCAAAGATCCTTTGTCCAGGATTCAGACTTGGATGGATTGCAGCCTCACCAGAAATACTTAACAAATATATACTTATGAAGCAAGGAGCAGATCTTCAGTCAAGTACAATATCTCAAATGGAAGTTGCAATGTTCCTTGAGAAGTATGACATTGAAAAACATATAGAAAAAATCAAAGAAGTATACGTGAAAAGAAGAGATTTAATGATCAATGTAATGAAGGAAGAATTCCCTGAGGGTGTTACTTATACAATACCAGAAGGTGGATTATTCACATGGGTTACTCTACCTGAGCACATAAACACAAGAGATCTTGCAGTGAAGGCTCTTGAAAAGAAAGTGGCATTTGTACCAGGTGGATCATTCTATGCAAATGGTGGACATGAGAATAGCATGAGACTTAACTACTCAGCAATGGACGATGAGAAGATCGTTGAAGGAATGAAGTTGCTGGCAGGAGTAATACAGGAAGCTATGAAGTAGAAACAATCCCCGGGAAAATTATTTCCTGGGGACTTTTTTTAAAAAGAATGTGAGTCGTCTAAAATGAGATAGAAACAAATGAAAATAAGCTTACAAACAGTCTCTATGTACCTTTATACAGTACTTAAGGTATTTTAAAGTACGACTAGTAGCTTCTTCCGGTGTATACTCAACTTGTTTTGAGATGACTCTCTGCAGCATGCTTTGGTAGATGAGTAGTGTCATTTCATTCAGCTCATCCAGCACTTCCTCTCGAATAAATCCATCATTCACGCAGTTCTTAAGCAATGCCAGATTTCTTTGATTCAGGTTAGGATTCAGCAGCATGGGATTAAGCTCCTCGTCAATATCCTCTAATTCCTCCGGAAAGATTTCGTAGTATTTCTGCATAATCTGGTCGGGCGGATTGGTAAACTGCTTAAAAAACAGATTGTCATAAATCAGGGGATTCTGAAAGGAATTAAGGCAGAAAATTTCCCATATGAGATAATACCTTTCCAATGAATCTTCAGCATCCTTAGTATAATCTCGCAGCTGAAACAAATAAACCTTGAGGTATTTTAACAGTGCAAAAAAAATAAGGTGGTCTAGGTTTTCAAAGTAATTATACATTGTGGCGATGTTATAGCCAGCAATTTCTGCCACCTTTCTGGTGGTGACATCTTCAATTCCCTCCTCGTCGATAATTTGGGAGGCTGCTTCAATAAAATAACTCATAATCCGACGTTTTTGTAGAATTTTATTATTGGAATTTATCAATTTTTTCACCACATTTCCGATTTCTTGAAACTTCATTTATTATAACAGATTCAATAGGTGAAAAACAAGTTCAGAACTTTCAAAAAACTAATCATGATTACCCAATAAACATGTTTACAAAGGGATTATCATATGATATTATTTTGACAAGATAGAGCATAATTACTATTATCAGTGAGAAAGGAGTGTCAAGTTAATGAAATTGGAGTTGGGTAACTTTTACGTCAAGGACATTGTTTTTGGTCAGGAAACCGTTTACAAAGATGGCATCCTAACCATCAACAAGGAAGAGGCACTGCAGTTAGTACGAGAAGATGAACACATTACGGAAGCGGACTTGGTAATTGTAAAGCCAGGTGACATGGTACGAATAGTGCCAGTTAAAGAAGCTATTGAGCCACGCTATCGAATGGGTGGTGGCCCTGTTTTTCCAGGGGTAACAGGTGATTTGATGCAAACAGGAAATGGTCGCACTCTAGCGCTTAAAAACATGAGCGTGCTGGCAGTGGGCAAACACTGGGGTGGATTCCAGGATGGACTTATTGATATGGGAGGCGAAGGTGCCAAGTATACTTATTATTCCCAGTTGATCAACGTTTGCCTGGTCGCTGATACAGATGAACTGAAAGAACAACGTGAGCAACAAAAGAAAAACCATGCACTTAGATGGGCTGGCATGAGACTGGCTGAATACCTTGGCAAGACCGTGGCAGAACAGAATCCAGATGAAGTTGAAACATATGAACTATCACCGGTTACCAAGAGAAGTGAGGAAGAGGATAAGTTGCCAAATGTGGTAATTGTACTTCAACCACAGTCACAAATGGAAGAACTGGGTTACAATGACCTTGTATATGGATGGGATGCCAACAGAATGCTTCCAACTTTCATGCATCCAAATGAAGTGTTGGACGGTTGCATTATATCAGGTTCCTTTATGCCATGTTCTTCAAAATGGTCTACCTATGATTTCCAGAATTATCCAATGATCAAGCGCATTTACCAGGAACATGGAAAAACCTTGAACTTCCTAGGTGTTGTAATGTCAAACCTTAATGTGGCATTAGAGCAAAAGGAAAGAGCTGCCCTTATTGTGGCTTCAATGGCCAAGAATTTGGGTGCGGACGCTGCCATAGTTGCAGAAGAGGGTTATGGAAATCCGGATGCAGATTACACAGCTTGCCTGGTAGCACTTGAAAATGCAGGTATAAAGACCGTTGGATTGTCTAATGAATGTACAGGTCGTGATGGTGCTTCCCAACCATTGGTTTCCATGGATGCAAAAGCAGATGCCATGGTATCAACCGGTAATGTATCCGAAATGATAGAACTCCCTCCAATGCCTGTTGTAATTGGAGAATTGGAATCCTTGGCACGTGATGGTCTTTCCGGAGGATGGGACAATGATGCAATTTTAGGCTCATCAGTTCGTGAAGATGGATCAATTATTATGGAAAACAATGCCATGTTCTGTGGGGATCAGGTTGTAGGCTGGTCAACTAAGACAATGGTTGAGTATTAGGAGGTGTGTGTAAAGTGAAAAAAGTGATTATTTATCTGAATCAGTTTTTTGGACAGGTCGGAGGAGAAGAAATGGCTGATCACGCCCCTGAAATCAGGGAAGGATTGGTTGGACCAGGGCTTGAACTTCAAAAACAGTTGGGAGATGATTTCCAGGCAACCCATACCATCATATGTGGTGACAACTTTATGGGGTCTAATCAAGAGGAAGCTATTGAAACTATTAAAGGTTTCCTTGAAGACAAGGAAGTAGACTTTTTCTTTGCGGGCCCAGCTTTTAGAGCAGGCCGTTATGGAGCTGCATGCGGACATTTTGGCCGTGCTGTTCAGAAGATGTTTCCAGAAGCCGTTGTTATTACTTCAATGGACGAAGAAAATCCAGGCGTGGAAATGTTCAGAAAAGACATGTTCATATTCAAGGGTGGCGCAAGTGCTGCTGCAATGAGAAAAGATATAGAGGCGATGGCGAAATTTGCCAAGAAATTAGCGAATGGTGAAGAGATAACCACTGCCGAAGAAGAAGGTTATTATGGCAGAGGCAAAAGGAAACAATTCTTCCTTAATCCTCCAGTACCGGCTACTGAACGTGTTATTGACATGCTGCTTAAAAAGATAAGCGGTGAACCTTTTGAAACTGAACTTCCAGTGCCTGAAACTAACTATGTACCTGTGGCACCTCCAGTGGCCAAGGAGAAATTATCAGAAGCCACAATTGCAATTGTAACTTCAGGCGGTATTGTACCTGTTGGCAATCCTGACAGAATCCAGTCAGCTTCTGCCACAAAGTGGGGTAAATACGACATATCTGGTGTGGATGACCTAAAGGCTGGCGAGTACCAGACCATACACGCAGGATTTGACCCTGCAGCTGCCAATGCCGATCCAGATGTCATTGTTCCACTGGATGCGATGCGTCAGTATGAAAAAGAAGGTAAAATAAAAGAGATGTACAAATATTTCTACTCCACAGTAGGCACCGGGACTACCCAAAAGGAAGCAGCCCGAATGGGAATTGAAATTGCAGCAGAACTTAATGAAGCAGGGGTTGACGGCGTATTGCTTGTCTCCACCTGAGGTACCTGTACTCGTTGCGGGTCAACGATGCTAAGAGAAATTGAAAAAGCAGGTATTCCAATTGTGTTAATGGCTAACTTAATTCCGGTTGCCACCAGTGTAGGGGTCAACAAAATGGTTCCAACCATTTCAATCCCTTATCCCCTGGGCGATCCTGCAACACCTTTGGAAGAGCAGTACAAACTTCGTTACCACCGGGTTGGTGTAGCCCTGGATGCTTTGACAGCAGATATTTCCGAACCCACCCTGTTCAAAACTAAAATATAGCTGACAAGACAATTCATCAGGACAGCGGTAGCCGGTTTTGTCAGAAACACTTAAAGAAACTACTTCTGAAACAGTCTCGAAGTAGTCAATCATACCTAAACTTAAGAAGCAGGGGTATTTGCTGAAAAACAATCAGCAAATACCCCTGCTTTGTCATTCTGATTTTACTTAGGAAGTTTTACAGTTATTGTTGTTCCATTACCGGGGCTGCTTTTAAGATTAATCGAGCCACCGTGACTTTGAACAATGTGCTTTACAATTGAAAGACCAAGACCGGATCCACCTGCTTTTTTTGAGCGACTTTTATCCACTTGATAGAAACGTTCAAATATTCTTGCCTGATCTTCCTTTGGGATGCCTATCCCAGTGTCAGATACTTGAATAACTACTCCATCAGGCTCCGTGGAGGTAGATAATATTACACTGCCACCGCTATCGGTATATTTTATTCCATTGTCTATAAGATTATATACAAGGTCTTCTATCATTCTCCTGTTACCTCTGGTTGATACAGATTCCCCCCTGAAATGAAGATCAATCTCCTTGTCTTTTGCCCTGAATCTTAGTTGGTTGATTATTCCACCAGCAAGCTTATCAATTTCAAAAATTTCAAATTCCTGGGGTGTCTGGGTTGCATCGAGACGTGAAAGATTTATAATATCGTCGATAAGTTGAAGCAACCGAGTTCCTTCCTTATGAATTATACCGGCAAATTTTATGGCATCTTCCTTAGGTGTTGAACCAGAAGAAATCATTTCAGCAAACCCATTTATGCTGGTAAGAGGAGTTTTTAGCTCGTGGGAAACATTTGCCGTAAACTCCCTGCGAACTTTCTCAGCTTCTCTTAGCTCACTTATGGCCATATCAATTTGTTTTTTTTGATTCCCTATTGTTTGTATAAAAGGCCTTAGCTCAGGATAAATGGAAGCTTCCCGGACATTTTTACCCGACAAAATACTCTCAATACTATCAGTTGCTTTTTTGATGGGTGTGAGAATTCGGTCTGTTAATCTGCTGGAAAGAACAAAAAGAATCACTAATAGAAAGACAAGAATACCTAGCATGGCAGGAATCATAGCTAAAAAAATCTCCCCAATAGATACCATGCTGGGGTCTCCCACACTGGTATAATAGTCCTTCATGAGAAATGAAAGAACAATTTGAGTTACTAGCATGGTTATAGCCATAACAGAGGCCAGATATGCATAGATTCTTTTTTCCACTAAAAATCACCTCCGAATCTATACCCGATACCTCGGACTGTTTCGATAGACTCGCCGCTATCTCCAAGTTTCATTCTAAGGGTTCTTATATGGACATCTACAGTACGGGTCTCGCCTTCAAAATCAAAGCCCCATACCTCGTTCATAATCTTGTCTCTTGAAAGTACAAGTCCTTGATTTCTCATAAGATAGTGAAGAAGATCAAATTCTTTGGGAGTAAGAACTATTTCTCTATCATTGACAATTACTCTGTGCCTCTCTGGATCAAGACATACTCCATGAAGGCATAATCCTTCAGAGGTTTTCTGGGCACCAGATCTCCGAAGCACAGCCTTTATCCTTGAAAGAAGTTCCATGACTCCAAATGGTTTATCCATGTAATCATCCGCTCCCATATCAAGCGCACGAACCTTATCGTATTCACTTGTCTTTGATGTGAGCATTATAATTGGGATATGAGCAATTCTTGGATTCTTCCTGATTTTGGTAAGTATTTCATATCCGTCGTCTCCAGGAAGCATAATATCAAGTAGCAATAAATCTGGAACTGTCTCGAAATTAAGATCTGAACCACTCTCAAATCCTAGTGCATCAAAGCCCGCATTTTTTAAAGCATAGAGAATCAATTCTCTTATGCTCTCATCATCTTCTACACAATATATAAGGCTCAATAAAATCAACTCCCGTTGTAATGGTCTCCTGTAATGGCATAATAAACCCATTCTGCAATATTCTGGGCATGATCGCCAATTCTCTCAAAGTATTTTGCAATCATCATAAGGTCTATTGCCTGTTCACTGGAGCCTTTGTTATCTCTGATATACTCAATAAGCTCTTCTTTGATAACATCAAACAGGTCATCGACCACATCGTCATACTGAATTACTTTTACCGCCAACTCCAGGTCTTTTCTTACAAAGGCATCGATACTTTCCCTTACCATCTTGATTGTAGCATCCCCCATCTGTGGGATATGAATCAACTCTTTCAAATAAGTCTGATCTGCAAGAAAAATTGTAATCTCAGATATGTCTGCTGCCTGGTCACCGATTCTTTCCATATCAGTTATCATTCTAAGCGCTGCTGAAATCAACCTAAGGTCACTTGCAACAGGTTGCTGACGAAGAATAAGCTTCATCGCCATGTCTTCAATTTCCCTTTCCTTGTTGTTTACCTCCCGGTCTCCCTCCACAACTCTTTGTGCAAGGTCAATATTTTGCGCCTTTAATGCTGATACTGCTGCTTCAATGGAACTTTCTACAAGGTTTCCCATTTGTATAAGCTCTTCATTAAGTCTATCAAGTTCCTGATCAAATCTACTTCTCATAAAAACCATCCTTTACCATTATTATTTTCTAATACTATTATAATACCCAACTGTAAAGTTAATTCTTGCACTGTGTTAAATTTATGTAAAAAAAATTGTAAAATTGCAGGTTTATTGTCTATGATCCAAAATCATAATTGAAAAAACCATTAAGTTGTGTTATACTACTTTAGTGTTCCTTGCTCTATTAATGAAAATAGGGCCGATAGTCCATAGGGAGGTGAAATAAATGAGAAAATATGAAGCGATGGTAATCTTTTACCCTAATCTTGAGGAAGAAAAAAGAAATGCTCTGCTTGAGAGATTCAAGAAGATAATCGAGGCAGGCGGTACAGTAACGACAGTAGACGAATGGGGAATGAGAAAGCTTGCATATCTAATCGATGATTTGGCAGAAGGGTACTACGTACTGATTAGCTTTGAATCAGATGCAGACGTTGTCAATGAGTTCGACAGAATTGCCAAGATCTCAGACGGCATTATGAGACACATGATCACTAGAGACGAAGAATAATCTAAGGGACGGTGAGTATTTTGAATAATGTTGTTTTAATTGGAAGACTGACAAGAGATCCTGAGTTAAGATATATACCGAATTCAGGTACACCAGTGTCCACATTCACGTTGGCTGTAGATAAAAATCTTTCGAAAGAAAAGAAAATGGAAATGGAATCAAAAAATCAGCCTACTGCTGATTTCATTAGAATTGTTGTATGGGGAAAAGTAGCGGAGAACTGCGCGAATTTCCTAAATAAAGGGAAATTAGTTGGCGTAAACGGTAGAATTCAGACCGGAAGCTATGATGACAAAGATGGGAAAAGAGTTTACACAACTGAAGTTGTGGCAAACAACGTTGAATTCCTTGAATGGGGAGACAACACTCAGAAATCATCAGGTTCAACCGGATCGGACTTCTCAGACATAGACGGATTTCACCCTACCGACAATGATGATATTCCATTCTAATCAAGGAGGGGAAAAGGATGCAAAGAAGATTTAAACCTAGAAAAAAAGTGTGTAGCTTTTGTGCAGACAAATCAACACATATCGATTATAAAGATGTGAGCAAACTTAAGAAGTATATCACAGAAAGAGGAAAGATTCTACCAAGAAGAGTTTCCGGAACATGCTCAAAGCACCAAAGACAGATTACAATTGCTATTAAGAGAGCAAGACAAGTTGCATTGTTGCCATATAGCGCTGATTAAGAGAGAGGGAGACCTCTCTTTTTTCTTTGTTATGAGATTTACCCACCAACGAGGCTTTTATTTGTCTTTAAATTAATATATAATCAATGATAAGCATTGCAAGTGATTGACTAATTCCGACACAAATACGAGACTTGAGGTGAAACTCTTGAAAGATGATAATAAATTGATGCAACCGTTAATTGAGGGGGCAGGAGCAGTAGCTGTAGTGGTACTTGTGGGACTATTGTCAGTATACCTGACACCCCTTGTACTCATTTTGTTTCCGGCTGGTGTTGTTGTATATGGTATAAAGAATGGAATCAACCCAGCTGCAGTTGTAGTTACAGTTGCATCCCTAATAATTGGTTTAGGTACAGGGTATCTTATAAATGGAATAGTTCTATTGGTTCTGTTCGGCCCGTTGAGTCTGGCCCTGGTATATGGCATGAAAAAAAGGAGAAGACCTCTGCAGGTTCTTGTTACAGGAGTTCTGGTTTTTTTCACAAGTACCCTGATAGTTTTTTATTTAGCAGATAGTCTTACAGATTTAAGCATTATAAAGCAAATGGAGACAACCTTCAAGGAGACGTTGTTTATCCAACTCCAGATGCTGGAAGGAATGGGTCTTAGCAACTACGAATTGGATAGCGCTAGAAGGATGTTGGAGGATGCATACAAGTATATTATTCTTATTCTACCATCAATCTTAATGTTTATGGCACTTCTTGTGAGTTATACCAATTATATTATAACCGTATGGATTTTGAGAAAATTGGGTGTAGGAATATTACAGATGCCCTGGCTTCATAAGTTTACGGTTCCCAATAATTTTGCAATCGGGGTTCTTGTAATGTTTCTTGGAGTTTTTATTGGAAGAGGTATTGACGGGACATATTATGATACAATATTCTTAAACATGATGGTCCTGGTAGGGGTTGTTTTTATACTCCAGGGACTGGCTGTAATAAACTTCTTTATGATAAAGTGGAAAATGAACATGTTTATAAGGGGATTGGTTATCTTCATGTCCTTTGTTATTTCTCCGGTATTGACCGCCATAACACTCTTAGGTGGGATGGATATCGTACTTGATTTCAGGAAACTAAGAAGAAAACCATAGTAGGAGGAAAAAGATGAAATATAAAATGTTTACATGGGCTGACACAAAGTTATATCTGATTGTAATCGGACTATCTGTGCTGATAATTGCGTTTTTTCAACCTATTGTTGCTTTTATCATGGGCATCATACTTGCCTATCTTGTTTATTACAACTCTAAGAAGATAGAGGAAAAAAACAAGGAGTTGGCAAGATACGTCGAAGGCCTGTCACAGGATTTCGATTCAGCTACCAAACATGCAATATTCAACATGCCTTTTCCAATGGTATTTATTGATGATGCAGGAAAAATCACATGGTATAATACTCCATTCCTTTCACTTCTGGGAGAAGAGGAGATAGTTAACAAGTCAATAAGCGAACTAGTTACTGACTTTAATCTTACTGAATTGCTTAAGAAAAAAGAAAACGAGTCAGTTTCAATTAACTATAGGGACAGATATTTTCAGGTGTATCCTAATTTTCTGGAGGACAAGAAGACTTCAGGTAAAAGAAAGATAACCGTTCTATATTGGGTTGATGATACAGACTACATGGTACTTAAAAATGAACATACTAGAGAAAAAACTGTAGTTGCCCTTGTGGATGTTGATAATTATGATGATGTAAAAAACTCCACTCCAGATATCCACAGACCTATTGTATTGGCAGAAATAGACCATCTTATAAACAGCTATTTCGGTCAATATCAGGGGATTGTCAGAAAGTACGAGAGCGACAAGTACATGGTCATTCTTAATCAGGGTGGACTTGAGGCTATAAAATCAAATAATTTTGACCTAATGGATCAAATAAGGGATATGAGTATGGGTAATATTATACCTATAACATTGAGTATAGGTGTGTGTCAGGCAGGAAAGACCTTGCTGGAATCCTATGAAAACGCAAGTGCTGCAATTGATATAGCACTTGGTAGAGGTGGAGATCAGGCGGTTATAAACGTAGGAAATACATTTGATTTCTATGGTGGCAAGTCAAAGGCAGTTGAAAAGAGAAACAAAGTCAAGGCTAGGGTCATTGGAGATGCGCTGAGACAGTTGATTGACCAGAATGAAAGAGTATTTGTTATGGGTCATAAGAATCCGGACATGGATTCCATTGGTTCCAGTGTTGGAATAATGAGAGCAATTAACAATAGAAAAAAGGAAGGGTTTATAGTCTTAAACGGAGAAAATCCATCCATTAGAAATCTTATGGAGAGAATGAGAAAGGACAGCCCTGATATGCTTAAGAGTATAATTACAGGGGAGGAAGCCTCTGAGATGATGGATGAAAAGTCTTTGCTTATAGTTTTGGACAACCATAGGCCAAGTCTTACAGAGGAACCGAAGTTGCTACAATTGACACAAAAGGTGGTAGTTATTGATCATCACAGAAGAGGGGCAGAATTTATTAACAATCCTGTGCTAACCTACCTGGAACCGTATGCATCATCAACAGCTGAACTTGTTACAGAAGTCTTGACATATATGGGAGATGAGACAAATCTTACGAAGTTTGAAGCAGAAGCTCTGCTTGCAGGAATAACCGTTGATACAAAGAATTTCAGTTTCCAGACTGGAGTTCGTACATTTGAAGCGGCTGCTGTTTTAAAGAGATCTGGCGCGGACACCACAATAGTCAAGCAATTGTTCCGGGATGACTTTAGTACCTTTGTGAATAAGGCAGAGGTAATAAAATCTTCGAAGATAATATTTGACACAATTGCAATAGGAAGACTGGAAAAGCAGATGGAGGATTCAATTCTGATTGCAGCCCAGGCTGCAAACGAGCTTCTTAATATCAATGATGTTGAAGCCTCGTTTGTATTTAGCCAGCTGGATGAAAAAATCCATATATCCGGTCGTTCTCTAGGAAGTATAAGCGTTCAGCTTATACTTGAAAAACTTGGAGGTGGCGGACACTTAACCAGTGCCGGCGCCCAAATAGAGAAGGTCTCAATGGAAGAAGCTGAAAAGCTTCTGACAGATATAATAGATAAATATTTAAAGGAAGGTGAAAAGAGATGAAAATTATACTTTTAAAGGATGTTAAAGGAATGGGGGAAGCAGGAGATCTCGTTAACGCTAAAGACGGTTATTCGAGAAACTATCTTATTCCAAGGAATATAGCAATTGAGGGAACTCCCGAAAATCTAAAAAAGTGGAAAGCATCAAAAGCTCAAGAGGCTGCTCAAAAGGATAATGAACTGAAGGAAGCCATGGAACTGAAGGAAAAGATTGAGAAGCTTACAGTCGACCTCAAAGCCAAGGGCGGGACCGAAGGGAGACTTTTCGGATCCGTAACATCTCAGGACATTTCGAATGGACTGAATAATCAGCATGAAATTGATATAGACAAGCGTAAGATTGAGTTGAAGGAAAATATAAAGACGACAGGAGTTACAGAGGTTGAAGTTAAGGTATATCCTGATGTATCTGCTACATTAAAGGTGGACGTGTCCGCAGAATAAGAGGTGAAACCCATGGAAACTGGTATTGGAAGAATACCTCCACATAGCATGGAGGCAGAGCAATCGGTTATAGGAGCATTGCTCCTTGACAAGGAAGCCATAAACACAGCAATTGAACATCTTAGAGCCGATGACTTTTACAAAGAGGCAAACAAAGAGATTTATGAAGCCGTGCTTGTACTTAGCAACAGGAATGAACCTGTCGACCTGGTCACTCTTTCAGAGGAGCTTAAGCGAAGGAATACCCTGGAAAGCATAGGTGGAGTAACTTATCTGGCAAATCTGTCTGGAAGTGTTGCTACTACGGCAAACACGAAGTATTACTGCGACATAGTCCAGGAGAAGTCAATACTAAGAAGGCTGATAGGATCAAGTAATGAAATAATGGGACTTGCCTATGATAACTCAGACAGTGTAAATTCAATAATAGAAAAAGCAGAGAAAAACATATTCGACATAACCCAGGGAGCTCACAAGCAAGGTTTTCATCCAATAAGTGAAGTGCTCCTTTCAAGTTTTGCACAGATTGAGGAAAGAGCAGCAAATAAAGGAGAATTAACAGGACTCACTACAGGGTTTTCTGACCTTGACCACAAATTGTCTGGTCTCCAGAAATCTGAGCTGGTTCTTCTTGCTGCAAGACCTTCCATGGGAAAAACGGCACTTGGGGTAAATATTGCAACCAATGCTTCCCTTAAGGGAAAAGGTAAAGTGGGATTGTTTTCACTGGAGATGTCAAAAGAGCAGCTTGTACAAAGAATTATAAGTGCAACTGCACATGTCGACCTTCAGAAGATAATAAGTGGTAATCTGTCTGATGATGAGTGGATTCAGATTGTAAATGCCATGGCTCCTTTGTCAAAGATGGATATATTCATTGACGATACAGCTGGAATATCCCTGATGGAGATGAAGGCCAAATGCAGAAGACTGAAGGTTGAAAAAGGCCTTGACCTTATTGTGGTGGATTATCTCCAGCTAATGCAGGCTGATGGTCGAGTTGAAAACAGACAACAGGAAATCTCAGCGATTTCAAGGGGTTTGAAAGCACTGGCCAAGGAGATGGAATGCCCAGTACTTGCATTGTCCCAGTTATCACGTGCGCCTGAGCTTCGTTCAGACCACAGACCAATTCTATCTGACCTGAGAGAATCAGGAGCAATTGAGCAGGATGCCGATATTGTTATGTTCCTTTACCGGGACGACTATTACGATCCGGAATCAGAAAAGAAGAATATCGGAGAAGTTATAATAGCTAAGCACAGGAATGGTCCAACTGGGCAGGTAGATCTGGTATTCAAGAGTGAATACACCAAGTTCCTGAATATGGAGAGATACATGGAGACAGGTGAGAATTAGAACATTAAAGAAAGTTGTGTCAGTCTCTAAATTATAACATTTGCAGGTACAAAAGTCCTATAAGTAGTCTTTGATTAACTTGAGATTATAGTGTAAAATAACTTCGAGGGGAGACCTCGAAGTTATTTTTATGTGGAGACGTGAAAAAGATGATAATAAAAGGAAAACGAGTGACAATATCCCCTTTGAGCATGGAAGATGCAAAGTCAATGAGAAGTTGGGGAACACACGAAACCGTACTTCTGGAAGACTATAATTTTCCTTACGAAGAAGATCGGGAAATAAAAAAATGGTTTATGTATAAAACCTTTACCATCTGGAATAAATACTTTGGAGTACACAATGAAGAAGGAGTATTGGTTGGTTATTTAGGAATAAAGAAAAAGGATTTTCTTAGAAGAAGATCATTTCTTGGGATTGTATTTGATCCAAATCATGTGGATAATGGGTACGGGACGGAAAGCCTTGAGATTTTTTTGCCATGCTATTTCAATGAAATGAAGATGAAAACCCTCTATCTTGAGGTTGCTGAGTTTAACAAGAGGGCAATCCATCTATACGAGAAGTTTGGATTTGTTCCCTGTGAATACTATACTGATTTATTCCCAGTAGAAGGCATTAACAGGGATCACCCTGAAATAATGGCTTCAAAATCTTATTTTGTATTTAAAGGTGAAAAGATATATAATTATATCTACAAAATGAAGCTTACAAAGAAGAGATTTAGAGAGATGGAAGGTCAGGTTAAGGGGATGATCAGACAATGAGTTTTATAATCGAGACAACAGATATGGATCTTGGGGACACGCCCATAGAAAATATATTCCTGAACGACTATATGCCCATGGCCAATGGAACTTATGTTAAGGTCTATTTGCTGGGCTATAAATATGCTCATGACAGAGATGATAGAATAGATGTAACCAACAAAACAATAGCAAAGCATTTGGATATTCCCATGGAAGATGTGTTAAGGGCCTGGGATTTCTGGGAGAATAAGGGGATTATAAGAAAAGAAGGATCAGATAATGTAGATTACACAGTAACATTTATGAGTCTTAAACAGCTTTTTATAAAAAACAATCTTATGACACAAAAGAATGTCATCGAAGAGAAAAAGCCACGAGCTTCCAGCCAGAAGGATCTTATCGAGGCAAATCAGATTCCAGTTATAAATAAAATGTTCAACAATATAGATTATATGATGAGAAGGCAGACAACTCCGATGGAAAAGAAGCAAGTACTTTCATGGGTACAGGATTACAATATGAATCCTGACGTAATCGAAAAGGCTTTTAGTTACGGAGCAGAAGTCAAGAACAAAAGAAGTGTCAAGTATATCGAAGGGATAATAAGAAACTGGTATGATCAGGGGTTGACTAATATGGATGCAGTCATGGAGTACTTCAACAAGGTTGACCAGAAGTATTTCAGATACCAGAAGGTTATGAAATCAATAGGCCTGGAGCATAAAGGTGTAACTGATGGAGATATGAGCCTGGTCAACAAGTGGTTTGACCAGTACGGATACTCAATAGATTTGGTACTCAAGGGGTGCGAGGCAGCCAACAAGGTCCAGTATCCTACTGTTAATTATATTGACGGAGTCATAAGTGACTGGTACAAGAAAGGCATCAGGAAAGCAGAAGATATTGAGGTTCTTGACAAGCAGGATGAAAAGCCGGAGAAGAAGCAATATAAGGCTTCAGGCAAAAAAAGCACACCCCACAAGACAAGATTCCACAACTTTGAGCAAAGAAGTGCCAAGTATTCACCTGAAGACCTTGAGAAGATGGCAAAGAGAAAACGTGAAGCTCACAGAATGAAGGGAAACGGTGATTCAGATGAATAATCCCGTATTGAAGGAAATACAGCTTATCTATGAAAGAAGAAGAGATAAAGCACAAAACGATTTGAGAAAAAGGCAACAGGAAATTTATAAAAAGATTCCCAAAGTTAGGGAAATTGATGATGAAATAAGAAAAACAGGGCTGAAGATGGCAAAAACAGTTCTTTTAAAGCCTGAGAATTCAGAGAAAGCTGCCAAGGAAGCTAGGGAAAAAATTGAAGCCTTAAAAATGGAAAAGGCATATCACATGACTGAAGGGAATATTTCAGCAGATTATCTTGAACCAAAGTATACTTGCAATAAGTGTAAGGATACTGGATATATGGAAGATTCCAAAAGATGCAATTGCATGAAGCAGCTTTTGATCAACAGATCTTACAAGATGTCAAACCTAGAGAACATACTTCACAAGGAAAACTTTCAGAACTTTGACATTGAGCTTTTCAGCACGGAACCATTTGATGGAGAAGATCTTACTCCAAGAGAGAACATGATGGATATTCTAAGCTATTCTGAAGGATTTATTGCAAACTTTGATGAAAAAAACGGCGAAAATCTTCTTTTTTATGGAACAACTGGCCTTGGAAAAACTTTCCTTTGCAGTTGCATTGCAAAGGCACTTCTCGATAAAAACAAGATAGTCATATACCAGACTGCATTTACAATCTTGGACATTCTTGAAAAGAGAAGGTTTAGAAAAGGCAACAGTGAAATATCAGAATACGAGTACAATCTTTTGTTCCAGGCAGACCTGTTAATTATTGACGATCTTGGAACTGAAATCTCAAATACATTTACCAATGCTGAGATATTCAATATTGTAAACACAAGACTTTTAGCAGGTAAGAAGACAATCATATCAACAAATCTTACACCAAATGAAATTTCTGAGATATACACAGATAGGGTGTTCTCTAGAATTTTCGATAAATTTTTACCGCTGAGATTCTACGGTAAGGACCTCAGATGGGAATAATACTGGAAGGAGTCGAGGAATGAGAAAGAAAGCAACGGGTATACAGGACTATATTGTAAAAACACTTAACGGGATGGCCTTGGGACTTTTCGCATCCCTTCTTATTGGTCTGATAATAAGACAAATAGGAGTTTATGGAGATATTCCTTCACTTGTGTACTTTGGGAATGTAGCCCAAAGGATGATGGGACCTGCAATTGGGGTTGGTGTTGCATACAGCATAGGTGCGCCACCACTTGGAATATTTGCATCTGCAGTGGCAGGTGCTATAGGTGCAGGCAGCGTTTCCTTTGATGGAGCCGTTGCTGTAATTGCAATTGGAGAACCAGTAGGTGCATTTGTTGCAGCTTTAGCAGGCGCTGAGATTTCAAAGGTAGTAGCAGGCAAGACAAAATTTGATATTATTCTCGTTCCTATGATAACTATTCTTGTAGGGGGAATGGTTGGAAGCTACATATCTCCATACATAGCAGCTTTTATGACTGGGATAGGAGCGATTATCAATCAAGCTACTGAATTGCACAGGATACCAATGGGAATCATAGTTGCAGTTATTATGGGTATTACCTTGACACTCCCGATCAGCTCAGCCGCATTGGCCATATCCCTAAATCTTTCGGGACTTGCAGCAGGAGCAGCAACCGTAGGATGTGCAGCCAATATGGTAGGATTTGCAGTGGCATCCTACAGAGAAAATAGAATGGGTGGTTTGGTTGCCCAGGGACTCGGCACTTCAATGCTCCAGATTCCAAATATTGTAAGGAATCCGTTGATATGGATCCCTTCAATTGTTGCCTCGGCTATACTTGGACCAGTTTCCACATATCTTTTGGAAATGAGAAGCAATTCTTTGGGAGCGGGGATGGGAACAAGCGGACTTGTAGGTCAGTTTGCAATGGTAGAGACAATGGGCGCAAGCGCCTATGTATTTTTAATGATTCTCATGATGCACTTTGTATTCCCTGGACTTATTTCCTTTTCTGTCTCAGAGTGGATGAGAAGAAGGGGTTACATAAAACAAGGGGATATGACACTTTAATTTAGGAGGAATTATATGGAGAAACCAATAGGAGTACTGGATTCAGGTGTAGGAGGGCTTACTGTGGTAAAGTCAATTCAAAAGATTTTGCCCCATGAGGACATCATATACTTTGGAGACAGTAAAAATATACCGTACGGAAATCGCGACGAGGAGGAGATCTATAATTTAACAATGGCAATGCTCAAATACTTTGAGAAGAGAGATGTCAAGATGGTAGCTATTGCATGTAATACTATTTCAACAATGGCAGACCGGTTCAGGGATAAATTTGATTTTCCAATTGTGGATATAATCGTACCTACTGTCGATCACATTGAAAACATGGGAATCAATAAGATGGTAATATTGGGAACTGATTTCACCATTAGAACAAAAGCTTATGAGAAGCTCCTTCGTGAGAGAAGGAAGGACTATGAGATATCCTCAGAAAAGAGCCCGAAACTGGCTGAGTTGGTTGATAAGGGAGACTACAGGTCAAGGGAGATATACGATACAATAAGCGATCATCTACAGAGTATATCCCAGATGGGAAACTTCTATAATATCGTACTTGCATGTACACATTATCCAATTGTCGAAGATGTATTCCTGGAACTTGACCCGACACTTAATTACATAAATCCAGGTTTTCAGCAAGCAAAGGCCATGAGAATGGTTCTTCATGAGCAGGGAGCCTTGAAAAAGGAGGGAAAGGGAACGCTTCAGATTCTTACATCAGGAGTTCCCGACATCTACAAAAGGGTTGTGGAGAAGCTTGAAATGTCAGAAGCAGAGGATATTAAGACTATTGAAATACCACCCTATACGGAATAGTGTATTGACAATGAACTCAGATATGCTATAATTGATTTTAATTAAATAAGGCAGTGAAGGGAAATAGTATGTAAGAAAGTCTTTAAGAGAGCCGGTGGCAGGTGCGAACCGGAAGACTGAATTACAGAATCCAACCCTGAGCCAGTATTATTCGAGTGAGCCGTGATACGGCTAACTAGGGTGGCAACGCGGGTATACTCTCGTCCCTATATTATATAGGGATGGGAGTTTTTTTAATTACTACGAATAGGAGGAGGAATATTATGTTGGATATTAAGCGGATTAGAATGGACACTCAAGAAGTCAGGGAAGCTCTTGCAAAGAGACATGGTGACTACCCGATTGACAAGGTGATTGAACTGGATGAAAGGAGAAGGGAAGTACTTGTTCAGGTTGAAGAGATGAAAGCAGAACAGAACAAAGTTTCAAAGGAAATTCCAAAATTAAAGAAGGAAGGCAAAGATGTAACCGATATTTTTGCTCAAATGAAAGAACTTTCAGAAAAGGTTAAGGAGCTTGACATTCAGGTCAAGGATGTAAATGATGAGTTAAAGAGCATGCTTCTACAGATTCCAAACACACCACACCACAGCGTAGTGGAAGGTGAAACCGATGAAGACAATATTGAGATTAGAAAAGATGGAACTCCAAGAGAATTCGATTTTGAACCAAGAGCTCATTGGGATATTGGAACTGAACTGGATGTTCTGGATTTTGAAAGGGCATCAAAAATAGCAGGCGCAAGATTTAGCGTATTCAAAGGTGCCGGCGCAAGACTTGAAAGAGCTATAATCAGCTTTATGCTTGACCTGCACACAGGAGAGCACGGTTATACTGAAATGTCTACTCCTTTTATGGTAAACAGGGATAGTATGATTGGAACAGGACAGTTGCCAAAGTTTGAAGATGATATGTTCTACGTGCCAAGCAAGGACTTCTTCCTGGTACCAACTGCTGAAGTTCCACTTACGAATCTTCTAAGGGATGAAATCCTGACTGAAGAGCAGTTGCCGGTTTATTTTACCGCATATACTCCATGTTTCAGACAGGAAGCAGGTTCAGCTGGAAGAGACACAAGAGGACTTATTAGGAATCATCAATTTGACAAGGTAGAGATGGTAAAGTTTGCTCATCCCGACAAGTCCTATGATGAACTTGAGACTCTGACAAACAATGCTGAGGAAGTCTTGAAGAGACTGGGGATTCCATACAGAGTTGTAATGCTGAGCACGGGAGACCTTGGATTCTCATCAGCAAAAACATACGATGTGGAAGTTTGGATGCCAAGTTATGATAGATATGTTGAAATATCAAGCTGTAGCAACTTTGAGGACTATCAGTCAAGAAGAGCGAATCTAAGATTCAGGAGAGACGATAATGGCAAGGTTGAATACCTTCATACATTAAATGGATCAGGCTTGGCGGTTGGAAGAACTTTTGCGGCTATACTTGAAAACTTCCAGCAGGAAGACGGTTCTGTGACAATTCCTGAAGTACTTAGAAAGTACATGGGAGGCCTTGAAAAGCTTCAAAAATAGAGCATTAAGTCCGAAGGTAAAATCTTCGGACTATTCTCTATAAAGAATTAATGAATGGCACAACCATCAAGTTGAGGAATGGTTTAACAAAATTATAGTGGATTATCACTGCAAATTGAGTTATAATGTACTTACAAGTTGTCCAAATAGTCAGAATCGGGCAACGAAGTAAGGCAGAAAAATTAAAAAGGGGGATGAATATGAACAAAAAGACATTATCATTGTGGTTGGTATTTATACTGACACTAGCATTAATGGTTGGTTGCTCACCAGCAGCAGAGGAACCAGCAGAAGAGCCGGCAGGGGAAGAACCAGCAGCTGAAGAACCAGCAGCAGAAGAGCCAGCAGAAGAAGTATTTATATCAGTAGCAACTGGAGGAACAGGCGGTACTTACTACCCACTAGGTGGAGCAATTTCTAAGATCTTCAACGATAATATCGCTGGAGTAAATGCAAATGCACAATCAACTGGAGCATCAGCTGAGAATGTTAACCTTATAGCTCAAGGTGAAGCAGAACTAGCTTTTGTACAGAACGATGTTACTTACTACGCATTTACAGGATCAGAGACTTTTGATGGTCAAGATCCAATAACAAATATCAGAGGAATGGCTATGCTATATCCTGAAGTTATTCAGGTAATTGCAACAGTAGACTCAGGAATTACAAGCATTGAAGACCTTGCTGGAATGAAAGTTGCAGTAGGAGCACCTGGATCAGGTACTGAAGTAAATACAAGACAGATTCTTGAAGAGTATGGAATGACATATGATGACCTTGGTAAAGCTGACTACCTTTCATTTAACGAGGCTGCAGACCAGCTTAAGAACAAGCAGATAGACGCTGCATTCGTAACTGGTGCACTTCCAACTTCAGCAGTAACAGAAGTAACTCAAACTTCTGATATCGTAGTTGTTGCTATGGATCCAGCAAAGATTGCATCACTTTCAGAGAAGTATCCATTCTACACTGAAGTTGCTATACCTGGAGATAGCTACAAAGGTATGGAAGCTGATGTAACTTCAGCAGCAGTAATGGCAATGCTTATTGTTCCAGAGGACCTTAGTGAAGACTTGGTTTACAACATGACCAAGAGCATCTTCGAGCAAAGACAAGTAATCATCGACACACATGCAAGAGGTAACGATATTAAACTTGAAACTGCACTTGCAGGTATGCCAATAGACCTTCATGCAGGAGCTCAGAAGTATTACGATGAGCAAGGCATCGAGTAGAAAAGAATTGAATGGAAAAGGTACTGATAGTATCAGTACCTTTCCCTTATTAAAGAGGATTTTGGCAGTGGTCACGATTCTACTGTTGATTGCCATGATGTTTTATCCAGTTGAGGTTTTGAAGGCAACAGACGCAAAAAGCGGAGAATATCTAAGGTCCTGGTGGCCAAGAGGTAATAATTCCTTCACAGTAAAATACATCCATTCGGTTGAACGGACCCCTGTATGGGAGATGTATACAATGGATGATGGCGAAATTGTACTTAGGGAGACGGTATTTCAATCCTTTGGAGCTGGACTTCCGGCTACAAGTCCATATGACTTTGATATAGTTGAAGATGGATTTCGACTGTACAACATTGACCAAAAAATGACGAACCTCGTTTATAGAACAGGAGCAGTAAGGGCAAATCACGAGCTAATGGTAGGAGGAAAATCTTATTTTTTTGTTGAATTCTCAGAACCTACTGAAGCTGTAAAGTTTGAAACCCAAAAGACTCCAATCATATTATATTTGGCAAAGGAGGGGTTTAGATGAGCGACGATAAAAGATTAGACAACGAAAATCTCGAAGAAGAGATAAAAAAAGATGAAACAAAAGATGAAACAATTGATAAAGAAGAAGTTACTGAAGAAGAAGCAGAAGATGTACTTGATGAAGAGGGAAATCTGAACGTCGATTTATTGATGGAATCCTATGACAAGGAGACATCGAAGCTTAGAAAGCTAAAAGGAGTATTATCAAAGGTTGTTATGGTTATTGCCATTGCAATGTCAACTTTCCACCTGTATACGGCAGGATTCGGGACTTTGCTTTCGTACAGACAGAGATCTCTACATATTATTTTTGCATTTATAATTGGATTATTCCTCTATCCTTCAAGCAAGAAGTCAAGCAAGGAAAAGCCTGCAATTTTTGATTTCGTACTTATGGGACTGGCAATTGTAGTTTTTGGGTACATATTCCTGTTCCCTGAGCAGATGGCTCTTAAGGGAGGAAATGCAACAACCATTGACCTGATATTTGGTAGTATTGCTATTCTTTTGACACTGGAAGTTACAAGAAGAGTAGTAGGACCGGAACTTCCTATAGTTGCAATCGTGTTCCTGAGCTATGCTTACTTTGGACCACAGATGCCTGGAATACTTGCACACAGAGGATTTTCACTTACAAGGATAGTTTCTCATATGTACATGGGACTTGAAGGTATCATGGGTATCCCTATTGGCGTATCTGCAACCTTCGTATTTCTGTTTATCCTTTTTGGATCATTCCTGGACAAGACAGGAGTTGGAAAATTCTTTATAGACATAGCCTTCGGCTTGACCGGACACGTAAAGAGTGGTCCTGCAATGACAGCAGTTGTGGCCAGTGGATTCATGGGATCAATTTCAGGTAGCTCTGTAGCAAACACAGTTACTACAGGTGCATTTACAATACCATTGATGAAGAAGACAGGGTATAAGCCATACTTTGCAGGAGCGGTAGAGGCAGCAGCATCAACTGGCGGTCAGATTATGCCTCCTGTTATGGGAGCCGCAGCATTTATAATGGCTGAATTTACTGGAATATCATATCTTCAGATAATAATAGCAGCGGCAATACCCGCTGTACTGTATTATTTTGCAGTCGGTACCATGGTTCACCTTGAAGCTTCGAAACTTGGCCTGGTAGGAATACCAAGAGAGAAGCTACCGAAGGTAAGCAAATTATTATTGACAAGAGGATTTCTTCTTATTCCACTAGTGAGTGTTGTATACTTCCTGATATCAGGAAATACACCTACACTTGCCGCATTCAAGGCAATAATAATCAGTATGATCGTAGCGATTATAGCTGCCTTGGTAAGAAGAGACGGATCTTTTACATTTAAAGACTTCCTTGGAGCTCTTGAAGCAGGAGCCAAGGGTTCAGTAGGAGTAGCATGTGCCTGCGCGTCTGCAGGTATGATTGTTGGGGTTGTAACCCTTACAGGTCTTGGTTTAAGAATTGCAGAAATTATCGTAACAGTAGCACAAGGAAATCTGTTGCTGACATTGTTCTTTACAATGATCGCATCAATAATACTTGGAATGGGACTTCCTACAACTGCAAAGTATATTGTACTTGCAACAATGGCAGTTCCGGCACTCTTAAAGCTTGAGGTAAATCTTTTGGCAGCTCACCTGTTTATTCTTTACTTCGGTGTAGTTGCGGATATTACACCACCGGTTGCACTTGCGGCTTATGCTGGTGCGGGAATAGCAGGGTCGAATTCCATGAAGACGGGCTTCCAGGCTTTAAAAATAGCTTTGGCAGCGTTTATCGTACCGTATATATTCGCCATCAACCCTGAATTGATAATGGTTAAGGAAATTGTTGGTACAACAGTTGTATTTATACCATTTATTCAGGCATTGCCTGTAATTCTATCAGCAGTAATAGGAATATTATGTCTAGCAAGCTCCGTGGAGGGGTACTTGATTAAAAAGACCAATATAATTGAAAGGGTATTGCTTGGAGCGGCAGCATTGATGCTACTGAATCCAGGATACCTTTCAGATGCCTTTGGATTGGCAGCTCTGGTAGGAACATATTTATTCCAGAAAATGCAGATAAAGCGAGATAAAGCGAAAGTTGCTTAAAAGATAATCCACCGGATTGTGTTATTTGAATAATCCGGTGGATTAATTTATTTACAGTGTTTGACAAAGACTAAAAATAGTTATAAAATATCTTTGTGACTTGCACCCGTAGCTCAGAAGGATAGAGCGGTGCCCTCCTAAGGCATGAGCAGGGGTTCGATTCCTCTCGGGTGCACCATTAAAGCAAGGTGATCTAATATGGATGAAAAATATATGAATGAAGCTATCAAAATTGCTAAGACCAGCACCTACGAAGTACCAGTGGGTGCTGTTGTTGTATACAATGACAAAATTATCGGTAGAGGTTATAACCAAAGGGAAACTAAGAAAAACCCAATCGCCCATGCAGAGATAATGGCAATAGAGGAAGCCAGCAGGTATCTGGGCGGGTGGAGACTTGTAGATTGCACTCTATATGTCACTTTGGAGCCTTGTGCCATGTGTGCAGGAGCTATTGTAAATGCAAGGATACCAAGGCTTGTCATAGGCGCTATGGACCCAAGACACGGATGTTGCGGATCTGTGGAGGACCTTGTAAGACATCCAAGGCTTAATCATAGAGTTGAGCTAAGGACGGGAGTTCTGGAAAAGGAAAGCGCACAGTTGTTGAAGGATTTTTTCAGAGATCTTAGAAAAAGAAATAGAGGTGGCGAAGATGAATAAAAAGTGGATCAGTACAGCCTGTACATTGGACTGCTGGGATTCATGCTCAATAAAGGCTCTGGTAGAGGGCAGTGAATTGAAGAAGCTTGTCGGGAATCCAGAGAATCCTGTAACAGGTGGATTCCTATGCGAGAAAGGCTACAAACACATACAGATGAGGAATTCTAGGGATAGGCTCCTAAAACCTCTTATAAGAGAAGATGGAGACCTTAGAGAAGCATCCTGGGATGAAGCCTTGGGTCTTGTGGCAAGCAAAATGGATTCATTGAGAAAAAACTACCCTACAACATCCCTTCTATACATAAGTGAATTTGGAAATTCTGGTGTGCTTAAAAAAGCAGATCAACGTTTTTTCAATGCCTTTGGTGGAGCAACAATGCCCACGGGAAGTCTCTGTGCAGGAGCAGGCGTAGAAGCTCAAAGATATGATTTTGGCAAGTGCCTGTCACACGAACCTACGGATTTCATTAATAGCAAAATGATAATTATATGGGGGAGAAATCCAGCTTCAACCGGGCCACATATGATGCCGTTTTTTAAAAAGGCAAAGGAAAAAGGCGCAAAAATAGTAGTAATCGACCCTCTTCCTTCTGAAACAGCTACCATTTCTGATGTTCATTTGTCTCCGAAACCCGGAACAGATGGCCTGATTGCACTTTATATGGCGAAGATTTTAATTGAAAATAATCTTGCTGACATGGAGTACATAAATAAAAACACTGTTGGATTTGAAAATTTGAAGAAAACACTACTTAAGATTTCACAGGAGGAAGTATTTACAAGAACCGGAATTGATCCAAAAGAGATTGAAAAACTGGCCCTGGAGTATGGAAGAGCCAAACCAGCAGCAATTATACTAGGTTTTGGAATCCAAAGATACTCAAACGGTGGAGACACAATACGAGCAATTGACGCACTTGGTGCTGTGACTGGGAATATTGGAAAATCCGGCGGAGGAGTTAGTTATAACAACAGCGTAGCGGATGGGCTGATTGATGAAGATTTTTTAAAGGGAACAGATCTTGCAAATGAAAAAAAGACTTACAAGAGACCATTGCTTGGAGAATTCATATTGACTGAAAAGAATCCTCCCGTAAGGATGATATATACAGCCAGGGCGAACCCTGTAAACCAGGGAATGGATGCAACAAAGATTCTTGAGGCATTTGAATCTGTTGATTTTAAGGTAACTCTGGATATGTATCTAACAGATACTGCCGCTGCCTCGGATGTTGTTTTGCCTGTGAGACATTTTCTTGAAGAGGATAATATTATCATGCCTCCTGCAAACCATAGCTATATTAATTACTGCAATAAGGTTGTCGAACCACCTGGAGGAGTCCTTTCAGAGACTGAAATCTTAAACCATCTTGCAGAAAAACTGGGCCTTGTCGATTTCCCAATTATGTCTGCAGACCAGTGGATTGACAGAATCACTCAGCCAATGAAAGAAAAAATTGATATAAAATTGCTAAAAGAGAAGCCATTAAAAGTACCAGGTCTTCTCGATATTCCATGGAGTGACAGCGAGTTTATGACTCCTTCCGGAAAATTTGAATTCTATTCTGAGACTGCAGAAAAAGAGGGCTTCTCGGCACTTCCAGAAAAGATGAATATCCAGGTTGAAACTACAAAAGAATATCCGTTTTACCTTATTACACCAAAGCTTAGGGGATCGCTCCACTCTCAGCACTTTGCACTGATTGAGGAAGAGCATACCCCTGTTGTCTATATGAACAGAGAGAGAGCAAGAGAGATGGGACTTAAAGAGAGAGACAATATTAGTATTACAACTGAGAAAGGTTCACTAAAGGCAATACTTAATCTTGATAAGGAGATCCTTCCTGACAGGGTTATGGTATATCAGGGTGGATGGATGAAAAAAGGTGGAGGAGTTAATAGAATAATTCCGGAAAGATACTCTGAAATGGGAATCCATGCAGCATATTATGAGGTTGTTTGCAGAGTTGAAAAAAAGTAGAAGCGTTTAAATCTTTTCATCTATAAGTAGTTTGCATTGTGATAAAAACGGCTGTATAATATAATTTGTCAGCATAACAGGAGAAGTACCCAAGTGGCTGAAGGGTCCGCTCTCGAAAAGCGGTAGGTCGGCACAACCGGCGCGAGGGTTCAAATCCCTCCTTCTCCGCCAATATCAACACTTTAAGGGTGTTGATTTTTTTGTGCTCTTTTTGATTGGTTACAGATTGGTGAAGACAGAAAATTAGATAGTGGTATTAGACTAATCAAATTATCAAAAAATTCATAATTAAACGACAATTTCATTGACTACAGTAATAAACTAGGAGTATAATTAAGCTAAGTGGTTAAATTGTGAAATCGCGTTCATATTATGAACACAATTAACAAAGGAGGATGCCTATGATTAAACCAAAAAGACTTGAAAAGGGAGATACCATCGGAGTTATTTCACCTGCAAGTCCTTCAGAAAAAAAGAGTGACGTATTAAGGAGCGCTGAGTATCTTGATAGTATTGGTTACAATGTTGTAATTGGAAAGAATGTTAATAAAAGCAAGGGTTTTGTGGCAGCCTCTGAGGAGGAAAGGGCTGCAGATTTCAATGAGATGTTCAGAAGGGATGACATCGATGCAGTATTTGTAACCCAGGGAGGCTACGGTTCAGCTCAGATCATCCATCTTATCGACTTTGATGCGGTAAGGAGCAACCCAAAGATTCTAACCGGCTTTAGCGACATAACCTCTCTGCACCTTGCAATACATAAGAAATCAGAGGTAGTAACCTTCCATGGGCCGGGAATGAGTAGATTTAATGCTAAAGAGCTTACGGAATATACAAAGGAACACTTTTTCAAGGCATTGTCCTCAACAGAGCCAATAGGAGAGATTAAACTTGCCGATAACAAGGCTTGGCTTCATAGTATTGGACCAGGAGTGGCTGAGGGTAAGCTAATAGGTGGAAACCTGACTCTTGTGTGTGCAAGCCTGGGTACCCCATATGAGATAGACACCCGGGATAGGATTCTTTTGATAGAGGATGTTGAAACAGAGCCATGGATATTTGACCATAATCTTTCACACCTCAGAAATGCAGGAAAGCTTAAGGATGTAAGAGGAATAGTAGTGGGAGAAAGTGAAAGTTGCGTTCCTTCCAAGCACAATCCAGGATTTTTCAGTGACACCAGTCTTGAGGATGTTTTGGAGTATTACCTTAAGCCTCTTGAAATTCCAGTTTTGTATGGTCTTCCATTAGGACATTCAAAGGACCTTGCAACTCTGCCCATAGGTGTAAGAGTAAAGCTGGATGCAGATAACAAGATATTTACAGTGTTGGAAAGTGGAGTATCATAGAATAACAACTAAATATAAGGAGGAATACATATGAAAACTCGTTTTAAAAGGTATACAATTTTTGCTTTGATTTTTGTTTTAAGCATGGTGCAAATAGGCTGTGGTGGCAACAGTCAGGCTCCAGAAGAGGAGATAAATTCATTTACCGTTGGCTCCAGTGCTTCTTTTGACACAATGAATCCCCTTTCATCCTATATGCAGGCAACTTATGAGTTCTTTATGCTGGTTTACGACCCGCTTGTAAAGTATGATGAAAACTACGATTCAATCCCAGCACTTGCAAAAGACTGGGAGCTAAGCGAGGATGAGCTGACCTGGACATTTAATCTTCAGGAGGGGGTCAAATGGCATGACGGACAGCCATTTACATCTGAGGATGTTAAGTACACCTTTGAACTCATGATGGACACAGGGCTTGGATACATGTACAGCTCATATCTTACGGGAATTACTGATATACAGTGCCCAGATGATAATACGGTTGTGATTTCTACGGACAGTCCAAAAGCGAATATGCTTATGAACTCAACACCGATTCTTCCAAAACACATTCTAAGTGAAATACCAGAGGAGGACCTGGAAATTTGGGCTAATGAAAATCCTGTAGGAACAGGAGCATATAGATTCGATTCACAGGGTGACAACTTTTACAAGGTTGTTGTGAACAATGATTACTTTGGAGATATACCAGAGGTTGATGAATATATCTTCGTAAGCTATGACAATATTGATTCCATGGCTCAATCCCTTATGATAGGTGAGATTGACGGAGCCAATAATCTCAATACTGCACAATACAATCAACTTATGGATGATGAAAACGTATCAGTTATTTCAGGAGAGGAAAAGGGTTTTATGCAGGTTGGAATAAACTGTTGGACAGCTGATGAAAGCGGCGGAAATCCGCTTCTTAAGGACAAGAGCATTCGTCAGGCAATTGAGCTGGCAATCAACAAGCAAAAGATTGTTGATATGGCCTACAACGGGCATGGAACTGTTGGAACAACACTGATTAATCCAGGGGATTATTTCCACTATGAGCCTACAGAAGCTGAACTTAGAAGCTATAATATTGACAATGCAAATGACTTGTTGGAGTCAGCGGGATATATTGATTCAAACGGTGACGGAGTTAGGGAATCGGCAGACGGTGCTCCTCTTGAATTTGAGTTGATTACCATTGCAGACAATCTTGAAGAAGTAAAGAGTGGTCAGATGATCGTTGCTGATTTGGCTGAAGTGGGAATCAAGGTAAACAACGTTACAATGGACAGCGGAGCGCTATATGACGAGATAATTGGGGGTACCTATGACCTGTTTATATGGGGTTGGGGATCTGATGTTGATCCTACTGTAATAACAGGCGTCCTGACGACCGACCAAATCGGAGGCAACAACGAGCCGTTTTTCTCCAATGAAAGATATGACGAGCTGTTTCTTCTTCAACAGCAGGAAATGGATGAGGAAGCAAGACGTGAGATGGTATGGGAAATGCAGCAGATCGTTTACGAAGAGGCTCCATATATCATAATAATTTATGCAAACAATATTCAGGCAATTAGATCTGACAGATGGACTGGCTTCAAGCAGATTCCTGAAACAGGAACATACTTCTTTAATCTGACAGACTACAACTACCTTAATATAAAACCAGTTGAATAAAGGATGATTCATATATGACCAGAAAGATGATTGTCAGAAAGCTTTTATATGCAATGTTGACTATTCTTGTAGTACTTGTTTTCAACTATATTCTCTTTAGGGTGCTGCCTGGGAATCCTCTATCAATGATGATGAGGAATCCCAGGGCAACTCCTGAAACCATAGCGGCGGTCAAGGAGTTTTATGGTCTTGATCAGCCGTGGTATCTACAATTTTTCACCTATTTCAAGCACCTTGCTCAGGGTGACCTGGGGATTTCTTTTGTATATAAGGCTCCAGTAGCCGATGTTGTGGCTCAAAAGATTCTCCCAACTGTCCTTATGGTTGGGCTTGCAGAAATTGTAGCTATTGTTGTAGGAATATTCCTAGGTATAATAGCGGCATGGAAGAGAGGAACAAAGCTGGATGTTGCTACACTAAGCTTTTCCCTAGTCACCTATTCTGTTCCGACCTTTTGGCTTGGGATGATACTTGTAGTTCTATTTAGTGTTCAGTTGAAGATTTTTCCCACAAGTGGAATGTTCACTCCCGGGAAGGACTTTGCAACAACAGCTGCAATGCTGCAGGACCTTTTCAGACATCTGGCTCTTCCAGTGCTTACAATGAGCCTAGTTCTTATAGGTCAGTATGCTCTTACAATGAGAAACACTCTTATGGATGTGCTCAGTGAGGACTACATAACCACAGCAAGAGCCAAGGGTTTCAGGGAAAGGTATATCCTTAAGAAGCATGCACTTCCAAATGCCATGCTTCCAATGATAACAATAATTGCCATAAACATCGGGTTCGTCGTTGCTGGAGCAATTCAGGTGGAGACGATATTCTCCTGGCCTGGGCTCGGGCGTTTGATGTATGAGGCTTTGAGAGCCAGGGATTATCCTCTGCTTCAGGGTGTATTTCTATTGGTCACCTTATCAGTAGTATTGGCTAATGTTTTAGCAGATATTACCTACTCCTACATTGATCCAAGAGTCAGGAACTAAGGGAGGGGTATGCTATGAAATGGAAATTAAGACTAAAAAAATTAAAGGAATTCGGAAGAGCAGTGGCCAAAAATAAAATGGCTCTCACAGGTGCTGTAATTCTAAGTATATTTGTACTGGTAGCAATATTTGGGCCACTTATCGTTCCCTTTTCCACAATGGAATTCGGAGCAGTTGAGGATATGCTTCAGCCTCCTTCAGGGAAATATCTGCTTGGTACGGATGACATGGGAAGGGATATTTTGGCTAATCTTATTCACGGAGCTAGGATTTCTCTATTGATAGGAGCTGTAGCTACACTAATCTCCATGGTTATAGGCACTATAGTTGGGATACTTGCGGGCTACTTCGGGAAGCGTGTGGATAATGTGCTTATGCGTTTTACAGACTTTTTCCTAGTAATACCCTGGCTTCCACTTATGATGGTGCTTGCAGCGATCCTGGGGACAAGTCTCTGGAACATTATATTCGTAATAGGGATAACCGGGTGGGCCGGGACTGCGAGAGTCGTAAGAGCCCAAACCCTGTCAGTCAAGGAAAGACAATTTGTTGAGAGGACTGTATCCATCGGAGCAGGGAATCTTCATATAATGCTAAGACATATCCTTCCCAACGTTTTCCCACTGGTTTTTGCCAACACAGTACTTGTTGCTGCAGTCGCCATAGTATCAGAGACGACACTGAGCTTTCTGGGTCTTGGCGACCCTACAATGGCAAGCTGGGGCATGATGCTTCACTATGCATTTGAGGGTGGTGCTACTGCAGCAGGAGCCTACTGGTATTATCTGCCGCCTGGGATATGTGTCGTTCTTGTTGTGCTGTCCTTTACACTTCTAGGGTATGCCTTTGATGAGATTCTGAATCCAAAGCTGAGAGTGAGGTAGACTATGACATTATTAGAGGTTAAAAACCTTAAAACATATTTTGACACTTCCAAGGGTCTTTACAAGGCAGTGGATGGAACCAGTTTTGACTTGGACTATGGAGAAGCTCTTGGTCTGGTAGGCGAATCAGGATGCGGCAAGACAACATGTGCCCTTTCAATCACAAGACTTTTACCCAAGGAGGGGAAGATACACGGAGGAGAAATATTACTTGAGAAGACTGACCTTGTCAAGCTTAATGACAATGAGATAAGATCAAGAAGATGGAAGGATGTTTCCATCATATTTCAGGGTTCGATGAATGCTCTAAATCCAGTTATGAAGGTTGGAGACCAGATAGCAGAGGCAGTGATTCTCCACGAGAAGGCATCAAAGAAGGAGGCTCTTAAAAGAGCAGAGGAGCTTTTTGAACTGGTAGAA
Organism: Soehngenia sp.; assembly: GCA_024637045.1. Taxonomy (GTDB): domain Bacteria; phylum Bacillota; class Clostridia; order Tissierellales; family Tissierellaceae; genus Gudongella. Next base: position 44,104 of record JAGXFX010000002.1, read on the forward strand.
ATGCCTTCTAAAAGAATAAATAACTACCCACATGAATTTAGCGGAGGGATGAAGCAAAGGGCAATGATAGCGATGGCTCTTGCCTGCAATCCCAAGGTAATAATTGGGGATGAGCCCACTACAGCACTTGATGTAATGGTTCAGGCTCAGATTCTAAATCTCCTTGAAAAGCTTCGAAAGGAGCTTAAGATGGGACTTATACTAATAACACATGACCTTTCAATACTTGCAGAGACCTGTGACAAGATTGCGGTAATGTATGCAGGTAAGATTGTGGAGATTGGAACCATTGAGGATATTTTTGAAAAAACGGCTCATCCTTATACACAAAGGCTTATCTCGTGCTTCCCAAATGTTGGAAAGGAGAAAATACTTCCTCCAGCAATAGAGGGAGTACCTCCAAATCTATTGGAACCTATTAAGGGCTGCAGTTTTTATCCCAGGTGTCACATGGGTATTCCCATTTGCTTGGAGGTCGAGCCAGAGAGCAGAGGGCTTGGTGGAAAACACTTTGCAGCATGTCACAGGAGTGGGGAGGTAAGCCATGAACAATAACAATGTGATTGACATAAAGGATATAAAGGTACATTTTGATATCAAGAGAAGCCTTGCCCAGGACATCATCAGAAAGAATAAAATTATACTTAAGGCGGTTGACGGGGTATCCTTTAGCATAGGTAAAGGAGAGATACTTTCTCTGGTAGGGGAAAGCGGAAGCGGCAAGACAACAACAGGGAAGGCAATACTTCAGCTGGCTCCCCTTACAGCAGGTTCTGTTGACTTTCTAGGTGAAGAGGTAAGACAAAAAGACAAGGCATTTATGAAGCGGTTTAGACAGAACGCGCAGATGATATTCCAGGATCCCTATCAGTCAATTAATCCAAGGAACATCGTACTGGATATAGTTGCTGAGCCTCTTGATGTACATGGTCTAGTGAAAACGGAGGCAGAGAGAGAGGAAAAGGTTAGGATTGCACTGGAGCAAGCGGGGATGGGTCCTGTGGAGGAGTACCTCTATAGGTATCCCCATGAGCTTTCAGGTGGTCAAAGACAAAGGGTGGTCCTGGCAAGCTCCATGATCCTTGAGCCGACCTTTGTTGTAGCTGATGAACCTGTATCAATGCTGGATGCTTCTATTAGAACAGGAATACTCAGACTTCTCCTCGAGCTGAGGGACAAGAAAGAGCTTTCATACCTCTTTATAACCCATGATCTTTCATTGGCATGGCTTATTTCTGACCGGATAGCGATTATGTATCTTGGGAAAATCATGGAGATAGGAAAGCCGGATCTGATTATACACAAGGGAGCCCATCCATATACGAGAGCGTTGACAGCAATAATGCCTCAACCTGGAGTAAACAAAAGAACAGAAAGAGTTATCCTACCAGGAGAGACTCCAAGTCCAATTGAGGAGCTTAAGGGTTGCAAATTCAGCACCAGATGCCCCATAGCCAAGGATATATGCAAGGAGATAGAACCACTTTTGGAAGAAATTGAGAGAGGACATTTTGTTGCATGTCATTTTGCCAAGGAGATATAGATAATGTCAAATACATTAAAAAGAGATGATATGGAATATGGGCTAAGTGACAATTTAGCAGTAGCGGAGCTTGCATCTACGCTTGTGAGGTTACCAAGCAGCTCGGATACCTTTAATCGAGAGGGTGCTGTGGCTATGCATATCCATTCGATATTTGAAGCAGAGGGGATAACTACAGAGCTTGTTGAGGTTGAAGAAAATAAATTTAACATCTTAGCCACACTGAAAGGAACAGGACGAGGCAGATCTTTGATGCTTTGTGGTCACCTTGACACTGTGCCGGCATATGATATGGTGGACCATCTTTCTGGGGCTATAAGGGATGGAAGATTGTATGGAAGGGGATCTTGTGATATGAAAGGAGCCCTGGCCGCCATGATTTCTGCTATGATTGATATAAAAAGGTCAGGGGTAGAACTAAAGGGTGATCTAGTTTTCGCAGGTGTGATAGAGGAAGAGATAGGCGGAAAAGGAATTGAGCATGTAGCAAGATATGGTCCTTTTGTTGATGGTGCTGTCATTGGAGAGCCTACTGGAATGATGGTTGCTTTGGGGCATAAAGGTTTGGAGTGGATCAAGATTGATGTTAAGGGGAAAAAAGTCCATGGTGGGAAAATGGATAAGGGAATAAATGCCATTGTAATGGCGGGGATTCTAATTGAAAGAATTCACAGGGAATACACACAGGTGCTTAAAGGCAGGAGTCATCCGATATTAGGAAGTCCAACCATCAATATTGGAAGGATTTGGGGTGGTGACCAGCCAAGCACCGTGCCTGGATCTTGCACAATTGAGATTGATCGAAGGTGGATTCCTGAGGAAACTCTGGAGCAGGTATATCAGGAGCTCGGGAGCTTAATTGATAATATTAGATCTGAAGAACCAAGGTTTTCAGCTACAGTAAGTAGCTACAAAGAACCAAACGAATTACCCCCTCACAGGCCATTTTGTACCGATGTAACGGATCCATTGTCAAGTAAAGCCATGGAGGTACTTGGGAGATTGGGAATGGAGGAAATCAAGCCCACTGCTTTTCCGGCATGGTCTGATGCTGGTCTGCTTGCTGATTTTACGGATGCCCGATGTATTATCGTTGGGCCAGGGGATCTGGAGCTTGCTCACACAGCAGATGAGAGCATTGCTGTTAAGGAGTTGGAATTGGCAAGACGCTTTTATAGAGAACTAGCAGTGGAATATTGCGGATTGGGGGAATAGATACTGATGACTAGGAATAGGCTTGATGATTTTATTGAGTCCTCTAAGGATGAGATGATAGAACACATCCTCCAAACGGTTTCCTATCCAAGCTTTACAGGAGATATGGCAGAAAATCGAAAGTGCCTTCAATATGTGCTTGATCTGGCTGAAAAGCTTGGCTTTAAGACAATGACCACATCTGATATGTCTGTAGGAATAGTTGAGATGGGAGAAGGAAGCGAGTGCATGGGGATACTGGCTCATGTTGACGTAGTCGGAATCGGAGATCCTGAAAAATGGACATATGAACCATTTGAAGGCGTAAACAGAGACGGTTTTCTTTGGGGAAGAGGGACATCTGATGACAAGGGTGCTGTGATAATGAGCCTTTATGCCATGAAGGCGGTTTTCGATTCTGGCGTTAAGTTGAACAGAAAAATCTGGTTGATAATTGGTACCAGTGAAGAGGGTGAATGGACGGATATAGAGACTTTCAAAAAGGAGTTCCCAATTCCTGACTTCGGCTTTTCTCCGGACGGAGAATTTCCAATATTCAACGTGGAAAAGGGGTATGCTGATGTTATCCTTAGTTTTGAGGAACCTATGCTTCATAGTATTTTGGAGCTTAAGGGTGGAGACAGCCCCAATACAGTACCATCCAAGGCTTATATTAGGCTTGGGGATGGTAGAGAAATAACAGCCCATGGAGTTTCTACTCACAGTTCTACTCCAGAGGAAGGGAAAAATGCTATTATAGGTTTATGCAAAAAGCTTAGTGAGTTGGGGGAAGTTTTTGCATTTGCCAGATTTATTTCCGGTTATATGAGCAACGATGGAAAGCCAGTGGAACTGGGTTTTGATGATGGTTCAGATTGCTATCATGGAGAATATGTCGGTATCACCACTGCCGCACCTACTGTTTTGAAGATGGAAAATGGTAAAGTGATTCTCAACATAAATATAAGGCAAAGGTATGGAACCACTCTAGAAGATATATCTTCGACTTTTAAAAAAATGGCTGGGCAATTTGGCTACGACGTGAGTATAGACAGCTATCTCGAGCCAATGAGAGTGACAAGTGATCTTCCTTTCCTTCAGATTATGAGAGAGACATGCAGAGCGTATGGAGTAGACGAAAGCTTTAAAGTTGCTGCTGGAACAAGTTACGCAAAATCCATGGGAAAGTTTGTTTCATGGGGACCTGTTTTCCCTGACGATCCTCAGACAGCTCATATGGAGGATGAAAGGCTCTCTGTAGATACAATGATTTTAGCAACAAAACTATATGCATATTTTATATTTAGGATATCGAGTGAAGGACAGTAAGGTATAATATTTGAGGTGATTGGAATATGGAGTTGAAATTAAAGGACAAAATGACCAGTTTGGAAAAGGGAATATATCTTTTAGGTTTATTTTCTGAGGAACCCTATGAACGTTCAGTTACTGATCTGGTAAGACTAACGGGCTTCAACAGAACCACTGTGTATAGAACTCTGACATCCCTGGAGGAAGCGGGGATGCTGATTAGAGATGATGCTAGCAAGGTTTACAAAATGGGTCCAATGACCTACCACCTGGGAAATATATATTTGCATCACGCTAATTACAAGGAAAGCATAGAATCCATCCTCAAGAAGATATCTGATGAATCCCAGGAGTCAGTGGGGATTGCCCATAGACAGGGGAACAAGATAATTTCCATCTATGCCATAGAAAATAATCACCACCTTAAAGTGAACGACAAGGCTGGTACCTTTTATCCAATAAACAAGGGCTGCTACGGGAAATGCCTTATGGCGTATCAAAATGAGGATATGGTCAAATCAAGCCTTGAGGAAGCTACCTTTGAAAAGACAACATCGGAAACTCTTGTTACGAAAGAGGAGATTCTGTTTGAGTATGAGCGTATAAGAGAGCAAGGTTTCGTAGTTAGTATAGATGAGGTTGCTTCATACATATGTGGAGTGGGGGTTCCGCTAAGGAGTCCAGATGGGAAGGTAGATAATGTAGTTGCCATATCCTTCTTACGTCAGGAACGTCAGGAAGATTATGAACAAAAGATTGAGAGATTGAAAGACATTCTTCTAAAATACAAGGAAGAAATTGAAAAGTATCTTATATAGACATCTTTTAAGGAGTTTTGTCATAATTGAAAATTCATCCTTCCAAATCAGCAAAAAAAATTGGACTCATTTGTCTGTATATCATTTGGAACACTTCAGAGATCATAAGTACTCCTTAAGGTTAATCCTATCCACTGATTGGGTAGAAATATAATAAACAATAGAAGTTATGGAGAGGATTGCTTTGATCCGAGGAGTTTATCTGGATGCTTGATCCCTCGGGGAGCGAGCAGCGTAACCGGAGTTTATGGTCGGTTTTATGTTTGGAGGGAGACCTATGAATATTAGAAATAGTGTGTTGTTTGGAATAATGCTAACGCTTGCCATAATGTTTCAGTTGTCTGTACAGGTAGTTGCTCAGACTGCCTTGCCAGGAGATCCATTTGATGGTATTGACTACACAAGATCAGAAGCCATAAGAGTTGTAATTGATGGAGAAGATTTACAGTTTGATGTGGCACCAAGAATATCAGGTGGTCGGACCTTGGTTCCAATGCGTGCCATATTTGAGGCATTTGGCCTTGAGGTCTCCTGGAACGAAGCTGAGAGAACCGTAACCGGCGAGGGAGAGGGACTGATTTTAAGGTTTGTAATCGACAGCAACCAAGCAATAGTGAACGGACTGGTCCATACCCTAGATGCTCCGGCTACGATAATCAACGGAAGGACAATGGTTCCTTTAAGGTTCCTGTCCGAGGCATTGGGATACAATGTCGTTTGGATAGCGGATTCACAGATGATTCTTTTAAGCAAGGAACCAATAATTGAATGGAGATACGGAGGATTTGAAGAAGCAAAGCCCTACAGGGAATACGAGTACATGTACTATAATGGCGAAGTCACAAGTGAGTACAGATATACGGGGACCTTCAAGGATGTAGAGCACCTGAGTCTCTACAGAAAGGATGGGAGGATTATTCCCAATGTACCTGATTTCAAACTTAAGGAGTACTCTTATCAGTGGTCACAGAAGTCACCATTTACAGGCAAAACCTGGTGGATTCACAGGGATCAGCTTGAAGATACAAGAAGTCTCAGCACAATAAGCAAAGGCGAAACCCTGAAACCTCTTACAATGGATGAGTTGGAGGGCATGGAGACTGTTGGAGGATATGTAAGGATTACTGTCCAGGAGCATATTTTTGATCTGCAGTTGTGGAAAGAGCTAATAGGGTCCTCGGATTCAAAGTTTGCTTCTGCAATTAACTCGGAGCTATTTGATGAGACTGAGATTCCTGCCTACGACACCATATTAAGGGTGACAGTAGGAGATGGTTTGGACGGGTATATCCCTCTTGTGGCTCTTAGGGAAACCATAATCGAGCCTGAGAAGGGCAGGATCTACATCTACCTTGAGAGGGATCCTACAAGCTTGTTCAATTGGGATAGAATGACATGGAACAGGCTGGATGGAGAGCTTCCATGGGTTGGCATGACTTCTGATATGCTACTTGTGAAGCTTAAGGAAAGTCCAGATCAGACCGCCAAGATAACCACAGAATTCTCAGTTCTTGAGCTTTGGGTATACCAGCATGAATATGGAGATGTGATCTATTACTTTGATGACGGGGTATTGGTGAATATGTGGTAAAAAAGAAGGGGCTGTCGCTAAATAGCTGATTTTAACCCCACAAAATTAAAATTAATAGAACCCACAAGACCCAAGGCTTTTCAAAAGTCCTTTGATCCTGTCGGGTTCTATTTTTGTCTTCGGGATTTTGATTTTGGGTACAAGAAATAAAGGTAGCTGTCTTTAGATGTAACTTTTTCTTAAGCTGCTACTTCTTCAGTTTTTCCTTCGAA
>JAGXFX010000015.1 GCA_024637045.1 Soehngenia sp.
AGTATACACTATAGCGGGGAGTAAGATGGCTGCAATTGGCCATCTTTTTCCTTTTTTTTTGCAAAAAAGTGAAAGAATCAGTATCCTCATTTAAGAGTGTACTGATTCTTTTTTTTAAGGCTATTTCCCGACAGCCCCTTTTTTAAGCTTTAGAATCTTTTCTTCTTAAGGTACAATCCAAGTGCCATGAACGCTGCTCCAAATCCTGCAATTACTGTTGGGTCTGAAGCACCAGTTGCTGGAAGTGTGGCTTGTGGAGTTGCTTCTTCCACTACTTCAACTTCTGGTTCTGGCTCTGGTTCAGGTTGTACTATTTCAATAACCGGAGGAGCCTGTGGTACTGGATCAGGTGTTACTGTTTCTGATTCAACAACAGTAACATCATCATCGTCGTTACGTCTTGGAGGTCTATCCTCGTCTTCATCATCCACTGGTGGACGAAGTCTGTTTGTGAATTCTACTTCTTCTGAGGAACCTTCGACAATATCTGCTTCGATGTTATTGTCTGAGAAAAGTCTATAAGCACTGTTTATACTTACTTCTCTTACTCTGTATAGACCGTCTTCAAGATCATCAAAGGTAAGTGTTCCATTACCTAGGATTGAACCTTCATCAACAGTTATCCAATCCTCGTCCTCATCCAATTCTTGCAATTCAAAGAAGAATTCTGTGCTGCTGCTGATGCCGTTTCCAAATCTATTCTGAACTATTTTGATTACTTCGATTTCACCTAGTTCAGGAGGTGGAGGAGTATCATCCTCTCTAACATTTGTGAACATTACTTCTCCCATATCACCATCGGTCTCAAGAGTAACTTCTTGAGGATTATCTGTATCCATATGAAGTTCATATCCCTCCGGAATATTTACTTCAGTTATCCTATACTCACCTAGAGGCAAACCAATTATGGTTTCAAATTCTCCACCTTCCAGTAGGACAGGACTTTCATCAATTTCTACCCAGCTGATTACTTCATCTTCTTCAACCATCATTTCTATCATGAATTCAAACTCGGTATCATCGTCATCAATTACTTCGTCGTCCTCATCGACCAATGCTTTGGAGATTTCAATTTCGCCTTGAGGAATTCTGATATTTTCAAACAGAACTGAATCTTCAGGCTCATTTTCTGTAAGCTCTACTTCCAGTCCGTTTTCACTGTTAAGAATGTAGCCTGTTTTTGATTCTTCAGTAACTCTGTACTGCCCAAGTGGCAGATCCAAACCTAAAGAGCTACCTCCAGCTACAACAAATGGACTGTCTTCAAGTTCAACCCATTCTTCTGCATCTTCATCATACATCTCAACCATAAATGAGAATTCAGTTGTGTCAACTATTTCAGATGCTTGACCAGGTGTTACTACTGATTTTGTAATTGTCAACATACCATCTGGTATTTTAACATTAGTAAATAAAACTGAATCTGTAGGATCATTTTCTGTAAGTTCAACTTCCAGTTCATTTTCACTGTCTAACCTATAGCCAAATTCTGACTCCTCGGTAACTCTATACTTACCAAGTGGCAAATTCAAATCTTCATAACTTCCACCAGCTACAGTAAATGGACTGTCTTCAAGTTCAACCCACTCTTCTGCATCCTCGTCATACATCTCAACGATAAATGAGAATTCGGTGGTGTCGGCTATTTCAGATGCTTGACCAGGTGTTTCTACTGATTTTATAATTCTTAGGGAGCCATCTTCTGGAGTATCCATTATATTTGTGAAGGATGCATATTCACTATCTTCATTATTGACAAGCTCAACTTCTAATCCATTGCTTCCTTCAAGTGTATAATCACTATCAATATCGATTTCAGTGATTCTATATTCACCAAGCAGAAGTCCACTTAATGTCTCAGTATCGTTACCTGTTATGGTAACTGGACTGTCATCAATTTCCTCCCATACACCATCAACCTTCATCTCTATCATGAATTTGAATTCAGTGTCATTGTCATCAAGTACTACACCTTCTTCATCCTCAACAATTTTTTCTATTGTTATATCGCCTAGATGCATTGTATAGAACTTGATATTAGATAGGCCAGGTGATCCAGGATTATTATCGTTTGGCAACTCTAAATCATTGTTGTCAAAGCTTCCTGAATAGACACCATTAAAGTAAATAACCTCAGTATCTGTTCCACCCTTGATTAACACGGCAAAAACCGGTTCATCGCTGGTAAAGCTAACTTCAATCGCGCTTCCTGAAGTTATTGTTACTCCTCCGCTGGAACCTTCAGCATCCCATGAATTACCCTTCCACTCGAACTTTGCCAATTCTACATATGGATCTCCCAAATCTTCATTTGGATTTGCAAAAGATACGTGCATGCTCAGTATCATCGAAAAAGCCAATAGAAACGTTAGTAACTTGCTATATCTACCTTTCGTCATTCCTCTCACTCCTTTTCACTTTTTTATCTTCATATGTTATCAATCTAAACAATCACTCATAAAACCATACCACCAACCCCTTTATCAAAAAAACAGAAAACTGCCATGCTTTCACATAGCAGCTGAACTATCATAGCCAAACGGCTTTAGACTTCAAGCATTGCGTCCCTAGTTTTCACTAAGTTTGCCTTTGTATGTTTTGATTAATCTATAGTTATAAATGCTAAGTCAATATTGAAAAATCAACATCTAATACACCATACAACCACCCCTTTCAAAAAAGCAGAAAGCTGCTATGTTTTCACATAGCAGCTGAACCATCATAGCCTTGCGACTGTAGACTTCAAGCTTTGCGCCCCAAGCTTTCACTGGGGTAGCCCTTTTATGTATGTATTAATCCTTCTTATATTTATTTATACCACAGTTTTAAATAGCTAAACAGCAATAATAATAAAACATATATTTAAAAATAATGGTAAAACGTTATCATCAAGGGTATATAGTTATTGCGTATTAATAAATAGATAAATTAAAGGAGGAGAGACAATGTTCAGAAACAAAAGAATCATCGGTATGGTAATGTCATTTGTACTGGTTCTTGCACTTATGATTATGCCAGCTACAGTTTCATTTGCAGAGGGGCATAATACCCTTACAATTGTACATGTTAACGATGTTCATGGAAGATCTGTGGAAGACGACTACGAAGGAGCATTAGGTTATCCTAAGATGAAGACATTTGTGGATTCATTAAGGGAAGAAGATCCAAATCTGTTATTACTTCTTGCAGGGGATTCATTTCACGGTACAATTCCTGCAAACTTAACAGAAGGTGAATCAGTAGTAGAAGTAATGAACGCTATGGAATTTGATGCAATGGTTCCTGGAAATCATGATTTCAATTTCGGATATGAAAGATTGCTTGAACTTAAAGCAATGGCTGAATTTGATATTCTTGGAGCAAACATAATCAAAGAAGACGGTAGTGGTTCAGATTTTGATCCATACATGGTTTATGAGATGGAAAATGGACTGAGAGTAGGAGTATTTGGCATTTCAACTCCTGAGACAAAGACAAAGTCTCATCCAGCTAATACCGTAGGAATTGAATTTGCTGATATTATTGAAACAGGAAATGCTGCTGTAGAAGAGCTTGAGGAAATGGAAGTAGATTTAATAGTTGCGTTGGTACACCTTGGAGTTGATGGTTCATCAGTTGATACAGCTTACAAGTTAGCTGATAATGTTGATGGAATTGACCTTATAGTTGATGGTCATAGCCATAGCATTATGGGAGAAGGCGCAGGCGAGCTAAGAAACGGTGCTTTAATAGTTCAAGCAGGCAACTATCTAAGGAATGTGGGTGTCGTAAAGGTTGAAATTATGGATGGAGAGCCAGTATTCGCTGCAGCACTTCATCAATACGAAGAACTTAAGGCACTTGAAGCTGATGAGTATATTGCTGGAATCGTAGCGGAATCAATAGCCCCAATTGAGGAAATGCAACAAGAAGTTGTTGGTAACACTCTTGTTGAACTTGATGGAGTTAGAGAGAATGTTAGAGCTGGGGAGACTAACCTTGGTAACCTGATTACAGATGCAATGATAGAAGCATCAGGTGCAGATGTTGCCCTTACAAACGGTGGTGGAATTAGAGCTAGTATCGATGCGGGAGAAATAACTCTTGGAGAGGTATTGACTGCATTCCCATTTACAAATGTATTGACTAATATTGAAGTAACTGGAGCAGAACTGATGTTAGCACTTGAGCACGGTGTGAAGGATTACCCAGCACCAGCTGGACACTTCCCACATGTAAGTGGAATGAGTTATATATTTGATCCAAACCAAGAAGTAGGTTCCAGAATAATTGAGCTTAGAATTGATGGTGTACCAGTTGTAATGGAAGAAACATATATGATGGTAACAAATGACTTCCTAGCTGCAGGTGGAGACGGATATACTATGTTTGAAGGAAAAGAAATTCTTGCTTACTCTGGATTGCTTTCAGAAGTACTTGAAGAGTATCTAAGAGAAAACCCTGACATAAGTCCAGCTGTTGAAGGCAGAATTGTTGCTCTTCCAATGGTAGAGGTACCTGCTGAACCTGAGCCGGCACCAGCACCTACACCAACACCAGAGCCAACTGAACATATGGCATATGTTGTTAAGTCTGGAGACTGGTTGTCCAAGATAGGTAGAACTTATGGGGTAGACTGGAGAGTACTTGCAGAGTATAACAACCTTGCAAATCCAGATTTGATATTCCCAGGACAAGTTATTAATATACCACAATAACAGATTACAAAAATAAATAGGATTATTTGGAGGAGCTTAGCTCCTCCAAATTTTTTGTCTTTTTTTAATTATAGATAGGTACATTTTCTTCCTTTCTGCAATATAAGAAGTAGAAGGGAGGTGAGACAATGGCGATAGAGGTTATGTCAGAAAAGAAAACGTTGAAGCTTGAGCTTGATGCTGGAATCGTTGACGGTAGACAAAGGATTTCTTCAAAATCCTACAGTAATGTTAAGCTGGATGCTACTGATGACAACATCCATGTATCCGGAGAGACACTAGCAGGGCTTCAGAATCTTCCACTGATGAAGGTCAAGAAGGTTGAAGAATCAGTAATTACAAACGTGGCGTAATAAGGGATGATTTTATGGAGGAGGTGAAAGGATGGTAACGACAAAGCTTGAAATGGATTTTCTTGATGACCAGAACAAGAACTATAGAATCAGTATCAGTGAACCAAGAGCTGATCTTACGGATATGGAGGCGATCGCAGCAATGGATACTCTGCTTGCAGCAGGGGTATTTCAATCTAGAAATGGTGACCTTGTAGGTAAGGTCGGTGCAAGAATAGTGACAACTACGGTTGACGAAATGGTAGTTTAGAAATGGGGCCTTAGGCCCTTTTTCTATTATATGGAGGGAAAAGGAGAGTGATAATTTTGGAGGACATTTATTCAAATGTTGCCAATCTGGGATTTCCAATTGTTATCTCAGTCTACCTGCTTGTAAGGATAGAAGGGAAACTGGATGAGCTCACAAAGAGCATCACTGAATTGGCGCATGCCATATCAAAATAGGCATTAAGAAAGGCAGAATCAATTGATTCTGCCTTTCTTTGCACTACTAAGAATTATAGAGTGTCTCTAGTCACTAGAATTTTTTCTTGTTAAGATATAATCCAAGTGCCATTAACGCTGCTCCAAATCCTGCAAATACTGTTGGATCAGATGCTCCAGTTCTAGGAAGTGTTGCTGTTGCTTGTGGAGTTGTTTCTTCCACTACTTCTACTTCAAGCACTAATTCTGGCTCTGGCTCAGGTACTGGTAGTTGTTCTACTACAATAACTGGTGGTGCTTGAGGAGTAGGTTCAGTAACTATGGTTAATACTTCGTCTTCAGGTTCAGTTACATTTATAACAGTTCTCTCACGTTCAGTATCATCGTCACTAGCCACTCCTGATATTCCTGCTACTACTTCATCGATAGTTAGAAGAGTGTTAGTGAAAGTGACAGGTGAAATTTCCCCGTTTGTATCAAGGTCAACTATTAGACCATTAGTGAAATCAACCTCATAAGCATCACTAAGATTAACTTCAATTACTCTATACTGACCTAATGGAAGCATCTCAGAAGTTACAGAAGCTGCAACTGTTGCTTCAAGCGGTTCAATTAATAGATCATCCCAAGTACCTGCTACTTCGCCAGGTTCTTGAATCATAAAGAAGAATGTAGAATCATCTTGAATTACTGTTCCTTCTTCATCTATAACGATTTTTGTTATTTCAATCTGTGCTTCATCTTCATCTACTACTACATCAGGTAGAAGAGTGTTTACAAATCTTACACTTACATCTTCATCAATTACATCAACTCTCATGTCTGCAGGTGCTTCAAAAGCATTTGCTTGACGAGTGTTCAGATGCTCTCTTAATCTGTAGATTCCAGCTTCAATTCCGGTAAATACAGCTATTCCATCAGCATCAGTAATTACTGTTTGACCATCAAGTGTAAATTCATATCCTGCAAGAGTAGTCTCTATATCTCCTTCAATAATTTTATTAACTGTTACATCATAAGTCATTGGAGCTACACCCTTCAAGGTGTTTACAAAATCTACACTTACATCATCATCAACTACATCAACTCTCATGTCTGCAGGTGCTTCAAAAACATTTGCTTGACGAGTGTTCAGATGCTCTCTTAATCTGTAGATTCCAGCTTCAATTCCGGTAAATACAGCTATTCCATCAGCATCAGTAATTACTGTTTGACCATCAAGTGTAAATTCATATCCAGCAAGAGGAATATCTCCTTCAATAATTTTATTAACTGTTACATCATACGTTGGTAACGGAATTATTCGTCCCATCAGAAATGAATAATGGGAAATTTGAGGTACATTTCCACCATTATTATCAGGTGCTCTAAAATCTTTTCCCCCAAGGTCTGAGTCGCTGTAGACTCTGTAACCGTCTCCACCTTTAACATTAAGACCAGAGATAGTCATATTATTGGTTTCATAGTTTAAATACATTCCGTCAGATGATACAAAGAATTTGACCCAATATTCAGTAGGACCGTCTACATGATCTCCATCTTCGTTGAAGTACCAAGTACTGTCTCCGTATCCTTCTGTCTTAAATTCATAGCTTTCATTTCCATCATAATCTGTAAAGCCTGCTGAAAACGTCGTTAATACCATAACCATAACAAGTAGTAGTATTTTATACCTGCCTTTAGTCATTTCGCTCACTCCTCTTCAATTTTTTTTACTATCCTTAAATAATGAGTTAGTCCTATGACACACTAAACATACCACCCCCTCATTTATCAAAATAAAAAGCTGCCATGCTTTCACATAGCAGCTGAACGATCGTAGCCATAAGGCTTTAGACTTCAAGCTTTGCGCCCCTGGCTTTCGCCAAGTTTGCCTTTTTTATGTAGTTGCATCCAATATAACAATTACAAAATGAGTAATAACAATAAATCAACATCAAATCACACACACCACCACCTTTATATAAAAACAAAAGCTGCCATGCTTTCACATAGCAGCTGAACGATCGTAGCCATAAGGCTTTAGACTTCCCGCATTGCGCCCTTAGTTTTCGCTAAGTTTGCCTTTTTTATGTAGTTGCATTCCAATATAGCAATTACAAATATTAATAACTTCAACAAAACAACATCCAATTACACATACCACTACTCCTTAATCAAAAAATAACAAAAGCTGCCATGCTTTCACACAGCAGCTGAACTATCATAGCCATAAGGCTTTAGACTTCTTGCATTGCGCCCCTGACTTTCGCCAGGTTAGCCTTTTATGTATTTGCATTCAATATATTACAAGTATGGGTGATTACTGTACAACAGCGTCCAATCACACATATCATCAGCTCCTTTATTAAAAAAACAAAAGCTGCCATGCTTTCACATAGCAGCTGAACAATCGTAGCCATAAGGCTTTAGACTTCTTGCTTTGCGCCCTTAGCTTTCACTAAGTTTGCCTTTTTTATGTTCTTCTAGTGTATATATACCACCTATTCAAATACTTAAACAAGTATGTTCCTAAAGAAAAATTCAAATATTGTAGCAAGACGCCTCATAGAGCATATATGCTCATTTCACACAAAAGATTAATTTTAAACAACTATAGAGTCTCGTTGGTTTCAATTGGTGATGATGGCAATACAAGGTTACCTGATAAGTCTCTTATATATGATGGTGAATCAATTACTCTTACTGCATATTCTGATTCAACTGATGTGCTTTTAGGTGAAATAATCAGCGTATCAGGATAGCTTGAATCCAGAGTGGTTGCATATTCATCTTCGCTTAAAATCTTATTGTCTGCAAGTCTTGTAACTTCAATATCTCTTCTGTATAGGCTAGAGCCATCGTCCTCAAGGTCCTCACTGAATTCAATTTCCAGATTACCATTTCTAATGTCAACTCTGTTGCTGATAAGCATCGGAGCTACTTCGTCATGAACGTCGAAGCTTCCGTATGCAACGCCAGTGTTAATAGATGTCCTTATATCATTTCCTCGTACAATGGATGCATCTCCATCCTCTAAAGTAGTTACTGATTCGCCAAGTATTATTGTTACAACATTTGTTCCATCAGCTATAACTCTTGAAATATCTATACCATCAAAGTCAAAGTCAGCAGCCGCTGCTTCGATAATAGGCATGTTGAATTTCACTTTAACAACCTCTGGTTCAGTTAGTACTGCCTTCTTTCCAGGAATTGAGCTATAGTAATCCACAACATTAGCTTCACCAGTGGAGCTTTCATCAAACTCCAAACTTAATAGCAACGGATTGGTAAGGTTTCCAGCTACGCTTCTTAGACCAACAACATCAAGATTTGTTAGATTGTCTTCCATTCCAACCATTGTCTCTTCACCTAGAATTGTATCTGGGAGAGTAAGAGTCAGGGTATTTCCTGCATCATCAAGATATATGTTTGTACCAGAAGATAGTGGAAGTTCAGAACCATCAAAAGTCATTACATAGTTTGATGTGTAGCTAACACTTTGTCTGTCCATTTCCTTGTCAAACTCCATTACGATTATATTGCCATATCCTGTGTAGTTAAGAAGCCTTGGTCTTCCAAGATCTTTCATTTCCAGAGTAATTCTGTAATCCTTGATTGTGGTTCCTGATAGGTCCTTTACTCCTGATATATCCAGTCTAAGATCTCCCGCTGGAAGTGTTGTATAGAGCTCAAGTGTAAATTCTCTGCCTTCTCCGGTCACCTGTCTGATAAATATGTTCCTATCGCTTGAATCTTTCAAACTGTAATATGATGTATCATTAGCTTTTACATTCTTATTGTATGTTACTCTGATTGTTTTTCCATCTTCTGAAACTATTGCGCTTAAGACTTCAGGATCTCTTGTCTCATCCTTTGGAGTAAGTTTAAATTCCTTTATTTCCATCATGTTTCCCCAATAGTCTGCAAAGGTGTTGACATAAAGGGAAATTTCCTTTGTAGGAAGTGGTTGTTTTTCAAATAATCCCACTACCTTGTTTCCGTCGATAATTATTTCATCAGCATAATTTATGCTGATTCCTTCCCTCTGGAATATATTGCTTCCCTGAGTTGCGGAAGTATCAATATTCTCTGAGAATACTAAAACAACTCTTTCTGTTGTTACATTGATACTGTCAACTTCAGGTGCAACTTTATCCCTGTCAACTTTAAACTGTCTGTAATCAACATTCATCCTCTTGCCTGAGTAATCTTCCAGTCCAGAAGTCTCAATGGAATAGATTCCTGATTGAAGGACAGTACTGGTTGAACTGTAGCTTAAGGTTATGTGGTTATTCTTTAGCACAGGATTTCCAAGAGTGTTTGTTTGATTGAAGCTAAAGTTGTTCATTGTTGGTATTGTTCTTATTGGTTCTGAGAAATATATTCTTATTCCCTTGTAACCAAGCACATCAATACCTGTTACTCTAGGAGCGTCATCATCAGATGCACCAAACGCTTCGTTTATATCAAGGGCCTCTCCTGATTCTGAAAGGATATTGGTAGCTTTGATTGTGTATTGATTCTTATCAGTCATTATTCCATTAAGTACCAAGACGATTGTCCTGTCACTGTCTTCAAATCTTACATTGTTGATTGTACCTGCACTTGTTGAATAATTGTATGTTGATGATGCAAGTGTTGTATCAACTGCTTTATTGAATTCGAGTTTTACTTCCTTAAGATTGTCTGCATAAACATCTGTCAAATCAAACTGTACGCTTGAGATTCTAAATGACTTATATGATGTTGCTTTTGTATCTGTATAGTATCTGTATTCGTATTCACCTAAAACAAGACCATCCACATCAAAGCTGAAATCTCCGTCAAGATCCAATGGAATATCATAGTTCTGGGAAATTCCCTGAGATGTTGATTTAGGTCTTATGTTAAGGTAGAGTTCATCTATTTGGGCATCATTTACTCTTCCACTGAATGTTACCTTATCGCTTTTGATTATGTATGTTTCAGTAATGTCGATTGGATTAAGTCCAAGCATAGCAGCAAGGGGAGTAGAACTCCCCTTCATATTTAAGCTTAATGCATTTACAACCATTGCAGCTACCTGGCCTCTGTTAAGTGTGGCATCCTTTGAAAAGCTAAGGCCTTTCATAATTCCGATACTCTGTGCAAAGGCAGGAACACCGTGCCAATCCTTTGCTTCTTCGTTGTATCCAAGTGACCTTAAAAGAACTGTCTGAAACTGCTGAACAGTTACTCCCTGCTCAACTCCGAACTGTCCGTTGTTATCTCCCTGAATAAGCCCTTCATCCCTTGCCCATAAGATATATGGGATATAGAAGCTGTGTGTCGGCTTAAGATCCGGGAAGGTATTACTTGCAACATAGGTCTTTGCATCGTCTTCCTCGCCGTAAAGCCTTGAGATAAGTACTACCATTTGCTCCCTTGTAAGACCCTGTTCAAGCATAAGATTTCCTTGCAGGTCTCCCTGAAGAACTCCAAGATCCTTTAGGAAGTCACCTTCTTTGGTGTAGGGACTTGCTGCTGATATCGGTGTAGCCAAACCCAGAAGCATTGTTAATGCAAGGGCTAAAGACAATATTTTTTTCATGGAATCAATCCTCCTTGTTCTTTATTCCTCATGATTGTATTATACAATAAATACAGGCTTAAAGATATTACAATTGGGTTAAACTGTTAGATTGAGGGATTCCGAAGAGTGCTATATATACAGCAACTAAATCCAGAAAAATTTAGTGACATAAAAACGTCTAGAATTTAGCAATAAACGAATGAAAGAGTTTCAATTGCGTGCTACTTATGATAAGATGTAATTAGTAATAATAATTTTGGGCAAACTTATTGAAAGATAAGGACCCAAAGCTACGGGCCTAAAGAAATATCAATGGTAGCCGGGTTATAACAATGCGTTTCTTAAATTGTATCCATTTGGATACAATTTAATTATCTAGGAAATAAACACATGAATAAGGAGGGATTATGTGTTAAAAAGATGGATGGTAATTGCACTTTCATTGGTAATGGTTTTTAGTATGATGCCAATAGGTGCATATGCTGAAACAATAACTTTTAGCGACATGCCAGATGACTGGTCAACAGCTGCTCTTCAAAGCGCAGTGGACAATGGTCTTCTTAATGGTGCTAATGGTAAGATTATGCCACAAGAAAATCTTACAAGAGCACAGATGGCAGCAGTAATCAACAGAGCATTTGGAGCAGAGAATGTAGCAGTACTAGCAGATTTTGATGATGTGGTAGCGTCTGATTGGTTCTTTTTGGATATGGCCAAAGCTGTTGCGATGGGAACATTCCAAGGCAGTGGCAACATGCTCAACCCAGATGACTCAATTACAAGAGAACAAGCATTTGCAGTAATTGCAAGAGCTCTTAATCTTGGGACATCAACAGTTGCACCGGTAGGATTCTCTGATCTTTCAGAAATATCAACATGGGCAACAGGAGAAGTGTATTCACTTGTCAACAATGGATACATACAGGGATCAAATGGAATGCTAAAGCCACAGGGATACATAACAAGAGCTGAATTTGCTCAGGTTATGCACAACATTATTAATGAATATGTGAATGAAGCTGGTGAATATTCACTAAATGTAGAAGGAAATCTTATGATAAATACTCCAGGAGTTACTCTATCAAGTTCAATGATAACTGGCGATTTGATTATTGGAGATGGAGTTGGAGAAGGAGAAGTTGTCCTTGATGATGTTAATGTTACTGGAAGACTCCTAGTAAGAGGTGGCGGAACAGACTCCATAGTAATCACTGGAGATTCTGTGATAGGTAGCATTACAATAGCAAAAGTCGATGGTGCTGTTAGAATTTATGCAGAAGACGGAACAGAAATTGGTGAAGTTGTAGTAGATGGAAAAGATGATGTAATGTTGGAAGGAACATTTACTAATGTTACAATATTATCCAATGATATTACTGTTTGGGCAACAAATGCAACAATTAATACTGCAACAGTAGCAGGTAATGACACAAGTGTAATAGTAGGAGAAGGATCGACTGTTGAAAAGCTTGTTCTTAAAGGGGCAAGAACTAAAGTAGAAGTATCTGGAACAGTTGCACAAATCCTAGTAGAAGAATCAGCAGAAGACACAGTAATCACTGTTGATCAAGACGGAGAAGTAGAAGAAATAATAGTTAACAGCCCTGGAACTCTAATAGAGGGTGAAGGGATAGTAAAGGAAGTACTAGTCAATGCTGATAATGTAGCAGTAGAAACTGAAGGAACAAAAGTTTCAGCCGCAGAAGGTACAGAAGGAGTAATGGCTGGAGATGAAGAAGTTGAAGCAGGAGAATCTCTTGAAGTAGGAAAGGTAGCAGTAGTCGAAGCACCACGTTCCGGAGGCGGCAGTGGAGGATCAACTACGCCACCAGTTGATGAAGAAGCTACAATCCTCAAGGTAGCAACTTTTGCAGCTATAACAGTAACAGTAGGAGACGAAGTGGTACTACCTGAAACTGTAGAAGCAACCTACGATGATGGAACAACAGGATCAGTTGCAGTAGTATGGGATCCAGCAGTAGTTGACACAACAATTGTAGGAACAATAGAATTCACTGGAACAATTGAAGGAACAGAATTAACAGCAGGATATACAGTAGAAGTAGAAGCAGCACCAGTAATCACGATGAATCATGAACTATTGGATCTTTCGAATCCAGAATTTCTTGATGATGAAGGATATTTCCTAAATATGGGTTTTGAAGTGAATAGAGACTTGGATTTAACCAATGCATATGTACAGTTTATCTCTTACTATGAATACAAAATCAATGATGAAGTAAATAATGATGAAGTAAATATAGTAAACAATTCAAGTGGAGATCCTTTTGCAAGAAGTAAAGAGTGGGGCTTTATAAGATATGGGGAGGATTTAGCAAATCCTGAATCTCAGCCTACTGTTTTGGAAGCAGGAACACAATATTTCTTTGCAGGAACAGGAAACACTAATGAAAGGTTGTATTCTCTTTCTGAGTTAGCAGCAGGGACAGAGTACGAAGTTAGAGTTGTTTATCTAATAGATGATGATTTTACATGGGATGATTTTGTATGGGATGATTATTTGGATGATTCAGCAACCTATACAAAAACCTATTCAGACTGGGTAGTATATACGAGATAGTCTAAGTAGTAATCTTGTACGAATTTAGTTAAAAACAGCAAAAATAGAATTTTAATCACAATATGCTCCCCTTGTAGTAGACAGTCAGGACAATAAGACTGTAACTTCAAGGAGGAGTATTTTTTATGTAAAAAAAATCAAAGGTAGACAAAAAAAGAGACTGTAAATAATTTGATGTATACGATATCTCCAAAATAATGACCTGTCAATACAAAATACTTGCAAGTCATTATTTGGTAATCTTCACAAATTTTGGGTATACGGGTTGCAGGAGGGATGCTTATGGAAAACATATTAAACTTAATGGTAATACCATTTGTAAAAAACGTAGCACTGGCAATAGTGGTACTTTTAGTCGGACTTATTGTTATAAGAAAAATTGCGGAGATAGTAGGGAAACGGGTTGAAAAATCAAAGATGGATGACACGCTGAAGCCTTTTATGATGTCACTTATAGGTGGAATTCTCAAGGTATTGTTGATAATCAGTGTAGTAGGAATTCTGGGGGTTGAAACCTCATCATTTGTTGCTGTAATAGCTGCTGCAGGTTTTGCTATTGGTCTTGCATTCCAGGGATCTCTTTCAAACTTTGCAGGTGGAGTACTTCTACTGATAGTACGACCAATCAAGGTTGGGGATTACATCGAATCAAATGGATTTGGCGGAACAGTTGAGCAAATCGATATACTTAACACAACTCTAAAGACTCCTGATAACAAAGTGGTATATATTCCTAATGGGGACTTGTCAAACTCAACTATAGTAAATTACTCAATAAAGGAAACAAGAAGAGTTGACTGGAAGTTTGGCGTAGGATATGAGCAGGATGGAGAAAAGGTGAAGATAGTCTTAAATGAGATTGTGAATGCACATCCACTTGTTCTCAAGGATCCTGAGGTATTTGTAAGAATGAGTGAGCACGGTGACAGTACAGTAGGATATACTGTTAGAGCATGGGTAAATGCACCGGATTACTTTACAGTTTTCTTTGATGTAATGGAAACAGTAAAGAGAAGATTTGACGAGGAGGGTATATCAATACCATATCCTCAAATGGATATTCATATGCCGAAGTAAGTCAAAGGAGCAGGAATAAAACCTGCTCTTTTTTGTAGTTCTTTTTTAATCCATTTGTTACTCTTCTGTTACCTCTTGATATTCTCCCATTGGTATAATGAAGTTGTCAAAATGATTAAGGAGGAAACAAAATGTCAAATATGAAAAGATTCTTGTCTTTGGGACTAAGCCTAGCAATGGTCCTTACAGGAGGAACAATGGCTTTTGCAAATGAAATGGATGAAACAGATGTGGAAACAATATCAGCACCAATTGAGGAGCAGGAATTCGAGTATATCAGATTCGAAGGAGTAGTTGAAGAAATCGATGAAACTGAAGACTCCTACAGAATTCTGGTTAAGAAGGATACAGATGAAGGACTTGATGCCCTCTATGCATATATAACTGAGGATATGCTGCTATTAAGTGAAAAGAATATGGATGCTGCTGCTAAAGAGGATATTGAAGTAGGTATGGATATATCAGTAATTTATCATAAGACAACAGTTATGGCTTTAAGTTATCCGCCACTTCTTGGACCGGATGTAGTTGTTCTTCATGACGGAGCGGAGCATTCAACATACGTTGAATATTTTGATGATGAGCTTTTAAGTGCGGATGGATCATTGAGGCTAAATCTTGCTGATGAAACAGAGATTGTGGATTTCAACGGGAATGCTCTAGCAAAAGAGGACGTCTATGGAAGAGATCTTGTTATATTCTACTCAATAGTAATGACAAGCCATCCAGGTCAAACTACACCACATAAGATTATTGTAATGCCTGAAAGAGAAGAAGAGGCTCCAGATGCAGCCATTATTCTTACAGAAGAAGTAATAACAATTGATGAGGGTGTGAGTATGATTCCTTTAAGAATGGTTGCAGAAGCTTTGGGATTTGAAGTAACCTGGAATGCTGAGGATAAATCTATTGAGGTTGTAAGGGGACCTAACTGGTCAAAACTTACAATTGATAGAAATGTATATAACTTTGCTAAAATGCTTGTTAAGCTTGAGTCAGCTCCTGTTCTTATAGATGGAAGCACTTATGTGCCAATGTCATTTGCTGAGCAGGTACTTCAGGCAAATGTTGAAATCAGTGAAATTGGAAGCGTGATAATAACTGAATAGTTTCTCCTTGTGGGCCGATTGAAATATTACAAGAATATTTCAGTCGGCATTTTGTTGTATTATTATGGTGTAAGGGGTATACATAATATGCAAGAGAGATATATAAAGGAGGTCTTTAAAATGAAAGCATTGAACCGCGGGTTGGCAATACTGCTTGCGGGAGTTTTAATTCTTGGTAGTGGAGTTGCATTTGCGGTAAGCCCAAATGCGAATCCAAAAGCCATGAAGATTAATCCTGCAAAAATGAAGGCAATTGAAAAGATTGGTTTAGAAATTTCAGATGTAATGGATATTGTGGATGATGTCGACGTTGATGTTGTACCAATGGCTAATGGAAACGTAGGAGTGATTATTGGGAAGATAAACTTGGATGAAGACTATGAATTTGAGGGCTTCAAGGGAAATATAAAGCTTAAGGTTAAGCTTAACAATGTTACTGTAAATATAGATGAGTTTGGTGAGTTTGCGCAGTCCATGCCTGTGTGGAAAATCGAGCCATTAAGTGTTAGGGTATATATGGGCAAAATGTTGGTATACTCTTCAATTGAGGAAGAAATAGAGGGAATTGATAATGAAATCAACATTGAAAGAGCTTTGGACAGAGCTGAAGCTGCAATAGACAGACTACCAGATTTTGAGGATTTGGAAGAGGATCTGACAATTGATGACTTCAATCTTATTCGAAGAGCAAGAATAGCTGTTGATATTTTAGGTGAGGCAGTTGAAGATAATTCTGACGAAGAGGATTTGTATGAGGAATATCTACTAATTGTAGAAGCAGCAGAAGAGATAATGAGAGACATTGTTGAAGAACTTATCGAGTGGGAGATTGAACTTGACGAAATATCAGAAGGTGCCGAAATGTACTATGGTAAGCTTGCAGTAGATAGAACATTATCTGAAAATCTGATGGTAATAGTAGACTTTGATAGTCCGGAAGAAGATGTGGAACTAGAAGTTGCACCCAACGGACATGTATGGTTCCAAACTGATGAAGAAGGTTTTGAAGTAAGAGTGGAACTTGATGGAGAAGAAATTGAAGATTTAACGGTTGATTTTGATTAACAAGCCAATCCCCTCGCAAATGAGGGGATTTTTTTCTGGTAACTCTTTAACGCAATGGGTATAATACTCTTAAGGGTTATTTGAGGAGGTTATGCCATGGAATTGTCAAAGGATGTCTTGTTGAAGGAAATTCAGGATTTGCGAGATGAAAACAAGAGATTAAGAAAGCAGATGGAGGAGCTAAATACCAGAGACCGACTTACAGGTCTATTAAACAGAGGGGCTCTTTATGAGAGACTCGAGTATGAAGCTGTTCGGACTGCAAGAGGTCAGTCCTATCTTAGTATGTTGCTTATAAGGATATCAGATTTCAAAGCTCTTGTTGAGGAGCATGGAAGGGATACTACAGATGTTCTTGTCAAGTTGATGAGCCAGGCTATTTCCGAATCTATAAGATCCGTCGATATTGTGGGAAGATATGAAGACGGAGGTTTCTTGTTGCTTTTGCCTGATGTTCAGCCAAACAAAGGAGCAATAGTTTCAGAGAGGTTGAAAAAAGCTATAGACAAGCAGATTAGCCCAATGGGAATTAGAATAAAGTACAGTGTTGGAGTTAGACTGTATAAAGGAGAACCAATAAATGAGTTTTTAGGTGAGACAGAAAAACTTGCTGCCAGCTCTGAAGTTGAAGGAATTGGAAGAGCGCATCGATAATTACAATTATTTTGAATATAAAAAGACCGGGAAAAATATTCCCGGTCTTTAAAAGCTTTTTGACTAATTTATAAACATCTGTGTCCAATACATTCTTCCATTATCGTTGTATACACCAACGCCAAGGTTTCCGAAATTACCGCTCATAATATTCTTACGGTGACCTGGTGAGTCCATCCATGCCTGTACAACAATCTCCGGCGTTGGCTGGCCCATTGCAATGTTTTCTCCAGCATAGCTGTAGCCTATTCCAAATTCTTTCATCATTTCAAATGGCGAACCATAGTTTGGAGAAGTATGTGCAAAGTAGTCATAGATTGCCATATCTTTTGATTTTTCATAGGCTACTTTCGATAATTCAAAATGTAATTTTAGTGGTTTGATTCCTTCAGCTGCTCTTTCGATATTTACAAGATCAAGAATCCTCTGGTTGTAATCAATAGTTGCTTTAACCTCAGGTTGTGCCCTATATTGTCCGTATTTAATCCTTAAGAGGACTGTTGCTGCCTCGCTTCTTGTAAGGGTGCTGTTACCTCTGAATGCACCATCCACATATCCAGTAAGGATTCCGCTTGAATATGAGTTAAGGACTGCATTTTTGGTTTCAGGACTTCCCAAAGAGGTTATTTCCTGGATATCTTTTATTAGCTGCTCGTACTGTGGTAAATCTGTAAGTGGTCTGTAATTCTGGTGGTCCAGTACATTTGAAACTATCCTTGCCATATTGTATCTGGATATTGGTGAATCAGGATTTGCTGATGTTTCTCTTGAAACTAATCCAAGGCTCAAGGCTTTATTAATGTAGCCATCTGCCCAATGTGTTCCCAGTGAAGGAATATTTTTGTGTCCCAGGATCGACATTGTGGACTTTATAAACTCAGCTGTAGTTATTGTGTTTTGTGGTCTAAAGGTACTGTCAGGATACCCCTGAATTGCACCCTCTCTTATAAGCAAAGTTATATTTTCGTGGTACCAGTCATTTGTATTCACATCACTGAAGCTTGCAGCCTCAGCATTAAATGGTAGTAATACTATTATAATGGCCAATAGGAGGCCAAGAATCTTTCTCATTATTATCACACTCCTGTTATATTTTATCATTCTGTTAAAGTACTTTCAATTACAAATTTTGCACAAATAAAAAACAAATACTTAAAGGCTTGTTACTATCCTTTTCATTGTAAACTCTCCTTTCGGTAGCTGGCTGCCTTTTCAGGCCCTATAGCTTTGCGTCCCTTCCTCTCGGTAGGTTTGCCTTTGTCGTTTGACAGTATACAAAAGGATTGACCTTTTTGTATTTGTCATAATTATGGTTTTATTTAGTTAGTATCTCTATTATACCACGTTTTAGTTTTATGTAAACCCATTTTTGGTATTAATACTGAAATAATGAAGCGAAATGTGATGCCTAGGCTGTATAATCTTTTTTCAAGAGTAGTTTTACTAATAGTTATTTACGGTTCTGTCATGTCGAGCTTGTCGAGACATCTCTGACCTCATAGACCATCCCTGAAAATCTTAACTATTAATTATTAGATATTAATTAAGTGCTAGATCCCTCCACTGCGGTTGGGAATACATATTGTTCACTGTTCGATGTTCATTTACTCATCTTGCTTTGCAATATGAGCTATGCCATAATAAAGATATAATTCGTTAACGGAGGTTGTTGCTAATGTATTTAGATTGTTTTGATGAAGTAAAGAATATTACCAAGGAGCTTGTGAAAATTCCAAGCATTGTAAAGACAAGCGGTGAAAGCGATGTGGCAAAATGGATTTACGACTACTACATGAAACTGGACTACTTCAAGGATAATACCGATCAGGTTGTATTTCAGCAGACCATTAATGACGAGATAACAAGACACAATGCCATTGCACTAGTCAAGGGAACAAAGGGTGAATCAAACAAGACGGTTATACTTATGGGGCATATTGATACCGTGGGTGTGGATGACTTTGGAACAAACAGGGAAGCGGCTTTTAATCCTGACAAGCTGCCAGAAGTCCTTAAAGAGATGAATGTTTCCAAAGATGTTTTGGAGGACATTGAATCTGGGGAGTATATGTTTGGCCGAGGTTCTCTTGATATGAAGGCTGGAGTGGCTGGTCATATGTACCTGATCAAATACTTCTCCGAGAATCCAGAGGAACTTGACGGAAACCTTATAGCAATAGCTGAGTGTGATGAAGAGGACAATTCCCATGGAATAATCTCAGCTTTAAAGATTCTTAAACAGTGGAAAAAAGAGCACGGCCTTGAATATGTGGCTGCAATAAACGCTGATTACTCAACTCCTTATCATAAAAAGGATGAAAACAGGTACGTATACTTTGGCACAATCGGAAAATTGCTGCCTTCCTTCTATGTAACCGGCAAGGAAACACATGTTGGTGATTCATTCGGAGGATTTAATCCAAATACTCTTGTTGCTGAAATCACAAGAAAAATCGATCTTAATCCTGAGCTCTGCGATGAAGCACAGGGAGAGGTAACTGTACCACCGACAAGTCTTAAGCAGACTGACACAAAAGTTGGCTACACTGTACAGACTCCTCTTGCAGCATACAGCTACTACAACTTCTTTACACACAGCATGAGCCCAAGGGATGTAATAGAGAAGATGAAGGAAAAAGCTGAAGAGGCTTTTGATGAAGTGCTCGAACGGATGGATGCTTCCTACAAGAAATACTGTGAAATGGGAAATCATACATATATGCCGCTTCCATATAAAAAGAGAGTATACACCTGGGAGGGATTCTACAACGAGCTCTTGACCATCCATGGTGATAAATTCAAACTAAATATTGGAAATTTTGCTACTGATTTAAATGAAAAGAATCCAGCCATGGATTTAAGAGATTTCTCAGTATCTGTTATTGAAGAAGCTTGGAAATGGTCAGTGGACAAGTCACCAGTTGCCGTCATTTATTACTCATCCCTGTTCTCAGCAAGAATTGAGATGACAGGAAAGACTCCAAAGGAAAAGGCACTTCTTGATTCAGTAAAGGCTTCAATCGACCTGGTACAGGAGCATTCTGACAAACCAATAGTAGTAAAGATGTTTTATCCATATATATCTGATTCAAGCTTTATGGCATTGTCAGATGATCCTCACGAGCTGGTGGCCTTGGAGAAGAACATGCCTTCCTGGGGAACAAAGTACAATCACCCAATTGATGATGTAATGGATATCAATGTGCCTGTTGTAAACATTGGAACCTATGGCAAGGACGGTCACAAGTTCACTGAGAGGGTTCATATGAAATATACCTTCGAGAATGTAACGAATATGACATGCAACACCATAAAAAGTCTTTTGGTCTAAATAAAGTGCGGCTTAGCCGCACTTTATTTTTGAAGGCAGCTAGAAATGTTTAAATGAAAACGTTTTAGAAGTTGTCTCAAAATACAAAAAAGTGGCTAAATTAAAAAAATGCATTGACAGCTTATAAATACATGTGTTATTATCAACAAATAATTAAATAAAAATCCTCACCCTTTCCGGTGAGGTAGAGGCGCGATTTCTATAACTAACAATACAGAGGACGGAATCCTGTGAAGTATTGTGAAAGGAGCAATCGCCGAAGCTTCAGACACCAAAGTCTGTTGCTGGGTCTGCATTTAACTAGTGCAGGACTGTCATCCTGGTACTAAGCTCGGTACCTAGATGTTGTGCTATCTCACATTGAGCAAGAGGGGAGAGGGTAATTTATGGCATTGCCATGTATAAAATCACCTGACTTTTCAGTCAGGTTTTGTATTTTTTTTGAAGGCTAAATTTAAACAGTGAAATAATTGGAAAATTAAAAAAATAATGCTTTACTTCGTTATAACAAATGATTAGAATTATATTATCTTAAAATTTAGGAGGGATATTATGGCATTTTTGGAAACTCTGGTTGGCTGGCTTTGGGGACTTCCCCTTATCGTCACAATACTGGGCACAGGACTCTATTTTACAATTGCAACGGGCTTTTTTCAGTTTGCGAAATTTGGCTACATATGGAAGGAAACCTTTGGAAAGCTATTCAAGAAGCACGTAGGAGAAGAGGGAGCAGAGGGTATACTTTCACCTTTTGAAGCGGTTTCATCTGCAATAGGCGGCTCAGTTGGAGTAGGAAACATTGGTGGAGTCGCCAGTGCAATTGCTATAGGAGGTCCAGGAGCGGTACTTTGGATGTGGATTGCAGCACTTCTCGGGATGGTAATTAAAATGGCTGAAGTTACTCTGGCTGTATATTATAGATCCAGGGACGAAAAAGGGAATCCATACGGTGGACCTACATACTATATGGAAAAAGGCCTTGGAATTGAAAAAGGCTTTAAAGCCTGGCCGGTTATGGCATTCATATTCGGTGCCGGTATTTTCTCAACATTCTTTATAACCATGCAAAACTACACTGTTTCAGAGGCTGTAGGAAATACATTTGGCATTCCGCTTCTGGCAGTATCCATAGCATATATAGTACTTGTATATGTCATAATAGGTGGTGGTATCCCAAGTCTTGGAAAATGGGCAGGAAGACTTGTTCCGTTTATGACAGTATTCTATGTCATCACAGGACTTTTCATAATTATCATCAATATTGGTGAACTGCCATCAGCATTCAGTCAGATTTTTGTAGGTGCAATAAGCGGAACCGCAGCTGTTGGAGGTTTTGCAGGAGCAGCTGTATCAAGGGCTCTTCAAATGGGTATGGCTAGAAGCGTATACTCTAACGAAGCAGGCTGGGGTACATCTCCTATGATACATTCGACTGCGAAGACAGACCACCCTGTCAGACAAGGTCTTTGGGGAACTTTTGAGGTGTTTATCGACACCATAATCGTCTGTAGCATTACTGCACTTGTTATTATTATGACAGGAGCCTGGACTTCGGGAGAGGCAGGGGCAACATTGACCCTGAATGCTTTCGAGATGGGAATTGGAATCTGGGGCAGATATATTATTGCTGTGTCTGTTTTCCTATTCGGTCTTACAACCACAACAGGTTGGTATGCATATTATGAGATCCTTTTGAGACATCTATTCAGGAAAAGCCCTGAGACAAAGGACAAGATACTAACGATCTACAAGTGGACATACCCGGTTCCAGGCATACTAATGGTTCTTCTAGCGGTATTTGGAGAGGTTCCTGGAGCAACCCTATGGCTGTTTGCAGACTTTACATCAGCAATACCGACATTTGTCAACATAATTGCAATACTTATACTTAGCCCGACCTTTATAAAATTGGTAAAGGA
Organism: Soehngenia sp.; assembly: GCA_024637045.1. Classification (GTDB taxonomy): domain Bacteria; phylum Bacillota; class Clostridia; order Tissierellales; family Tissierellaceae; genus Gudongella. The sequence continues at coordinate 22,743 of JAGXFX010000015.1, forward strand.
CTACAAGGGAAGACATATGGGTGAAGGCCACTATGACGAGAACTTCAGGGTATTCTACGAAGAAGCTAAAAAATAGATTAAATAAACCCTGGAGCCTGTGCTCCGGGGTTTATTTCCAAGGAGGTAAAAGATGGACTTGATTTTTTACAACGGAAAAGTGGTAACCATGGATGACAGCAGGAGTATTGGTCAAGCTGTTGCAATTGAAGGGAATCGAATAGTAAAGGTAGGAAGTGATTACGATATACTTTCTTTGAAAAACGATAACACTCAGGTAATTGATCTTCAAGGGAAAATAATGGTGCCGGGATTTAATGATTCACATATGCATCTTTTAAGTTACGGACACTCCCTGACAATGACTGACCTCAACGGGACAACTTCTGTTGAGGAGGTTCTGGAAAGAACTAGAGCATTTATGGAGAATAATCCCGTTGAGGCAGGTAGATGGATAAGAGGTAGAGGATGGAACCAGGACTACTTTAAAGGAGAGAAAAGATTCCCCACAAAACATGATGTGGATAGAATTTCCACAGAGTATCCAATATGTCTTACAAGAGCCTGTGGCCACGTTCTTACCGTAAATACAAAAGCACTCCAAATCATGGGAATAGACAAAGATTCGCCCCAGATACCTGGGGGCAAATTTGATCTTGATAAGAATGGTGAACCCAACGGTATTTTCAGAGAGGATGCCATGAGGGTTGTGTATGATTCAATTCCATCACCAGGTCTTGAGGAGATAAAGAAAATGATTCTTCAGGCATCAAGGGATTTGAACAGTATGGGAATAACATCTGTGGGAACGGATGATTTTGAAGCGCTTTCAGGAAGTGACTATGAAAATGTAATAGTAGCCTACAAGCAGCTGGTTGAAGAAGGAATTGGAACCGTAAGAATATATGAACAATGTCTTCTGCCAAAAAAAGAAAGGCTTCAGGAATTTCTGGGCAAGGGTTATAAGACAGGGTATGGTGATGAGAACTTTAAAATCGGGCCATTGAAGCTTCTCATAGATGGTTCTCTTGGCGCAAGAACAGCAGCAATGAGGGAGGACTATTCAGACGATTCAGGCAACAAAGGGATTACGACCGCTACCCAGGAATATCTGGATGAACTTGTAAGAGTGGCTCATGAGAACAAATGTCAGATTGCGATTCATGGAATCGGTGACAAGGGCATGTATATGGCTTTTGAGGCTATAGAGAAAGCCCTTGAGAAAGAGCCGAGAAATAATCATAGGCATGGAATAGTTCATGCACAAATAACAGACAAGACTCTTCTTGGAAAATTTAGAGATATTGATATGCTGGCCTATATTCAGCCGATATTTCTTGATTATGACTGGAAAATTGTCAGGAACAGGGTGGGAGAAGAAAGGGAAAAGACGTCTTACAATTGGAAAACCATGTTTGACATGGGTATACACATACCCTGTGGCTCAGATTCACCTGTGGAGACATTTGATGTAATGAAGGGAATATATGAGGCTGTCACAAGAAAAGACCTGCAGGGAAATCCTGAAGGAGGGTGGCTTCCTGAACAAGCATTGACACCTTACGAAGCACTTTATGGATTTACAAGAGAGGGAGCATATGCTTCCTTTGAAGAAAATGAAAAAGGAGCAATAGCTAAAGGCTATCTGGCTGATTTGGTTGTTCTTTCAGAGGACATACTTTTAATTGATCCAGACAATATTAAGGATGTTAAGGTAGAAATGACGGTATTTGGCGGCAGAATTCTTTCGGTGTAACCTAAATGTAACTATAGATTCTTTCTTCCTTGGGTATATAGCCTATAGGAGAGGAGGAGTTTTATTTATGAATAAGAAGACATTATCCATACTTATGGCATTTGCCCTGGTTCTAGTATCGGGTTCAACTGCATTTGGAGATATGCAAGAAAAATTAGATGGTCATTGGGCTGGGAACTCAATAGACAAAACCTTTGCAAGCTTTTACTTTCCATATCTGGCAAGAGATGATTTCCAGATTTTCAAACCTGATGGTGAAATTTCAAGGGAAAACTTTACTCTTTCTTTGGCATCTTTATTCAAAGGAGAAGGTTACAATGTTTCAGGCATTGAAATTCCTGGAGTACTTACAAGAAAAGGGATGACGAGCATTGTAGGCGAGAGGCTGATGGAAATCGGTCTTGATTCAGCAGAAGGTCACAGCCTGCCATTTGGTGATACATCATCATTGGATAACGAAGCGATTAATTCCCTGAAGCTGCTTCACAGGGAAGGCATTGTTATGGGTGAGAGCAACAGCGTATTCAATCCTGGTAGAAAGCTGACCCAGGCAGAGGCGATAGTCGTGTTGCAAAGGACACAGTCTGCCATAAAAGGCTTTAAGGAATTAGACTTTAGAACACTAGGAGTTACCCAGAATTACACCAATCAGGAGGAAATTACAATAAGAGTAGCAGAAAATGTTGTGACACTGGTTGTAACCAAGGAGTTTCCAACACCTGGATATACAATCTCCGTTAAGAGTATACTAAGAGAGAACAACCACTTTAAAGTTTATTTTAAGATAACTCCACCGGATCCCGGAACAATTCTACCCCAGGTAATAACGTACAAGACAATTACCATTGAAATGGACAGGAAAGAATTGGGAGAGGCACCATATGATTTTGTGGTCGAAGGATTCAGGGATATGTAAAGAATGATTTATTAAATACCGCAGGATTTTCCTGCGGTATTCTCATGCTTTGATTTAGCGCTTTATCAGGGATTGATAATATGGTAGAATCGATATATAATAAAATGTATTTTCACTCTTGAGTCAACTAGTTTTCTTTATTTAAATTTTCTGATATAATTAAGATTAATTATTTTTGCAATAAAGGAGGGGAAGAAATGATCAGTTTAACGGAGAAGGGCAATATTTTAAAGGAATCTGAAAAAAAGCTTGCTGTTGCTTCCACCCATGAGAAGAACATGGCTCTTAAGGAAGTTGCACATTCAATTGATGAGAGTAGGGAATTTATCCTGAAAGCCAATTCTTTGGATGTTGAAAATGCAAGATTGTCGGGAATGAAGGAAGGGCTCATAGACAGGCTTATGCTTGACCATGGAAGGATTGATGGAATCATTGATAGTCTTTATACGGTGATAAAGCTTCCCGATCCTATCTGGAAATCCGACAGAGTATGGACCCTGGAAAACGGACTTACAATATCAAAAATGACAGTACCTCTTGGAGTAATCGGAATAGTTTACGAGTCCAGGCCAAATGTTACGGTCGATGCCTTTGGACTTGCTTTAAAATCCGGTAATGCAATACTGCTAAGGGGAAGTTCAACCGCAATTCATTCAAATGTCGCATTGGTCAAGGCTATAAAAGAAGGCTTGCAAAAGACGGAGATACCTGAGGGAGTTGTGGAATTTATAAATGATACAGACAGGGATCTGGTACTCGAAATGCTTAAGAGCAACGACTTTTTGGACCTGGTTATACCAAGGGGAAGTGGAGCTTTGATAGATTTTGTAGTTAAAAATGCCACAGTACCTACACTTCAGACTGGTGAAGGAAACTGTCATGTATATATAGATGATACTGCCAATCTCCAAAACGGGGTAAAGATAGTGGTAAATGCAAAGACCCAGAGGGTCGGAGTATGTAATGCATGTGAAACTCTTCTTGTAAACAGAAAAGTTGCAAAAGAATTTCTGCCAATGGCCTATGAAGCATTAAAGGACAAGGTTGAACTTAGGGCTGATGAGGAAACAAGGGAACTTATTCCTGCCAAGGCTGCAACTGAAGAGGACTGGGCAACTGAATTCCTTGATTTTATTCTTGCAATCAAGGTTGTGGAAGATGTTGATGAGGCAATCAATCATATAAATAAATACGGTACTAAGCATTCGGAATCCATAATAACTGAGACTCTGGGCAATGCTCTTAAGTTCCAGCGAGAAGTGGATGCATCCACGGTTTATGTAAATGCATCAACAAGATTTACAGATGGTGGTGAGTTTGGATTTGGAGCTGAAATGGGAATAAGCACCCAGAAGACCCATGCAAGGGGACCTGTTGGGCTGGAGCAGCTTGTAACACATAAATACCTTGTAATGGGAGAAGGACAAATCAGAAAGTAGGGATATTATGGATGATATGATGATAAGAAATGCTAATAAAATTGTAATAAAGGTGGGGTCAAGTACTCTTACAAGTAAAGATGGGACTATTGATAAGGATTTTCTTGAAAATTTCATTCTACAGGTTAAGACATTGATGGACCAGGGCAAAAAGGTGATAGTAGTATCATCTGGAGCGAGGATTGCCGGAGTGGCAACACTTGGCAAATGGTCAAGGCAACAGGACATCCATTACAAGCAGGCACTCTGTTCAATCGGACAGGTGGAGCTGATGGATTCCTACAGAAGAATATTCAACAAGCACGGAATTCACGTTGGACAGATTCTTCTTACCAAGGAAGATTTTGAGCATAAGGACAGAACCTTAAATATCAGGAATACACTTTTTACCCTGATTGATGAGGGAGTTGTGCCAATAGTAAATGAAAACGACACAATCAGCGTAGATGAAATAAAAATCGGCGACAATGATATGCTTGCAGCCTACACAACAGTAGTGTGGGGAGGAGATCTGCTGGCAATATTAAGCGACATAGACGGTATCTACAACTGCAATCCATCTGAAAACGACGATGCTTGTCTGATTGATGTGGTTGAGGATATTGACAAGCTGGAGAATGAAATCTCAATTGGGGAGACAAGCTCCTTTGGAACAGGTGGAATCAAGACAAAGCTAAAGGCTGCAAGGATGGTCAATTCCTATGGAATCCCAATGATAGTAGCACACGGTAAAACCAAGGATATAATAACCCAGATATCAGAAGGAGAGAAAAAAGGGACACTGTTTCTTCCCAGGAAAGCTTAGACTTCCTGGGAAGTCCTGTAAGCTAGACTAAAGGGGAAATTATCATGATGTCCTTTCAGACAATTAGAAAACAAACACAGGATATATTGACTTTTGGGTTGATTGCAAGGTTGTTGAACTTCCTTAAGGGAATTCTACTAGCCTTTTTCATAGGAGCCACTTTCAGGACTGATACCTACCTTGTTGCATTTTCAGCATCGGTATTTCTAATCGGAATAGTAGCCGATGCATTGATAGTTTCACTTATTCCAATTTATCATCAGATCGACCGGAGGGATGGAAAAAAGGGAAGATTTAAGTTTACCCATAACCTTATTTCCTACTGGACGATACTTGGACTAGTTCTTATGGTTTTAAACTTTCTACTGGCACCTGTAATAGTAAGGATATTCGGTCCTGGATTTGGACCTGAAGGATACAGTCAGGCGGTGAGGCTTTTTAGATATGGTGCACCTGTTGTAATGGCTCATGTGTATAGAGCCATTTTTGGTGGATACCTCCAAAGCCAGCATCTGTTCAGGGCAGGAGCTAAAGGCGGAGTTGCAAATGCACTTATATATATTGTATATTTAACTCTTTTCAGCAGGTTCTTTGGACTCGAAGGCCTAATGATAACAGGAATACTAGCAGTTGGCGCTCAGGCGTACATGCTTGCAAAGCCAGTTTTTAAAAAGCAGGGTTACAGGTATAAGCCAGTTCTTGTGATCAAGGATAGAAGCATAATCAGATTAAACAGATTCTTGTTTCCAATAGTAATCGGTCTTGGTATAAATCAGCTTAATCAGGCTGTCGACAATGCCGTTGGATCATTTCTTGCGGAAGGTACAATTGCAGAATTGACCTATGCAAAAGATATAATCGACCTGTTTGTAGGAGTTGTTGTAATGGCTCTTGTTACTGCTATTTTTCCTGTAATATCAGAGAAGGACCACAGGATAGACAAGGAGGAATTGGACCATTCCTTAAGGTATTCCTTAAGACTTATTATAATGGTGGTTGTCCCTGCAACCGTAATACTATTGGTTATGGCAGAACCAATAGTAAGGATGTTTTATCAAAGAGGAGAATTCACCGCACAGGCAACTGAAGCGACTGCATTGCTACTGGTGTATTATGCCATAGGAATAATCGGAATGAGCTTGATGCTCCTTGTAACAAGACTCTATTATGCCAATGAAAATACTATAATACCAATATTTATTGCGGCTTTTGCAATTATTCTAAACCTTATATTCGATGTTGTGTTTGTATTGCTTATGGGACCGGGAGGAATTGCGCTTGGTAGCAGTATTTCGGTAATAATCGTAGCGATCTATGGAGTGTATGATCTTGATAAGCGGATGGATTTTTTAGAGTGGAAGGACCTAGCTCTAAGATCCTTGAAGGTAGTACTTGCCGGTGTAATGATGGCATCAGTTCTACTAGTAACAATGTCTGGTGTAACAGATTATCTTGGAGAGACACTTCTTGCAAGCATTGTAATGGTGGTTCTCGGTGCTGTGCTTGGGTTAGGCACATTTTTTGGGGTGGTGTTTGTAACCAGGGCGTAGATTTCAGTTTGGATGGAGGAATAATAGATGAAAAATCCTTATATAGCAAAAAGATACTGGGATGCAGATGAGAGTCAGCTGGCTGCAAGTGCTGATTTGGCTGTGTCCATGGATGACCTTATAAACTTTACAATTGGAGATCCGGATATTATTACAGATGAAAGAATAATCCAAGGGGCATTTGAGGATGCCAAGGCTGGATATACAAGATACACGGAATCAGTTGGTCTAAAGGAACTTAGAGAGGAAATTGCAAAGTATTACAAGGACGAATACGATCATCAGGTTGGACTTGATGAGATTATGGTAACCACCAGTGCTTGTCAGGGAATGTGGCTTGTTCTGGAGGCTATTCTTGATGAGGGGGATGAGGTAATTATACCCTCACCCTATTTTCCGCCATATTCTGATCAGGTTAAACTTGCTGGTGGAGTGTCAGTGTATCTTCCCCTGCATGAAGAGGAGGATTATCAGCTTAATGTGGAGAAAATGGAACAGCTGATCACCAAGAAGACCAAAGCAGTAATAATAAATACGCCAAACAATCCAATTGGAAGCTGTTTAAGCAGGGATACTCTTGAAAAAATTGGGGAAATGGTAAAAAAGCACGATATATTGATAATTGCCGATGATATCTACACTATTTACAGCTATGAAGCTCCATTTATTCCCACAGCGACACTTCCAGGATTATCAGAAAGAACCATCACCCTAGGAAGTTTTTCAAAGGATTATGCCATGACTGGATGGAGAATTGGATATATAGTGGCAATACCTGAATTTATCAAAGTTATAAAGGGCATAAATGAAAACAATGTATATTCTGCACCTTCAATTTCCCAAAGGGCTGCTATCCATGCCTTGAGACTACGAAAGGAAATTCAGCCTGGACTTCTTCAGGAGTTTAAAAAGAGAACCTATTATGCATATGAAAGATTAAATCGGCTAAATAGAGTCCATTTAATGGAACCAAAGGGAACATTTTACCTATTCCCAAACATAAAAGAGACAGGACTAACTTCTGCGCAGGTTGCTGAAAAACTCCTTAAGGAAGCTCACGTTGCAGTTGTTCCAGGAAGTGCTTTTGGGCCTGGAGGAGAGGGATACCTGAGGATTGCTGTAACCCTTGGAATCGAGAAGATGGCTGAAGCTTTTGATAGAATAGATGAGATGGATATTTTTAAATAAGGAGGAATTCAGTTGAAAAGGGTTGTACTTGTTGGTGTTCCTGGAATGAATGATGAAGAGGTAAAAAACCTTGAACAATATATAAGAGAAGAAGGCGTGGAGGATTTCGTATTCCTTGGAAAGCCGGTACTTTCAAGGAATGAGGCATTGGGAAAATTGAAAGATGCTGATATCCTTGTAACATGGGATCAAAGGATGGATGATGGTTTGTACAAGGCTCTTGATCTCACAGCATTTTGTGCAGCAAGTACGGGATTTGATGCTGCGGATATTGAAGCTGCAACTAGGAATGGAGTTATTGTTACAAATGCAAAGGATTACTGCGTGGACGAGGTGTCTGCTCATGCGGTTATGCTGCTGCTTGCCTGTGGAAGAAGATTGTACCATGTTACTGATAATGTTAAGGAAGGCGTCTGGAGCGTTAATGGAATCGGAAATGTAAAGAGATTTGCTCACTCAACCGTTGGCATCTTTGCATTTGGTTCAATAGCAAGAGGAGTTGCTGAAAAGCTAAAGGGCTTTGGAGTAAGGATGATTTCCTATGACCCGTATGTTGATGAAGAGATTATGAAAGAGTACGGAGTGGAGAAGGTCGACTTCGATACACTTCTAGTGGAATCTGATTATATTACAATGCATTCGCCACTTACAGAAGATACCAAGGGAATTTTTTCAAGAGATGCTTTGGAAAAGACAAAGGACAGTGTGGTTATAGTAAATACATCAAGAGGTGGAGTAATTGACCAGGATGCAATGTATGAAATGCTTAAAAATGGCAAAATCATGGCGGCAGGTCTTGATGTACTCCTGTATGAGCCCCCTACAGAGGCGGAGAAGGGCCTGATGGAACTTCCGAATGTTATAGTTACACCTCACAGCGCATACTTCTCAGACGAGGCTCAGGAGCAGCAGCTGAGGATCACGGCGAGGGATGTTGGAAGGATTGCAAGAGGGGAAAGACCGGTTAATTTGAGAAACGGAAAAGTAATCAGTGGAAAGTAGAAAGTGGAATGGAAAGGATTTAGAGGCTACAACATAAAGACAAAAATAATTTTTTACGTTATAATAGTCTCAGAAGGATATTCTGAGATTATTACAATTGGAGGGATATTATGGATATAATTAATGACCTCAAATCCATGCGGGAGGTTTACTGGACCAACCCGGGATACAGAAAGTTTGGTGACATAAAGAATGAACTCCCTATTACAGTGGAAGATGTAATGGAGGCAGAAAAACGACTTCATCGTTTCGCACCATATCTTGCAAAGGTATTTCCTGAATCAAAGGATGGAATTATAGAATCACCAATTACCCACATACCAGAAATGATGAGCTGGGTTGAAAGAGACAGCGGACAGGCAATTCCAGGGGAATTGTATTTAAAAAGAGATGACCTCCTATCAATTGCAGGATCAATAAAGGCAAGGGGAGGAATATACGAAGTTTTAAAGCACGCTGAAACCCTTGCCGTTGAAAATGGTATGCTTGATTATGACCACGATTACAGAAAGCTGGCTGAAAAGGATTTCACAGACTTTTTCAACAAGCACAAGATCCAGGTTGGAAGTACCGGAAATCTTGGATTAAGCATCGGAATAATGAGTGCAAAGCTCGGATTTAAGGTAACGGTTCACATGTCCTCAGATGCCAAGAAGTGGAAAAAGGATATGCTTAGATCCAAAGGGGTAACAGTAATAGAATATCCTGATGATTATTCCAAGGCAGTTGAGGAAGGGAGAAAAGACTCTGATAATGACCCGATGAGCCATTTTGTCGATGATGAAAATTCAAAGGATCTGTTTCTCGGCTATGCGGCTGGAGGAATGAGGGTAAAATCCCAGCTTGAAGAAATGGGAGTGATTGTGGATGAAAATCATCCTCTTGTGGTTTACCTCCCATGTGGAGTAGGAGGAGGTCCTGGAGGAGTAGCCTATGGTCTAAAGCTAAGCTATGGTGACCTTGTGGAGTGTTACTTTGCAGAGCCGACCCATTCACCATGCATGCTCCTTGGACTGGCAACAGGAAAGCACGACCAGATTTCCGTGGAGGATATCGGTCTTGACAATAAGACAGAGGCAGATGGCTTGGCGGTTGGAAGACCATCACCATTTGTGGGCAAGGTTATGGACATGCTCCTGACAGGCTCGTTTACAATCGAAGATAACAAGCTGTTCAGATACTTAAAAGCTCTCCATAAGACTGAAGACATTTTTATTGAACCATCAGCAACAGCAGGTTTTAATGGACTGTTTTTTACCAGGGATAGATATATTGGCAAGGAACCAGTTCAGCTGGTGTGGTCAACAGGAGGAAGCCTGGTCCCAATGGAGGAAAGAAGCAAGTTTTTAGGCGATTAATCTAACTGGAAAGGTGGATTTAAATGAAGATAAATATGGAAAGAGTCAAGAGGGATATCAACAACCTGGCATCGTTTAGCAGTACACCAGGAAGGGGAGTTACAAGACTTGCATTTTCAAAGGAAGATGTTCAGGCCAAGGGATATTTAATGGCGCAAATGGAGGCGGCTGGTCTCGATGTTTACCAGGATGGTTACGGTAGTCTCTTTGGTAGAAGAGAGGGAACTGATCCTGAATTACCCCCTGTTATGATAGGTTCTCACTATGATACAGGAATTGGTGGAGGTCCCTTTGATGGAGTTGCAGGTGTGATTGCAGGAATAGAGATTGCGAGGGTTTTAAAGGAAAACAATATCTCTCACCGCCATCCAATTGAAATAGCAGCATTCAATGATGAAGAAGGAGCCAGATTCGGCAATGCCATGTCAAATACCAGAGCTATGGTCGGATTGCTTAAGGAAGAGGAGCTGGACAGTACAAAGGATATTAAGGGCAAGCCATTACGAGAAGCCATGCAGGAGTGTGGAATAAAAATTGACCTGGAATCTGCAAAAAGGGAAAAGGGTTCAATAAAATCATTCTTCGAACTCCACATTGAGCAGGGACCAGTACTTGAAGAATCAGGCAAGGATGTAGGTATTGTGGACTCAATAGTGGGCCTTGACAGGTTTGAAGTAAGGTTCAAGGGACTTTCAGGTCATGCTGGAACCACTCCAATGATAGGAAGAAAGGATGCACTTGTATCTGCATCAAAATTTATTGTAGCAGTTAATGAGATTGCAAGAGAAATGGGCAATGATGCAGTTGCTACTGTAGGTGAGATGAGCATTTATCCAAACGCATCCAATGTTATACCCCAGTTGGTCAAGCTTTCTGTGGATATTCGAGCAACAGAAGCAGAAGTTATCAACAGGATGAGCGAAATGATTCACAAGGAACTTGAGAAAATAGGTTACGCCGATCCAGTTGAAATTGACGTACGAAGAGGGGTATATATTCCACCTGTAAAAATGAGTGAGGAAAATGCGGAGCTTCTTAAGGAAAAGGCTACCGAGCTTGGTCTGGAGTATCATATTATGAATTCGGGAGCAGCTCATGATGCAATGGTCATGGCAGCTTTGGCACCATCAAATATTGTATTTGTTCCAAGTGTAGGTGGAGTAAGTCACAGACCTGAAGAATGGACAGAGTATGAGGACCTTGGCAATGGAATGGAACTGATTCTTCACGCTATTATCCAGATTTCAAAATAGTCATTAAAATGGCCTGTTGCCTTATGGTAGCAGGTTTTTTGTTCCTTGACAACGAACATACGTTCTGGTATATTTTTCTTAGTTCATTAAAATCAGGGTATCGAAATACTACAAAAGCTCATGCCAAAGGGCTGTTCAGGAGGTAGACTATATGAAGGAATTGATTGAACAGGATATTCTTGTTATGATTCCTTCCTACGAAGGAGAATCGGGTAATTGTACCAAAGTTCATTTAAAAGAAGATGTGATGGTTTTAAAATATACGCTGAGAACTTTTTTAAGAAAGCTTTGCTCACACCATCACTTTGACCTTAAGGCATCCAACAATCATTATGGAAGGCTGATTTCAGCCAGGAGCAATCTTCCAATACCAATCAGTCCAGATAGAATATATATTCAATTGAAGGTGAGAGAGCCAATTGGGAAAGATGATGGTGCGATGGGATATTTTAAATTAAATGGAATTAAAAGAATATTCTCCAGAGAAGGAGTCACATATGTACGAATGGAAAATGGTGTCGAGCATCCTTGTCTCTGTAAACTCGAGACTGCAAAAAAGCAATTGAGACAGGGAAATCTTGTACAGGAACTGATGAGCAAGAAGAAATCCGAGCTGATTGGAGAAGCCATTGAGTACTACGCAAGTCAGGATGGTCCAGCCATGAAATCTGACATTGCGAGGCTTTATATGAAGATAGATGCAATTCTTATGAAAATCGAAAAAGGATACGAGTAGCTGTGTGAAAAGCAGCTACTCTATTTTTTTATTATTTCTTAGCTCCTGTTATTCTAATGTCACCCGGGAATACAAAAAGGCGTCTTGGAAGGAGAAAAAGTTGGAAAGGACAATACAGGAAATATATCTTGATGCAGTATCAGGAAGAGAAGAGGTTTTGGAGGAGCTCCTAATGAGACTTCAACCCTTGATCATATCATCAATCAGAAAATACTATAACAGACTGGATGAGATGGATGATCTGCTTCAAGAGGGAAGGCTGCTGATTTTACAGTCAATAGGAGAATACAGGGATGATTACAGCGTACCTTTTCTTGGATATATAAAATCAAGACTGAAATATCTTTATCTTGGAAAGAACAGAATAAGGAAAGAGCTCTCTTTGAATGTTCCGGTTGGAGAGGAAGGCGAAGAGCATATTGAACTTCTTAAAGATGATTTTCTAACTGAGGAGAATTATGTAAAAAGAGAGGATGAATCAAGAATTATGGACATGGTATGCAATCTTCCAAGCAGGGAAAGGCAGGTTGTGGAAGGATACTACATGGAAAACCGGTCAATTGGAGATATTGCAAAACGCTATGGAATTACTTACAGAACTGTAATAAATACAAAGCGGAGGGCATTGGAGCGAATGAGAAGAGAAATGGAGGGAAAAGATGTATAAAACAAAACACATAAGTTACAACTACGCTGACAGAATGGGCAAAAGTGTGGAATTTATTGTAGTTCACGACACTGGCAACACCAGAAGAGGGGCAGATGCAAACGCTCATTTTAATTACTTCAACAAGCCTGGAAGAAACGCATCGGCCCATTATTTTGTAGATAGCGTGGAGATTCTACAGATTGTCCCGGACTCCCGTGCAGCCTGGCACTGTGGAGATGGCAGGGGAAGATATGGAATCACAAACAGCAATTCAATCGGAATTGAGCTGTGTATAAATGGTGATGGAAACTGGGAGGAAACAAAGAACAAGGGGATCCTTCTGATCAGACTTCTTATGGAAAGGCATGGAATACCGAAGAAAAGAGTAGTACGGCACTTCGATGCCAGCTGGAAGATTTGTCCAAGGAAGATGAGCGAAACCGGATGGAGGGAGTGGACGTTTTTTTACGACAAAATCTGAGACAAAAAATCTCTTTCGGGTATAAAACAATATAGAAGCAGGAACAGGAGGGAATACATGGATATCAAGGAAACTATTAAAGACATAGCGGATAATCATCACGGATTTATCAAGCAGGAAGTACCAATAATCAAGAGTCTTGCATATAAGATCCTGAAGGTGCATTACGAAGACTGCAAGGATGAGCTGATAGCTGTTCACAGACAATATGGAAGGGTCCAGAATGAACTGGAACTTGCTCTTGTCAAGAAGCAGATGGTGCTTTTTCCAATGATATGGGATAATGAAAAAAAACCATCAGAGGAACTTTTAGGTCAAATAAAAGGTGTAATTGAAGAAGTAGAAAGGGACAACGACATTCTCCTTTCAGAGTTTAGGAAACTTAAGAAAGCAACCAACGACTACACCATGCCTGAAAGTGGCTGCCCGACTTATGAGAGCACATATAAAAAAATGGAGAAACTCCATGCAGAAGTCGAAAAATATATTGGTATTGAAAGAGAAATGTATAAGTATGTTTTAAGCTAAGTCGGTCCCGGGATTTTTCCCGGGGCTTTTCCTTATGAAGAGAGAATATGTTATAATTTAAACATCAAACTTGAAAGAAGGGTCGTAATGGGCGTATTTCTAATGCTATTGTCATCTTTGTTTTTTACCTTTAGTACATATTTTGGAAAGCTGGTCTCCAACTACACTGAAATGGATGCTGTGGTAACGTCCTTTGTCAGGTATTTTCTTGGTACAATCGGCTTGGGAGCATTTATATTCTTTAAGGGGATTTCATTTAAACCTGTAATGAAAAAACCGGTATTGATACGTTCTGTACTAAACGCATCTGCCTTGATTCTTTTGACTTCATCACTAAACTACACGACAATAACAAATGCAAATATGATTCACCTTACATATCCGGTTTTCGTATTTCTCCTGGCGAGATTTGTTACAGGGGAGAAGCTAAAACCATCTGCTTTTATTTATCTTTTTCTGATTTTGGTGGGTTCATATATTGTATCGGATCCTCATCTAAAAAGCATCAACATTGGAGATCTGATTGCTTTTGCTTCTGCATTCTTTGCAGGAACTTCAATTCTATACCTTACTGAGGCCAGAAGAACAGAATCCAGCATAATCATATTATTTTACCTAATGTTTATTGGAACATTTTTAAATTTCCCATTTGTAGTCGAAGATATTGGACTTTTATCTCTTGATTCAGCGGGGATAGTACTTCTTGCTGCTGGAACTGGATTTCTTGGGCAGGTGTTTACAACTGAAGGATTTAAATACGTTGGTTCCGCAACCGGGTCAATGCTGTCATCTAGCAGAATGGTAATGGCTGCATTGATGGGTTACTTTTTCCTGTCTGAGCCACTTAATCTAAGAATTGTATCTGGTATTGTTCTTATATCCATTGCTCTTGTAGGGGTAAGCGGATATTTGAATGTCTTGATAGGAAAATTCCACAAAAAAAGAGAGTTAAATAAAAGTCAGGAGGCGGAGTAATGAAGATACTAATAGCATCTGATTCTTTTAAGGGTTCGGCAGGTACGTTGACAGTGGCAGAAAACATTGAAAAGGGTTTTTTAAAAATATATCCTGATACTGAGTTTATAAAGCTGCCTATGGCTGATGGCGGTGAGGGAACCGTCGAGACTCTCGTTGAGGGAACCGGTGGAAGCTACGTTTATGAGAGGGTGACAGGGCCTTTGGGTGAATCTGTAAAAGCAAGATATGGAATAATCCAGGAGGAGATTGCAGTGCTTGAAATGGCTGAAGCTTCAGGCCTTGTTCTGGTCAAGGAAGGTGAAAGGAATCCTCTGATAACAACTACATTTGGAACTGGTGAACTGATTCTATCAGCCTTGAAAAAAGGATACAAAAAAATCTACATAGGAATTGGAGGCTCAGCAACAAATGACGGCGGCGTTGGAATGGCAAAGGCACTGGGATATGGATTTCTTGATGCGAAGGGAAATGAGATCCCTGATGGAGGAGGAAGTCTTGGGATGCTGGAGAGAATAGATGCATCAGGACAGAGTCCACTTCTTCAGGATGCCCACATCATTGTTATGTGCGATGTTGACAATCCCCTTTATGGTGAGGATGGAGCTGCATATGTATATGGTCCTCAAAAGGGAGCTGACAATGAGATGGTTCAACTTCTGGATAAAAACCTTATGAATTATTCAGAAGCTATAAAGAGAAATATGAAAATGGATATAGCAAATATACCAGGGTCCGGAGCAGCAGGTGGACTTGGTGCGGGACTTATGGCCTTTTGTGGTGCAGAACTTAAGCCAGGAATTGAAATGGTATTGGATATGCTTCAATTTGATAATCACTTGAAGAATGTGGATCTTGTTGTAACAGGTGAAGGGAGAATTGATGGCCAGTCTGTCAAGGGAAAGGTTCCCGTGGGAGTTGCCAGGCGTGCAAAGAAGCAGATGAAGCCGGTTGTTGCAGTTACAGGAGGAGTCGGTGAAGGCGCCGATGTTCTCTATTCCCTTGGAGTTGATTTGATACTTCCAATTGTCGACAGACCCCTTGACTTGCATGAAGCAATGCAAAATTCCGAGATTCTTATACAGGATACAGGAGAAAGACTGGCAAGAATTATTAAGCTAGGTGAACGACTAAACTAGAAAAAATTGACTCTTCTAATTTTCAAGAAGAGTCATTCCTTTGTCTATGATTCTGTTTTTTTCATATTCTTTAAGCTTGTTATAGTAACTTTCGACTTCCTTTACCATTTTGGTGTTGTGTGAGTTTTCAATAAGCTTACTTTCAAGGTTTGAAAGAAGTCTGTAGAATTTCTTGTCAGACTCCGCTTCAATTAGTTCTCCTTTTTGAAGATATATATCTGCAAGATCAAGTTTGCCATATCCCCCTGAATTATAATCTTTAATTGCCAAGTCCACAAGAGATTCAAGGTTATTCCTGAATTGAACCTCCATATCTTCAAATTCTTTCATATACTCTCTACTTATTTGTGCCACAGTAGGGTTTTGATTAACAGAGGATCCAGTTGGAGTTGATGGATTATCAGAATTTGTCCCAGATTCAGTTGAAACATTTTGTTCATTTGAATTGTTATTACCTTGTGATTCTGTTCCTTCATTCTCAACTTCAGATTCTATGTTCTCATTTTTGGGAGTTGTCGTGTCCTCAAAGTCATCAGTTTCCGTGCCAAGATACTTTTCAAATGGGTTCACTTCAACCTCCTGGTATTCGGAAGCTTCTCTTTCATTGCTGAAATATCGATACTTTATATAGTTTATTCCCATGGAGAATAAGCTTTGATTCATGTAGACAATAACAGCAATAAATACCACAATTAGAGTTAATGATATAAGTAATTTTTTCTTCATAATGCACCTCAATTCGATAGTTATGATAATTATAACATAAAAAAAAGGTTTTCATCTACTTGACTAAGGGTATAAAAATACGGAGATATTATAAAAAGGGAGGGATTTTTTGAGTCAGTTAAAGATGCGAGTTAAATTACCAAGCGGTATACAGAAAGTCAATCTGGAAAATGTTGTGGTCAGAAAGGCCGATGAAAAGGATATAGAGGGAATATTTCATGTTGCAGCATCAGTAGGAAAGAAAATCCAGGATCCAATGCAGGGATTCCTTATGGATGATTACGAATCTGACCCGGAAGGTTATAAGAATAAGCTTAGAAGAGCGCTGAGAATGAGCGATTATTTCTATGTAGCCGAATACATAGAGGATGATTACATAGCCATCCTTGGCTTCACTTTCGGACTTCCCAAGGAAGTATGGTTAAAGGAAAATCCAGAGTGGCTGGGAGACTGTTATTTCAGGCCTGATTTTGACGAGAAACACTTGGACAATTTTATGATGCTGGATAAGATAGCTGTTCTTGACAGATTCAAGCGCCAAGGAATGGGAGGGATGCTTTCGAAGAGACTTATCAAGGATATAAAAGAGGACGGAATATTTGATATTTTTGAAGAGGTTATTATCGCACCAATTCCAAATCTTCCATCTGTTCTGTTCAAGACAAAGAGAAAGTTCAAGCTTGCCAGTGTAAGGTACGAATGGCATGAAGGCAATGTAATGACTACCCTTGTATATCATAGGAAGCTTAGAAGAAACACCTAACTACAAAATCCACAAATGTTCCCCGGACTAACTTCCGGGGATTTGTATATTTAAAATGTGTTTGATCTAATTACATGCAAAAATATGTCAATAGATGTATAATTAGATTAATGACTCAAATCAGGAGGACGAAATGTTCGAGAGACTGAAAGGATACATAGCAGTAATCATATCGGCAATAGTTTTCGGGAGTATGCCATTGATGGCAAAGACAGTGTACATGGAAGGCGGAAATCCTGTTACTTTGACATTCCTGCGTTTTTTTCTTGTTATGCCGGTTCTTCTATATTTTGTAAACAGAAACAAAAATATCCAACTGAGTGTGACAAAAGAAGAAGCAAAAAAACTTATACTTGTGGGAACACTCGGATACGGGACAACAGCTCTGACATTATACATGTCATATAATTATATTGCTTCAGGAATAGCAACTACACTACATTTTGCCTACCCAGTCCTTGTAATACTGACTTATGTAATCCTATTCAAAGAAAAGGCAAGTGGAATAAAACTCCTTTCAGTGAGCTTGACAATAATAGGGATGATGTTTTTAAATGAGTCCGATGCAAATATAAATCTTATGGGATTTCTCCTTGCTTTTGGATCATCTGTGGCTTATGCATTCTATATAGTCTATCTTGACAGAAGCGGACTTAAGTCAATGAATTCGCTGAAGATGACACTCTACCTGTGTGTAATGGCAAGTGGCATGGTATTCATATTTGGATTGTTTACAGGCACGTTAGATTTTCAAATGACTGCACGTGGATGGGGAATATCAATGCTTTTGTCAGTTCTTGTGGCATTTCTTGGGGTAAGCTTTTTTCAGATAGGAGTAGCTCTGATTGGACCACAAAAGACCTCGGTCTTAAGTACATTTGAGCCTATAACAAGTATTATTATTGGAGCATTGCTCTTTAATGAATTGATTTCAGGGAGAACAATAGCTGGTTTTATTTCAATCGTAGCAGCAGTTGTTTTAATCACTGCATTTGATAGAGGTTAGGAGGGGTATTGTTGGAACCGTAGGAGTCAGAAGGGCATTAATTGGAACCGGATACAATATGGAAATATTCAAAATAATTTAAATTATTTAAAAAAAAGTGTTGACTTATAAATCCTCCTGAATATATAATAGGTTTCAATATTAATAAATGCTACGATGAAGAGAAAGATACCGATAGATTACTTTAAGAGAGCTGATGGATGGTGTGAATCAGCAGTAACCTGGTATGGAATACTAGCTTCAAAGCAGCACGGCTGAAAGCAAGATGCAAGTAGGCTGTGACGGTGCCACCGTTATATGGATACCGGATGATAGTCCGGGAAGAGGCAGCTTGCTGCGAACTAGGGTGGTAACACGGAGATTAGTCCTTCGTCCCTATAGAGTAATATCTATAGGGATGGAGGACTTTTTATTTTTTGTAAGGAGGGTTTAAAATGACAAAATCAATCAGGTTTTTTGACACAACATTAAGGGACGGGGAACAATCGCCAGGATGCAGCATGAACCACAGAGAGAAGCTTATGATGGCAAAACAGCTTGAAAAGCTTGGCGTAGATGTAATTGAAGCTGGATTTGCAGCAGCATCTCCAGGTGATTTCAAATCTGTAAAGACCATTGCAGAGGGAATAACAAATGCCACAGTAGCAGTACTTGCCAGAACTGTAAAAGACGATATAGACAAGGCTTGGGAGGCAGTAAAGGGAGCAAAGAAACCTAGGATTCACACATTTATCGCTACATCAGGGATACATATGGAATACAAGCTTAAAATGTCACCGGAGGAAGTTGCTGATAGAGCAGAGGAAATGGTTGCTTATGCCAGGAGTCTTTGTTCTGAGATTGAGTTTTCTGCAGAAGATGCAACACGAAGCAACACGGATTTTCTTGCGGATATATTTGACAGGGTTATCCAAGCCGGAGCCAGCATCATAAATATCCCAGACACCGTGGGTTATACAACTCCTGACGAATTCTACAATTTTATTACTGAGATTAAAGAGAAGTCAAAATATCTGAATGATGTTGAAATATCAGTTCACTGTCACAATGATTTGGGTCTTGGAGTTGCAAACAGCCTTGCTGCCATAAGAGCTGGTGCAACCCAGATAGAGTGCACAATAAATGGTATCGGAGAAAGAGCTGGCAATGCAGCTCTTGAGGAACTGGCAATGATCCTTGCAGTAAGAGGAGATGTCTACGATGCCAATAGTGGGATTGTGACTCAGGAGATTACAAAGACGAGCAACCTGTTAAGCAGCATAACTGGTGTCAATGTACAGCCTAACAAGGCGATCGTCGGAGCAAATGCATTTGCTCATGAATCGGGAATTCATCAGCATGGGGTTTTAAGCAACAGGGAAACATATGAAATCATGACACCTGAATCAGTAGGTCTTAGCAACAACAATCTGGTTCTTGGAAAGCACTCGGGAAGACATGCATTCAGGGACAAGGTTGTTTCGCTTGGATATGAAATAGATGACGAGCAGTTGAATATTGTCTTTGCGGAATTCAAGTCTCTTGCTGACAAGAAGAAGCAGATATTTGACAGAGATATTGAAATACTGCTGACAAAAGGAATTAAGGAAAGCAAGGATTACTACAAATTGGAGAGATTTGTTATAAACAGTGGAAACACAATTACGACAACTGCATCTGTGGTCCTGGACACACCACAGAATAAGAAGGAAGGAATATCTTTTGCTCAAGGGCCTGTAGACGCGGCTTTTAAAGCCATTGAACAGTGCATTGACAGGGAGATTTTTCTTGAAGATTATTCATTGCAGTCAATAACAGAAGGTACTGATGCCCTGGGCTATGCAGTTGTTAAGCTTAGATACAAGGACAGACACTTTGTGGGAAGAGATGCCAGCATAAATGTAGTCGAAGCAAGCATCAATGCATATATAAATGCCATAAACAAGTTGATGAGAGAAGATGACAAGGAAGCGGAATCACAGGCCATGGCAGTTTAGAAAGGGTGAGCTAGATGGGAATGACAATGACACAAAAGATAATGGCAGCACATGTGGGGAAAGAGAGTGTGACTGCTGGAGATTTTATAGAGGCAAATCTGGATATGGTACTTGGCAATGACATAACTGCACCACCTGCAATAATTGAGTTTGAAAAAATGGGTGGAAAAAGGGTTTTTGACAAGAACAAGGTAGCACTTGTTCCCGATCATTTTGCACCAAACAAGGATATCAAGGCTGCTCAGCAGTGTAAGATCATGAGAGAATTTGCCCATGGGCAGGATATAACCAATTATTTTGAAATCGGTGAAATGGGTATCGAGCATGCACTTTTGCCAGAGAAGGGAATAGTAGTTGCTGGTGATGTCATAATCGGTGCTGATTCACATACATGCACATATGGTGCTCTTGGTGCATTTTCAACGGGAGTGGGAAGCACTGATATGGCTGCAGGAATGGTTACCGGAAAAGCATGGTTCAAGGTACCTTCTGCAATTTCCTTTGTACTCTATAACAAGCCACAGGAATGGGTCACTGGAAAGGATATAATCCTTCACATCATTGGAATGATTGGAGTGGATGGTGCAAGATACAAGTCGATGGAGTATTCCGGTGAGGGAGTGGGGCACCTTTGCATGGATGACAGATTTACAATGGCAAACATGGCCATAGAAGCAGGAGCCAAGAATGGAATATTTCCAGTGGATCATTTGACTGAAGATTATCTTAAGGAGCATGGAAAGAGAGAATGGAGCTCATACAGTCCAGATGAGGATGCAGATTATGATCAGGTCATTGAAATTGATCTTTCACAAATAAGACCAACTGTCTCCTTTCCACATAGTCCTGATAATACATACAAAATTGATGACATAGCAAAAATCTCAATTGACCAGGTAGTGATTGGATCCTGTACAAACGGGAGAATTGAAGATATGAGGATAGCTGCAAGAGTTCTAAAGGGTCGAAAGGTTGCAAAGGGGATAAGGACAATAATATTTCCTGCAACCCAAAGCATTTACCTTCAGGCGATTAAGGAAGGACTGATTGAAATATTTATTGAAGCGGGTGCCATTGTCAGTACTCCAACCTGCGGACCATGTTTGGGAGGGCATATGGGCATACTGGCTGAAGGAGAAAAGGCGGTATCAACGACAAATAGAAACTTTGTTGGCAGAATGGGTCATCATACATCGGAAGTATATCTGGCAAGTCCTGCAGTGGCAGCGGCATCAGCAGTAAGTGGGTTTATTGAAAATCCTGAAAATCTGGAGGTGATGTAGATGAACTCACATGGAAAAGTTATAAAATTTGGAGACAACATTGACACAGACCTAATTATTGCTGCCAGATATCTTTCAACTGCAGACCCAAATCAGCTGGCACAGCATTTGATGGAAGACCTGGATGCAGGAATAAGCAAAAATATAGAGAAGGGTGATATCTTTGTCGCCGGCAAGAATTTCGGCTGCGGTTCATCAAGGGAGCACGCTCCAATTGCAATAAAGGGTGCTGGCATCAGCTGTGTAATTGCAGAGAACTTTGCCAGGATTTTTTACAGAAATGCCTTTAATATAGGCTTGCCAATAATTGAAAGCGCAGAAGCTTCCATGGATATAAAAGATGGAGATGAAATCACAATAGACTATGAAACTGGTGAAATTGAGAATAATACAACTGGCAAGAAATACAAGGGAGAAGCGTATCCATCATTTATCAGAAGAATAATCGAAAGTGGCGGACTGGTTGGATACGTAAAATCGGGAGGGGCAGAATAATATGACATATAAAATAGCTGTTGCAAAGGGAGATGGTGTTGGTCCTGAGGTTGTTGAAAGTGCAATGTTGATTCTTGATAAGGTCTCAAGGGTATTCGGATTTGAAATCGAGTACAAAGAGGTTCTTGTTGGTGGAGCTGCCTATGACAAGACGGGAACGCCACTCCCAAAGGAAACCTTGGATGTGGTGAAAGACTCTCACAGTGTCCTGTTTGGGGCGGTCGGGGGGCCTAAATGGGATAATCTGCCACATGAAGTCAGACCTGAAAAAGCCATATTGGGACTTAGAAAAACTCTTGATGTCTACTCAAATTTAAGACCTGGAATTCTGTATCCTCAATTAAAGGATGCATCTCCTCTGAAAAACCACATAGTCGAAAAGGGTTTTGATATTTGTGTTGTAAGGGAGCTTGTAGGCGGAATATATTTTGGCAGGAAGAGAACATGGGAAGGAGAATCTGGAGAGATGGCTGAGGATGTTGAAGGATACAGCCGAGGTGAAATTGAAAGGATTGCAAGGAAGGCATTCCAGATTGCACAGTTAAGACGTAGAAAAGTTACAAGCGTAGACAAGGCAAATGTGCTTCATACTTCCAGACTTTGGAGAAAGGTTGTGGAAGAGGTGCACAAGGAATATCCCCAGGTGGAACTTGAACACATGTATATAGACAATGCCTGCATGCAGGTTGTAAGAGATCCCTCCCAATTTGATGTGATACTTACATCAAATATTTTCGGAGACATTATTTCTGATGAAATAAGCATGCTGACAGGATCGATTGGTTTACTGCCTTCAGCGAGCATGGGAGATGGAAATATGGGAATCTTTGAGCCGATTCACGGTTCGGCTCCTGACTTGGCTGGAAGGGATATAGCCAATCCAATAGGGAGCATACTTTCGGCAGGAATGATGCTGGAGCACTCATTTGGACTTGTTGATGCAGCCAAGTCAATTGAAAATGCAATAAAAAAAGTTTTTGAAGAAAAATATCACACGGAAGACGTTTTCATGGATAATGGAAAATTGGTTGGAACAAAGGAAATTACAAGGCTCGTAGCAATGAACATTGAAAAGGGTACCAATTAAAAATATTCTAAATAGTTCAAATTATTTGAAAAAAGGTGTTGACACTATAAATAATTAGATATAGAATAGGTTTAATTTAGTAAATACAAAGAGCAAAGACGGAGACAAAACTGTTGAGAGTCTGATAACAGAGAACTGATGGAAGGTGAGAGTCAGGATCAGAGGACGCAGCTATGATCACTCCGGAGCTGTCAAGGCGAAATGAGAAAAGTAGCCGAGACCGGGAGTCTTTCTATTGGAAGATGCGCCACCGTTACATGGCTATGGTTAAAAGCTTTTGCTTTGGACCTGAAGAGTCAGTTTGCGTGAGCAAATTGTAAACCAGGGTGGTACCGCGAATGTTATCTCGTCCCTGAAATACTTATAAGTATTTCAGTGGCGAGATTTTTTTATCCAAATTTAAAAAAAGAAAGGGAGGAAATGAAAATGACTAGAACTTTGAATGCAATGGTAAAAAACGGACCGGAGACTTTAATGAGAATTACAGGATTAATGAGAAAAAGAGGGTGTGAACTTCAAGGTATTGTATATGAAGTTGGGCTGGAAGATGCTTTATCAAAGCTTACATTGACAGTTGGAGCTCCCAGTGAGGATCTTATGGACAATATGGTTCTTCAAATGAGAAGATTCCAGGATGTTTACGAAGTTACAGAATAGATTACATAATAAGGGAGAGATGGTAATATGGCAAAGATGTTCTACGAAAATGACTGTGATTTAAATTTATTGCAAGACAAGAAAGTGGCTGTTGTAGGCTATGGAAGTCAGGGCCATGCACACGCTTTGAATCTAAAGGAATCTGGAGTAAATGTAAGAGTTGGGCTTTACGAAGGAAGCAAGTCCTGGCCAAAAGCTGAAGAAGCAGGACTTGAAGTAATGACTTCAAGCGAAGCAGCTAAATGGGCTGATGTTGTAATGCTTCTGGTAAATGATGAAAAACAGGTGGACCTTTATGAAAGCAGCTTAAAAGATAACCTTTCACCTGGGATGTATCTGGCATTTGCTCATGGATTCAATATTCACTATGGACAAATTGTTCCACCTGAGGGTGTAAATGTCTTTATGGTAGCTCCAAAAGGACCAGGACATACTGTAAGAAGCCAGTTTCAGGAAGGAAAAGGAGTCCCTTGTCTGGTGACTACACATCAAGACCCAACAGGCGATACAATGGATGTTGCATTGGCATATGCAGCCGGAATCGGTGGAGCAAGAGCAGGTGTTCTACAGACTACCTTCAAGGAAGAAACAGAAACAGACCTTTTCGGAGAGCAGGCGGTACTTTGTGGAGGAGTAACTGAACTAATGAAAGCAGGATTTGAAGTATTGGTTGAAGCAGGATATGAGCCTGAAAGTGCATATTTTGAATGTCTTCATGAGATGAAGCTGATAGTTGACCTGATCAATCAGGGTGGACTTAGCTATATGAGATACTCAGTAAGTGATACTGCTGAATATGGTGATTATTCCGTTGGAAAGAGAATAATCACAGAGGATACCAGAAATGAAATGAGAAAAGTGCTAGGTGAAGTCCAGGACGGAACCTTTGCAAAAAACTGGATTCTTGAAAACAAGGCAAACAGACCATCATTCACCGCAAGGAGAAGACTTGAGCAGGATCATCAAATGGAGGTTGTTGGAAGGGATTTAAGAAAGATGATGAGTTGGTTGAAGAAATAAAGATTTGACAGTAGCTGCAAAGGGGTTTAATACAAGAATATATCGAGGTGAGGCAAATGAGGTTGACAGGTGCAGACATAGTGATGGAATGCCTTCATAGGGAAGGCGTGGACACAATATTCGGATATCCCGGAGGTACTGTTATTCCACTTTATGATTCATTGACAAGATACAGGACGCATTTCAAGCATGTCCTTACAAGCCATGAACAAGGAGCATCACATGGAGCTGACGGCTATGCAAGATCAACGGGAAAGACTGGTGTTTGCATTGCAACATCTGGTCCCGGTGCGACCAATACGGTAACGGGAATAGCTACGGCATTTTCAGATTCAGTGCCGATGGTCATAGTAACTGGACAGGTCGTTTCAGCTCTGTTGGGAAGAGATTCCTTCCAAGAGGTTGATATAACATCAATTACGATGACAATAACAAAGCATAATTTTCTTGTGAACTCAGTGGAGGATATTGACGAGACCATGAGGGAAGCATTCCGGATTGCCGGTTCAGGTAGAAAAGGGCCTGTTCTTGTGGACATACCGAAGGATATTCTTATGACTCAAATTGATTATGAACCAACCAAAAAACATGAGGAACCAAATGATGAGAGCAATGATGGATTGGAGGATTTGAGCAGACTTGTCCAAATGATAGACCAGTCAGAAAGGCCGATCATCTATGCCGGTGGTGGCGTGATATCATCAGGGTCCTCCGCTGAATTGCTAAGATTCGCGGAGAAGGGTGACATTCCTGTAGTATCAAGTCTTATGGGTCTTGGTGGATTTCCCAGGGACCACAGACTTTCTCTTGGCCTTGTAGGGATGCACGGTTTCAAGGAAAGCAACCTTGCAGTCTGTCACAGCGACCTTATTATTGCCACTGGAGCAAGATTCAGTGACAGGGTAATTGGGAAAGCCGAAGAATTCGGTCCCAAAGCAAAGATAATCCAGATTGATATTGATGCAGTTGAAATTGGGAAAAACAAGGCTGTTGATGGACACTTGAGAGGGCAAATGAAAAGAATTCTTCAGGTGCTTGAAAGCAGTATGAATAAAACCAGTCGAAAAGATTGGATGGACTTTATAAATAATAATAGAGAAGAGGACCACTATGAAGGTCAGTGGAGTGGAGTATCAGCATTGAAAGCAGCAAACAGGATGTTTCCCGATGCTATAGTAGCAACTGATGTAGGTCAACACCAGATGTGGACAGGTCAACACTGGGTATTTAAAGAACCAAGGACCTTCCTTTCATCAGGAGGACTTGGAACAATGGGATTTGGTCTGGGGGCTGCCATTGGGGCGCAGATTGCCAATCCTAATGAGAGAGTCCTTCTTGTCACGGGAGATGGTAGTTTTAGGATGAACTTTACAGAACTTGGCACAGTGGCAAAATATGACCTGCCAATTCTGATCTTGTTGTTCAATAACAATTCACTCGGAATGGTCAGACAGTGGCAGGGAATGTTCTGCGATGAACGGTATTCAGAGACTGATCTTGGAAACGAAGTGGACTTTATAAAGCTTGCAGGTGCATTTGGGATTGAAGGTATAAAAGTCGACAATGAAGATGAGCTTGAAGAAGCTCTTAAAAGGGTAGATGAAAAGAAGAGGGCATTTGTTATTGAATGCACATTTTCAAATAATCAGTGGGTGTATCCAATAGTTCCTGCAGGCAAGGCAATAAACGAGATGTTATATGAAGGAGGAGAAGTATAAATGACACAGAGTTATGTATTTTTCAATGGAGAGATTGTGGAGGAAAAGGATGTAAACATAAGTATCAGATCCAAGGTGTTCAACTACGGTTTGGGGTGCTTTGAGGGAATTAGGGCATACTGGGATGAAGAAAACGGGCAGCTGTACGGATTCAGATTAATGGAGCACTACGAGAGACTTCTGGAATCTGCAAAGGCACTGTATATGGATATTCCATACACTGCTCAGGAGCTTTGTGACATCACTGTTGAACTGTTAAAGAAGAATGAGTTCAAGACTACTACATACATAAGGCCAGTAGTTTACAAAGGATCTGAGTCACTTACTCCCACTCTTTTTGATGATGACAACAGACTTCTAATGTATTGTCAGCCACTGGGCAACTATTCGGGAAAAACTGAATTGAGGGTTGCTGTTTCAAGCTGGAGAAGGATCACTGACACAATGATACCTCCAAGAACCAAGTCAACAGGAGCATATTTGAATTCAGCGCTGGCTTCACTTGAAGTTCTTCAGAACGGTTATGATGAGGCAATATTCTTGACCAATGACGGAAAAGTATGCGAAGGACCAGGAGAAAACATATTTCTTGTTAAGAAGGGTAAATTGGTTACTCCACCGCTTTCAGACGACATTCTCGAAGGAATCACAAGGGATACTGTTATGAAACTAGCAGAGGAAGAGCTGGGTATGGAGGTTGTGGAAAGAAGTGTGTCCAGAACAGAGCTCTACAATGCCCAGGAGGTATTTTTCAGTGGTACTGCAATGGAGGTTACTGCTGTTGTGGAGGTTGACAACAGAAAGGTCGGAGACGGGCACGAAGGACCTGTGTGCAAGAAGCTTAAAGATATGTTCTTCGGAATAACAACAGGTGGAAATGAAAAGTACAAGAATTATTTGACACCAGTGTACGATAAATAATAGGGGGTAGAGAATGAAAGACAATGAGATGAAAAAGATGGGGTTTTCAACCAGAGCAGTACATGCTGGTTACAGAAAAAATGAAATGGGAGCCCTTGCAACACCAATTTATCAGACTTCAACCTTCATCTTTGATGATGCAAGGCAAGGTGGTAGACGATTTGCGGGAGAAGAAGAGGGTTACATATATTCAAGACTTGGAAATCCGACAAATTCCCAGGTGGAGGATAAAATTGCGAACCTTGAAGGAGGAGAAGCAGCTATATCATCTGCCTCTGGAATGGGTGCCATAACATCAGTAATTTGGAGTCTTGTATCCTCAGGTGATCATATAGTTGCTGCAAAGACACTTTACGGTTGCACCTTTGCATATCTTACTCACGGCCTTGAAAAGTTTGGAGTGGAGCTTACACTTGTGGACATGGATGATCCTGAAAATTTGAGAAAGGCAATGAGAGACAATACGAAAGTGGTCTATTTTGAATCTCCGGCAAATCCAAATATGAGTATTGTTGATATCCAGGAAGTTTCAGATATAGCCCATGAAGTGGAAGGCTGCACGGTAGTTGTAGACAATACCTATTGCAGTCCATATATTCAAAGACCATTGGAGCTTGGAGCAGATGTAGTTGTTCATTCCGCAACCAAATATCTGAATGGACATGGTGATGTTATTGCAGGATTTGCAGTTGGAACAAAGGAATTCATGGAACAAGTAAGATTCTTTGGAATCAAGGATATGACAGGTGCTTGTCTATCGCCGTTTGACGCCTACCTAGTAAACAGAGGAATGAAGACACTGGGATTAAGGATGGAAAAACACTGTGAAAATGCTCAAAAGGTTGCAGAATTTCTGGGAAAACACCCTGCAGTAGACAAGGTTTTATTTCCGGGACTTAAGAGCTTCCCACAATATGAACTTGCAAAAAAACAAATGATGCTCCCAGGTGCTATGATTGCATTTACGCTTAAAGGAGGACTAGAGGCAGGTGTGGAGCTGATGAATAGTGTAAGGCTGTGTACACTGGCTGTTAGTCTTGGAGATACAGAGACATTGATTCAGCATCCTGCATCAATGACCCACTCATCCTACACGGAAGAAGAGAGGGCTAAGAATGGTATTGAAGAGGGTTTGGTAAGACTTTCCGTAGGACTGGAAGATGCAGAAGATATAATTGCAGATTTGGAAAGATCATTGGATAAACTATAAATAGCAGGAAATAAATTTCCCCATGTTGAAGACAGCTTAAACAAAATGCTGAAATCTGCAGGGGGAGTTTTTTATGCCATTAAAAGGACTAAAGTTAACTTTTTAACATATGGAAAAAGGGTTTACTTATATGATATTATTAGATTAACGAAATATATATGGAGGAGCGGAAATATGACACAATTAATTGTTACACTCGCATCATTCGGACTAATTCCATTACTTATCAAGAAGAACTTTAAACTGAGTCATTCAATACTTGCAGTAATCCTATCCATCAGCATCTTTTCGGGACTTGGTTTCTATAGACTGGGAGAAACAGCTCTTGGTGTTGTGCTTGACCAATATTCCAGAGATACGATCCTTACAGTTGCAATGATAGGGATCCTTGGAAATCTGCTGAAAAAATACGGAATTCTACAGAGAATAGTCGATTCATTGCTCGGACTGATTACAAGTAAAAAGCTTATTATGATGATAATCCCCTCCATGATTGGTATAATGGCGGTCCCTGGAGGAGCGGTATTGTCAGCTCCTTTTATCAATAATATTGGAGAAGAACTGGATATAATTCCTGCCAGAAGAGCTGCAATAAACCTTATATACAGACATATTGCCATGTTCATGTTTCCATTTGTTTCAGTTTTGATGTTTGTTAAAGCTGCAATACCGGTGTTGAATATATATAAAGTCATTGCATTTGGTTTGCCATTTGTTGCAGGAACTGTAATTATCGGGTATATGCTGTTTATGAGAGGCAAGGGAAATGGTGAAAAACGTGAGAGAGATGTTACCTTTAAAAAGATTCTTGAACTGGTAGTAATAACTTCACCCATATATATGTCAGTTGTTATAAATGTAATTACAGGATTGCCATTCTTTCTTTCCATGGCTGGAAGTGTAGTTATAGTATATTTTCTAAGTGACAAGAAAGATTTTCTTTACAGAGCGATCAATTCGATAAATTACAACACAATAATCCTGGTTATAGCAATACTGATTCTTAAGGACATCATCCTTCAGATGGAGGATATGCTTGAGCTTATAAACAATCTTCTCATGAGAAGTCAGGGAGATATAAGAATCATGCTGATATTTACATTGGTATCTTTCTTTTTTGGCTATATAACAGGATACCCAACATCAGCACTTGCAGTAACATTGCCATTGCTATCCATGATGGAGCTTGGAAACAATGCACTTCACATTTACACATTCTTCCTGTTGGCAGTTTCTTTTGTGGGATACTTCTATTCACCACTCCATCTGTGTCAGGCATTGACATTGACTGAAATGAAAGTCACAACTGGTGAATTGTACAAGGAATATGGACCCTATTTTGCTTTACAGATACTTCTGGTTTTTGCAACAACATTAACATTGATGGCTATATTTGCTTGATGAAAGGATGATGATATGAATAAACCAAAGGTATTTATTGCAAATGAAATCCCCAAGGAAGCAGAAGAGTATATAGGAAAACACTGCGATTATATCATGTGGGATTTCACAAGAAGAAAAACTTTTCAGGAGATAGTGGACATAATAAAAGATGTGGATGGAATCCTGGAAGTAGGAATGAAAATTGACCAGGAGTTGTTAAAGCAGGCACCAAAGCTTAAGGTTGTAAGCAATATATCAGTTGGGTACAATAATTTCAATATTGAAGATATGAAGGAAATGGGTGTACTTGGTACAAACACTCCAGGTGTTTTGGACAATACTGTTGCCGATCTTATTTTCGGGCTGATAATTTCTTCCGCAAGAAGAATTGTTGAGTCTGATGCAGACACAAAGGCTGGGAACTGGAAAAAAGGTGAGATGGACAAATTTTTCGGAAAAGACGTCCACCATTCAACTCTTGGAATAATTGGTATGGGTAGAATAGGAGAAGCTGTTGCAAAGCGAGCTTTAGGCTTTGATATGAAGATTGTCTATTACAACAGGAACAGAAAGCCTCAGGCAGAAGAGAAATTCCAGGCTGAGTATATGGAAATGGATGAGGTCATAAAGAAAGCGGACTTTCTAGTAGTCATGACACCTCTTAATGATGAGACCCATCACTTGATAGGAGAAAGGGAACTTCAGCTTATGAAAAAGGAAGCTTTCCTTATTAATGCATCAAGAGGTCCAGTGGTGGATGAAAAGGCACTTATAAAAGCTTTGCAGGAAGAGTGGATTGCAGGAGCTGGCCTTGATGTTTATGAAAAGGAGCCCGTTGATAGAAATAATCCTCTTCTTGAGATGAAAAATGTTGTTACATTGCCACATATAGGCTCAGGAACTAAAAAGACAAGAGATGAAATGGGAGTGGTCGCAGCAAAGACACTCGTCGAGGTTCTCCAGACAGGTGACAGCAAGTATATTGTTCCTGAATTGAGAAATAAACAGAAGGAGGACTAAGGAATGGGAAAACCAAAAGTGTTGATTGGATATCCAATAAAGGAGGAAATCCTGGAGTATGTAAGAGAGCATTGCGATCTGGTCGAGATGGACTATTCAAAACCCATTACCTATGATGATATTTATGAAGTAATTGATGATGTTGAAGGAGCAGTTGTTCTTATTACTCCGATTGATGAAAAGCTTCTGGACAAGGCAAATAAGCTAAAAGTAGTAAGTAATATTACCGTTGGCTATAACAATTTCAACATTGAAGCAATGAAAAATGCTGGTGTGATTGGAACCCATTCACCAGGAATCCTTGATGATACAGTAGCTGATTTTGTAATGGGACTTTTGATTTCAACTGCTAGAAGAATTACAGAGCTCAATAACTTTGTTAAAGATGGCAACTGGAAGAAAATTGAGAACAATCACCTTATGGGAAATGATATATCTGGTACTAAGGTTGGAATTATTGGTATGGGTAGAATTGGAGAAGAGGTTGCCAGAAGGTGCAGCCTAGGTTTTAAGATGAATGTTTCTTATTACAACAGATCCAGGAAAGAAGAGGCAGAAAAGGAGTTTGGGATTTCATATAAGCCAATGGAGGAACTACTAAAAGAGAGTGACTTTGTAGTACTTCTTACACCGCTTACAGATGAGACTCATCATCTTATGGGAGAAAAGGAATTTTCCATGATGAAGAATAATGCAATTCTTGTTAATTCATCAAGAGGTCCGGTGGTGGATGAAAAGGCCTTGGTCAAAGCTCTTCAGGAAGAATGGATTGCAGGTGCAGGTCTAGATGTATACGAACAGGAACCAATAGACCCTGATAACCCGTTACTAAAGATGGATAATGTTGTTCTTTCTCCTCATATTGCAGCAGGAACTCAACTGACATATGATAACCTAGCCTGGAATGCCGCCAAGTGCATGGTAGGTATTTTGGAAGGGGAAGAGCCCGTGAATGTTGTGCCGGAGATGAGAAGATAATGCACAGTTCTCAATTCATACCCCCTCGATGAATTTCAAAAAAATAAAATTTTAGAAATTCTATCGCCGGGCACAAGCAACTCACAATTGGGTAGGGTCGAACTGAAAGGTCATAGATCCTTCGTTTCACTCAGGAAGACAAATTTGGGTTATTGTTACTCTATGTCAGGATAGTAATTTTTATTGAATTAAATGCTTCTGCCAGTTATAGAATTTTTAATATCATTGATGTCATTAGTATCATTTGGAAGTGTGGTTTAAATTGTAGCTTTAAGTATCCGAAAAGCCCATGTAATGAATGCTTTTAACTGTGCACTGTGAATTGTGCATTGTGAATTAAAAAAGCCCTGACATCTGAAATGTCAGGGCTTTTTACTACTCTACTTTTGGTTCTACTTTTTTGATGCTGAATCCTGTGAAACCGTAGATAATTGCTACTACCGGGTTAATCAGGTTCAGGAATGCATATGGTGCATAAGCAAGAGGTGATACTAGGAGTACACTTGCCATGTAGGCTCCACATGTGTTCCATGGGATTAGCGGTGAGGTAAGAGTACCTCCATCCTCCAATGTTCTTGAAAGAAGTCTTGGCTCAAGTCCCATCTCATCATATGCATTTTTGTACATTCTACCAGGGATTACAATTGCAAGATACTGGTCAGCTGCCAGAATATTTAATGCAATACTGGTGAATATTGTTGCGGCAACAAGTGATCCTGTATTGTGAGCAAGCTTCAGTATAGCTGTTGCTATTGCTCCAAGCATTCCTGTTCTTTCCATGATACCACCGAAGGTCATGGCAAGAAGTATCAGTGACACAGTCCACATCATGCCGTCAAGTCCACCACGGTTAAGAAGATCATCCACCATTGTTATGCCACTGTCGATTTCAAATCCATAGTGTGCAGTGTTGATTATTTCTCCAAGACCTGAGCCTTGGAATACTCCAGCGAAAAGCCCACCTACTATCGTACCTGCCATAAGTCCTGGAAGTGCAGGAACCTTCATAATAACAAGTGCGATTACTATAACAGGTGGAAGCAATAGAACTGGTGATATGTAGAAGTTTGCTGATATTCCATCAAGTATAACGTTGATGTTTGTTGTATCAAGTTGACTTCCCGCGTATCTGGCTCCGATTATTCCATAAAGAATAAGCGCTATTGTAAAGCTGGGAATGGTTGTCCAGAACATGTACTTGATATGCTCGAACAACGTTGAACCTGCCATTGCAGGAGCAAGGTTTGTTGTGTCTGACAGAGGTGATATCTTGTCTCCGAAATATGCTCCGGATACAACTGCACCTGCTACTATTGCTGCCGGCATTCCAAGTCCCTGACCTACTCCCATAAGAGCGATACCTACTGTACCTGCTGTTGTCCAGGAACTACCTGTTGCCAATGAAACTATGGCACAGATTACAGCCGTTGCTACAAGGAATATTCCAGGAGAAAGAATCTGTAGACCGTAGTAAATCATTGCCGGTACAGTTCCACTAAGAATCCATGATCCAACTACAGTACCGATAATCATAAGTATCAGTATGGCCTGCATTGCCATCTGGATGGTCTCGATAGCTCCTTGCTCAACTTCACCCCAAGTAAAACCAAGGCCTACTATTCCTACTAATGCAGCAACAATAATTGCTATTAGTATCGGAATGTGTGCATCGGTACCAAGATAAACGATACCACTAAACAAAGAGACTATTAATACTAAAATAGGAATTAATGCGTGACCAATCGTTGCTTGCTTCTTTGTTTTCATATAAACCCCCCTATAAATAATTATCCGCATACGTTTTCACACCCTATGTGTAAAACTTACGGATTTTATTATAGGTTACACTATTTCAGAATAAATTTCAATCATTTTCTGATTATTCAGATGAATTAATAAGGGGTATTAGAAAATATTACTGATTTACTCATCCCTGTGACCGCAGTCCTTTACAACCATTACAGTAGATTGGGAATGTTGAATGACTTTGTGCGAAACACTGCCAAGAATAGTTCTTGAAAAAACACCAAGTCCTCTGCTACCCATTACTATAAGATCATAATCTCCTTCTTCAGCTGTATCGATTATTTCTTCAGCCACATCCCCGGTTTTATAAATAGTTTCAACTTCGCCAGGGTAATCCTTGAAGTCCTCCTCTGCGCTTATAAGGAGTTGCTTGCTAAGATCTATTCCATCCCTGACAGCATCAAATTTAAAATCCATATCAAGGTACCGGATGCTGTCGATAATCGTAAGTATTGTTATGTGGGAATCAAAAGCTTCGCCTAGTTCTCTTGCCTTAAGTAGAGCTTTTTTTGAACAGTCTGATCCGTCAATTGGTACAAGAATTCTTTTCATTGTCACACCTCCATAGAAATTTGCTATTCCACTATTATATACCCCATTAATTACAAATCAATGTTTAAATGTTGCAAATAATCGGTTGTTGGACAAATTTGACATCTGGACTATACCTTCTGTTCCATATTTGCTATGATAAATTCATAAGTTGTTAAGAAGAGGAGGCCCAAATGAAAAAGTTGATTGAAAAATACCATGAAGAGGTAATAACATTAAACGATTTTATGGCTGATAATCCAGAAATAGGTGGGGAGGAATATCTATCTTCAAAAAAAATAGTGGAACTGCTCCAAAAGTATGAAATACCAGTGGAATACCCTTTTTCTGGAATGGACACAGCTTTCAGAGGAATAATAAATAAAGGAAAAAGAAGGAAAGCGGCGATTCTTGTCGAATACGATGCATTGAGGGGATTGGGGCATGCCTGCGGGCACTGTGCCAGTGGCTCAGCGAGTATATTGTCGGCGCTCGTTCTCAATGAGCTAAAGGATCAGATCCCAGCAGAAATTCATATTATTGGCACTCCTGATGAAGAAATGAGGGGCGGTAAAGTTCCCATGGTAAAATCGGGAGTGTTTAATGGGATGGATTTTGCGATTATGATTCACATGAGCAACAAAAATGCTCTATTCTCAAAATTCCTAGCTCTGGATGCATACAAATTCGTTTTTGAGGGAAAACCAGCTCATGCTTCAAGTATTCCCTGGGAGGGAAGAAATGCTCTTAACTCGATGAGGCTGTTTTTTGATGCCATGGATATGATGAGACAACACATAAAGGATGATGTCAGACTACATGGATATATAGTCAAGGGAGGAGATGCATCAAATATTGTCCCACACTATACTGAGGCCGAAGTTCTTGTCAGAGCTTCAAAAAGACCTTATCTGGATGAAATCAGCAAGTGGGTAATGGATTGTGCTCAGGCAGCAGCCCTTGCAACAAGGACATCCTGGTCAGTTGAGGAAATCGGAGAAAAATACGATGGACTTATCAGAAACAGCAGGGGAGAAACAGTCCTGGAAGATGTTTATAAGAATATTGGGCTTCAACTTGTTGATACCAGCAATGAAACAGGCGGTTCATCTGATATTGGAAATGTGAGCAGCGTTTGTCCAGCCTTTCATCCATACTTGGATATTGGCAAGGACCTTAATGCACACACAGTAGAATTTGCCATGGCGATGAAGAACAAGAAAACCTACAGATCAATTGCTCTGGGAGGAGAAATTATTTCAAAGTTTGTACTGGATGTATACAATACACCAGGCGTACTCGAACAAATGCATGATGAGTTTATTAATAGAAAAGAATAGTTTAGAAATGCGAAACCCCTCTGACGAGGGGTTTCATAAGTACTTTTACTTGACTACGTGTACAGAACAAGATGCGTGACAAACAACCTTGAGAGAAACTCCTCCTAGCAGTACCCTAGTAAGGGCTCCAAGACCTCTGCTGCCCATCACAATTAGATCGTAATCATTTTCTTCAGACATGGTAATAATTTCATTGGCAATATCACCCAATCTGTAGGTAGACTTAACTCCAAATGTGTAATCTACAAGGGTCTCAGTAGCTTTGTGAAGCATATCCTGTCCTGCCTCAATACTTGAGTTGATCATATCCTGTTTAAAGTCAACTGAGATAAATCTCCCGCTATCGACGACAGTAACCAATGTGAGCTCGGCTTCGTAGAATCTGCCTAATTCCGCAGCTTTTTTAAGTGCTTTCATGGAACATTCAGAACCATCAATGGGAACAAGAATTTTCTTGGTCATTCTTTACGCCTCCTTATCAAACTGTTTTTCAAACCATCGGGACATCATATTATATGTTATCTATGTTACCTAACATATACCCACTACACAGCACTTTAAATGCCTGTTAAGTAATTAATTAACGAAATTTTCAATTATTTCTAGCTGACGCCGATTTAAGCCCTATGGAATCTGATTTGCCATTGGGATTGAGGGGTATCATAAATTGTGAATGATAAAAAAATTACATAATTACAAGGAGTGATAATATGTCAACACCTCACATTGGTGCAAAAAAAGGAGAAATAGCAGAAACCATATTGCTGCCAGGAGATCCACTCAGAGCCAAGTTTATTGCAGAAACATTTCTCCAGGATCCAGTTCAGTTCAACGGTGTTAGAAATATGTTCGGATACACAGGAACATACAAGGGTAAGAAAATATCCGTAATGGGAACAGGAATGGGGGTTCCTTCAATTGGAATCTACTCATATGAATTGATTCATTTTTATGGAGTCAAGAATCTTATCAGGGTTGGATCATGTGGAGCTTATCAAAAGAACCTGAAACTCTATGATGTAATCTTTGGCATGGGAGCAAGCACAAATTCAAGCTATGCCGAGCAATATAAGTTGCCAGGTACTTATTCTGCAGTTGCATCATGGGACTTGTTGAAGAAGGCTACCGATATAGCAGATAAGAAGGGAATACCTTATCATGTCGGAAACATTCTAACCAGTGATGTATTCTACACCGTGGACGATGAGGCTGGAAGCAAGTGGATCGACATGAATATACTTGCAGTTGAAATGGAAGCCTATGCCTTGTATTGCAATGCAGCTTATGCAGGCGTAAACGCACTTACAATACTTACGGTAAGCGATTCCATAGTCAACAAGGAAGAGACTACACCAGAGGAAAGAGAAAAGAGTTTTACCCAAATGATGGAAATTGCACTGGAGCTAGCCGAATAAGATATAATACTCATAATGGACCTTCCAGTTGGAAGGTCCTCGATGTTTCAAGGGAGGTATGGAATGGAAAAGAGAAATGTATTGATTGATTGTGATCCTGGAGTAGATGATGTTATGGCACTTCTTCTGGCCTTGGCTAACCAGGACAAATTAAATATACTAGGAGTGACAACTGTATCTGGAAATCAAACACTGGCAAAGGTTACAAAAAACATAAGAAAACTATGGACATTTCTGGGAGTGGAAATACCAACAGCCTGTGGAGCATCAAGACCGATAATAAAGGAACCTCTTCACGGTGGAGAAATACACGGCGAAAGTGGGATGGATGGTTGGGATTTCCCTGAACCTGTATTCCAGCTTGAATCTGACAACGGAATAGTTTTTTTAAAAGACAAGATTATGGAGTCAAAAGGTAAGGTGACCCTTGTTCCTACCGGCCCTCTAACAAATATTGGGTTGTTGTTTTCGGTATTTCCGGAAACAAAGGAAAAAATCGAGTTAATTTCCTTAATGGGTGGTTCAATTTTCTCAGGTAACAGAACTCCTTTTGCTGAGTTTAATATCTATTCAGATCCTGAAGCAGCCAAGATTGTTTTTGACTCAGGGATTCCGATTGTCATGAGTGGTCTTGAAGTTACAAATCAAGCTTCTATAGATGATAAGGAAATTGAAGATCTTTTGACTTCAGAAGGAATGGTCTCAAAAATGAGCGGATCACTGTTGAATTCATATACAAATTTTCATAGAAGCAAAGGATTAGATAATTATCCGTTGCATGATGTGGTCAGCGTTATGTACCTAATAAGACCGGAGATATTCAAAGGCAGGGATTATCGCATTGAGATCGATACTTCAAAGGGAGTTTACAGAGGAAGAACGGCAGCAGATACTGGGGAGTTGATGAAACACAATCCTTCAAATACGTTTGTTCTAATGGATACAGACAGAGAAGAATTTATGAAGACATTTTTCCACGCTCTAAAAGAGTTGGATAAGCTAGTCTAATTCATACCCTATCAATGAAATATATATAAAATCAGAGATTTTGGATATTTCTATTGCGGGGCACTTACAATGATACCCTATCAACAAAATATATCAAAATCATAGATTTTGGATATTTTAGTTGCCGGGCACTTACAATGATACCCTATCAACAAAATATATCAAAATCATAGATTTTGGATATTTTAGTTGCCGGGCACTTACATTGAACAATTGTATCAGTAATACTTAGGGTCCAAGACTCTTAATAGCACTCAGAAAATCGTAACATAATGTTCTTCTGAATATCGAGAAAAATCTTGGACCATTTTAGTGTCTAGAAATATTTAATTTAGTGTCTAGAAATATTTAATCTTTTAATTGTGAAATGTGAATCGTGAATTGTGAATTTTAATGATGACTTCTGTCATAAAGATTTTCATAATAATTCTCTACCTTGATTAATTCATCAATATCATTCTTCAGGGCATTTTTAAGCTCATCATCCTTTATAAGAGGAAGACTTGCCTTTATGCTTCCCACTGCGCCATCTATTCCAACCTGTGCCAATGATAATCCCACTTCAAGATCTGTTGCTGCACTTGCGCTGGAATTGCTTCTTAGAATAAGGCCGATTTTGTGGACCCTCTGACAGAAATAGCCATTTTTCTTTGCTATTTCTGCGGCCTTAACACCACACTCTTCAATCATATGAACACGATCATCCTTTTCCTCATCAGTATCTTTTGGCAGCTTGAATGCATCACATACACTGGCGTATGCTTTCACATCCTCCTGTGTGCCTCGAAGAAGCCTGAAACTTATTCCGTCAAGCTCTTCAGCAAGCTTGATATATTGATGATCATCAAGTCCGTATTCACCCAAAAGGGAAAGTCTTGCAACCATGCCCAAAAGTCCGCACGCCATGGCTCCGGCAAAGGCTGATGCTGCGTCACCACCTACTGTTGTATCCTTTGAATCGAGTATCTTGTCTAGTATTGCTGTATAGCTCATAAAGCACCTCCATTTCCAAATTATCATAAAGACAAACACAAATAGTTATAGTATGATTAGTACTGATTATATTTTATCATATGTAAAGAAATAATTCATATCCTCTTTAATCTAGCCTATGCAATTCTTCTGAAAATTGTTACAAAAACTTACCTGTTTTTCTACAAAACCCATCTTGTAATTTAATAGTATTTGTGGTAAATTTTATATATGTTGTATACGGAGTGTATCTCATACACAATATATAGTTGTTTGCACAAGTGTAACAAGGATTAAAAAGGGGGCAATGGGCATGTTGAAAGTTGAGAAGCGGAATGAACAGGTTGTGGATTTTGAAGCTGAAAAAATATCAATAGCTGTAAAGAAAGCCATGAATGAAACTGAGAAGGGAATAGATGAGGATTTGGCAAAATCCATTGGTGAAAATGCAGTAGAAGCCTTCAGCGAAAAGGAGTCAGTAAATATTGAAGAAATTCAGGACTACGTTGAGGTCGAATTGATGAAAAGCAGACCCGAGGTAGCAAGAAAGTACATCATCTATCGTGAGGAGAGAGCCAGACTTCGTGAGCAAGGCTGGAACATGACAGATCTTCAAAGAGATATTTATGAAAAGAAATACAGATATGATGCTGAAACTTTTGATGATTTCCTGACAAGAGTCAGTGGAGAGAACCATCCTGTAACAAAAGCCATTAAAGACAAGAAGTTTATGCCAGCAGGCAGAATACTTGCCGGACGTGGATTAGATAAACTTGGAAGAAAAATAACCTTGAGCAACTGCTATGTTATGCCAAAGGTTGAAGATAATATTGAATCAATATTTGATACTGCAAAATATCTTGCAAGGACATACTCCTATGGTGGAGGAGTAGGTCTGACTCTATCAAAACTTAGACCAAAAGGTTCAAGGGTAAACAATGCAGCAAGTACAACAACCGGTGCAGTAAGCTTTATGGATTTATATTCAATGGTTACAGGACTTATAGGCATGAGGGGACGACGAGGGGCGTTAATGCTTAACCTTGATTGCAATCATCCCGATATTGAAGATTTTATAAATGTTAAAAACGACCTTAACAAAGTTACTTATGCCAATATTTCAGTAAACGTTGATGATGGATTTATGAAAGCTGTAAAAGATGACACGGACTATGAACTTTACTTTAAGGTTGAGTCAACTGATGAAGAAATCAGGAAGGTAGTAAGAGCAAGAGACCTATACAAGAAACTTGCCTTAAACAACTGGAACATGGCAGAGCCGGGAATTTTATACAAGGGCAGAATTGATTCATGGCACCTGATGAGTCACGATCCGACATTTGAATTCGCGGGAGTAAATCCGTGCGCAGAGGAAACACTTCCTGCATTTGGAAGCTGTAACCTGTCTTCCATAAATCTTAGCGAATATGTAAAGCATCCATTTACAAAATATGCAAGATTTGAATTTGAGAAGTTTGGAGAGATGGTAAGAAACGGTGTTATCTATCTAAACGAAGTACTTGATGAAAACATGAATCTCCATCCATTGGAGCAGCAAAGAGAGATGTCCAGGGACTTGAGACAAATTGGTCTTGGAATTATGGGTCTTGCAGATATGTTTATCAAAATGGGAGTAAGCTATGGTAGCAGTGAATCCATTTCCCTGATTCATCAGATTGGAAGGATAATGGTAAATGAAGCATTAAGACAGTCAGCCCTGCTGGCTGAAAAAGATGGTCCTTTCCCTAGATTTAATCTGGACGCAGTATTGGAGTCACCATTCCTTCAGGAAAACGCAGACGATGAAATAAAAGAACTGATTAAGGAACACGGACTTAGAAATTCCCAGCTTCTAACAATACCTCCAACAGGAAGTATTGCAACACTTGTCGGATGCAGCAACGGAGTTGAACCAATATTCCAGGTATCCTATACTAGAAAGTCAGAGTCACTTCACCATGAGGACACTTACTACAAGGTATTTACTCCAATAGTCAAGGAATATATGGAAGAGAACAATCTATCATATGAAGAAGAACTTCCTGAATTTTTTGTGACCACATCAAGCCTTGAATACAAGGAGAGAATAGAGGTTCAGGCAACTTGGCAACAATACATTGATGCAAGTATTTCATCAACTGTAAATGTTCCAAACGAGTTTACCGTTGAGCAGGTTGAGGAATTATATCTTCATGCATGGGAGAGAGGACTCAAAGGGATTACCATATACAGAGATGGTTGTGCAAGAAGCGGGATCCTTATAACAAAAAACAACAAGAGTCATATTGATAAAATTGAATCACTCCAGGAAGAGATAATGCAACTTGCAGAGATTCAGCTAAAAGAAGATCCAGACACATGTCCAATGTGCGGAGGAAAGCTGAATCACGCAGGAGGATGTTCTGAGTGTCAGGACTGTGGATACAGCCCCTGTTCAATTTAATAGTATAGAAATGTTACAGGGCATATTGGTGTAATGAAGATTACGTCAATATGCCTTTTCTTTTTTAAATATACATATGAATAAATTTTAATGAGTGAAAGTTTTAGGGTATAAAAAACATAATAATGTGTGCAACTCTTTACACAAGTGGTCAAAATGTTTATACCATCGAATACCATCTGCTGAACCAACGCAATGAAGCACTAGTATTGCAATAGTGAAAAGCGCTTTCCCACTAAGGTTGAGTTGAAAAGTATTTTGAAAAACATATGGAAAGATGGTAGAATAGTGTATAGTATTTGTAACAATAGAATACATAGAAAGGAGTAAATAATTTGAAATCTTTTTACTTAAAACGCATTGTATCAATGTTGATAACTATTATATTGATAACCACATTGACCTTTACAATGATGCACTCAATACCGGGAGGTCCCTTTACACGTGAAAGACCTGTACCCCCTGAAATCATGAGAGCATTGAATGCCAAGTATAATCTGGATGATCCGCTACCAATTCAGTATTTAAATTACATGAAAGGATTGGTTACTTTTGACCTTGGACCTTCATATTCAAAGATAGGTACATCAGTTAATGATCTAATAATATCAGGATTTCCAGCATCGGCAAAAATAGGATTAATTGCATCGGCACTAATTGTCGTTTTGGGAATACCACTGGGGGTTATCTCGGCACTTAAACAGAACAGTCCTCTGGATTATTTTGTAATGTTCCTCGCAACCATTGGAATTACAGTACCGAGTTTTGTAATAGCAACAGTTATAATATATTTCTTTGCAGGGAAGCTAGGGTGGATTCCAAGCTTCGGATTAAACACTCCTGCAAGCTACATAGGTCCGGTAGTAGCACTAGCAGGTTAC
This sequence comes from Soehngenia sp., assembly GCA_024637045.1. GTDB lineage: Bacteria > Bacillota > Clostridia > Tissierellales > Tissierellaceae > Gudongella. Next base: position 65,154 of record JAGXFX010000015.1, read on the forward strand.
TCACTGTCGTTTGTAACAAGACTTACAAGATCAAGCATGCTTGAGGTCTTGAGACAGGATTACATAGTAACTGCAAGAGCAAACGGAATAAAGGAATTCACAGTAATCATGAAGCACGCGGTAAGAAATGCACTCATTCCTGTAGTAACATACATTGGACCGATGATTGCGGCTATTCTTACAGGATCATTTGTAATTGAGAAGATATTTGCAATTCCTGGAATCGGAAGACACTTCGTAGAGAGTGTAAGTAATCGTGACTACACTACCATAATGGGCATCACAGTATTTTATGCTGTGTTCTACTTGATAATGATATTCTTGGTGGATGTGGCTTATGCCCTAATAGATCCACGTATCAAGTTGAAGGGGGATAAGTAGACTATGTCAAAGGACAAATTTGTTTTTATTGAACAGACAGGAGAAGACAACGAAGCGATCAGACCCAGTCTAACTTATTGGCAGGATGCATGGAGAAGGCTTAAGAAAAACAAGCTGTCCATGATGGGTATTGCAGTTGTAATACTAATAATATTATTCGGCACCATAGGACCGAGCTTCACTGAATTCTCATACTCCGACCAGATCAATGAGTATAAGAATCTACCACCTATACTGGATATGTATGAACTGGATGGGAGATACTTCCACGTTTCAAATGACTATAACGTATTTCTAGTGGCAGAAGATGGAACGATAATGGAAAGACTTAATCTTGACCCTTTGAAAAGGGACATGATCAACAAGATATATACTTATGAATTAGGCGAAGAAGAAGTCATTCTTGATTTCTCATATAATCTTCTTCCAAACAAAATGGGTTATGACTACGACTACACTCTTGAATTGGATGGAGAAGTTGCTAAATATGCAGCATTGACAAAACTGAACAAATTGAACCCATTCGGAACAGATTCACTTGGAAGAGACCTTCTTACAAGAGTAATGTACGGAGCTAGGATTTCACTTCTTGTTGCATTTGTTGCAACAATGGTAAACTTGTTTATCGGTGTTGTATACGGAAGTATCGCAGGATATGAAGGTGGAAGAGTTGACAACATAATGATGAGAATAGTAGACATCATAAACTCCATACCACTTGTATTGTATGTAATCCTCCTGATGGTATGGTTCAGAGGTGGAGGACTTACAAACATAATAATCGCCCTGAGTAGTGTTTACTGGGTATCAATGGCAAGACTTGTGAGGGGACAGATGCTTTCCTTGAAAGAGCAGGAATTTGTACTTGCCGCAGAAGTAATGGGAGTGTCAAAATCAAAGATAATATTTAGGCACCTTATACCAAATGCAATGGGACCAATTATAGTTTCCATAGCCATGATGATTCCTTCCGCTGTGTTTACCGAGTCATTCCTAAGCTTTATTGGACTTGGAGTATCAGCGCCGATGGCATCGTGGGGTACGCTGGCAAATAATGCTTTATCAGGTCTTACAACATACCCGTACCAGTTGTTCTTCCCTGCATTGGCTATTGCATTTACAATGCTTGCATTCAACTTTATTGGTGATGGACTGAGAGATGCGTTGGACCCAAGACTTAGAAAAGGATAGGGAGATTGAGATATGGAAAACAATAATGAATATGTATTAGAGGTTAATGGATTAAAAACATCCTTTTTCACCCATGCAGGAGAGGTGCAGGCTGTGCGTGGCATTGACTTTAAACTGAAAAAAGGAGATGTATTGGGTATAGTTGGAGAGTCGGGAAGTGGAAAAAGCGTTACTGCCCGTTCAATTATGAAACTTGTTGAGCATCCTGGAGTTATTAAGGAAGGCAGCGTTATATTTGACGGGGTAGACATTACAAATTTCAGTGATCACAAGATGTCAAGCATCAGAGGAAATGACATGGCTATGATATTCCAGGACCCAATGACATCTTTGAACCCTGTTTTCAGAATTGAAAACCAGATGGTTGAGGTTATTCAAAGACACCAGAAGGTAGGAAGGAAAGAAGCAAAGAAAAAAGCAGAAGAAATGCTTCATCTCGTTGGAATACCAGAGCCTTCAGAGAGAATCAGGTCATATCCCCATGAGTTTTCAGGTGGTATGAGACAGAGGGTAATGATTGGAATGGCACTCTCTTGCAATCCAAAACTGCTTATTGCAGATGAGCCAACTACAGCACTTGATGTTACAATTCAGGCACAGATACTTGATATCATGAAGGATATTTCAACAAAGCTGGATACGGCAATTATCCTCATTACGCATGACCTTGGTGTAATTGCAGAGACCTGCAAGGACCTTGTAGTTATGTATGGTGGAATGCCAATGGAAAAAGGGACCGTTGAGGATGTTTTTGAAAGCCCTCAACATCCATATACTAGGGGACTATTAAAGTCAGTACCTAGAATGGATACAGAAGAAAAAGGCAGATTGAATCCGATTGCCGGTTCGCCACCGGATCTGTTGTCACCTCCTACGGGATGTCCATTCTCCCCAAGATGTCCAAATGCTATGCAGCTTTGTATAGAAGAAATGGCTCCTATGTTCAGCGTAGGAGAGAATCATACTTCAGCTTGCTGGTTAATGCATGAAGATGCACCAGAGGTTGAGGGTTATAGAAAGGGGGCTTTATAAATGGAGGAGAGAAAGCCACTTCTACAATTACAAAACCTAAAGAAATACTTTGATGTAAGTACAGGCTTCTTCAAGAGAGAAAAAGCATATCTTACAGCGGTGGATGGTGTTACCTTTGACATATACAAAGGTGAGACCTTCGGACTTGTAGGCGAGTCAGGATGTGGTAAATCAACACTTGGAAGAAGCGTTGTAAGGCTATATGAGCCAACAGGCGGTAAGATACTTTACGATGGGGAAGACATAACAAACCTTTCCCAGCACGATATGATGAAGTACAGAAAAAGACTACAGATGATATTCCAGGATCCATATGCATCACTTAACACTCGGTTAACTGTTTCAGAGATAATCGGAGAGGGTATAGAAACTCATAATCTCTATTCCGGAAAGGAAAAGCTGGAAAAAATATACGACCTTTTAGAGACTGTAGGGCTTAAGCGTGAACATGCCAGCAGATACCCACATGAATTCTCTGGTGGGCAGAGGCAGCGTATCGGCATTGCTAGATCCCTTGCAGTTGAACCGGAGCTTGTAGTTTGTGATGAGCCGATTTCAGCTCTTGACGTATCAATCCAGGCACAGGTTGTAAACATGCTTGAGGATCTTCAGAATGATATGGGACTGACATACTTGTTTATCGCCCATGACCTTTCAATGGTTAAGCATATATCAGATCGTATTGGCGTAATGTACCTTGGGAAAATGATGGAGATTACTTCAAGTAAGGAACTTTACAAGAATCCGCTTCATCCTTATACGCAGGCATTGCTATCAGCAATTCCTATACCTGATCCAAAGTCGAACAAGATGGACAATAGGATTATACTAGAGGGTGATGTAAAGAGCCCGATAAATCCACCGGAAGGATGTAGATTCAGTTCAAGGTGCAGATACTGCATGGACATCTGTACTGAAGTAACTCCAGAGCTTAGAGAAGTTGAGCCAGGCCACTTCGTAGCCTGCCATCTTGTCAAATAAGGAATTTGTGGTATAATAGAGTATATTAAAAAATTCTCATTATTTACCACGTTATGTAGTAAATTTAAAGAGTATTTAATCCAGGGGAAAGCCCCGGTTTTAAATAAAGGCAACATACATCATTAAGGAGGGGAAAAAATGAATAAAAAATTATTAGCATTATTGTTGGTTTTGGCAATGTCAATAACAGTATTGGCAGGTTGTAGCCAACCCGCAGAAGAACCCGCAGAAGAACCCGCTGAACAGCCATCAGAGCAGCCAGCAGAAGAACCTGCAGGAGATGAGTCAGTTTTCCTATGGAATATCGGTGCTGACCCTAAGACTATCGACCCTGTTCTTAACGGAGCAAGTGACGGTGGAGACGTAATCAACCAGACATTTGAGGGATTAGTAAGAGAGAAAAGTGGAGAGATTTACCCAGGTATCGCTGAGAGCTGGGATGTATCAGAAGACGGTATGACAGTAACTTTCAATTTGAGAGAGTCAAATTGGTCAGACGGCACACCACTAACAGCTAATGACTTCGTTTATTCCTGGAAAAGAGGAATGGATCCTGCAACAGCATCAGAGTATGCATGGATTTGGGAATACACAAACGTAGTTGGAGCATTTGACGCAGTAAACGGAGGATCACTTGACGATGTTGGAGTAACTGCACCTGATGATCTTACTCTAGAAGTTAAACTTGAAACTCCAACAGACTATATCGTAAGTTTGCTTTCATTCTACCACTTCTTGCCAACCAAGCAAGAAGCAGTTGAAGCCGGAGCAGATGGAGCATGGGCTAAAGATTCTGAAAACGCAGTATCAAACGGACCTTTCAAACTTACAAGCTACGAAATTGGTGGCGGACTTACACTAGTTAAGAATGACGAGTACTGGAATGCGGATGCTGTTAAGATTGACAAAATCGAAGGTAAATTCATCGATGAGCAATCAACAGCTTACCAGGCATATCAGAGTGGAGAGCTACACTTCCTACCTGATGTTCCTCCAGCAGAAATACCAAGATTGATGGCAGAAGATCCAAACTTCTTCGTATTCCCACTTCTTGGAACTTACTACTACAACTTTAACATGGATCTTCCACAGTTCCAGGATGTAAGAGTAAGAAAAGCAATGAACCTTGCAATTGACAGATCACTTATAACAGAGACTATGGCTTCAGGTCAGATTCCAGCAGCTGGATTCGTTCCAGTAGGATTCCTTGATCATGAAGGTGAAGACTTTGCTGAGAAATCCGGAACTTACGGAATTCCTACAGATGACAGCCAAATAGAAGAAGCAAAAGCTTTGATGGCTGAAGCAGGATATCCAGACGGAGAAGGTTTCCCAGAGTTTACAATCATGTACAACACTTCAGAAGGACACCAGCAAGTTGCTGAGCTTGTTCAGGAAATGCTAAAGACTAACCTTGGTCTACAAATTAATCTTGAGAACCAAGAGTGGGCAGTATTCCAGGATACAAGAAAAGAAGGCGACTATGAGGTAGCTAGAGGTGGATGGTTGACAGACTTTATGGACCCAATGGGACTGCTTGCAATCTTTACAACAGACAATGCATACAACGATCCTAACTATAGCAATGCTAGATATGACGAGCTTCTTTCAAGTGCTGCTAAGACAAGAGGAGCAGAGCACTTTGAGGCACTTTATGAAGCACAGGAAATTCTTATGACAGAACTTCCAGTTATCCCTGTATACTACTATACAGACGTTATGCTAGTTTCTCCAAAGCTAGTAGGATGGGACAGATCAGTTCTTGGAACTATCGACTTCTCAACTGCTGAATTGGTAGACTAATTTAAAAGTAGATTAAGAACCGCTGACCTTTTGGTCAGCGGTTTTTTAGTGCAAGAAACTAAGTAAGAATTGTTTAGTTATGGACATAAGTTGGCCATTGACAATATTCAAACTATTCTTGCAATGGATAATTTGCTGTGCTAAAGTATAGTTAATCGGTTACCTGAGTAAACGATTAACTAATCAGTAAAGGGAAGTGCCTTATGATTACTTTAAAGGAAATTGCTAAAATGGCCAATGTTTCAAGCGCGACTGTATCCAAAGTAATAAACGGAAAAGACAAATACATAAGTGATGCTACAAGAAAAAAGATCCTGGATATAGTGGAAAAAGAAGGGTACATTACAAATGGAATTGCCAAAAGTCTTAAAATGAAAAATACCAAAACGATTGGGATTATTATACCGGATGTAATGAATTTGTTCTTTTCTGAACTCGCCAGAGGAATAGAGGATGCGGCAGAAAAAAAGGGATATACCGTCATATTGTGCAATTCTGAAAATAAAGTGTCAAAGACAAAAAAATATATAGAGATCCTACAGGAAAAAATGGTGGATGGAATAATACTAACACCCCCTGAAAAATGTGATTTCAACTCAATCAGGCCAGGTAGAACGCCAACAATTCTGTTGGATAGGGATGTAGATGTTGAAACCAATGAACCAAGCAAGATTGGAAGGATTTTTGTAAACAACACGGCTGGTTCATATAAGGCAACATCTCATCTGCTTAGTAAAGGTTGCAAAGAAATCGCAATTATTTCATCAGATACTCAAAACAAGCCATCCCTTGAAAGGATTCAAGGGTATGAAAATGCTCTCAGGGATAAAGGATATGTAGTCAACAGCGATAGAAAGTATCTGGAAAGTTATAATATAGAAACAGGGTATAATGGAGTAAAGTCGCTGCTTATGGATAAGAGAATTGATGGTCTTTTTTGCGGTAATGATCTGATAGCAATAGGTGCCTTAAAAGCATTAAGAGAATTGAATCTTAGTGTACCTTCAGATGTTAAAATTGTAGGTTTTGATGATATTTTGCTATCAAGATACCTCGATCCTCCTTTGACCACGATTAAACAGCCCGTATATGTGATGGGAGAAAAGGCTATAGAAATGTTAATTGCTTTGATTAATGATGAACAGATTGATGATCTTATAATTCTTGAAACCTTATTGATAGAGAGAGACAGCACATAAGTTAAAAAATGAGGAGATAATTATGAATAAAAAGAATAGGGTTATTCGTGCAATTGAAGGAAAACATGTAGATAAGGTTCCAATGTGTTTTTCACTACATTTTCCGCCTGGTAACGAATATGGGAAATCAGCTGTGGATGCACATTTAAAATTTTTCAAGGAAACGGATACGGATATCATTAAAATTATGAATGAAAATCTGGTACCTGCAGATTTTAAAGTAAGGACACCGGATGACTGGAAACAGATAAGCAAGATTTCAATAAAAGATCCTTTTGTAATAAGACAGATGGATCTTGTAGACAGGATACTCGATCAGTATCAAGGTTCTGCATTCTCGGTGGGTACAATCCATGGGATTGTTGCATCTGTCCTGCATGTAATAGAAAAATATTACGGCTATAATAATGGACGTGAACTTATATCAGAGCACTTAAGCCAGAACCAGTCATCCATTATAGATGCATTTAAATATGTTACTGAGTTAATGACTAAATTGGCAGAAAAATACATTGATAAGGGGCTTGATGGCATATACTATGCAGCATTAGGAGAAAGTCATTATTTTACAGCAGATGAATACAAATCAATCATAGAACCACTTGATAAGACAATCTTAACAGCGGTAAAAGAAAAAGATGGATATAATATATTTCACATCTGCAAAGATAACATAGACCTTGGCTGGTTCAAGACTTATGAGGAATTAATTGATGTCGTGAATTGGGGTGTATATGAAAGTGGCATATCTTTAGCAGAAGGGAAGAAGAAATTTCCTAATACGACTATAATGGGAGGTTTAAAAAGTAGAGGTGGTATATTGGAGAATGGAACATCTGAAGAGATTAAGAAGAAAATAGAGTCGATTATCTCAGAATTTGGAGAAAGACAATTCATACTGGGCGCGGACTGCACATTATCTACCGATATTGAATACTCACGGATAAAAAAGGCAGTAGATTATGTCTCGATTTAAAACAATTATGTGAAAGGAGTGATGCATAATAAGCTGACTAATAGTGATCCATGAACTTGGAGAGCAGGTAATATGTATTTTTAATTCAGATTTTTATTACAAAAGGAGGTCAACAAATGAGAAAATATTTATCGATAATTATGACCGTAGTATTATTGACCGCATTGTTAGCTGGTTGTAGCAATGCTCCGGACAGTGGAGGAAGTGGAGATTCTGATGTCTATAAATTTGCAGTATTTGCTCCTATTACAGGTAATTATGCTGAATATGGTAAAGGTTTTGAAGTAGCAACACAGATGGCAGCAGATGAAATAAATGCAGAAGGCGGAATCGACGGCAAAGAGATTGTGCTTGAAGTTTTTGATACAAAAGGTGATCCTAAAGAAAGCGCTGACATATCAAGAAGGGTAACTGAAAATGACGAGTACCTGGCAGTAATAGGAGATTTTTCAAGCTCCAATGCAATGGCTAATGCTCCAATTTTAGGAGAAGCTGGTATAGTACAATTATCACCAACTGCTTCCCATACTGACTATGCTGGTATGAATGAGTATATGTTCAGTATTATGGGTAGACAAGACGGTGAAGCACCATTCTTTTCAACATATCTATTACAAAAATATGCTGGTGCAGAGGATGTTGGAGTAATCTACATCAACAATGACTGGGGAAAATCAGCATACGATAACTTTATGCTTCAAACTGAAAAAGATGGCTTGAATGTAGTATCTGAAGAGAATTATGTTGAAGGCGAAAAAGACTTTACTTCACTTTTGACAAAGGTTAGAGATAGCAATCCTGATACTCTTGCATTGATTATGCATGCAAACGATGTAGCATTGATTGCAAATCAAGTTAATCAACTTGGATGGGATGTAAACCTGACAGCACTGGGACCTGGAACCTCCATGCAGATTATAGAGCTTGCTGGAGAAAATGTAGAAAGATTATTACTATCAACTCCATTCTTTATTACAGAAGAAAATGAAGAAGCTTGGGCATGGTCTGAAGAGTTTAAATCAAGAGCAGGTTTTGAACCAACTGTCCATCCAGCGGTTGCTTATGACACAGTTTATCTTCTTAAAGCTGCAATTGAGAACATCGAAGGTGATGTAACGAGAGATGCTGTAAGAGAAGAGCTACAGAATTTAGACGGGTTTGTAGGATTAACCGGACCAATCAAATTTAATGAAAGTGGAGACATAACTAGAAAGTATCTAATTATGGAAATTGAAGATGGTAAATTTATTCAGAAAACAGAGTTTGACTATGTAGACTAATTTCTGACAGAATGCTACTAAGAGTACTTTGTAGAGAAACTGCAAAGTACTCTTATTAAAAGAGGGGCGATCTTATGGATTATTATTTGATGCAATTAGTTAATGGATTATCGCAAGGCGCTATATACGCCCTTATGGCAATAGGATATGCGACTATTGTAGGTGTCGTAGGAATGGTTACCTTCACGCACGGCGAGGTAATAATGATAGGTGCTTATGCGGCTTTTTATGCTTTTTCATTTTTTGCAGAAAATTTGTTTTTAGGAATTATCACAAGCTTTGCAGCTTCATGGCTTTTAGGTATTGTAATCTATAAAGTTTGTTATGAGCGCTTTTTTGATTCTCCAAGGCATATACCTTTGATATGCACCATTGGGTTCAGCATGTTGATAAAGAACCTTGCACAGATTGTATTTGGCCCAAATATGAAAGCAATGCCACAGCCAATCGATCTTGGCTTTATAAATGTTTTAGGTGTAAGAATCAACACAATCCAGATTTTGATTATTGTTATAGTAATCTCATTATCTACTATTCTCTATATAGTCAATAGCAAGACCAGATGGGGAATTCAGCTGAGAGCTGTAAGCCAGGACAAAAAGGCATCAGCACTTATGGGTATCAACGTACAAAGAACAACTATGATAGGCAACTGCATAGGTTGCGGTTTGGGTGGTGTAGCAGGTATGCTTCTCGCTATTTACTATCAATCGATTCTGCCAACAATGGGGGGCGTTTTAGGACTTAAATCATTTATATCATCTGTTCTGGGTGGATTGACGAATATTCCTGCCGCAGCATTAGGTGGAATATTAATAGGTGTTACAGAGAATTTAGGTACAGCATTCCTATCCAACAGCTACAGAGATGTTTTTGCATTTGTGTTCCTTGTCTTAGTACTGATTATCAAACCTGAAGGAATTTCTAAGAAAGTTGGTGGAAGGCCCTGATGATTTCGAATACATTTGAGAATGTCAAAAAAATATACAAAAAGCATGCAAAAATAATAAATATAGTATTGATAATATTGCTGTTGATAATTCCAAGATTAATGCCCAACAGCTATCTTATGGGTATAGTATGCAGAATACTGATGTATGCTACTTTGGCAGGATCATTGAATATAATAAATGGATACAGTGGACAGTTTAATATTGGTCATGCAGGATTCTTCCTAATAGGTGCCTACACTGAAGCAATACTTGCAACAACTTATGGATGGAGCTTTTGGCCTGCAATGATTATAGCAGGCATTGTTACTTCTATTGTAGGTTTTCTTGTTTCACTACCGACATTACGACTTAGAGGGATTTATCTTGCAATTGTAACCTTGGGTTTCTCTGAAATAATAAGGATAATAGCGTTGAACTGGACGGATGTCACAGGAGGCCCCATGGGGATCAAAGGAATACCATCACCTGAACTTTTTGGATTCAGAATCTCAGGTCCGGTTGACTATTACTATATTTTTCTAATTGTAGGAATATTATTCCTGTTTATAACAAACAGGATTTTAAAGTCCAGAGTGGGTAGATCCTGGATTTCGATAAGAGAGGATGAACTGGCTGCAAAATCTCTGGGTGTGGAAGCCAATAGGGCGAAGTCCGCTAATTTTATGTATGGAGCGTTTTGGGCTGGAATTGTAGGTGCGACTTATGCGCCGTACTACAAATTCATAGCTTCAGACATGTTTACACTGGATGAAGGATTTAACATACTTGCCATGGTAATCATAGGAGGACAGGGAACTTTGATTGGTCCTTTTGTTGGAGCATCGATAGCAACTTTGATATCAGAGGTATTTAGATTTGCCAGTCAGTACCGGATGGTAATCTATGCAATCCTAATAATAGTTATGATGTGGTGGAGACCACAGGGTTTAGTAGGTGCTTATGACAGTATACTTGCTGGAGACGATAAATCCTTGAAAAAAAGGAAAAAGTCCATAACACAAAAAGTGGGTGATAATTAATGGCAGAGATAATTTTAGAAGCCAAAGGTGTCAGCAAACATTTTGGAGGATTAAAGGCTGTGGAAAATGTGGATATGGAAATTTACCGGGGTGATATTTTCGGAATAATAGGTCCCAATGGAGCAGGGAAAACTACATTTTTCAATATCTGTTCTGGAATATATGAGCCAACCTATGGTGAAATTCTTTTCAAGGGTGAACCAATAAGAAATCTAAATCCTGAGCAGATTGCACGAAAAGGAATGGCCAGGACATTTCAAAATATTCAATTGTTTAAAAATATGACAGTCTTTGAAAATGTAAGAATTGGTTTTCACATCAGGACAAAAACTAGGATGTTTGATGCAATCTTTAAGAACAAGACATATCAATCAGATGAAGAGTTTGTAAACGAAGAAAGCATGAAAATAATTGATAAAGTTGGATTGTCAGCTTACAAGAATACCATGGCAGGAAATCTAGCATATGGAATTCAAAGAAGAGTAGAGATTGCAAGAGCTCTCGCACTTAATCCGGATATACTACTTTTGGACGAACCAGCAGCAGGCATGAATCCAATAGAGACTAACAACCTTAAGGAGTTTATAATAAAGCTAAACGCAGAAGGATATACAATAGCGGTCATAGAACATGATATGAAATTTATTATGTCTCTAACTAATAGATTGCTTGTTTTAAATTTCGGAGAAAAAATATCTGAAGGCACCCCGGAGATTGTCAAGAATGACCAGAATGTAATAGAAGCATATTTTGGGAAAGGCAAAATTGCTGGAGGTGAAAACTCATAATGTTGGAAGTTAAAAATTTGATTGTTAACTATGGCTACATCAGTGCACTGAGAGGGATAGATTTTGAAGTAAACAAAGGAGAAATCATTACTTTGATTGGGGGTAACGGCGCTGGCAAAACAACAACCCTTATGTCCATATCAAACCTTGTGCCTAAAACGGATGGTACAATTATATTTGAAGACAAGGACATAACTCACCTCCCTGCTCACAAAGTAGTTATGCAAGGTATAAGCCATGTGCCAGAAGGTAGAAAGATATTCCCGGCATTGAGTGTTAGAGAAAATTTGATAACCGGTACTTTTGGAAACAAAAAGATGACAAAAAAGGATATTTCTGACAATCTGGAAAAGATGTTTGTACTGTTTCCAAGGCTAAAGGAACGTGTAAATCAAGGTGGAGGGACTCTTTCAGGAGGAGAACAGCAAATGCTCGCTATAGCGCGTGGACTGATGATGAATCCTGACTTGATAATGCTGGATGAACCATCACTTGGTCTGGCTCCTATCATAGTAGAAGAAATATTTGAATTAATATTAAGGATAAAAGAAGAAGGTATGACTGTTCTCTTGATAGAACAGAATGCTGCCATGGCTTTACAGATAGCTGACCGGGGATATGTATTGGAGACAGGCAATATTATAATGTCTGGTACTGGAAAGGAACTCATAAACGATGAACGAGTAAGAAGATCTTACTTAGGCGATTAGGAGGCTTAGTGATGAAAAAAATTATTAACGATCCACTTAAGTTTGTTGATGAAACTATAGAAGGAATACTTTATGCTTATGGTGAAAGGCTAAAATCACTTGATGGAGATAAGAGGATTATATTAAAAAACACTTCAACAAAGGAAAACAAAGTCGGTATAGTTACGGCTGGGGGCAGTGGGCATCTGCCAGTATTTTTAGGATATGTAGGAGATGGGATGCTCGATGGTTGTGCAGTGGGTAATGTATTCGCTTCACCTTCATCTTCCAAGATGGCTTCTATGATACAAGCATGTGATCACGGAGCTGGAGTGTTGTGCTTATATGGAAATTATGGTGGAGACAATCTAAACTTCGAAATGGCTGTCGAAGAAGCTGATTTTAATGATATAAAGACTGAACAGATAAGAGTAAGGGATGATGTTGCCTCAAGTCCAAAAGAATCTGCTGAGAAAAGAAGAGGTGTGGCTGGAATGGTTTACGCCTTTAAGATCGCAGGAGCAGCAGCAGATAATATGATGGATTTAAAAGGAGTTAAAGAGGTAACAGAAAAGGCGTTATCGAATATCAGAACAATGGGTGTAGCACTAACACCTTGTATTGTTCCGGAGGTTGGTAAGCCAACATTCAAAATTGCTGAAGATGAAATGGAAATTGGAATGGGTATACATGGCGAACCTGGGATAGAAGTTGGGAAGATAAGGACTGCTGACGAAATCGTGGATACGATGCTGGATAAGCTTTTAGGAGATATTGATTTAACAGAAGGTGATGAAATATCTGTTATGGTTAATGGATTGGGAGCTACTCCTTTAGAAGAGCTTTTGATATGCTACAGGCGAATACACCAGGTGCTTTCTAAACAGGGAGTCTCTATATACATGCCTCATGTCGGTGAATTTGCAACATCAATGGAAATGAGCGGATTTTCAATAACACTGTTCAAGCTTGATAACGAACTGAAAGAGCTACTCAGGCAGCCGGGAAGTACACCTTTCTATACCAACGAGAACAAATAGGAGGTTAAAATGGAATATTTTCAGGTAAGTGATTTGAAAGGTGTTTTATCTAGTATCAAAGATATTATGTTTGATAAAAAGGATTATTTGGTCGAGTTGGATGCACAAAATGGAGATGGTGATCTTGGTATTAGCATGTCCAATGGGTTTTCCAAAACACTGGAGATCCTCAAAGATAATGAAGAAGATGATTTGGGTAAATTCATGCTTCTTGTATCCAAAAATTTTAATGAAGAAGCTCCATCAACCCTGGGGACTTTGCTCTCTATGTTCTTTATGGGTATGGCAAAGGAGTTAAAAGGAAAAACAAAAGCGAATGCTGACGAGTTTACTGTCGCTATGGAAAAGGGATTAAATAATATTATGAGTAAAGGTGGGGCTGAACCGGGCGAAAAAACCATAATTGATTCTCTTTATCCAGGAATAGAAGAATTGAAAAAAGGAGTTAAAGAAAACAAACCTGTATTAGAATTGTTTCAATCAGCAACAGAAAAAGCGCAGGAAGGAATGCTTGATACAAAAAATATGAAGTCAGTCCATGGAAGAGCAGCATATTATGGAGACAAGAGCATTGGAATTCAGGATGGTGGAGCAACCGTAGGAATGTATATATTCAAGGGAATTACAGAATATATCAATATACTAAATGAATAGTAGGTGAGAGTATGGGAAAAGGTGTTACAGTATTTGGAAGCTTTGTTACAGATTTAATGGCTAGAAGTAACACATTACCAGAGCCTGGGGAGACGGTGATGGGCAATTTTTTCAAAATATCACCAGGGGGTAAAGGTTCAAATCAGGCTATTGCTGCAAAACGAGCGGGTGCAGATGTTGATATCGTAACAAAAGTTGGTAGAGATCAGTTTCAAAAATTGGCCTTTGAAAGTTTTGGGAATGAGGGGATATCAACTGAATTCATTTTCCTGGATGACGACAAATCCACTGGAATTGCTCTGATACTAGTTGCGGAGGACACAGGGCAGAATATAATAACGGTAGTTCCTGGAGCATCATATAATATTAAGGAAAGTGATATAGAAAAAGCTAAAGAAATTATACTAAAAAATGACTATATACTGTTGCAGCTCGAAAACAATCTTGATGCAACTATGAAAGTTATAGAGTTAGCACATGAAAGAAGCATAAAGATTGTATTGAATCCTGCTCCGGTTGTGCCTTTACCAGAGGAGTTATACAAAAAAATCTATGTAATAACCCCAAATGAGTCTGAAGCAGAAAGGCTTACAGGTATAAAGATAAAAAATGAGGATGATATAAAAAAGGCTTGTGAGGTTTTCCATAAAAAGGGATTGGACAATGTCATAATAACCCTTGGTGAAAAAGGAGCATATTTATCAACGCCAGAAACAAAAAGATGGTTGGAACCTATAGAGGTGGATGTAGTTGATACAACAGGTGCTGGAGATGCATTCAACGGCGGATTTGTTGCAGGGCTTGCAAATGGTATGAGCATAATTGAAGCGTGTGAATATGGTATGATAGTTGGAGGGTTGTCTGTAACCAAAATGGGTACATCGATATCAATGCCTACCATGCTCGAAATCCAAGAGTATATAACATCAAATGTGGAATAAAGAGGAGGCAATCAAAATGGAAAATAAAAGAGAATTAATGAAAAAAGTATTTAATAATGAGAAGGCAGACAGAGTGCCGATAGGATTCTGGTATCATTATGTACCACCTATGGATCATTTTAGATCTTTGGAAGATCAGGATGTATTGGATCAAGTAATCCAGGGACATAAAAAGATGTATGAAGAAATGAAGCCCGACTTTGTAAAAATAATGTCTGATGGTTTCTTTGGTCACCCAAGTGTAAACAATACTAAGATAGAAACTGGAGAAGATCTAAAAAAAATCAAATCAGTAGGACCTGAGCATCCCTGGATTACAGAGCAGGTGAAATATGTCAAGGAGGTAAACAAATACTTCCATGATGAAGTTTATACATTCTACAGCATATTTTCACCATTGCACTGCATAAGACTGTACTTCGAAGAATATGAAGATGATAATAAAAAGTTTCCAAGGTTGTTCCTAGAAAATCCAGAGGCAATGAGCAACGCTGCCGAAGAGATTGCAAAAGATATTGATATTCTAATCGAAAAACTCTTCAAGGAAGTAGACATCGATGGAATCTATTATTCTGTGCAACAGGTCCAGGACGAAAGAGCAGACAAGGAATTCCATGAGAAGTATGTACATCCAACAGATCTTCATACGCTGAATTCAATTAAAAAGCATAGTAAAGACAACATTCTTCATATCTGTGGATATGGAGAGTATACGAATGACCTGGAGCTCTTCAAGGACTATGATTTCAATATTATCAACTGGGCTACCCATACTGAGAACACAAACCTAAAAGAAGGTAAGGAATATTTTGATGGGAAGGTAGTAATAGGAGGATTTGATAATAATCCAGGTACACTGCTTGACACCGGTTCTGAGGAAGAGGTTGAGAATTACATCAAAAATATGCTGGAAGAAGTTGGTACAGCAGGTGTAGTTATCGGAGCAGATTGCACTATAAGCCCTACAATACCAGTAGAAAGATTTGAATTTATAAGAGAATTGGGCAAAAAATATGCAAAATAGATAGCCCCTTAATAGATGAGCATTCTGCAACCATAAGGTTGCAAAATCAATGGAGACGAATAACCGTCTCCGTTGATTTGTAACACAGAAAGTCAGATTCAACGATATATTAAATATACATTATTTCAGATCTCCTGGAATGAGCGATAGAAAAATACATGATAAAGAGGAGGACTTTATGTCAAAGAATGCTAATATTCAAAACAAGATTCACAGTTTAAAGGGCCTAATAGGTCAAACTCCATTACTTCAGATTGATTTCAAGTACAAGGGTGAACCTAGAAAGTTATTTGTAAAAGCTGAGCATTATAATCTTACTGGCAGTATCAAGGATAGAATGGCTCTACATGTCCTGGAAAAATCCTATAAGGAGAATCTTATTAAAGAAGGGGACAGCATCGCTGAAGCAACTAGTGGCAATACTGGAATAGCTTTTTCAGCTATTGGAACAGCACTTGGAAACAAGGTGACAATATGCATGCCAGATTGGATGAGCGAAGAGAGAAAGAAGCTGATAACGGCATTTGGCGCTGAAATAAAGCTTGTTAGCAAAGAAGAGGGTGGGTTTTTAGGTTGTATAGCCATGACAGAAGACCTTAAAAAAGAAAGTGATTGTGTATTCCTTCCTTATCAATTTTCAAATAAATATAATATTGAAGCTCATTATATGACAACGGGACCGGAAATTTGGGAGCAGTTGGAAAAAATCAATCTTAAACCTGATGCTGTTGTCGCTGGAGTTGGAACAGGCGGTACAGTTATGGGAATAGGTAAATACTTAAGGAAAATGAACCCGGATGTTAAGGTATACCCACTTGAACCATCAAACTCGCCGACCTTAAGTACAGGTCATAAGGTTGGTAAACACCGAATCCAGGGAATTTCCGATGACTTTATCCCAGATATAGTGGACAAGAATTTCCTTGACGAGGTGGTTTCAGTCGATGATGGGGACGCTATAATAATGGCACAAAAGCTTGCCGCTGTACTTGGATTGGGAGTAGGCATTTCATCAGGTGCAAATTTCCTAGGTGCCTTAATAGCTCAGGAGAAGCTAGGCAAGGATAGCACCGTTGTTACAGTATTTTCAGATGACAACAAGAAATATCTAAGCACAGATCTAATGAATGAGGAGCCTGTAAAGCCAGGATTTTTGTCAACTGATATTGAGCTGATTGATGTTGTATCCTTTAGATACGAGTAATCAGAATATCTTAATATTTGTTTTGCCTCCCTTGGAATATGAGACTTGCAACGGAGAGTAAAAACATATAGAATAAAGATAGAGGTAAAATATTGGAGGAAAAAAATATGCATATACGAGACAAGAAGAAAATTACAATGATAATAGTAATAGTCATAGCATTTGCAATGATTGCACCATTGCTTCTTAATGCCTTGTACTACATTTAATCAACTTAACAAAAGAATAAGCTATGTGAACCAGACCCCGTGTCTGGTTTTTTTCTGTCCAAAAAAGATAAAAGCTCTTCTAAATTATTGGTATTGCAAGATTTCCTGGGTATAAGCAGTTTAGGTAGTACTCAAATTGGGAGGGATAATAATGAAGGACAAGTTTAGACTGAAGCCAGAAGAACTGACAAGTATTTGCAGTCAGGAAGATCTGGAATTTGAAACGACTGAAAATATGAATACACTAAGAGGGATTATCGGCCAGGACAGAGGAACTCAAGCACTTGGATTTGGACTTAAAATCAAGAAAAAAGGCTACAATATCTACGTATCAGGTTTAAGTGGTACAGGTAGGAGTACATTTACCTATTCCATTGCAGAAGGATATTCAAAAAAAGAGCCGGTTCCATTGGACTGGATTTATGTTTATAATTTTAATAGGAAAGAATCACCCAAGGCGCTTTCATTCAAGCCTGGACATGGCAAAGAGTTCAAAAAAGAATTAGAAGAATTCATTGAGCATTTACGAAAAACAATACCAGAGACATTTGCGGGAATAGAATATGAAACTAGAAAGAATGATGTCCTCAGAATTTTCAATCAGAAAAAAGGCGATGTTCTAAAGAAACTTAATGAGAAATCAGCTGAATTCGGGTTTGTGTATACCCCTAGTGAGCAGGGACTTGTTTCAATACCTATGAAGGATGGAAAACCTATCAATGAAGAAGAATATGCGGATCTTTCAATAGAGGATAGGGAAGATATGATGGGGAAGTATGAGGAGCTTAGAATAGCAACTGTAGAGGAATTCAATGACCTTAGACTTCTGGATGAAGAACTGGCTGATAACATGAGTCAGCTTGATCAGAATGTGGTGTTGGAAATAATCAAATATGATATTAAAAAGCTTATGGACAAATACGGAGACAGAGCTGCAACTGCAATATATCTTAATGAACTGGAAAAAGATATTTTGGAGAACCTAGGCAAGTTCAAGAATAAAAATGCTCCTAAAAACATCTCCTTGTTTGAAATGCCTACAGGAAATGACGAGAATTTTTTTATTAGGTACAAGGTGAATTTATTTGTAGATAACAGTCAGCTTGAAAATGCTCCAATTATCAATGAGTCAAATCCAATTTATAATAATTTGATGGGTCACATAGAATACAAAAGCCAGATGGGTGTTCTGACCACTGATTTCACACAGATCAAGTCAGGTTCGCTTCACCAGGCCAACGGAGGATATATAATCTTTCAAATGAAAGAAATACTAAATAATCCCATATCATGGGAAATGCTAAAAAGATCCTTGAAAACAAATGAAATAAATATTGAAAACTACAACAGACTGATGGGAATGGCTGTAACAGCGACATTGAAACCGGAACCAATACCTCTAGATGTAAAAGTCATAATAATAGGCGATGACTACACCTACAGTGTTCTTTACAATTATGATGATGACTTCAGGAAATTGTTCAAGGTGATGGCTGACTTTGATATTGAAATGGAAAAAAGCAGCGAAAATTTGAAGAGAATGGGCGAATTTATTGCCAACCATTGCGAGGAAAGCAATATCAAACACTTTGAGAAGTTGGCTGTAGCAAGGATAATTGAGTACAGTACCAGGCTGGCTGGACACCAGGACAAATTAAGCACACAATTCAATCAAATAATTGAGATACTATATGAGGCTGATTTCTGGGCGACTGAAGAAGGATCTGACCTTGTGTATGAGAAGCATGTTAAAAAGGCTATAGAAGAAAAGATTTATCGTTCCAATAAGTACGAGCAGAAGCTAAATGAAATGTTCCTGGAAGGGGTACTCCTTATTGATATAGACGGAGAGAAAGTTGGACAGATAAACGGACTTGCAGTCATGGGAACCGGTGAATACAGTTTTGGTAAACCAAGCAGAATAACTGCTACGGTATACAGTGGAGAAGAAGGAGTAATAAACATTGAAAGAGAAGCAAAGCAAAGTGGCCGTATCCATGACAAGGGAGTTCTTATTCTAAGTGGCTACCTTGGTCAACGATATGCAAGAAAACGACCTCTTGGAATAAGTATAGGCCTTGGATTTGAGCAAAGTTATTCAATGATTGATGGTGATAGTGCATCAAGTACTGAACTTTATGCAATTCTTTCATCAATGGCGGATGTACCCATTAAGCAGTATCTTGCTGTTACTGGGTCCGTAAATCAGAAAGGTGAGGTTCAGCCAATTGGGGGAGTCAATGAAAAAATTGAAGGCTTCTATCAGGTATGCAAATTAATTGGGCTTACTGGAAAACAGGGTGTTGTGATACCAAGGACTAACGTTAAAAATCTTGTGCTGAGAGAAGATGTTATCGAAGCAATAGAGAAAGGAGATTTTCATATCTATGCAATAGATAATGTTGAAGAAGGAATTCAGATTTTGACGGATAAAACGATTGAAGAACTGGATGAAATCATCAACAGGAAACTCGATGAAATCAGCAACTAATATGTTTAGTTTAAGCGAAAACAAAAATGAGAGTAGAGAAAACAGGAGGATGACATGACATATAATTTTGATGAAATTATTGATAGAAGCGGAACTTATTCGGCAAAATGGGACGATGATGTACAAAAAGAACTCTTTGGAAAATCAGGACTCCTTCCATACTGGGTTGCCGACATGGAGTTCAAAGCAGCTCCAGAGATTCTGGATGCTCTTAGCAAAAGAGTTGAACATGGAATATTTGGATATACAGCAAGACCATCAGAATATTATCAGTTGGTGATAGACTGGACAAAAAAGAGATTTGGATGGGATATTAAAAGAGAATGGATGCTTTTTACACCAGGAATAGTGCCAGGAACCAATTATGTAATACAGGCTCTTACAGAGGAAGGTGAAGGTGTAATAATAAACGAGCCTGTTTATTATCCATTTTCAAAGAGTATCAAGGAAAATGGAAGAGAAGTCGTGAATTCGCCTCTCTATTTAAAAGACAACCGATATTACATTGACTTTGAGGATTTTAAAGCAAAAGCAAAGGATCCAAACAACAAATTGTTTGTTCTTTGTAGTCCACACAATCCAGTTTCAAGGGTCTGGTCAGAGAATGAGCTTAGAAAAGTTGGTGAAATCTGTCTTGAAAACAATGTATACATTTTGGCGGATGAAATTCATAATGACCTGGTTTTAGGGAATAACAAGCATACCATGTTTGCATTAATAGACAAAAGATTTGAAGAGATTTCAATTACTGCTACATCGACCACAAAGACCTTTAACCTTGCGGGATTCTACGCTTCAAATATAATAATTCCAAATAAAGCAATAAGAGATAAGGTAGAAAAGGTTCTTTTAAAGAATAGCATTGGCAGTCAAGGACCATTAAGTGTTGAAGCTGTTATTGCAGCATACAGATATGGAGAACCTTGGCTTGAGGAGTTATTGAAGTATCTGCAGGAGAATGTTGTTTTTACAAGAAAATATCTGAAAGAAAGACTACCTGATATAGATTTTACTGATACAGAGGGGACTTACCTTATGTGGATTGACTTCAGAGCATATGAAAAGGATGGAAATATTTTGGAGAAGGTTCTTGTCGAAAGGGGTGGAGTTGCACTTGATGGAGGCACCTGGTTCGGCGATGGTGGAGATGGATTTATGAGGCTTAATATTGCCACTCCAAGGAAGTTTCTAGAAGAGGGACTTGATAGAATTGCAAAGGCTATTGAGGAAGAGTATATTACCAACTAACAGCGAACAGTGAACAACGAACAGTGCAAGAGCAGTTTATTGTAAGACAAGCAGATACTAGCTAATAGTTAAGATCTAAGAAGTAAGAATCAAGAAAATCACGAAAAACTAGGGTCTAGGACTCTTCGATATTCCCAGAGAGACAATAATTTTGTAGCCCTGAGTTAAACGAAGGATCTTGGACCCCTTTTTATTTCTATTTTTTTCTGACCTCTTAGTTATTACTTAAAAATTTACTCTTTCCATTGTGAATTGCTTGTGCCCGGCGATAGAATTTCTAAAATTTTAATTTTTTTGAATTTCATCGAGGGGGTATGAACCGTGAATTGAGAATTGGAAAATGAATATCCTATTCATTTGTTTCCTTCTCTTCTTCATAAGATTTAAGATCAAGTCCCAAAACTTCTGCAAGTGTTAGCGGACTTCCCTTCTTATTTAGATTCAGTGCATTAAATGTCATTTCTGCCATGGTTTTTCTAAGGAGATAACCATCAGGATTTACATTTATATCTTCCATCAGTCCTAATTTATTGGAAATTTCAGGTACTGAATCATATAGTCCTGATTCTTCGCGATAGTCAAGTACTCTCAATAGCAGGACCTGGAAGTCTCTTACCTTAACATTACGACCAAATCCAAAATTTTCGTCATTCATTCCTATAATTAGATTCTTATCCACTGCCCATTGAATAAATCCGTGGTAGTAGGTATTGTCTTCATCCAGGTCATCGAAATCTGCAGGAAGAAGATAAGTTGTAGCTTTGTTTTCTTCCTTGTATAATCTACTAATGAGAACAACCATATCCTGTCTTTTCAAGTAATTGTAAAGCATCAGGTTTCCGTTGCTGTCTCCTTTTAAAACCCCGAGTTCCTTAAGAACTTCCGGAGGTGTCATGTTTTGTGCGAATGCTGCTGAACCGGAAATAAGGGAGATGAACATAAGTGATACCAATAAAAGTAATGCAATTTTTTTCACTAACAATTCCCCTTTTCATATTTAATCCTATCTATAGTATACAATGAAAAAGTTAAGGTCGATATTAAGTTATCATGACAAAGTATTGAAGCCAACGCTTTAATAGTGTAAAATATTAACGTTAGGAACTATTAAGAATATCTCGGGAGGAAACTTTATGGTAACCAAGTATATTTTCGTAACTGGAGGTGTAGTATCTTCTTTAGGGAAGGGAATAACCGCTGCCAGTATTGGGCAGTTGTTAAAAAGCCGTGGTCTGAATGTTACAATTCAGAAATTCGACCCATATATAAATGTCGATCCTGGAACTTTGAGTCCATATCAACATGGGGAGGTTTTTGTAACTGAGGACGGTGCAGAGACTGACCTGGATCTGGGTCATTATGAAAGATTTATTGACGAAAATCTTACAAAACACAACAGTGTAACATCAGGTTCGGTGTACTGGACGGTTATATCAAAGGAAAGAAAAGGCGACTATGAGGGAAAAACTGTTCAGGTAATACCTCATATAACAAATGAGATTAAAGACAGGATTATTCGTACATCAAGATATCAACCACTCGATGTGGTCATCACGGAGATTGGTGGTACTGTAGGGGATATTGAATCTTTGCCGTTTATGGAAGCCATCAGACAGATTAAGCACGATGTTGGTAAGGAAAATGTAATGTATATTCATGTTACCCTTATACCATATCTATCAAAAGCTGGAGAATTAAAGACCAAGCCAACTCAGCACAGTGTCAAGGAATTGAGAAGCATTGGAATACATCCGGATGCATTGATATGCAGAACTGAAAAGCCTCTTGTAAGAGAGTTAAAGGAAAAGATTGCCCTGTTCTGTGATTTGGAGGTTGATGGTGTAATTGAGAATATGGATTCAGACAGTATCTACAATGTCCCAAGGATGATGGAGGAACAGGGTCTGGGCAAGCTTGTTGTAAGGCAACTTGGACTCCAATGCAACGAAGTAGATCTTTCCATGTGGGATAATCTTGTTGATAAGATGGGAAAAATAGACAAGACAACAAGGATAGCTCTTGTTGGCAAGTATGTAGAATTGAAGGATGCATATCTTTCTGTTTACGAAGCATTAACACATGGCGGAATCGCAAATGGCACTGAAGTTGAAATAGACTGGATAAATGCTGAAGATGTCAATGACCAGAATGCAGAAACAATTCTTGGAAATGCTGATGGAATTCTTGTTCCTGGTGGGTTCGGTCACAGAGGTATTGAAGGAAAGATATCGGCAATTCGATATGCAAGAGAGAAGAGGATACCATATTTGGGATTATGTCTTGGGATGCAATTGGCTTGTGTGGAACTGGCAAGAAACAATGCAGGACTCCATGGTGCACACAGCACGGAACTTGATGAGAACACACCACATCCGGTTATTTATATAATGCCAGATCAAAAAAATGTAAGCAATATTGGTGGCACATTAAGACTTGGATCATATCCTTGTGAATTAGGTCAAGGAACATTGGCAAGGGAAATTTATGGAAGTGATATTATTACCGAGAGACACAGACATAGATATGAATTCAACAATGAATACAGAAATGCTTTGGAAGATGCAGGAATGGTATTTTCAGGGCTATCTCCTGATAATAGCCTCGTTGAAGTGGTGGAGTTGAAGAATCATCCTTGGTTTGTGGGAGTCCAGTATCATCCTGAATTCAAGTCAAGACCTACAAGACCACATCCATTGTTTAGCTCATTTATAGAAGCTGCACTTAATAATTCTCAATGACAAAGCTCCCTTGCGGGAGCTTTCCTACTCTGTTCTTATAGCTTCTATTGCCGATAGATTCATGGCTCTTCTTGCGGGGTAGTATCCTGATATTATGCCGATCAAGGCTGAAAAGGCGAGGGCAGCAAATACCAGCCAGATTGGAATTATTGAAATCTTTGTGCCTGCACCGGTTCCAAACATATCTCCAAACGCGCTTCCAAACTGGTTTATTGCAAATGATAAAAGATAGCTTACTCCGATGCCGATGATTCCTCCAAGCAGACCGATTAGGGCTGACTCAAATAGGAATAGTTTTTTGATATCAGTGATTGATGCACCGATTACCTTCATTATTCCAATTTCTCTGGTTCTTTCATAAATGCTCATGACCATCGTATTTGTAATGCCGATTGCAGCTACAAGAAGTGAAATGGCACCA
This sequence comes from Soehngenia sp., assembly GCA_024637045.1. Lineage (GTDB taxonomy): Bacteria > Bacillota > Clostridia > Tissierellales > Tissierellaceae > Gudongella. The sequence continues at coordinate 89,416 of JAGXFX010000015.1, forward strand.
ATTCCTCCGAGAACCAGCTGGATAATCCCTGCTGTCTCTTTCATTGACTCTAGTTGGTCATTAAGACTGTATGCTTCATATCCCATGATTTTAATAGTATCCTGAACATCTTTTACATTTTTCATATCATCGACTTTTACATCTATTCTCATATATTGAGAGTTAGTGGGCTGACCAGGAGCAGGTCTTAAATCCTCAGCCTTCTCCTTTTCCTTAATAAGCTTCTGAATCTCAGTTAGTGGCATATATACCCCGTAGCTATGCTCCCAGTTGCCTCCAGCAAGAACTCCTGCTACCTTGATTTTATATTCCTTGTAATCGACTTTTTCAGAAGGTGGAATATTTGGATCATCCCAGCCGTAGTTGGGATTTAGCGTCATGGTCATCCTGTCTTTCATTAGATTTATCTTGGGTTCTCTCCAGACTCGAGACTTTGGGTCATAGAAGTTTTGAGCCATATCGCTTCCGAAAAGAACCGTAAGTTCATCACCTGCTGCAAGAAGACGACCTTCTCCCGCTTCAAATCCAAACTCTTCCATGACATCCGGGTCAATTCCCCTTATGGGTACTCCAGCGACATATCTCCCGTTAATTATTGAACCGTAGGTTTCAAGTGTCGGACTGACTGAGACAACATGGGGCAGCGTCTTAAAACTTACAACAGCCGCATCATCAAGACTGACATCTTCCTTCCCTGCTCCTGGCATGGAAGGATCAGACCAGCCTTGCTGAACATTGATTGTTGTAAGGCTTCCCCACTGGGCAATCTGGTCCTCAAAAGCCTGAGAAAGTCCGAAACCAAGGCTTAGCATAACTATAATGGAGCTTGCTCCAATAATTACACCAAGGACTGTAAGAAAAGTTCTCAGCTTTCTCCTCCACAGATTTTTTATTCCCATAAAAACAATATCAAGGTTATTCATCTATTTCCAGATCCTCATCGAATTTTTTTGCCTTCTTTTTGCGATAGAAAACAATTCCACCGGCTACTGCCAAAAGAACCAGTCCAGGAATTATAAATTTTATCATTGAGCCTCCGACTCCAGGCTCTTCGATGGGTGGTTCCATGGGGAATTCAGGTATGGGTTCCATATCCATTACATTCAAACTGAAGGGTTTCCGCTCTTCGATCTTTTGGCCTGTGGAGTCCTCAAATGTGAAGACGAGTTCACCTTCTAGTTGTCCTGCTTCGCTTGGGATAACATACCCTTCAAAGAAATCACTGCTGCCGCTATTGAAGTTACCTACATAATACTGACCGTTTTCAGTTTGAAAGTTACCATCCAGCTTAACCATCATATTGTACAAAGGAACCTTGCCGGTGTTGTAGAACTCGACAGAAATGGGTGTGGACTGACCCACGTAGCTTTCTGGGAAAAATCCAACTTCTCCTGTGTCAAGCTTTGATTGCTGAACAACAGGGACGCCAATAAGTTCCACTGCAGTATAAGGGTTTGCCAGACTGTCTTCGTATTCAAAATTAGCTGTCAGAGTATACGTCTTTGCCTTTGCATCAGGTACGGTGTACATGCTTATTGTTTTCTCGATTTTCCCCTTGGGAGGGATGCTGTCAATATAGAATGTATTTGAGCTGTTCACCGGAGTAAATACAGAGCCAGATTCAGTCTCTTCATCCGCAGTCAGATATATCTTTATATTTCTTACTGTCTTTGTATTGTTGGTATTATAGAACGACAGACTCATCTGGAACTGATTTCCTGCACTTACTAGTGTAGGAGAGAAGCTGTACCTGTCTATAATAAGCTTTGGAGTTGACTGGTTTGCATTTTCATCAGGAGCGTTAAGGAATACCCCGACCAGGTGAGTCAAGGTTTCTCTTGATGCTGGTTCGACTAATTCATCCGTATAGTCCACTGTTATTTCTATCGGGTAATTTCTGGTTTGACCAGTTCTAGTTGTAACAAAGAGAAACTGAAACGACTTTACTTCTCCAGACTGAATCTCCCCAATCTTTGTTATTCCAAGAGATTTTGGAACAAGTCCGCTTTCGTCCTGGCTCGTTGCCTTTACTTCGACATTCTTTGCTGGGGATTGTCCCTGATTTCTTACATCAAAGGTTACAACTACCTCTCGATTCTGACCAAGGGCGCCAGTTGGATACTTAATATTTTCAACAACGAGCTTTGAAGCTCTTTCGTCATTCTTGGTGGCCTGGAATGAAAAGTATTGCTGGGACTCAACAATATTGTTGTCGGTATCCCTGTAGGTCAGTTGAACCATCATTTCGTGATTGCCTGACCTGATTGTATTTGATGCCTGCAGTTCAAAATAAGCGTAACCTTTTCTTCCTCCTGAGATATCAGGGATTCTCTGGATGCTGAGTCCATTTGCAAGAATCAGTGACTCTTCTGAGAGTCCAGGGAGGCTAATTGTAATATTTCTAGCTGACCCTTCGCCCATGTTTGACAATTCAAATCCAACAACAACAGGATCTCCAGGATTTACTGTAATATTTGGCATTACATCTGTTCTCGAAACTATTAAGTCAGGAGTCGTATCATTCTGAATAACCCTGATATTTATCCTTTCACTCAAAGTGTATTTTTCTCCAAGAGTATCATAATATACAACCCTTAGATCCATTGTGTAAGTGTTGTCAGGAGCATCTTTGTTAATTTCCACATCAAAGCTGAAATTTTCCGTATCACTTGATTTGATAACATCTTCTTCCCTGTAGCTTTTTCCATCAACAAGAACCATTCCGGAGGAGTCTGAATATAGGGTGGCGGTTACATCAACTGCATCCTCATATCCATTGCTGTTCTTGATTCTTATGTCGAGCTCAAGGTCTTTTCCGGGCTCACCTGTGAAGGTATTTGGACTGACCATAATAAGATCTGGCTTGTCAAAGAAACCCTCTCCTGTTGCGAATACACTTGCAGGTATGATTGTAAATATCATAATAATTGCTAAGAAGCTGCTCAATAACCGTTTCATTTATTCTGTTTCCTCCTTGTGAGTTTTTTGGATTTCAATTTTTTCGATATTACCATCCCTTAAGTGTACAATCCTGTGGGCGTAGTCTGAGATTTCAACATCGTGGGTGACTATTACAAGAGTTTGATTAAAATCCTTTGCCATGCCGGTTATTAGGTCCATAACTTCATAGGTCGTCTTGGTGTCCAGATTCCCGGTAGGTTCATCAGCAAATACAATCCTAGGATTGCTTACAAATGCTCTGGCGATGCTTACCCTTTGCTGCTGACCTCCACTCATTTCAGATGGCTTGTGATGGAGTCTGCCTCCAAGCCCTACGTTTTTAAGCATTTTAGCTGCAGCCTTTTCTCTGGTGGATTTGGGTATCCCTTTAAATGTCAGTACCAGACTAACGTTTTCAAGGGCTGTAAGGGTTGGTATCAGGTTGTATGACTGGAATACAAAGCCAACATTAAGTTGCCTGAATTTTGTAAGCTGACGCTCATTCATCTTCTCCAGATGATGGTTGTTTACGATAATTTCTCCCTTTGTTGGCTTTTCCAATCCTGCCATCATATTTAGGAGAGTACTCTTTCCGGAGCCTGATGTTCCAATAAGGCAAATAAACTCTCTTTTTTCTATAGATAGACTCACATCATCAAGGGCTTTTATCTTCTCATCACCCATTCGATATATTTTTTTTACGTTATTTAGTCTAATAAACTCATCCAGGTTAATACACCTCCTCAATTGACTATTAAAGTCTACCATATTAGAGAGAATTAGTAGTTACAAAATGTTTAAAAATGGTAAAAAAAAAGATTGCAGAAAAATTTCTGCAATCTTAAATAATAATTTATCTGTTTAGTTTTTTCTCCACCTTTGGGGCACGTATTCTTTGAGACTGTGGCATGTCTGATCCAAGAAGTGGAAGCAAATAATACTTGAACGCCTCCGTTACATGATTCCCTGCCTCATTAATAAATTCATTCGGCATTGATTTTGTGAACTTGGCCACTTCTGAAAGTGGTGAAAGTTTGTAGTCTACTGAGTAAATCCCAGTTCTGTGGATAGTGACCGAGCCGTCCACATTGTTCCAAAGTGCAAACTGAGCTGCCTTTTCACCGACTTCCCTTGCTTCCTGCTGATCAACATCGGAAACGCAGCCTATAAAGGATCTCTGTAGATATCCAAAGGTATCACTTCGCACTCTTTTAATTCCAAGTCTATTTTTGATTGTATCGGCAAGCAGATCACCTAATGCTCCTGTACCAGAAAGCTGTATGTTTCCGTGACTGTCTTTTTCTACTTCATCCTTTAGAGTTGCAATAAGCGGAGTTCCATTTTCATCAATAACTCCTTCTGATACGGCTATTATACATCTGCCATGCTCTTCATAGGTTTTCTTTACATCAGCCAGGAAGCTGTCCATTATAAATGGCCTTTCAGGAAGATAAATCAGATGAGGTCCATCATCAGGATATTTCTGTGCCATTGAGGCTGCTGCTGTAAGAAAACCTGCATTTCTTCCCATTACAATTCCAATATAAACTCCACCGAATGATTTAACATCAAGGTTAATTCCTATAAATGCCTGAGCTACAAAGCGAGCAGCAGAACCATAGCCTGGACAGTGATCATTGACCAAAAGGTCATTGTCGATTGTCTTTGGTATATGTATCGCCCTTAATTCATATCCTGATTCCATGGCTTTTTGGTTAACTATCCTCACTGTATCAGCTGAATCATTTCCTCCTATATAAAAGAAGAATCTAATATTGTGTGCTTCCAATACCTTAAAAATCTTGTTACAGTATTCGTCGTCCGGCTTGTCCCTAGTAGAGAACAAAGCTGCTCCAGGTGTCCTGGCAATTTTTTCAAAATTATTGGTGGTTTCCTGTGTAAGATCAATCAGCTCTTCGTTGATAATTCCTGAAACACCGTGAAGTGCACCGTAGATTTTTTCAACCTGCGGGAATTTCCTTGCTTCAAGGACAACTCCAACCAGCGATTGATTTATTACGGCAGTTGGTCCACCACCTTGTGCAACCAGTGCATTACCTCTAAGTTTCATAGTCAGTCCTCCCTTATTTGTAAGTAAATCTCGTTCTCATTCAATAATATGTACTTTTCATATATACCTCAATAATACCAGATTCAACCCTTTTCTTCAATATTCGATGCTCTCTAACAAATGAGCTTTTTGAGTAGTTTAGTTCATGGGATTGTGTTATACTTAAGACAAACAATGTAAAAGGGGGATTTTTCAATGGATAAGGTAATGATCAGGATGAGAATGAGTGCCCACGATGCGCACTATGGTGGTAATCTTGTTGACGGAGCGAGAATGCTTGGATTGTTCGGAGATGTTGCTACTGAGCTGCTTATAAGACACGATGGAGACGAGGGTCTATTTGTTGCATATGACATGGTTGAGTTCACTGCACCTGTATATGCAGGAGATTACATAGAGGCAGTTGGTGAAATAACTAATGTTGGCAATTCATCAAGGAAGATGAAATTTGAAGCTAGAAAAGTAATTGTTCCAAGACCGGATATCAACGATTCAGCGTGTGATTTCCTTGAGGAGCCGATTGTTGTGGCTAGAGCTGAAGGAACATGTGTAGTGACAAAGGATAAGAAGAGGAAGTAGAGCTAATTCACAGTTCTACCCTGTCAATGAAATATATCAAAATCAGAGATTTTGGATATTTCTATTGCTGGGCACTTACGATGCACAATGCACAATTGAACAAAGAACGATGAACAATGAACAATGAGAAGATAATAATTAAGAGGTGAGAAGTAAGAAGTAATAGTTAAGAACTAAGAACTAAGAGCAAGAACTAAGCACATTTGATTTTGGTTGGCTAATGGGGAAAGATTCTTCACTGCGTTCAGATACCCTCTCAATAAAATATATCAAAATCATAGATTATGGATATTTTAGTTGCCGGGCACTTATGACAAATGTATTGTCATCTCGAGCTTGTTGAGAGATTGCTCTTAACTCTTAGCTATTAGATCTTAACTTTTAATTGGCTGATGAGCTTGACTATGATAAGAGATTGTTCACTATTCACTGTTCACTGTTCACTGATTAAAACGGGGGGAGATAATAGAATGGAAAAACTTATTATAACCGCTGCGATAAGCGGAGCGGAAGTTACTAAGGAACACAATCCCAATATACCATATACAGTAGAAGAGATAGGAAGAGAAGCTGAATCAGCCTACAAGGCTGGTGCAAGTATAATCCATCTTCACGTTAGAGAGGACGATGGAACTCCGACTCAAAACAAGGAAAGATTCAAGGAATGCATGGATGAAATCAGAAGAAGATGTCCGGATGTTATTATTCAGCCTTCCACAGGCGGAGCTGTTGGAATGACAGACGAAGAAAGACTTCAACCTACAGAGTTGCATCCTGAAATGGCAACTCTTGACTGTGGAACACTTAATTTTGGTGGAGATGAAATATTTGTTAACACTGAAAATACAATAAAAAACTTTGGAAAGATAATGATTGAAAGAGATATTAAACCTGAAATCGAAGTATTTGACAAGGGAATGATAGATTACGCAATCAGGTTCCAGAAGAAAGGCTTTATTAAGACTCCAATGCACTTTGATTTTGTACTTGGCGTTCAGATGTCTGCAACAGCAAGAGACCTTGCATTTATGGTAGACAGCATTCCACAGGGATCAACATGGACAGCTGCAGGGATTGGAAGAAACCAGTTTCAAATTGCAGCAATGACGATAGCAATGGGCGGAAATGTAAGAGTTGGATTTGAAGACAACACATATATTTCAAAGGGAGTTCTTGCAAAATCAAACGGCGAAATGGTTGAAAAAGTAGTTAGAATCGCAAAGGAGCTTGGAAGAGAAATAGCTACTCCGGCTGAAGCCAGAGAGATTCTTGGACTTAAACCACTTGAGGTAAAATAGATAAATCTGAAAAATAGGTATCCGATTGGGTATCTATTTTTCTAATAATATGGAAAGGGTGTGTGAATTATGAAATTTGACCCATATAAATATGAGTATCCATCTCGCAGAAACCTGGTGTATGGTGGCAGAGGAATGGTGGCAACTTCTAATCCATATGCCTCACAGGCAGGCTTGGATATGATCAAGGCTGGAGGGAATGCCTTTGACGGTGCAATTGCAGCAGCAGCTGTGCTTACGGTGGTGGAACCCACAAGCAATGGACTTGGCTCAGATGCATTTGCAATTCTATATATCGGTGGAAAGATTCATGGAATAAATGGAAGTGGTCATTCCCCAAAAGGACTCACCATGGAATACATAAAGGAGAAGGGACTGGAAAGCGTACCAATGCACGGACCTTTGCCGGTGATGGTCCCGGGAGCCGTAGGTGCGTGGGCAGAGATTATCGACAAACACGGTAAATTAACACTGGAAGAAGTCCTCCAGCCTGCAATAAGGCTGGCGGAAGAAGGTCATTGCGTACAGCCGACAATTTCAGAAAACTGGGCAAAGGGCTTGACGCTGCAGGGTACTCTAAAGGATGAGGAATGCTACCAACATTGGTATGATTGCTTCACCAAGGATGGCAAGACACCTTATCCAGGGGAGCTATGGAAGTCACCTGACATGGCAAAAACCCTCAGGGTAATTGCAAATACAGGAGGAGAGGATTTCTACAGAGGTGAACTTGCAGAAAAAATTTCAGGATTCATTCAAAAATCCGGTGGAGTAATGACCAAGGAAGACCTTGCCGTGTACAGACCGGAATGGGTTGAGCCATTGAATGTTAACTTCAGAGGATATGACATATGGGAGCTTCCTCCAAACGGCCACGGAATAAATGTTCTTCTTGCCCTTGATATTATGGAAAATCTTCCACAGGGTGGGATTAATGACCCGGAATCAGTACACAGGGCAATTGAAGCCATGAAGCTGGGATTTGAGTATGGAATGCCTCTTGTGGGTGATCCAAGATTTTGCAAGGATGACTGGAATGAGCTTCTTAAGGGAGAAAACGGCATAAAAATGGCGGCGAAAATAACAGGTGCTGCAAGAACCCCGCTTTGCAATGATCCCGGAAAGGGAGGTACAGTATATCTTGCAGCTGCAGATGGAGAGGGCAACATGATTTCATTCATCCAAAGCAACTATAGAGGCTTCGGGTCAGGGCTTGTTGTTCCTGGAACTGGAATATCCCTAAACAACAGAGGTACTGACTTCAGTATGAAAAGTGATAGTCCAAATGCTCTGATGGGGAGGAAAAGACCTTACCACACAATTATACCTGGATTTATAACAAAAAATGGGGAGGCGGTAGGTCCATTTGGAGTTATGGGTGCCTATATGCAGCCACAGGGACATCTTCAGGTGCTACTTAACACAATAGATTATGGAATGAATCCTCAAAGCGCCCTGGATGCACCCAGGTGGCAATGGACAGGCGGATTGGAGGTTCACATCGAAGAGGAGTTCCCAATTGAAATTGCAGAAATCCTCGAAAAGAAAGGCCATAATATTTTTATAAACAAGGACACTTCATTTTTTGGAAGAGGGCAGATTATAATCAGGACAGAAGATGGATTGCTTTGCGGAGCTACAGAAAAAAGGGCAGACAGCTCAATTGCAATCTGGTAACCATATTGTAACTTCAAATTGTTGTTGTTGTGTGATATAATAGATATTGGACAATCTTCGTACAATCATTTCTCGAATTACTTACAAAAAATATTCCCGAGATAATTTTAAGAAAAATATATCAACCAAACTAACCTTGTTCAGCGAGGTTTTGTATGTGGTTGAATTATATAACATAAGGTTGAGACTATTAATAATGAAGTGAGGTGTAATTTTGAGTCAGGATATACTTGATGGGAAAAAACTAGCAGAATTAAAGGAAATTGCAAAAGCTTATGGCATCCCAGGATACTACAAAATGAAAAAGGATGAACTTATCCAGGCCATCACAAACAAAGAACCAGATAAAGTCCAAGATGACGAGGAAGAATTTGTTGTTGATGATATTGAGAATACAGACGATCTTTCAGACAATGCTTCAGAGGAAATGGAAAGCCTGGATGAAAAGGATATCGCCGAAGGAATTCTCGAGATGCACATGGATGGTTACGGATTTTTAAGAAGAGACAACTATCTTTCAGGAGATGATGATATTTACATATCACCTTCCCAGATCAGGAGGTTTAGACTACAAACAGGCGATAAGGTAACTGGAATTACCAGACCTCCAAAATCAAATGAGAAATTCAATGCATTGCTATTTATAAAGGCAGTCAATGATATGCCTCCTGCAACTGCAATAAACAGACCGGACTTTGACAGTCTGACCCCTATTTACCCCATAGAAAGGCTTCAGCTTGAGACCGAGGGCAGAGAATATGCCACAAGAATGATAGACCTTGTAGCCCCAATAGGAAAAGGGCAGAGAGGAATGATAGTCGCTCCACCCAAGGCAGGAAAAACAACCCTGTTGAAGATGATTGCAAACGGTATTGCAAAAAATCATCCTGAAGTGGAGATTATTATACTATTAATAGATGAGCGACCTGAAGAGGTAACTGACATGAAAAGATCTGTTAAAGGAGATGTTGTGTATTCAACCTTTGACGAGCTCCCAAAGAACCATACAAAAGTGGCTGAAATTGTACTTGAAAGAGCCAAGAGACTTGTTGAACATGGCAAGGACGTTGTAATTCTTCTAGACAGCATCACAAGACTGGCAAGAGCATACAACCTTTCAATTCCGGCAACGGGAAGAACTCTCTCAGGAGGACTTGACCCAGGAGCTCTTCACAAGCCCAAGAGATTTTTTGGTGCAGCCAGAAAGATGGAGGAAGGTGGAAGTCTTACAATACTTGCAACAGCCCTTGTGGAAACCGGCAGCCGTATGGATGATGTTATTTTTGAGGAATTCAAGGGTACAGGAAATATGGAAGTGCATTTGGACAGAAAACTTTCAGAGAAGAGAATATTCCCTGCAATAGATATCTACAAGTCAGGAACCAGAAGAGAAGATTTGATAATGACCCAGAAGGAACTTGAGACTGTCTGGGCATTGAGAAAAGCCCTTGGCAACAACAGTACCCAGGATGTAACGGAAGCTTTCATAGCAAATCTGGTACAAACAAAAAACAATTCTGAATTTATTGATCAGATGAGAAACAAGCTATAAGTTTAATAAAAAACTTTAATTGAAATAATCTTTGAAGTTGAAATTTGTATCATCATATGCTATAATTTAGTGGTTATATCGCAGAGTGGCTAAAATTATAGATACTCGAAATCGAAGTGAGGTGAAATGAAATGAAAAAAGATATCCATCCAGAATATAAAGAGGTTACAGTAACTTGTGCTTGTGGAAATACATTCACGACTGGCTCAACTAAGGACGAACTAAGGGTAGAAATCTGTTCAGAGTGCCATCCATTCTTTACTGGTAAGCAAAAGTTCATGGAGCGTGGTGGACGTGTAGAGAAATTCAAGAAGAAATACAAAATGGATTAATTTCTTTACCAACTGGGTTAGTTGCATGTGCACCTAACCTTTATTTTTTTGAGGAAGTGAACTTATGTCAAAGACAATGAATGACCAAATAGAAGTCAAGCACAAGACCTCAATCGGAGGCCAGGCAATAATCGAGGGCGTTATGATGAGAGGTCCTGACAAGATTGCCATTGCAGTAAGAAAGCCTGACAATGAAATTGAGCTTAAGGTAAATCCGGTAAGATCTGTAGCCAAGAAGTATAAGATTTTAGGACTTCCTTTTGTTAGAGGAATGGTCGGTCTTATTGAAGCTTTGAAAATCGGTACAGGTGCGCTTTTGTATTCTGCTGAGTTTTTCGAAGACGAGCAGACTATGGACAAGGATGGAAATCCCAAAAAGACCATTACCCAAAAGATGTTCAAGGACAAGGCACAGGATGTTGAAATGGCATTGGCAGTCCTACTTTCAATTACCTTAACAATTGGTATATTCATGGTATTGCCAAATATTATTACCAATTTCCTTAAAGGCAGCGTACAGAATACAATAGGATTGAATCTGATTGAAGGTATAATCAGAATATCAATATTCCTGCTTTATGTAGTCTGGGTTTCAAAACTGGATGATGTAAAGAGGGTTTTCCAGTACCATGGTGCTGAGCATAAAAGCATTCATTGCTATGAGAATGAAATGGAGCTGACCGTAGAGAATGTAAAGAGGTTTCCAATCCTTCACGCAAGGTGTGGAACAAGTTTCCTTTTTATGGTTATGGCGGTAAGTATTGTAGTTCTTTCCTTCTTTGGCTGGCCAAATCCAGTTATGAGAGTCTTAACCAGAATTTTAATGTTCCCAGTTATAGCGGGGATATCATATGAAATAAATAGATTTATTGGCAGAAGTAATTCAAGATTGTGTTATGCATTAAGTTATCCCGGCCTTATGATTCAGAAATATGCAACTGTAAAAGAGCCGGATGATTCACAGATTGAGGTTGCAATCAAGTCCCTGTTGGCCGTTATACCGGAGGACAAGGAGGCAGACAGGTGGTAATAAACCAGCTTCTTAATGAAGGCATTGAAAGCCTTTGCAATAAACAGTATACAAATCCACAGCTAGAGGTGAGACTTATTCTATCCAGATTATTGGAGGTGGATAAGTCTTATCTGTATGCGTATGGAGATAAAGAGGTTCCCGAGGAAATCATCCAGCTGTTCAGAAGCTGGATTCAAAAGAGAGTTGCAGGTTATCCCCTTCAGTACCTTCTTGGAACCCAGGAGTTTATGGGAATGGAGTTTGAAGTGTCTGAGGGTGTTCTGATTCCACGTGGGGATACGGAAATTCTCGTGGAGTATCTTCTTGATTATATAAGAGAGAATTTTGGAGACCATGAATTCACACTTCTTGATATTGGCATTGGTAGCGGGGCAATATCCCTTGCTATAGCTAAATTCTGTCCAAATGCAAAAGTATATGGAGTTGATTTTTACGACAAACCTCTTGCAGTGGCAAAAAGAAACTTGGAACGCCTTGGACTCGATAATGTTTCATATTTTAAAGGAGACCTTTTTTCTCCGTTTGAAAGCGGACAGTGGAGAGAATATTTCAATATTGTAGTATCAAATCCCCCATATATCCCCGAAAGTGATAAAAAAGGTCTGCAATCAGAGGTAGGAGAATTTGAGCCCGAATCAGCTCTTTTTGGTGGAGAGGATGGTCTTGACTTCTATAGAAGAATTACGCAGGAATCCATAGGGTATTTAAAAAAGAACGGACTCCTTGCCTATGAAATCGGTTACGATCAGGGGGATGCAGTTGCAAATATTATGATAAAAGAAGGATTTGGAGATGTCATTGTTATGGATGACCTGGAGAACAGAAACAGGGTCGTTGTAGGCAAGGCATAAAGGACGTGTTAAGTTTGATGACTTTATTGCAATTATTCATATCATTTCTAAAAATAGGTGCATTCAGCTTTGGTGGTGGATATGCCATGCTGCCTCTTATTGAAGAGGAGGTCGTGGAGGTTCACGGTTGGATAACAACTCCTGAATATATTGATATCCTTGCTATTGCAGAAATGACACCAGGACCAATAGCAATCAACTCAGCCACCTTTCTTGGATACAAGGTAGCCGGATTTGTTGGATCTACTGTAGCTACCATTGGTGTTGTTCTTCCATCCTTTATAATAATGAGCTTGATATTTGTCTTTGTACTTAGATTTAAAAAATCGCCTTATGTAAACTGGATATTCAAAGGGATCAGACCGGTTGTGCTTGGACTTATTGCATCTGCTGCAGTAAGTGTGGGTGGAAATACATTTGTTGATCTGAAATCCGTACTTATTGCTATTTTATTGTTTGTTCTGGTCACCTTCAGGGATTTAAATCCAATATTTGGGATAATTCTTGCAGGTGCTTTGGGAGTAATTTTCTTTTAGGAGGTGGAGGCATGTTTTTCAATTTATTTGCAACATTTTTTAAAATCGGAGCCTTTACCTTTGGGGGAGGATACGCAATGCTACCAATTATTCAGAGGGAGCTAGTGGATACAAAGAAGCTTATAAGTGAAGAGGAGTATATGAATGCCATAGCACTTGCACAGGCATCCCCGGGTTCAGTGGCACTTAATACAAGCGTATATGTAGGTTACAGGATAAAAGGTTTCGGTGGTGCGGTTGCCTCAGCCTTGGGGTCAATTCTTCCTTCCTTTATTATTATCCTGCTTATTGCTGCATATTTTTTCCGATTCAGAAACAATCAATTTGTAGACAGGATATTTATGGGAATAAGACCTGCAATCGTTGCATTAATATTATCAGCTGTATATAAGATGTGGATCAATTCCAGAAAGACATATATTAAGCTTTTTGCATCAATCGCTACGGTTGTATTGGTAGTATTTACTGGTCTGAATCCAATATGGGCAGTTGTTTTCGGAGCCTTGTCTTCTGTAATATACCATAGGGTATACTGGCCTTTTGAGGAGAACAAGGAGCGCTAGCGTAGCCAGCTTGTAAAATGGATTAAATAATTATATAATAATATTATGGATAAATGTGTAAATGAATAAAATGAAGAGAGGTTTTTAATGTGTTTGACAAACTGAATTTTTTGGAAGATAAATATAAGGAATTGGTGCAAAAGACCATGGACCCTGACTTGATCAACAGCGACAGGGAAGAATGGCAAAGAGTTATGAAGGAACAGTCTGATATTGAGCCTATTGTAAATAAGTACAAGGAATATGTAAAGATAAAGCAAGAGCTTGAAGAAGCAAAAGCTATGCTTCATGATAAACTTGATGATGATATGCGTGATATGGTCAAGGAAGAAGTAGCGGAACAGGAAGAAAATCTTGAAAAAATACAAGAAGATATAAGGGTTATGCTTATTCCAAAGGATCCAAATGACCACAAAAATGTAATTGTTGAGATCAGAGGCGGTGCTGGAGGAGATGAGGCTGCGTTGTTTGCAGGCGTTCTCTTTAGAATGTATTTGAGATTTGCTGAAAGAAACAATTGGAAAGTTGAAATAATGAACACCAATGAAATTGGAATTGGTGGATATAAGGAAGTAATCTTTATGATCAAGGGAAAAGGAGCCTACTCAAGACTTAAGTATGAGTCAGGGGTGCACAGGGTTCAAAGGGTTCCCGAGACAGAGTCAAGTGGCAGAATTCACACATCTACAGTAACTGTGGCAGTTCTACCTGAAGCCGAAGATATTGATATAGAAGTAAATCAGATAGATTTAAAGATTGATGTATTCCGTTCCTCAGGAAACGGTGGACAGTCTGTCAATACAACTGACTCAGCTGTTAGGATGACACATATTCCGACAGGAATAGTGGTATCCTGTCAGGATGAAAAAAGTCAGCTGAAAAACAAGGACAAAGCATTGAAAATTCTTAAGACAAAATTATATGATCGTGAGTTGTCAGAGCAAAATGCAGAGCTTGCACAGATGAAGAAGGGACAAGTAGGAACTGGTGACAGATCCGAGCGTATCAGAACATACAACTTCCCTCAGGGAAGAGTGAGTGACCATAGAATAAATCTGACTCTGTATAAGCTGAACAATTTTGTGGATGGAGATCTGGATGAAATGATTGATGCTTTGATTACATCAGACCAGGCGGAAAAAATGCAGGAAATCAGCTAAAGAGGGGAAACCCTCTTTTATTTTTGAGTTTATTGAAATGAGGAAGAGCAATGGAGACAAAACTTATTAAAGTTGAAGACCTTATGAGTCAGGATGGCGATATGGAGGATGCGGCAGATTTAATCAAATCTGGTGAAGTGGTTGCATTTCCAACAGAAACTGTCTACGGCCTGGGAGCTGACGGCCTTAACGAAGAGGCAGTGAAAAAAATATTTCAAGCCAAGGGAAGACCACAGGATAACCCACTGATACTTCATGTGGATTCATTGGAGATGCTAAAGAGTCTAGTTATTGAAATTCCAAAAGATGCATATCTTTGTATGGACAGATTCTGGCCGGGACCCTTGACGATGTTGTTTAAAAGGACTGATATTGTACCGGATATTATAACGGCAGGTCTGGACACAGTGGCAATAAGGATGCCTAGTCATCCAATCGCACTTGAACTAATAAAAAAATCAAAAGCCCCAATAGCTGCACCTTCAGCCAATACATCAGGTCGTCCAAGTCCGACAAGAGCATCCCACGTCATTCAGGATATGGATGGTAAAATAGCCATGATAATTGATGGTGGTGAAACCGGTGTAGGTCTTGAGTCAACAGTATTGGACCTTACAGAGGATATTCCTATGATATTGAGACCAGGAGGAGTAACTCTGGAAGACTTAAAGGAATTTCTTCCACAGGTTATGATTGATCCAGGTCTGCTTGAAGGGACCAGGGACCACATCACTCCCAAGTCACCAGGACAGAAATACAGACATTACGCGCCAAAAGCCTCAATGATTTTATTTTCTGGAGATGAAGATAAGGTAGTTAAAGAAATCATAGAAAGAGCAAAAGAAGAGGAAGTCGTAGGAAAAAAAGTCGGGTTGCTCCTAACCGAGGAGAATCAGCATAAATATCCACTTAAAAACATTGTGGTAATGGGATCCTCTATGGATAAAAATACCATTGCGCATGGCCTCTTTGATGCAATAAGAAAACTGGATGAGATGGACGTTGATATCATTCTTTGTGAATCAGTAGGGGAAGACCAAATAGGGATGGCGATTATGAATCGTCTTTTAAAGGCAGCCGGAGGAAACAGAATTTACCTTTAGGAGGAGCTATGAAAGTATTATTCGTATGTACTGGAAACACTTGCCGAAGCCCAATGGCAGAGTCTATTCTAAGGGATGAGGCAAAAAAGAAAAACAAAGAAATACAGGTTTCTTCAGCTGGAATATTTGCGATTGATGGAGACAAGGCAAGTAAAGGAGCCAGAAAAGCAATGAAAAGCAGAGGAGGATTATCCAACCACAGATCCAGATTCTTAAGTGAGGAATTGTTGGAGTGGGCAGACTTGATTCTTGTAATGACCCAAGCACACAAGAGAAATCTTTTGACAAAATATCCGAAGATGAATGGTAAAATTTATCTGCTACATGATTTTGCCTCGGGAGAGGAGATTGATGTGGATGACCCCTTTGGTGGACCTGTTGAAGTGTATGAAGTTGTAAGTAGACAGCTTGAGGAAGCAATTGAAAAACTTATGGATAGAATCGATAAATAGGAGGGTTTAAGAGATGATTATTGGAATTGGAAGTGATCATGGAGGATTTGAACTTAAGGAAGAAATGAAGAAATTTATGGAAGAAAACGGATATGAGGTTAAGGACTTCGGTACAGATAGCAAGAAATCTGTGGATTACCCAGATTTTGGAAGAGTAGTTGGTGAAGCGGTTGCAGCTGGAGAAATCGACAAGGGAGTTGTAATCTGTGGAACCGGGATTGGAATCTCCATATCAGCAAATAAGGTAAAAGGAGTGAGGGCTGCACTTTGTGGGGATGTATACTCTGCACGAATGAGCAGGGAGCACAACAACGCCAACATTATTGCCATGGGCGGGAGAGTTCTTGGCGTAGATTTGGCAAAAGAGATACTTTCTGTTTTTTTAAAAAGTGAATTTCAGGGTGGAAGACACGAAAGAAGAGTTAATAAAATTGCTGAAATCGAAAGTTGATTGTGATATAATTACTAGGATGAAAACGAAGGGAGCGGTGTTATGTCGAAAGTAGTGGTAATGGATCACCCATTAATAAAGCACAAACTGACAATGTTAAGAGACAAGAATACGGGGTCAAAGGATTTCAGGGAGCTTGTAACTGAAATATCAACCCTGATGGCATATGAGGTAACGAGGGATTTTCCTCTTCAGGACATAGAAATTGAAACACCAATTACAACGATGATGTCCCCAATTATTGCAGGAAAGAAAGTAGGTCTTGTTCCAATCCTTAGAGCAGGACTTGGAATGGTCGATGGAATGTTGAGCTTGATACCTGCTGCAAAAGTAGGACACATAGGATTATACAGAGACCCTGAAACACTTCAGGCTGTTGAATACTACTGCAAGCTTCCACAGGACGTTGCAGAAAGAGATCTTATTATATTGGACCCAATGCTTGCAACAGGAGTATCAGCAATTTCTGCGATCCAGTTTTTGAAAAAAAGCGGAGCCAACAATATCAAGCTGGTTTGTCTTATAGCTGCTCCCGAGGGAGTAAAAGCAGTTCAAAAGTCAGCACCAGATGTTGATATATACCTGGCTTCATTGGATGAGAAGCTTAATGACCATGCATATATTGTTCCCGGTCTTGGAGATGCGGGAGACAGGCTTTTTGGTACAAAATAATGTGAAAAGGCAGTTCTGAACTGCCTTTTACTGATTTTTGCAGAATAATTGTAACAGTATTGTCACCCATTAGTGTTTGACTTATATATAACAGTTGGATAGAATCTAGATAATACCAGATTAGGAGAATTACACCATGGAAACAGTATGGATACCTTTTGTGGTCGCAGCTATAATAGCATTTGCGGCCACACCATTTGTAATAAAAATAGCTCCTGGAATAGGAGCGATTGATATTCCCAAGGACGACAGAAGAGTACATAAGGACCCCATGCCCTTGATTGGCGGAGTCGCAATGTATCTTGCTATTGTTGTGGGAATGTTTGTATTTTTACCAAAAACCAAGGACTTTATGTCGATTTTTGTTGGAGCTACAATTATTATTATTTCAGGACTGAAAGATGATATCAAGGGAACAACTCCAAAGGAAAAACTTTTCTATCAACTTTTGGCAGCGGGTATAGTTATCTGGGGAGGAGTCCAGGTTGATTTCGTAACTAATCCCTTCACAGATGGGAATCCAATTCTTTATCTAAGCTGGATTGGAATACCTCTTACCTTGTTCTGGATTGTTGGTATAACAAATACACTAAACCTAATAGATGGTTTGGATGGACTTGCAGGAGGAGTTGCACTAATTTCAGCATTGTCGTTTACATTTGTGGCATTGAAACTGGAAATGAATGAAATAGCCATACTGGCTGCTCTTGTATCAGGAGCTTGTCTAGGGTTTCTGCCATTTAACTTCAATCCTGCTAAAATATTTATGGGTGATACGGGAGCTTTGTTCCTTGGATTTATGCTGGCCGTAATATCCATTGAGGGAGTAATGAAAAGCGTTGCAACAATTGCAATGCTTGTGCCAATTATAATCCTGGGAGTGCCAATCTTTGACACTACATTTGCCATATTCAGAAGACTCTTAAGCGGTCAGTCGATAATGGCTGCGGACAAGAGTCATCTTCACCACAGACTTCTTGAAAAAGGCTTTTCACAGAAAAAAACAGTATTGATACTTTATGGCATATCAGGAGTATTCGGTTTGTTTGCCGTACTGGTTTCAAAAGCGAACAGTAGCCAGGCAGTCTATTTGTCAGCAATTATGTTTGTTATAGCAATTATATTTGCAAAGAAACTTGGATTGTTTTCTTCAAAGGCACGTAAGGAGGATTTGGATAAATGAAAGTAATGACAGTATTTGGAACGAGACCGGAAGGTGTAAAGATGGCACCTGTAATAAAAGCTTTGGAAAAAAGAGAAGGCGTTGAGCAGGTAATCTGCATAACGGCTCAGCATAGGGAAATGCTTGACCAGGTTATTGACCTGTTCGGAATTAAGCCTGACTACGATCTTAATATATTCAAACCAGGACAGTCCCTGACAGATATTACAACAAACGCTCTCAAAGGGCTCGAAGATGTAATCAAGAAGGAAAAACCAGATGTACTTTTGGTTCAGGGTGATACAACAACGGTATTTGCTGGAGCCCTTGCCGCATTCTATCAGAAGGTAAGAATCGGACATGTTGAAGCAGGACTGAGGAGCGGAAATCTATATTCACCTTACCCTGAAGAGGCAAATAGAAAACTTACCGGAGTAATGGCAGACTTTCACTTTGCACCCACTGAAAAAAACAGGGAAAATCTTCTTAGGGAAGATTACTCCGATGAAAAAATATTTATCACTGGAAATACGGTTATCGATGCCCTTAAATATGCAGTCAAGAATGACTATGAATTTGAGGATGAAAGACTCAATAACATAGATTTCCAAAATAAAAGAGTTATACTTATGACTAGCCATAGAAGAGAAAATCTTGGCGAGCCAATGGAGAACATATTTACTGCTGTAAGAGATGCAATAGAAGACTTTGACGATGTGCATGTTGTATTTCCGGTTCACTTGAATCCAAAGGTAAGGGAAATAGCAGACAGAATACTTGGAAATAATCCAAAGGTTTCACTTACAGAACCACTTGATTATGCTCCTTTTACAAATCTGATGGCAAGAGTATCTCTAGTTGTAACAGACTCAGGAGGACTTCAGGAAGAGGCTCCAGCACTGGGTAAGCCTGTACTTGTAATCAGAGAAGAAACAGAAAGACCCGAAGGAGTCGAGGCCGGTACGGCCAAGCTTGTGGGAACAAGCTACGATGGAGTGTATAGCAACCTCCTGAAGCTACTACAGGACGAGGAAGAGTACGTCAGGATGGCTAAGGCGGTTAATCCTTATGGAGACGGTACAGCGTCTGAAAAGATAGTAGATATATTGCAGAAAATGGTAATATAACTCTACCCCCTCGATGTCAATTGGAAAGCCTCGGCCGGTAATGTCTAAAGCTGACATTCCTGTAATATCGACCGAAGCTGAGATATCTAGACCCAATCCAATTGTGAACTGTGAATTGAGCCATACTCGGCTTTTAAAAATTACATGGGATGTTTTGTCACATTAGTTTTGACATCAGAGTAAAATAGGCCAGGAAATGGACATAAAGTATAAAACACTCCAAAACATTGAAAATGGAGTGTTTTATGATGCATTTTTTTAATATAAATGATATAATGTAGAAGTTAGTGAAATTGTGTAAATTCAGACAATTTAATATTATTATTTAGATAGATAGCACTGAAGTTGATTCTCGCATCATATAGGGGGAGATTTTTTGGAAAAGATATTGGTAGAGAAGAGCCCACCTTTAAAGGGCACAGTAAGAATAAGCGGAGCAAAAAACGCGGCATTACCCATACTGGCTGCAACACTTCTTGGAACAGAGGACATAGTTCTTGAGGATGTTCCAAATTTAAAGGATGTCCAGCTTATGTGTGAAGTTCTGGAGTCTCTTGGAAGCAAGGTTGAGTATCTGGAAGAAAACGTACTTAAGATCAATTCTTCAAATATCAACAGCTATGAAACCAAATACGAACTTATGAGCAAGATGAGGGCATCATTCCTTGTAATGGGTCCACTGCTTGCCAGACTTGGAAAAACCAAGAATTCCATGCCAGGTGGTTGTGCCATAGGATCGAGACCAATAGATCTTCATCTAAAAGGATTCAAAGCCCTTGGAGCAGAAATCAGCGTTGACCATGGAGATATTGGAGCTTTTGCAGACAAGTTGGTTGGAGATATAATATATCTTGATTTCCCTTCAGTGGGAGCAACTGAAAATATTATGATGGCTGCAACAATGGCAGAAGGCGAAACAGTAATAGACAACGCTGCCATGGAACCAGAAATTGTAGATCTTTCTAACTTCCTTAACAAGCTTGGAGCAGACATAAAAGGTGCGGGTACATCAACAATAAAGATAAAGGGAGTCAAGAAACTGGGCGGTGCTCGTCACCAAATAATCCCAGATAGAATAGAGGCAGGTACATTTATGGTAGCTGCTGCAATAAGTGGTGGAAATGTTTTGGTTGACAATGTAATAAATTCCCACTTAAAACCGGTTATAGCAAAACTTAGGGAAGCAGGTTGTACAGTTGAAGAAGGAGAAGACAGCATAAGGGTAATTGCAAACAATAACCTGAAAGCAATTGATATAAAAACACTTCCTTATCCAGGATTCCCTACTGATATGCAAGCTCAATTTATGGCCTTGATGACAATTTTGGAAGGTACAAGCTCTGTAATGGAGACTGTATTTGAAAATAGATTTATGCATGTTGAAGAGCTTCGAAAGATGGGAGCTCAGATAAGAATTGAAGGAAGGTCAGCAATAATCCAGGGAGTCGATGAGATCAAGGGAGCCAAGGCAGAAGCTTCAGACCTTAGAGCCGGAGCAGCACTCGTCTTGGCAGGGTTAGTTGCAGATGGAACAACAGAAATTGGAAACATCTATCATATTGATAGAGGATATGATGGAATTGAGGAGAAGTTCACTAACCTGGGAGCAATAATCTATAGAAAGACCTTTTAGATCATAAAAACAGTACACAACAGTGGGTCGCTATGATAACAAAATATAACCGTTATTTAGGGACTTTCTGTTTTTGTTTGAAAAAATAGTGAAGGAGGAAGCGTATGTTTGCATTAAGATCTGACGTTGGGATTGACCTTGGGACAGCAAGTGTTCTTGTCTTTATAAAAGGCAAGGGAATAGTACTTAAGGAACCTTCTGTGGTTGCAATTGATCAGTATACCAATAAATTCCTTGCAGTAGGAGAAGAAGCCAGGAAGATGCTTGGAAGAACACCTGGAAATATTGTGGCAATCAGACCTTTGAAGGATGGAGTTATTTCGGATTACAGCATAACAGAGAGGATGCTTAAGTATTTCATTCAGAAAGCACTGGGGAGAATGTGGCTTAAGCCGAGGATTATTATTTGTGTACCCAGTGGAATAACTGAGGTTGAGAAAAGGGCTGTTATGGAAGCCAGCAACGAAGCCGGTGCAAGCAAGACCTACCTTATTGAGGAACCAATTGCAGCAGCAATTGGAGCGGGATTGGATATAACTCAACCAAATGGAAACATGGTAGTTGACATTGGAGGAGGAACGACTGATGTTGCTGTAATCTCCCTTGGTGGAATCGTTGTCAGCAAATCAATAAAGACAGCAGGGGATGAGTGTGACGAAGCGATAATCAAATACATCAGGAAAAAGTACAATATGATGATTGGTGAAAGATCCGCAGAGAAGCTAAAAATGGACGTCGGTTGTGCATTTCCATATGAAGAGGAAAAGTTTATGGAGGTCAAGGGAAGAAACCTTCTTACTGGTCTGCCTCTTAATATAGAAGTTTCATCAATCGATATGATGGAAGCTCTAAGTGAACCTGTAAATGAGATAGTTGAAGCGGTGCATGAAGTACTGGAAAAAACACCTCCTGAGCTCGCCTCAGATATCAGTAGTTCAGGGATTTATCTGACTGGTGGCGGAGCAATGCTATATGGCCTCGACCAGCTTATTCAGAAAAGAACTGGAATAGCCACAAGACTCGCAGAAAACCCTATTGAGTGTGTCGCCATTGGAACAGGAAAATCACTTGATTCAATTGAGGTTTTAGAAAAGACAATGAAGGAAACAGACAGATCAAGATTCAGATAACAAAAAAAATCCGTTGCAGTTTAAAATTGCAACGGATTTTCTTTGTTGAATTATTTGAAGTTATAAGGAGTCTTTACTTGGTATGTTATGTTACTACCATTTACAACAAATTCAGCATAGGAATAATTTGAGAAGTCATCAGGGGTACTGATTTTAGCTCCTGTAAGAGTAAGATATCTTACCCCATCCTTCAGTGTATAATTGTTATCTCCATCACTTTGGACTACAAATACATTTTTGCCATTCTCCATTTGTTCGACCATCAGCTCATGGAACAAATCTGCTTCCATTTTATCATTGAATCCGTTCGGTCCGAAAACAGGTCTTGAAATAGAAATGATTATATTTGGCTCACTTCTATTTTCCAAGTCTGAAACAAGCTGAACCCACTGATCCCCGTTTGCTGCTCTGATGCCATCTGCATGAGCCTGAAGATTAATTACATATACTCCTTCAGCCTGAGTTTTTCCGTAGATGCTGCCACCGTTAAGAGTGGATGTGTGTTTAATTGCGTTCTTGAATTCAGTTGTCATATTACCAATCTGCACACCGATACTGGATGCAGACAATGATTCTGTAAGGCCTTTTAGCCTGTGAGAAGAAACAACTTTTGCAAGTAATGTATTGCCTGAAATTTTTGGCTCGCTATATATCGATACTTTTACGCCACCGCTTTCAGTTGGCAAGTGAAGTGGATCCTGAACCCTTGTTGATGCAGGTACCGAAGACAAATTAACTGGCAATGTTGAGAATGACTTCAGATCATCAATAACGATTCTGCCTGTAGGAAACTTTTCTGCATTAACCTCTGCGACATATATTCTTTGCAAGCTTACAGGATATGAAATGTTTCCTGGAAGTTGAGCTTCCAAGTATCTCCAGTCATTGAAATCCATCGATTTTGTGAAATCAATTACGTGTGAATTTCCTCTTGAATCAATTACAGTTCCTCTTAACCATACTCCTGAGGAATCACCCAGTACAGTTAATCCAAGTTTCTGAGGGGAGCCTTGAAGTAAAAGACCTTTGGATGTTGATTTAAAATCCAGATATGCTGCTCTGGTTCCAGTTCCCTGTGAAAAGTCATATTTTATTTCAATGGCTTTTTCTCCCTCAAAGGATTCATTTACAACTTGAACTGATCCTCTTACACCTGCTGGATATCCTGAGAATCCAATATCCATCTTCTCTTCGAAGGAAGTAATTGGAGTCTGAACTATTCCAATGGATACAGGAATAGCTTTTGATGCCTTTCCAGAAGATACTATCAAGGCACCAGATGCCGATTTTGAGGATGCTTTAAAGACTCCATCCTGGATAGTTCCAACATCACCGATTATTCTAAAACTTACCTGTGACATTTCAAGTTTACCCTCGCGGCCGATTTCATCAACCCCCATAATCGAACCGATAGTTCTTTGTCCACCTGACGAAAGAGATATGCTTTCAACGTCAGTTCTAATTGCTACAGGAGGATTTAAGACTCTTATTGAAGCAGTTGCATTTACTCCGTAATAGTTTGCACTGATCTCGCCACTTCCTGGCGAAACACCTTTAAAAGTACTTCCCGCAACTGTCCCAATACCATTTGATACTGACCATTTTACAGAGGCTGGGTCGATTGTATAAAGGTTATTGTTTTTATCGTAACCTTGTAGTTTCAAGTTAGTCATGCTGCCTGAGAACAAGTACTCAGAATTGACAGATAGAACCATTCTTTCAATATCCCCTTTTGGTGCAGTTGAGAATACTCCGATTCCATTTACAACATTTCTTTGTTCTGTAGGTTTGTTGACAAATTCAGCTACTGCCTGATTGATGGGTTTGATGGCCATTGCAGTAGAACCACCACCATCCAGGTTAACTCCGTTGTATGCTCCAAGTTCGCTCATCAGGCTTCCAAGAGTTTCCTGAGTAGTTCCCTTAAAGTAGGTGTCTCGTCCATCAACAGTAACCATAATAACTTCCTTTTGATCTCTGGATATTCCAAGACCCGTTCTTGGTTGAACTCCCGAGATGTTTAAATCGGTATTTGCTATCTGTCCGTCCTTTAGGACTATGCTACCTGAACCGATGGCAAATCTTATGGATTCCATGTCCGGTGATATCTTAATATCCGTTTGGACTCTTTCTCCAGGATTGAAAAGGAGAAGATTTGAGCTTTTTGAAGATAGTACATATGAGTTATCAGATTTGGGGATGTCAAACGCTTCCCCGCCAGTTCTTCTTTCCATTACCATTCCATCAACAACAAGAACTTCGTGAAGATCATTTCTAAATCTTGCTCCAATGGATTTCGTTCCCCAGTCTGAATTCAGCAAAGTAATTGTAATAAATTCAGCATGGAGTTTATTGACAGTATCGATGTTAAGTACATTACCTGTATTGTAATTTGTAATTGTCATGGTCTTGTTAAAATAGTCAATATATGCAGTGTTGTCAAAGGTAGTAAAGAATGTTGGCAAATTATTTGGTGAGGATAATACTCTTCCGTTTTCCACAAGGGCTCCCAGCGATGATGGTATTGGGTTTGTGTTGTAGAAGTCACCATTAATCCCGGCAACAGCATTTCTTTGTTCGACTAGTCCTCTGACAGTAGTTCTTGATGAGAGTCCATCTCGGTGGTACAAGGAACCCAGTGATGTGTATTGATCATTTAGATTAATTCTCAGTACATTGATATTGTACCAGCCGCCTAAGGTAAATCTTTGGATTCTTTCATGAACCACCCCTGATGAGACAGGTGTAGTCTGGACCTTTTCGTGGATAGTTGTAGGCATTGAAGCTGCATCCGCTACAGGATTTGAAAGTGCTACTGATATTGAAATTAAGCCTAAAGCAATTATATTTTTAATCTTCATGTATGTCTCCTCTCTTTATGCATCATTAGCTCTATTATATAGTGAGGATGACACTGGTAGGTTACAATCCTGTTACGAATATATTAAGTATTATGGGTTGAAATATTTCTATAATTATACATAAAAGAAAAAACCCTGTAATTATTACTATTACAAGGTTTCCTAAAGCACTAAAGCATTGGGGACGGTTCTTTTTGCTTTTTTTAAAGCACTAAAGCATTGGGGACGGTTCTTTTTGCTTTTTTTGAGCAAGATTTTGACCGAAATCTCTGAATGCCAAAAAAATAGAAACGATGGAATATTTTAAATTCATCGTTTCTAATAATTGCTATTTATCGTTAATCTTCACAAAGTCACGAGTCTGTAAATACCATCTAAGTTCAACCTTGCTTTCTCCTAATTCTTCATCAGGGAATCTAAAGCAGGCTGCGGTCCCTTTTTTGAAGCGAAGGAAAGTACCAGAAATCTCTTGACTCCATAATGAAAGGTAGGGTTGTTGTCCAACTACTATTGCAGCTTCACCAGGTTCTATTTCATCAACAAGTTCTCTAAGTCTACTGACACCACTGCCCGTACCAAGGAATTCCATGTAAATTGGATCATCCAAGTCTAATTCCTCTGCCAGCATTTCAGCCGTTTCCTTTGCTCTAACCTTAGGACTGGAATAAATTTTCAAAGTATCATAATTATCGATCATCGTTTTAAACCCTGCAACACTTTTCTTAAGTAGAATTTTCCCCCGAGGAGAAAGTGCTCTTAGATCATCCTCTTCAGCAGATTCTTTATCCTCTGCAATTCCATGTCTATAAAGTATAAGATATTTACTCATAGTTGAATCCTCCTTTTCTAAAATGTTTTATTAGGCATATCCAGTAGTTCATATTTCGAATAGCCTAATATTACTCTTAAGGACCATTATATCAAAAAAAATATGTCTATACAAAAGAAAGTGAAAGATATTAATAATGGAAGAATTGTTGAAGTGCTAGGATTTACTGCAGACTATTGGGGTGATATTGAAGTTTGGTACAAAGACAATAATAGGCGTGGTCGGTTGGGAGTTAATAGTTAGCTGCCTTTTTTACGGAAAATAGGTAGTATTTGAATACAGATTTATTTTTTCAAGCCGTACAGAAGTATTTTATAGTGGTCCAGGACCTGCTCTTTCAAATTGAAATCGGGGTAACGGATACACCATTCAAAGGTAATGCCTCTGGTGGCTAATATTAAGTGTTTTGCTACAGAATCCACAGGTATGTCTTCTCTTAGCTCTCCCTGATTGACTCCTCTTTCCAAGACTTCACTGAACAATTTGTAGAGATCCCTGTTATAGCTCATTGCAGATGTTGTATTGATAGTTTTTGTTAAGTGAGCTTTATAAAGTGCCCTCATATTGTCTACTCCGATATTAAATTCCATAAAATCGGATATTTTTTCTGCTAACAGAATAAGGATATCAAGAACAGAGTCGTAGTCAGAAAGCGTTGCCAAAAATATTTTATAATCCATATCTGCTATATTTGTGTAATCATTGATCAAAGCAGCCAGAAGGGCATCCTTTGATTCAAAGTGTACGTAAAAGGCACCTTTTGATACACCTACTGCTTCTACAATAGAATCTACACTTACATTTTCTATTCCATGTTCTGTAACTAAATATCTAGCAGCTTCAAAAATTTTCTTTTTTGTTTCAATTGCTTTTTGTGTTCTTTTGCTCATACTTTCTTTTTTCATTTTTTTCTCCTTTGATTGACATAAAAAAATATAATATGATATACTGACTACAGTATGTGACCGTAGTCAGTATAACTATTAAAATAATTATAGCACATTCGTTAAAATTATTAAAGAAATTACAGCAAACATTACTTCTTTAAAGAGTTTCTACCATTATTAAGCCATATGTATTACTTGTTCTCTATACAATGAGATAAAAAAGAAACGACTTTTTTTAAGCGGAGATTTACAAAACTTTAAGGAGGGATTTCATGACAAAGAAATGGGTGGCACTAGTACTATCATTAGTTATGGTATTTACAATGATACCAGTGGGTTCATATGCCGAGACAACAACCTTCAGCGACATGCCAAATGACTGGTCAACTGCTGCACTTCAAAATGCAGTGGATAATGGACTACTCAATGGGGCTGATGGGAAAATCATGCAACAGGAAAATCTTACAAGAGCTCAGATGGCAACAATTATCAACAGAGCTTTTGGAGCAGAAGCACAAGCATCCTTGGCAGGATTTACAGATTTAGGACAAAGCGATTGGTTTTACACGGAAATGGCGAAAGCTGTTGCAATGGAGACATTCCAGGGCAGCGGAAACAGTCTTAATCCAAATGATCCAATTACAAGGGAGCAGGCATTTGCAGTAATAGCAAGAGCTCTAAACCTTGGAACATCAACAGTTGTACCAGCAGGATTCTCTGATCTTTCAGAAATATCCACTTGGGCAACGGGGGAAGTGTACTCACTTGTCAACAATGGTTATATACAGGGATCAAATGGAATGCTAAATCCTCAGGGATACATAACAAGAGCAGAATTTGCACAGGTAATGGATAATATTATAAAGCAGTATGTAAATACAGCTGGAGAATATACAATCAATGTTGAAGGAAATGCAATGATAAACACTCCAGGAGTTACACTTTCAGATTCAACTATTATCGGAGACCTAATAC
The DNA here is from genome assembly GCA_024637045.1 of Soehngenia sp. Taxonomy (GTDB): domain Bacteria; phylum Bacillota; class Clostridia; order Tissierellales; family Tissierellaceae; genus Gudongella. The sequence continues at coordinate 117,290 of JAGXFX010000015.1, forward strand.
TAGGTGATGGAGTTGGAGAAGGAGATGTAGTACTTGATAACGTAGTAATAACAGGAAGACTACATGTCAGAGGTGGAGGAACAGAATCAATAATAATCACCGGAGATTCCGTTATAGGAAGCATAACAATCGCCAAAGTTGATGGTGCTGTCAGAGTCTATGCAGAAGACGGAACAGAAATTGGCGAAGTTATAGTAGATGGTAAAGATGATGTAATATTGGAAGGCACATTTTCTGATATAACAGTGTTGTCGGATGACATAACAGTATGGGCAACAAATGCAACTATTGACATGGCAACAGTTGAGGGAGACGACTCAAGATTCGTAATTGGGGAAGGCTCAACAGTTGAAAAACTTGTTATAAAAGGAGCAGGAACAGAAATAGAAGTATCAGAAACAGTTTCACAAATAGTGGTTGAAGAATCAGCAGAAGATACAGTAATAACTGTTGATGAAGACGGTGAAATAGAAGAAATAATAGTAGATAGTGCCGGAACTCTAATTGAGGGTGAAGGAAAAGTAGAAGAAGTACAAGCCAATGATGATGATATAGTAGTAGAAACTGAGGGAACAAAAGTTTCAGCTTCAGAAGGAACAGAAGGAGTAATGGCAGGAGATGAAGAAGTTGAAGCAGGAGAAACTCTTGAAGTAGGAAAAGTAGAAGCAGTCGAAGCACCAAGTGCAGGAGGCGGTGGTGGAGGATCAAGGGATGACAATGATGATGAGAAAGAGACAGTAGTGATTCTAGTTAGTGCTATTACTGTTACAGGTGATGCTGTGGTTGGAGCAACATTGACAGCGGCACCAACACCAGGAGTTGCCACTGGAACATATCAGTGGACTATATGTGATACAGTAAGTGGTACATACACAAATATTGTAGGTGCAACATCAAGCACATACACACTTGTTGTAGGCGATGCAACAAAGTTTATTAGAGTTACGTTTACAGCTTCAGATAGATACACTGGAACACAAACCAGTACGGCTACTTTGGCAGTAACAATGTCAAACGTAACAGCCTATGAAGAGGCGTTGGCAGCAGTCACTGAAGCAGATTACACAACCGCAAGTTGGGCAACATACCAAGGTGTGGTAGGTGCAAACGTAGTGACCAACCAAGACACTCAAACTGATGTAGATGCGGCAACCCTTGCAATTACAACAGCACAGGGAGACCTAGTAGAAATAGCTGACGTAACAGCCTAT
>JAGXFX010000016.1 GCA_024637045.1 Soehngenia sp.
AAGAATTAGTAGATTATATAGAATGGTATAATACAAAGAGAACCAAGCGTAAACTAAAAGGACTGAGTCCTGTTGAGTACAGAAATCAATCCTTAATAGCTGCTTGACATATATGTCTAACTTTTTGGGGTCAGTTCAAAAAAATCTGGTATCTTTTTTTGATGGATATGAGAGCTGTTATCGAGTAACAGTTCCAATATCTGTAATTTTTCCCATCTCAACTGTTACGGAAGATCTGTAGATTGTACCACCGAATGCTGTTACCTCGTAGTTTCCAGGGTCTAGTGCTAGTAGGAACCTTCCGTTAGTAGCAACTTTTGTCAGGGATGTATTTTGTGTACCGATTGGAGTAAAGTAAAGTTCTGTTCCAACCGGGAAGTTGCTTGCAATTCCAGTAAGGATACCTCTGTGGGAATTGAATGTATGTGTTTGGCCTTTTGAAAGCTGCAATTCAGACCGCAGTTTCATAGTCCCGTCATTCCTTAATTCGGAATGTGAACCAGAGTATGATCCAGAGTAAGGATTAGCACCTTCAACATCCATATCAAAGTTAATAAAATAGCTTCCGGGTAGCATTGCTATAGAGTACGAACCATCTATAGCAGTTGCTTTATCAAAAAAGTGATTTTTGGAGCCACTACTTTCCTCTAATATGACAGATGCACCCTCCACAGGATTCCCATTGAAAGGATTAATTACTGTACCTCTTACCAAAGAGGCATTGTTGGAAGCCATTACGAATGTTCCTCGGTCTATCCAGTCATTTCCATCCTGAACAGCTATCTTGATAGTTACAGGCTTGTTGTCATCTGAAGCTAAAGTAGTATAAGTGACAGCAACTCTACCATTCATATCAGCATACTCAAACTCTGATGAAAGCTGGCTGTTTCTTTCTATATTACCTACATTCGCCATAATGCTAACTAACGTACCGACAGCTGGCAAATTGTCAGGTCCATAGGTTGCGGTAGCAGTTACTTGAACCATTTGTGAACCACCTGCAGGTACCAAAGGCTTGTCTACAGTAACTGATATTTTTGTGTTATTGTAAATTAAATCTTCTGTCTGAGGCTCTTCTTCAAACTCTACGATTTCAAATTCAACCAGATCTATTATATGCATACCATCAGGTCTGGGAACTTCATAAATTGCCTTGTTAGTCATCTGAGCCATCTGCTCTCTGTTCATAACTCTTGAGCCCAAGTAGTCAAGTCCCTCATCAAGATTCAAGACTATAGCCATTTCATTGTAGTCTTCTGGCCAGGACATACCCACTTCTTCATGTTGTAGTATTCGGGCCAAGATGGTTACCCAGTGAACCATCTGTAGTGGATTCCCCGGTGCGTAGGAATTCTCTCCAACGCCAATAAGTATACCGTCTTCTGCCATAAGATTAATCCATCCTAATGCCCATTGATGGTTTGTTCCTTGTATGTCATTGAATACTGGGTCCCTTTTGGCGGCCTCTTCTGCATCTTCCTGGGTATAACCAAGTAGTATAGCAGCGACCTTAGCTGCTGCCGCTCTATTGAGTTCACCTTCAGGAGAGTACATGCTGTTGCCCACTCCTTGGAGTATTCCAAGACGTGACATTTCTAGGATGGCATCCTTGTAAGGACTACCTTCAATGTCTCTGTAAGGATTTGCCAAGACTGTTGTTGTAGTAGCGAACAAAAGAATAATTGTCATTAGTATGGAGATACTCTTTCTCGTTTTCATCGGTAACATCCTCCTATTATCATGTTTTTGGACAATTAGATTGGTTAATATCTTTATACCACAACTTTTGCTATGTATAACAGTAAAGCCAAAGAAACCAAGGCCAATTTAGCAACTCTTCTTTGAATCAAGCTGTTATGATATATTAGTATTATGAATAGAACAAAGACTAGACAAAGCTAAGAAATGGAGGACAACATAGTGGTAAGAAGTACTGTAATAGATATAATAAAAGAAGACAACAATTTTCAATATGTTGAGGTTATTAAAAGAAACAGAAACAAACGACACAAACATGGAGAGTTCTTTGTAGAAGGAGTTCGAAACATCAATGAGGCCATCAGAAACAATTGGGAGATTAGTTCTTTTATTTATTCAAGGGAAAGAGATTTGTCGAGCTGGGCTACGGATATACTAAATAATGTAAAGGTTGATTCTCTTTACCAGATGACAGATGAACTGATGGATAAATTAAGTGGAAAGGAAGATACATCAGAACTTTTGGCTATTGTGAAAATGAAGCCTGACAATATGGAGAGGATAAAGCTTTCAGAGAATCCGCTGATTGTAGTTATCGATAGACCATCAAACAGAGGAAATCTTGGGACACTTATTCGTTCAAGTGATTCTCTGGGAGTGGATGGATTAATTATGACAGGTCATTCTGTGGATCTGTATGACCCTGAAACCATAGTCTCATCTGTAGGTGCATTTTTTAGTCTACCTGTTTTGAGATTGCCATCGCACAATGAGCTTTATGAATGGGTGCAAGAACAGAAAAAGGAAGGTGTAGCTTTTCTAATTATAGGAACAAGTGCACAGGCAGATTATCCTGTCAATAAATGTGATTTCACAAAACCTACAATACTACTATTGGGTAATGAAACAGTTGGATTAAGCAGAAACTACAAAGAGATTGCAGATGCAATGGTTGAAATTCCAATCGACGGAGTGGCATCATCTTTAAATGTTTCCTGTGCTGCATCAATTGTATTGTATGAAATTAAAAGACAAAGATATTTGTAAAAGTTTATCTAGGAACTTGAAAAGAATAATCAACACAAAGCTGTTAAAGCCATTGAAGATTCCGATTTCAAAGACTTTGATGGCTTTTATTTTTGACAGATAATATAATACATTAAATCAACGATTGAATAATGACGGCTATGATAATGTCTACAGTTTTTGCTTCATGGGGGCATATAATTTTCCTTCAGAATCTTGGAACATTTAGTACCTGCGGAAGTCATGAGCAGATTGGATTCTATTCAGTAGCAGCGCTTTTAATCGGTGGAGCTTCTGTAACAATCGCAAGAATAAGTCATGCTTTGCTTGGAATATTGTTGTTCCATACTCTGTTTATTGTATCGCCTTTGGCAGGTAGAAATCTGTTTGGCGATGCTCAGCTGGGAGAGTATTTCCGTGTATTTGTAGCTTATTGAGTTATAGGTGTTTCACTTGTAATGAATGCTTGGAGGAAACAGCTTGAGAACAAGAGAAGACTTAGTCAAAAGTAAATAGTATTATGAATCAAGAGGCTTCGGGATAATCCTGAGGCCTCTTTGTTAAAGCTTGACTAAAAAAACTCACAGGATATAATTAACATAAATGGAAAAGGGGTAAATACATCACAGAAACATATTATAAGAGGAGGCTGAAGCATGAAGAAAATTAAAATAGCAGATGGGATTCATATGCTATCCATTAATGTTGAAGATATGCTTTTTGAAGGCATATGGGAAATCGCAAATGGTGTAACATTAAACTCATATATTGTAAAAGGTGAAAAAACTGCAATAATTGATGGTGTTATCGGTTGGGATGGAATACCCGAAACTTTATACAAGAATCTTGAAGAAATAAATGTCCATCCAGAGGATATAGATTATCTTGTAGTAAACCATACTGAACCTGACCATTCAGGATGGATCTCAAACTTTGAAAAAATTAAAGACGACTTTACAATTGTATGTACAGAAAAGGCAGCAAAACTTATAGGTTCATTTTATGGAGAAGATAAAATCAAGATTGTAAAAGAAGGAGATACACTGGATCTTGGAAATGGAAAAGTATTAAGTTTCCATCCAGTACCAAATGTACATTGGCCAGACACCATGTATACTTTTGAAAAGGATACAAAGACGCTATTTTCATGTGATATGTATGGAGCATTTGGGAAAATGGAAGACCATCATTTTGATGATGAAATGACTTCAGAGGAAATTGAATTTTTCGAAAGAGAAGGAATAAGGTATTATTCCAATGTAATGACTACATTTACACCGATGCTTAGAAAGGCAATCCAAAAATCCAAGGAATTTGAAATCAACACAATAGCTCCAGGACATGGTCCACTTTATAGAGGGAATCCTAAGAAGATTATGGATGACTACTCACGATTCAGTCAGTATGCTGAAGGTGCGGGTAAAAACGAAATCACAATTCTGTGGGGATCAATGTATGGCATGACAGCAAAGGCTATTGCACATGCAGAAGAAGTCCTGAAAAGAGAAGGCATAAAATACAATAAACTGGAAATGCCACTGGAAAGTGAAAGTCAAATGATTGCAACTGTATTCAAATCAGCAGCAGTAATAATTGCTGCACCAACATATGAGTATAAATTATTTCCACCGGTAGCAGCAGCACTTGATGAAATTGGTAGAAAGAAAATTACTGGAAAAGCAGCTTTTAGATTTGGTTCGTACGGATGGTCAGGTGGAGCTGAAAAAGAGCTTGCTGAGATACTTGAGAGAAACAGAATGAAGTGGGATATGGTGGAATCAGTTGAATTTGAAGGATCACCAAAAGAGGAAGACCTAAAAAAAGTAGAAACAGGAATTATGGAACTGATAGGTAAAATGAAGGATAAAATAGTAGAGTAGTTTAGTGGCTGGTCCCCTAAAGGGACTGGCTATTTTTATTGGGTGTAACAAGTATACCCTGCACCAAAATACATCAAATGTCGGGTAGAATTTATCCTCTTATGTTATATTAATGTTGAAAGGAGCTGAGGGTATGAATTGGTTTGGAAGAATGAATACTGCGTTGGATTATATTGAAGACAATCTTTCAGGAGAGATTGATTATTCAACTGCTGCGGAGAACGCACAGTGTTCAGTATCTAGCTTTCATAGGATGTTTTCATTCATTGTGGACTTTCCTTTATCTGAGTACATACGAAGAAGAAGACTATCCCTTGCGGCATTGGAGCTTCAGAAAAGTGACATCAAAATAATTGACCTTGCTTTGAAGTACGGTTATGAGTCTCCGGATTCATTTACAAGAGCATTCCAGAGGCTGCACGGAATTACACCATCAAATGCTCGCAAGCAGGAAGTGCAGCTGAAGGTCTATCCCAGGATTTCCTTTCAGATTTCAATCAAAGGAGATGTTGAGATGAACTACAGAATTGTTGAGAAGGACCAGGTCAAGGTGTTTGGAAAGAGTATTGCAGTAAGTATCGAGGAGAATCCCAATGAAATCCTACCCAAATTCTGGGTGGAGATTCAGGAGGACGGTACCTACCAAAGAATCTGTGAGACCGCAGGTGCAAAACCCCATGAGGATATCACGCTAGGTGGTGCATTTTATGATCCCGAGGATCTAAAATCTGTAAAGTACAATTACATGATCTACACTGAATATGAAGATGGAATGGATATACCTGGGGATATGGACTCAATTGTTTTGCCTGGTGGAAAGTGGGCAGTCTTTTCAGAGGAGTATGATGATGTTGATGAATGCCCAGACAAGGTACAGAGCCTATGGAAAAGACTTATGTCAGGATGGATCCTTTCCTCTGAATATGAGATAGCAAAGGGACCCCAATTGGAAGCCTATCCTCTTGATAGGAAAGTGGTCGAGGTATGGATTCCTGTATTGGAGAAATAATGCAGTAAAGGAGTGATAAAACATATGTCAGTCTATGATTTTAAGAAGGAGTATAAGAGCTTGTACAATCCAAAGAGAACACCGGATATTATTGATGTTCCAAAGATGAAGTTTTTTATGGTGGAAGGATCAGGAGATCCCAATACATCAGATTCATACAAGGAGGCTGTGGAAATCCTCTATGGATTGTCCTACACCATCAAGATGAGTAAAAAAAATGATACCCAGCCAAAAGGATATTTTGACTTTGTGGTTCCTCCACTGGAGGGTTTGTGGTGGTTTGATGAAGACCATTTTAATGGTGAGGTTAAAGATCGTAAAGATGAATTCATCTGGATAATGATGATCCGTCAACCTGATTTTGTCAATGCAGAGGTCTTTGAATCAGTCAAAAAAGTCTTGTCCAAGAAGAAACCGGAACTCGATCTTTCAAGGGCAAGACTGGAAGAGCACATAGAAGGTCTCTGTGCCCAGATTATGCATATTGGTCCCTATGATGATGAGCCAGCTACTGTAGATAAATTGGAAAAGCATATTACAGATAAAGGATACAAAACTCTGATGAACGGATTAAGGCAGCATCATGAGATTTATTTAAGCGACCCTAGAAAAACAGCTCCTGAAAAGCTAAAGACAATTATTCGCCACCCAATTGTAAAGAAGTAGATTTACAATGAAATCCAATAACGTTTAGTTGTTTCACCATCAACCAGGACATCTTTATCAAAAATACCACCATTTAGAATGATTGTCTTTTTACTTGCGATATTATTTTCATCACAGGTTACCATAACTTTGCTTAAGCCATGTTCCCGACATTTTTGAAGGACCTGCTTAAGCATTTCTTTTGCATATCCTTTTCTTCTTTCGGCAGGTCTCACTGAATAACCGATATGACCTCCCCAAAGACCTAGAATGGGGTGGTCAATATGATGTCTGAAATCGATGATACCTACAATTCTATTGTCATCAACTCTCACTGCCAGGTATGTACTTGAACAAACTTTTCCTTCAGGACAGGTTTCTTCATTTTCAAGCAGGTCAATTTCGTGGAGCCAGCCTTCTACAGTATTCTGATCTCTAAGACTTCCACATCCTGCCATACTGTCTCCTGATTGAAGGAACTCTTCTTTGTAAGTCATAATATCTTCGGCATATTCAACAGCTGGTTTTACTAGTTTGATCTTGGACATTTTATCACCGTCTTTTCAGTAGTTTTAATGTTGAAATTATCAAAGAAAGATTATGTATTAGTTTATAGGATACTATATTTTACTAAACAGTTCAATCTTCAACATTTACAATACCACATCCAACCAAAAGCTGGTATAATGATTATGGAACATTACAAGATTTACCAAGTGGTAACAAGAGATTGTAGTCAAATTTTGTCTATGGAGGATGTGTGTTTTCATGAAGATAAAGCCAACAACGGGTATTCTGGTTATTATAAACATAATATATTTGTCCTTCTGAATGCATTTCCAAATGCAAGGGAATATCTGTTATTGAACCCGACAAGCTGGAGTGATTCACCTTGGACATTGATTACAGTATTTTTTTCTCATGAAGTCATGATCCATCTGCTTGTCAATTTAACCGTGCTTATTGTATTTGGAGGCAACCTAGAAAAGTTGGTTAAAGGAAGATATGTATTGATAGTATATCTTCTGACAGGGCTAATTGGAAGTATTTCGATTATTGGTTATGCAGCTATTATTCAGTGGTCTGAGCCATTGGCAGGAGCTTCTGCTGCAACATTCGGCATAGCAGGTGCATATACAGCTTTGGAACCGAATAGAATAATATTTAAAAGTAAGACTAAATATTGGCTGTTGTCGATGTTTTTAATAAATATTATACTTTCAGTCATGGACAAGGATGCATCTATTTCTGGATTTGCACATGCTTTTGGTATAGTCTCAGGGTACGTATTTGGAATTTGGCTTAAAAAAAGATTTTTTAAATATGAATAGAATACAACGCACGATTCTAGAGCAATGTAAATATTTAGGGTTTCCCAAAATCAATCTTATGGGAAACCTTGCTTTATTTCATTCTTAAACTGCATTGAAATCTTATTATGTCTCAACATTATCAAACTATTAATAAAAGATGGTTATCGAGACCTTATCAGTTGGAAAAACAAGAGAAAATGTTAGAAAAGCTACTTAGTAGCTAAATAAAGTTGTACTCTTTTTACCAATTTGTTGTATAATCAAGGTGATATGATAAAACATCTATTTTCATGGAGGGTGCTTAATGAACAATATTGAAAAGTTTGAAAAAATAATTCAAGATGTCATAAAAAAGAATAACATATATGGAGCCGTATTCAACATATCAAACGGTGATCAATCTCAGACATGGATTGGAGCATCCGGAAATATGAATAAAGAAAGCAAATACTATATTGCAAGCATAAACAAGTTTTTTATTTCTTCAATAATTTTAAGGCTGATAAATGAGAAAAAAATATCTTTTGATGATTCCATATCCAGGTATATTTCAAAGGATTCACTCGAAGGACTTCATATGTACAAAGGAAAGGATTACTCTGATAATATTACCATTCAACACATGCTTACACAGACATCAGGATTGCCATGCTATCTAAGTGATAAACCTGCTGGAGGAGTAGCAGGAATCAAGGAGCTTGAAGCAGGAAGAGACATTCCATGGCCAACTGATAAGGTTATTGAAAGGGTAAAGAATATGGAGCCGCATTTTATTCCTGGAAGTAATGGAAGAGCCAAATACGTTGATACAAACCATCAGTTATTGAATCTAGTGATTGAGAAAGTTATGGAGATTCCAGTTGTAGATGCTATAAATAGCTTATTTTATGAACTGGACATGCAAAACAGCCATGTATGTCAGGATCCTTCTGATAAGGATTATATATTTCCATACTACAAAGGTGAAGAGAGAGATATCAGTCAGTTTATTACATCTACAAACAACGACATCATTTCAACAGCAGAAGATCAGATGAAGTTTATAAAAGCCTTCTTTAATGGACAATTCTATCCCAAGGACAAACTGAAGGAGTTGGAAGTATGGAGGCCAATATTCTTTCCGTTTATGTATGGAATAGGTATTCAGAAGTTTTATATGCCCAGGTATCTTTCGCCTCTTAAGGCTGTACCTGATATGATAGGCCATTGTGGTTCTACAGGTTCTGTAGCTTTCTACATACCAGACCTTGACATATATATTACTGGTACTACCAATCAACAAGCAAGCCCGAATATTGCTTTTCAAACTATCATAAAGATGATACATAGCATGGAATAGCTTTTTAGTTAATAATGAAATCAGGAGGAGAATATGCGAATAGTAAAGACCACTTTTGACAAAATCCAGGACATGATGGTTGAAAACATTATTGACAACAAGATTACAGTAGAATCATTCTGGGAAGAACATGTTATTGAAAGCAATCAATATGCTTTATTCAAAGAGAATGAAATGGTTGGTTACTTCACAATTCATGATCAAAGCACAATAACCTCATTCTACATAATTGAAGAATATTCACATCTGGGACAGGAAATATTTGAAAAAATCAAGAGGTATGAGAAAGTAACCAATGCAATGGTACCAACCGGAGATGAATTATTATTGGCTCATTGTGTTGATAATTTCCAAAGAATGGAGAAGCAGGCTTATTTTTCTCTATTTAGAGTAAATGTACCAACTGATTTTATTAGAAAGGACATTAAATTTGAAAGGGTACGGTCAATGGAGGAAGCATCAATTATCAAATTGGCGGGAGATTTTTTCAGCGAGGATGAAGCAAATAGAGTTATAAACAATGCAGATTATTATAGAGTCTACAAAGTACTCGAGGATGAAGAATTGATTGGTTTTGGAATAGTTGAGACTGGGAGAGTTATTAAATCCATAGCCAGTGTAGGAATGTTTGTTATGGAAGATAAAAGACAACAGGGTTATGCAAAGAACATCTTAAGACAGCTTAAGGAGCTAATTGAAGAAGAAGGTTATGAAGCCAGAACTGGATGCTGGTATTATAATCACAATTCATTGAAGAGTATGGAAAGTGCAGGAGCTTATCCAAAGAGTAGACTTTTGAGGTTTTATTTCTAATAGATTATAAATTAATAAATTCAATAGTAATTTTAATGAAATTTTAATGTTGCTTAAATTGTGTTTAAAGGTTGTCTTGCTACAATTAAACCATACTAAATAATAGGAGGTTTTAAATATGGTAACTTTAGAACAAGTAGAAAAACTAAGAGAGTATGCAAACATTTCTTACGAGGAAGCAAAGGTGGCTCTTGAGGAAACAGATGGTGATATTCTGGAAGCTATTGTCAATCTTGAAAAGCGAAATCGAATCAATAGACCAGAAGGAGGAGGCACCTTCAATTCAAACGAAAGACAACAGGAGTCCCAGGAGAGAAGAAGTGAACCATCAGGAAACAAAACTTATTCCAGATCCGAAAGATCATCATTTGGACAGATGATAGGGAAATTCTTCAGAAGCCTCGGAGATATAATCAGCAAGGGAAACAGAAATGTCTTTGAAGTTATGCAAGATGAAGAAAGAGTAATGTCAATTCCCGTAACCGTTATGGCGGTACTTCTCCTTTTCACATTCTGGATAACAATACCGCTGGTAATCCTTGGAATGTTCTTTGGATACAGGTATAGAATTATTGGACCTGATCTTGGAAGAGAAAATGTAAACCGTGCAATGGATTCTGTTGCAGATGCAGCTGAAAATTTCAAAAATGAAGTAAAAGGTGATATGAAAGATGGAAAAAATTCTGATAATTGAAGATGAAGAAAAGATAGCTCGTTTCATAGAACTTGAGCTAAAGTATGAGGGTTATGAAGTAGAAAAGGCACTAAATGGAAGGGATGGGTTGGAGCTAGCGACAACCCAGCCCTTTGACCTTATTCTACTTGATATCATGCTGCCTGAATTAAATGGGATTGAAGTCCTGAGAAGAATCAGGAAGGACTCAGATGTTCCCATTCTGTTGTTGACTGCTAGAGATGCCGTAGTGGATAAGGTGGCAGGGCTGGATGGTGGTGCAGATGACTACATTACAAAACCATTTGCCATTGAGGAGCTTCTGGCAAGAATCAGAGTAGGGCTTAGAAAGAAGACAAATGATAGCACTTCAAAAGCATCAACAGAAGTAAGGGTAGGAAGGTTAGTGCTAGACCCTGTAAAGAGGGAAGTCAGGATAGATCAGAGTTGTATCGAATTGACAAAGAAGGAATTCGATTTACTCCATTATCTCATGGAAAATAAGAATATAGTAATCAGCCGGGAAACGATACTTGAGCACATATGGGGATATGATTTTTCTGGAGAAACGAATGCTGTTGATGTGTATATTAGATATCTTCGTTCAAAGATTGAAGAACCCTTTAACTTGAAAATAATTCATACTGTTCGAGGAGTGGGGTATGTGATAAAAGATGAGAAGGAATAAAAACAAAGGGTCAACTACAATAAAAAACAGAATCCAATCATCACTTGTTTTAAGACTGAATCTCAGGATGATGGGAAGATTGCTTGCAGGATTTTTATCCATAAACATAATTATAATCCTGATAAGTTTTTTTGTGGTTTTTTGGAGTGTAGAAAATGGAATAGATAATATCATTGAATTATCAGGTAAGTATAATAATGAGTCTGAGCTTTCATTCGGTGATTTGAATTTATTTAAAGAAGAAGTGACTTTGGAAGGCATTCAAATAAATGATACATTTCTCCAGTATATTGACAGCAATGGTACAGGAGGAACTAGAGAATTAGGTATAACCACAGCTGACCTGGGAAAAGATATCATTGATAGACTGGAGTCATTAAAATATGTTGCTTCAATCCAAATAAACAGTACAACTAATTATGTTTCATATGCAATAGGCAATGATTTTATGATATTTTTTGGTTTGTTTCTTATAATCCTTGGATTTGAAGTAATTATTTTGACTACTGGCTTAATAAAAGGTTCACGGATGATAAGAAGAACTCTAAAGCCTTTGAATGAACTTGCTGAAGCTGCCCGAAGTCTTAATAAAGAAGTTACTTCCATGAGTTCGAAATCTCAGGATAGATATCTTAAGGATCTGGCTGGAGCAATAAGCAGCATAGATGCAAATAGACTTGATGAGCAGATTTCTGTAGATAGTTCCCAGGAGGAGCTAAAAGGTTTGGCATCTGCCATAAACCAGATGCTTAACAGAATCAACGATTCATATCAATCTCAGGTTCAGTTTGTATCAGATGCATCCCATGAGCTGAGGACTCCAATCTCGGTGATACAAGGTTATGTAAATTTGCTGGACCGCTGGGGCAAAAAAGATGAAAAAACATTGCAGGAATCGATCGATGCTATCAAGGGAGAAACTGAGAACATGAAGGAACTGGTAGAACAGCTATTGTTCTTGGCTCGTGGTGACAGTGAGACAATCCAGTTGCATGAGGAAACCTTTGATGTATGCGATGTAATCCATGAAATAGCCCGCGAGGCTGAAATGATTGATACAAATCATAACTTTCAGATGGACTTAAAGTGTCAGGCGCTTATTAGCGCAGACAAGCAGCTTATCAAACAAGCTATAAGAATACTTGTAGATAACAGCATTAAATATACTCCTGAGGGTGAACAGGTTATTCTGAGAGTTTCTGGTGACGATAATTCTGTTAGAATTACAGTTCAGGATAGTGGTATTGGCATTCCGCCTGAAAGCATTCCTCGTATTTTTGACAGATTCTATCGATCAGATGAATCTAGGGCTCGAAAAACAGGAGGATCGGGACTTGGATTATCAATCGCCCAGTGGATAATTGAACGTCATGGGGCGTATTTTGAAGTTTTAAGCAGACTGGATATTGGAACCAGGGTAACTGTTGTTATGCCAAGAGCAAAGGATGAATAATTCATTTGTGATGAAATTTTTATATAGTAAAAAGCAGATATATGGACTAATAATATAATCCGTGTATCTGCTTAATTTTTTTTGAGTTGTAATCGAATTTTAAATAGACTAATGATTTAAGCTATTGGCAAGGGATTAGATATGATAAGTGTTGAAGGAAAACAGGATAAAAAGGGTAAATGATAATGAAAGGGGGCTATGACAATGTATAAGATGTATTGCAGGCTTTATCAATCTATCCTTAGATTAGTATCAAATTTTCTTCCATGGCGGAAACCGGAATTGCTTCAAGGAAGGGGAAGCATCAAGAAGTTACCTGGATTGGTTAAAAATAAGCAGGTAGACAACTTATTGGTGATAACTGATAAGGGAATCATATCCATTGGACTAATGGATGAAATGTTACAAGGGTTTGATGAAGTAGGTGTTACATACACCATATATGATGGAACAGTCCCTAATCCTACTATTGATAATATTGAAGAAGCTTTGGAGATATATAAGGAAAATGATTGCAATGGAATAATTGCTTTTGGAGGCGGATCTTCAATGGATTGTGCAAAGGGTGTAGCAGCTCGTCTGGCAAGACCTGAAAAGAAAATTCCACAAATGAGGGGTCTACTGAAGGTTAGAAAAAGTACTCCTCCATTATTTGCGGTTCCAACCACTGCTGGTACAGGAAGTGAAGGCACCATCGCAGCAGTAATAACCGATAGCACTACACACGAAAAATACGCTATAAATGATATGTCACTTATACCTCATTACGCTGTGCTGGACCCAATGCTGACGGTTGGGTTGCCTTCCCATATTACAGCAACTACAGGAATGGATGCACTTACCCATGCCATTGAAGCATATATAGGAAGAAGCAACACGAAGGAAACCAGGGATTGGAGTAAAGAAGCAGTCAAGCTTGTATTTGAAAATGTCTTCAAAGTCTATGAAAATGGTGATAATCTAGAAGCAAGGGAAAACATGCAGAAAGCTGCATACTATGCAGGGCTTGCCTTTACAAGAGCTTATGTTGGATATGTTCATGCAGTTGCTCATACGCTGGGAGGATTCTATGGAATTCCTCATGGACTTGCGAATGCAGTAATATTACCATATGTCCTTGATTATTTCGGAGAGAGTGTGTACAAACCTCTATCAGAGTTGGCAGACTTTGTAGGAATTTCTGAGAGCAAAGACAGTGAAAAAGAAAAGTCTGAAAAATTTATCCAGAGAATCAAGCAGCTAAATAGAGACATGAATATCCCCGAAAAGCTTGAAGGAATCCGTGAGGAAGATTTACAGATCATGGTTCAAAGAGCCTTCAAAGAGTCGAATCCACTGTATCCAGTCCCAAGATTTCTTGGGAAAGAAGACTTGAGAAAAATTTACAATCTTGTAAGACAGTAAACTAGAAAAACTCGGGAAGGTTATTTGTTTGATTTTTGTGAGTAAGCATACTGGAAGAAGACAAAGACAAGGAGGATGTATGAAAGAAGAAAGAATTCTAGATAATACGCTGGAATTATTGGAAGAAAAAGGTGTAAAGAAAGCGTATGAATATATTTTAGAGCATAAAAAAAGTATTATGACACCAAGCAGCCAGTTTTACAATTTTCTTTACTGCCTGGCAGCACTAGACGGTAAAGAAGATGCAGCTATTGAGCATCTTGAGGAATCGATTTATGACAGAGGCTATTGGTACAGACCTGATGTGTTCCAAGATGAAGATCTGGATAGCATAAGACATACACATAGATTCAAGAAATGTGAAGCTGCATCGATGGCAAAGTACACTAAAGCTTTGGACGAGGTGGATACAGTTGTAACCTGGGATCACAAGTCGAAGGAAAAGATACTCCTGGCTTTGCACGGAAATCAACAAAATATAGATCATAGCAGGGCGCATTGGGAATTCCTGAACGAGAGGAATTACCAAGTTGAATACATACAATCAAAAGAGATTGACTCTTGTGGAATTTTCAGGTGGGATGAAGACGGAACTGGACCAATACAATTAAAGGAAAGTATTCAAAAGATTGAATGGGATAGTTATAAAGAAAAAGTTTTAGGTGGTTTTTCAGCAGGATGCAATGTTATTTTGCGAGCAATTTTAGAGCAAAATATCAGCTGTTCTAAAATTATTCTACAATCTCCTTGGATACCGGTAATTGATAATCATATAAGCAGTCTGGTTGAGACAATAAAGAGAAAGAATATTGAAGTACTGATTATTTGTGGTACTGAGGACACAGATTGTTTGAAGAGAAGCATGACTTTTTTTAATGAATTGAAGAATGCTGAAGTTCCAATTAAAAGCATATGGGTAAACAATCTGGGTCATGATTTCCCAGAAGATTTTGATGAAATCGCAGTAGAATTTTTAAATATTTACGTTTTTACAAAGTTTAGCAAGGAGAGTCAAGAAAACATACAACCTAAATGATATCTTATCATCAGGAGGTAATTTCATGGAACGATGGGAAAAAATTGATGCGGTACAACGAATGCAAGATTATATTGACGAAAACATCAACGATGTAATCACGCTGAGTGATTTGGCAAAAGCTGCAGGATACTCACAATGGCATTCTGCAAGGATTTTCAGGGAACTGATTGGTAAATCTCCTTTCGAGTACATCAGAGTCTTGAGGCTGAGTAAGGCTGCTATGAAGCTTAGGGACAATAGAATCAAAATTGTTGATGTTGCTCTGGATTTCGTTTTTAACTCACACGAAGGATTTACAAGGGCATTCACTAAGGAGTTCGGTGTAGCGCCTAAATCCTACAGCAATGATCCAAATCCAATTAAGTTGTTTATTCCCTATCGAATTCGTGAGTATTACCTTACATTCCAAAAGGGAGATGATATGGTTATGGAAAACAAAGGGACAAACACAGTGTTTGTACAAGTAATCGAGAGACCTGAGAGAAAACTTATCTTAAAAAGAGGAATTAATGCCACTCACTATTTCGAGTATTGTGAGGAAGTAGGAGATGATGTTTGGGGAATGCTCGTTAGCATTAAGGAAGAACTGTATGAACCAGCCGGGATGTGGTTGCCGAAAACCATGATTAAGCCAGGGACTTCAGAGTATGTTCAGGCTGTGGAAGTGCCTTATGATTATAATGGGAAAGTACCTGAAGGATTTGATATGGTTGATTTACCTCCATGCAAAATGATGGTATTCCAAGGTGAACCATATGAGGATGAGAATTTTGGTGAAGCTATCGGAGAATTATGGGAGGTTATTGAGAAATTCAATCCTGGTATTTATGGATTTGAGTGGGCCAAAGAGGAAGCTCCCCGTTTTCAATTGGAACCTCAGGGATACAGGGGATATATTGAAGCAAGACCAGTTCGACCATTAAATGAATAAGAAGAGAAATGACATTTTAGAAGGCGTATAAAAAAGATACAATATAAGGTTGAAAGAAGCTTAATTAAAAATAAGTTATAGTAAAGCTTGGAGGCGGATTTCGATGAGAGAAGAATTAATTGCTCCATGTGGTATGAATTGCAGGTTGTGCGTTGCATATCAATTTAAGGAGCATGATATTAATAAAAGAGGCTTTCACAGGAAATACTGCCCGGGTTGCATTCCCAGAGGTAAGCATTGTCTGCATATGGCAGATAAATGTGAATTAATAGGAAAAGGCAAGATAAGATTTTGTTTTGAATGCGAAGACTTTCCATGTAAAAGGCTTAAATCATTGGATAAGCGGTACAGGACAAAATATCATATGAGCATGATTGACAACCTTCAATTTATTAAAGAACAAGGTATGGATAAATTCATGGATAGTGAGACGAAGAAGTGGAGATGTCCTCAGTGTGGTGGTGTAATCTGTTGTCATAATGGTCTTTGCCTTCATTGCGATATTGAAAAATTGATTAAGAACAGAAAATACAGGTGGAATTATGAAGACTAAAACAAAATAGATGGTACAAGATCAAAGGGGCTGTCGGGAAATAGCCTTAAAAAAAAGAATCAGTACACTCTTAAATGAGGATACTGATTCTTTCACTTTTTTGCAAAAAAAAAGGAAAAAGATGGCCAATTGCAGCCATCTTACTCCCCGCTATAGTGTATACT
>JAGXFX010000017.1 GCA_024637045.1 Soehngenia sp.
CTTGTACCCAAAATCAAAATCCCGAAGACAAAAATAGAACCCGACAGGATCAAAGGACTTTTGAAAAGCCTTGGGTCTTGTGGGTTCTATTAATTTTAACTTTGTAGGGGTTTAAATCAGCTATTTAGCGACAGCCCCTTTTTTACCAGTTTTGAAATAATTTTAAAATCAGGTGTGCCTGCTGTCTTGATAAGATCAAAAAGCACAGTCTCGGTATTGGTTATCACAGCGCCCATTTCCTGCATCATATCCAGGGCATTTCTGTAGTTTTCGTAGGTTCTTGAGCCCACACCATCCATAACTATGAATACGTTGTAATTATTGTCAAGAAGTTCTCGTACAGTTTGGAATACACAAACGTGTGTTTCCATTCCCGTTACGAGGATGTTCTTCTTGCCACTTGAGAAAATATCGTCCCTTACATCTTCATTGTAAGCAGAAAACATAACCTTTTCATGTGGATCTGAGGAAATCAATGCAGCAAGTTGAGGAAGTGTCTTTCCAAGCCCTTTGGGATATTGCTCAGTGTGAATAACCTTCATTTTGAGTTCCTTCATGGCTGTTAGGAGGATTCTGTTCTTATCTACAATTTGAACCCCGTTGTGAATTGCAGGTGCAAGTCTTTCCTGAATGTCAATCATCAACAGTAGTGTATTCTCTCTGTCGAGGGTATAATTTTTCATTAAAAGCTCCTTTCTATTTCCCAAACACCATCTTGTGAATAGGATGTCTTTTTACTTTGATTGCTTTTTCCGGACACAGCTCATGACAACAGAAACATCTTATGCAGTCAGTTGTGTCAATAACAGCCTTGTGGTTTATCATAGAGATTACCTTTGGTGGACAATTGGCTGCACAAACTCCACAGCCTACACAAAGCTTGTTTATCACTTCAGGATATGGCCGGATTTTTTCCATAAGAAAATGGGTCACAAATTCAGGAATTCTTCCAGACATAAAATTTACATGGGTCGATCCCGGAAGTCTGAAAGGCTCAACCTGAAGATAATTAATATCCAAACCATATAATTCAATTTTTTCAGGATCCAGCAAATCACGATTAATTGCGTGGGTATTCACAGGCGAGTCAAGAAGTCCTGTAATACCTGTTGCCACATAATCTAGCTCATATGGACTTTCACCTGCCATAAGGAGACCCAACTCTCTTATGTCACCACTGGATGGACCATCACCTTCCATTGCCTGTATTCCATCAATAACTGAAAACAATGGCTTAACATAGTCGCATACATCAATAAGCATATTTGCAAAATTATTCACATCGTTCATTTTAAGATGATAATCGGCTTTGGTTACTCCAGGAATCATCCCGAAAAGATTCTTGACCGCACCAGTGTATGTCATCATTGTATGAGTTTTTAGTTTTGCACATGATACAACATAATCTACTTCAGTAAAGGCCTTAACAAGTTTTAGATTGTTGATTAGTTTGGCCTCAGAAGGCTTTACCTGAACAATTGATGTATCGTAATTCAGACTGCAACCTGTCCTCTCAGCAATCCCTGATATTCCTGATGCCTCGTAGATCGATTTCAGCATAACCGGATTGAATGGCCCTCCGGGGCTGTCGCCAACAATCACAGAGTGACCTTTTGACTGAAGAAATCTCACTACCCCTTCCACAACAAATGGATGGGTAGTTACACCATCTTCAGGCTTGTTCTTTTTAAGAAGATTTGTCTTTACAAGAAAGCTGCTCTGCTTTATGTTCTTCAGAACATCCAGCTCAGACAGCAGTTTATCAACATCACTTAAGACTCTTTCATAATCGTATTCATAGGATTTAAGTATTCCAACCTGCCCCATCTGAAAAACCTCCCTTTAATTGTATATTATACAGGATAGAATAAAAAATATTAGTTTTTTTACAAAAAAACTAATATTCAATTGGAAGTCGAAGGTGATTATAGGGTAGAATAGAAGAAGGAGGTGTGAGCATGGAGGAAATGGTGACATTATGGACCAGACAGGATGAGAGGAGCCTCAGTGATCTGGAAAGACTTGGGGTATTCAGAAACAAGGAAAGATACATAAGAGATAATTATGAGGATGTTGCAGATCATTTTATCTATCTTTATAGATGGTTTGTAGATGCAGCTTCAAAAAGAGTCCCCAAGCCTGAAGGAGTTGAATTTCCGATTTGGTGTTCCATAAGCCATGAATCGATGCTAAGACCAATTTTGGGAACTGTGGCATATAAACTGCAGATACCAAAATCCCAGATTATCTATCTGGATGGTGGGAAATGGGATTATGCATTAAACCATATATACATACCGAAGGATCCTGATGATCAGATAGAGTATATGGAGCATATTGAAAAGAAGGGATTTAAAGATCAGTTTAGTTTTATTGAGGGGAAGTACTCAAGGCTATACCCTGAGGAAAGAAAGAGGGTTATAGAAAGCTGGGAAAGAGTGTTCCAGATTGATCATTGGAATATTTTTTCAACACAGGCGAATATCTGGGAAATTCGACCTGAAAATATTATAGAAATTTACAGATACAAGGAATAACTAAAATGAAGTCTTCTTCTTGACACAAACAGGTAAAAGTGATTAATTAAAGATAACGGAGGTGGTCCAATGCACGTAAGACTTAAGATGATACTTGGCGTATTGGTTCTTGTTATTGCAGCAGTAATAATGCTACCAAGGATGCTAAATGATAAGGAAGAAGAGCCGGAACAACCTGCAGCTGAGGAGCCGGTTGAAGTAGTGGAAGAGTTCCAGGAAATATATCTTTTTACCACTGACTATTTGAATATGAGAACAGGGCCTGGAACTGAAAATGAAAAAGTAAGAACAATTCCAGTAGGAGAAAAGGTACGTGCAATAGACTATGAAGACGGATGGTACCTGATTGAATACAACGGGCAGACAGGTTACAGCATAGAAGATTACCTATCAGAGCTTCTGGAGGAGGGTGAACCCAATCCAGAAAGTCCTGAAATAGAGGCACCGGAAGAAACACAGGAGGAAGAAGATACTGGAGAAATTATGAAAACTATAGACGGCATACTTCTTGTTAACAAAACATATGGTTTGCCGTCTGATTATTACCCTGATGTGAATTCTGAAGCGAAACAATGGGTTGAACAAATGATCACTAATGCCAAGGATGAAATAAACAAGGAGATTATTGCTTTTTCTGGATTCAGAAGTTATAACTACCAGAAGAAGCTCTATAACAGCAGCGTGGAAACAGACGGTGAGGAATATGCACAGAGATATAGCGCGAAGCCAGGCCATTCTGAGCACCAGACAGGCCTGGCTTTTGACTTGGGCGGACAAATGAAATACTGGCTAGAACCGGAATTTGCAGATACTGAGGAAAGTGTCTGGCTTGCTGAAAACGCTCATAGATTCGGATTTATTCTAAGGTATCCAGAGGATAAAGAGAATATCACAGGATATGCTTACGAACCATGGCATTTCAGGTATGTTGGAGAAGACCATGCAAAAAAGATTTATGAGGAAGGAATAGCACTGGAGGAATATCTCCTGGGCGAATAGTCTGACTGATTAAAGTAAAAATTGGAGAAGGTAATACTATGAGCAGACAGGTTAAAATTTCAGTAAGAAACCTAGTCGAATATGTTCTAAGATCGGGTGATATTGACAACCGATTTCAATCCATGTCCAGAGCGGTTGAGGGTACACTTGCCCATCAAATGGTTCAGGGATTATATGGGGAGAAGGATCTGAAGGAAGTAACCTTGAAGCATCAGGTACAGGTTGGGGAGACCCTGTTTCTTGTTGAAGGAAGGGCAGACGGTATTCTCTTTGGTGAAGAAGGTGTTGTTGTCGATGAAATAAAAAGCACCACTAGAGATCTTAAGGAAGTCGGCGAGGAAATAAACCTTAGACACTGGGCTCAGGCAATTTGCTACGCATACTTTTATGGACTTCAGAATGAACTGCCTGAAATCATTATCCAACTTACATACTTTCACCTGGAAACAGAAGAAACCAAGAAAATAAGGAGAACATTGACATTCTCAGAAACTGAACAGTTTTTCCTTGATCTGTTACAAAAATACATAAGTTGGGCTAGCCTGACTTTTTCATGGAAAGAAGAGAGAAACTCATCCATTATGAATCTGGACTTCCCATTTCCAAAATACAGAAGAGGGCAGAGGGATCTTGCAGTTGCTGCCTACAAAACAATCAAGGAGGGAAAGGCTCTCTTTGCACAGGCACCTACTGGAATAGGAAAGACAATGTCTGTACTCTATCCTGCCATAAGGGTGATGGGTGAAGATTCAATCGAAAAAATCTTCTACCTTACAGCTAAGACAATTACGCGGGAGATACCCTTGTATTCAATGCAGTTGCTGGAGGAAAGAGGATTAAAGGCAAAGACACTGGTTATCACGGCAAAGGAAAAGGTCTGCTTGAATGACCAGGTTAAGTGCAATCCAAAGGATTGCCCCTATGCAAAAGGTCATTTTGACAGGGTAAATGATGCAATAATGGACATCTTTAAAAACGAGAATTTTTTAAAGAGGGATATTGTCCTTGACTACTCGAGAAAACACCAGGTATGTCCATTTGAATTTCAGCTTGATATAAGCCTTTTTTCTGATGTTGTAATCTGTGATTATAATTACGTTTTCGACCCACAGGTATACCTTAAGAGATTCTTTGATATGGAAAAGGGAGAGTATGTTTTTCTTGTTGATGAGGCACATAATCTTGTGGACAGATCTAGGGAGATGTTTTCTGCTTCACTTGAAAAGTCTGTGCTGCAAAATGCCAGAAGAATAGTCAAGGATATTGACCCAAAGCTATACAAAACACTATATGGAATTATAAAGATAATAAATGAATACAAGAACAATCACCTGACTGGTGAAGGATACTATCAACGGGAAGAGATAACAGATTTATACTTTCCAATCAAGAGGGTTCTTGCAAGTATGGAGAGCTTTCTGATGGATAAAAGGGAAGTGCAGGGCTACGATGATATTCTTGATCTTTATTTTCAATTGACCAGTTTCATAAAGATATCAGATATGTATGATGATAGCTTTGTTACAACCCTTGAGGACAAATCAGGGGATGTCCTCTTGAGACTCTTTTGTGTGGATGCTTCCGGACACATCAGGCGTGCTTTAAAAAGAGGGATATCTGCAGTATTCTTCTCAGCTACACTGACACCGATGACTTATTTTATGAACCTTCTTGGTGGAGGTGAAGAGGACTATAACATCAGATTGAAGTCTCCATTTCCACGAAAGAATCTTGGATTGATGATAAGGGGCAATCTGTCCACCAGATACAAGGACAGGGAGGATACATACAGAGAAATCATGGGAATGATACAGAGTTTTGTCACTTCCAAAAATGGAAATTACATGGTTTTCTTCCCTTCATACGTATATATGAACAAGGTGTATGAGGAATTTGTGGATAACTATCCCCAAATTCGGACACTTATCCAGAGGGGAGCAATGAATGAAAAGGAGCGGGAGGAATTTCTTGAATCATTTCAGGATGGTGAGAATCTTGTAGCCTTTGCAGTTCTTGGGGGAGTATTTTCAGAAGGCATTGATCTTTCCGGGGACAGACTTATTGGAGCTGTTGTCGTCGGAGTGGGAATGCCGCAAATAGGTTTTGAGAGGAATATTATAAGGGATTATTTTGATCATAATCTTGGACAGGGTTTTCATTACGCATACACATATCCCGGTATGAACAAGGTTTTGCAGGCTGTGGGAAGGGTAATAAGGACAGAGAATGACAGGGGAACAGTTTTGTTGATAGATGACAGATACCTTCAAGGTACATACAAGAAGCTTATGCCCCCAGAATGGAAAGACTATGGAAAAGTATGGGGTCAAGAAAGTCAGGTTAAATACTTGAGGGAATTTTGGGAGGGTGAAAAATGAGAAGATGGAAAGTCCTGATACTTGGAATTATGGTAGCGTTGATTGTTGCACTGCCTGTTTGGGGTAATTCCTCGGAACCACCATCAATACTCCTTATTGTGCCGGGAGCACCTGATGAACTGGTGGTAAGTGTTGGAGAGAGAGATCATTACATAGAGGCTTCCAGGAGGGACAAGATGCTGGAAAGCTATTTTCTCTTCTATCAGAGGGAGACAGATCCTGTTGATAACTTGAAGGTCAAGGCTGTAGGGGATGGCTATAATCTTTCAATCCCTGTAGAAGACATAACCCAGCGATACCACAATGTTTATACATTGGACCTTGACAAGGGTACTCTTACAGAGGGCAAGGACCCCTTAAGAGCGGCCGCGTATGTCTTTATGAGGGTTGTACTAACACTGATTATTGAAGGGCTTGTATTCCTCTTTATGGGCTTTAGAAGCCGAAGGTCCTGGATTGTATTTCTCATAGTAAACCTTATTACTCAAGGTGGGCTGAATCTTTGGATAAACACAGTAACATACAACGATTACTCGCTTTTCTTCGGTTTGATATTCTATGAGATTGTGATACTGATTGTTGAGATGGTCGCCTTCCTGGCATTGTTGAAAGAGCATAAGAAGTGGAGAAGAGTATTGTATGTGCTGATTGCAAATAGCATGAGTCTTCTAGTCGGGGGATATATTCTAACGGTACTACCTTACTAGAAAAGGAATATTGACAATAAAAGAAACATATGATAATTTTAGATTAGCACTCTTAACACGTGAGTGCTAATTTCTATTTTAATAAAGGAGAGGATAGAATTGGAAAAGAAGGAATTTCAAGCGGAATCCAGACGATTGTTGGATTTGATGATCAATTCCATTTACACCCACAAGGAGATTTTTCTGAGGGAACTGATTTCAAACGCCTCTGATGCAATCGACAAGATATATTACAAGGCGCTGACAGATGACACAATACAATTCAACAAAGATGACTACTATATCAGAATATCCGCTGACAAGGACAAAAGGACTCTGACTGTAACCGATATGGGCATTGGAATGACCAAGGAGGAGCTGGAGGATAACTTAGGTACCATAGCAAAAAGTGGATCACTCAACTTTAAAAAAGCAGTGGAATCAAAGGACGGCTATGATATTATCGGCCAGTTTGGAGTAGGATTCTACTCTGCATTTATGGTTTCAGACAAGGTTGTAGTAACAACTCGTGCTTTTGGAGAGGACACAGCCTACAAGTGGGTTTCAGAAGGTGCTGAAGGCTACACAATTGAAGAGACAGAAAAGAAAGAACCTGGTACTGAGATTATTCTTACGCTAAAAGAGTCAAATGAAGATGAGGATTACGACCAGTATCTGGAAGAGTACACACTTAAGAGAATAGTAAAGAAATACTCAGATTTCATAAGATACCCAATTAAGATGATGGTTTCAGAGCACAAGAAGAAGGAAGACTCAGATGAGTACGAAACTGTGATGGAGGAAAAAACCATAAACAGCATGGTTCCAATCTGGAGAAAGAACAAGAATGAGCTGAAAGATGAAGACTACGAGAACTTCTACTCAGAAAAGCATTTCGGATTTGATAAACCATTGAAGTGGAGTCATATGAGAATTGACGGGATGCTTAGATACGATGCAATAATATATATCCCTTCAACTGCACCTTTTGACTATTATACGAAGGAATATGAGAAGGGACTTGAGTTATATTCAAGTGGAGTCCTGATTATGAATAAATGTCCAGAGCTGCTGCCTGACTATTTCAGCTTTGTTAAGGGAATTGTTGATTCAGAGGATCTTTCACTTAACATATCAAGAGAAATGCTGCAGCATGACAGACAGCTTAGACTTATGGCGAAGAAAATCGAGGAGAAGATCAAGGATGAGCTGATGGATCTTCTGGAGAACAACAGAGAAAAATACGATGAATTCTTCGATAATTTCGGTAAGCAACTTAAGTATGGTCTATACTCAGACTATGGAATGAACAAGGATAAATTGAAAGACTTGCTCCTATTCCACTCATCTAAAGAAAAGAAGCTCGTTACGCTTAAGGAATATGTGGAAAGAATGCCTGAAGACCAAAAGTACATCTACTACGCAACTGGAGATTCAGTTGATAGAGTAGACAGAATGCCTCAAACAGAACTAGTTAAGGATAAGGGATATGAGATACTCTACTTGACAGACGAGGTGGATGAGTTTGCAATAAAGGTGCTTCAGGAATATGAAGAGAAGGAATTCCGATCTGTTTCAGGAGATGATCTTGGCATTGAGGAAGATACAGTAGAGGAAGAAGATAAAGAAGAAGGCAAGGAAATATTCCAGGAAATGAAAAACACACTTGGTGACAAGGTCAAGGAAGTAAGATTCTCCAAGAGACTTAAAAACCACCCTGTTTGCTTTGCAACTGAAGGGGAAATCTCAATCGAGATGGAAAAGGTTCTAAATTCAATGCCAAATTCAGGTGATGTACATGCAGATAAAATCCTTGAGATAAATCCTAATCATGAGATCTTCGGGAAACTAAAGACAGCACTCAAAAATGACAAGGAAAAATTCGGACTCTACACAGAGCTTCTCTATGACCAGGCAAGGTTGATAGAAGGGCTTCCAATTGAAGACCCAGTGGATTTCGCGAACAAGATAGCAAAGCTTATGTAATAGAAAAATCCCCCATCCGAAAAGGATGGGGGATTGATTTAATAACGTCTAGTTATGAATTCAACGGCTTCCCTTAAGGTGTCAAGATCCTGAGCCTTAACAATCATGGCCTGCTCTCCCATAACCTCATGGTAAAGTGGAGGATTTGGCTGGTCATATACTATAAGGTCCCCATACAGCTCATAGATTTTTTCCTTTGTATGGAGCAGGGGATTCATTGTGGTTTTCAGTCCTATAAATGCACAGTTATGAACCCTTTCAAGAATTTGTGGTGGACTCTTTCCAGCCACAACCTGTGCGTACTGTTTGTAGACATCGGCGTCCATGGCATAGTTCATAACATCCAGGCAAAGTCCTCCTGGAGGTCTTGCATTAAGCTCTAGGGCTACTATGCTGTCATCTTGGAGTCTGAAGAACTCGAAATGAAAGAGCCTTTCCCTAAGGTTAAATGCACTCAGGACCTTCTCACCCATTCCGATCACATTCTCTGGAATATGCTTCTCAATGTAGAAGAAGGTATCCATCCCATAGTTGACAGTTTCCATTAGACCTAGGCCGTAATGCATGGATGACATGGCGGAAATATTGCCATCTCCATCCACAATTCCGTCAAAGGTATGGATCTCCCCATCGATGAACTCCTCCATGATATAATCCACATGGGGTTTTCCGTCGAAGAAGGACATGAGCTCGCTTTCGTTATGGATTTTGTAGGTGAAGGATGCACCCACTCCAACATCGGGCTTTGCGCAAACTGGATAGCCTGTATCCTCAATCAGTTCAAGGGCATCCTGGATGCTGTGCACAATCCTGCCCCTTGCAACAGGTATTCCCACTGAGACAAAAATCTCCTTCATCTTTGACTTGTGCTTTACAAAGGCAATGTCATCAGTCTTAAAGCCTGGGACGTTAAAGTCGGTCCTCAATTTTGCATCCAATCCAAGCCAGTGCTCATTATGTGATTCTATCCGGTCAATCCTACCATGTCTGAAGGTTAGAAAGGCCGTTGCCCTAAGTACCTGATCATAGTCATCCAAGGAGTCAACCCTGTAGTATTCAGTAAGTGCGGACCTTAGTTCAGGCTCAAGGCTTTGATATTCCTGGGAACCTATACCCAGAACATTGACACCCTCCTCCTTCAGGCTGATTGCAAACTGCTTGAAGTTTGAAGGGAAATCGGGTGATATAAAAACGTAGTTCATAAAATCTCCCCCTTTGTTTTAATAAATATATATCATTTACATTGGTAAAGTCTACAAAAAACGGGAAAATAGTTTAAATTTTTCAAGCAATGAATCTAATGATCAAGTGTTTTGGGTATAAAGGGATGGGAGGGAGTTGATTATGTTACATATAAAAAAAACTTACTCATCATTTGATAGAGAAGAATTTGTTGAATACTTCACAGACAAGGGCAATGATCTTGGAGCAGGAAGATTTGCTGGAGAAGGTTGGGAAGTTGAATTAGGAGAGGAATTCAAAAGAATGGTCGGAGCATTTCCATTTAAGTCTTTGAAGCTTGAAATCTGGTTATCGGAAGAAATCTCTGAAGAGTTTCTTGAAGACCTAAGAAGAAGCTTTCTGCGTGGCGGAGGATAGGAAAATACATTGAAAAAGAGATGGTTTTTCTATATAATTAGACTATCGAGGAAGGGGAGACAAAATAGTCTCCCTTTAATTATGTCAGGAGGATTTAAATGTCAAGAAAATCAAGGGTCATAGAATTTAATATAGATAGAGTAGATTTTCCAAACAAAGGAAAAGGAAGCTTTGAAGACAGAAACATTCGAATTAAGGGAGGACTTCCCGGGCAGAAAGTTAAGGCAAAGGTAGCAAAGAGAAGAAAGGACTACTGGGAGGCAAAGCTTATTGAAGTGTTGGAGAAGTCGCTTCTTGAAACTGAAGAAGGCTGCCCTCACAAGAATGTATGCGGAGGATGTACCTACCAGTCATTGACCTATGAGAACGAAAAAAAGCTTAAACTTAAGCAAGTCCAAGAGCTATTTGACAAGGAGGAGTTGGGCATAGAGGTTGAAGGAATCGAGGAGTCACCTGATTTGATAGGCTACAGGAACAAGATGGAGTACACTTTTGGGGATGAGGAGAAGGATGGTCCTCTGGCACTTGGTCTGCATATGAAGGGCAGGTTCTACGAAGTAGTAAATACAGATTACTGTAATATCGTAAACAAGGATTTTACAATTATTAGAGAAACAGTAAGAAGTCACTTTGATTCGCTTGAATTACCATTCTACAACAAAAGATCCCATGAAGGCCTGTTAAGACACCTGGTAATAAGAAGAGCTGGGAGTACAGGAGAGATTCTAGTTAACCTTGTTACATCAAGTCAGATTGAATTTGACAGAGAGAGCTTTACAAAAGCCCTTATTTCAATCTCAAATCTTGAAGGAAAAATCACAGGAATTCTTCATACTACAAATGATGGTCTGGGAGATACAGTTACAGCTGACAAGATGGACATACTCCATGGGACAGATATAATCCATGAGGAAATTCTAGGTCTTAAATTCAAGATTTCACCCTTCTCATTTTTCCAGACAAACACAACTGGAGCAGAAAAGCTTTATTCGATCGCCAGAGAGTTTGCAGGGGAGAAGGAAGATAGAATCATATTCGACCTTTATTCAGGTACCGGAACAATTGCACAGATGATGGCAGCAGTTGCAAAGAAGGTAATTGGTATTGAAATCGTCGAAGAAGCAGTGGATATGGCAAGAGAGAATGCAAAGCTTAACAATCTGGACAACGTGGAGTTCATAGCAGATGATGTGTTCAAGGGAGTTGATGAACTTGAAGACAAGCCCGACCTGATCATTATCGACCCACCAAGAGATGGAATTCATCCAAAGGCAATAGATAAGATCATAGACTTTAACCCCGAAGAATTTGTGTATATCTCCTGCAATCCTGTTACGCTTGTAAGGGACCTTAAGATATTCAGGGACAGGGGATATGAAATCAAGAGAGTGAAATGTATGGATATGTTCCCTAGAACACCTCACATTGAGTGTGTGGTGCTGATGTCAAGTGAAGTGTCCTAATATAAAACTTACTTGGCATCTATAATAATTCCTTGCTTTTCGTATAATAATTACTTGCTTCCACGCATATTCCTGCCCATATAAAGAACCCAACTTCCCCGATGAATTCACACCAATAGTGAGCACATC
>JAGXFX010000018.1 GCA_024637045.1 Soehngenia sp.
ACCACAGTTTTACTTTAGAACAACAGATGTAACAGGCGATATCCAGCTAGAAGAAGGAATAGAGATGGTAATGCCAGGAGACAACGCAAGATTTGCAATTGAGCTTATTACACCAATCGCGATGGAAGAAGGACTAAGATTCGCAATCAGAGAAGGTGGAAGAACAGTAGGAGCAGGCGTTGTAACCAAGGTTTATGAATAATATAAAGTGACATAAGGAACGACACTTTGAAGAAGGAGATTACTCCTTCTTTTAGTGTCGTAATAAACCTTATGGGTAGTACTTGCAAATATCACAATAAAGATAAAAAACCTTGTATTATGGTTGCATATGGTGTAAACTATACTAGTGTTTAAATTTATGACATTGCGATGATGCAAAAGGTTGCTGCTCATGCAGGGAATTTTTGCTGAGAATGTCCGGTTTTAAATCGGGCGGCTGGAATGCTGAAAATATTTTAAAAAAAATATAGAACACCCGGTAGGGTGTATCGGCGTTTCGAGTCGCATGTATAGTGTTAACATGCGATAGAAGGAGGGAAATTAAATGTCAAACAATCAAAAAATTAGAATTAGGTTGAAAGCGTATGATCACGAGTTATTGGACTCTTCAGCTCAAAGAATCGTTGAGACTGCAAAGAGAACAGGAGCAACTGTATCAGGTCCAGTACCATTGCCGACAGAAAAAGAGATAGTTACTATCCTTAGGGCGGTTCATAAGTACAAGGATTCCAGAGAGCAGTTTGAACAAAGAACTCACAAAAGACTTATCGACATCCTTAATCCTAATCAAAAGACGGTTGATTCACTAATGAAGTTGAATTTACCTGCAGGCGTAGACATAGAAATAAAATTATAATAATTTATATGATTGCTTAGGCAATCCGCTATAAAACGGAGGTGTAACAATGAAAAATATGCTAGGTAGAAAAGTTGGCATGACTCAAATCTTTAAGGAAGATGGCGAAGTTGTACCTGTTACAGTAATCGCAGCAGGACCACTTTTCGTAGTACAAAAGAAAACAATGGAGAAAGACGGATATAACGCAATTCAAATTGGATTCGGAGATATCAAGGAAAAAAGAGTTACAAAACCTTTAAAAGGACATTTTGAGAAAGCTAATGTTGCTTACACGAAATTCCTTAGAGAATTCCACGTTGAGAATCCAGATGAATTTGAAATAGGACAAGAAATCAAGGCAGATGTTTTCGCTGAGGGAGACATGGTTGATGTAACAGGTACTTCCAAAGGTAAGGGAACAGCCGGAGTTATAAAGAGACACCACTTTTCAAGGGGTCCAGAGACTCACGGTTCAAAGCACCACAGAATGCCAGGAGGTATGTCAGCTGGTACTTATCCAGGTAGAGTATTCAAAGGACACAAGATGATGGGTAGAATGGGTCACGAAAGAGTTACCGTTCAAAACCTTGAAGTTGTTAGAGTGGATGCAGAAAAGAATCTTATCCTTGTCAAGGGAGCTATACCTGGACCCAAGAAAGGACTTATATCAATAAAAGAAACTGTTAAAAAGTAACAATCCAGGCGGAAAGGAGGATGCAAAATGCCTAAAGTTAATGTATATAATATGTTAGGTGAACTAGTTGAAGAAATGGAATTAAGCGATGCTGTATTCGGAGTAGAAGTGAATGAGCATGTAGTATATGAAGTAGTTAAGAATCAACTTGCCAACAAGAGACAAGGTACTCAGTCAGCTAAAACAAGAGCTGAAGTTAGAGGAGGGGGAAGAAAACCCTGGAGACAAAAGGGTACCGGTAGAGCAAGACAAGGAAGCATCAGATCACCACAATGGAAAGGTGGAGGAGTTGTATTTGCACCAAAGCCAAGAGATTATAGCTACAGCGTACCTAAAAAGGTAAGAAGACTGGCTATGAAATCAGCGTTGACTGACAAGCTTCAAAACAATGAAATAATCGTAATTGATGGAATGAATTTTGATGCTCCAAAAACCAAGGAAATGAAAAACATGCTGAATAATTTGAAAGCTGACAAAAAAGCTCTTATCGTAATGGATGAGAAAAACGTAAATGTGATCAAATCAGCAGGAAACATTCCAAACGTTGCAACTACACTTGTTAACACTTTGAATGTTTACGACATATTGAAATATAATTCATTTATCATTACCAAGGAAGCTGTTAAAAAAGTGGAGGAGGTGTATTCATAATGCGTAATCCACATGATATTATCATCAAACCGATAATTACTGAAAAAAGTATGGAAGACATGGCATCCGGTAAATATACTTTTGTTGTAGACAAGAGATCAAACAAGACTGAAGTTAAAAAAGCTGTTGAGAGTATATTTGGCGTGAAAGTTGAAAAAGTAAACACTATGAACTATCTTGGGAAGTTGAAGAGACAAGGGATTCATAGTGGTAGAAGATCAAGCTGGAAGAAAGCAATCGTAAAACTAACAGATGACTCCAAGAAGATAGAATTCTTCGAAGGGATGGAATAATTAGGAAGATAAAAGGAGGGACAACCAATGAGTATCAGGAAATTCAAACCTACTTCCCCTGCTAGAAGACAAATGAGTGTTTCAACATTCGAAGAAATCACTAAGAAGGAACCAGAAAAATCACTAGTGATTAGTTTAAATAAAAACAGCGGAAGAAACTCACAGGGTAGAATAACCATCCGTCACAGAGGCGGTGGAGCAAAGAAGAAGTACAGAATAATCGACTTCAAGAGAAACAAAGATGGTGTGCCAGGAAAAGTTGCTGCAATTGAATACGATCCAAACAGATCTGCCAATATAGCATTGATCCACTATGTTGATGGAGATAAGAGATACATTCTTGCTCCTTACAAAATTAAAGTTGGTGACATTATTGAATCAGGTGAAGAAGCAGACATCAAAATTGGTAATGCACTGCAATTGAAGCATATCCCAGTAGGTACAACTATACACAATGTTGAATTAAAGCCTGGAAAAGGTGCTCAGATGGTAAGATCAGCTGGAGCCGAAGCACAACTTATGGCGAAAGAAGGAAAAAATGCTCAAATTAAGTTGCCATCAGGAGAATTCAGATTGGTATCCATAGATTGTAGAGCTACAATCGGACAAGTTGGAAACATAGATCATGAGCTTATTACAATAGGTAAAGCTGGACGTTCAAGACACATGGGAATCAGACCTACCGTTAGAGGTAGTGCCATGAACCCAGTTGATCACCCACACGGTGGTGGAGAAGGTAGAGCTCCAATAGGAATGCCTTCACCAGTGACTCCATGGGGTAAACCTGCTCTTGGATACAAGACTAGAAAGAAAAACAAGAAATCTGACAAATATATCGTAAGAAGAAGAACAAAATAGTACTTCTGAAAGGAGGAATTAAGTATGGGTAGATCCCTTAAGAAAGGACCATTTATCGATGATCATCTACTTAAGAAAGTAGAGGAGCTTAATAAAACAAATGATAAGAAAGTTATAAAAACTTGGTCACGTCGTTCAACTATTTTCCCTCAAATGGTAGGGCATACAATTGCGGTATACGATGGTAGAAAACACGTGCCAGTATATGTTACCGAGGACATGGTAGGACATAAATTAGGAGAATTTGTAATGACCAGAACATTCAGGAGTCACATGGGCAAGAGTGAAAGATCATCTGGTTTAAAAAAATAGATGAAGGAGGTATAATTCGTGGAAGCTAAAGCTATAGCTAAATACGTTAGGATTTCACCATTGAAGGTAAACTTCATATGTGCAGAAATCAGAGGCAAGCAAGTGGATGAAGCTCTTTCAATATTGAAATTTACACCAAAAAAAGGTGCAAAAGCTCTTGAAAAGGTGCTTAACTCCGCAGTTGCAAATGCAGAGAACAACTTTAATATGGATAGAGAGAATCTTTATGTATCAGAAGCATACGCAAACGAAGGTCCAAGAATGAAGAGATTCAGACCTAAGGCAAGAGGTATGGCATATCCGATAATAAAGAGAAGCAGTCATATAGGAGTAGTTGTAAAAGAAAGCAATTAGAAAAGGAGGGATAGTTAATGGGTCAAAAAGTTAACCCACATGGTCTTAGGGTCGGTATAATCAAGGATTGGGATTCAAAATGGTATGCTGATAAGAAGACTTTCAATTTATACTTGGTGGAAGATTTCAAAATAAGAGAATATCTGAAAGAGAAATTATATATATCAGGAATATCAAAAATAGAAATTGAGCGTGCTGCCAGCAAGATAAAAGTTTCCATCTTCACTGCAAAGCCAGGAATGGTAATCGGTAGAGGCGGATCTGGAGTTGAAGAACTTAGAATTGCTATCGAAAAGATGACTAAAAAGAGCGTTGTAATCAACGTTGAGGAAATCAAGGTTGCTGAACTTGACGCACAATTAGTCGCTGAAAACATTGCATCACAGCTTGAAAGAAGGGTTACCTTCAGAAGAGCAATGAAGCAAGCAATCCAAAGAACAATGAGATTCGGAGCGAAAGGTATTAAAACACAGGTGGCAGGAAGACTTGGTGGAGCTGATATGGCTAGAACAGAAGGCTATAGTGAGGGAACAATTCCTCTACAAACACTGAGAGCTGACATTGGCTACGGTTTTGCGGAAGCTATGACAACTTACGGGAAAATCGGTGTTAAAGTTTGGCTGTACAAAGGAGAAGTACTTCCTACCAAAAAAGTGGATAGAAGCAATAAAAGAGAAGGATCATCAAAATAGATTAACGTCGTAGGAAGGAGGAAAGTTAACATGTTAATGCCTAAAAGAGTGAAATACAGAAGAGTTCATAGAGGTAGAATGAAGGGAAAGGCAATCCGTGGAAACTCAATAACATACGGTGAGTTTGGATTGCAAGCTCTTGAGCCTATATGGATTACTTCAAATCAAATAGAGTCCGCAAGACGTGCTATGACAAGATACGTTAAGAGGGGCGGAAATATCTGGATTAAAGTTTTCCCAGATAAACCAGTAACTGAAAAACCTGCTGAGACTCGTATGGGTTCAGGAAAAGGTTCACCTGAGTACTGGGTAGCAGTAGTTAAACCAGGCAGAATATTATTTGAAATGGGTGGTGTATCTGAAGAAGATGCAAGAGAAGCAATGAGACTTGCAGCTCATAAACTACCTATCAAAACAAAATTTGTTACACGTGAAGAAACGCAAGATAAGGGTGGTGAAGCTAATGAAAGCTAAAGAAATTCGCCAAATGTCAGACAAAGAATTAAATACAGAACTGCTTGATCTTAAAACAGAGCTATTTAACTTGAGATTTCAATTGGCTACTGGTCAATTAGATAACCCTATAAAAATAAGTTCTGTAAGAAAAAATATTGCTCGTGTAAAAACTATCGTTCGAGAAAGAGAATTATCTATAGGGAAGGAGGTTTAATCTCTAATGGAAAGAGGAAATCGTAAAGTAAGAATAGGTACTGTTGTAAGTGATAAAATGGACAAGACAGTTGTTGTTTCAATAGAGACTTTCAAAACACATCCATTGTATAAAAAGCAATCAAAAAGAACTACAAAGTTTAAGGCTCACGATGAGAACAATGAGTGCGGAATTGGCGACAAGGTTGAAATCATGGAGACTAGACCACTTAGCAAAGATAAATATTGGAGAGTTATAAACGTAATAGAAAAAGCAAAATAAGATATATTAGGCGAAGGGAGGTATTCTGAATGATTCAAACGGAAAGCCGCATGAGAGTAGCTGATAATTCCGGAGCAAAGGAAGTATTGGTTATCAGAGTGCTCGGAGGTACCAATAAGCAGTACGCCAGCATCGGGGATGTAGTTGTATGTACGGTTAAAAGTGCAACACCTGGTGGGGTTGTAAAAAAAGGACAAGTTGTTAAAGCGGTTGTTGTTAGAAGCAAATTCGGAGTTAGAAGGCAAGATGGTTCATACATCAAATTCGACGACAACGCAGCTGTTATTATAAAAGATGACAAGAATCCAGTAGGAACCCGTATTTTCGGACCTGTAACAAGGGAACTGAGAAGAGGTAACTACATGAAGATTATATCCTTGGCACCGGAAGTACTATAAGAGGAGGTGTATAGTATGAATGTTAAAAGTGGAGATACAGTAGTTGTAATTTCAGGAAAAGACAAAGGTAAGACCGGAAAAATCATGAAGGTTATACCTAAAGAAAATAGAGTAATTGTTGAAGGCGTTAACATGTTGACTAAGCATAAGAAACCTGCAGGACCTACAAAACCAGGTGGAATCATTAGGCTTGAAGGACCACTGAACAGTTCAAAGGTAATGTATTACTGCCCTAAGGACAAGCAGGGAGTAAGAGTTGGATATAAGGTGAAAAGCGACGGAAGCAAAGTTAGAGTCTGCAAGAAGTGCGGAGAAGTTCTAGATAAATAATCACATGAGAGAGGAGGTAATGGAATGACTTCCAGATTAAAGGTAAAATATAATGAAGAAGTTGTAAATGCTTTAATGGAAAAATTCGAGTACAGTAGTGTTATGGAAGTTCCGAGACTAGATAAAGTTGTTATCAATATGGGAATCGGAGAAGCAAGAGACAATCCTAAAGCTCTTGAATCAGCAGTAAAGGAACTTGAAATAATTACTGGCCAAAAGCCACTTGTTACTCAAGCAAAAAAATCCATAGCGAACTTTAAACTTAGAGAAGGCATGAAAGTCGGAGCAAAAGTTACCCTTAGGGGAGAGCGAATGTACGACTTTTTAGATAAATTGATGAATATCGCTCTACCTAGAGTAAGAGACTTTAGAGGTGTTAATGCTACTTCCTTCGATGGAAGAGGAAACTATGCAATGGGATTAAGAGAGCAGTTGATTTTCCCAGAAATAGAATATGATCAAGTTGATTCTATCAGAGGTCTTGACGTTGTTATCGTAACCACTGCACAATCAGATGAGGAAGCTAAAGTATTCTTAGAGAAAATGGGAATGCCCTTTAAAAAGTAGACGAAGGAGGGGAAAATCTTGGCAAAGAAATCAATGATTGCTAAACAAAAGAGAAAGCAAAAGTTTAGCACACAGGAATATAATAGATGTAAATTATGTGGTAGACCTCACGCCTACCTGAGAAAATATGGCATTTGCCGTATATGCTTCAGAGAATTGGCTTACAAGGGTCAAATACCCGGAGTTAGAAAAGCTAGCTGGTAATTCCAGGATTATGAGAGGAGGTAACAAACATGATGACAGACCC
Source organism: Soehngenia sp. (assembly GCA_024637045.1). Taxonomy (GTDB): domain Bacteria; phylum Bacillota; class Clostridia; order Tissierellales; family Tissierellaceae; genus Gudongella. The sequence goes on from JAGXFX010000018.1 coordinate 7,169, forward strand.
AATCGCGGATATGTTAACGAGAATTAGAAATGGTAATAATGCCAAGCACGATTCTGTTGATGTTCCTGCGTCAAAAATAAAAAAAGAAATCGCTAAGATTCTTCTTAACGAAGGTTTCATCAAGGGATTTGATGTTATTGAAGACGGAAAGCAAGGAATCATGAGAATAGATTTAAAATATGGTCAAAACAATGAGAAGGTTATAAGTGGTATCAAGAGGATATCAAAACCTGGTCTTAAAGTTTATGTAAAAAACAACGAGATACCTAAGGTACTTGGTGGTTTGGGAATAGCTGTACTATCCACATCAAAAGGAATGATGACAGACAAGTCTGCTAGAAATGAAAATGTGGGTGGAGAAGTAATTTGTTACGTTTGGTAATAAATTGCTAGATTATTGGAACAGGAGGTGCACTCATGTCAAGAATAGGATTAAAACCAATTGATCTACCAGCGGGAGTTGAAATAACAGTAAACGAAAAGAACCTGGTAGAGGTAAAAGGACCAAAAGGTCAACTAAGTCAACAAATTGATCCAGAAATGGTAATTAAAATAGAAGATGGCGTTCTAAATGTTGCAAGACCATCAGAACAAAAAAGACACAAGTCCGTGCACGGATTGTCCAGGACTTTGATTTGGAACATGGTTGTTGGAGTAACAGAAGGTTACCAAAAGTCATTGGATATTGTGGGTACAGGATACAGAGCTTCAAAGCAAGGAAACAAACTGGTACTTTCATTGGGATATTCACACCCAATCGAACTTGATGATCCAAAGGGTATGGAAGTAGAAGTTCCTGCACAAAACAAGATTATTGTTAAGGGAATTGACAAGCAACAGGTTGGTAACTTTGCTGCAAAAATAAGAGACTATAGAAAACCTGAGCCATATAAAGGCAAAGGAATCAGATATACTGGCGAACACGTTAGACGTAAGGTTGGTAAAACAGGTAAGTAGAAGGGAGTGAACAAATTTGCTTAAAAAAATAGATAAAAACAAAAACAGACAAGTCAGACATGCAAGAGTAAGGCAAAAAGTATATGGCACTCCTGCCAAGCCAAGACTAAGCATCTACAGAAGCGGAAGCCATATTTACGCTCAGATTATCGATGATGCAGCTGGTAGCACTTTGGCAGCAGCTTCTACTCTGGATAAGGACCTAAGCCTTACTTCAACGAAGAATAAGGAAGCAGCTAAAGCAGTAGGAATGGCAATTGGCAAGAAAGCTCTTGACAAAGGAATCGAAGAAGTTGTTTTCGACAGAGGCGGTTACCTATATCATGGAAGAGTTAAAGAACTTGCTGATGGGGCCAGAGAAGCTGGACTTAAATTTTAATAGAAGGAGGGGAAATAATGGAACGCTCATATGTTGATGCAAACGAATTAGATTTACAAGAAAGAGTTGTTAATATAAATCGTGTCACTAAAGTAGTAAAAGGCGGTAGAAACTTCAGATTCAGTGCATTGGTCGTTGTTGGAGACGGAAACGGTCACGTTGGAGTTGGAATGGCTAAAGCTCTCGAAGTACCTGAGGCAATCAGAAAAGCAGTTCAGGATGCCAAGAAGCATATTATAAAAGTGCCATTGGAAGGAACTACAATCCCTCACGAAATTACTGGAGTTTATGGAGCTGGAAGAGTATTGATGAAGCCATCAAACGAAGGTACCGGAGTTATTGCAGGCGGAGCTGTTCGTGCCGTATGCGAGCTTGTTGGAATTAGGGATATCAGAACTAAATCACTTGGTACAAACAACCCAAGAAATGTTGTAAATGCTACAATGGAAGCTCTTAAAGGCCTCAAGACTGCAGAAAATGTTGCCAAATTAAGAGGTAAGACAGTAGAAGAAATACTAGGTTAGGGGGGAGAATAATGACTATGCTTAAAATCAAGTTGGTTAAGAGTCCCATCGGGAGACCTGATACCCACAAAAAAACAGTCAAAGCCCTTGGATTAAGGAAAATCGGACAAGTAGTTGAAAAGAATGATACCCCTCAAATCAGAGGTATGATACATCAAATAGACTACATGGTTGAGCTAATAGACTAATAAAGGAGGTGTACGGATTGAAACTTAATGATTTAAGACCAAATGATGGTGGCGGATCCAAAGCCAGAAAAAGACTTGGTAGAGGAATTGGATCAGGTACTGGTAAGACAGCTGGTAAAGGACATAAAGGTCAGAACGCAAGATCAGGTGGAGGAGTTAGACCTGGATTCGAAGGTGGCCAAATGCCTTTATTTAGAAGGATGCCAAAGAGAGGATTCACTAACATCTTCGCTAGAGTATATGCTATAGTTAATCTTGAAGATTTGAATAGATTCGAAGAAAACACCGTTATTACTCCGGAACTTCTTTTTGAAGAAGGTGTCGTTAAAAAGGGTAAAGCCAAGGATGGAGTAAAAATTCTTGGAGACGGTGAATTAAATGTGAAATTGACAGTACAAGCACATAAATTTAGCAAATCTGCTGCTGAGAAGATCGAAGCTGCAGGAGGAAAGGTTGAGGTGATTTAATATGCTTTCAACCTTAAGGAATGCTTGGAGAATTCCAGACATCAGAAAGAAGATGACCTTCACGATTCTTATGTTATTGGTAGTAAGGTTGGGGGCAGCAGTGCCTGTGCCTTTTATGAACAAAGAGATAATCGAAGGTATATTCAATGCCAGCCAGGGTGGAATATTACAATTCCTTGATATGATGGCCGGAGGAACGTTCAGTGACTTCAGTATTTTTGCCACAAATATCTACCCATACATCACTGCTTCCATCATTCTTCAACTTTTAACAATAGCAATCCCAAAACTGGAAGAGCTAGCTAAGCAAGGAGAAGAAGGAAAGAAAAAAATCAATCGTTACACCAGATATGGTGCGGTTGTACTGGCAGCAGTTCAGGCAATTGGTTATACTTTTGGTCTGTTCAGAAATGCTCTGGAAACTCAAAATAGTATGCAGACAGTAATAGTAATATTGTCTATGGTTGCTGGAACAGCATTTCTTATGTGGATTGGTGAGCTAATTACTGAGAAGGGAATCGGAAATGGTATATCGCTTCTAATATTCATTGGAATAATATCAAAATTACCATCTGATCTAATCAGTACATTCAAGCTAGTGAGCATAGGACAATTAAACTTGTTTACAGTATTGTTGTTTGGAATCGTAATGCTTATTATCATTGCTTTCGTAGTAGCTCTTCAGGAAGGACAGCGTAAAATTCCTGTGCAATATGCAAAAAGAGTAGTAGGTAGAAAAATGTATGGTGGACAAAGTACTCATATTCCCATCAAAGTATTGATGGCAGGAGTTATCCCTGTAATATTTGCTTCCTCACTTCTAGCATTACCACAGACATTCGCACTGTTTTCACAGGGAGGAATTACTCAGTGGGTGGAGAACTACCTTACACCAGCAGGAAGTGTCGGGATATGGGTATACTCAATTCTGAACATAGTGTTAATTGTATTCTTCACGTATTTCTACACAGCAGTACAATTTAATACAGTAGAATATTCAAAGAATCTTCAGCAAAACGGTGGTTTTATTCCGGGTATCAGACCGGGAAGACCTACATCAGACTATTTAAACAAAGTTGTTAATAGAATAGTATTTGTTGGTGGTATGTCACTTGCATTATTGGCATCAATGCCAATATTCCTGTCAAAGATTTTCGGCATGAATGTAAACTTTGGTGGAACTGCTATAATAATTGTAGTAGGTGTTGCGTTAGAGACTGTAAAACAAATAGAATCACAAATGTTGATGAGACATTACAAGGGATTCTTGAACTAACCTATAGGAGATGATTTAAAATGAGATTGGTATTACTAGGTCCTCCAGGAGCAGGTAAAGGAACTCAAGCATCAGCTATAGTAGAAAAGTATAATATTCCACATATATCAACTGGGGATATTTTTAGAGCCAATATAAAAGAAGGTACGGCATTGGGGCAGGAGGCTAAAGGTTATATGGACAAAGGTCTCCTAGTACCAGACGAATTAGTGGTATCTATAGTAAAGGATAGACTGCTGAAAGATGACTGCAAAGAAGGTTTCCTTCTGGATGGTTTCCCAAGAACTGTAAAGCAGGCAGAAGCGTTGGATTCCGAACTAGACAAAATGGGTATAAATTTAGACAGGGTTATAAATATTAATGCAGCTGCTGAAATTCTTATTGAAAGAGCTGTGGGAAGACGTATCTGCAAGGAATGCGGTGCAACTTACCATGTTAAATACAACCCACCAAAGGTTGAAGGCGTATGCGATAAGGATGGAGGAGAACTCTATCAGAGAAATGACGACACAGAAGAAACTGTTACCACCAGGATTAGCGTATACATGGAACAAACGGAGCCATTGATAGATTATTACAAGAGTCAGGGATTGCTGTTTGATGTTGACGGAACTAAGAAAATTGATGAAGTTTTCATTGACATAACTAGCGAACTCGACAAATAGAGGGTTCTAGCCCTTACCCAGCAGAACGAAGAGGTGAATATAATGGATTCCACTAGTGACATATCCATCGGACAGGTGGTAAAGTCAAGAGCTGGCCGTGATAAAGGAAGAATATTCTTGATTTATGATGTAGCAGATGATCAATACGTATACGTAGTTGATGGAGATTTAAGAAAGCTTGACAGTCCGAAAAAGAAGAAAATCAAGCACTTAATTGTATTCAATACTGTTATGCCTGAATTCAAGGATAAGATAGAGAATAGCGTAAAGATAAATAACTCATATATTAGAAAAATTTTGGAACCTTTCAATAAGAGTTTCTAAATGAGAATTGAACAGGAGGTTCGAAACCCATGGCTAAAGAAGATGTAATAGAGGTTGAAGGTACGGTTATTGATGCATTGCCTAATGCCATATTTAAAGTAAGGCTTGAGAACGGACACGAAATTTTAGCCCATATTTCCGGTAAACTTAGGATGCACTACATCAGAATATTACCAGGAGATACCGTAACAATAGAACTGTCGCCCTACGATTTAACAAGAGGCAGGATAACCTGGCGAAACAAGTAGCATAGGAGGGATTATTATGAAAGTTAGACCATCTGTTAAGAAGATGTGTGAAAAATGCAAGATTATTAAAAGAAAAGGAAGAGTAATGGTTATCTGTGAAAATCCTAAGCATAAACAAACACAAGGTTAATAACGAGTTTTAAAAATAGGAGGTGCAAACGTTAATGGCAAGAATTGCAGGCGTAGACTTACCAAGAGATAAAAGAGTAGAAATTGGTTTGACATACATTTATGGTATAGGTAAAACAAGCTCAAATGAGATTCTAGTAAAAGCTGGAGTAGATAAGGACACAAGAGTAAAGGATCTTACTGAGTCTGAAGTATCAAATCTTAGAGCACTTATCGACAACTATCATGTTGAGGGAGATCTTAGAAGAGATATCGCCCTAAACATTAAGAGACTTAAGGAAATCAACTGTTATAGAGGACTAAGACATAAGAGAGGACTTCCTGTTAGAGGTCAAAGAACAAAAACTAATGCGAGGACAAGAAAAGGTCCAAGAAGATTAGTATCCAAGAAGAAATAGGTAAAGGAGGGGAACTTAATGGCACCTAAAAAAGGTAAAGCAACACGTGTAAGAAGAAGAGAACGTAAGAATATTGAGAGAGGTCAAGCTCATATTTCTTCAACCTTCAACAATACAATGGTAACACTTACAGATACCCAAGGTAATGTAATATCATGGGCAAGCGCAGGACAGCTTGGATTCAGAGGGTCAAGGAAATCCACTCCTTATGCCGCACAACAATGTGCAGAGGATGCTGCAAGAAAAGCTATGGATCATGGTCTTAAAGTTGTAGAAGTATTTGTAAAGGGACCTGGATCAGGAAGAGAAGCAGCAATAAGGTCACTTCAGGCATCTGGATTGGAAGTAAGCATGATTAAGGACGTTACTCCAATTCCACATAATGGATGTAGACCACCGAAGAGAAGAAGAGTTTAATAGGAGGTGTAAATTAAGGATGGGAAGATATACAGGGCCAGTTTGTAGATTGTGCCGTAGAGAAGGTCTTAAGCTTTTCCTTAAAGGAGACAGATGTTATACAGACAGATGTGCTCTTAACAAGAGAAACTTTGCTCCAGGACAACACGGACAATCAAGAAAGAAAGTAACTGAATATGGAATGCAGTTAAGAGAAAAGCAAAAGGTACGTAGATTCTACGGACTTTCAGAGTCACAAATGAGTAAATATTTCATGATGGCTGACCAAATGAAGGGCGTAACCGGTGAGAACATGTTCAAGATTCTTGAGTCAAGACTTGACAATGTAGTTTACAGAATGGGATTTGCAGCTTCAAGAGCAGAAGCAAGACAACTTGTGACACATGGACACTTCCTGCTGAACGGAAATAAGGCGACAATACCTTCACTAATGACTACAGTAGGTGATGTTATCGAAGTTAAGGAAAAAAGCCGTGGTAGTGAAAAATTCAAGGCTTTGGTTGAAAACCATAGCGGAAACACTACACCATGGATAAACATAGATCTTGAAAAACTAAGAGGAACAATCGTAGCTGAATCAACCAGAGAAGACATTGATCTTCCAGTTGAAGAACATTTAATCGTCGAGCTATATTCAAAATAATCGATATAGTAGTATCAGTTGCCCTCGTCCGTTAAAAATAAAAAGATCAAGGAGGGTTATGCTTAATGATGGAAATTGAAAAGCCTAGAATTGAGATCATGGAATTAAGTGAAGATGGAAGCTTTGGTAAATTTGTTGTAGAACCTCTTGAAAGAGGTTATGGAACAACTCTGGGAAACTCCTTAAGAAGAGTTTTACTTTCATCATTGCCCGGTGCGGCAATATCATCAATAAAGATCCAGGGAGTACTACATGAGTTTGCTACAATCCCAGGTGTGTTGGAAGATGTGCCCGAGATAATACTCAATATCAAGGAAATTGCAGCAAAGATGTATACAGAAGAACCGGTTACAATGATCATTGATGTAGAAGGACCTCAGGAAATTACTGCTGGTGACATTGCGACTGGAATGGAAGTTGAAATAGTAAATAAGGATCAACATATAGCTACTGTCAATGAAGATGGAAGACTATATATAGAGCTTGAATTAATAAGAGGAAGAGGCTACTCAGTTGCCGAAAAGAACAAGAAGGAAGGTCAGCCTGTGGGAGTAATTCCTGTAGACTCGTCCTATACTCCTGTAAGCAAGGTCAACTATCAGGTTGAAAACACAAGAGTTGGTCAGATAACTGACTATGACAAACTTGTGTTGGATGTCTGGACTAATGGAACAATGAGTGCTGATGAAGCTACCTCATTGGGAGCCAAGATTCTTACAGAACACCTTAACCTGTTTATTGGACTTACTGACCATGTCAACGAAGTAGAAATCATGGTTGAAAAGGAAGAGGACAAGAAGGAGAAGGTACTTGAAATGACAGTAGAAGAGCTTGATCTTTCAGTTAGAAGTTATAACTGTCTAAAGAGAGCAGCAATAAATACTGTTGAAGAACTGACTGAAAAAACTGAGGAAGACATGATGAAGGTTAGGAATCTAGGTAAAAAATCCCTTGAAGAAGTACAGAAGAAACTTGCTGAATTGGGATTGGGCCTTAAATCAAGTGATGAATAACCTAAGCAAGAAGGAGGGATAAATGTGACAACACTAAGAAAACTTGGTCGTCCTACTGCTCATAGAAAAGCGATGTTGAGAAATCAAGTTACATCATTACTAAGGGAAGAAAGAATTGAAACCACGGTAACCAGAGCCAAAGAGACAAAAAGAATGGCAGAAAGAATGATAACTTTGGCAAAGAAAGGCGATCTTCACGCAAGAAGACAAGCACTTGCGTTCATATATGATGAAGATGTGGTGAGGAAATTATTTGATGAAATCGGTCCTAAGTATGCCGAAAGAAATGGCGGTTATACAAGAGTATTAAGAGTTGGTCCTCGTCGCGGAGATGCCGCAGAAATAGCTATATTAGAACTTGTTTAATAGGGAGGGGGATTAAGTTGACACTTAGTCCCTTTAATTTTGTAAGTTCCACTTGTTTACCGGTAAAGGTCAATTGAAATAACATTTTTCTTGTGTTATATTAAACTGGTAATAGTAAATTTAAACAGAGGTAAATTATGAATGAAAAAAACAAAAATTTAATGATAGACATACAAAATGTGAGCTATGAATATAGCTCCTATATTGACGAGAGCATCCAATTGGCCGTAAAAGACTTGAGCCTCCAAATAGAGAGAGGAGAATTTTTTGTGGTACTTGGACATAATGGATCTGGAAAATCTACTCTTGCCAAGATGATCAATGGATTAATTCTTCCATCACGAGGGGAAGTCCTTGTAAATGGTATGAACACAAGGGATGAAGACAAGATATGGGACATAAGATCAACAGCAGGCATGGTGTTTCAAAATCCCGACAATCAAATTGTTGCAACAATCGTGGAGGAAGATGTAGCATTTGGACCTGAAAATCTAGGGATACCCCCTGCAGAAATAAGGAAGCGGGTTGATGATGCTCTTGAGGTAGTTGAAATGACAGAGTATAAAAACCATGCTCCCCACCTTTTGTCAGGTGGCCAAAAACAAAGGGTTGCAATAGCAGGGATACTTGCCATGGAACCCGATTGTATAATTTTTGATGAGCCGACTGCAATGCTTGACCCGTCAGGCAGACTTGAGGTAATGGAAACAATTAAAAAACTCAACCAGGAGAAGAACAAGACAATTATCCTCATTACTCACTATATGGACGAAGCAGTTGAAGCTGACAGAGTTATGGTGCTAAACGAGGGTGAATCTGTAATGTTAGGTACTCCAAAAGATATCTTCAGACAGGTTGATAAATTAAAATCTCTTGGACTGGATGTTCCACAGGTCACAGAGCTTGTCTATGAGTTGAACAAAGAAGGGTATAATATCAAGGACGATATATTATCTGTTGAGGAGCTGGTGGATACACTATGATAATTCAATTAAAGGATGTTGACTATATATATAATCCGGGAACACCTTTTGAAAAGAAAGCTCTCGATGGAATAAACCTGGAAATTGAAGAGGGTGAATTCATAGGTCTTATTGGGCATACTGGGTCTGGTAAATCAACATTGGTACAACACCTGAATGGTCTAATGAAGCCTACTAAGGGCAAGATCATCATTGACGGTCAGGACCTCTCCAGTAAAGAGACTAAAATGAAGATTATTAGACAGAAGGTAGGATTGGTTTTCCAGTATCCAGAGCATCAACTATTTGAAGAGACTATTTATAAAGATATTGCATTTGGACCTAAAAATCTGGGATTAAAAGACGATGAAATAGAGCAAAGGGTAAGAGACGCAATGGAACTTGTAGGTCTTGACTTCGAAGAACTTAAAGAAAGGTCTCCATTTGAGCTGTCCGGAGGTCAGAAGAGACGGGTTGCGATTGCAGGTGTTATAGCCATGAAGCCCAAAGTGCTTATACTTGATGAGCCAACTGCAGGTCTTGATCCCAAGGGTAGAGATGATATTCTCGATGAAATAAGAAAGATTTATGATAAGGAAATGATTACAATTATTCTTGTTTCTCACAGTATGGAGGATATTGCCAGACTTGTAAACAGAATATTTGTAATGCACAAAGGCAAGGTTGCACTTGATGGTCCCACCAGAGAAATCTTTACCAGAACCGATGAGTTGGAAGCAATGGGTCTTGGAATTCCTCAGATCACCAAATTCATGAAGACTTTTAAAAGCAGAGGACATGTAATCAGGGATGATGTGTTAACAGTTGAAGAAGCCAAGGTAGAGATATTAAACTATTTAAGGAGTAAAAAGGATGCTTAAAGATATTACAATTGGACAATATTTTCCTGGAACATCTATAGTTCACAAATTAGATCCAAGAGTGAAAATAATCATTGTAGCATTGTTTATTGCATCTCTCTTCTTTGTGACCAACTTCGTTCCCTATATTTTCATACTGGCATTTATTGCAGGGGTTATTTCAATAGCGAAACTTCCCGTGAAGTTTATTATCAAAGGATTGAAACCCTTGATGTTTATAATTCTGATAACCTTTGCCATCAACCTATTTATGACAAAAGGTGAAGTTCTTGTGGAGCTTGGTCCTTTGGCAATAACTAAAGAAGGCTTGAGGCAATCAGTATTTATGGCACTCAGATTGGTATTCCTGATAACGGGAACATCACTCTTAACCTTAACCACTTCCCCAATCGCATTGACTGATGGAATAGAAAGACTACTTTCACCTTTCAAGAGAATAGGGTTACCTTCACATGAACTTGCCATGATGATGACCATTGCGCTTAGGTTTATACCTACTTTGCTTGAGGAGACCGACAAGATAATGAAAGCTCAGATGGCAAGAGGAGCTGATTTTGAATCCGGGAATATCTTAAGCAGGGCAAAGAATCTGGTTCCCTTGCTTGTACCTCTATTTATCAATGCTTTCAGAAGGGCAGATGAGTTGGCTACAGCAATGGAAGCAAGATGCTACAGAGGTGGAGATGGAAGGACCAGACTGAATGAATTAAAGTTTGTAACCAGAGATTATGCTGTGTTGACAGGTATGACCCTGTTCTTTGCAGCGATTGTGTCTACTCGTTATATATGGTGATAATATGCGAAACATTAAGTTGATAATTGAATACGACGGCACAAATTACTGGGGGTGGCAGACCCAGGAGGATTTCCCTTCGATACAGGAGGAAATTGAGAAAACAATCAAAAAAGTCACAGGTGAGAAGGTTGTGCTTTACGGATCAGGAAGGACAGATGCCAAGGTTCATGCACTTGGACATGTAGCCAATTTCCAAACAGAATCAAGCATACCAGGTGAGAGATTCAAGTATGCTCTTAATATCAAGCTTCCAGACGACATTAGAATCATAAGCTCTCAGGAAGTGCCTCTTGACTTTCATGCAAGATACAGCGCAACTCACAAAAGATATGTATACAAAATATATAATGGTGAATCAGAAAGGCCTTTGTTGAGAAATCATACTTGCCATGTAAGATTTCCATTGGATACTGGACTGATGAAAGAAGCAGCTGAGTTTTTTATTGGAACCCACGACTTCAAATCATTCAGAGGTAAAAAGACTTCAATAAAATCGTCAGTAAGGACAATTTATTCAATAGATATCAACAGAAATGGCGATCTGATTGAAATTACAGTAGAGGGTAACAGCTTTCTACGGAATATGGTAAGAATAATTGCTGGTACATTGATAGAAGTAGGTGCAGGTAAAAGAAGCAAGTATGAAATACCGGAGATTATTGAAAAAAGAGAACGAAAGTCTGCTGGGAAAACGGCACCAGCCCAGGGACTATTTTTAGAAAAAGTATTCTACAAGTAAAATCAGCCTTGACATTGATTATTACTTGTATTAGAATATATAAGAGTGTTTAATGAGAAGTCCGGAAACTTTTTAGTAGACACCTTAAAACGAATGTTGTTGTAAGGAGGGAAATAGATGAAAAGTTTTATGGCAAAAGCCAATGAAGTCGAAAGAAAATGGTATATAATAGACGCAGAAGATAAAGTGTTGGGAAGACTAGCCACAGAGATTGCAACTATCCTGAGAGGTAAGAACAAGCCCATCTACACACCACATGTTGATACAGGTGATTTTGTTATAGTAATTAATGCAGGTAAAGTAAGACTTACTGGAAAGAAATTACAGCAAAAGAACTACACGTACCATACAGGTTATCCAGGAGGCTTGAGACAAGTATCTTACAGCGAGCTAATGGAGAAGAATCCCGAAAAGATAATCGAGCTGGCAGTTAAAGGAATGTTGCCTAAGAATAGTCTGGGAAGAAAAATGTACACAAAACTTAAGGTTTATAGAGGTACAGAGCACGGACACGAGGCGCAGAAGCCAGAATTTTACGAAGTATAATTAATTGATGAAGGGAGGACTGTAAATGGCTGCAACACAATTTTTAGGAACAGGAAGAAGAAAGACATCCGTTGCAAGAGTAAGACTTGTAGCAGGTAATGGAAAAATCACGATCAACAAGAGAGATATCGAGGACTTTTTCAACTACGAGACATTAAGAGTAATTGCAAAAGAGCCTTTGACTATAACTGAAACAGCAGATAAATACGACGTAATCGTAAATGTTCACGGTGGTGGATTCACAGGACAAGCCGGAGCTATCAGACACGGTATTGCAAGAGCACTTCTTGAAACAGATGGAGAGTTAAGACCAATACTTAAGAAGGCAGGACATCTTACCAGAGACTCAAGAATGGTTGAGAGAAAGAAATACGGTCTCAAGAAGGCAAGAAAAAGCCCTCAGTTCAGCAAGAGATAATGCGAAAGCACCAGAAAAGATCTGGTGCTTTTTTAGTACTCATTTTTAAGGTAATTGAAGGTTATCCCCTGTGGACTGTGGATAATGTGGATAAAGTGGATAACTCCTCGAACATGTGTATTGCTTGCTATTTTTTAGCTGTATAGGTCACCCCTGGCATCCTTTAGATATTGAATTATTGTCAGATTCTGTGGACACTTTTCCTCACATAGTCCACACTCTACACATCTGGAACTGTCAGATTCCTTTTTAACAAGGTTAGAGTATGACCTCATGGAATCTTCCATGGTTCCATAGACATGTGCATTGTTGTAGAGCTCGAATATATCAGGTATTTCAACATTCTGAGGGCATGGAATACAGTATTTGCATCCTGTACAATCAACTTTAATTCTACTTCGATAGATATCAGCTGCTTCATTTACAATACTCATATCCTCAAGAGACATTGAATTTTCATAAGAACTGATTCTGATATTTTCATCCAGTTGATTCATTGTGGACATGCCACTTAAAACAACGGAGATGCCTGGGAGACTGTGAAGCCAGTTTAGAGCCCACTGTACAGGCGTACGGGTTGTTTTAGCCTTGTTCCATACCTGGAGTACATCATCTGGAGAGCTTGCCAGCTTACCGCCTTTTAGGGGCTCCATTACGACCACATCAATTTCTTTGTTTCTAGCGTATTCAAGCCCTGCAATACCAGCCTGATAATCCGTATCCATATAGTTTAGCTGAATTTGACAAAACTCCCAAGGATAATAATCAACAATTTCTTTAAAAACAGGAAGTTCGTCATGAAATGAAAACCCAATGTGCTTGATTTTTCCTTCTTTTTTTGCCTGATTTACAAATTTTTCGAATTCAAGTGATTTTATTTTTTTGAAAGAATCACTATTTAGGGCATGAAAAAGGTAAAAATCTATATAGTTTGTCTTTAAATTAACCAGTTGTTCATCCAGATATTTCATAAAATCATCGTGATGCTCCATCAACCATACTGGAGATTTTGTCGCCAGATGGTAATCCCCTCTCAGAATTCCTTCAAGGGCATTTCCGAGAAAAGCCTCAGATTCCCCTCCGTGGTAAGGATAAGCTGTATCAAAATAATTTATTCCATTTTCAAAAGCATGCCTTACCATTAAAGTAGCTTTGTCCACGTCAATTTTTGAATTGTCATTCTCAAGAACCGGAAACCGCATACAACCCAGCCCTAATAGTGAAACATTTAACTTGTCTCCAGTAAATTCACGGTATTGCATAAAAAATCCCCCTTATGTATAATTAAAGTATACTACTGAAATACCACGGATACGGCTAAATTCATGTAATCCTGTGTAGTTTAACTACCATTCAATGGGGTAGTTATAGGATAGTATATGGAAATTATACCACAAAAAACAGGAAGGAGTGATTGAATGGACGCAAAAAAAACCCCCCTATATGAGGAGCATGTCAAGTTAGGGGGTAATGTTGTCGACTATGCAGGTTGGTTTCTTCCAGTGCAATACGAAGGACTTGTGCCTGAGCATGAGGCAGTTAGAAATGCAGTCGGTCTTTTTGATGTTTCACATATGGGAGAGATAACAATCAAGGGAAAGGATGCTCTTGCCTTTGTTGATTATCTTATGACCAACGATATAACTACTATAGTTGATAATCAGGTTATTTATACATTCATGTGCCACCCTACAGGAGGCGTCGTGGATGATTTGCTTGTGTACAGATATGATGGGGAATTCTTCTATCTGGTAGTAAACGCAGCAAATATTGATAAGGACCATAAGTGGATTTTGGACAACAAGGGAGATTTTGACGTAAGGATTGAGAATATCTCTGATTCAGTAGGTGAGGTTGCAATTCAAGGGCCTTTAGCTGAAAAAGTATTGCAAAAGCTGACTGATTATGATCTTTCTCAGATTAAATTCTTCCATCTTAAAAGAGACGTTGAAGTAGCAGGAGTGAACTGTATGGTATCAAGAACCGGATATACCGGGGAAGATGGTTTTGAAGTTTATTCCGACAATGAGGGTATCGTAAAAGTATGGAATGCTATTCTTGAAGCAGGCAAGGATGAAGGCATAAAGCCAACAGGGCTTGGTTGCAGGGATACATTGAGATTTGAAGCATCGCTTCCATTGTATGGTCATGAGATGGATGACGAAATCACTCCTCTCGAAGCTGGATTCAAATACTTTGTTAAACTTGACAAGAAGTCTGACTTTATTGGCAAGGATGTATTGAATAAAATGTGGAGCGAAGGTCTGAAAAGAAAGCTTGCAGGAATTGAGCTTCTTGACAGAGGTATTGCAAGAGAAGGATATGAAGTTTACAAGGATGGCGAAAAGATTGGCCATGTAACAACAGGATACAAAAGCCCAACCCTGGACAAGGTAATAGGTAATGCTCTTATCAAGACAGAGTTTACGGAGTTGGGAACAGAGGTTGATGTAAAGATCAGAAATAAATTTGCTAAAGCTAAAGTTATAAGCAAGAAATTTCTTAAAAAATAAATTTTAGGGGGTAATTAAATGAAAGTTGCAAAAGGATTATTTTACACAAAAGATCACGAGTGGGTCAAGGTTGACGGAGATGTAGTGGTAATAGGTATTTCTGATTATGCACAGCATCATCTGGGGGACATAGTATATGTTGAGCTTCCCGATGTAGATGACGAATTCGAAAAAGGCGAAGACTTTGCAGCAGTTGAGTCAGTAAAAGCAGCTTCTGATGTATATATGCCTGTCGGAGGAAAAGTAGTTGCAATAAACGAGGAGCTTATGGATGATCCTGCATTACTTAACACTGATGCATTTGAGAACTGGTTGATTAAAGCAGAGATGGCTGACAAGGCAGAACTTGAAGAACTAATGAATGATGAGGATTATGAAAAGTTTTTAGCTGAGGAGGAGTAAGATGCATCCATATATCGCTAATACACCTGAAGATATCCAGGAGATGCTCAAAGCAATAGGTCTTGAAAGCATAGACCAGTTATTTGACGACATTCCAAAGAATATCAAACTGGGGAGAGAGATTGATCTTCCGAAGTCAAAAAGTGAGCTTGAGGTAACATCATATCTGAAGAAACTGGCAGATAAGAACTGTTCCATGAGTGATTTAACAAGCTTCCTGGGAGCAGGTGCGTACGATCATTATATACCATCAATAGTAAATCATATAATTTCAAGAAGCGAGTTCTATACTTCATATACACCATACCAGCCTGAAATCAGTCAGGGAACATTGCAGTATATATTTGAATTCCAGACATTAATTGCAGATCTTACAGGTATGGACTCTGCTAATGCATCCCTTTATGACGGAGGAACTGCAGTTGTAGAAGCAGCTCTTATGGCTGCTGCATATTCAAAAAAAGATGAATTAGTAATATCCAAGTCAGTTAAGCCTGACGCAAGAAAGATTCTGTACACATATGCGCACGTTCAGAACTTGAAGGTAATAGAGATTGATGTGAAAGATGGAGTAACTGATATGGAGGCCCTGGAAGGTGTTGTCAACGACAATACTGCGGCCGTTATTGTTCAAAGCCCTAACTTCTTCGGAATAGTAGAAGACTTGGAAGCAATCGGTAAAATCGCTCACAAAGGCAAGAAGACTACATTTGTAGCTTCTGTTGATCCAATATCATTGGGAATTCTTAAGAAGCCTGGAGATATGGGTGTTGATGTAGTTGTTGGAGAAGGCCAGTCTCTAGGAATACCTGTTAGCTTTGGTGGACCTTACCTTGGATTTATGGCAATCAAAAATGAATATATCAGAAAGTTACCTGGAAGAATTGTAGGACAGACAGAAGACCTTGACGGCAAGAGATCATTTGTATTGACTCTTACAGCCAGAGAGCAGCATATAAGAAGAGAGAAGGCGACTTCAAACATC
The DNA here is from genome assembly GCA_024637045.1 of Soehngenia sp. Lineage (GTDB taxonomy): Bacteria > Bacillota > Clostridia > Tissierellales > Tissierellaceae > Gudongella. Next base: position 23,405 of record JAGXFX010000018.1, read on the forward strand.
TGTTCCAATCAAGGGATCAACTCGTTGGCAGCTGCTGTGTACATGGTTACAATGGGCAAGCAAGGTCTTAGAGAGGTTGCTATGCAATCCACCAAGAAGGCTCACTATGCTTATGAGCAACTGACTAAATCAGGTAAATTCAAGCCAGTATTTGACAAGCCTTTCTTCAAAGAGTTTGTATTGACATCAGATATTGCACCTGAGAAGATCAATGAAGATCTTAGGAAAGAGAATATCATCGGAGGCTATGCTCTAGGCAAAGAATATCCCCAATTTGAAAATAGCATCCTTTATGCAGTGACAGAAAAGAGAACGAAAGATGAAATAGATAAACTGACCAGCGTAATGGAGGGGATATAATGAGAAACTATGATAAACTAATCTTCGAACTTTCCAAACCTGGCAGAAAGGCATATATGTTACCTGCCAATGATGTGGAGGATGTTTCTTTGGATAGCCTGATACCAGGGGAATTTTTAAATGACAAGGAACTTGATTTGCCGGAAGTATCAGAGGTGGATATTATTAGACACTACACAAACCTATCAAACAAGAACTATGGTGTTGATACTGGTTTCTATCCTCTTGGTTCATGTACAATGAAGTACAATCCAAAGATAAATGAGGATGTAGCAAGATATGATGGTTTTGCAAATCTTCATCCACTTCAGCCAGCAGACTGTATTCAGGGATCACTGCAGTTGCTTCATGAACTGGAAGAAAGCCTTTCAGAAATTGCAGGAATGGATAGAACAACACTTCAGCCAGCTGCCGGAGCACACGGTGAGCTTACAGGAGTAATGATAATAAAGGCTTACCATGAGAAGAGAGGGGAAGCTCACAGAAACAAGATTATTGTTCCCGACTCAGCACATGGTACTAATCCTGCTACAGCAGGAATGGCCGGATATAAGATAGTTGAAATCAAATCAACAAAAGATGGACTTGTTGACCTTGATGCATTGAGAGCAGCTGTTGGAGATGATACTGCGGGGCTAATGCTTACAAATCCAAATACCCTGGGTATATTTGACAAGGGAATTCTGGAAATTGCATCAATAGTTCACGAAGCAGGGGGTTTATTGTATTACGATGGAGCCAATGCCAACGCTATAATGGGATATGCAAGACCTGGAGACATGGGATTTGACGTCGTTCACTTTAATCTTCACAAAACTTTCTCAACACCACATGGTGGAGGAGGTCCAGGATCAGGACCAGTAGGAGTTAAGAAGGAGCTAGTTCCATTCCTGCCTGTACCAATGGTAGAGAAGAAGGATGACGATTATTTCCTTGATTATGATTATCCAGATTCAATAGGAAAAGTGAAGGACTTCTATGGACATTTCGGTATCCTTGTAAGAGCCTACACTTATATATTAACAATGGGATCAAATGGATTAAAGAGTGCTTCAGAGATTGCTGTATTAAATGCGAATTATATTTGCAGTCAATTGAAGGATTACTATTATCTCCCAATTGACACAATCTACAAGCATGAATTTGTATTTGGTGGCTTGAAGGACACATTAAGCGAGGTAACAACACTAGATATTGCCAAGAGACTTCTTGATCTTGGATATCATCCACCAACAATCTACTTCCCATTGATTATAAACCAAGCGTTGATGATTGAGCCGACTGAGACAGAAAGCAAGGAAACTCTTGATGAGTTTATACAGGCAATGATTCAGATTGCCAAGGAAGCGGAAACTGACCCAGCAATATTGAAGTCAGCTCCAAACAGAACAATTGTAAGAAGACCAAATGAAGTCAAAGCGGCACGTGACATCAATGTAAAATACGAAGGGTAGGTGTATTGCTTGACAAAGAGAATAGCTATTATCGGTGCAGGACCGGGTGGCTATGTTGCAGCTATTAAAGCTGCACAACTTGAAGCAGAGGTTATTCTTATAGAAAACAGAGAAATTGGGGGTACATGCCTTAACAGGGGATGTATCCCCACTAAAACATATTTCAGAAATGCTGAAATAATGTCCTCGCTCAAGAGAGCAGATGAATTCGGTATAAAAGTAGAAGGATATAGCCTTGATGGCAAAGCACTTTTGGAAAGAAAGAACAAGGTAGTAAACGACCTTGTAACTGGAATCGAAAAGCTTATATCATCTTACAGCAATATCGAGTTTATCCCAGGAAAAGCATCGTTTAAAGACAGTAAAACATTGACAGTTGAGCTTCTTGAAGGCGGAACAAGAGAAATAGAAGCTGATAATATTATCATATCAACAGGCTCTTACCCACAAATGACTGAGACCAAGGGAGTGGACCTACAAGGGGTTATCACATCTGATGACCTTCTGGAATTGGACCATATTCCTGAGACTCTTATAGTAGTGGGTGGAGGCGTAATCGGACTTGAGTTTGCAAGCATATATCAGGAGCTTGGCTCGCATGTAATACTTCTTGCTTCAAGAATACTCAAGGACGGTGACAAGGAAATCGGCAAAAGACTTCTTCCCATGCTTAAAAAGCAGGGTATCGAGACTTATGTTAATATCCGTGCGAAAGAAATTTCCAAGGAAGGCAACAAGCTGAAAGTACTGGCAAAATACAAGGAGAAAGAGGAAGAAATTGAAGTAGTTGGAGACTACGTACTGATAGCATCAGGAAGAGGGCCACTTGTAGAAGGTTTGGGTCTTGATGATATTGGTGTTGAATACTCAAAGAGAGGTATTCAGGTTGACGACAATTATGAGACTACGGTTCCGGGGATATATGCAATTGGTGATGTAAACTCGAAGGGAATTCAACTGGCTCATGTGGCTTCAGCACAAGGTGAGTATGTCGTGGAGAAGGTCATGGGTCATGAACCTGATATAAATCTGGAATATTGGCCGTCATGTGTATTTACAATGGCTGAAGTAGCTCAGGTAGGTTACACTGAAGAGCAGCTGAAAGAAATGGAAATTGACTATAGGTCAAGCAAATTCATGTTCTCCGCAAACGGAAAAGCACTTGCGCTGGGAGAGCCTGAAGGAATCATTAAAATTCTTGCTTCAAACGAGGATAATAAGATTCTTGGTGTTCACATACTTGGACCTCACGCAAACGACCTTATTCACGAAGGAGCATTCGCAATATCCAACGGTATGGATGTAGCGGCAATAAATCGAACGATACATGCACATCCAACACTATCTGAGGCCTTTGCAGAGGCAGCTCTAGGTTTGGATGAAGCAGCTATTCATATTGCACCTAAGAGAAAGAGAAGAAGATAATTTAGGCAACGGGGCAACCCGTTGCTTGATTTTATTCAGGAGGAATTTCATGAGCACAGGAAGAAAACTTTTAATTGGATTAAGCTTAATTGTGTTTTTAGTTATAGGATTTATGGTTTCAGGAAAGCCCGAGGGAGTTTTATTGGACCAATCCATTATGGATTTAGTACACGCTAATAATAATATTATAGTTATAAGGATAATGGAAGTAATATCATTTCTTGGATCTGAAGTTTTTCTATTCCCAGTGATGGGTACTGCGATAGCCTATTTCACAATAAAAAAAAGATACTATATTGCAGGTCTCTTGTTGGTGTCGTCCCTTGGCAGCTTTATTGTGAACTATATTCTTAAACAGATTTTTCAGAGACCAAGACCATTCGAATATTTTTTGGTTGAACAGGGAGGATTAAGCTATCCCAGCGGACATTCCATGGTTTCAATGACTATGTTTCTTACCATCGCTTATTTGTTGACCAGAAAGCGCATGAATGGAAGATATAAAAAAAGAATCTGGATAGCAGTTTTTATATACATTCTTTTAATGGGAATCAGCAGGGTTTTTCTAGGAGTTCATTGGCCATCGGATATAATCGGAGGCTATGCTGCTGGATATTTATTCTTCGAAGCGTATATTCCATTCGTAAATTCAAGGCTATTAAAAAGAGATTCCATCTGATTGGAATCTCTTTTTATGATCTATATTTCATTGATACCTTCTTCATCTAAATATTGATTTGTATACAATCTGTAATAATACCCTTTTTTGTCAAGGAGCTCCTTGTGGGTACCATCCTCGGTAATCTCACCTTTTCTAATTACAAGAATCCGATCTGCACTTCTGATTGTAGATAGTCTATGTGCAATAACAAAGCTGGTTCTTCCCGTCAGGACCTTTGTGATTGCATTCTGTATGATTTTTTCTGTTTCAGTATCTATTGAAGAAGTCGCTTCATCCAAAACAAATAGCGAAGGGTTCCTTATTATTGCCCGGGCAAATGATATCAGTTGCTTCTGACCTGTTGACAACAAGCTTCCACCTTCACCTACCTGTGTATTGTATCCATTTTCAAGATCAATTATGAAATCATGAGCGTTGACGATTCTACACGCTTCTTCGATTTCATCCTGAGTGGCGTCAAGTCGTCCATAACGGATATTATCAACAATCGACCCACTGAACAAATGTGGACTTTGCAATACATAGCCCAGATTATTATGAATCCACTGAATAGGCATCTTGCGATAGTCTGTTCCATCAACGAGTATCCTTCCTGAGGTTGGCTCATAGAATCTGCAGAAAAGATTAACAATAGTAGATTTACCGGAGCCTGTCTCACCTACAAGAGCAACTGTTTCACCAGGTTTTACGGAAAGATTAAAATTCTTCAGTACAGGCTCCTGAGGCTGATAAGAAAAAGATACGTTTTCAAAATCGATAGTACCCTTTATTGGTGGAAGGAGTTCTTTTTTTTGATCAAAAATATTTCCAAATGTCTCAAGTACATATCCTTCGTCCCTGATTTCAGGAGTTTCCTTTAACAGTGAAAATACTCTTTCAGCCGATGCCTGGGCACTTTGGAATTCTGCAAATATTACAGCCATTTGTCTGATCGGTTCGAAAAATTGTGCTGTATAGGAAATAAATGCAACAAGAGTACCGTAGGTTATTATCCCCTCCATTATATAGCCTGAACCATAAGAAAAGGCGAGTGCAGTACCCACGCTTCCCAGTCCGATTACAAGTGGAAGATAAATTGATGAAATTATTGCTGCCTTGATGGACTGATTTTTCATAGATCCTGTAAGATGTGAGAATTCAAAAAGATTCTTATCTTCTCGTACAAGAGTTTTTGTAGTCTTTGCGCCTTGAATATCTTCATTGAATGCACCGGTAATCTGCGAATTAATCTTTCGGATTTTCCTCTGTGCTCCGAGAATTTTTTTCTGAAAAACAACACTTAAAACAGCAAGAGCGGGAACTACGGATAAGGTAATAAGCGCTAGCACCGGATTAAGGATTATCATGTATACAGATATTCCAGTCATTATTGCCAAGCCCCAAGCAAGATCTACAATCCCCCATGATATTGTTTCACTCAATCTTGTTACATCAGATGTCATTCTCGCCATCAACCAGCCAACTGCCTTGTTATCATAATATGATAGTGGAAGCTCTTGTAGACGAATAAATCCAAGTCTTCTTATATCATGAGCCATTGTGGTTTCAAGCCTGCCTGCCATTCTAATAAATAAAAATATCAACAGACTTAATGAAATTACGGCGGAAAGATAAGCTCCAATAAACAATGGGAGACCATCCATGGATCCGTTTCTTACGAATTCATCTATTGCATATTTGGCAAGCATGGGAAAGCTAGCATCTATAATCCCAAGAAGAACCATCATTACAATCAATTTGATAAATCTTTTTTTATATGGCTTTAGGTAAGTATAGAAATCCCTCCATACTCCCAGGCTCAACTTTTTAGTGGTATTGAAATTTGTCTCATCCATGATGATTCCTCCTAAGCTTTCATTACATCATATTCAAGAGAGGCTTGAATATCATAAATTCTTTTATACAATCCTTCCTGAAGAAGGAGTTCCTTGTGGGTTCCGCTCTGGACTATGGTACCTTTGTCCAGGACGATTATCATATCAGCATCTGATACAGTTGAAATTCTATGAGAAATCACGAAAGTTGTCGCCACATTTTTTCTTTTTTCAAGAGCTTTTCGTATTTCCATATCTGTTTCGGAATCAACTGCTGAAAGTGAATCGTCGAATATAACTATTGGGGTTTCACTGATTATTGCCCTTGCGATAGCCATTCTTTGTTTTTGGCCACCTGAGAGCGATACTCCACGTTCTCCAACCATGGTTTCATACTGCTTGTCAAATGACAATATATCATTGTGTATTGCTGCAACCTTGGCAGCGTTAAATACTGATTTTTCCTGCTTTTGAGGATCAGTAAATCTTATATTTTCCTTAATAGATCTAGCGTACAGGAATGGTTCCTGTAGAACAAGGGCAATGTTGTTTCTAATCCAGTGTCTGTCGATATTCTTGAGTTCCAATCCATCAATTCTAATGGATCCAGATGAATAATCATAAAGTCGAGGCAACAGATTTACCAAGGTTGTTTTACCTGAGCCAGTTGGACCCATTATGGCAATAGTATCCCCTTTATTTACATGAAAACTGATGTTCTGAAGCACCTGTTTCTTACCATCATAGGAAAACCCGACATTTTCGAAGTCGATCTCGCCTGCAATCTCAGGTTCCTCGCCGTTTTCTACAAGTGGTTCGACGGGGATACTTAGAATTTCGCTTACTCTGTCAATGGAAACAGTAGCCTTTCCCATATCCGTGAGAATTCTGCCGAGCTGACGTACTGGCCAAATTAGCATATTGACATAGCTTATAAATGCAACCAGCACTCCGATTGTAATCCTTTCGTTGATCACCATAAAAGTACCTGCCACTATTACAACTCCAACCTGGAACATACTAAGAAAGTCTGACAAGGACCAATAAATTGCCAGGTTGTCTATAAGCTTATTGACCAGTTGCCTATAAGAAGAATTATCTGAATCAAACTTTTCAAGTTCAAATGATTCCCTCCCAAAGGCTTTAACCACTCGTATACCAGTAAGATTCTCCTGTAGAGTAGTTGATAATTTAGCTTCAGCTTCATCAGCTTCTTTGAAATCTCTCTGAATTCTTTTAAAGAAAGCATATGCAAAACCAAAGATTACAGGAACCAGAGCCATTGAGTAGATTGTCATACCAACATGGAGTGAAAGCATTGACCACAAAATAAAAGCCAGCATGGACAACGAACCAGCTACTTCAACAAGCTGTATTCCTAAAAACCTTTTTATGGTTTCAACATCTGATGTGCATCGTTGAATAAGATCACCTGTGTCAGTTTTTACATGATAGCTGTATGGCAACTTTTGAATATGGTCGTAGAGTTTATTTCTAAGATTCATTGAAATATTTTCAGATGCCTCAGCTGACAGAAATCCTTTGAAATAAAGGAAAATACCACGTAAAGCCGTATTCAGTACAATAACAACACCAATAATCCACAAGCTCCTTCGCAACAGCTCAATTCCTCCAAGAGCGTTAATTATTCTATTTGCAAGATAATTTGTGATGGGCTCACTTCCGATTACGGAATCTATTGCGGTGCTCAGTATAATAGGTCCTACAGCATAAAAAAGCTGAGAAATTGTTATGGTAAGCATCGCAAGAATAAATATCATTCTGTACCCTTTTAAAAAGGGGTATAATTTTTTAAACTGTTTCATAGTTTTCCTCCAAAAAAAAGCCATAGGTCAAAAACCTATGGCTCAAGTATAATTTATATATTCAAAAAATCATAGGCGAGCACCTATAATGGACAAGTCAAAAACATCAGTCCAGGGTATAGGCCATAGTGTTCTTTGCAATTAGTAAAATTATTTTTCATCAATCCATTCGTTAATATCATAGTCATGGCCTCCCTTCTTAGATTTTACTTACTAGTATATTTTATAACAAAGCGTTGAAATGTCAACATTTATTTTTAGTGCTATTTTAGTTCTTCTTCAAGATTCTTTAGATCTAGAATCTTAATCCTATTTTTATAAAAGTCAATTAGTTCATCTTCTCTCATTCTCATCAGCTCCCTTGAAAGAGAAGGTCTTGGAATATTGAGAAGCTCTGCCATCTTCTTTCTACTATAAGGAAGAAGTAAATATTTGGATTTTTGTCTTCCGTATTCCAACAGGAGTATATTAACAATTTTTTTTCTAGTACTATCCAGAGAAAGGCTTGTAATTCTATCATTTAGCATGTGAATTCTTCTGGAAAGAACACCAGCAAAGTTTTCAAGGACTCTTGGGTTTCTGCTTAACACTTGAATCAGCTCAGATCTCGGGATATTCATTACGCAGCTGTCAGATGTTGACATTACTGTTGCAGGATATTCTTTTTTATCAGAGAAGACCAGAGATTCAGCAAATACATTTCCAGCTGTAAAATGGCTTATTGTTACAATTTTTCCAGATGAAAAGGGCTTATGGATTTCAATGTCTCCCGAAAGTATAATGGAGAGATTATCACAATCATCACCTTCGATTGCAACCACGTCTTGATTTTTGTAACATTTTACAGAGTAATTAATTCCATCCATCAATGAAAGAATTTCCTCATTGGCAAGGCTGTCGAACAATATACATTTTGATAGTGCATCCATAGAAAAACTCAAATCTACATCACCTCAATTTATTTGACAAATTCTATATACCCTCAATAAAATAAGTAACTCAAAAATCAATAATTGCGTTATCCTCTTAAAGTTAGGGGTATAAACTTATAAGGTATATATATATATAAATATAGATATGAAAAGGAGCATCGTTAATGAACGATATTTTATTGGTCAATAAAATCAATCACAAGGATTATAGCAGTGAAAAGCAGAAGGTCTTTTTCCAAATTGGAGGTATACATATTCCAAGAGTAGAAGGACGGCTCATGGAATTAATTGGAAACAGCAGACTGATTGATGAGAAAGATGTTGTTTATAAGTATAACGGATTTGAAGTAGATATTCTGACTCAGTCAATACCGATACTTGTAAAGATCTTAGCGGAAAATAACATACCAATTTTTGGTGTATATGCCATTTACATTCCAAGACTGTAATTGTAAAAAGGGTATTTTGTTAAAGAATAATTGGAATGATTACAAATAATTTAGTCTGTGATTATATTTGGAATATGTGGGTATTTATGAAAAGTGAGATTAACTAAACTATGGAGGGATTATTATGAGTGAAAAATTAATGAATGCATTGAATGATCAGTACAACTTTGAAATGCTGTCAGGGTATTATTACCTGGCGATGGCATCATACTTTGAGTCAGAAAACATGAGAGGCATGTCACATTTCATGGTAGCGCAGGCAAAGGAAGAGTATGAACATGCCATGAAGTTCTATGGTTTCATCAACGATATGGATGGAAGGGTTACAATGCAGGCAATACCTGAACCAAAGAATGATTACAGTTCATTCCTTGAGGTTTTTGAAACAGCACTTGGGCATGAAAAGAAGGTAACAGGAAGAATTTATGATCTGTTGAAATTGGCTGAAGAGGAGAAGAATTATCCGACAGTACAATTCCTGCAATGGTTTGTTTCAGAGCAGGTTGAAGAAGAGAACACTATGAAGGATATAATATTTAAGCTTGAGGGAGTACAAAATCAATTCCACGGTCTGATGATGGTGGACAGAGAGCTAGGATCAAGATAAGCTAAAAGTAGAAGGCACGGTCTGTAAACTGATCGTGCCTTTTTTAATGTAAAAATGATAGATATTTTCTTGACAATTACATGCAAGTATTCTAATATATAGATATACAGATGCAGGAGGGGTCAAATGAAATTTGATAGAGCAGTTTTGGAAGAAAAGGCCGCAATCCTTAAATTGATATCCCATCCAATAAGACTATGCATACTCAGGGGGTTGTCTGAAGAAGGAGAAAACAATGTTTCCTACATTCAGGGATGTCTTGATGTACCACAGTCTACATTGTCACAACATTTGGCAAAGTTAAGACTTTCTGGTGTTGTGAAGGACGAGAGAAGGGGAACAGAGGTTTATTATTCCCTGACGGATGATGAAGTTAGAAGAATCATTAAGCTATTATTTAAATCAGAGGAGGAATAGAATTGGGTAAAAAAGTATTGATCGTTGGTGGAGTAGCCGGAGGAGCTACAGCATTGACAAGACTGAGAAGACTAGATGAAAAAGCAGAAATTATCATGTTTGAACGAGGTGAGTACATTTCTTTCGCAAACTGTGGACTACCATACTATATTGGTGGGACGATCGAAGAAAGGGATGCATTAATTGTAAATACTCCAGAGGCAATAATGAAGAAGTACAATGTTGATGTAAGGAATTTTTCTGAAGTGACATCAATAGACAAAGAAAAAAAGACGGTACAAGTCAAGAATAGCAAATCAGGTGAAACATACACAGAAAACTATGACTACTTACTGCTTTCAACTGGATCAAGCCCAATAAAACCCCCTATTCCTGGAATTGATTCTCCAAATATCTTTAGTCTTTGGAACATTCCAGATACAGATATGATAAAGAATCATATTGATTCAACCAAGCCTAAGAGAGCTATTGTAGTTGGTGGCGGATTTATCGGTCTTGAGATGGCAGAGAATCTACACGATCAAGGTCTGGATGTATCTGTAGTGGAAATGCAGGATCAGGTTATGGCACCAATTGATTTTGAAATGGCACAAATTGTTCACGAGCATATGAAATCAAAAGGAGTACATCTACATCTAAATGATGGAGTCAGCACTTTTGAATACGAGGATGGAGTTACAACAATTACACTTCAATCTGGTGAAAAAATTGAAGGAGACATTATTATCCTTTCAATAGGGATAAGACCCAACGGTGAGCTGGCAAAAGCAGCAGGTCTTGAGCAAAATCAACGCGGAGGCATAATAGTTGATAAAACTTTAAGAACTTCAAATGAATTTATATATGCCATTGGTGATGTAATTGAAGTTGAAGACTATGTAAATAAAATACAGACCATGATTCCTCTTGCAGGACCAGCAAACAAGCAAGGTAGAATTGTAGCAAACAATATTCTTGGTGGAAAAAAGGATGAGTACAAGGGAACGCAAGGTACAAGCATTGCAAAAATATTTGATCTTGATGTCGCAAGTACTGGGGTAAATGAAAAAACCCTAATAAGACTTGGAAAAGAATACAAGAAAGATTATGATATGGCTTTTATCCATCAGAATTCACATGCAGGTTATTATCCTGGAGCACTTCCAATGACCATGAAGCTTTTATTTGACATGGATGGGAAAGTTCTGGGAGCTCAAATTGTTGGTTATGATGGAGTTGACAAGAGAATCGATGTTCTTGCGACTGCAATAAGATTTAATGGAAAAGTTGAAAATCTGATAGATCTTGAGCTTGCATATGCACCTCCTTATGGATCAGCAAAAGATCCAGTGAATATGATTGGATTTGTTGCAGATAACATTTTAAACGGAATGACAGAGCAAGTACTTTGGAGGGAGCTTGACGAGCTTGATAAGGAACAATACAAGCTACTTGATATAAGAGAAGATGTTGAAATGGAAATAGGAACAATTGAAGGCTCCATCCACATTCCATTAAATGAGCTTCGCGACAGACTTGATGAACTGGACAAAGAAAAGACATACGTTGCATTTTGTGCTGTTGGATTAAGAGGATATCTTGCAGAGAGGTCATTAAAAGACAATGGTTTTAAAGCAATGAATCTTGCAGGTGGATTTAGTACCTACAAGAATATGTATATGCAGAGTGAAAATCCAACAAGTCAGGATCCAAAGTCATTTGATGACTCAGGAGTGGCGGGAACAAATGTGGGAAAGCAGTAACCCCGGAAGGAGATTCCATTAAGCTTAATGCTTGTGGACTATCCTGTCCGGGGCCTATAATTCAGGTTGCAGAGAAAATGAAGAGCTTAAGTGACGGTCAGATTCTTGAAGTTTCTGCAACAGATCCCGGTTTTATAAGTGACATCAGGGCTTGGTGCAGAAATACCAGTAACACATTTATATGTGATGAGAAACTTGACACAAAATGGGTTGTTGAAATTCAGAAGGGTTTATCAAAACAGGCTATCGCAAAAAAAGAGTCAGCTCCGGCAGGAATCAAATCCAAAGAGAAGACCATGGTAGTCTTTTCAGGAGAGCTTGACAAGGCAATAGCATCATTTATCATTGCCAACGGTGCAGCTGCGATGGGTAACAATGTTACAATGTTCTTCACTTTCTGGGGTTTGAATGTTCTTAGAAAACCAGAACCTGTGAGCGTGAAAAAGGACTTCATGGCTACAATGTTCTCAAAGATGATGCCAAGAGGAAGTAAAAAGCTGGGACTATCTAAGATGAATATGGCTGGAATGGGTCCTAAGATGATCAGAAAAGTAATGGCTGATAAAAACATTTCATCTCTTGAAGAACTTATAAAGACAGGTATGGATTCTGGTATAAGAGTCGTAGCCTGCCAAATGTCAATGGATGTAATGGGAATAACCAAGGAAGAACTGATTGAAGGAGTAGAAATTGGTGGAGTAGCAACATATCTAGACGCTGCTGATGACTCAAATGTAAATCTGTTCATATAGAATTGATTAATGGAGGCAGTTCACTTGTGGACTGCCTTTTTTTAAATATTTGCAAAAAAGTGTGAAGAATATAAGTTATTGGGTATATTAAAAATTGAGCCTGGTATTTAATACTATGGACTTAAACGGGTATGTCCTGTATAATGTAAATTGTAATGATTTCACTTTTACTATGTGAAATTGTATTTTTCAAAGACTAAAAAGGAGGAATTTCAATGAACGCAATGACACAAGACAACTTAAGATCAGCTTTTGGTGGAGAGAGCCAGGCTCACATGAGATACAGAATATGGGCTGACAAGGCTACAAAGGATGGATTTCCAACAGTAGCTAGATTATTTATGGCAACATCAGATGCAGAGCAGGTTCATGCAACATTACACTTTAAAGCACTAAGAGATGTTGAAGGAGCTTTCTCAGTAGTATCAGGTGGAGAATTCGGACTTGGATCAACATCACAAAACCTTGCAGGTGGAATTGAAGGTGAAATGCATGAAGTAACTCAAATGTATCCAGCTTACATACAGGTAGCAGAAATGCAGGGAGAAAAGGAAGCAATCAACGCAATGAGATATGCAGTTGCAGCTGAGCAGGTTCATGCAGATTGCTATACCCTGGCAAAGAAATTTGTCGATGGAGGCAAAGACCTTGAGGCAAAAGTAATTGAACTGTGTCCGGTATGTGGTTATCTTACACTAACTGGCGAAGAAGACACTTGTCCTATATGCAACGCTAAAAGATCAGTATTTGTATCTTATTAATAAGGACGCCCACGGGCGTCCTATTATTATTTAAAAACTCAGGGAGATTTAGTTATGATGATTGAAACTTTGGTGATAAGTATAATATTGGGGAAGCTAAGAGGTGGAAAGTTGGCAAACCTGGCAGATATATCTCTAGCAAAATGGGGATTTATTCCGGCTGGTTTCTTTTTGTCATACATATCGATTTCTCTAATTACTCAGGGAAATTCATTTCTAATGAAAAATTTTGTATTTATTCAACTTGCTTCCAATTCCCTTCTTTTATTGACATTGTACTTCAACAGAAAGATAAAGCCTTTTAATCTTGTAACAATGGGTATAGTGTCAAATGTTATCCCCATGACATTTAACGGAGGCCGTATGCCTGTAAGTCAGTGGGCTCTACAGAAGGCGGGACTTGTTGAGGAGCTTTCATTGATAGCAGATAATCGAATTGTTACTCATACCTTAATTGACTCAAATACTGACTTTGTATTTCTAGCAGATACCATTCCACTAATATACAAAGTTATAAGTATAGGGGACATTTTTATAGCTTTAGGAATATTTCTGATAATTCAAAACTATATGACTTCGGCTGAGCCGTTGCAGAGAAGTTAATTTAGATGTAAAATATATATAGAGGTATATGAGAAAGGACCTATTATGAAAAAGTGGATAACTATTGCGGTGTTATTGATTTCTATTGTTATGACATTTTCAGGCATGAGCTTAAACAGTGACAAGGGTATGGATAAAAAATCTGTTGAAACTGACTCTGGTGAAAACGTTCCCATAGAGAAGAGTTTAGAAGCTGACCCGACTGACAAGTCACAAGCATCACTATCTGAGCAACAGGATACAAAAGAAAATAGCACATTGAAAATATTGGCAGCAGGTGATTTGATGTTTCACTTACCTCAGATATATTCTTCAAGAACATCTAACGGAGCCTATGACTTCAATCCACCCTTTAGGTATATAAAAGATTACCTTTTGGATGCAGATTTGGCAATTGCGAATCTGGAAACTGTAACAGCTGGTGATGAGTTAGGTTTTAGTGGATATCCAAGATTCAACAGTCCTGTGGCAATACTGGATGCCATAGCTGAAACAGGATTTGATATTCTTGTAACTTCAAACAATCATAGTCTTGATAAAGGTAAAGTAGGAGTAGAAAAAACCATAAAGAATATCATTGACAGAGAAATGGAATACGTCGGGACAAGTTTAGACAAAAGAAGACCTTATATAATCAGGGAAGAAAATGGGATTAAGATAGGACTGCTGTCATACACCTACGGCTTAAACGGGCTGGATTCTCTATTATCAGATGAAGAGAGAGATCGAATGGTTAATATCGTGGACCAAGATAAAATGGCTGCAGATATTCAACAACTAAAGACTGAAAATGTTGATTTTATAATAGCATACATGCATTGGGGGAATCAGTTCCACAAGAATCCATCCAAGGAACAAGAAGATCTCGCTGCATTTCTTTCTGAAAGGGGCGTTGATCTAATACTTGGTACACATCCCCATATAGTACAGAAAATCGAAGAGATCAGCCTTGCATCAAGCAGAACCCAGGTTATATATTCTATGGGAAACCTGCTTTCAAATCAGAGATACGACACCATTGGTGTAGCAGGGACAGAAGATGGGGTTCTGGTTGAAATTGAGATTGTAAAGAATTACACCGGCCAGTACACTGAAGTTAAAAGCATCAGAACTATCCCAACCTGGATTGACAGGAGATGGGATGGAAATTCATATAGCTACAGAATTCTACCTGTGGAAAGGGCACTTGAAGGCAACCTTGACATTGAAATAGATGAAGAAACTATGGATAGATTAAAAAAATCCCTTTCCAATACCAATTATAGCCTGTACAATTGATAATTTATATTCAATTGTACATATATATGGGGTATAATAAGTAGTAGAGACTAAACATAAAGGCGGGGTTCTATTGCAATTCTTAAATAATTTATTCATGAACATCAGAATACGAGACATAGTGGACATATTGATTGTTGCAGTTGTGTTGTATAAGCTGTACACGTTGATAAAGGAGACCCGTGCTGAGCAACTGTTAAAGGGCATAGGGGTTCTTTTAGTGCTGACCAAGGTTAGTGAATGGCTTGAACTGTACACAATAAACTGGATATTGGGAAATGCAATGACCGTTGGAACACTGGCTATTCTAATAGTTTTTCAGCCTGAACTGAGAAGAGGACTTGAATACATAGGTAGAAGCAGATTTTTCTCGAAATCTTTAATTGAGATCAGGGGTGAGAATATATCCAAGATTGTGGATGAAATTGTCGAGGCTACGGCATCTTTGGCAAGACAAAAGATTGGAGCTCTAATTGTCCTGGAAAAGCAGACTGGCCTGAATGAAGTTGTCGAAACAGGAACAAAAATCGGAGGTAAAGTAAGTAGTGACCTTCTGATAAACATATTTATTCCAAATACACCCCTTCACGATGGTGCGGTAATAATAAAGGATGATATTATAAAAGCTGCAGCTTGCTTTTTGCCATTAACAGACAGTTCCACAGTGAGTAAGGAGCTTGGAACAAGACATCGTGCTGCACTGGGCATATCTGAAAGATCTGACAGCCTTTCAATAATAGTATCTGAGGAAACAGGAGCCATCTCCATAGCGGAGAATGGAACCATATCAAGATACCTGGATGCAAAAACACTTAAACAGATACTCCTTGAGATGTACAAACCGAAGAATAGTGACCAGACTTTTATAACAAGATGGAGGAATAAGGATGAAAATGAGAGAAAGTAATGTTACAGCAAAAATTCTTACTCTTGTTATTGCAATCTTTTTATGGAGCTATGTAATGAGTGAGACAAATCCTGATCAAACTCAGGAATATAGAAATATTACTGTAAACTATTCAAATACAGCTGCATTGGACAGACAGGGACTTGTGATAATGGAACCTGAGGAGGTCAAGATTAACGTAAGGGTAACTGGAAAACGATCAGAAATGGCAAAATTCAGTGCATCCAGTATTTATGCAGAGGTTGATCTTAGCGGATATAATGAGGGGAATGTCAAGATCCCTGTGACAGTAGGACTACTCGACCAAGCCTCCGGGATAAGAGTTATCAACCATGAACCTAAAGAAGTACTGTTCTCCTTTGACAGGATAATAAGCCGAGAAATACCTGTTTCAATAGATTATCAGGGGGAATTGCCAGAAAATTACGTTCAAGGAGCAGTGTCTTCAAGACCACAGAGCATATTGATAAGCGGTCCAAGAACCTGGATAAATGAGGTTGAAAAGGCTCAAGGGATTATCAATCTTGAAGACAAGACTGAGAGCTTTACAATATCGACACCAATTAAAATTTTGAATGACAGTGGAGAGGAAGTCCGAGGGGTCGCAAAAGATCCTGGATTTATAGATGTTACACTACCGATTTACAGAGCTGTAGAGCTTCCTGTGGAACTTGTAACAATAAACGAGCTTCCAGATAACTATGCCATAACTGATATTGAAATCAGTCCGGAAACGGTAGCGGTAAAAGTTGATAATACAGTTGCTGGACTCACTGAGTTGAGGACCGTAGAAATTGATATAAACTCAATGCTTGAAGCTGAGAGTATGGAAGTTAAACTTGTTTTGCCAGAAGGAGTAAGTTTACTAGATGAAAACCAGAAGATTACCATAGATTACATTGTCAGAGAAGTTGTAACTAGTACTCTTGCGTTTTCATTTGAAGATATAGAATTTATAAATATTCCAGAAGGTATGGAAATAAACCCTGATCTGCAGCAACAGACATTTACACTCCAACTGAAAGGGTATGATGCTGAAACTGAAGAAATAACCATGGAGGATTTAAATCTGTATGTGGACTTGGAAGGATATGAGGCCGGTGAATACGAGATTGAAGTTCTCTGGGAAGAGATTGAAAACCTGTCTATCGTAGGTTTAGAGCCACCTGTGGTTCAGATTATTATTACAGACGAATAATTATTATTAATTACGAGGGGGATGCTATGGAAAGGAAATACATATTGGCTATCAATCCGGGATCCACATCAACAAAAGTATCAGTTTTCAAGGGCCAGGATGAGATTAAAACTAAGAAGCTGGATCATATGTTGGAGGAACTAAACAAGTTTGATACAATTACCGATCAGTATGACTATAGGATGGGTATAATAATTGACTGGCTGCACGAAGAAGAAATTCAACCAAGTGAGCTGCAGTGTGTTGTAGGTAGAGGCGGACTTTTGAAATCAATGCCTAGCGGGACTTATAAAGTAACGGAATCGATGGCAGAAGATTTAAAAATCGGAGTACAAGGACAACACGCATCAAATCTGGGAGGACTTCTAGCAAGAGGAATAGCGGATAGTGAAGAGATACCTTCCTTTATAGTTGATCCTGTAGCTGTTGATGAGTTTCAGGAGGTAGCAAGAATATCCGGACAAAAGACAATTGAAAGAAAATCACTGGTACACGCATTGAACATAAAGGCAGTTTGTCATAGATATGCAGTGGAAAACAATACGACTGTAGATAAGCTAAATATTATTGTAGCACATCTTGGTGGCGGCATAACGGTTTCACCAATCCTGCAAGGGAAAATAATCGATGCCAACAATGCCAATCAAATGGGACCGTTTTCACCGGAAAGAGCTGGTGGATTACCTGTTGGGGATGTTGTGAAAATGTGTTTCTCAGGCGAGTACACTGAGGCAGAGATGAAGAAAATGATTCAGGGCAAGGGAGGACTGATGTCTTACCTGGGTACCTTTGATGGTAGAGAGGTCATGGAAAGAATTGAATCAGGCGATGAATATGCAAAACTTATCTATGAAGCAATGGCGTATCAAATAGGTAAGGAGATAGGACTTTGTGGTGCTGTGCTTAAAGGAGACATTCAAGGAATTATTCTTACTGGAGGTCTGGCTTATTCACAATATCTGGTTGATTATATAAAAAATATGGTATCATTTATGGCTCCAGTTACAGTCTATCCAGGAGAAGATGAAATGGAGGCTCTTAACAAAGGAGCTAGAAGGGTACTTGATGGAGAAGAAAATTTCAAGATATACGAGGAAGAGGTGGAATAATGGCTAAGAACTTTGAAACTTTATTCAAACTTGCCCAGGAAAAGGGACCTAAGACAATGGCTGTTGCTGTTGCGCAGGATGAAGATGTATTGGGAGCAATTAAGCTAGCATATGAGAAGGGAATAGTTGATCCGATATTGGTAGGAGACAAGGAGAGCATTGAAAAGATTGCCGAGAAGATTTCCTTTAATATTGATGGGATCCAGATTGTAGATGAAAAGGATGGAGTTGAAGCGACAAGAAAAGCTACTGCTATGGTAAGTAGTGGAAAAGCACAGGTTCTTATGAAGGGGTTAATTGATACATCAGTTATAATGAAGGCAGTTCTTGACAAGGAAATTGGCTTGAGAACAGACAGTATAATAAGTCACGTCGCAGTGTTTGATGTTCCGACTTACCACAAGGTATTCATTGTAACGGATGCTGCCATGATAATAGCACCGGATTTGAATCAGAAAAAACAAATAATTGATAATGCAGTTAAACTTGCTCATTCATTAGGTATTCCTGAACCGAAGGTTGCTGTTTTGGCAGCTAAAGAAAAGGTAAGTCCAAAAATGGAAGCTACAGTTCATGCCAAGGAGTTGGCTGATATGAACAAAGCAGGGGAAATCAAGGGATGTATTGTTGATGGACCTTTAGCTCTGGATAATGCAGTAAGCAAGGAATCAGCAAGAATAAAGGGAATAGATAGTGTAGTTGCAGGAGATGCAGATATTCTACTGGCTCCAGACATCGAAGCAGGGAATGTTCTTTACAAGGCATTAACCTTTTTAGCCAATGCAAAGTCTGCAGGTCTGATTGTAGGAACCAGCAGACCAATTGTACTGACATCAAGAGCTGATAACGAGGAAGCTAAGCTTAATTCAATTGTTCTTGCCACATTAATGGCATAACAGGAGGGATGTATGAAAAACTTTAGATTATTGGTAATAAACCCGGGGTCAACATCCACAAAAATTGGCGTTTATGAAGATGAAAAATTGGTATTTGAAGAAACGTTAAGACATGATGTTGAGGAGCTTTCAGAATTTGACAAAATGATCGACCAATTACAGTTTAGAAAAGATATCATAGTGAAAGCACTTGAAAAAAACAAGACTGAAATAGAAAGTATGGATGCAGTAGTAGGCAGGGGAGGGCTTTTAAGCCCCATCGAAGGTGGAACCTATGAAGTAAATGATAAGATGCTTGAAGATCTTAGAGCAGCCAAAAGAGGAGAGCACGCATCGAATCTTGGCGCAATCCTTGCGTTTGAAATTGCGCAACAAGCCAAGGCAAGAGCGTTTATAGTCGATCCGGTAGTGGTAGACGAATTGCAGGATGTTGCAAGAATCTCTGGATTGAAGGAAATTGAAAGAATAAGTATCCTTCATGCTCTTAACCAGAAAGCTGTTGCGAGAAGGTATGCCAGGGAGCAGAATATAAAATATACAGATTTAAATCTTATTGTTGCCCACTTGGGTGGCGGAATTTCTGTAGGAGCTCACAAAAAAGGCAGAGTAGTGGATGTTGGAAATGCACTTGATGGAGAAGGAGCTTTTTCACCGGAAAGATCAGGTGGTCTTCCTGTCGGAGACCTTATCAAGCTTTGCTTCTCAGGCAAATACACTCTGGATGAAATAAAGAAAATGATAGTGGGAAACGGTGGTTTGGTATCTTATCTGGGAACAAATGACGCCCGCGAAGTTGTTAAGAAAATTGAAGATGGAGATGAGTACTCAGAACTTATCTTCAAAGCAATGGCGTATCAGGTATCAAAAGATATTGGTGCATGTGCAGCGGTTCTCAAAGGCGATGTGGACCAGGTAATAATTACAGGAGGTATTGCATACGACGACATGTTTACTGGCTGGATAAAGGATATGGTCAGCTACATAAGCGGAGTAACAGTATATCCAGGAGAAGATGAGCTTCAGGCCCTTGCTGAGGGTGGACTGAGAGTGCTTAATAATGAGGAATCTCCAAAAGTTTACAGTTAGGAGAAGAGAATGCTAAAAGACAATAGAATTAGAATAATCATAGGACATTATGGAAGCGGCAAAACCGAATTCAGTGTAAATTATGCTGTTAAGTTGGCTGAAGAGGGCAAGAAAGTTGCTCTGGCGGATTTAGATGTTGTAAACCTGTATTTTAGAAGTAGAGAAAAGGCTGAGATTCTTGAAGCAATGGGAATAAGGGTAATAGGTGGAGCTATCAAAGGTTCCGGTGTTGACCTTCCTGCAATAACAGGAGAAGTTTTGACGCCATTGCAGGATAAATCCTATGAAGCTATACTTGATGTAGGAGGCAATCCTCAGGGAGCAAGAACTCTTGGAAGATATCATAGCTACTTTACGGAAGGTGAGTACGATATGTTTTTCGTACTTAATGCGAATAGACCTGAAACTGCGACTGCTGAACAGGCTATAGAATATATTGTAAAGATTCAGGATGTCGCAAGAGCAAAGGTGACAGGAATAATAAACAATACACATCTTCTCAAGAGTACAACTGTAGAAGATGTTATGAAAGGCTATAAATTGGCCAAGGAGGTTTCAAAAGAGACTGGCTTGCCAATTAAGTATAATGTTTGTCTTGAGACTTTGGTAGATAAGCTTCCGGAGGAAATTGGAGACAACGTTTTCCCAATTAAGTTGTATATGAGGGAAGAATGGATGCTATAAAAAAAGGAGGATCAGAAATATGGCAAAGGTAAAAGGCAGAACAACATTTGAGGAGGACCTATGCAAGGGCTGTGGGCTTTGTGTAACGGTTTGTCCTGTGAACATTATTTCACTTGATACTGCTAGGATCAATAAGAAAGGGTATCACCCAGCAGCTATAGAAGAGATGAATAAGTGTATAGCTTGTACAAATTGTGCTACTATATGTCCAGATGTAGTCATTACTGTAGAAAGATTATAAGGAGGGGTTACATATGACAAAAGTTCTCATGAAAGGGAATGAAGCTGTAGGAGCAGCTGCAATTGCGGCTGGATGCCATTATTTCTTTGGATATCCAATTACTCCTCAAAGTGAAGTCCCTGAATATATGTCAAGAGAGTTACCAAAAGTTGGAGGATCTTACGTACAGGCTGAATCAGAAGTAGCAGCAATAAACATGGTATACGGAGCATCTGGTTCAGGAGCAAGAGTTATGACATCATCATCAAGTCCAGGAATCGCTCTTAAGCAAGAAGGAATATCATACTGTGCTGGAGCAGAGCTGCCTTGTGTTATAGTTGATATGATGAGAGGTGGACCAGGACTTGGAACCATCCAGCCTGCTCAGGGAGACTACTTCTTGGCGACAAGAGGCGGCGGAAACGGAGATTACAGACTAATTGTTCTTGCACCTGCAGATGTTCAGGAACTAGTGGATCTTGTAATGGAAGGATTTGACCTTGCAGATATTTACAGAACACCGGTTATGATTCTTGGTGACGGTATGATTGGTCAGATGATGGAGCCAGTTGAATTTAAGTATCAACAAAGAACAGACTTGCCAGAAAAAGACTGGGCAACAAGAGGAAAAGGAAAAGGCAAGCAAAAAAATATCATCAATTCACTTTACCTTGAGGCAGAAGAGCTTGAAAAACACAACCATCATCTTCAGGCAAAGTATGCAGAAATAAGGGAAAAAGAGAAGAAAGTTGAAGTGTATAACATTGAGGATGCAGATATTGTAATTACAGCATACGGTACAACTTCACGTATAGCCAAGACAGCAATTGCAAAGCTTGAGAAGGAAGGCTACAAAGTTGGAATGATAAGACCGATCAGTCTATACCCATTCCCTAACGAAGCGTATGAAAAGATCAACGACAACTGTAAAGGAGTACTTACCGTAGAGATGAGTACTGGGCAGATGATTGACGATGTAAAGCTTTCACTAAACGGAAGAATTCCGACATACTTCCACGGACGTTCAGGTGGAATGGTTCCTGGTCCTGAGGAAATTGTTGAGAAGGTAAAGGAAATTCTTGGAGGTGGAAAATAATGGCAATTGTATTTGAAAAAACAAAAGGATTAACTGACAAGCCTACCCATTATTGTCCAGGTTGTACGCACGGAATAATCCACAGACTTGTTGCTGAGGTAATGGAGGAAATGGATCTTCTGGACAATGCAATAGGAGTTGCACCTGTAGGGTGTTCAGTGCTTGCATATGAATATTTTAACGTTGATATGCACGAAGCAGCTCATGGTAGAGCTCCTGCTGTAGCTACTGGAATAAAGAGAGTTCATCCTGAGAATTTTGTATTTACTTATCAGGGAGATGGAGACTTGGCATCAATCGGTACTGCTGAGATTGTTCATGCAGCTCATAGAGGAGAAAAGTTTACAACAATATTTGTTAACAATGCAATTTACGGAATGACTGGCGGACAGATGGCGCCTACTACTCTTATTGGACAGAAAACAACCACTTCACCATATGGTAGAGATGAAGCTACAACTGGTAAGCCAATCAAGATGTCAGAACTTTTGGCAACAATAGATGGTGCGGCTTTTGTTGAGAGAGTTGCAGTAAACAATCCTGCAAACATCAGAAAAGCAAAAAAGGCCATAAAAGAAGCATTCAAGGTTCAATTAGAGGGTAAAGGATTCGGTATTGTTGAGGTGCTTTCAACTTGTCCGACAAACTGGGGTCTTACACCTGTGGAAGCTATGAAATGGTTAGAGAAGGATATGATGCCTTACTATCCATTAGGGAACTTCAGAAAGCCAGAGGAGGTTGAATAGATATGGATGAAAGATTGATTATTGCCGGATTTGGTGGACAGGGAGTCATGGCCATGGGACAGTTGTTGACTTATTCTGGAATGATTGAAGGGAAAAACGTGTCATGGTTGCCATCATACGGTCCTGAAATGCGTGGAGGAACAGCAAACTGTAACGTAACAATATCAACAGAGCCAGTTGGATCACCCGTTGTCCTTGAAGCAACAACTGCAGTAGTATTAAACCTGCCTTCTATGGATAAATTTGAGGAAAGTGTTGTACCAGGTGGGAATCTAATGATAAATTCATCACTGATTGAGAAGAAGGCAGAAAGAGATGACATAAATGTTTACTATATTCCAGCCAACGAAATAGCCAATGAAATCGGAAATGCTAGAATCGCGAACATGGTAATGCTGGGAGCATATATTGAAATAACTGGATCAATTAAGATTGATTCTGTATACGAGGCTTTTGGAAAGGTATTTGGAGAGACAAAGGCTCATCTACTACCAGTTAACAAGGATGCCCTTAAAAGAGGAGCAGAAGTTGTAAGAGAGCAGATGAAAGTAAACGCATAGCATAATAAAAGCCAGACCCTAGGGTCTGGCTTTTATTATATCAGTGCAGCTTCAAATTCATCCATAAGCTTGTCAACGGTTGTAATCTTATCGACAAGATATCCTCTCTTGCCAATAAACACCAAGCCGTTGTCCACATCACCTTCTACTGCCCTTACAAGAGCACTAGTTATACAATATGGTGTTGTCGCTGGATTACAGCCTGTCAGGCAGTTGTAGCATTTGGTTATCTTTTCTTTCTCCAAGGAGACCTTCTTAATATAAGGATTAATAACAGCCTGTCCAGGCATTCCAACAGGGCTTACAATATAATTGATGGTCTCTTCTTTGGATTCAACATATGCCATCTTGTAATTATCATGGGCATCACATTCCTTGGTTGCAACAAATCTGGTTCCCATTTGAACACCATCTGCTCCTAAATCCAGGAATTTTTTTATGTCTTCACCATCATAAATTCCACCTGCTACGACAATCTGTGCTGTCTTTCCTGATTTCTCCTCAAGGGGCTTAATAGCATTCTTTACCTCAGTAAAAATATCTTCAAGTTTTGGAATAGATCCACTTGAAAGAACTTCTTTACTGAATCCAAGATGTCCGCCTGCAAGAGGTCCTTCGATTATTATCAGCTCTGGAAAATAGTCGTGTCGTTTCATCCATAACTTGGTAATTACTGCAGCAGCCTTACCTGAGGAGACTATGGGAGCGATTTTTGTCTTACTTCCCTTTACAAGTCCCGGTAGGTCATTTGGCAAACCTGCTCCAGAAATTATCAAATCAATTTTTTCTTCCACTGCCGCTTTTACTGTTTCAGCATAATTTTCAATGGCAACCATAAGATTTACCCCAACTATTCCAAGAGGACTTTTTTCCCTTGCCAGTCTTATTTCTTTTTTTAATGCTCTGATATTTGCTTCTTTAGTATTGGTCATGAAATCGGGCTCTCTAAATCCTATCTGAACTCCTGAAATAACACCGACTCCACCTCTGTTTGCAACAGCTGATGCAAGTCCTGAAAGAGATACTCCTACGCCCATTCCTCCCTGAATTATGGGTAGACGGGTCGTCTTATCTCCAATTTGCAATTGTTTCATCAATACACCTTCTCTCTATTTATCTATGGCGAATAAGAATTCACCTTCTGCAGCTACTTCACCATCAACATAAGCAGTACCCTGACCGATTCCTATTGCACCACGCAATTTTATTATCTCTACATCCATTTTAAGGACATCTCCCGGCTGGACCTTCTTTTTAAACCTGAATTTGTTTATGCCTGCAAAATAAGGTGTTTTACCTTTAAAGTCATCTCTTGCCAAAAGAATGACTGCGCCAACCTGTGCCATGGTCTCAATTATTATTACACCAGGCATAACGGGATTTCCAGGGAAATGTCCTTGAAAAAAAGGTTCATTTATTGTAACCAACTTATATCCAGTTCCGGCTTTGCCTTCTTCGGTGATTTCAACCTTATCTACAAAAAGAAATGGTTGCCTGTGTGGAATAAGATTCATAATATCGTTGATATTGTAGGTATTCACTAGTATACACCTCCTTTTGATTAAACGTCAGGAAATAAAATATTGATTAAATCCTCATTTTGTACTATACTTGTCTTAAGTTTGCATGTGCCTATAAACAATAATAATTTAAAAACGAAAAATTTGCAAACTTTTAATCCCCCTAAAAAACAGGAGGTGGTAAATTGAATAAAATATCTGTAGGAATCACAGGAATAGGAAGCTATGTTCCCGAAAATGTGATGACCAACGATGACCTCGCCAAGATGGTTGATACTAATCATGAATGGATAGTGTCAAGAACCGGTATCGAGGAGCGAAGAATTGCTGACAAGGATCAACCAACATCAGATCTTGCCACGAAAGCATCATTAAAGGCTCTTGAAGATGCATCAATTGCACCGGAGGAACTGGACCTGATAATTGTTGCAACGGCAACACCTGACTATATATTTCCTTCAACAGCTGCAATGGTACAAAAAGACATCGGAGCCACAAAAGCTGCTGCATTTGATATAAGCGTCGGTTGCTCAGGTTTTGTTTACGGTCTGGTTACCGGAGCAAACTTTATTTCATCGGGAATGTATAAAAAAGTACTTGTAATAGGAGCAGAAACCCTGTCAAAGATAGTTGATTGGGAGGACAGAAATACCTGCGTTTTGTTTGGAGACGGAGCGGGGGCGTGTATTTTGGAACCATGTGACGAAAGTTTTGGAATTCTTTCTTCAGAGCTTGGGTCAGATGGTGTCAAAGGAGACGTTTTAATAGTACCTGGAGGAGGGTCAAAAAACCCTGCTACAGCAGAGACAGTGAAAAACAAGCTTCATGCCATCAGGATGGATGGTAAGGAAGTGTTTAAGTTTGCAGTAAGAGTAATGGAACAATCCTCAATGAGAGTTCTGGAGAGTGCAGGACTGTCGAAAGAGGAATTGGATTTCATGATTTCTCACCAGGCAAACAGCAGAATTATTGATGCAGCAATGAAAAAGCTAGGATTGAGTAAGGATAAGACCCATGTTAATCTTACAAAATATGGGAATACATCTGCAGCCTCCGTGCCAGTAGCTCTGGATGAGGCTGTTAAAAGCGAGCTTATAAAAAAAGGCGACAATTTGCTTCTTATTGCATTTGGAGCTGGATTGTCATGGGCATCTGTAGTCCTTAAGTGGAATAAGGAGGTTAGAAATGTTTGATTCAAGATTGAAGGATCTTCTTGGAATCAAGTACCCCATATTCCAAGGAGGGATGGCATGGGTTGCAACAAGTGAACTGGCAGCTGCAGTTTCAGAAGCTGGCGGACTTGGAATAATTGCAGCTGGTAATGCACCTGGGGAATATGTACGGGATGAGATCAGGAAGTTAAAAGAAATGACCGACAAACCATTTGGCGTTAACATTATGCTATTATCGCCGTTTGTAGAAGATGTTGTAAATATTATATGTGAAGAAGGAGTTCCTGTTGTTACAACAGGAGCAGGAAATCCAGGAAAGTTTCTCCAAAGACTCAAGAACCATAATATAAAAGTCATTCCTGTGGTGCCTTCGGTGTCTTTGGCAAAGAGATTGGAAAAGCAAGGCGTAGATGCCTTGATCGTCGAGGGAACCGAAGCAGGAGGTCATATTGGAGAGATTACAACCATGGCTCTTGTCCCTCAGGTTTGCGATGCTGTAAGCATTCCAGTAATAGCTGCTGGAGGAATTGCCGATGGAAGAGGTGTGGTTGCAGCTCTGGCACTTGGAGCAAACGGTGTACAGTTGGGAACCAGATTTGTATGCTCAACTGAAGCCAAAGTCCACCAGAACTACAAGGATAAGCTTATCAATGCGAAGGACAGAGATGCTTTGGTAACTGGAAGAAGTACAGGACATCCTGTAAGAGTTATTAAGAACCAGTTTACCAGAGAATTCATGGAACTTGAAAAGGCAGGAACATCATTGGAAGACCTTGAAAAGATGGGGTCAGGAAGACTTCGCCTGGCAGTAGTTGATGGTGATGTTGATAAAGGTTCTGTTATGTCAGGACAGATTGCCGGGATGATTAATGACATCAAGCCATGTAGAGAAATAATTGAACAATTGATTAAGCAGGCTAAAGAGGCATTAGGTGGCCTTAATGGTCAGGAAGGAGGTGAGAGAAATGAGTAAGCGTGCATTTATCTTTCCTGGTCAAGGAGCACAACATATAGGTATGGGCCAGGATTTTTTTCAACAGATAAAAGAATCCAAAATGATCTTTGAGGAAGCTGATGATACACTTAACAGTCCACTTTCAAAAGTGATATTCGAAGGTGACGAAGAGGATCTTAGAAAAACTGAAACTACTCAGCCTGCAATTCTTACTGCAAGCATTGCAATGCTAAGAGCACTTGAAAAAGAAGGGATCGACTGTGATTGCACAGCGGGGCTTAGTCTTGGTGAATACAGTTCACTTGTAATGAGTAAGGCCTTGAGATTTCAGGATGCTCTGTCCATAGTAAGACAAAGAGGGAAATTTATGCAGGAAGCAGTACCTAACGGTGTAGGAGGCATGGCAGCAATACTTGGGTTGGACAGATCAAAGTTGCCGGAGGTTCTCTTGGCTGCAAAGGATTATGGTATTGTGGAGGTTGCAAACTACAATAGCCCAGAGCAGATTGTAATATCCGGAGAAAAGAAGGGATTAAAAATTGCCTGTGCAAAGGCTTTGGAGGTAGGCGCCAAAAGAGCTGTTGAGCTCCCAGTAAGTGCTCCATTCCATACATCAATGCTTTCTCCTGCAGGGGAGAGACTTAAGATTGAGCTTGAAAAATTGAGTATAGGAGAATTTCAGAAGAAGGTAATTACAAATGTTGACGGAAAGGCAATAGACAGCAAGGATCAACTGGTATCAAAGCTTGTTGACCAGGTTTCGCATTCCGTACTTTGGCATCAATCAATTGAATACATGATAAATGAAGGAGTAGATACATTTGTTGAAATAGGTCCCGGGAAGTCATTGTCAGGCTTTGTCAAAAGGATTGGTAAATCCATGGACAAGGATGTAACGGCAATGAATATTTCAGATATGGACAGCTTCAGAAATACAGTTGAGAAGCTGACTAAGGGGGCTTAATAATGAATGGAAAAGTAGCTTTGGTTACTGGAGGAAGCAGAGGCATAGGCAGAAATATTGCAAAGATACTTGCCGGTGAAGGCTACAATGTAGCCATAACATATAATAGCAATGAAGAGTTGGCAAAAGAAGTAGTAAAAGAACTTGAACACTCAGATGTGAAGGCAGCCTGCTTCAAAGCTAATATAAGCATCAAAGACCAGGTAGACAATCTTATCAAGGAAATTGAAAAAGAACTTGGTTCGATATGTGTTCTGGTAAATAATGCCGGAATAACTAAAGACAATCTCTTAATCAGGATGTCTGAGGACGACTGGGATTCAGTTATGGATGTAAATCTAAAAGGTGCGTTTCTAACCACCAAGGCAGTTGCAAGAGGAATGATGAAGAAGAGATATGGTAAAATTATCAACATATCCTCTGTAGTAGGAGTGATGGGAAATGCAGGGCAGGGAAATTACTCTGCATCCAAGGCGGGACTCATAGGATTTACAAAATCAATGGCAAGGGAACTTGCAAGTCGAGGAATCAGGGTAAATGCAGTTGCACCCGGATTTATCAGTACAGATATGACAGACAGTTTGAAGGAAGAAGTAAAAGAGGCTATGCTTTCAAAAATACCCCTGGGTTATTTTGCAGAGCCAGAGGAAGTTAGCAATCTGGTAGCATTTCTGGCAAGTGAAAAATCTGATTATATAACTGGGCAGGTTATTCAGATTGACGGTGGAATGAACATATAAATCTAAGGAGGAAATAAAAATGATATTTGACAAGGTAAAGGAAATTATTGCAGAGCAGTTGGATGTAGAAATGGAAAGAATAACATTGGAAACTTCACTAATGAAGGATCTTGAAGCAGATTCATTGGATGCTGTTGAAATAATGATGGCTCTAGAAGATGAGTTTGAAATTGAGGTACCTGATGAAGATGCAGAAGGTTTCAAGAATATCGGAGATATCGTAAAATACGTTGAAGCTAAGTTGGCCTAGACTAAAGAGAGGTGTTAGTATGAATAGAGTAGTTATAACAGGTCTTGGTGCCATAACACCTGTGGGATCAGGTAAGAATGAATTCTGGAACTCGCTTGTATCTGGGAAATCAGGCATTGACTATTTAACAAAATTCGACACAAAGGATCATGATGTTAAAATCGCAGCTGAAGTAAAAGATTTTGATCCTACAGAATATATGGGCAAAAAAGACGCAAAGAGAATGGATCTGTTTAGCCAGTATGCAATAGCGGCAACAAAACAGGCGCTTGATGATTCAGGGATAGATATGGAAAAGGTAGATACCGAAAGAGCAGGTACCATAATTGGTTCAGGCATAGGCGGAATATCAACTCTGGAGTCAGAAAAAGAAAAAATGGATGAAAAGGGACCAGGAAGAATAAGTCCACTATTTATTCCGATGATGATTTCAAATATGGCCGCAGGACAAGTATCTATGGCTTTCGGGCTGAAGGGTTCATCTATGACAATCACAACAGCGTGTGCATCAGCTACCCACGCCATAGGTGAAGCCTTCAGAATGATCAAGTCGGGAAACCTTGATTTCGCAGTGACAGGTGGTACAGAAAGCTCAATAACCCCACTTTCAATGGCAGGATTTATTTCCATGAAGGCCTTGTCAACAAATAATGATAATCCTCAGTCGGCAAGCAGACCATTTGACAAAAACAGGGATGGCTTTGTTATGGGTGAGGGATCCGGAATTATTATTCTGGAGGATCTTGACCATGCCTTAAACAGAGGAGCAACAATCTATGCAGAAATAATTGGATATGGTTCCACCTCAGATGCATTCCACATAACTCAACCCGATCCGGAAGCTAAAGGTGCCAGAAATGCAATGGCGCTGGCGATAAGAGAAGGTGACATTCAGTTGGAAGATGTACATTACATTAATGCACACGGAACCAGCACATATTTTAACGACAAGCTGGAAACCCTTGCTATAAAGACTTTATTTGGTGACCATGCCAAGAACATAAATGTAAGCAGTACCAAGTCCATGACTGGACATTTACTTGGGGCAGCTGGCGGAATTGAAGCGATTGCAACTGCATTAGCCCTATATAACGGGATGATTCCACCAACAATCAATTATGAGACTGAGGATGAGGAATGTGATCTTAACTATACTCCAAATGTTGCTGTTGAAAGGGATATAACACATGCTCTCTCAAATTCTCTGGGATTTGGTGGACATAACGCAAGTATACTGTTGAAAAAGTACAATTAAAACACATTATGCTGATCGGGAAATGACCCGGTCAGCTATTTTTTTATCCAGTAACATGGGTTTTATGCTATACTATTAGGTATACGATGGAGGTAAATAATGGAGATAAGTATACCCATATATATAGAAAATATTATTGAGAGATTGGAAAAGGCAGGATTCAGCGTGCATCTTGTAGGTGGTTGTGTAAGAGATTCAATTCTAGGGAAAACACCTGTGGACTATGATCTTGCAACTTCTGCTACACCCGTTCAGATTATCGCACTATTCAGTGATAAAAAAACCGTTGAATTAGGCAAGGAATATGGAACGGTTGTAATCGTTGAAAAAGAAAGTAATGTAGAGGTCACTACTTACAGGATAGATGGAGCTTATTTGGATGGAAGAAGACCAGACAAGGTAGGTTTTACTGAAGACATTTTGGAGGATCTTAGACGTAGGGATTTTACAATTAACGCAATTGCGTATCATCCTGATAGAGGGTTGATGGATCCTTTCAATGGGATAGGGGATATAGGAGACAGTTTAGTTCGGAGTGTGGGAAATCCAAGAGCGAGGCTATCAGAGGATCACTTGCGAATTTTAAGAGCTGTAAGATTTGCCACGCAATTGGATTTTCTAATAGATATCAAGACATCGGAGGCATGCATGGATTTGGCTCCTAAACTTGAAACTGTAAGTATTGACAGAATAAGAGATGAACTTTTCAAAATTATTTTAACTAAAAAGCCTTCAAGAGGATTTCTGCTTATGAGAAGTCTGGGCATACTTAAAGAAGTCATTCCGGAACTAATACCTGCAATAGGTTTTGATCAACGGAATCCTTATCACGATAGATCCGTATTCCAGCATACTCTTACTGTTATGGACAATACGCCACCTGTTCTCCATGTGAGATTGGCAGCATTGCTTCATGACATTGGCAAACCATATACTTTTACCTTGGATGACAAAGGTGTGGGGCATTTCTATGGACACGATAAAAAAAGTGTAGAGATTGGAAAAGAGATTCTAACTAGACTTAACTGTTCAACAGAGCTTATAGACTCGACACTAAGACTTGTAAAAGAGCATATGATACATCATCCTGATCTTAAAAAGAAGGGTCTAAAAAGACAACTACAAAGAGTTGGAGAAGACAGAATATATGACCTGGTTGATCTTCAAGTAGCTGACAGGCTAAGTAAAAGTGGCAATAAAGATATTTCCAACCTTCTAGCAAAGAAGAAGGCAATAGATTCAATCCTTTATGCAAAAGAGCCTTTCCGAAGGAAGCATATGGCAATAAATGGTGATGACCTAAAAGAGATGGGTTATACGCAGGGGAAGATCATAGGCAAGATACTGGAGTATCTTTTAAATTGTGTATTGGAGAAGCCAGAACTGAACAAG
Source organism: Soehngenia sp. (assembly GCA_024637045.1). Classification (GTDB taxonomy): domain Bacteria; phylum Bacillota; class Clostridia; order Tissierellales; family Tissierellaceae; genus Gudongella. The sequence continues at coordinate 55,257 of JAGXFX010000018.1, forward strand.
AAGGAAACACTGAAAGATATTGCAAGAGATATTTATCCTTTGGATTAGACAGAACAATGATAATGGGGGAATTTAGATGGGAAAACTATTTGGTACTGATGGAGTGAGAGGAGTTGCCAATGAAGAATTGACACCAGAGTTGGCATTTCAGATTGGAAGAGCAGGAGCATATGTGTTGGCCAGAGAAAAAAAGGGGAAGGTCATCGTTGGTAAGGACACAAGGGTTTCAGGCGATATGCTTGAAGCTGCTTTAACAGCAGGAATTTGCTCCATGGGATTGGATGTTGAATCTGTTGGAATTATACCGACACCAGCAGTGGCATATCTTACCAGAAAATATGGAGCAGTGGCAGGTGTTGTTATTTCAGCATCCCATAATCCAGGTGAGTACAATGGAATTAAGTTCTTCAATGGAGAAGGCTTAAAGCTACCAGATTCAACAGAGGAAGAAATAGAAGACTTATTGATGAACAAGGGAGAAATAGCAGATAGACCAATTAAGAATCTTATTGGAAGGGTATATATAAACGAGAATGCAGCTTATGATTACAAGGAATTCCTCAAGTCCACTATTGAAACTGACCTATCGGGAATAAAAATTGCAATGGATTGCGGTCATGGTGCACTGTATGAAATTGGTCCGCAGTTGGTAAAGGAAATGGGAGGCGAAGTTTTTGCAATTAATACAGAGCCTGATGGAATGAATATTAATGATGCATGTGGATCCACTAAACCTCAGTTGGTTCAGAGACTTGTGCTGGAAAAGGGTGCAGATTTAGGTATTGCCTTTGATGGTGATGCAGACAGGATAATAGCAGTAGACGAAAAAGGTGAGATTATTGATGGTGACCATATTCTCGCGATTTGTAGCAGATACCTTAAGAAGAAAGGTAAACTTGCTAAGGATACTGTTGTAGGAACTGTTATGACCAATATGGGCCTTGATGAATTTCTAGGTAATAATGGAATGGAAATTGTAAAAACCGCCGTCGGAGACAGATATATTCTCGAGGAAATGATTAAGGATGGCTATAATCTAGGAGGAGAGCAATCCGGACATATTATATTTCTTGAGTACAACACCACAGGTGACGGTTTGGCAACTGGATTACAGTTAATCCAGGTAATCAAGGAAACAAATGAAAAAGCCTCTGACTTAAACTCACTGATGAAGAATTATCCACAAGTACTTGTAAATGCAAAGGTAGAAAATGCATATAAAACAAAGTACATGGAAATTCCTGAAATTAAGGAAGAGATACTGAAGCTTGAGAATTATTTTGCTGGCGAAGGAAGAGTGCTGATAAGACCATCAGGCACAGAACCCCTGGTCAGAGTTATGATTGAAGGAAAGAATCAGGATACAATATCTAAGAAGGCCCATGAATTAGCTGCATTTATCGAATCAGTGATAGGACCAAAATAAGTCAAGGAGTGATGAAATGGATTACAAAATCGTAGCAGACAGTAGTTGTGATACAAACGAACAATTGGACAAGTTTATGGAAATACACAAAGTACCGTTCAAGATTGACATCGATGAAAGATCATTTATCGACAATGAAGAGCTGGATCTTGAAGATATGGTCAAGACCATGAAGGAAAGCCCAAATCCCATTAAGTCATCCTGTCCTTCACCTGGTGACTTTAAGGAAGCGTATGGGGATGCTGAAAATGTATTTGTGGTAACTATTTCCAAAGAACTATCAGGAACATACAACAGTGCTGCGCTTGCAAAGGATATGGCAATGGAGGAGAATGAGAATCAGTTTGTTCATGTATTCAATTCCAAGGCTGCAAGTACAGGTGAAACTCTTACTGCCATGAAAATCCAGGAGTGTGTCAACAAGGGTATGACAAAGGATGAAATCGTTGAAACTGTAGAAAATTACATCAAGGACACAAAGACATTCTTTATATCCGAAGACCTGAGTAATCTTATCAAGAATGGAAGAATATCGAAGACACAGGGTCTGATTGCAAATGTATTGAATATCAAACCCATTATGCGAAGAGATGAAGAGGGTAACATTGAGCCTGTGGAAAAAATCAGGGGCAGCAAAAAGGCATTCAAACGACTAGCAGAAGTGATTGGTGAAAATGGATCCAATTTTGAGGAGACAGTTATTGCCATATCTCATGCAAATGCTTTGGATAAAGCTATGGAGTTGAAAAAGGACCTCGAAAAGTATAATTTCAAGGAAGTAGTAATCGTGGAAACCAAAGGCTTATCAACAGCTTATGTAAATGATGGAGGAATAATAGTCTCCTTTTAATGGTCAAAAATAGCACCCGGAAAATGTTTGACAAATCATTTTTGGGTGCTATAATAGTAAGAGTGAGTGATATTCACTTAACGTTTTATGCGGGAATGGCGGAATTGGCAGACGCGCTAGACTTAGGATCTAGTGTCATTGACGTGGGGGTTCAAGTCCTCTTTCCCGCACCAGATTTAACCAGTGGTTATTGCCATTGGTTTTTTTATTGTACCAAAACAGCACCTAATATGTTATAATATTATGATGAGACTAAAATTCGGAACAGAATTAAAAAAATACACTAGGGGGTTCATTGAATGAAGGCAGTTTTTGAGAAAAAAGAAAAAAATTCGGTACACTTTAATATGGAATTACCAGCAGGTGATTTTGAGAAAGCACTACAACAAGCTTATCTGAAGGATAGAGGGAAATTTAACATTCCTGGATTCAGAAAAGGCAAAGTGCCAAGAAAGATCATAGAAATGAATTATGGAGAAGAAATCTTCTTTGAGGATGCAATAAACATACTTCTTCCAGAAGCTTATTCCAATGCAGTTGAGGAACTCCAACTGGAGCCTGTTGATAGTCCGGAAGTTGACGTAGAGGAAATAAAACTTGGAGAACCTATAAAGGTAAATTTCAACGTTGAAGTTAAGCCTGAGGTTAAGTTGGGTGACTACAGTGAGATTGAGCTCGAAAAGGTTGATTATTCAGCTACTGATGAAATGGTTCAGGCAGAGCTGGATAAAGCAAGAGATATGAACGCAAGGATGGTTGATGCTGGAGACAGAGAAGTACAGGAAGGCGACATCCTAACAATAGATTTTGCAGGATATGTTGATGATGAGCAGTTCCCTGGAGGAACAGCTGAAGATCAGACGCTTGAAATCGGAGCAGGACAGTTTATTCCTGGATTTGAAGAAGGTCTTGTTGGAAAGTCAAAAGGTGAAGAAGTAGAAGTAGAGGTAACATTTCCTGAGGACTACCAGGAAGAATCACTTAAAGGAAAACCTGCAATTTTCAAAGTAACAATAAAAGAGATTAAAACTAAAGAGCTTCCTGAACTTGATGATGAGTTTGCAAAGGATGTAAGTGAATTTGATACTCTTGAAGAATACAAAAATAGCTTAAAGGAAGAACTTGAAAAGTCACTTGAGAGCCAGGAGAAAATTGAAACGGAAAACAATTTGGTAGACAAGGTTGTTGAAATGTCAGAAGTTGAGATTCCTGAAGCGATGATACAGTCACAAGTGGAAAATGAAATCAAAGACTTTGAATACAGAATAAAAAATCAGGGGTTTGAAATGGATAAGTATCTCGAGTTGACAGGTACTACCATGAATGATCTTGAACTGAATTTCAGACCAATGGCAGAGAAGAGAGTCAAGGCTGATCTTGTTCTTGAAGCAATTGGAGAAGCTGAAGGAGTTCAGGTAACAGATGAGGATCTTGATGCTGAGCTGGAGAAACTTGCAGAACAGTACAATCAAGTAGAAAACAAAGAAAACTTCATTGATCAAATGAAAAAAGGAGATTTAGGTTTCCTAAAAGCGGGTATATCTAATACCAAGGTTTTGGAGTTACTGAAGGATAAAGTTAAGTATATTGATTAGGAGGATTTAATATGTCATTGGTTCCAATAGTTGTAGAACAGACTAACAGAGGCGAAAGGTCATATGATATCTACTCGAGATTGTTAAAGGATAGGATTATAATTCTTGGTTCAGAAGTCAACGATACAGTAGCAGATTTGGTTGTTGCTCAGTTGCTGTTTCTTGAAGCAGATGACCCAGAAAAGGATATCCAGATATATATAAACAGCCCAGGTGGATCTGTAAGTGCAGGATTTGCAATATATGATACAATACAATATATAAAGCCGGACGTCACTACAATATGTATAGGTAGAGCTGCAAGCATGGGAGCATTCCTACTGGCAGCAGGGACTAAAGGCAAGAGATTCGCGTTGCCTAACTCAGACATTATGATTCATCAGCCATTGGGTGGAACTCAAGGTCAAGCTGAGGATATTAGGATACAGGCAGAAAAAATAATTGAAATCAGGGAAAGAATTAACAGAATATTATCTGAAAGAACTGGACAACCCCTGGAAAGAATAGCAAAGGATACAGACAGGGATTATTATATGAGTGCTACAGCAGCTGTAGAGTATGGAATAATCGATGCTGTTATGGAGAGAAAGAAATAAGAGGTGATTCCATGGCAAAGAATGAAGACAAGCAATTAAGATGCTCGTTCTGCGGAAAACCACAGGATCAGGTAAAAAGACTTATAGCAGGTCCGAATGTATATATCTGCAATGAGTGTATTGAGCTGTGTCAGGAGATAATCGACGAAGAATTCGTAGATTATAACCAGGAGTACGAGTTAAGCGAGCTACCCAAACCTTCAACAATTAAAGATACTCTTGATGAGTATGTAATCCAGCAGGAGAGGGCTAAGAGAAATCTTGCAGTGGCAGTTTATAACCATTACAAGAGAATAAATAAAAAGGCATCAAAATCAGAAGAAGTTGAGTTGCAAAAAAGTAATATTCTGATGATCGGACCAACCGGTTCAGGAAAGACATTACTTGCTCAGACTTTAGCCAGAATTTTAAACGTTCCTTTTGCAATAGCAGACGCGACGTCCTTGACGGAAGCCGGTTATGTAGGAGAGGATGTTGAAAACATAATTCTGAAGCTTATTCAAGCTGCTGATTATGATATTGAGAAGGCAGAAAAGGGTATAGTATATATAGATGAAATAGACAAGGTAGCCAGGAAGACGGAAAATCCTTCGATTACCAGAGATGTAAGTGGTGAAGGAGTCCAACAAGCCTTGCTTAAAATTCTTGAAGGTACTGTTGCAAATGTTCCGCCTCAGGGTGGCAGAAAGCATCCACATCAGGAATTCATTCAGATTGACACCACTAACATTCTGTTTATTGTCGGTGGAGCTTTTGATGGTCTTGACAACCTAATACAGTCAAGAGTTGGTAAAAAGACAATGGGATTTGGAGCTGAAGTTAAGTCAATAAAGAAAAACATTGGAGAGCTTTTAAAGCAAATCCAGCCAGAGGATCTTATTAAATTCGGTTTAATTCCTGAGTTTGTAGGAAGATTGCCAGTTATAGCAACTTTGGAAGAACTTGACGAAAATGCTCTTGTAAGAATTCTTACAGAACCTAAAAACGCTCTCGTCAAGCAATATACTGAGCTGTTCAGCATGGATGGAATAGAGCTTGAATTTGAAGAAGAGGCTCTTTCAATCATTGCCAAAAAAGCAATCGAGAGAAAAACAGGCGCCAGAGGATTAAGAAGTATAATTGAAGAAAAAATGCTTGATATAATGTATGAGCTTCCTACCAGAGAAGACGTTCAAAAATGCATTATAACTAAGGATACAATTGAAAATGGAACAGAGCCTACGCTTGTGCTTTCAGACAAGAAAAAAAGTAGGACAAAAGAAAATAGCAGTAAGGAATCTGCATCTTAAAGGCTCACAACTGTGAGCTTTTATTTTGCATTTAGGAGTGACGAAAATGAATAACCCTTATTTAATAGAAGAGAAAAAACTTCCTTTGATACCATTGAGAGGAATATCAATTTTTCCTCATATGGTAATACATTTTGATGTTGGAAGAGAAAAATCAGTGCAAGCTCTTGAAAAATCAATGATGGACGATTCACTGATCCTGTTGTGTACTCAGATAAATCCAAAGGTTGAAGAACCTGGCTTTGATGATTTTTACCACGTTGGAACAATATCCAAGGTAAAACAAATGCTAAAGCTTCCAGGAGGTAGTATAAGAGTTTTGGTTGAGGGAATAAACAGAGGCAAAGTCAAGAGTCTAAGTCAAGAGGAACCATACTTTGAAGCTGTTGCGGATATTTACAGTTATGAAAGTGAAGAATTTGAGCAGAGTCAGGATCTAGAGGCTGCTATGAGACTAGTCGTTGAAGACCTTGAGGAATACATTAGTCTTAACCCAAAGGTTTCTTCAGAGGTTCTGTACACAATATCTGATATTGAAGATCCAGGCAGACTTGCCGATGTAATTGCATCATATGTTTTCCTTAAGCAAGAGGATGATCAGAAAATTCTCCAGACATTTGATTTTTTTGAAAGACTTGAACACCTTCATGAGATTCTACAAAAGGAGATTGAGCTTTTAAGAATTGAGGAAAAAATAAATCAAAGAGTTAAAAAACAGATAAACAAGGTACAAAAAGATTATTATCTTAAGGAGCAAATCAAAGCGATTCAGAAAGAACTTGGAGAGGATGACAGCTTTTCTGGAGAAATCGAAGAGTATCAGAAAAAAATCAAGAAAATAAAAATGCCTAAGGAAGTAAAGGAAAAGGCATTAAAAGAAGTTGAGAGGTTGGCAAAAACTTCACCACATTCAGCAGAAGTTGGAGTCATTAGAACTTACCTTGACTGGATAGTAGAACTACCTTGGGACAAGGAAACCAAGGAGAAAATAGATATAAAGGTAGCTAGAGAAATACTTGATAATGATCACTATGGTCTTCAGGATGTTAAAGAAAGGATTCTTGAGTTTATTGCAATAAGGAAGCTTACTAACTCAATTAAAGGTCCAATACTATGTCTGGTAGGTCCTCCTGGAGTAGGTAAGACATCAATTGCTCGATCAATTGCATCATCATTGAACAGAAACTTCGTAAGGATGTCTTTGGGTGGCGTAAGAGATGAAGCTGAAATCAGAGGTCATAGAAGGACTTACGTTGGAAGTATGCCTGGAAGAATAATCAGTTTAATCAAGAAATCAGGCACTAGAAATCCGGTGTTTTTATTTGATGAAATTGACAAGCTTGCAAGTGATTTTAGAGGGGACCCAGCAAGTGCACTACTGGAGGTGTTGGATCCTGAACAGAACTCAACATTCACAGACCATTTCCTTGAAGCACCTTTTGACTTATCAAAGGTAATGTTTATCACTACTGCAAATACAACATCATCCATACCTGCTGCTCTTTTGGATAGGATGGAGGTTATTAGAATCAGTGGTTACACTGAGGAAGAAAAGCTACAAATTGCAAAGATATATCTTCTTCCAAAACAAATGAAGGAACACGGATTAAAAGATGGTCAGCTCAAATTATCTGATGCAGCGCTAAGAGCTGTAATAAACTATTACACCAGAGAGGCTGGAGTCAGAAATCTTGAAAGAAATATTGCAAATCTATGTCGAAAAGTTGCAAAAAAAATTGTTGAAGATGGAAAGAAATCCGTAACGATAAATGCTGGTAATATTACAACATATCTTGGAACAAAAAAATTCAGATATGACAAACTTGAAGAAAAGAATCAAATAGGGGTAGCCAATGGCCTTGCATGGACTGCTGTAGGTGGAGAAACATTGTCGGTAGAGGTTACTTCAATGAAAGGTACAGGTAAGACCCAACTAACTGGTAAGCTGGGAGATGTAATGAAGGAATCTGCAATGGCTGGCATCAGTTATGTAAGAGCCAATGCAGAGAGATTGAATATTTCACCTGATTTTTACAAGGATGTGGATATTCACATACACGTACCTGAAGGAGCTATTCCAAAGGATGGGCCATCTGCAGGAATAACAATAGCAACTGCTGTTATTTCAGCATTAACAGAAAGACCTGTTCTTAGAGAAGTTGCAATGACTGGTGAAATTACTCTAAGAGGTAGGGTGTTGCCAGTAGGGGGTATAAAGGAGAAACTGCTTGCTGCCCATAGGATGGGAATAGAAAAGGTACTTCTACCCTTTGACAACAATAAGGATTTGGAAGAAATCCCAGACAAGATAAAGAAGAAAATGGAATTTGTACTGGTAGAAAATCTGGATCAGGTTCTTGAACATGCACTGGAAAAGGGTGACAGCGATGAAAATAATTAGTTCAGATCTTCAGGCAATGGCAGTTGCTCCAAAGGGATACCCGGAAGACGGATTTCCTGAGCTCGCATTTGCTGGAAGGTCAAATGTTGGCAAATCATCATTTATTAATGCAATGCTTAATAGAACAAACCTTGCTAGAACCAGTGGAAAGCCTGGTAAGACAAGAACTATCAACTTTTACCTGATTAATGAGAATTTCAGGTTTGTTGACTTACCTGGGTATGGGTATGCTCAGGTATCAAAATCAGAGAGGAAAAAGTGGGGAGACATTATTGAGAAATACTTAAGAAAAAGAGATAATCTCAAGGCTGTAGTACTCTTGGTTGACATCAGACACAAGCCTTCCGGACAAGATGTGGACATGTATCATTGGATTAAGAGCTTTCATTATAATGCAATAATTGTTGCCACAAAGGCAGATAAAATAGCACGTGGACAGTGGGAAAGACACATGAAAATAATCAGGGAAGAATTGGAGATAGAGGGGAATGACATAGTGGTACCTTTTTCATCATCCAAGAAGCTTAACGTTGATAAGCTCTGGGAAATATTCGAGCCAATGCTTGTCCAACACGATAATATAATATAAACAAAAAAAGAGCCATGGTTACCACTGGCTCTTTGTAAGTACTATTACTCTTTTTCGAACATGTCCTTAGTTGCTCCACATACGGGGCAAACCCAATCTTCCGGAAGATCTTCAAAAGCTGTTCCTGGTGCTATACCTCCATCTGGATCTCCTTCAGCAGGATCATAAACGTATCCGCATGGTCCACATACCCATTTATCCATTATGCATTCTCCTTTCATAAGTGAATTTACTTAGTTACCTTATTATACCATATTTTCTAGAGATTAAACATTTAAATTTTGTAAAAGTAACTGTTAAATTAGATTATAATGCTGTAGAAGGGGTAAAAACTATATGACTAGATAATTTGGATGTGATAGCGATGAACTATAATTACAAAGGTACAGTCTGCAGTGATTTGGAAACCATAAAATCCTTTATCGACCAGACTGTAAGCAATCTCGACAGTTTAATATCTGATAGTGACCTGATTTTCGATATTAAGGTTATTCTCAATGAACTTATTGTCAACGGAGCACTCCATGGCAACGAATGTGTGCCCTCAAAATGCATTAGTTTGACCTTGAAAATGAACAGTAAAACACTTACTATAGAGGTTCAGGATGAAGGGAATGGAATCGATTACGATCCAGAGGAATATAAATCAAAAGAACTTAAGTCCTGGGGTAGAGGTTTGGTTTTGGTAAACGGGCTTTCAGATGAGTTTTATGTAGACAGAAATAAGGTTGTATCTGTAAAGAATATAGTTTAGGGACTAATAGTATTCGATTTTAATTTGATTCTTAGTATTATCCCAAACCTGGGATAATACTAAGAATTTTGTATTTTTTGCAAAAGTATGATAGTATTATAAAGTTAAGCATATGATAATTTATTTATAGAAGGGATTTGTAATATTTTATGAAAAGAAATGATATTAGAAATGTAGCAATTATAGCCCATGTTGACCATGGAAAGACAACTTTGGTTGATAGTCTTCTGAAGCAATCAGGTATATACAGAGACAACCAGGTTATTCAGGAGAGAGTTATGGACTCGAACGACATAGAAAAAGAGAGAGGAATCACAATACTTGCCAAGAACACGGCCATAACTTACAAGGACACTAAGATTAACATCGTAGATACTCCGGGACATGCTGATTTTGGAGGAGAAGTAGAACGGGTTTTAAAGATGGTAAATGGTGTAGTACTTCTTGTAGACGCCTTTGAGGGATCAATGCCACAAACAAAGTTCGTGTTAAGGAAGGCTCTGGAACTTGAATTACCGGTAGTAGTTGCAATAAACAAGATTGATAGACCACAGGCTCGACCTGAGGAAGTAATTGATGAAATTCTCGACTTATTTATTGAGCTTGGAGCCAACAACAATCAGCTTGATTGTCCGTTTGTTTTCACATCAGCCACAGAAGGTACTGCAACACTTGATCTTGAGGACAAAACGGATTCAATGAAGGACTTGTTTGAGACAATAGTAAAGTATATTCCAGCGCCTGAAGGCGATCCTGAAGGTGAGACACAAATACTTATTTCCACTATAGATTATAATGAGTATGTTGGTCGTATTGGAATAGGCAAGGTTGAAAGAGGAGTAATTCATACCAACCAGGAAGTAATAATTGTAAACGCGGTAAAGCCCGAAAGAAGAGTAAAGGCTAAGATTAACAAACTTTACGAATTTGAAGGTCTCAACAGAGTAGAGGTTGAAAGCTCAACCATGGGAAGTATTGTAGCACTTTCAGGTCCTGCTGACCTTGAAATCGGAGATACACTATGTGATTTGGATACACCTGAAGCAATAGACTTTGTGAAGATATCAGAGCCAACACTTGCAATGACTTTTTCAGTAAACAACAGTCCTTATGCAGGAATAGAAGGTGATTTTGTAACATCGAGACAACTTAGAAACAGACTTTATAAAGAAATCCATACAGATGTCAGTCTTAGGGTTGAAGATACAGACCAAACGGACTCATTCAAGATATCTGGAAGAGGGGAACTTCACTTGTCAGTATTGATTGAAAACATGAGGAGAGAAGGTTACGAATTCCAGGTCTCAAAACCAGAGGTTTTATATAAAACCGTAGAAGGCAAGAAACATGAACCGATGGAGAAGGTAACAGTTGATGTCGACAATGAATTTGTGGGAGCTGTAATCGATAAGCTAGGACAAAGAAAAGGCGAGCTGGTAAGCATGTCAGAACCAGTTGGAGGATATGCTAGGCTGATATTTTCAATTCCGGCACGTGGTCTGATAGGATATAGACAGGAATTTCTAACAGATACAAAGGGAAATGGAATATTGAATACGATATTTGATGGCTATGCACCCTATAAGGGTGACATACCTAGAAGAAAATCTGGTTCAATAATCGCTTTTGAAACCGGACAAGCTACAGGCTATGGGTTGTATTCCGCACAGGAAAGGGGTATATTATTCATAGGTGCAGGAACAGATGTTTATGAAGGCATGGTTGTTGGATCCAATCCAAAAGGACTTGATATTGAAGTCAATGTTTCAAAGAGAAAACAACAGTCTAATGTTAGAGCTTCTGGATCTGATGATTCTCTAAGGTTATCACCTCCAAAATATATGTCCCTTGAAGAGGCATTGGAATTCATTGCAGACGATGAACTTATTGAAGTTACTCCAATGAATATCAGAATCAGAAAAAGAGTTTTGCAAACCAATAAGCGATATAAATCAAAAAAATAATTTAAAGAACAAAAAGCGGGGAGACTGAAATGGAAAGCCTGTTTTCATCTTACATGTTCATATTTAGCAACCTTATATGGATCAATATACTACTTGCATTGGTGTTGGTTTTCTTCGAAAGAAGAAACCCAACTTCAACATGGCTGTGGCTTATGGTCCTGCTTTTTTTGCCTGGTGTAGGATTTATTTTCTACCTTTTTGTTGGACAGGATATGTCAAAGAAAAAAATGTTCAAGTCAAAAGCTGATGAGGATGATTGCTTTGATATCCTTATTGCAGATCAAGAGAAAGATTTCAACACGAGAGAATTTTTAAAAAGAAACCCGGAATACAAAGCCTATGCTGATATAGTCAAGCTTCATTTGATGGGCAGTAATTCTGTTTTCACATCAGACAACGAAGTTGAACTATATTTCAGTGGTGAAGACAAGTTTAAAGCGCTTCTTGAAAGCATAGCTAAAGCTGAAGAATATATCCACATGGAGTATTACATATTCAATGATGATAAAATGGGAAACGTCGTAATGGAAGCATTAGCTCAAAAAGCCAGTGAAGGAATTGAAGTAAAGCTTCTCATAGACGGAATGGGAAGTAGAAAACTAGGTAGGAGAATAACTAATGTATTGAGGGAAGCTGGAGGAGAGGTTGTATTCTTTTTCCCTCCATTTATTCCTGTATTTAACGTAAGAATAAATTACAGAAACCATAGAAAAATATGTATTATAGATGGAAAAGAAGCTTACATTGGAGGTTTTAATGTAGGAGATGAATACATTGGATTATCTAGCAAGTTTGGATACTGGAGGGACACTCATATCAGGATAAAGGGTTCTGCAATCAGTGCCATGCAATGGCAATTCTTTTTAGATTGGAGATTTGCATCAGGCGAGGAGATAGAGGGATGCCAAAGCTATATTGGTACCCAGGATGAAGATAACAAGGTGGGTATCCAGATAGTAAGCAGCGGACCTGACTCTAAATGGCCAAGTATAAAAGATGGTTATCTAAAAATGATTAACAATGCCGAAAAACGACTGTACATTGAGACGCCGTATTTTATTCCTGATGACAGTATTTTTGAAGCTCTTAGAATTGCAGGATTATCTGGACTGGATGTCAGAGTCATGATTCCCAACAAACCAGATCATCCATTTGTTTTTTGGGCAGGTCGAAGCTATATAGGAGAACTACTGGAGGCGGGAGTAAGGTTTTATACTTATGAGAGAGGATTTCTTCATTCAAAGGTCATGATTACTGATGATTCTGTTGCGTCAGTTGGAACTGCAAACCTTGACATTAGAAGTTTTAACTTAAATTTTGAGATTAATGCGTTCATATATGACAAAGATACAAATAATAAGCTCGCCGAAAGATTTGTCCGCGATCTTGGAAACTGTAAAGAAATTACTATGGAAATATATAAAAACAGGTCAAGAATAATTAAGATTAAGGAATCAATTTCAAGGCTTTTATCACCAATACTATAAATTAACAGGGGGTATACAAAATGAAATCAGAGGCAATTTTCGAATATCTTTCAGTTGATGGTGAATTGAAGAATGTTGAGGATACGACAATATTTGAAAGGATTACTAGACCTGCTATTTATGAGGTAATAAGAGTTGCAAAAGGTAACCCGATGTTTCTTGATGACCACCTTGAAAGAATGTTTGATTCAGCTAAGTTGGCAGATTTCAGAATTACTTATAACAGAGATGAAATAAGAAGTCATGTACTGAGGTTGATAAATGCTGATAATATAGATAATAACAATATCAAGCTTTTATCCACACTTGATGAGTCAGGTGCAGAGATCTTTCTAATATATGCAGTAGAAAGCTTCTATCCTCCTGAATACTATTACAGTGAGGGAATTAAAACCATATTGTTCGACCATCAGAGGGAAAATCCAAATGCCAAGGTTCAGCATAGTGATTTCAGACAACGAGTAAAGGATGCCATGAACAGCAAGGATGCGTTTGAAGCACTTTTAGTAAATGGACAAGGTCATATCCTTGAAGGAAGCAGATCGAATATGTTTTATGTAATGAATAAAAAACTTTATACAGCTCCAACTGCAGATGTTTTGCTTGGAATAACTAGAAAGCACATTATTGCACTAGCCATGAAGCTTGGATACCCTGTATTGGAGAGAAGGCTCGGAAAGGATGAGATTGATAAATTAGAGGGGTTATTTATCTCTGGAACGAGTGTAGGAGTGCTTCCCGTTGCTTGGATAGATGACATCGAATTACCTACTGCAGAAAATAAAATAGTAAATGAATTGGTAGAAGGGTATAAACATCTTATGAATGAATTATCCTGAATCTATCAAATACAAAAAAAGACCTTTGGCTAAGCCAAGGGTCTTTTCGCTGCAAGTATTATTATCTCCATAATTGTCCTTGTAGCAAGTTTCATTCCTTCTACAGTTACATACTCGTACTTTCCGTGAAAGTTATAACCTCCAGTGAAAATATTTGGACAAGGCAGACCCATATATGAAAGCTTTGAGCCATCAGTCCCGCCTCTGACAGGTTTGATAAGGACTTCTATTTCAAGTTTTTCCATAGCTTCCCTTGCGAGATCAACTATCTCCATAACTGGCTCAATTTGTTCTTTCATATTATAATATGAGTCTTTTATATCCAAAGTTACAGCATCTGCGTATTTTACATTTAAGAACTCCGCAATTTTCATTATGATATTTTTCTTTTTTTCGAACTTGTCCTTAAAATGATCTCTAATTATATAAATCATTTCAGTTTCTTCAACCGTTCCGTCAATCCTCATTAAATGGAAGAAACCTTCATAATCCTCAGTGTATTCAGGACGCTCATTAACTGGAAGCATATTATTCAGTTCCTGCGCAATCAGCAATGAATTAATCATTTTGTTTTTTGCTGAACCTGGATGTACATTTCTTCCCTGAATATGGACCTTAGCCGATGCGGCGTTGAAGTTTTCGTATTCAAGCTCACCAACGGGACCACCGTCTACGGTATATGCAAAATCAGCGCCGAACTTTTCAACATTAAAATGGTCTGCTCCTCTTCCAATTTCTTCATCTGGTGTAAATCCTACCTTTATTTCACCGTGGGGAATATCCGGGTTTTGTAAAAAAAACTCCATTGCAGTTATAATTTCTGCTATACCTGCTTTGTTGTCTGCTCCCAGAAGAGTGGTTCCATCTGTAGTTATAATTGTTTTACCTAGATTTTCCTGAAGTTCAGGGAAATCATCAGGGGAAAGAACAATTCCCTTATCCTTGTTTAATACTAGATCTTCTCCTTCATAGTTCTCGAATATCTGTGGATTAACTCTTTTCCCTGACATATCAGGACTCGTGTCCATATGTGCTATAAAGCCTATCACGGGAACCTTCTTCTCTGTATTATTTGGAAGTGTTGCCATGACGTAACCTTTTTCGTCTAAGCTTACTTCAGACATTCCGATCCCTGTCAATTCATCAGCCAGCATTCTGGCAAACTTCAACTGAGATTCAGTACTTGGTACACTTACAGAACTTTCATCCGAAGTGGTTTCAACTTTCACATAACTTAAGAATCTGCTTGTTAATTTTTCCATACACATCCCTCCCTTTCTTTTGTACCCTTTTCTTAAAGAAATGTGTCTAATAATATCAAAATATGGGTAAATGTGCTAAGATATTAATATATTGGGGTAGAAACAACAATATAGCATAATTTAATGGAGGGGTGTAAATGAGCATTAAGATACTATGTGACAGTGCATGTGATTTGCCAGGAATATTACTTGAGGAGCTTGGGATTGAAGAGCTTCCAATAGTTGTGATAAAGGGAGATAAAGAGTTTTTTGACAAGGTTAATATAGATCCTGTGGAAGTATATAAAGGGATGAGGGATGGAGAAGTATTCAAGACTGCTCAGATTACTCCGATAACTTTCGAGAATGCGTTTGAAAAACATATAAAGAATGGAGATGAAATCATATACATCGGATTTTCATCGGGATTATCAGCTACTTATCAATCTGCTTCACTTGCAAAGACAATATTGATGGAAAAATATCCGAATGCAGATATAACTGTAATAGATTCCAAGGCAGCTTCTTGTGGATATGGACTTGTAGTTTATGAAGCTGGTACTGCACTTAAGAATGGGGCTACAAAGGAAGAGATAATCAAGATAATTAAATTTTACATTGAGAATGTGGATCACATATTTACAGTAGATAATATCGAGTATCTATATCGAGGAGGAAGAGTTTCCAGAACCAATGCCATACTGGGAGGAATGCTCAGTATAAAGCCAATCTTGGAAGTTAAAGATGGAAATTTGGTTGCATTGGAGAAAGTAAGAGGAAAGAACAAGGTGCTCAAGAGAATGGTTGAATTGGTTGGTGAAAGGAATATTGATTCAGAGCTTTCCAATACAACATTTTACATCACTCATGCAGATGACCTGGAAACGGCTGATAAACTGAAAGCCATGATTACTGAAAAATATGGGGCAAAAGATTTCATTATCAACTACATTGGAGGAGCAATTGGTGCTCACGTTGGACCAGGCTCATTGACGATTTTTTATTCAAAAAGAAAAATATAGAACTACCAAATGACGTGAAGGGATGATCTTATGAGAGTGCTCAAGGCGATACTAATTATAGTCGGTTTCATAGTCCTTTTGTTTGCGTCCTTTTTATTCTACATATCTGTTACAGATTTAAAGCCACAGGAAATTGAATCTTTGTCGATTTCCAATAATCAACTTAAAGAGATACCAGTTGGAGAGAATATAAATATCACAACCTATAATATTGGATATTCAGGTCTTGATAAAACCCAGGATTTTTTTGCAGATGGTGGAGTGGGCTCAAGAGCCGAGAGTCATGATGCAGTACAGGCAAATATGGGTGCTGTGATTGATACTATTGATACCACAGAAGCAGATATACTATTTCTACAGGAAGTGGATCAGGATTCTTCCAGAAGCTATAGAATGGACCAGGTTGAGTTTTTTAAAACATATTATCCAAACTATGGCTATTCATTTGGAATAAACTACAAGGTGCCCTGGGTACCTGTACCCTTGGTTAATCCGATGGGGAAGGTCTTATCCGGAGTTATGACCCTTTCAAGATATAACATCACTGATGCAAATAGATTTCAGTTTCCGGGGGAAGAAAAGTGGCCCGTGAGTTTGTTTGAATTAGATAGATGCTTTACAGAATCTCGTTTAAGAGCTACAAACGGCAAGGAAATTGTGTTAATAAATCTTCATCTGTCAGCATTCGACGAAGGGGGAATTATAAGACTTCAGCAGCTTGAGTATCTTAAGAAGCATCTTGAGTTGGAGTATGAAAAAGGCAACTATGTAATTGCAGGCGGGGACTGGAATCATAATCTTCCAGGGACTGATGCAATGACATTTGAATCCAGCGAACCATGGCCATTCTGGCTTAAGAACCTGCCCGATGATTACATTGTCAAATCATACAGTTGGGCGGTAGATGATAGGGTTCCAACCGTACGAACCCTGGGAGAGGCTTATCAGGATGGTTATAATTTCAAGGCAGTAATTGATGGATTCCTGGTATCTGATAATATTGAAATAGTATCTGTACAAAATGTGGATACAAATTTTGAAAACACTGATCATAATCCAGTAAATATGATTTTTTCTTTAAAATAAAAGACATTATAAATACTTACAGGAAAAGAGGGATAGGATGAAAAAAACAGCTGCTTTTTTTGATATTGATGGAACTATATTCAGGAATTCTCTCATGATAGAACATTTTCGCAAGCTGATTTCTTTTGAAATAATTAATCCTGAGGTTTGGTACACAAAAGTAAAGAGAGCATATGAGGATTGGGAAAAGAGGTATGCTGATTTTGAGGAATATCTTGAGATCCTGGCAGGGGTATATCTTGAGGAATTAAAGGGAATAAAAAGAGAGCATATTGAATTTGTAGCAAATCACGTAATAGAATCAAACTGGGATATGGTGTACAAATACTCCAGAGAGCAGATAGAGTGGCATAAGAAAATGGGACATGAGGTGTTTTTTATATCAGGAAGTCCTGATTTTCTTGTTTCCAAAATGGCTGAAAAGTATGGAGTAACAGAATATAGAGGTACTAAGTATCTGGTTGATTCTGACAATTGTTACACAGGAGAAATTGTAAGGATGTGGGATTCCGCCAGCAAGAAAAAAGTGCTTGATGAAATTATTGAAAAGTATCAGGTAGATCTTGTAAAGAGTTATGCTTATGGTGATACAACAGGTGATTTGTCGATGCTAAGAAGAATGGGAAATCCAGTTGCAATAAATCCAAATAAGGAATTGATACTCAATATCAAGGATGATAAGTACCTTTCTAAACGAATCACTATTATTGTCGAACGAAAGAATGTAATATACAAGTGCGATGCAGATATCGAACTTTTGTAGATTCGCATCCAAGTGAAGGTTATTGTAAAGAATTCGTAAATTGTTCCAATGGGATATATTATATAATCATATTAAGGAATGGTATATGGAAGAGGTGATTAAAAGTGAGAAAGTCAAATAGATTAAAGTTTATATTATTGATCGTTGCATTTACATTAGCATTTGCTACAGCGTGTACACCTGTAAGTGACAGTCAAGAGGAGCAGGATGAGGGCAAGTCAGACGACATTGGGATATCGCTAGATGACTATTTTCCGTTTATTCACGATTCGGTTTATGAGTATGAGGGTCGTGGCAATGAATTTGCAGAGCAAAGTGTTTTCCTGGAATATGAAAATGGTCAGAGAGGTCAGTACAGGACAATAAACCCAGGAACAGAAACAGTTAAAATAGTTGAAAGAACAGCAGATTCCGTTCGTGAGATATATCTGGAGGGAGAATTTTACCACACAGAAAACATACTATCCACATCTGGTATAAAGAACAATGTGCTCTTAAAGGAGCCTTTGGTGAAAGGGAATTCCTGGGAGCTTGAAGAAGGTTATACAAGGGAGATTACTGGATTGGATGTAGAAATAGAAACTCCATATGGTCTTTTCGATGCCATTGAAGTAACAACCTATCTTGAAGAGAATAGATTGCAGAAAAATTATTATGTAAAAGACATCGGTTTGGTGGCTATCTTGTATTATGATGGAGATACCCAGATAAGTAGCTTATTAAGAGATATAGTTCAAGGACCTTACGAAAAGGACATAAGACTGTATTATCCGCTTGAAAGGGATAATGATATTGTTACCAGTTATGTAGACTATATGTTCAGTTTCAGTACAAATGATCATCTGGAAAATATTTTCGAGGATCTTTTTAAGAATCCTGTAGAAGAAGGTTTGTCGCGGGTGATATCCGATGATACTATGATTAACAGTATTTTTCTGGATAAAGGAACCTGGACAATCAAGGTTGATTTCTCGAGTGAGCTTATTCCAGGCTGGAATGCAGGTTCATCACTGGAGCTTGAACTTATTAAAAGTATCGTAAATACATTTGGAGAATTTTATGATACTGACAAGGTTTACCTTTCAATTGATGGAGTTCCATTTACATCTGGACATTATGGTGCAGCTGAGGATGAGGTGTTTAAGGTCGATACAGAGGGAATAGAAGAATACGATGAAGACAATGAATAGCCCCACTTAAGTGGGACTATTTTTTTGTTTGTTTTAAAATTGTATTTCTATTTAGAAAAAAATTGCAATTCATTTAGAAATCCTGAAGGACTTGCTATGTGGTCATCCATTGTTTCGTAGCAAAGGAGATCGAGAGATTTTTTAGCTCTTGTCATTCCTACATAGAACAATCTTCTTTCTTCTTCATACAATGAATTATCACCACTTTCCATCGCTTCAACACTTGAAGCTGAAGGAAAAGAACCATCAACAAGATCGATTATATATACTGCATCAAACTCAAGGCCTTTTGCCGAGTGGACAGTTGATAATGTAATATTGCTCCATTTTCTTGAGGATTGAAGCATAAGATCCTTTAAATCACTCATTCTTTCTCTAAAGCGATGTAGGTTCCCTGTTTCAGCTGCTATCAATTCCAAATAATAAAGCATCTCTTTCAATTGTTCAAATGTGTATCCGTATCTTAATGAGTTTTCATGAATGTAGCTGTCGTAGTTCAATTGGGATCTAATATATCTGATGGCATGAGCAGGAGTCATTTTTTGAAATTTTTTAAAATCCAACTCAAGTTCTAAAAGCTGCCTTCTATAAAAATCAGAAATTCCTGGGTATTTTAAGAGTTCTTTAAAAACATTTCTATCAATATGCCTTCCTTTGAGCCAGTTAACCATTTTCCTTGAAACGTAACCTTTCATTTTATAGAAAATCTGCTCAAATATTTCAACATTTGTGTTGTCTTGAGAGAGCTCCAAAAAGTTAAAAATATCTTTGATCAGCCAATGATTGAAAAACTTCAGTTTAACATCTCTCATATAGAATTCAGTGTTATTCTTCTCAAGAAAATTCATTAAGCCTAAGGCCGATAGATTATTTCTGTAAAGTACTGCTACCTTTTCCTGAGGATTTTTGCCGGTATTTTTTAGAATATAGCTATATTGTTCCTCAGCAGATTTCACCTTGATCACTTGAACTGCTCTGCTGTATGGATTATCTGTAGAAACTTGCTTTTTGTATCTCGATATATTTTGTTGTATAAAATCACTTGAAAGATTCACAATATTTTTGGAGGAACGAAAGTTCTGCTCCATGTAGAATACTTTTCCTCCCGGAAATACATTTTTAAAATCCAGAAGTCCCTTGGGATATGCGCCTCTGAATCCATAGATGGACTGGTCG
The DNA here is from genome assembly GCA_024637045.1 of Soehngenia sp. Taxonomy (GTDB): domain Bacteria; phylum Bacillota; class Clostridia; order Tissierellales; family Tissierellaceae; genus Gudongella. The sequence continues at coordinate 75,525 of JAGXFX010000018.1, forward strand.
TCATCAGCCACAATAAACAGATTGTTTCTCGGTGATGCTAGAAGCTTCAATAATTCCAATTGAATCTTCGAGGTGTCCTGACCTTCATCAAGTTGGATATAATCGTATTTTTTACTGTAGTAGTCCAGCGCCTTGGGATTGTCAATGAGAAGATCATAGCTCATTGTAAGAAGATCATCAAAGTCCAGAAGTCTATTCTTTTTCTTGCTTTCTTCGTACAGTCGGTACATATCTCTGAACTCATCCATTTCAATTTTCTTAGTTTTAACTAGGTCATCAGGAGCTATCATCATATTTTTTGAATATCCATAATAACTCAGAAATGCTTCCATTTTCTCTTCTGTAATAACTGAGTTAAACAATGATTGATAAATATCCTTGATCAGACGGTATTTATTATGGGGTTCTTTATCATCTTCAATCAGGCGAAAAGAAACTCTTTTTTTTCTGGAATAATCGCGTATTATTCTGAAGCAAAACGCGTGAATAGTTGAAAATTCTGGGTTTGAGATTTCATTTGGGAATTCTGAAGTGAACCGTCTTTTCATATCAACTGCTGAAGCCTTGCTAAATGTTATTGATAGGATTCTTTCAGTCTTTATATCATTTTCTAGTATAAGTTTATGCGTCCTGTGGATAATTACAGTTGTTTTACCGGATCCAGGCACTGCAAGGATAAGGGCAGGACCATCTAGATGATTTATTGCATTTATTTGGGTAGAGCTAAGTCTCATAATATTCCTCCTATAATCTACAACTTAAATTTTAACACAAAAATGAGGAATAATGTAGTAAACTGATATTAGACCCTTTATTATCGGGTAACAATGTAATATAATTGTGTTAGCTTAAATGAGGTGAATACTTTGAGAAATATTTTTAAAAGGTTTGATGACCATTTTATACAGTTGATAAATGCCAGGATAAAGAATCCTTACCTGGATAGATTTATGCTCAGGATAACTGATTTGGGTGGTGCAGTATTTACCTCGATATTTGCTTCAGGGCTGGTGTTGTTAGGGGATAAAAACACCAAGTTGCTTGGACTAGAGGCTATACTGGCTTTGTTTTTTGGGCAGATATTTGTACAATCATTGAAAAAGCTCATGAGTAGAGAAAGACCGTATAAGATAATCGAACAACTCCACACATTCGGGATTGATTTAAGAGATTACTCGTTCCCATCAGGTCATACAACCGCGAGTTTTTCACTTGCAACAACGATTGCAGTCAATATGCCAAGACTGACTTTGTTTATTTTTTTATTGGCTCTGTTAATTGGAGTAAGTAGAATTTATCTGGGAGTTCATTATCCAACGGATGTAGCTGCAGGAATGATTTTAGGAGTATTGGCAAGCCTTGTTATACATTTTTATTTTATTGAAGCAGTTGATAAAATTGCCTTTGTCATTGGAATCAGTTGACAAAGAATGCAATTAACAATATTACTTGACTAAACAAGGAGGAATGGGAAATGAATATGACAAGTTTTTTAAAAAGCAGAAAATCAACCAGGGAGTTTAAAAAGAAGAGTGTTACAGAAAAAGACCTTGTGAATGTAAAGGCAATTATTGATGAAATTAATGATGAAGTAAAGGGAAGTAACATGGAAGTTAAACTTTACGAGTTTGGTAAGAGGATATTTGACAGTCTCAAGGGGGTTGGTGGATATTCCGGTGTAATGATAGAGAGTCCTCACTATATAGCTTTGGATATGAAGTCACACGGTCCGGAGGAAAAGCTAAATAGTGGATACTATATGGAAAAAATAGTAACTAGATTGAATGATATGGGAATTGGAACATGTTGGGTAGGTCTTAATAATTTAGACATGGAGAGAATGAAAGCGATATTTGGTGAGGATACAGGTGATAATGATTATCTCCTTGCTATTGGATATCCAAAACCAAAGAATCCATTTGTTCATGAACAATTCAGTGAAAGACTTGGCGTAGAAGAGATAGCATTCCGCGAAAGCATTAAAAAGCCAGCAGATGTTGATTTTCTTGAAGAAAGAGGATTGGGAGATATTTTGTTCTATATAAGATTTGCACCTTCAAGCAAGAATCTTCAACCTTGGAGATTCATAGTCCACGATAGTAATGTGGAACTGGCTATTGAAGAGATAAACGGAGAGTTTTGCTATACGGATGCAGGAATTGCAATGTACTACTTTGAAGAACTTGCCAAGACACAGGGTATGAAGCATAAATGGGATTTAGACATGAGACCAGAGGAAGTAAAAGGTAAGAAATACATGTTTATTGGAAAATATGAACTGTAAAGTCTAAAAAGTAGAGGTTGACCTCTACTTTTTTTCTAAGGTTATGTTAGAATTAAGAGGGAGAACGAAATGAATAGAAGGATGCGAAACTATAGATTAATGGCTGAGGAATTCTATTTGGAGGGAAAAGTAGAGAAAGCTCTCGCTTTTTACAAAAAAGCACTTAAGTTTTCAAGGACAAGGGATGATAATAGTCTTCTTCTCTTCAATATTGGCGTGATTCTTACGGAGCAGGGTAGATCAGAAGATGCAATGAATTACTACAAGAAGATAATTGAGATAAACCCTGGATACCATGATGCATACTATCAGATTGGTGTCATGCAAGAGGACAGAGAAGAATACGATGAAGCTATAAGCAATTATAAAACTGCTTTGAAACTGGAATCCAATGACACAATGAGTATGTATAATCTTGCCAATCTGTATGACATTCAAGGTGAAGGAGAAACTGCCAGAAAGCTTTATAAAAGGATTCTACACCTTGAGCCAGGACATCCATACACTCTCAATAATCTGGGTGCCATGCTTGAAGCAGATGGCAGATATAGAGAAGCATACAGGCTTATAAAGAGAAGTCTGATTGCAAAAGATGACTTCTTTATGGCACACTTTAACATGGGAGTAGTGCTGAAAGCTTTGGGCGAATCTGACAAGGCTCTTGAACACTATCAAACGGCCATTAGTTTGAAACCAAAATACCATTATTCCTACTTAAATATGTCAGCAATATATATTGAAAGAGAAAAGTACAATGACGCAATAGAAATTCTATCAAAAGGTATTGAGTCAAATCCAAAAGCACATGATCTCTACTATAATAGAGCATGTTCCTGGGCAATACTCGGGGACGATAAAATGGCAATGGACGATATCGAAATATCTATGAAAATGCATCCACCGTTATTGAAGTGGGTTATTTGGGATAAGGATTTCGATACTATCAGACAGACAGAAAGATTTAAAAATTTAACTGTAATGTATAATAAGACACAGGGAAAGGAAGAATCAGATGATAATAGTCAAAACCAATGATGAGATCATAAAGATGAAAAAAGCTGGTGAAATACTAGCAAGTCTTCACAAAGAGATTAAAAAGATAATAAAACCGGGTATAACTACATTAGAGATAGATAAGTTTGTAGAAGAATACCTGGAAGAAAGAGGAGCTTTTCCTGAACAGAAGGGATATCATGGCTACCCATTTGCTACCTGTGCATCAGTTAATGATGAGATATGCCATGGATTTCCAAGAGATAAACAATTAAAAGACGGAGATGTCGTATCCATAGATATGGTCGTAAGATATGATGGATGGCTTGCTGATTCAGCATGGAGCTATGCAGTTGGAGAGATATCTGATGAGGCAAAGAAACTGATGGATGTTACCAAGGAATCGCTTTATCTTGGAATAGAGAAGGCTATGCCAGGCAATCGTCTAGGAGATATTGGTCATGCGATTCAGCAACATGTTGAAAGCAATGGGTTTTCAGTTGTAAAGGATTTTGTTGGCCATGGAATAGGAAAAGATATGCATGAAGATCCACAAGTTCCGCACTACGGGAGACCTGGAAGAGGAGCAAGGCTAGCTGAAGGAATGGTAATTACAATTGAGCCAATGGTAAACAGCGGTAAATGGAATATGAAACTGGATGAAAACAAGTGGACAGCAAGAACTACAGACGGTAGCTTGTCAGTCCAATATGAACATACCATAGCCATAACTGAAGATGGTCCGGTGATTCTTACCGACCAGGAAGAGGAAAGATAAGGTGAAATAAAATGTCTAAGTTCTATACTGTCCGTGAAGAAATAATGAATGGGGTTACCCATGGTATGGGAATATTGTTTGGCATTGTTGCACTGATAATTCTACTTGTATCTCCAAGTGCAAAAGAAAGTCTTGCAGCTGCCGTATCTTTTGGAATATATGGCTCCTGTATTATTATAATGTTCTCAGCATCCACACTTTACCATAGTTTTAGAAAAGAAAAAATAAAGCAGATACTGAGGGTTTTTGATCATTCCTCAATATTCCTATTTATTGCAGGAACTTATACTCCTGTTGTAATGCTTACTCTTGAAGGACCGATGAGAGTATGGATTCTGGCGGGCACTTGGCTTGTTGCATTACTTGGGATAATTTTTAAGATAGCAACATATGGAAAATTCGATAAGTATAAAGTATTGTCTCTGATTCTATATATAGGGATGGGATGGATGGCAATTATACCAATTAAGGCTATTATTGAGGCTACATCCTGGGGATTCTTTGCATTTATATTAACTGGAGGCCTGTTATATACTGTGGGTACAGTATTTTACAGTATCCAGAAGATACCATACAATCATGCTATCTGGCATCTATTTGTATTGGCTGCAAGCATTTCTCATTTCATTGGAATAGAGCTTTATCTGGCATAAGATAGACTGAATAGTGTAGAAGGACATCTGTCATTAGTGATGGATGTTTTTTTATTCGAATAGGAAATTTCTAAAGGAGCATATCCTACGATGTTGTAATAGACCTAAGAATAGTGTAGAATGATTAGGATAAATTGGTAGTACAAGGAGTTTATATGAGAAGAGAGCTTAATTTAACCGAAGGAAATATCATAAAGACTCTGACAAGGTTGGCATTGCCTATTATGGGAACTTCCTTTATTCAAATGGCATATAGTTTAACAGATGCTATGTGGCTTGGGAGACTAAGCACAAAAGCAGTTGCAGCGGCTGGAATAGGGGGTTTTTTTCTATGGCTTGGAGCTGCTCTAATAATGATAACACAGATTGGTGTTGGTGTTAGTGTATCCCAAAGCTACGGGAAGTCAGACATTAAATCAGCCAGGGAATATATAACAGCAGGACTGTTGATTGATATAATAATTGGATTGATTTATGGTTTTTGTTTATTTACATATAATAAGCAGATTATTGGATTCTTTAATCTGGGAGACTTCGAAGTAATCGGTATGGCTGAAAGTTATTTGCGAATAATCGGAATGGGAATTATATTTCATTTTTTAAATCCGGTTCTTTCTACCACTTTAAATAGCTCTGGAGATAGCATGACTCCATTTAAAGTCAATACCATCGGTCTTATAGCCAATATGATACTGGATCCTTTATTGATTTTCACATTTGGATTGGGAATTGAAGGGGCTGCCATTGCTACAATAACATCACAAATGGCAGTAGCATTGATTTTTCTAGTTATTGGAAAACGAATCAATGCATTGTATTCAACATTTAAGTTATTTTCGATTCCTGATATGAACAAGGTTAAGAGAATTATAAAGCTCGGTTTTCCACCATCAACCCAAATGGGTATTCATGCAATAATCAGCATAATTCTTACAAGAATAATTGCAGGATATGGTCCTGTTGCAGTTGCGGTTCAGACTATAGGATCTCAGATAGAGTCAATATCCTGGATGACAGCTGAAGGTTTTGCTGCGGCCATATCTGCATTTGTTGGACAGAATTATGGTGCAAACAAAATTTCCCGAATTAAGGAAGGATATTACAAGGGTATAAAGGTCCTTGGGACATTCGGTATATTCGCTTCAATTCTTCTAATTTTTGCTGCGAGACCATTGTTTACAATTTTCACGCCGGATGATCCAAAAGCTATTGCTGAAGGAATAATATATCTAAGAATTCTAGGTTTGTCACAATTTTTCATGAGTATTGAGATTGGTACAGCAGGTGCTTTCAATGGCCTTGGGAAGACAATCCCTCCAACAATAACAGGCGTTACATTGAACGCTCTGAGGATACCCGCAGCTATCCTGCTTTCAGGATTCACATTTCTGGAATTGTCAGGGATATGGTGGGCAATTAGTGGAAGCAGCATCTTAAAGGGAATAATCCTGTTTATATGGTATCAAAGGGAGCTTCAAAAACTAAAAGAGGCCTGATACATATCAGGCTTCTAAAGTGCTTTTCTCTGAGCAATTACATCTGCTCCAGTATCAAGAATGTTTTCAATTATTATCTGACCACGTACAACAGGAGCATCAACTGTGGTTTTCTTAATCATTTTAAGAACTTTGTCTATTAGTTCAGGTGGAATTTCCTTGGTTGTTGAAACAGGGAGTCTACTCAACTGACCACCAGATAGAAGGCATCTTCCCGTTACAATTTTTTGATCATGTGTCAAATACTTTTCAGCTAATTGGTACCCTCTACCACAGCGATTGCCACTGATTATTGTTGCTTTTTCATATTGTTCTATAGTTATTTCACATGCCATCTCGCAGATGGAACAAGTGATTTTGCTGTCCATAAACAAACACCTCAAGATGATTATATCATATTGAGTTGATGAAATACCATTTATAGAGTAAAATTTAGAATAAGGACATATACTAGGGAGGTATAGAATGTTAGCCTATCCAGAAATACTTGCAAGATTGCTAATATCTGCTGTTCTAGGGGGTGTTATCGGCATTGAAAGAGAAGCCAACAACAGACCAGCAGGATTCAGGACCCACATACTAGTAAGTGTTGGGTCAACATTAATTATGCTTGTATCCATGTATGCAATTCCTCAACCTGCAGATCGTGCAAGAATAGCTGCACAGGTAGTAAGCGGAATTGGTTTTCTGGGAGCAGGTACAATTTTAAGAACTGGTAGCACCATCAGAGGTCTGACAACTGCTGCCAGCCTTTGGGTATGTGCAGGAATAGGCCTGGCCATTGGATCTGGATACTATTTTGGAGGCGTTGTTACTGCAATGATAGTACTGATATCACTTGTTGTTCTTTCAAAAGTTGAGAAAAATGTCTTTAGGGGAGCAAACAGGATAGTAATAGTTAAGGCTTTGGACAGATCTGGACTTATTGGAGAAATCGGGGTTATTTTTGGACATCACAGTATCAGCATCAGAAATATTACAATAGAGGATTTTACAAACGATGATGATGACCCATCTGGTGTTATAGAAATCAAGTTCTATATTAAAAAGCCCATTGGTTTCGACATCAGCATACTCGACGAAGAGTTACATCTGATAAGGGGAGTGGAATCAGTAGACCTGGACAATGGTAAGATTGTTAACAACTAATAAATAAATGGGGGTAATACAATGCTTAATCAACTAAAGAAACCTGAAAATAATGAAGAAATTGTTAGTATAAAGACAAATCACGGAGAAATCAAACTAAGACTATTTCCCGAAGTGGCACCCAATGCAGTTGAAAATTTCACAACACATGCAAAAAATGGTTACTACGATGGCATTAGTTTCCATAGGTTGATAAATAACTTTATGATTCAAGGCGGAGATCCTGATGGTACTGGACGAGGTGGAGAGAGTATATGGAAAAAGCCCTTTGAAGATGAATTCAGTTCAGATTACAGAAACATTCGTGGTGCTTTGTCAATGGCCAATTCAGGACCAAAGACCAATGGCAGTCAGTTTTTTATTGTCCAGAAAAAAGATATTGAGGACAGCATAATTGATCAGATGAAAAAACTTGGTGAGAAAAAGGGTTTTTCAGAAGATGTTATAGAAGCATATGAGGAGAATGGTGGAACATACTGGCTGGATGGCAAGCATACAGTGTTCGGTCATGTATTCGAGGGAATGGATGTTGTGGATAAAATAGCAGAATTACCTGTTGGAAGAAACGATATGCCGAAAGAGCCTGTTATGATTATGAAAATAGAAGTAACAAAACACAAAGAGTAACTATAATGAAAAAAACAATAGCCAGGGAAATAGAAAACTACGTATTAAACTTTCAAAAAAGAGATAATATTGATAGTTTCTGGAAGACACCATTAGTAGGTTTTGCGGCAGCCAACAATCCAAATTTTCTTTTGCTGAAGGAAGTTGCAGCACCGGATCATCTACAACCGGAAGACATACTACCAGGTGGAAAGACAGTAATAGCTTATTTCTTACCTTTTCAGGAATGGATACCAAAAAGCAACGTAGAGAATGTTCAGAGCTCTGAAGAATGGGCTAGAGCCTATGTGGAGACTAATATTTTAATTTCTGAAATAAACGACCATTTGGTAAACTGGCTCAAGGGATTAGGACATAAAGCTGCAAAACTTCCACCATCACTGAACATGGATTATGAAAGACTGACAAGTTTATGGTCAAATAGGCATGTTGCATATATTGCTGGTTTAGGTACATTTGGAATCAACAATATGCTTATAACAGAAAAGGGATGCTGCGGACGATTAGGAAATATTGTAACAGATATTCAACTGGAAGCGGATAAAATAATTGAAGGGGAGTACTGTTTTTACAAGCACAATGGGAGTTGTTCAGTTTGTGTTGACAGATGTGTAAATGGGGCCTTGACTATGGAGGGATTTGACAGATTTAAATGCTTCGAAATGCTTACAGAAAACGAAGAAAAGTACGAGTATCTCGGAGAGGCAAGTGTTTGCGGTAAATGTTTGGTTGAATTACCTTGCTCATTTAAAAATCCAAATGACTAAAAATATTTACGGACTCATTGTGAGTCCGTTTTTATGACGAAATTCACGATTCTTTTTGCCATTAGGCATTTAACTCTGATCAAATTATTGATATAATAGGAAGGTCAAGTAGAAGGAGGGACATAAATGCATCAATACAAAGGTAAACTGATAATACACACGGGCTCCATGTTTTCAGGCAAGACATCAAGTCTCGAGAAGGAAGTAAAGAGATTTATGATTGCAGGGTACAGAACTGTTGCCTATAAACCATCTGTGGACAACAGATATCCAACATCTGAAATTGTAACACACGACAAGACTTCTTTGGAAGCAATTCTTGTTGATGACATAGATTACCTGTTGAAGCATTGTGAAAAGAGCAATCCGGAGGTTGTGGCAATAGATGAGGTACAATTCTTGGGAGGGAGCATTGACGAAATTCTGGAAGGAGTCAATTCACTACTAAGTAAAAACATAACGGTTATAGTCGCGGGTCTGGATATAGATTTTTCAGGCAGACCATTTGAAATACTAAAAGAGCTTATGCCAATTGCTGATTATTTGACCAAGCATCATGCAGTTTGTGTAAAATGTGGAACAGATGCCTGGGTAAGCCACAGAAAGACCAAAGAAACAGAAAGGGTAGTAATTGGTGCAACAAAGGAATATGAACCTTTATGCAGATCGTGTTTCCTCAAAGATAAGAAAAAAGAAGATGCTATTGTAAATAAGAATCAGGTAACATTCATTGAGTAAAATAATGGGATGACAATTGTCATCCCATTAACTATACTATTCAAAAAGTGTTATATTTCCTGAAGAACTTGTAAGGCCCATATTGTTGGAACCTTCCTCCAGAGTCATCCTAAGATTGTTTCCATCATTTTGTATTGATTTTGCAGAACCTTCATAAGAAATTCTTCCTGACGAAGTTGTTGCTTTCACTTCCAGCGAAAGTCCTTTTAATGGACCACTGCGGATATTTCCTGAGCTTGTGGTTACTTTTATATCACCCAAAGGAACAATTGGACTAAAGGAAACATTACCAGAACTACTGGCTATTGAGATTTTGCCAGTTGATGAAAAGATTTCAATTTCCCCTGAAGAAGACACAATTCTGGTCTCTGATCCCAAGAGTTGACCAATTCTAATGTTTCCGGAACTGGATTCAATATTGACAACACCAGCATATATAAGTTCAGCTTCAAAATCAGCAGATGAAGATTTAAAATCAAGGCTTCCATCAAAGGTTGAAGGTAAGTAAACGTCCAACTGAAGATCAGACTGAGAAACAGTGAATCCACCGCTTTCGGGTGTCACTGATACCTTTATGCTGTTGCCAAGATCTTGAATATCCAGAGAAACATCCCTATTTGACTTGTAACTTCCATTTAAAGAAGCAACAATTTCATCATTGTCTGATGTATAAACTCGAGTGTTTGCAAATGTACTGTTAATTGAAATTGAGTTGACATCTTCCGTAAGTACCATATTTTTTGAATCATCAGCTTCATATGATTTCAGATTGGAGAAAATATTAATGCGTTCAAAAAAGCTTATGTCTTGAATTCCTACTACAGTTTTTTTCCCATCCTCAACTACTTCAATTCCATTCCAATTGATTGAAACGGATTTTCCATTCTCATTTACCATTATTCCGTTCGAGCCAATTTCAATAGTATCTCCGTTGTTAGTTATTTCTATTCCCCCTTCTCCTGTAATATCGTCAATATTGAAATCGTCTATATAAAGAAGAGAATACATTCCCACTCCAGTTGCAATCAGGACTACTCCTGCGAGTATTAGGGATAATCTTTTTAAATCCATATAATTTCCTCCTAACTATTTATAACTTTTTTATTCCATTCAATATACATTGAAGCGAGCCTGTAGAATAGTTTGCTCAGACCAATTCCCAGAATAAAAACCAATGCTCCAAGAGCACTTAAGCTGATTCCAAAAGCCAGAGAAGTAAGCATTCCAGGAGCAAATCCTGCAACAAAACTCGTAAAGGGAGCACCAATCATTAATCCCACTCCACCGACAACAAAACCAATACCAGCTCCAAAGATACCTACGATAATTCCAAGCACTCCCACCACTGGTCCTGCCAGGAATACAATATTAAGTACCAGCAACAATAGGATAATCAGAAATCGTTTTACACCGTCATCAGCTGGCCCTGCTGAAGCGGGATTTGGATTTACTTGTTCTTCTGGATTAATTGTGCTCATTATGCTTTCTGCTACTTCTTTTGGAGAACCCAGTTCAGAAGATATTTCATCATCCGTTTTACCTTTATCCCGCCCAATATTAAAATGTTCTTCATAGTCAAGTAATACTTCTCTCAGTTCACTTTCGCTTAATCCATCAAGATAAGATCTAAGCTTGTTTAAATATTCATTCCTGGTCATCAGACACACCCCTTAACAATAAATTGACACCGTTCACAAAGTTCTCCCATTCCTCCTGAAGGACTAAGAGTACATCCCGCCCCTTCTCCGTTAGTTTATAATACTTTCTTGGAGGGCCCTCTTGAGATTCCTCCAAATATGTCGTTACATAACCATCACTTCTAAATCGTCTAAGGAGAGGGTAGATGGTACCTTCAGAAATTTTAATAAACCGGGAGATGTTTTCAACCAATTCATACCCATAATAATCTTTTCTGTTCAGCAATGTGAGAACACATAGCTCAAGAACTCCTTTTTTGAATTGTATATTCATGGCTAATCCCCTTTCACAGCTATAACATATCATACACTACCTTATAATGCAAGGTACTAAATAAAAAAAATAGGAGAAAATTTCTCCTATTACTCAAAGCTCAGTCCTTCTCTGTGTAATCCAACACTTAACACAATTCCTATGGAAATAAGATTTATCAGTTGGAAAGTTCCGCCATAGCTCATAAAGGGAAGGGGTATTCCTGTGATAGGCATCAAGCCTATAGTCATTCCAACATTCTCCCATATATGAAAAAGGAACATTGCAGCTAAACCGACTGACATAAACGATCCGAATTTATCCGGGCTGTTTCTGGCAATTCTTATGATTCTGTTGATCAATACAAAATATAGAAGTATAAGTATACTACCACCGACAAAGCCCAGCTCCTCTGCAAGAACTGCAAAAATGAAATCCGTCTGCTTTTCAGGGATATAATTGAACTGCGTTTGTGTTCCCTGGAAAAGTCCTCTTCCGAAAAGCTTGCCGCTGCCAATTGCAATTCTGCCTTGAATAGCTTGATATCCAGTGTCGTTGGTATCTCTTTCGGGGTCTAAAAAGTTGAAGATTCTATTTTTTTGAAAAACATCTAGTCTGGACCATAGCACAGGAAGACTCAAAAGCCCAATAGTCATCGCGATTCCTATGTACTTCCATTTTACTCCTGCTACAAATAGCATCGCAGCAATAAAGAAGACAAATACCATTGCCGTTCCGGCATCTGGTTGAAGCAATATCAACACAACTGGTAAAAAGGCAAAAACCAAAATCTTCAGCAATACAAAAGGTGAATTTATATCATCCTTATGGATGTCCATATACTTTGCCAGAGATATTATTAATCCTACCTTAACAAACTCAGCCGGTTGGAATCCAAAGGAACCTATATAAAGCCAGGAGCGTGCACCCCATTGATCATCACCGACACCCATAAAAAGTACTGCCACAAGCATGGCAACAGATACCAGATAAATTGGTATGTAAAGCTTACCCAAAAACTGAAAATCAAAGAATACCAGAAATAGAATCGCAACTAATCCTATAATTGTAGCAATTCCTTGTGTTCTGACAAACCTTATGTTTTCCATACTCAAAGTAGCAGAATAAATAACTACAAGTCCATATACACATAAGAGAATGACAGTTGCAAGCAATATAAAATCAAATCTCTTAAAAGCTTTTTTTCTAAGATTAAACATAAAATCTACTCCTTTACATTAAGATTTATTATATCACAATATGAGTTGTACAAGTAGTGGGTTTAAGGTTAATTATTTGGTATAATTGTAGATGGAGGGATTAATATGCAGAGGGATAAAGTTGTTGAAATAGCAAATGATATTGGAATAGAAATAATCGGATTCACTCATCCAGGACCATTTGAAAGAATTGAGGAGCAACTAAAACAAAGAGCTTTAGCTGAAAGATCCACTGAGTTTGAGGAAAAGGACTTGGATCTAAGAGTGGATCCTAGAAAAACAATGGAAGGATGCAATTCAATAATTGTAATCGGAATTTCTTATAACCTGGAAAATAAGTATAAAACCAAAGTTGATATCAAAGGAAGCTTATCAAAATCGTCCTGGGGTAGAGATTATCATTTTGTGCTTAAGGACAAAATGGAATCACTTGTCACCGAAATGAAGAAGAGTTTTGACTTTAATCATAAGCTCTTTGTCGATACGGGCCCACTAATCGACAGAGAGCTCGCATACAGGGCTGGAATTGGATACTACGGGAAAAATTGCAGCATAATCAATTCTGATTATGGATCGTTTATTTTTATAGGCTATATCTTAACTGATTTGGAATTGGAAATTGATGATTATCAAATAAAAAGTCAATGTGGTGATTGTACTTTATGCTTAGATGCCTGTCCCACAGATGCCTTGGAGTCTCCTGGAATACTTAATCCCAAGATATGCATATCTTACTTGACCCAGACCAAGGAACTAATATCTGAGGAATTATCATCAAGAATGGGTATAAAAATTTATGGATGCGATACTTGTCAGTCTGTGTGTCCTAAGAACAGGGATATTCAGTTATCATCCCATCAGGAGTTTAACCCTGTAAAGACAGGAGGAGTAATTGACATAGAAGAACTTGTACTTATGTCAAAAAAACAATTCAAAGAGAAATATGGTGACATGGCTGGAAGTTGGAGAGGTAAAACAGTTCTATTAAGAAATGCAGTTATTGCTTTGGAGAATATTGGAGCTCAGAATCATATAGACCTTATAGAGACAATAGACAAAAAGAATGTAAAACTTTTAAAACCTTATTGTTCTAGAATATTAAAAAACATGGTAGAATAGCAAATGTCGTTTTCAAAATTAAGATTAAGTTTAAAACCTTTAAGGAGGGATTTTAGTGTCAAATGTACATGAACTGGGATTTCTAAAGGAAAAGATTCAAGAACTCAAGGATCAAGGAGTATACAGAAAACTACCTGTAATGGAATCCGCAAGTGATGCGGAAATAATACTAAATGGAAAGAAGGTTATAAACCTTTCTTCAAACAACTACCTTGGATTTGCAAATCATCCCAGAATGAAGAAAGCAGCCATTGAAGCAGTTGAAAAATATGGAGTAGGTTCAGGTGCTGTTCGTACAATTATTGGAAACATGGATATTCATGAAAAACTTGAGGACACTCTTGCTAAGTTCAAAAGAGAAGAAGCAGCATTTATTTATCAATCTGGATTTAACTGCAACGCTGGTACAATTCAAGCAATAACAGAAGCAGGTGATTTAATAATATCTGATGAGTTGAATCATGCTTCCATTATTGACGGTGCAAGACTTTCCAAGGCAGCAAAGACTATTTACAAACACTCTGACATGGAGAGCCTGGAAGAGGTGTTGAAGGAGAACAAGGGAAAACACAGAAATATGCTGATTATCACTGATGGTGTGTTCAGTATGGATGGAGACATTGCAAAACTACCGGAAATTGTAGAATTAGCAGAAAAGTATGGTGCCATGACCTATGTGGATGATGCTCATGGTTCAGGAGTGCTTGGTGAAAGTGGAAGAGGTACCGTCGATCATTTCGGACTTCATGGAAGAGTAGATTTTACAATAGGAACATTATCAAAGGCAATAGGAGTAATCGGTGGTTACGTAGCAGGTTCAAAGACCATGTATGAATGGTTAAGCCATAGAGCAAGACCTGTTCTTTTTTCAACATCACTTCCGCCAGCTGCAGTAGGTCCAATTACAGAAGCTTTGAATATGCTTATGGAATCCACTGAGTACACAGATAAACTGTGGGACAACGCAGCTTATTTCAAGAAAAAGATGGGTTCACTTGGATTTGATACAGGAAACAGTGAAACACCAATAACCCCAGTTATAATCGGTGATGAAGCTAAAACAATGGAGTTCAGCAAGAGACTTCTTGAAAAGGGAGTATTTGTATCAGGAATTATTTTTCCGACAGTTCCAAAGGGAACTGGGAGATTAAGATGCATGGTAACAGCAGCTCACACTAGAAAACAGCTTGACAATTCCGTGGAAGAATTCAGACAAGTTGGTCAAGAAATGGATATACTGTAGCAGTGCTCTAAAGAGGGGAAATCTCCCCTCTTTTCTTTACCTCTAAAATAGTATACTATGAGTATAGGAAATAGATTACAAGAGGTGGGATTATGATAATTGGTGCGTGTTCAATTAAATTGCATATATTTGAAGTCTATTCACTCAAGGAAAAAAGACAGGTGATTAAGAGTATTCTTGGTAGACTACAATCCAGATTTAACATATCTGTGGCTGAAGTAGATTATTTTGATACATGGCAATCTTCTGTTATTGGGTTTGCCTGTGTATCCAATGAAACAGCTCATGTAAGAAGTATTATAAATAATGTAATAAGATTTGTGGATTTGGATGGAAGAGTGGAGATAATTGACCATGAGATTGAAATTCTATAGGAGAATGACATGAGAAAAAGACTGACTAAAAGTGAAAAAACTGAAGTTTTGGAAATACTCGATGAACTGTATCCTGAGGCAAAAGCAGAATTGAACTATAATAATCCTTTTGAACTTCTGATAGCAACAATTTTATCAGCTCAATGCACTGATGTCAGAGTAAACAAGGTTACTGAAGAGATGTTCAAGGAATTGAAGAAGCCTGGTGATTATATTGGAATTGGAGTAGAATCCCTCGAAAGAAGGATCAGAAGTTGCGGACTCTCCAAAAACAAGAGTAGGAATATAGTGGGTACTTGTGGAATGATTCTAGAAGAGTATAAAGGGACGGTTCCAGATACTATTGAAGAACTTATGAAGCTGCCAGGAGTTGGCAAAAAAACTGCAAATGTAGTTGCGAGCAATGCCTTTGGTATACCAGCTATAGCTGTTGATACTCATGTGTTCAGAGTATCAAATCGAATTGGACTTGCAGCATCAAAGAATGTTGAAAATACGGAGAAGGACTTAATGAATAGTATACCTAAACAAAGATGGACAAAGGCACATCATCAGTTGATTTTTCATGGAAGAAGGGTTTGCAAGGCAAGAAAACCACTTTGTGAAGATTGCTCTGTTAATGTTTATTGTCTTTATTATAAGAACGGGGTGGGGAATTGAAAAATGGAATTAAAATATTATTAATAATACTCACGGTTTTAGGTGCAGCAAGTTTGGGAGGCTACTATTATCTCGATAGCTATGTTGCAAAGGAAACCTTTTATGAAGGAATTATAATAGACGAAATTCAAATGAGTGGATTGACATTGGAGGATGGAATCCAGAAACTCAAGGAATCCAAGGAGATATATGAAACCAAGGAAATAACTCTGACAGTGGAAGGATATCCTGATGCAATATATAGTATGAATCTCTCTGATGTTGATCTCGAATTCAATTACGATGAGGTTGCCATGGAGGCATTTGGTGTAGGAAGATCCGGGAATGTCATACAAAGATTTCAAACAATAAAAGATCTTCAGACAAACCCAAAGAAATATACATTGTCTCCAACTATAAAAACTACAAATATTGATAGTGTCCTTGATGTTATCGCCGAGGATATTGAGATTGAACCCGTTGACGCGCAGTTCAGTTTTCAGTCAGGGCAGTTTGAGATTATAAAGCCTGTTGAAGGAAAGTATCTCGACAAGGATTCCTTCAAGAAATCTCTTGAGATGGTTGCTGGAGAAATCCTTACAGTTGATAGTTTGGAAATTTCCGTGATAACACAAGAACCTAAAATTCAGGAAGAATACTATGAAAAAATCAATGGTGTTATCGGAGAATTTTCTACCAGTTTTGCAGGAAGCTCAGTGGGAAGAAGCCATAATGTTAGATTATCAGCAGAATCCTTTAAAGGAATGCTTATAATGCCGGGTCAGGAGGTATCCTACAACAAGACAACTGGTCCAAGACAGGAAAGGTACGGATACAAGGAGGCACCTGTAATTGAGAATGGTACGTTAATCCCTGGAATTGGGGGAGGAGTATGTCAGACTTCAACGACTTTGTATAATGCCCTACTCCTAGCTGATATAAAAATCATTGAAAGAAGTCCTCACTCCATAGCACCAGGATATGTTCCAAGGGGAACTGATGCAGCTGTTGCTACAGGTTATCTTGATCTGGTATTTAGAAATGACTTTGATTATCCTGTAATGATTGACAGCAAAGTGGAAGGCACCAGAGTATACTTCTATATTTATGGTGACATGGATAACAGGGATTATTCCATTAATATTTCTACTAGCCATGTTGCGACAATACCATACAAGGTACATGAGAATATTGATGATACAATCCAGCCGGGAACCAGAGAACTGTTACAGGAAGGAAGAAACGGGTATAAGGTAAATGCATTTAAATCAATAGTAAAAAATGGAGTAACAGTAAGTACAAAACAGATCTCACATGATTATTATAGGGAAAGAGACTATATTTACAAGGTTGGACCAAAATCGGTTTTAATTCCTGAGGTCCCAGTTCAGGAAGTTCAAAATTCAGAACCGGAAGTACCGAAAATAGATGTATCAACAGAGAATAACGATTCTGTTACTGATGAAAATACTGAGAATGTTTCTGTACCAAATGATAGTCTTTCTGATCTGGAAGCAACAGAATAATTTTTGACATACCATTTTAAGATTCATTAGGTCATAAATAGGAGAGTTTCGATATGGATAATAATTCCAAAAAAAATAATAATGCAGGAAAAAGAATATCGAATATACTTGACCAGAGTGAAAAAAAATTATATGAAGCTCTTTTTGAAATCAGTCCAGATATGAATTATCTTTTGGATAAAGATGGATATGTGGTTAATATTAGTGCTTCAAGTGAAAAATATTTGAAATATTCAAGAGAAGAGTTATTAAGTTTTTATTTTTTAGATCTTGTCCATGAAGATGATATAGATATCGCTAAAGAGGTTTATTCAAAGGTAATGGAAAAAGAAGCTTCACAATTTGAAATCAGGTTGCACAATCGGGACAAGGAGATTATACACTTTGAAGTTTCATCAATACCAATCTTTGAGGGTGAGGAGATAATTGGCGCTTTTGGAATTGCACGTGATATTACTGCAAAAAAGGAAATTGAAAGGAAGCTAAGGGAAGATGAACAAAGATACCGCTCTCTTTTTGATGACAATGTTGATGCTGTTATAACATTTGATTTGGAAGGGCGATTTACATCAGTTAATAAGGCTACTGAAGAACTGATGGGGTGTTCAGCGGATGAGCTAATTGGTAAGCCTTTTTTACCTTTTATTGTTCCTAGTCTTCAGGAATACACAATCAAGGAGTTCTTAAAAGTTTTGGAAGGAAGATCGATTCAATATGAAACAGCAATGTACAATAGAGAAAAAGAAAGTGTTGACCTACATATAACACTTATTCCGATAATTATTGACGACGAAACAATAGGTATTCATTGCATAGGTAAAGATATAACCGTGCAAAAAAGGGCTGAATCAGCCTTGAACGACATGGCTTTTAATGATTACTTAACCAAACTGCCTAACTTGTATGCGTTAAATAGATATTTGGATTATTTGATTGAATCAGAAGAACAGTTTAGCATATTTATGATGGATCTTGATCGTTTTAAGACAATTAATGACAGCTGGGGACATGAAATGGGAGATCAGCTATTAAAAGCTGTTACTCAGAGATTAGCAAACCATATATCCGTAGAATCAAAATTATTCAAATATGGTGGAGATGAATATGTTATAGTTTTAAAACATAAAAACATGGATGAAATATATGAATTGGCTCAGGTGGTCAAGGATTTATTCAAGGAATCTTTTGTATTTAATGAGATAGAAATAAGCATATCATCCAGTGTTGGGATTAGTATCTATCCTGAAGATGGTACCAACATGGATACTTTGTTCAAAAAAGCTGACAATGCATTGTATTTTTCAAAGATACATGGTCGTAACAATGTTGTAATGTTTAGGTCTATTGAAAATGAACACGATGATAAATTGACAAGAATGGAATCATATTTAAGAAATGCCATTAAAAACAATGAATTATCATTGGTGTATCAACCTCAGATTGACATGAGCTCACGAGAAATTGATGGGGTTGAAGCTCTTCTGAGATGGGACAATCCAGTTCTTGGATCTGTGTCTCCATATGATTTTATTCCAGTTGCAGAAGAAAGTGGTCTAATTATAGAAATCGGTAATTGGGTAATGGATTCTGCGTGCAGACAGATTCAAGAATGGAGCAAGACAGATTTGGGTGATTTGAGTGTATCAGTCAATATTTCAACTCATCAGTTTTATCACATGGATTTCATAACTAAGATTCAGGAAGTATTGGACGATACAAAAATTGATCCAAGGCTATTAGTGCTTGAGATAACTGAATCCATAGCATCAAACTCCGATATAGTTATAGATCAGTTGATTCAATTGAAAGAACTGGGAGTCAAAGTATCAATAGATGATTTTGGTACTGGTTACAGCTCATTGAAGTACTTAAAGGACTTTCCAATCGACTACTTAAAAATTGACAAATCATTTGTACAGGGAATAGAAAAGAGCAAGAAGGACCAGGATTTAGTATCCACAATTATAACTTTGGCACATAATCTTGGTTTTGAAACCATTGCCGAGGGTCCGGAAACGGTTAAGCAGGTACAATTTTTGATAGAACATAGATGTGATTATGCACAAGGGTACTATTACAGCAGACCAATTACTCCTGAGAATCTGGAAATTTGGATTACTAACTATTCAATTAAGAAAAAGAGATAGATTTAATGATTTTAAAACTGAACTGGTTGATTAAGTCATCCTATTCTGATATCATATAAACAAATAATATTTGTAACAGGTATCTCACATTTGAGATTTAAAAGGGAAAGTGGTGCAAATCCACTACAGCCCCCGCTACTGTAAACGGGAACGAAGTCAGCAACAAGCCACTGGGAAACTGGGAAGGCGCTGATGGAAGGATGAACCGTGAGTCAGGATATCTGCCTGTGACATTTACTAAGCGCTTTACCTCGGAGGGAGGGATGTATGCAATTTGTAAGAATAGCCCATCTCTTGATGGGCTTTTATTTATGTAAAAAAGGAGAGATGAAAAGTGAAAAAAGGTATTTTAATTTTATTGGTAATAATGATGGCAGTAGGCTTGTTATCAGGTTGCAGTTCGCCATCAACTATCGAAGCACCTGAAGAGCAATCAGTAGAAGTTGAGGATGCTGTACTGAGCATAGAGGACGATTTTGGGAATATCATAAGTTTTGATAATCCTCCTGAAAGAGTAATATCCCTTGCACCAAGTAATACAGAAATATTGTTTGCTATAGGCACCGGAAACAAGGTTGTAGGAGTAACTAGCTATGACGATTATCCTGAAGAGGTCTTGGATATAGAAAAAATCGGGGATTTTAATGGGATCAATCTTGAAAGGATTATTGAACTTGAACCAGATCTAGTAATTAATTACGGGGATGGTGTAACAGAAGAAAATGAAAGACTACTGGAAGCTGGCATCCAAATTGCAGGGTTTGAACCCGAGAGTCTACAGGAAGTGTATTACACAATATTAAGGATAGGTACAATAACTGGTCAGAAACAGGAAGCAATAGACCTTGTTGAAGATATGGGATCAAAGGAAGTTGAATTGACTGAGAAAATAGAAGGACTGGATAAGAAGACTGTTTTTTATGAAATCTGGCATGAGCCTCTTATGGCTGCAGGACCGGGATCATTTATAGATGAGCTTATAATCCTTGCGGGTGGTGAAAATGTTGCTGCTGATGCAGATGGTGAGTACCCACAATTTGATTTGGAGCAGCTTATAGAGAGAAATCCACAGGTGTATATCACTGCAAATGATCTACCCGAGAAGACAGCAGATTCTATAAAGGTAAGACCAGGATATAGTGAAATAGATGCCATTAAGAACGATAGAGTGTATTTATTGGACGGCAATATAATGTCAAGACCAGGACCAAGAATAATTGATGCACTGGAGTTGATGATTGGGGCTATTCATCCTGAAGTAAAAAATTAAGGCTGTGAGATTATGAAAGAAAATATCCGGATAAAATCCTTTGGCATAACCTTATTGATACTGATTATATTACTTGTTGTAACAATTGGAATTACAGCGACAATTGGATCTGCAAGTATAAGCCCAGTTGATGTTTACAAAGTTGTGGCATCTAAGATACCAGGACTTTCAAGTGTTGTTGGAGCTGATTCAATTACAGCATCCCAGTATTCCATAATATGGAGTGTAAGACTTCCAAGGGTACTTTTAGGAGTAATTGTCGGAGCCGGGTTGTCAATTTCTGGAGCCTCTTTTCAGGGATTATTGAAAAATCCGATGGCTGATCCATATATTCTTGGAATTTCATCAGGTGCTGCTCTTGGAGCAGCTATCGCTATTATACTTAAATTAAATGTTGCTTTTATAGGATTTTCAGGGATTTCGGTGATGGCGTTTATCGGGGCGTTAATTGCTGTGACACTGGTGTATAATATAGGTCGGATCAGAAACCAGGTTCCTGTTACAACCCTATTGCTGGCGGGTGTTGCAGTTGGGCAGTTTCTTACTGCAATAACATCACTTTTAATGGTTATTTACAATAGGGATATGACAAAAATTATTTATTGGACTCTGGGAAGTCTATCTGGTAAAGGATGGACTCCAATTACAACGATTTCGTTACCCATGATTATTGCAATGGCTATTATCTTATTCTTTGCCAGGGATATAAACATCATGCTCACTGGAGAGGAGTCTGCAAAAAGTCTTGGGGTAAATGTAGAAAAGACAAAGGTGTATATACTTCTGCTTGGAACATTTATAACATCCATGGCAGTTTCCATCAGTGGCATAATTGGGTTTGTTGGATTGATTATACCCCATATAGTACGACTGATTGTTGGGCCAGATCACAGGATACTATTGCCTGCATCAGCAATTGTGGGAAGTATATTTATGGTATTTGCGGACACAATAGCAAGAACTGTTATTTCCCCTATGGAAATTCCTGTAGGAATAATAACAGCAATATTTGGAGGGCCTTTCTTTATTTATCTTCTTCGAAGCAAAAAGAAAGCTCTTTAATGGATAAGGTAGTGATATTATGATAGCAGTAAATGCAAAGAACATAGTTTTTGGCTATTCTTCCACTCCTGTTATTAGGGATGTGAGCTTCCAAGCTGAAAGCGGGGAATTCATAAGCATAATTGGACCAAATGGTTCTGGGAAGTCAACCTTGCTTAAGACCATCAATGGACTTTACATACCTGAATCAGGACAGGTAGAACTACTTGGAAAGAATATTGAGGAGTATAAGAGAAAGGATATTGCAAAAAAGATTTCCTTGGTACCGCAGGATACGAGTCTTGATTTTGAATTTACAATTGAAGAAGTTGTGACGATGGGTAGGCATCCATTCAAGGGCAGATTTGAAAAAGAAGATGCAATGGACAAGGAACTGATCTATGAAGCTATGGAAATGACCAATACATTTGATATAAGAGATAGACTGATAACTGAAATATCAGGGGGAGAGCGACAAAGGGTTTTTATTGCAAAAGCGCTGGCTCAAAATACACAAATAATGCTTCTGGATGAGCCAACATCACATTTGGACATCAATCATCAGATTGACATTTTAAATCTACTGAGAAAAATGAATCAGGAAAAAGGAATTACCATAATACTTGTAATACATGATATCAATCTTGCTACGAGATACTCAGACAGAATACTGCTTTTGAAAAAAGGCAGTATCATAAGTCAGGGTACACCTGAGGATGTTATCACAACTGAAAATATTCTTCAGGCTTATGGAATGAGGGCTGCAGTTGAAAGAAACAAATACACGGGACATATTTCAGTAATACCCCTTGAAGTTAACAAGCGCATACGTAGCGAGATGAACATAAAGATTCACGTTATATCAGGAGGAGGATCTGGTCAAGATTTAATTAATGTCCTTTATCAAAGAGGTTATCAGATGACCCTTGGGGTACTTAATGCGGGAGATACTGACTGGCAGTATGCAAAAAGTCTTAAAATACCGGTAGCAGAAGAAAAACCATTTTCAGGAATTTCCGATAAAGCAGAGAAAAAAAACAAGGAGATGATATCTGATACAGATTTTGTGGTAATGACCAATGTACCGATAGGAAGTGGTAATTTGAAAAACCTACAAATGGCTGCTGATGCATTGGAGACTGGAAAGAAAGTAGTCTACCTCAGTGAGAGAAAGTACGATGAATTTGATTACACCGGAGGTGCAGCAACATCCATCCTAAGCCATATGGTGGAAAATGGACTTGTTATTGTTGAATCGATGGAACAATTACTTAGAAAATTGACGTGATATAAACAAGACCGGGAAAACATAGTTCCTGGTCTTAAAATTTGATGGAGAGCTTTTTTGATATTTTATTGTCAGCTCTATTATGATATATTAAATGTATCAGGAGGAATCACATGAATATAAAATTAATCGCAATAGACATGGACGGAACTCTTTTAAACAGCAGCAACAAGATAACAGAAAGAACTAAAAAGGCAATAGCAATGGCTAAGGAAAAGAATGTTGAAGTGGTACTTGCAACAGGAAGAGTTCTTAAATCAGCCTTATACTATGCAGACTTATTGAACTTAGATAGCTATATAGCAGCGTGCAATGGAGCTATTTTGGTTGACAATAATGGAAATGATCTGTACAGAAAACCAATTGAGAAAAAAAAGCTTGAAAAAATTATGGAAATAGGACATGATATGTCAGTGTACTTTCATTTTTACAATGAAGATACTTTTTTTACCAGAACTTACGTAAAAGAAATTGTAGACTACTATTCTTCTTCAAGTTCCAGCGGAAAATTTACCGGACAATCCATTGATGTTGATATTTACAAAAGCATCGAGGACATTGCTGAAAGAGTTGATCTTGATGTATTCAAATTTCTTTTCATTGACAATAATCTAGACAAGTTGCTACAGCTTAAAGAAAGACTTGGCTCAATTGAAGGCATTTCAATTTCAAAGAGCTGGGCAAACAATCTTGAAGTAATGGAAGAAGGCGTATCAAAGGGTAGAAGTCTCGAACATCTTTGCCAATTAATGAACATTCCCTTGGACAACACAATGGCAATCGGTGACAACGAGAACGACCTATCGATGCTTGAGATTGCAGGAATTAGCGTAGGAATGGGAAATGGCGCAAAATCTGTTCTGGAGAAAGTCGATTTTATTACATCGGACAATGATCATGATGGTGTGGCAGAGGCCATTGAGAAGTTCGTACTTTAAATTTGAAGAGTATTGGAGGGTGAAAATGGCTCTAAACATAGTTTTGGTAGAGCCTGAGATACCACATAATACTGGTAGTATTGCCAGGACATGTGCGTTGACAGGAACTGTATTACATTTGGTAAGACCGCTTGGATTTTCAATAACAGACAAGCATTTGAAAAGAGCGGGGCTTGATTACTGGCCGTTGGTTCAACTAGAGTACTACGATAGTTTTGAGGAAGTGGTAGAAAAGAATCCAGATGGTGATTTCTATTTTGCAACAACTAAGGCAGAAAAGAATTACTCCGAGTTTCAATACCGTGACAATTCTTTTTTTGTGTTCGGGAAGGAAACAAAAGGACTACCAGAGTCTTTGATTAATGAAAATATTCAAAATGCAATGAGAATACCTATGAAAAAGAACATTGCACGATCATTGAATTTATCGAATTCAGCAAATATAATTATTTATGAGGCTTTAAGACAATTAAATTATCCAGGTCTTGAATGATGCATAGAGTATCTTTAGCAATAATTGATCTTTATTTACTAAAATTTTAGAGACAAAGGGGGAAACACATAATGGATACAGCCATACAAGTATTGGGTGGTCTGGGATTATTTCTTTTCGGAATGAATACCATGGGTGATGGACTTGAAAAAGCTGCTGGAAACAAACTGAAAAAAATGATTGAGAGACTTACAAGAAATAGATTGATGGCAGTGCTGGTTGGAGTAGTTGTCACTGTTGCAGTCCAAAGTAGTAGTGCCACAACTGTAATGGTTATTGGTTTTGTAAATGCAGGTCTGATGACCTTGCCACAGGCGGTAGGAATAATCATGGGTGCAAACCTTGGAACAACAGTTACTTCACAGCTTGTTGCCTTTAAATTGACAAAGGTTGCACCACTTGCCGTAGCAATTGGAGTTGCAATTTGGCTGGGAGCAAAGAACAAAAAAGCAAAGACTTATTCAGAGATACTAATTGGATTCGGGATATTATTTGTAGGAATGGACATGATGGGTGATGGCCTGAAGCCCTTGGCTCATTTACCTGCTTTTACAAACGCAATGACAAGTTTGAACAATCCATTTATGGGAATGTTAGTTGGTCTTGGGTTAACCACCATAGTTCAGAGTAGTTCTGCCTCAATAGGTCTATTGCAGGCTTTGGCAGGAGAGGGACTAGTATCAATGAATATTGCTTTTCCGATTTTGTTTGGTGAAAACATTGGAACAACAACTACAGCAATGATATCAAGTATAGGTGCAAACAAGACAGCAAAGAGAGCAGCAATTATTCACTTTTTATTTAACTTAATAGGGACAATAATGTTTATGACTATATTCAGGTATCCAATAGAATGGCTGGTTACATATCTTTCACCAGGAGATGTTACACGGCAAATAGCCAATGCCCACACTTCATTCAATCTTATAAACCTTGTTATTCAGTTTCCATTTGCTCTTCTTCTTGTTAAGGCTGCGGAAAAATTGGTCCCTGGAGAGGACGAAGAGGAAATTACAGAATCAAAATACCTTGATAGACGAATAATAGAGACACCATCGATAGCTTTGGGACAGGCAACCAGAGAAACCCTAAGAATGGGAGACCTGGTACTTGAAAACCTTGCAGCAGCAAGAACCGTAATGCTTGAAGATAAGACCGAGTTGATTGATTCAATTCTCGAAAAAGAAAGGGTAATCAACAGGGTACAGAGAGAAATCACAGACTATCTGGTTAAACTTTCAAATGCATCACTTTCAGATGAACAACATACGGATGTGAATGCAATGCTTTACATAATTGGAGATATTGAGAGGGTTGGAGACCATATTGAAAACTTAAGTGAGCTGGCACAATACAAATCAGACAACAATTTGTACTTTACACCTCAGGCTATTGAGGAAATGGATGAAATGTACAGCATTTGTACAGATGTATTTCAATCATCCCTTACATCATATAAGAATACAGACGAGGCACTTGCCAGACAGGTTCTGATTCTCGAGGATGAAGTGGACAGACTTGAAAGACAAAATAGAACGAACCACATAGACAGACTTAACAAGATGATGTGTAGCACTGGAGCAGGAATTGTATTCCTGGATGGTATCAGTAATCTTGAAAGAATATCTGACCACTCAAGGAACATAGCCATGTATGTCCTTGATAAATTTAAGTAATAATATTATAATAGAATTATGAAGTTAACTATTGATTAGTATAATTAAATAGAGTATAATGAATTTGTCAGGGTTGTTAAAAACGTAACGAAATATTTTAAAAAATTCTGAACATTTCTGGATGATGGTAGCGGGAGAGATCACATTAGTGGCGCCGAAGGAGTAATTAACAGAGTTAGCCGCTCTGTTGCGAACCTCTCAGGCAACAGGACCGCTGCAGGACAGAACTCTGGAAAGCGTCATTTACACCGAAGGAGCAATTCCATCTAAAGAAATGAGTGGAAGAATCTCTCAGGTCAATAGACAGAGTAAATAGGCAAGGTCTATTTATTCTGTTTTTTTATTAGACAGAATAAACAATACGATTAATACGGATTATACTTTTAGAAGGAGGGAAATGGATGATTTATGATGTAGTGATTATCGGATCAGGACCAGCTGGATTGTCAGCAGGGTTATATGCTGCAAGAGCCAGAATGAGCACTTTGATAATCGAGAAAGAAGCTGCAGGAGGACAGATAGCAACAACTGATGAAGTTGCAAACTATCCTGGATCAGTTGAAAATGTTACGGGACCCGCGCTTGTTTCAAGAATGGTTGAACAGGCGGAAGGATTCGGTGCAAAAAGAATAACTGATACAATCGAAAGTGTTGATGTAACCGGAAAGGTTAAAATCCTAAAAGGTGAGAATGAAGAGTACCAAGCCAAGTCAGTAATAGTAGCTACAGGTGCAGTACCTAAGCACATCGGATGCCCTGGAGAAAAAGAACTAACAGGAAGAGGCGTATCTTACTGTGCAACATGTGATGGTGCATTCTTTGAAGAACTGGAAGTATTTGTTGTAGGTGGAGGAGACTCTGCTGTCGAAGAGGCTATGTACCTTACCAAGTTTGCTAGAAAGGTAACAATTGTCCACAGAAGAGATGAATTAAGAGCTGCAAAATCAATACAGGAAAAAGCATTTAAGAACGAAAAAATTGATTTCCTATGGAATTCAGTTATAACAGATCTAAAAGGAGACGGTCTTCTTGAAACAATGACAGTTAAGAATGTCAAGACTGGCGAAGAAACAGAAATTCATGCGGATGAAGACGACGGAACCTTTGGTGTATTTGTATTTATTGGATACGATCCAGCCAACAAGCTATTTGAAGGGCTTGTAGAAATGGAAAATGGATATATTGTTAGTGATGATAACATGAAAACAAGCATACCAGGAGTATTTGCTGCTGGAGACAACAGAGTAAAGTCATTGAGACAGGTTGTAACTGCCACAGCTGATGGTGCTATTGCGGCCACACAGGCAGAAAAGTATATTGAAGAGAATTTTGAAGAATAGGAGGCAAATTATGATTGAACTAAACAAAGAAAATTTTGAGGAAGAGGTTTTAACTGCAGAGGGAACAGTTCTTGTGGATTTCTGGAGTCCTTCATGTGAACCATGTAAGGCGCTTATGCCACATGTACACGAACTTGAAGAGAAGCATGGCGACAAGATCAAGTTTACATCACTTGATATAACTAAAGCTAGAAGAGTAGCAATTGGACAGAAGGTTATGGGACTTCCTGTAATTGCGATATATCAAAACGGTGAAAGAGTTGACGGAGTAGTAGGCGATGAAGCAACAACAAAGTCAGTAAAAGAGCTTATAGAAAAATTTTGCTAGTAATAAACAGTAAGAGATTTTCATTGAGCTGACCATAAATATTTTAAGGAGGTGATGCAAATGCGTTTAGAGTTAGGAAAGATACTAATTAAGGATGTAGTATTTGGCGATTTTACTAAATTGGAAAATGGAGTTATTACCATTAACAAGTCAGAGTTAATAGAACTTGTAATGGAAGATGAGCATATTAAATCAGTTGATGTGGATATCGCTAAACCAGGAGAGAGCGTAAGAATTACACCTGTTAAGGATGTAGTTGAGCCAAGGGTTAAAGTAGAAGGACCTGGTGGAGTATTTCCGGGAGTTCTTTCAAAGGTTGATGTTGTAGGGTCAGGAAAAACCAATGTCTTAAAAGGTTGTTCGGTTATGACAACTGGAAAGATTGTTGGATTTCAGGAAGGTATCGTTGATATGATTGGACCTGGAGCAGAGTATACTCCATTTTCAAAGCTTATCAACATAGTAGTAAACTGTGAGCCTGTTGATGGATTAAAGCAGCATGATCATGAAAAAGCTGTAAGATTTGCAGGTTTCAAATCAGCAGCATATATTGCAGAAACAGCAAAGACATTGACACCTGACGAAGTTGAAGTTTTTGAAACTGAAACATTTGTCGACGGAATGAAGAAATATCCAAACCTTCCAAAGGTAGGATATGTTCACATGCTTCAGACACAAGGACTATTGCATGACACATATGTATATGGTGTAGATGCTAAGCAGATCGTTCCAACAATTCTTTATCCAACTGAAATAATGGATGGAGCAATAGTTAGTGGTAACTGTGTATCAGCTTGTGATAAAAACACAACTTATCACCATCTGAACAACCCCGTTGTGCATGACTTGTTGGCAGCCCATGGAAAAGAAATCAATTATGTTGGTAACATAATAACCAACGAAAACGTATATCTTGCAGACAAGGAACGATCATCAAACTGGACTGCAAAATTAGCTGAGTTCTTGAACCTTGATGGCGTTGTAATATCACAGGAAGGTTTTGGAAACCCAGATACCGACCTTATCATGAACTGCAAGAAGATTGAGGAAAAAGATATCAAGACAGTAATCATAACAGATGAATATGCAGGAAGAGACGGAGCAAGCCAGTCTCTTGCAGATGCAGATAAATCAGCTGATGCAGTTGTCACAGGTGGAAATGCCAACGAGGTTATAGTACTTCCAAAGATGGACAAGGTAATTGGTACACTTGCATATACTGATATAATTGCAGGTGGATTCGATGGAAGTTTGGCAGATGATGGCACAATTACAGTTGAGATTCAGGCTATCACAGGTGCTACAAACGAAATGGGATTCAACAAAATGTCAGCAAAAGGATTCTAATAATCTAAAAACAGAATATAAATAAAAAAGAAAGGATGTGGCAAGATGTCAATATTTAATGAGAGTTCAAAAGTAATAATAATTGGCGATAGAGATGGCATTCCAGGACCAGCTATGGAAGAATGCATAAAGACCACACCTGCAGAGGTATTATTTTCGTCGACGGAGTGTTTTGTCTGAACGGCTGCAGGAGCAATGGATCTTGAG
>JAGXFX010000019.1 GCA_024637045.1 Soehngenia sp.
ATATTATTGGTTTTGATAGTCAGATTTACGGAAAAGAAATTGAGATATTCTTCCTGGAATATGTAAGGCCAGAGAAAAAATTTGATTCAATTGATGAACTTAAGAAAAAAATGCAGGAAGATATCCGGTATGTTGAGCAAAATACAGATTTACATTTAAAGTGAAGTATGATAGACTTTATATGTTAAGGATTACCTTTAGCAATGCTTGCCGTTCCTCAGCGCTTGCATAGCTGATGGTGAATAAAAAAAATGGAGGTGCAATTAATGTTAACAAGAGAAGAAAAAGACAAGATTATGGAAGATTACCAAATGCACGAAGGTGATACAGGATCACCAGAGGTACAAATTGCATTGCTTACTCACAGGATTATTTCTGTAAATGATCACTTGCAGACACACAAGAAAGATCATCACTCAAGAAGAGGTCTTCTTAAGATGGTTGGACAAAGAAGAAATCTTTTAAGATATTTACAGAATAAGGATATTGAGAGATATCGTTCTTTAATTGAAAAACTAGGCATCAGAGGTTAATTAGAGCGGGACATCCCGCTCTATTAGTTTATAGACTATATGTTACAGACGAGAAAAGAAGAATTTACAAGGAGGTATTTTATGGAAAGAAAATTCCACTACACCTTGGCAGGAAGAGAACTAACCATAACCACAGGAAAAGTCGCTGAACAGGCAAGCGGAGCATGTCTTGTTCAATACGGTGATACCGTTGTTGTGGTAACAGCTACTCAGTCAAAGAAACCAAAAGAAGGTTTAGACTTTTTCCCGTTAAGTTGTGATTACGAAGAAAAACTATACTCAGTTGGTAAAATCCCAGGGGGATTTATCAAAAGAGAGGGTAGACAAAGCGAAAGAGCAATACTGACATCCAGACTTATTGACAGACCAATCAGACCATTGTTTCCTGATGGATTTAGGAATGAAGTGCAGATAGTTGCTACTGTTATGTCCGTTGATCAGGACAACAGCCCAGAAATATCAGCAATGATAGGATCATCTATCGCATTGTCAATATCTGACATACCATTTCCAGAACCTACAGCATCAGTAAATGTAGGACTTGTAAATGGAGATATAGTTATAAATCCAGATAGCAATCAAAGAGAAGTGTCAGAACTTGATCTTGTTGTGTCCGGAACAAAAGATGCAATAATGATGGTAGAAGCAGGTGCGAAGTTTGTAACTGAGGAAACCATGCTGAAAGCAATACTGGCAGGACATGCTGAAATAAAAAAACTATGCATGTTTATCGATGAAATAGTCCATGCAGTAGGCAAAGAGAAAGTAGAATATAAACTTTTCCTTCCAGCGGAAGAAATTCAATCAAAGGTTGAAGAACTTGGCAAGGCAAAACTGGCACTGGCACTTAACACCGAAGATAAGGTGGAGAGAGAAGAAAAGTTATCTGCTGTTAAGGATGAAATACTTCAGGCAGCATTGGAAATATTCCCTGATAACGAGAAACATATAAAAGAAGTAATGGGCAATATAATTAAAAGTAATGTTAGAAGGCTTATAACTGAGGAATCGAGAAGACCAGACAACAGAGAACTTGATGAAATTAGACCAATCAGCTCAGAGGTAGGCTTGCTGCCAAGAGTCCACGGTTCAGGATTATTCAATCGAGGACAGACTCAGGTTCTTACAATAGCTACTCTTGGAGCATCAGGAGATATGCAGATAGTTGATGGAATCGGAGACGATGAGTCCAAGAGGTATATGCATCATTACAATTTCCCGGCGTATTCTGTAGGTGAAACCAGACCCATGAGGGGACCTGGAAGACGTGAAATTGGCCACGGAGTTCTCGCTGAAAGAGCCCTTGAACCCGTAATACCACCAGAAGCTGAATTCCCTTATACATTGAGATTGGTATCAGAGGTTCTCAGCTCTAATGGTTCAACATCGCAAGCAAGTGTATGCGGTAGTACTCTCGCATTACTTGATGCAGGAGTACCAATAAAAGCATCGGTAGCAGGTATTGCAATGGGTCTAATCAAAGAGAATGACAAAATTGCTATTTTGACTGATATTCAAGGTCTTGAAGATCATCTTGGAGATATGGACTTTAAAGTTGCCGGAACCAGTGAAGGTATCACGGCTATCCAGATGGACATCAAGATTTCAGGAATCAGCGAGGAAATAATGAGAGTGGCACTTGAGAAGGCAAGAATTGCAAGGCTGCACATTCTTGGAAAAATGGATGAGACCATATCACAACCTCGAGAAGAGATGTCACCATATGCACCAAGAATACAGACGCTTCAGGTACATCCTGATAAAATCAGAATGATAATTGGACCTGGAGGAAAGGTAATAAACAAAATAATCGATGAGACTGGCGTTAAAATTGATATCGATGACACTGGTAAGGTTTCTATTGTATCAAACGATGGCGAAGGTAGTAAAAAAGCTATTGAAATGATAGAAAACATAATTAAGGAAGTTGAAGCTGGTGAAACATACAAAGGTAAAGTTACCAAGATAATGAATTTTGGAGCTTTTGTAGAGGTACTACCAGGCAAGGAAGGACTTGTTCACATATCCCAGCTTGCCAAGGAAAGAGTCAATAAGGTAGAAGACGTCGTTGCTGTTGGAGATGAGATTATGGTGAAAGTCATGGAGATAGACAAACAAGGTAGAATAAACCTATCTAGAAAAGCTCTCCTAAAAGATGAACCTAAATCAGAAGACGATAGCGAGAAAAAAGACTAATAGAAACAGAACATGAACCTTTAAACGGTTCATGTTTATTTTTGTTAACAAACAAGTTTATAATTGATAAAATAGTATTTGAAATTAATAGTTGGAGGGAAATATGCATACAATAAGAAAATTGGATAATGGTATTAGAGTAATTATGCACGAAATCCCCTATTTGAAATCAGCAACACTTGGTATAATAACAAACAGCGGATCTTTTTATGAAAACAGTATTAATAATGGTGTTTCTCATTTTATTGAACATATGCTTTTCAAAGGTACAAAAAAAAGAAATTCACGAGAAATTGCAGAAGCTATGGATGACATCGGAGGTCAGATAAATGCTTTTACCAGCAAGGAGCATACTTGTTTTTACGGTAAAGTCATCGATGAACATTTACCGATAGCTATCGATGTACTAAGTGACATGATTACCAACTCAAATTTTGACGAGAATGAAATTCAAAAGGAAAAGGGAGTCATAATTGAGGAAATTAATATGTACAAGGATTTTCCAGAGGACTTGGTTTTTGAAATGCTCACTGAACAAACCTATAGAGAAATCAGTCTTGCTTATCCAATTCTTGGTACGACTGACACAGTTAAGAGTTTTGATAAAGACATTTTGTATTCCTACTTTAAAAAGAGATATACACCGGATCAAATGGTAATCTCAATCGTAGGAAGTTTTTCTGAAGATGAAACAATAAAGCTTCTTAATGAAACTTTTGGGAACTTTAATAATTATGGTAAAAGCGACGAAGAACGTGTTTCTTATGATTTTGAACCCGCAAATTCAATAAATGGTCTGAGCAAAGATATTGAGCAATTTAATCTTGCTCTGGGATTTCAAGGACCATCTACCTATTCTGATGATATCTTCCCGATGATGATTGTAAACAATATTATTGGAGGAACAATAAGTTCGAGACTATTTCAGGAAATAAGAGAAGAAAAAGGTCTTGTTTACACAATCGAGTCATCTCTTTCATCATATAACGGTGCAGGTATGTTTTCAATTTATGCGGGTTTAACCGAAGAAAATGCAACAACTGTAGCAGAATTAATCAAGTCGGGAATTGATAAGCTAAAGGATGAACTTATTACTGGCTCAGAACTTGAAAAAGCGAAGGAACAACTTAAAGGTTCATACATTTTGAGCCTGGAGGGAACATTTAATAAGATGTATGAACTGGGCAAGAACTTGTTGCATGACAAACCCATCGAAACACCGGAAATGGTTTTGCATCATATCAATAATATTAAGTTGACAGACATCGAAAAAGTTGTCTATAAATATCTAGATTGGAATCAGATGAATCTATCTTATGTTGGTCCAGTAAAAAACACTGAGGTATTTGATGAAAGTATTAGAAATATATTTTATTGATTGGAGGAATATAAATGAAAGTAAAAATTGTTAACAATGGGAATCTACCATTACCTGAGTACAAGACTCATGGAGCATCAGGTATCGATCTTATGGCTAATCTGGAAACGACAATAGTTCTTCAACCTATGGACAGATACCTTGTCCCAACTGGTCTACATGTTGAGATTCCAGATGGTTTTGAAGCCCAGATAAGGGGCAGGAGCGGTCTGGCTGCAAAGAATGGTATAACACTTGCCAACGGAGTTGGAACCATCGACAGCGACTATAGAGGAGAAATAAAGGTAATACTAATTAATCTGGGTACGGAACCTTTTGAAATCAAACATGGTGACAGGATTGCTCAGATGATACTTGCAAAATATGAGAAAATACAATTCCAGCCTGTCAATTCATTGGAAGATACGGATAGAGGAGCAGGAGGATTTGGCCATACTGGCAAGTAGATTGCTATTTAATGTTATAGATTTAAATCCAAGCAATCATTTGACCTTAAGATGATATCAGAGTATAAATGTGTTATAATCAATTTGTGGAGACATTATCAAAACTAAGTATACTAGCGCGAGTTTTCATATAACAACTAATGGAAAATAAATATTCATTGAGTTAAATTAATTTTTGCATAGGAATTTCCAAAGGCTATTATATCACGTCTGCATATGCTTGCTTTTGAAGGAGGACATTAATTTGAATTGGATAGAAGCAATTATTTTAGGAATATTTCAAGGAGTAGCTGAGTTCTTGCCGATTAGCAGTTCAGGGCATCTAGCTCTATTGCAGCATTTGTTTGGTATAACTGAAGGCAATTTATTTTTCACGGAAATGCTTCATTTTGGAACTTTGATTTCAATAATTATAGTTTATTTTAATGATGTTAAAAAGATTATAATTGAATTTTTAGTTTTATTGGGTGACTTGATCATGAGAAGAAAAGTTGATGAGTTGACTGATCATCAGAAACTCGGACTTTTGATACTCTCAGGATCAGTTCCCACAGCAATAATAGGAATAACATTCGAAGATTTTTTTGAATCTTTATACACCTCACTTATCCCCATTGGAATTGCACTATTGTTTACAGGATTTCTTCTTTGGTTTGCAGAGAAAAAAGGTTCGGAACATAAAGATATAAAGAAAATGTCTTTTTTCGATTCACTAATTATTGGTACATTCCAGGGTATGGCAATAATACCAGGAATCTCAAGATCCGGTTCAACAATAGTAGCAGGACTGCTTAGGGGACTAAAAAAACCACTTACAACTGAATTCTCATTTCTCCTAGCACTACCTGCCACGTTTGGGGCATTTCTCCTCGGTATAATTAAAGTCATCAGAGGTGGAGAAGGAGTAATTGTAAACATGCCACTTTTTACTGGTATTGCTTTATCGACTCTCGTTGGAGTAGTCTCAATTAAAGCACTAATAAAAATTTTGAATAAGAATAAACTGCACTATTTCTCATATTATCTTTGGGTTGTCGGTACACTTACAATAATTAGTCAGCTTATATGACAGAGGTGAATTAAATGAAAAAGAAAGTTCCTACTACGAAAAACAAAAATAAATCCAACAACCTATCAAATAAGATGAATACTGATATTCTGGGGATGATAATCCTTGCTGTTGGAGTAATAATACTTATCAGTCTGTTCAGCACAAGAATGGGAATAATCGGAAACGCAGTCAATGGGACCACTTTTTCAATGATGGGCTTCGGAGGCTATTTCTTTCCATTATTTATTATAGGTACTGGAATAGTCCTTATGCTCGAAAGATTTGACAGTATTCAGCTAAGAATAATCATTGCTCTTTCAATTATATTTATTGGATTTCTTATAGTATTGGATGGTATAAATTCACTTGACTTAACATTTCTAGAAAGAATAAGACAGGGAGTGGAGATTTCAAAGGCAAATAGGGGAGGGGGCTTAATAGGTAGCTTTTTTGGGTTCTTTTTCTACAAACTTTTTGGATCAATAGGTACATATGTAGTTGTAGCATTTGCAATTACTGTAAGCTTGCTTATAATAACAAATCTTACAGTTAAAGAAGTTGTCTCAAAAGCAAAGATGATTTCACATCAGCGTGATAATAGTTCCCGGAAGGAATCAGTAATGAAATCTACACCTAACGATTCATCCCTAGATAAATCAAAATCATCAGGGCATACTGATGAACAAATACGAATAACGGACTATTCATCTCAGACACAGAGTGATGGTAAGGAAGATATTCAGCAGAAGCAAATCAAGAAAAAACCTGTACTCGATGAGAAAAGTGTCAAAAAAGAAAGTGTGCAAATTGATTCCCACGTTCGTGAAAAACATGAACAGGCACAGAAGATTATATACAGAATTCCTCCAATGACATTCTTGAACTCACCAGGAAAAAAAGGAGAGTCAAACGACAGAAAAACAATACTTGAAAATGCACGAATGATCGAGGAAACAATGAAAAACTTTGGAATTGATGCTTCAATTTCTCATATAAATGTTGGACCTACAATAACATGTTATGAACTTTCACCTGCTCCAGGAATCAAATTGAGTAGAATTGTGTCTTTATCTGATAATATTGCCTTAAGCCTTGCCTCTTCTGATATACGTATTGAAGCACCAATTCCAGGAAAGGCAGCTGTTGGAATTGAGGTGCCAAACAAGATAAAAGATATGGTGTTTTTCAAGGAGCTTATCCAATCCAGGGAGTTTTCAGATATACAGACAGACATACCACTTGCTCTGGGAAAAGACATTAATGGGAAAGTAGTTGTATCTTCAATAGATAAAATGCCACATCTATTGATAGCGGGCGCCACAGGATCTGGTAAAAGCGTCTGTATAAACACCATTATAATGAGTCTTGTATATAAGAGTTCACCTGAGGATGTCAAACTTCTACTTATTGACCCAAAGGTTGTAGAGCTAAGTGTTTACAATGGTATTCCACACCTTCTGATCCCAGTGGTAACTGATGCTAAAAAAGCAGCATTCGCACTTAACTGGGCAGTTGGTGAAATGGAAAAGAGATATAAAATATTTGCTAAAAATAATGTAAGAGATATAAAGTCATATAACGAAAAACACGCAGAAGATGGTGAAAAGCTACCCAAAATTGTGATTATCATTGATGAACTTGCTGATCTTATGATGATAGCAGCTCAGGAAATCGAAGAATACATTGCTAGACTTGCTCAAATGGCTAGAGCTGCTGGCATGTACCTTATAGTAGCTACTCAAAGACCTTCAGTGGATGTAATAACTGGTACCATAAAGGCTAACATCCCGTCTAGAATAAGCTTTGCTGTATCATCTCAAGTTGATTCAAGGACAATACTTGACATGTCCGGGGCTGAAAAACTACTTGGGCAAGGAGATATGCTTTTTTATCCTTCAAGCTATTCAAAACCTGTAAGACTGCAGGGAGCATTTATATCCAACAAAGAGGTGGAGGATGTCGTATCATTTCTCCATGATCAGAATGAGACAATGTATGACGAAGATGTAATAGAAGTTGTACAGAATACCAAAAATATGGATATGCATGAAACAGATGAGCTTCTATCAGAAGCTATAAGCCTGGTTATAAATGAAGGGGTGGCCTCCATATCGTTACTTCAGAGAAAACTCCGCATAGGCTATGCTAGAGCCGCCAGATTAATTGATGAGATGGAGGTTAGAGGGATAGTAGGAGGTTTTGAAGGTAGTAAACCTAGAAAAGTGCTTGTCAGTGAAGAAGATTTTGAACAAGATTAGGAGAGATTAAATGAATAGAAGAACTGTAAACATTGTTACTTTGGGTTGTTCAAAGAATGAAGTAGATTCTGAGTTAATGCAAAGTATACTTGATAAAGAAAATTTTGGTTACTCAGAAAATCCAATGGAAGCAGATATTATAATAGTAAACACTTGTGGATTTATAGAAGCCGCTAAAGAAGAATCAATAGATACAATACTTGAAATGTCAAAATACAAGACAGATGGTAATTGCGAACATCTGATTCTAGCAGGTTGTCTTGCGCAAAGATATTCAAATGAATTGATGGATGAAATGCCGGAAGTTGATGCAATAATGGGCACGGGCAATATTAAGGATTTAAACGGCATATTAACCGGTCTGCAAGAAAAAAAGAGAATTATTCAGTCGGATGATGTAGATAGTCCATATATTGAAGGAGTTAAAAGAATTGTTACATCTCCAACATCCTATGTAAGAATATCTGAAGGATGTGATAATCTTTGTACCTATTGCATAATTCCTTCATTAAGAGGTAAACACAGGAGCAGAAAAATTGAGGATATTGTAAATGAAGTTATTAATCTTTCTGATCAAGGGGTAAAAGAAGTAATCCTAATTGCTCAAAACACCTCAGATTATGGTATAGACATTTATGGTGAATACAGTCTACATCTGCTTCTTGACAAACTAAACAAGGTAGATGGCATTGAGTTTATAAGGTTGCTATATCTCTACCCCGACAATATTGACGGCAAGCTGATAGAAAGTATGAAAAGAAACGCAAAGGTAGCTCATTATCTGGACATACCTCTTCAACATGCAAGCGACAACGTGTTGAAACTGATGAACAGAAGAACTACAAACAAAGCAATTCGAAGAACTATCCTTAACCTAAGGAGAGAAATACCTGACATAGTAATCAGAACAACTTTCATAGTAGGGTTTCCTGGTGAAACTGAAGAGGATTTTCGAGAGCTTTACAATTTCGTTGAAGAAATAAAGTTCGACAAGTTAGGTGTTTTCACCTATTCCAAGGAGGAAAATACTCCTGCTTACAGTATGCCTAATCAGATCGATGAGAATGTCAAAGAAGAGCGTAGAGACAGACTCATGGAGTTACAAAAATCAATATCTGAGAACCTGATGAGCAGCAAAGTTGGAAAGGTATATAAAGTAATGGTGGATGAACTTGCTGACGATGGTCTATATACAGGAAGAAGTTTCATGGATAGCCCTGAAATTGATGGAGTTATTTATTTTAAATCCGATATAAATCATGAAATAGGAGATATAGTAAAGGTAAAGACTACAGAATATCTAGAGTATGATCTATTGGGGGAGTTGGCTGATGAATCTGGCAAATAAGATAACCTTATTCAGAGTATTTTTGGTTCCGATTTTTATGATATCTTTTCTCTTGGAAAGTCCAGGTCCAACTTATATTTCTGCAGCAATTTTTGTATTTGCTTCCTTGACAGATACGCTGGATGGATATATAGCTAGAAGCAGAAATCTTGTAACAAACTTCGGCAAGTTTGTAGACCCATTGGCAGATAAGGTTTTAACTTCTGCAGCATTAATTCTTTTAGTTGGTACTGGTACTATTCCATCCTGGGTTGTAATACTTATAATAACCAGGGAATTTACCATATCCGGTTTCAGAATTATAGCAGCATCAGAAGGTATTACCATTGCTGCAAGTCCATGGGGAAAACTTAAGACTATAACCCAGCTGATAGCCATAGTACTGCTTTTGCTTGATAATTTTCCATTCAATTATCTATCAATACCTATGGATATGATTATGTTATATATAGCTCTTATACTAACAATAATTTCCGGTGTGGACTATATAGTTCGTAATATAGGAAATATAAACATGAATGATATTTGATTGGAGATGTATCAATGAAAGCAGAAATTATAACTATCGGCACTGAAATTATGTTGGGTAGCATTTTAAATACAAATGTAACATATCTGTCCAGACGACTTATGGAACTTGGCATTGAAACTATTTATCACACATCAGTAGATGATGATTATTACAGGCTTGAAAAATCGCTTGAACTTGCGATGGGAAGGGTTGATGTAATTATAACTACAGGTGGTCTTGGACCAACAGATGATGACCTTACAAAGGAAGCATTGTCCAATGTCACCACTAAGAAAATGATTTCGGACATCGACATGGAAAATCATATAAAACAATATTTTGCATATTCAAAAAGAGAAATGACATCAAATAACTTAAAGCAGGCTATGAAACCTGAAGGATCTGAATTCATCGAGAATCCAAGAGGAACTGCACCGGGCATTTACTTGAAGTGGAATAACAAAAAAATAATTATGTTGCCAGGACCTCCACGTGAGATGAAACCTATGTTTGAGGATAGTGTTGTAAATTTGATCAAAGATGATCATATCATAATTGTTAAGTCTATTAATACTTCTGGTTTGGGTGAATCTACACTTGAAACTCAACTAAAGGAATTGGATTTATCATATCCTGAATTTACAATAACTACCTATGCAGGTTCTGGTAGTGTTGAAATAAAAGTTATTGGCAGGGGAAAGGATATATCTAAGCTGGAAAGTGAATCAACAAAAATTATTGAACTCATAAGAGCTAGAATTGGTGAACATATATATGGATACAATAATTCTTCTTTGGAGAATGTAATAATTGATAAGTTAATTCAAAACAAAATGAAAATTTCTGTTTGTGAATCGGTTACAGGTGGAAGTATCTCAAAAAGACTTACTAGTATACCTGGAGCATCTCTTGTATTTGATAGAGGAATCGTAGCATATAGCAATCAATCAAAGATTACAGAACTTGGAGTACTTGCTTCATCATTAAATGAGTATGGTGCAGTGAGTTCAACAGTGGCTTTCGAAATGGCTGCGGGATTGCTGAAAAAAACTGATTCTGATATTGTAATTTCAACTACTGGATATGCAGGACCGAATAAAGAGGAAAATATAACTACAGGACTTGTTTATGTGTGTGTTATGTCGAGAGACCATCATGAAGTATTTGAAAGAATATTTCCCGGTGACAGAGATACAATACAGGAAAGGACTACAAATTTTGCTCTTTGGAATGGATTTCAATTTTTAAATAATAAGTTGACTTCTAGTTCTCGGTAGTGTAACATATATTTAAAAGAACTAACGTTCGAATAATTGAAAGGGGTGAATCCAGTTTAACTGGAGATAATATGGCAGATAACAACGATAGAAAAAAAGCACTGGATCTGGCTCTAAGTCAGATAGAAAAGCAATTTGGAAAAGGATCAATTATGAGATTAGGAGAAGATGCCAAATTGAATCTGGATTACATACCAACCGGTTCAATGGATTTAGACATTGCTCTTGGTATTGGAGGCGTTCC
Organism: Soehngenia sp.; assembly: GCA_024637045.1. Classification (GTDB taxonomy): domain Bacteria; phylum Bacillota; class Clostridia; order Tissierellales; family Tissierellaceae; genus Gudongella. Next base: position 11,243 of record JAGXFX010000019.1, read on the forward strand.
TAGAGGTAGAATTGTAGAAATATACGGGCCTGAGTCTTCTGGAAAGACAACAATAGCCCTTCATATCATAGCAGAGGCTCAAAAAAAAGGCGGGGTTGCCGCTTTTATAGATGCTGAACATGCACTTGATCCAGGATATGCAAAAAAACTTGGCGTTGATATTGAAAACCTAATTATTTCACAGCCTGACACTGGTGAACAAGCTCTTGAAATAACTGAAGCCCTTGTCAGAAGTGGTGCTGTCGATGTTACTGTTATTGACTCAGTTGCAGCTCTTGTTCCAAAGGCTGAAATCGAAGGTGAGATGGGTGACACCCATGTTGGTCTGCAAGCAAGACTTATGTCTCAAGCATTGAGAAAGCTTGCTGGAGCAATTAGTAAATCACATACAACTTGCATTTTTATTAACCAGCTAAGAGAAAAAGTTGGAGTTATGTTTGGTAGCCCAGAAACTACTTCCGGAGGTAGAGCCTTAAAGTTCTACGCCAGTGTTAGACTTGATGTTAGACGTATCGAATCTATCAAACAAGGTGACCAGGTTACTGGAAACAGAACTAGGGTCAAGGTAGTTAAGAATAAAATAGCACCACCATTCAAACAGGCTGAGTTTGATATAATGTACGGAAAGGGAATTTCGCGAGAAGGAAGCATCATTGACACTGGTGTAACTTGCGGAGTAGTAAATAAGGCTGGATCATGGTTCAGTTACAATGACCAGAAACTAGGTCAGGGGCGTGAGAATTCAAAAGATTTCCTTAGGGAGAATCCTGAATTAGCTCAAGAACTTGAACTAAAAATTAGAAGAGAGTTTGGTCTGGAAACGGATAATGAGGTCGCAGCAATTTCAGAACAAAAGTAAAATGAAGCCTCCTTTAAAGGAGGCTTCATTTGTATGGAGGTTTATATGCGAATACTATATTTTACCGATACTCATATAAGAGGCACAAACCCCAAAAATAGGAAAGATGATTTTTTGGATAGTCTAGAAGAAAAATTCAAGGAAATAGTGTCTATTGTCAATAAAAAGAATATTGATTTCGTAATACATGGAGGTGATATTTTTGATAGGCCTGATATATCCATTTCTGTTGTCAGTAGGTTCACTTCAATACTTAAGAATATTGACAGGCCAATTTTCATAGTTAGTGGAAACCATGATATATTTGGTCATAATCCCTCCACAATAGACAGAACAATGCTTGGACTTCTTAAGAGTCTAGATTTTCTAAATGTAATTTCCAACGATGATAGAGTAGTAATTGAAAAAAATGGCATTAAAGTAGGACTTACCGGTTTACCTTACACTTATGATATTGATTCATCACCTGAGGGGTATATACTTAAAGAAGTCCAAGAAGATGTAAATTACTCTATCCATATTGTTCATGGCATGCTATTGGATAGGCCTTTTGTAAAAGGTATTCCGTATACTTTAATTGATGATATTGTCCATACCAAGGCGGATATTACTCTTTCAGGTCACTACCATGCCGGCTTCAAGACAATTGAGAAGGATGGAAAGTATTTTGTCAATCCAGGAAGTCTGGTTAGAATAACCAATAGCTTGAAAGAAATTGAAAGAATTCCAAAGGTTGCCATAATTAATCTTGATGAAAATATCAGTGTAGAGATCCTGCCTCTTTTATCTGCTAAGCCTGGTGAAGACGTACTTGACAGAACTGAAATGGAAAACAGTTCACTCAGGAGTGAAAGGATTGTTGAGTTCAAACATTCTATAGATTCTACCATGAATTTTGAAAAGATGGATTTAAATGATATTCTTATTGAAGTAACATTGTCGGAAGGGGTCTCTAACAAGGTGAAAGAAGAAGCCTTGAAAAGAATTGCTAAATCGCAGATGAAGAGATATTAGGGGTGCAAAATGAAGTATATTCATAAAGTAGTTCTTGAAAATTTTCAAAGTCACATCTACTCTGAAATTGAGTTCGGTCCCGAATTAAACGTTATTGTTGGCCCTTCTGATTCAGGAAAATCTGCAATAATAAGAGCTTTGAAATGGGTGATGTATAATGAACCATCGGGTGACTTTTTTATTCGTGAAGGAGAAAAAGAATGTAGAGTAACTGTTGAATTAAGCGATGGTACTAAACTACAGAGATATAGGACAAAGAGTAAAAATGGTTATAGATTAATTGACATCAGTGGGAACGAATCAGTGTTCGAAGGAATTGGATTAACTGTGCCTCAAGAGATAATTGATATTACAGGCATTACAAAAATTCAATTGGATAGTGATTCTGAAAATGCAATCAATTTAGGAGAACAGCTTGAAGGACCATTTCTATTGACTGAGAAGGCATCTACCAGAGCTAATGCAATTGGAAGACTTGTTGGTGTAGATTTGGTAGATGATGCTTTAAGAGATGTGTTGAGAGATATCCGTTCACTAAATCAAACCAGGAAACAGAAAGAGGAAACACTACAGGAAACCAATATAAGGATTGCGGAATTCGATTATATTGAACAGATAAAAAAAATATATGAGCAAACACACTCAATTATTGAAAAAGCAAACCAGTTGGATGAAAAAATTAATATCCTGCAAGGCATTAGAAAATCCATTGATAGTTTGAGTGATGAAATAACAAGAGTTGGAGTTGTTATTGAAAGATTAAAGAATATTGAAAAACTTCAAAGAACGCTTGATCAATTGAATAGCAACGTCAGGAATTATAACAATTACCTAGGTATATATAATTTAATGAAAGTCAATGCACTTGCTAAAGCTAAAACTCAATTGATTTTAGATAATTTATCTGAATTTGAAAAGGCATATCCTCTGGAATCAGCCATTGTACGTAGCATTTTGTTTTATGATCGATTAAGGCTTACTTCTAATCAAATATCTACCATCAGCAAAGAAATCTTGTATCTTGATAAAGTGAATATAGGGCTTGCTAAATTAGGACATATCGCCAATTTGATTGAATCTGTTCAAATCAAGCTTGTATTCTTAAAAGATTTGGTTAACATATCAAAAAAATATACATCTGTCAATAATAGCTTAATTAGAGGCAAAGCATATATTATGAAATTGGACCAGTTATCAGCAAACGACGATATGATAAAAGAATTGGACAATAAAGTAAGTTTGTTAACGGAAGTTCATAAACTTTATATCAAAATAGATAAATTTTCAAAGGAAATTAGAAAAACTGAATTATTATTAGAAGAAAACAATAAAAATCTTAATGATATTTTAAGGGAGTATAAAAAACTTCTACTTAAGATTGAAAAATGTCCAATTTGCCTTGGAGATATAGATGAAGTTACAATCGAACATATTATGACTCACCACTTAGGGGGATAATTATGGATTATGAAAAAGACTTAAATGATTTAAAAGAAAACCTTGAAAAAGCCAAGAACTTGAAATACAGAGCTGAAGCCAGGATGGAACAACTAAAAAAGCAAGAGGATGAAATAATAACAGAACTAAATAAACTGGGAGTCAAACCAGAAATGCTGGATCAGGAGATTATAAGACTTAAGAATGAAATTGAAAGTCTTCTTAAAGAGGCAAATGAACTGTTACCTAAAGATTTATTAGAAAAGCAGGGATAACCATGAATGAAAATATTAGGTTACTTGAACAAAATCTAAATAATTTTGGTAGCTTTATACACAGACAGGAAGGTAAGCGAGATCAATTAGTAGAATTGAAACAAACCTATGAGAATGAACTTACCATAATAATAGAAGATCTTGATTTATTGGAACAAGTTATGATTTTATTTCAGAAAACATCTGAATATGCAAGGAACCAAGCTAAGTACCAAATTGAAAATTTGGTTACTAAGTGCCTTCAGTATATATTTGAAACAAATATCGAATTTAAAATTGAAATTGAAGAATTAAGAAATAAAGCAAGTGCTGAGTTCTATGTCATAAATGACACGCCAGATTTCTTTTTAAAAACAAAACCCGAGCAATCACGGGGGGGAGGCATAGTTGATATAGTATCTTTGGCATTGAGAATTTCATTTATGCAGACACATAAACCTGCTATCGAAGGTCCTTTAATCCTTGATGAACCAGCAAAACATGTGAGCGAGGATTATATTTATAATGTTGGAGATTTTTTAAGGCAATCCTCTGAAATGTTTAACCGTCAAATTATTATGGTTACACATAATTCTCATTTAGCATCTTTGTCAGAAAATACTCATCGAGTTGAATTATCCGGAACCTCAAGTGTTGTAAGACCTGCAAAGAATTTATAAAGATTTTTAAAGATTATTACAAAGTAGTTTAATTTGATATTATAGTATACTCAACTTGTTGAACTTAACTTCATAAAGCCTCTACTTTAAGCTATTTAGAGGCTGCCAGTATCTTCTTCTTTATTACAAACACCTTGACAGAAACTACTAAAAGTAATAAAATTAACTTGTATGTACCCATACAAAATATACAACCTTATCTAATCCCATAATGGGAGTTGTATTCCGTATAGAATATCTATGATTGTAGGTACACGGAATAGGATGATCAATTCTAAATATGAAGTGGTCTTAGTTGATTAAGTATAATTATGATATGGAACTTGAAAACTAAATAAGATGGAGGTGTTTCCTATTGAATCTTTAATTTATGCGATTCTTGGCTTAGTTATTGGAATTATCGCTGGATATTTTATCAGAAGGTATATAGGCGAAGGGAAAATAAAGAACGCTGAAGAGTTGTCAAAAAAAATTACTGAAGATGCTATTAAAGAAGGTGAAGCTCGAAAGAAAGAGCTTCTATTAGAAGCCAAAGAAGAAATTCACAAAACCAGAAGTGATCTCGAAAAGGAAATCAAGGAAAGAAGAAATGAAATCCAAAAAATGGAGAGAAGACTTCAGAACAAAGAAGAAACAATTGACAGAAGAAATGAGTCAATTGAGCGAAAAGAGGATACACTCGCTAAAAAGCTTAAAAGTCTTGAGGATAAAGAAGAAGCTATCAATGAATTGTATGAGAAGCAAACACACGAACTTGAGAAACTTTCAGGTTTAACCTCAGATGAAGCTAAAGAACTTTTGTTGAATGAGACTCGTAAGGAGCTTATTCAGGAATCAGCTATGATGATCAAAGAAATGGAGTCCAAGACAAGAGAAGAAGCTGACAAGAAAGCAAGAGAAATAATTTCTACAACAATCCAAAGGGTTGCTGCAGATCATGTTGCTGAAACAACTGTTACAGTTGTAACTCTGCCAAATGATGAAATGAAAGGCAGAATAATCGGTAGAGAAGGTAGAAATATTAGAACTCTAGAAACTCTTACCGGCATTGACCTAATTATAGACGACACTCCTGAAGCTGTAGTACTTTCAGGATTTGATCCAATCAGAAGAGAAGTAGCTAGGATAGCATTGGAAAAGCTAATTGTTGACGGAAGAATCCATCCTGCAAGAATCGAAGAGATGGTAGAAAAGGCTCAAAAAGAAGTTGAAAATACCATCCGAGAAGCAGGAGAACAAGCATCTTTTGATGCAAATGTACATGGATTGCATCCTGAAATTATAAGACTTCTTGGACGACTTAAGTACAGAACAAGTTATGGTCAAAACGTGTTAAAACATGCAGTTGAAGTATCTCACCTTGCTGGGGTTATGGCAACAGAACTTGGTGCAGATATAAAGATTGCAAGAAGAGCTGGTTTACTACACGATCTTGGTAAATCAATTGACCACGAGGTAGAAGGACCACACGTTGAAATAGGGGTTGACCTAGCAAGAAAATACAAGGAGAGCAAGGAAGTACTTCATGCCATGGAAGCGCATCATGGAGATGTTGAACCAACTACAGTAGAAGCTATACTGGTACAAGCGGCAGATGCTATTTCAGCAGCCAGACCTGGAGCAAGAAGAGAAACTCTAGAGTCATATATCAAAAGACTTGAAAAACTTGAAGAGATTGCAAACTCCTTTACAGGAGTAGAAAGATCCTTTGCTATTCAAGCCGGAAGAGAAATTCGAATCATGGTAAAACCTGAAGACATCAGCGAAGCTCAGTTGATCCACACAGCCCGCGATATTGTTAAGAAAATTGAGTCTGAACTGGATTATCCTGGTCAGATAAAAGTTAATATCATTAGAGAAACAAGAGCAGTGGAATATGCAAAGTAGAGCTTCCTAATAAACATGATCAAATGCTTGACTAAAGCCTGCCGTTCACGGCAGGCTTTAACTATAAAAAAGGAGGGATAGCATTCAAATAGATATGCACACACATACAACGGCATCTGATGGCTTGCTTACTCCAACAGAACTCGTATTAAAAGCTTATCAAAGAAGGTTGGATGGTATCGCAATAACTGACCATGATTCAATTGAAGGAATAAATGAAGCTCTCATTGAATCTATTAAGATTCCAGGTTTTTTAGTAATTCCAGGAGTAGAAATGGGCTGTTCCCATAAAGATGAAGAGGTGCACATCCTTGGATATTTCTTGGATTGTAATAATGAAAAACTAAAAGCCATATTGTCTACATTAAGAAATTCGAGATGGCAAAGAGGTGTTGCAATACTTCAAGAGCTTAAAAATCTCGGGATGGAGTTACCTGTAGATGAAATACTGGAGAAATCAAAGAAAACCGATTTCATAGGTAGGGCAACGATTGCAAGAGAGATGCATAATCGCGGTTACGTAAAGAGTATTAAGGAAGCATTTGATAAATATCTTGATGTGAATAAGCCAGCATATGTTGAAAGATTTAAATTCACCGTCGAAGAAACAATTGATCTAATTCATATTAGTGGTGGGATTTCAGTATTGGCTCATCCCGGAATACTTGTTAATAAAGAGATTCTGGCTTACTGTGTTGAAAAAGGTATAATGGGTATAGAATGTTATCATTCCAAACATACAAAAAACGATGAGAAGATGCTTACTTCATTTGCAGAAAGAAACAATCTAATCATTACTGGTGGTTCAGATTTTCACGGTGATATAGATATCCTAGGAGACCATGTAACCGATATTGATAATATACCGGCATTCAAGGAGAGGTTATAATGTATAAAAGCGAAAGACAAAGACAATTTCCAACAACAATAAGTACAACTTCTTTTGTTAAACTTTATATTCTACATCTATTGAATCAGAAAGATTATTATGGCAATAGACTGAAGTATGAAATTAGCAGGAGACTAGATGGAAAATGGAGTCCAAGTCCAGGTATGATCTATCCTATGCTCAACAATCTGGAGCAGGAGGGTTATATAATAGGAAATTGGGAAGAACCTACAAAAAGAACGAAGAGAGTCTACAGTATTACAGATGAAGGCCGAAAACACTACGCTAATATCAAGAGAATGAACAAATCGTCATTCGACGATTCTCTATTCATAATCAAGAGCGTTCTCAAGGATATTTACGATATTTCAATTTAATCTAATAGGAGGTTATAAAAATGGGTTTGGAGTTATCAAGAAAAGGAAAATCTATTGAACCATCGGTAACCATGGCGATTACTGCAAAAGCGAATGCTATGAAAAAAGCAGGTGAAAATGTAATAAGTTTCAGTGCTGGTGAACCAGACTTCAATACTCCTGAAAATATACAAAATTCAGGTATTGAAGCTATCCGGTCAGGATTTACGAAGTATACGGCTGCATCAGGTACACCTGAACTAAAAGAAGCAATCTGTGAAAAACTAAAAAGAGATAACAATCTTGATTACAAGTCTTCTGAAATAATTGTCTCTAATGGAGGTAAACACTCATTATTTAATACTCTTATGGCTATTCTTAACCCAGGGGATGAAGTTATTTTCAGTATTCCTTACTGGGTAAGTTATCCTGAATTAATCATGATTGCAGGTGGAGAACCAGTAATGCTTAAAACTAACGAAAAACAAGAATTTAAATTCAATTCTTCTGATCTTGACAAGGTAAAAACCGATAAAACAAAAGCTGTAATACTAAACAGTCCAAATAATCCTACCGGATCTGTTTACACCAGAGAAGAACTTCAAGACATTGCTAATTGGGCTGTTAAAAACAATATTTTTATTATCTCAGATGAATTGTATGAGAAACTTGTATATGATGGACTTGATCATATTAGTATCGCATCTTTAAATGATGATATAAAGAAACTTACAATTACAGTAAATGGCATGGCAAAAGCTTACGCCATGACAGGTTGGAGAATTGGCTATGCGGCTGCAGACGAAAAAATCGTAAAAATTATGAGTAATATACAGAGTCATACAACTTCTAACCCCAACTCAATTGCTCAATATGCCAGCATAGAGGGTCTTTTAGGTAGTCAAGAAAGCATCATGGCTATGAAGCGAGAATTTGACAAGAGAAGAAAGATCATGGCTAATCTAATTAATAATATTGACGGCATTAGTTGTATGGTGCCAAAAGGTGCGTTTTATGTTATGTTAAATTCTTCACAATTGTATGGGACGGAAATAGAAGGGGTGAAGATAGATTCATCAATTGATTTTGCAAATCTTTTACTTGATAAATGCAAAGTCGCCGTTGTACCTGGAGTAGCTTTTGGAGATGACGATTATGTAAGATTATCCTACGCAACATCACCTGAAAATATCAATGAAGGCTTAAACAGAGTCAAAGAATTATTAGGTTCAAAATAGATTAAATAAACTTAAGAAATAAATATTCTATATAAGAAATAAATATTCTATAATTAAGAAAATCTATAATAAAGAGACATGGTTTACGTAATAATATTATGTATACCATGTCTCTTTTTGCGATCAAAATTTTGAATCAATTACTGAAATATTTATAGAGATGAGATTTCTTTAAATCTTTTAATACAACAGTAGTTACTTTATTATTACTTAGTATTGTTAGGATAGTAGCCTTCACCTTTGTTTTTTACGCCTCCTGCAAGAGTATTTATGTAAATTTTAGGTGATTTCGATTTAGGAAAGTATCTCGATAAAAACGAGGCTCTATATTGCGATATAAGGCGTCTATTAATAAATATTAATGGGATTCCATGTCTAAAGCATTGAAAAGTCTCATTCAAGCCTATAGAGGCTTATATATCACAATTAATGAAAAATGGCATTGTATAAGCGTCCAAATGCGATAATGCTTTTAATTCAGCATGAATGATCAAGATTAAGCGAGAATCTTATGCAATTAATAGTTTTTTAGTCGACAATATAATTAAAGTGGAAGAATCGGTTTGATGATAAATAACATTTGAAGATAAATTATGAATAATTGAATTTATTAAATAGTCGTATGGAGTTGAAAGATCTTAGAATTATTTAGAATTATATAGTAAAAGTTAAAGTTACAACAAGTGAGAAGAATTAAAATAAATATTACGCAAAACGATTGCATGATAAAAGACTTTATGGTAAAATATTATTAGTCACAAAATAGTTATTTTGTGACTAATATACCAAAAATATTGCAAAAATAGGGGTTTTTATGAAAATACCAATAATGCTTGAAGATTATCTCGATTATATGGAAACAATTAAAGGTACCTCCTCCAATACTGTCAAAGAATACTTCCTTGACCTGCGTACATTTTTACGTTTTTTAAAAATTAGATTTAAACTTGTAGATTCTGATATTGAATTCAATGATATTGAAATTGATGATATTGATCTTGAAGTTATAAAACGAGTTACAATTCAGGATTTGCATGCCTATATTTCCTATACCGACAAGAAACGTTCAAACTCTAGCTCTACCAGAGCTCGTAAGGTTGCTTCAGTCAGGTCCTTTTTTAAATATCTTCATGCAAGAGTGAATCTGCTTGACAAGAACCCTGCACTATACCTGGAGTTTCCAAAAACAGATGCACGACATCCTGTCTATCTTACCTTGGATCAATCAGAAAAATTACTTAATTCAGCCCTTCTAAATCCTAACGAGCTATTTCGATCAAGAGATTATGCAATTATCATGTTGTTCTTAAATTGTGGTCTGCGTCTCTCCGAACTTTCCAGCATAGATCTGGATAAGATCAACGGCGAAGATACTTTAACAGTTATTGGTAAAGGAAATAAGGAAAGAACAATTTTCCTAAACAATGCCTGTGTTCAGGCTATCAATGATTATCTGGAGCTCAGACCTGTTGTACCTGGTGAAAAAGCATTGTTCCTAAGCAAAAGAAAACTAAGGTTAAGCAACCGTGCAATCCAGCATATGATAGACAAATATCTTGAAAAATCTGGACTGGACCCACATGTTTATTCAACTCACAAGTTGAGACATACTGCTGCAACACTCATGTACAAATATGGCAACGTTGATATCAGAGCTCTCCAGGAAATACTTGGGCATGAATCTGTTGCAACAACTCAGATATATACTCATCTAGATGATCAAAGACTCAGGGATGCAGTAAAAAGCAATCCACTGGCCAACAGAATTAAAGATAAATAAAAAGGGCTTTTCAGCCCCTAATCCATTACTGCAACTACTGGGATCAGCAACTTATCTCCTTGATAAATCATGCTGGTCTCCATTTTATTGTGCTCCTTTATATCAAATATGAATTTTCTTGTATCGTAACCTTCCGGAGCAAACTTCCCAGCGATATCCCAAAGTGTATCTCCTTGTTTAATCCAGTATTCTTCGAAGTGTTCTACTGACGTCATTGAATATGCACCAGTCATGGACATTATCGAAAACATTACCAAGGCAATAATTGTAACCAATAAAGTTATAAATAAGAAAAATCGTCTACTATCTACTATTACATATCTCTTGCTCCTCATTTTATACACCTCACTATTCAATAAGTACGTTTGTTCGATTAATTATATTGTACACGAACGTATGTACTATGTCAACAGTTTTTGACAAATTAATCGAACTCTTGTTTGATTAATTTTATTTACTATGATATAATCAACTAAACAGTACATTAAAATATCAGTGAGGTGAATTCAATGTACGATAATCTATCCAAAAAGCAAACAGAAATATTACTATACATTAAAAGAGAAGCTTCAAATAAAGGTTATCCCCCTACAGTTAGAGAAATCTGTGTTGGTGTAAACCTGAGATCCCCTTCTTCCGTACATGCACATCTCAATACCCTTGAAAAAAAGGGATATATTCGTAAAGATGCTACCAAACCTAGAGCAATTGAAATTATCAACTACGATGATGGCATGATTATGGTTAAGAAGAAGACTGTTGATGTTCCAATATTGGGACGGGTTACAGCTGGAGCGCCAATACTTGCTGTAGAGAATATTGAGGATACCTACCCCATCCCTCAGGAAGAAGCTGAAGGGGACGATGTATTTATGCTTAAAATTCAAGGTGAAAGCATGATCGATGCTGGAATAATGGATGGAGATCTTGTACTTGTTAAGGAACAATCGCACGCACGTGACGGAGATATAGTTGTTGCACTATTGGGCGAAGAAGCTACAGTTAAAAGATTTTACAAAGAAAAGGATAGAATAAGACTCCAACCTGAAAACCAGTTTATGGAGCCAATATATGCTCGAGATGTTAGAATACTTGGCAAGATTAAAGGACTTTATAGAAAATACTAAAAAATACGGCATTGACAGAAATATTACTGTCAATGCCGTATTTTAATTTACCTATTTAACAAGATCTACAAGATTCTTTCTGTACAGATTATCAAGTGATTTAATTACACCCAATTTGCAGTGATCGTAGGTCAAACCTCCCTGATAATACGCATAATATGGCTCCCTCATTGGTCCATCAGCACTTAGTTCTATGGATGAACCCTCAATAAACCCTCCTGCAGCCATTATTATTCTATCAGCATAGCCTGGCATATCCCATGCTTCAGGTACTACGTATGAGTCTACAGTAGATGCTGCCTGTATTCCCTTGCAGAATTCACTAACCCTTTCTTCCGTCAAGAATTCAATTCCCTGAATAATATCACTTCTCTTGTCATCAAGCTCCGGTACAATATTAAAGCCAAGACTCTTGTATGTCATAGCTACCAACAATGCACCTTTCACTGCCTCAGAAACTACATGCGGAGCCATAAACAAACCCTGCAAAGTAGTCCGTGTGGTACCGAATGTAAGGCCTGTATCCTTGCCTAAGCCAGGTGCTGTTAGTCTGTTGGCAACTATGTCAATTAAGTCCTCTCTACCGGCAGCGTAGCCTCCAGACAGTGCTAATCCCCCTCCTGGGTTCTTAATAAGGGATCCAGCAATAATGTCTGCACCAGCTTCAATTGGTTCCCTTGTATCCAGGAATTCTCCGTAACAATTATCCACCATAACTATAATATTTGGATACTCCTTCTTGATCCTATGAATTACAGTCTGTATTTCATCAATTGTAAGAGCCCGTCTATCACTATAGCCAGTTGACCTTTGAATGGCAACTATTTTTGTAGAGTTATTTATACTGCTCAAAACTTTTTCAATGTCTATGCTGTTATTCAAAAGCGGGACCTCGTCATACAGCACTCCATAATCCATAAGACTTCCAGGTGCACTTCCCTTTTTTCCAATAACTTTCTGCAATGTATCATATGGAGCTCCTGTGATATAGAGCAATTGGTCTCCAGGACGTAGAATGCCCGATAGCACCAGGTTTAATGCATGAGTTCCTGATGCGATTGCAGGTCTTACAAGTGCTGATTCAGCTTTGAAAATATTAGCAAATATTGACTCAACCTTTTCCCTTCCAATATCACCATAACCATAACCCGTAGTCCAGTGAAAGTCAGTTGATCCAAGTCTATTGTCCTGCATGGCGCCGATAACCTTATATTGATTGAACTCTCTGATTTCCTCAAGTGGTTTAAATCTGTTTTCTACCCTAGCTTCCATATCATTGACAAATTGAACAACTTCTTGTTTTACATCATACTGTTTACATAAATAATTTATGGTTAACTCGTTCATATATTCTCCTTATTATATAATGGATTTTCTCATTAACATGGTCCCTGTCACCAGAGACCATGTTCTAATACTCAAAGTTTATTACTGTATTCGGAATAATCGTAGATATTGCGTGTTTGTAAACAAGCTGCTGCTTATCATCTGCATCCAGCACAATCGTATAGCTGTCAAATCCCTTCACATGACCCTTGATTTGATAGCCGTTCACAAGAAAAACTGTAATCAATATATTTTCACGTCTTGCTGTATTAAGAAACTGATCTTGCAAATTTACACCCTGTTTCATTTGGATATCCCCCTTTTTAATGGAAATGCGTCTTTATATCTTCTATTATATACTCAACAAGTTCGACCTTGTTTTTATAAGACTCCACATCTAACCATTTTATCCGATTATCTCGTCTGAACCATGTAAGCTGCCTCTTTGCATAATTTCTGGATAATTTCTTGATTTTTTCAACTGTCGTTTCATAGCTTTCATCTCCATCAAGATGCTCCATAATTTGTTTATACCCAATTGCTTTCATGGACACCAAATCTTTCCCATAACCTGAATCCATAAGGTTTTTTACCTCTTCCATAAACCCCATCTCAAGCATTATGTCCACTCTTTTGTTTATTCTTTCATAAAGATTTTGTCTGTCCATATTAAGACAATAAATCAGAACATCATATTTATCATTTGCGACCCTGAAGTTACTTCCATATTCGTCAAATGTCTTACCGGAAATTGTCGTAATTTCAATTGCTCTTACAATTCTTTGAATATCATTCTCTGTATAACGTTCAGCAGCAACCGAATCAATTTCATGTAACATATCGAGTAATGTCTTTTTCCCTTGCATCTCTGCAATATTTTCAAGTTTATCCCTCAATTCCTGATTTGGAGGGACATCTACAAAATTCAACTCATAGACCAAGGAGTTGATATACAAACCGGTTCCTCCTACTATTATAGGTAATTTCCCTATATTATTAAGAGATGTTATTAACTTTGTTGCATTTTCTTTATAATCAGCTACGGTAAACTGTTCATCCGGGTTTATAAAGTCAATAAGGTGATGCTCAACACCTTCCATTTCTTCTTCTGTAACTTTTGCTGTACCAATATCCATACCCTTATATATTTGCATTGAGTCAGCTGATATTATTTCACCATTCATTGACTTGGCAAGAGCGATGGATACAGCAGTTTTTCCTACAGCTGTTGGACCAGTAATTATAATTAATCTTTCTTTCATATTCTCACCTATAAAACCCGGAGGAACCTTTTCTCCAGTTCCTTTCTTGTCATTTCTATTATTGTAGGCCTGCCATGCGGGCATGTATACGGATTATCACAGTCTTCCAACTGACTGAGGAGAGCACTTGCTTCAATATCTGCAACACTATCCCCTGCTTTAATTGCACTTGTGCATGCAAGCATGATTATTTTTTCTATTCTTGTTTCATAACTAGATGGAAGTCTTTCATCCATCTGATCCAGTAAATCTAAAAATAATCTCTTGTTATCCGGACTTCCAAAAATTAGAGGTACTCCTCTCAATATAATGCTTTTATCGCCAAAACTTTCCACTATGAATCCAATTTTTTTGAAATGTCCAATATTATCCATTGTAGTATTGTATTCTGTCTGCCCCAAATCCAAGACAATTGGCTGAAGAAGCTGCTGCACATGAACGGACTCTTTTTCAAATCCTTTTAGAAGCCTTTCATACATAATACGCTCATGGGCTGCATGCTGATCAATAATGTAAATCTTTGATGTTGATACATCCTCAGTAATGATATAGGTTTTAAAAGCCGTCCCTATAGTTCGGAGTGAAGTGAATAGAATCTTTGGTTTGTTATATTCTTCCTGATTCTCCTTCAACTGCTCTTCAGATTCATTAATGATTTCTATGTCTTTTGAAGAGTAGTCAACGAATACAATACTTTTTTCATCAACAACATCTATATTTTCATTTCTATCCTTGGTATTGTAGTTATTGCTGCTATCAAGATCCCAAATAGGTGGATGTATCTCCTTTTCAGCTTTCAATTTAGGTTTTGAATCTGCATTAGGAATACGCATAATTGCATCAATATTATTTCTCAATGCAGCTTCCAGTTTCTGATAGATATTCGTATCATTTGTAAACTTAATTTCCTGTTTTGTTGGGTGTATATTTACATCCACATCTGATGGATCTATTTCAATAAATAGTACAAATACAGGATATCTGTTTATCGGTATCAGAGTATTATATTGCTTTTCAAGTATTTTTGAGAGTCTGTAATCAACAACGTATCTGCCATTTACATAAAGATACTGATGATGCCTATTGCTTCTGTATAGATTATTGTCAGATATGTGACCGTTTATTTTAAAGTCTACTGTTGAGATTGATATCTTTTTCAAACCCGAAGCTAGTTCTTTACCTAACAGCTGAAATATTGTGTTTTTAACATTTCCGGTTCCAGTCGTGTTAAAAATCACTCTATTGTCTTTAATGTATTTAAATGCAATGCTTGGATTCCCCACCGCAAGTCTTGTAACAATCTCTGTAATTGCATTATCTTCTGCGACCTTGCTTTTCATAAATCTTTTTCTTACAGGCAAGTTGTAGAAAAGCTTTCTTATTATCATTGTAGTACCAACTGGTGCACCAGTTGGTGTAATAGATTTAAGAATACCATCTTCGACAAATCCCATGAGGCCGGCATCCATGCCTTTTTGTCTTGTAAGTACTTCAATTTTTGAAACGGCACAGATACTTGATAGTGCTTCCCCCCTGAATCCCATAGTCAGTATTCTACCAAGGTCTTCGACCGAAAATAGTTTGGAAGTAGTGTGTCTCTCGAAAGCAAGCTTAAGATCTGATTCATCCATACCTTCTCCATTATCGGTTATCCTGATAAAGTCTTTACCGGCATCGGAAATTTCAATGATAATCTGATCCCCTCCTGCGTCAATAGCGTTTTCAATCAGTTCCTTAACAATAGATGCCGGTCTCTCAATTACTTCCCCTGCAGCTATTTTTTGTATGGTAAGATTGTCCAGTACTTTAATTTTACTCATAGAGTCACTCCTTAAGCTTTCTTGCGTCCTCTACCAGATTGTTGAGGGTATTGAGGGCATCCATTGGTGTCAACCCGTTTATATCTATATTTCTCACTCGATCTATATAAAAGTCTTTTCTGTAATCCATTAAGTTCATTTGCTTTTGGTTCTTTTTTTGAACAGGTTCATCCATATTTATCTCATGTGAGTTTTCAATCATCGCCAAAACCTCATTAGCCCTCTGGATTACCTCTTTTCTAATACCAGCAAGCTTCGCAACCTGTATTCCAAAACTTTGGTTTGTACTGCCCATGACTATCTTTCTGAGGAAAATGATATCATCCCCCTGTTCTTCAGCTGTAATGGTAAAGTTTTTTACTCCTTTAAGCTTGACTTGCAACTGAGTTAATTCGTGGTAATGAGTTGCAAACAAAGTTTTAGCCTTGATTTTATCTGATATATATTCCACCACAGCCCAAGCTATGCTAAGACCGTCATATGTGCTTGTTCCTCTTCCTACCTCATCCAGGATTATTAAACTTCTTGGGGTTGCAAATCTGAGAATGTTTGAAACCTCGTTCATTTCAACCATAAAAGTACTTTCACCTTGAGACAGATTATCCGAGGCACCGATTCTAGTAAAAATCCTGTCCACTATTCCAATATCCGCTCGTTTTGATGGAACAAATGAACCAATTTGTGCAAGAAGCACGATTATTGCTATTTGTCTCATAAAAGTTGACTTTCCTGCCATATTTGGCCCAGTAATTATATGAAGCATATCATCTCTTGTGTCCATATATGCATCATTTGGTACAAATAACTGGTGTTTTATTGTAGCTTCAACAACGGGATGCCTTCCTTCTTCAATATCAATAATTCCTTTTGTATTTAAACCTGGTCTAGTAAAGTTATTTGCATTGGCTACAATTGCAAAACTCATTACAACATCCAATACTGCCAGTAATTTGCTGGTCCGTTGAAGTCTTTCAATCTCTTTCTTAATTATCTCACGAATCTCCTGGAACAATTCATATTCAAGCTGGATTGCCTTGTCATCAGCGCCCAGAATTCTATCTTCGATTTCTTTAAGCTCGGTTGTATAATACCTTTCGGAGTTTGCCAAAGTTTGTTTCCGAATATAATTCTCCGGTACCGAGTCAATATTGGATTTTCTAATATCAATGTAATATCCCATTACTCTGTTGAAGCCGACTTTAAGTGTTTTTATGCCTGAACGGCTTCTCTCCTCTGCTTCAAGCCTGGCCAACCACTCTTTGCCTTTCAACTTGCTGTCTCTCAGCTCATCAAGATACTCATTGTATCCTTCCTTGATCATCCCACCTTCTTTTACTGATAAGGGTGGATTGTCACCCAGCGAATCATTTAAAATTGTGTGAATATCAATAAGATCATCCATATCCTCCTGAAGTTTAACAAACTGACTCAATTCTGTTGCCAAAAGAACACCCTTAAGTCCTGGTATATGCTCAATTGATTGTCTTAAAGCTACCATATCTCTTCCACTGGAATTTCCATTAGAAATCTTGCTTATTAATCTTTCAATATCGTATACGGTTTTTAAAATATCCCTAATTTCTTCAAGCTGAAATGGATTATTCTTTAAAAATTCAACCATATTCAATCTGTTTTCAATTTGTTTTTTATCCAGCAACGGTTGTTCAAGCCATTTTCTTAACAATCTTCCACCCATTGCAGTTTGAGTTTTATCTAGAATACCAATAAGTGCTCCTCTTTTTTCCTTTGACCTCATAGTTTCATGGATTTCAAGATTTGTTCTTGTGTTGATATCCATAAGCATATAATGCTCAGGTTCATAATACTGCAACTCCTTGATATGATCAACAGCATTGAACTGAGTATCCTTCAAATAATTCAGCAACTTCCCTAATGATAATGTAGAGTATATTTTTTCTTTCAGCCTTGCTGTTTTAATGTTTTTATCACTGAAGAAACCACTTATTAATGCATTGTAGTTTTCAACATCATTTGATGAATCATCCATTGTGTTGATATATGGATTAATCTTATCCATTATTATATTTATCAGCTTCTTATTTCTGGTTAATCCTTTATTGCAGACTATTTCCGAGGGCATTATTTTCCCCAGTTCATCAAGTATAAATCTACCGCTGTTTTCTTCTTCACCAATAAACTCTGTTGTAAACATTTCTCCTGTGGAATTGTCTACATATGACAGTCCAACACCATACTCATCCAGAAATATACTAGCTAAAAAGTTATTTGCCTTTTCGTCCAGAAGGCTACCATCCATTATTGTACCAGGTGTAACAATTCTTACTACTTCGCGCTTTACAAGGCCTTTTGCCAAGGCAGGGTCTTCTACCTGCTCACAAACAGCAACTTTGTAACCTCGGTCTACAAGTCTGGATATATATGTTTCAGCAACATGATGAGGCACACCACACATTGGTGCTTTTTCATCAAGACCGCAATCTCTGCTGGTAAGAGCTATTTCAAGCTCTCTAGAAGCAATTTTAGCATCTTCAAAAAACATTTCATAGAAATCCCCTAGCCTAAAAAAAAGCAATGCATCGTTGTACTTTTCTTTGGTATCTACGTATTGTTGCATCATTGGAGTTAGAGTAGCCATTTGGTCCTCCTAGTCAATCATTATTCCCTCAAGTGTAAATGTTTTTACCTTATCTATTCTTACATTGACGATTTTACCAATTAATTCTTCTCCACCCTTAAAATGGATAAGCTTGGCACTTCCTGTTCTTCCACTCATCACTTCACTGTCATTCTTGCTTACCTCTTCGACCATAACTTTCTGAATAGTGCCAAGAAGCTTCTGATTCAGTTTTAAACTAATTGGGTTGAGAGTGTCTAGTAGTCTTTGGAATCTTTCATGCTTGACCTGATCAGGCACCTGTTCTTCCATTTTCGCAGCAGTGGTTCCCTCTCTTACTGAATAAAGAAATGTATATGCCAGATCGAATTCCACTTCCTTGACCAAATCCAATGTTTCCTGGAAGTCTTGTTCAGTTTCACCAGGAAAACCAACTATTATATCGGTACTTATCGCGATGTTGGGTAACAAGTTTTTGATTTTATTTGTTTTCTCGAGATATTCATCCCGGGTATACTTCCTGTTCATAAGCTTAAGCATCCTGTTGCTCCCTGACTGCACTGGTAGATGCAAGTGGGGGCTTAGCTTGTCTAACTCTATATAAGCCTCTATAAGCCTGTCTGTGAAGTCCTTGGGATGTGATGTCATAAACCTGATTCGCTGGAGTCCATCAATTTCATTTATCTCTCTTAGTAAATCTGGAAAACTGTAATCAACTGATAGTGTCTTACCATAGGAATTAACATTCTGACCGAGCAATGTTATTTCTTTCACCCCTGATTGGACAAGCTTGATTACTTCATCAAGTATTACTTTTGGTTCTCTGCTTCTTTCTCTACCTCTTGTATAAGGAACAATGCAATAGGTACAATAGTTGTCACAACCATACATTATATCAACATAAGCTTTATATGAATATTTTCTATGTGCATCAATGCTCTCATCGATTTCCCTTGTGTCTTCAACAATATCAATAATTGTCTGTCCTGTTTCATGTTGTCTGGTTATCAATTGAGGTAGCTTGTGAATATTATTAGTTCCAAAAACCAGATCAATATGCTTATGTTTCGATAAAAAGAACTCCCTGATGTCATCACGTTGCATCATGCATCCACATATCCCTAAAACCATATCCGGTTTTCTTCTCTTCAGTTCCTTCAATTCTCCCAACTGCCCAAATACCTTGTCCTCTGCACTTTTCCTTACAGCACAGGTATTAAAAAGTATTATGTCTGCCTGTTCCTTGTCATCAGTAGGCTCATAACCCATTGTATCCAAAACCCATGAAATTTTGTCTGAATCCAGCTCATTAGCCTGACAACCAGATGTATTAATAAGATATTTCTTCATTTTATATATCTCCTTGCTATTCCTTTTATTGAATCGCTTTATCCTTAATTATAGCATATATCAATAGAAAAAGTCTGCTGACAGAAACCAATACTTGATTCTGAATCAAACAGACTTTTCATTTTTCTCATTCAATCGTGTACTACTAATGCTTCATTGTCAAATATGCTACCAACAGGGTTATGCTGTTTTCAATGTCCTCCTTTGATGCCATCTCAACAGTTGAATGCACGTATCTTGTTGGTATTGAAATTACACCAGAAGGAACTCCTGCTTTTGTAACATGAATGGCACCTGAATCCGTTCCACCGAATTCCAGAACCTCCAATTGATAAGGAATGTCTCTTTCCTTGGCAATTTCTATCAGTGCATTCCTTACTGATGGATGAGTTATTATCGAATTGTCTTTAACTTTGATGGCTGCTCCCTTGTGGAGTCCTATTGCAAATCTCTTGGCCTTTGGTGTATCTCCATGAGCAGTAACATCTACAGCTATTCCATAATCAGGTTCTATCCCGTAGGCAGCGGTTCTTGCACCTCTTAATCCAACCTCTTCCTGAACAGAAAATACAAAATAAATATCATTATCTGTATCGGAAAGCCTTTTCAATGCCTCAATTGCAACAAAACATCCTGCTCTATCATCCAGATAAGGTGTAAAAATAACATTGTCATTATTTGCAAATGGACTGTAGTAAATACACATATCTCCTAAATTTACAAGTTTTTCTGCCTCTTCCTTATTCTTGGCACCAATATCAATATACATATTTTCTAATTTTCTCTCAGAAGACTTTTCTATGGGTTCTGAGAAGATTGCCCCTACAGTTCCATTCTTAAAAATTACCTTCTGGCTTAAACTTATATCAGGAGATATCCCTCCTACGTTTCCGAATCTCAAAAAACCTTCCTTATCAACATCAGTTACAATAAAACCTATCTGATCCATATGAGCAGAAACCATTATTTTTTTTCCGCTGCCTTTTTTTCTTGCTATCAGATTTCCCAGGGCATCAGTGTTTATTTCATCAACATACTCTGAAATTTCCTGACGGATTGTAGCGCTTATTAATGATTCATCTCCAGATGGTCCGTATACTGACACTAATTTATGTAGTAAATCAACATTGAAATCCATTTATATTGCCCCTTTCTTTAATTCTTCAATCAAAGATAATACCAATCTGTATGTGTTGTAATAGTCAGCTCTGCTTATAACAGACAAAGGACTGTGAATATATCTTGTTGGAACTGATATTCCAGCCGTTGCACAACCAGTACCTGAAATATGAATTTTACCAGAGTCATTTCCACCCATGGCTGTTTTTCTGTACTGATACGGTATGTTGTTTGCTTCAGCAATACTAACAATCTCGTCTCTTAAATCTCTATTGTATACTGTAGTTCTATCTATTAATGAAATTGCAGGCCCTTCACCTAGTTTTGTAGGCATCTGGTGTGAATCCAACTCATCTGTTTCAAAGCAAATTGTTCCTTCAAGTACTATTGCAACATCAGGTTTTATTTGATAAGCTGCTGGTCCCGCTCCCACAAGTCCTACTTCCTCCATTACGGTAAAAGCACCGTATATATCAGCATCAATATCTGATCTCAATATATCTAGAAGTATTGAACATCCAACTCTGTCATCAAGGGCTTTTGCCTTAATAATCCCATCTCCAATTTCATCGTATTCAGTATCAAAAGCAACATAATCACCAATTGACACGTGTTTTTCAGCATCTTCCTTTGATGAGGCTCCAATATCTATATATAGATCATCTATATCTAATACCTTCGACCATTCATTTTTCTTTTGAAGATGTATGGGCTTAGCACCAATAACTCCAGGTAGTTTTTTATCTCCAACAGTGACAGCCTTTGATACAAGTATTCTCTTGTCAACACCTCCAACAGGAATGAACTTTATCAAACCAGATGAATCAATATCTTTTACCAGCAAGCCAATCTCATCCATATGCGCAGCTATCATAAGTGTTTTTCCACTTGGATTGCTTGCTTTCTTATGGACAATTAGATTTCCAATTCTGTCGACTTTAATTTCATCTACATATCCTTCAAGGGCTTCTTTAATAAAATCTCTTACTTCTTTTTCGTTGCCTGATACACCGGAGGCTTCAGTAAGTTCTTTTAGAAACATAGTAATCCCTCCAATTCATTTTCCAATATGGATGAGCCGAAGAAAGCAAGAAGTTTAGCAGTTTGTGACACATCATTTAGATCCAGGACCTCAACGGATGTATGCATATACCTTAAAGGTATTGACAATACTAAAGCAGGCACTCCATCCCTTGTAATTTGCATAGCCCTTGCATCAGTACCACTTGGACCTGGCCATACATTAGTCTGTACAGAAATATTGTAATCCCCGGCAACAGAAACAAGTCTTTTTCTTAGTCCTGGATGAATATTCCCACCTAGGAGCACTCCTGGACCTTTACCCATCTCAATTGAATTGGAATTATTTAGCTCAGGTGTTTTTCCAAATCCAACATCCACCGCAATTCCGATATCAGGATCTACACCATATGTTGCAGTCAACGCACCGGCCATTGTTACTTCCTCCTGGATAGTGGCAACAAAATATATATCCGCGTAGTGATTCATTTTAGACATCTCAAGCATGGTTTCATAAAGAGCAGCCACACCTGCCCTGTCATCCATGGCTTTGCCTGTAACTCTATTATTTAGAAGGGATTTCATCTTTCTATCTACTGTTATCGAATCTCCTATTGATACAACTTCAGATACTCTATCCTTATCGAACCCTGTATCGATTATCATATCTTCCATTTTAATCGATACTTCTTGTTCTGATTCTTCTTGCAAATGAGGTGGTTTTGATCCAATTACTCCTTTAATGTCTTTATTTCCATGAATCATAACTTCCTGGGCAAGAATAGTTCTTGGGTCTATACCACCGATATTGGTAAAATGAATAAATCCCTTTTTATCAATATCCTTGACCATAAATCCAATTTCATCCATATGAGCTGCCATCAGAATCTTAACAGCACCATTCCCTGTCCCTTTTTTGTGGGCAATTATATTACCTAGTTTGTCTACAGTGATGGAATCCGTATATTGGCTAAATGCATCCATTATAGTTTCCTTAAGGTTAAATTCAAAGCCTGAGACGCCGTTACCATTTGACAACAACTCCAGGAATTCCTTGGTATTCATCTATTAACCTCCCTATTGTCTTCAAAAAAATGGGTTAAAATTTAATTTAACCCATTTCGCTTCATATATTTGTCTGATATTAGTCTTCCTTTGTAAGCTCTTCAACAGATGTATTAAAATCTCCAGCTTCATAAGCTTCTTCAGTTTCTTCTTTCTCAACAGCAGGAGCTTCTTCTTCTGAAGTCTCTTCAGGTTCTGCAGCATCCTTTGCACTAAGACTAATTTTCTTATCAGCTTCGTTAATTTCCGTAATTTTAACAGTTACCTTGTCTCCAACCTTTAGTACATCTGAAGGCTTCTCAACATGGTCCTTTGAAATCTGTGATACGTGAAGAAGTCCATCAACTCCCTTAATTACTCTGACGAATGCACCAAAGTCAAGAATATTTACTACTTCACCATCAATTACATCCCCAACCTTATATTCCTTAAGGAATATTATCCAAGGCTCTTCAGTAGTTTGTTTAAGGCCTAGTGATATTCTGTTCTTCTCTTTATCAAAGGCAAGAACCTTAACTTCTACATTATCTCCTTCTTTCAATACCTCTGAAGGATGCTTAACTCTGAACCAAGCAAGATCTGAAATGTGAATAAGTCCATCAATTCCTCCAAGGTCAACAAAAGCTCCGAAGTCGGTAAGTCTTTGAACAACTCCTGTAAGAGTTATTCCTTCTTCGATTGTCTCCCAAAGTTTAGCTCTCTTCTTCTCTACCTCAACCTTTTCAACAGCTTTTCTTGATAATATCATTCTTCTCTTTTGAATATCGAAATCTATAATTTTTGCACTTAAAGTTTGTCCCTTGAATTGATTAAGGTCTGATACATAATTCATTGATATTTGTGATGCAGGCATAAATCCATTCACACTATTAACAAGAACCGTAAGTCCACCTTTTACAGC
This sequence comes from Soehngenia sp., assembly GCA_024637045.1. Taxonomy (GTDB): domain Bacteria; phylum Bacillota; class Clostridia; order Tissierellales; family Tissierellaceae; genus Gudongella. The sequence continues at coordinate 35,223 of JAGXFX010000019.1, forward strand.
ATTTAAAACTTTAACTTCTAGAATTTCTTCTTCTTTGTATGATTCTTCAAGAACTTCCCAGTCTTTTATAAAGTCAACCCTCTTAGCTGAAAGTACAACATTACCCTCACCATCATCAAGTTTCATTACATATACGTCTATTTCATCTCCTACACTAAAAAGTTCTTTTGGATTTGGATCTGACTCTTTTGTCATCTCGCTTTTAACAATAATTCCATCACTCTTGTAGTTGATGTTAACCATTACCTCATTGTTTGTTACATAAAGCACTGTTCCTTTCAGAACGTCACCTCTGTTGATCCTTTTAAAGGAACTCTCAATTGCTTCCATCATTTCATCTTGATTATAATTCTCCATTACCTTAACAGCCTCCTTAATTATCCAATCAGGTGTTGAAGCACCTGCGGTTATACCTATTGTATTAAAATTTTGTAGCTCTTGTAAAGCTAATTCTTCAATAGTTTCTATATGAAATACATTTTTGCAGTATTTACTGCTAATCTCAGCCAATTTGATTGTATTTGAGCTGTGCTTTCCACCAATTACTATCATTGCATCAGCTTTTTTTGAGACATCTTCAGCAGCTTCCTGCCTCAGTTTGGTAGCGGTGCAAATGGTGTTGAATAAGACAACCTTATCTGACTTTTCCTCGACAATTCTACTAAGTTCAATAAACTTGTCAAGTCTGTTTGTTGTTTGTGATACAACACAGGATTTGTCCATACTGGGTAACTCCAAAGCTTCATCACGGCTATTTACTATATATGCTTTGTCTTCGCACCAACCATTTATACCAATTACTTCTGGATGCTCTCTGTCTCCAATTATTACTATGTTATAGCCATCCGAGCAGTAATCTTCGACTCTTTTGTGAACAGCCTTTACGTAAGGGCAGGTACAGTCAACCAAATGTAATTCTGATTCTTCAATCTCTTTAATGACATCTTTAGAGACGCCGTGTGATCTTACTATTATTCTTCCTTCTGGAATCTCTGAGAAGGCATCAATTGTCTCAAGTCCTTTGTCTTCCAGTGACTTTACTACCTGCGGGTTATGAATCAGTGGTCCATAAGAATATACCTTTAATCCATCCTGGGACAATTCATATTCTGTCATTTTGACTGCTCTGTCTACTCCGAAACAGAATCCTGCATTCTCAGCCAATATAATTTCCAATTCTTAGCCTCCCAACTTATATATCTTAGCCAGAATTTCCTGGCTTATATTGCTATATTCCTCATTGCCCAACTTACCAGTGTACTCTTTGTGATACTCTAGAGGTTCACCAATAGTTATTCTTAATATGCTGAACAATTTATAACTACCCTCGATATAAACCGGTAAAACGGGTGCCTTTGATTTCATTGCCAATAAAGCTACTCCGGCCTTTGCATTCTCCGGATTAAATTCCTTTACCCGAGTTCCCTCAGGAAAGATTCCCAGTACCTTTTCTGCCTTCAGTATTCTCAAAGCAGTTTTTACAGCTGAAATATCAGCAACTTGCCTGTCTACTGGAAATACTCCAAGCCAGCTGAGTGATGCTTTAAGTAATTTGTTCTCAAAAAGCTCCTTTTTACCCATCCATGCAATTTTCCTTGGAAATACTGATGCTAAAATCAGTGGATCCCAATTGCTTTTATGATTGGAGCAAAGGACAAGCCTGCCACTTACTGGAATTTGCTCTTTGCCTTCAACTTTAATTCTAAAAACAAAATTGAAAATAACAAAGGCAATAGCTTTTACCAATGAATAAAACAATCCTATTCTCCCCCCTTTACCAGGTCGATAATCATGTCAACAGTTTCTTCGATGCTAAGATCGGTTGTATCTACAAGTACTGAATCTTCAGTTCTTGTAAGAGGTGACTCTTCTCTGGTGCTGTCAATTTCATCCCGTCTTCTGATATTCTCAATGACACTTTGGAGGGTTATGTCTTGTACACCCTTGTTCATTAATTCCAGATATCTTCTGTTACCTCTTTCTTCAACCGATGCCGTGACATAAAACTTATAATCTGCTTTTGGCAGAACAACTGTTGTTATATCCCGGCCATCCATCACTACAGATTTACTTGCCGCCATCTTTTGTTGAAGCGATACCATCTTTGACCTCACTTCCTTGATGCTGGCAATATAAGAGACATTATCGCTGATACGATTGTCTCTAATTTCATCGTCAATCATTTTACCATCAAGGTAAATTTGATTGTCAACGAAATATATATCAGTAGAATCAAGAAGAGATTTTACCTCATTCTGATTTTCAGGATCAAGATTATTTTGCAGTACTTTCAGGGTATAGGCTCTATACATGGCTCCTGTATCAATATATTCAAAGTTTAGCTTCTTAGCCACAATCTTAGCTACTGTGCTCTTTCCAGCTCCAGCAGGTCCATCTATCGCAATAGAATAATTCCTGGTCATAATCTGCCTCCGTATAAAAAAGAATAACCACCGCGAGGTGGCTTGCAATCAAGTAGCGTTTAAGGCCTAAGACTATTGACATCTCCAGAATTTAAATTCCAGAGTTAGACTCGGTCCAGATATATTGTAGCAGAAAAAATCATGCTGATAACCTTATCCATATTAAATGGTTTCGTCGTCAATCTTCCTCATAATCCATTCCCCTCATATGAAAATGGATTCTTATCTACAGTAATAGCCCTCTTATATACTACAGTTCCACAAACTCTCCTAACTAATTATATAATAAATACGCCATATAAACAAGTTATTTATGCATTTATTCCAGCCAAATATCCGGTTGAATAAGCTATTTGAAGATTATATCCTCCCGTGAGTGCATCAATGTCAATAATCTCTCCTGCAAAGAATAAACCAGGGATTATTTTTGACTCCATAGTAGATGGATTTATTTCCTTTACATTGATTCCTCCTGATGTAACAATTCCTTCCTCAATTGGTCTGAACCCCTTGAAATGGAGAGGGAAATTTTTTAATGCTTCAACAAGTTGCTCTCTTTCATCTTTGGTGATCTGGTGAACTACTTTTTCAGGATAAATCCCGGATGATTCGATAACCCACGGAATGAGCTTTTGTGGCAACAAATCATTTAAAGCATTTTTAAGCTGTTTATTGCTGTACTCTGTAAAATCTCTAATAATCCTGGCATCCAGCTTCTCTCTGTCAAGTGCAGGCTTAAGGTCCAGAGCTAGTCTAAGTTTTGATTTAACGTTATTTATATAGTTGCTTATTGAAAGTACAATTGGACCTGAAATTCCGTAATGTGTAAATATCATTTCTCCAAATTCACTGTGGACTTCCTTTTTACCAGAATAAGCAGTCAAGGAAACATTTCGCAGGGACAAACCCATTAAGTCGTTAATCCAAGAATCATTTAACTCAATAGGTACTAGACTTGGTCTTAAATCTGTGACAGTGTGCCCCAGAGATTTGGCGAATAAATACCCATCTCCTGTTGATCCGGTAGCGGGATAGCTCTTGCCTCCTGTTGTGATAATAAGCCTGTCAAATTGATAGCTTTCATCATCCTTAATGAATACTTTGAAACTCTTGCCATCAAACTTGATGTGGGTCACATTTGAATTTAATTTAATATCGACGTCTGAATCATTCAGATACTTTTTAAAAGCTTTTATTACATCACTTGATTTGTCAGTTTCTGGAAATACTCTGTTTCCTCTTTCAATCTTCAATTTCAAACCATATTTTTGAAGCAATTCCATTATGGCATTATTGTCAAAAGTATACAGACTGCTATATAAGAAATTATTGTTGGTAACTACGTTATCAAAAAATTCCTCAATGGGTGCAGCATTTGTTATATTGCACCTTCCTTTACCTGTTATAAACAGTTTTTTTCCCAATTGGTCGTTCTTTTCAATTAATGTAACATCATGCCCATTGCTTGCAGCAGCTCCAGCAGCCATAATTCCTGCCGGTCCTCCTCCAATGATTCCAATCTTTAATTTCATAAAAATCCTCTCCTTAAAAACCCTCATTAAAAGAATAATAACACAAAAGCAAAAAAATTGCTTATCATTTATGATATTATTATCTATGACACTTTTACTATTCATTATATAATTACATAAAAAATCCGCTGCTTTTTACACAGCGGATCATAAAAACTAGAATTTATTTTTTATATGCTATTTTGATCGTATATGCTATAAGTTTTCCAGACATGTTCCAACTCTTCAAAGTATGGTGTAATATCTTCCTTCTTCTCACTGCCTAATGCAATTATAAATGCATTAATCAAGCTCATTGGAGCAACCAGCGAATCCACGAATGATAACATGTCACTTCTTGCAATAATGCTTACATCTGACTTGTCTGAAGCAGGTGAAATAAGACTGTCTGTAAAACTGATAACTCTACAACCCTTATTCTTGGTATAATCAAGTGCTTCCAGTGTCCTCTTGGAATACCTTGGATATGTCAGACAGATAATTATATCCTCTTCCGTCACCTTTGCAAGTTGCTCGAATATATCGTTGGCTCCTGGTTGCACAAGTCTTACATTATCAAATATGAAGCTCATATAAAAAGCCATATATCCCGATAAAAATGAAGAACTCCGAAGACCCATAATATAGATCTGTTTAGCTTTTAATGTCATGTCAACTGCATTGTAAAACTTGTCAAAATCAATCTCAGAAAGAGTCTTTCTAAGATTCTCAACATCTTTTTCCATTACTTTTACTATGGAATGTTCAGTCTTGGAATAATCTTCAGATAAGTTCAACCTTTGAACAGTAGTCAGCTTGTTTCTGATTAATTCCTGAAGTTCTCTCTGCAGTTCTTTATAACCAGAATAACCCAGCGCATTGGCAAACCTAACCACAGTTGATTCACTTATGTTCAAATTTTTGCCAAGGCTTGCAGCGGTCATAAATGCAGCCTTGTCATAATGATTAATCATGTACTCGGCAATAATCTTCTGACCCTTGCTCAGTCTGGAATAGTTATCCTGAATATTCTGTATTACATTTTGATTTGACACCATCAGACAACAACCTTTCTACTTAACAAGTTCATAGCCTTCTTTTAAGGCTACTTTGTTCAATTCTTCAGTTCCCTTGGGCACTCTTGAAAGAACCGCTTTTTGAAGGGATTCCTGAGAAACTATACTGGTAATACTATGAATTGCACCAAGAGCGATTATATTTGCAACCATTGGTTTTCCGAGCTTAGTAGTTGCTGTTGAAAGTATTGGAATGCTAAATATTTTGATATCGTCTCTTTCAGGAGTCACCACTGAATCATCTATTACAAGTATTCCACCAGGTTTAAGTGTCTCCAAATATTTATCACAGGAAAGTTGTGTCAAGGATAATAACAAATCACAACGTCCTACCTTTGGAAAAGATATTTCTTCATCACTTATAATAACTTCTGCCTTACTAGCGCCTCCTCTTGCTTCTGGCCCGTAGGACTGTGACTGGAGGGCATTTTTGCCATCTAGAATGGCTGCTTCAGCAAGAATTATTCCCCCTGTTATCAGACCTTGTCCACCGGCACCTGAAAATCTCAATTCCCAACGTTTCATATTAGCCCTCCTTCCTTACTGATGCTATAAGCTTGCCATATTCCTCAGTATATTCAGGTCTCACTATATTGTGTAACTCACCTATCACAAACTTTCCTTCTTTTTTCTCTTCAGGAAGTTTGTCCCAGGCAACTTTATTTATTGCACTTTCCTTAAGATAAGTTGTCATATCAACAGCAGTACCTTTTTTATTTTTTCTACCATAGTATGTTGGACATGTTGACATAGCCTCAATAAATGAGAATCCTTTATTCTCTATACCTGCAATTATGTTTTTTTCAAGCATATTTGCAGCAAAAATTGTTCCCTTTGCTACGTATGATGCTCCTGCTGCTTTTGCAAGATTGCATAGATCAAAGTTTGGATCAATGCTTCCATAAGGAGCAGTTGTTCCTTTGTCACCAGTTGGTGTTGTTGGTGAGAACTGTCCTCCAGTCATCCCGTAAGTATTATTGTTAAAAACGATTGTCGTAATATCAATATTTCTTCTTGCAGCATGTATAAGGTGGTTTCCACCTATTGCAGAAGAGTCTCCATCTCCAGTAACTACGATGACTTTAAGCTCAGGATTTGCCATCTTTATACCAGTTGCAAATGCAAGTGCTCTTCCGTGAGTAGTGTGAAGAGTATTGAAGTCCAAATAACCCGGTGCTCTTGAGGAACAACCTATACCCGATACAATACAGACGTTGTCCTTATCAAGACCAAGTGTGTCAATAGCTTTTACCAATGCCCTTGTAACAATTCCATTACCGCAACCAGGACACCATATATGAGGCAGATTCTGGGTTCTAAAATACTTATTTACTAATTCACTAGGCATTTTGATCCTCCTTCACAACTGCTACAATCTCATCAGGAGTGATAATATCTCCATTTATTTTTCCATATTTATTAACCTTTGTATGCTTTCCAGCAATTCTGTCAACTTCAAGAAAATACTGACCAGCATTCAACTCAACTACGAAAATTTTCTTCATTTTTTTGCCAAGTTCTTCTAGTTGATCTTCAGCAGAAGGCCAAATGGTAATCGGTCTGAAAAGACCTACTTTATAACCTTGACTTCTCAATGAATCTACTGCGCTTTTAGCAGATCTGGCAATTGATCCAAATGAAACGATTGCTATGTCAGCGTCATCCAACATATATTCCTCATACGTTACAATATCTTCTTTATTATTCTCAATTTTATCAATCAGTCTGTTCAGAAGTTTATCAGCTACCAGTTCATTCCCTGAAGGAAATCCTGTCTCGTCATGAACAAGTCCAGTCACGTGGTATCTGTATCCTTCTCCAAATGCTGCCATCTCAGGAACAACATCTCCATCCTGAACTTTAAAAGCCTTGTATTCTGAAGGTGAGCAAGTCGGTTTTTTTCTGTCTATTATTTCAACATCGTCATTTTCTGGGATTTCAATTTTTTCTCGCATGTGACCGATGATTTCATCCAATAGCAATATTACAGGTGTTCTATATTTTTCAGCCAGATTAAATGCTCTAATTGTCGTATAGTAGATTTCCTTTACAGATGATGGATAAAGAACTATTATCGAATGGTCTCCATGAGTTCCCCATCGAGCCTGCATTATGTCTCCCTGTGCAGGTGAAGTAGGAAGGCCAGTACTTGGACCACTTCTTTGAACATTTACTATTACACATGGAGTTTCAGTAATAATACCGTACCCGATATTTTCCTGCTTGAGACTAAATCCAGGACCTGAAGTTGCTGTCATAGATTTAAGACCAGCCAATGATCCTCCCAGTGTTGCCGCAATACCAGCGATTTCATCTTCCATCTGTATGAATTTTCCTCCTACTTTTGGCAATTCCTCGGCTGATAATTCAGCGATTTCAGTAGAAGGTGTAATAGGATATCCTGCATAAAACTTCATTCCAGCCTTAAGTGCTCCGGCGACGCAGGCTTCATTACCCTGCATTAATTTTACAGTCATCTTTATTCCTCCCTTAAGTAAATTGCATAATCCGGACAACGCAATTCACATTGGCCACACTTTATGCATGCTTCCAGATCCACAATCTCCACTTTACCATCTTTCAAAGCAAGAACACTTTTAGGACAATATGCTACGCAAATGCCACAGCCCTTGCACCATTCTTTTTCAACGGTAACGATTTTTTCCTTCTTATCTGGCATCGTTTTCCCTCCTATAGGTAACTTGTTTGCTTAACTAAATAATAACAAAGTAAGGAGTGTTTTGCAAGATTTATTTCATAATTTACCAACGTTCAATGTTTTTTGCAAGTTTGCTTTCAAACGATTGAATATATGGACATTAAGATACCTTGTTTTTTAATAATAATTTTACATTTTGACAAAAAAACAAGCCCATCTAGACTGAAATTTGTCAATTGGGCTTGTTTGAATTTGTATGTCAAATCAGTTAACTTTTTTATACAGGATGTGTTTGGTTTTCCTGATCTAGTAGGTCTGTTTCAATCTTATACTTGGCAGCCATACGCTGCTTGAAGAATGGTATAGCAACCTGCGGGAATAATGCATAACTTAAAACATCTTCATCCTGTTCAATATATTCACTTATTTCTTTTCTATAATTGTCCAACTGTGGTTCCAGCATATCAGCAGGTCTTCCCTCAAAAACCTCGTCATCTCCGATTATTTTCTTTCTTATTTCATCTGAGATTGGCTTTGGTGGTCTACCATACAATCCTTTAACATAATTCTTGGTTTCTGTTGGAACCATTTTGTATCTCTCACCTGTGATTACATTGAAGAGAGCAGTTGTACCCACCATCTGACTCATAGGTGTTACAAGTGGTGGGAATCCTAATTCTTCTCTTACTTTTGGAATCTCTTTCAATACTTCATCATAAAGCTCCTCTTTACCTTGAGTTTTCAACTGGGATACAAGGTTTGACAACATTCCTCCGGGAACCTGATACTTCAGGGTATTAACATCAACATACAGCACCTTTGAATCAAGCAATCCAGCTTTCATGTATTTGTCTCTAAGTTCCTTAAAGTACTCAGAAATTTCAAGAAGCAGATCAAAATCAATGTCTGGATAATATTCAGTACCTTCCAATGCTGCAATCATAGGTTCGGTTGCCGGCTGGCTAGTTCCATTGCCAAGAGGTGATATTGCAGTATCAATAATATCAGCACCCGCTTCAATCGATTTCAGGTAAGTTAAGTTTGCTATTCCACTAGTAAAGTGAGAGTGCACTTCTATTGGAACTTCAACAGCAGATTTTAGGTCCTTTACTAAATCATATGCCACATAAGGAAGTAAAATCCCTGACATATCCTTGATACATATTGAATCAACTCCCATTTGGACCATTTCCTTTGCAAGGCTCACATAGTAATCGTTGTTGTGAACAGGACTTACTGTATAGGATATTGCTCCCTGAGCATGACCACCATATTTCTTTACAGCCTTGATGGATGTTTCAAGATTTCTTAAATCGTTTAGTGCATCAAATATTCTTACAATATCTATCCCATTCTCTATTGCTTTCTTTACAAATTCCTCTACAACATCATCCGGATAATGTTTATACCCTAGAATATTCTGTCCTCGTAAAAGCATCTGCAGCTTTGTGTTCTTGAATGCCTTCCTAAGCTCTCTTAGTCTTTCCCATGGATCCTCGTTCAGGAACCTAAGACAAGAATCAAATGTAGCTCCTCCCCACACTTCCAATGCATAGTAGCCTACCTTATCCAATTTTTCAGCTATTGGAATCATTTCTTCAGTAGTCATTCTAGTTGCTATAAGCGACTGGTGAGCGTCTCTTAATGCTGTCTCCATAATCTTTACCTTTGCCATGTTTTACCTCCTCTAACTTCCACTCCTATTGTTACAGGTGGATTGTTCTTTTGATTTATAAATGTAAATTCAAATACATTGTATTTTTTCTGATCGAGTTCTTCTGTGATTCCTTTTACTGATTCATACTCGAGAAGTCCACCTTCGTGTCCCCTGTATGCAGTTATTAGCATTATTGCACCGGGTGCCATTATTTCCAGAGTGTTCTTTATGCTTTCTATTGTAGTACCAGCATCCGTTCTTATTGATTTGTCTCCTCCGGGAAGATACCCCAGATTATATACAACAAAATCAATCTTTCGGGTGATGAATTCCTGGATGTCTACATGACTATTGGGAATCAATTCTACCCTGTGTCTTATTTTTTTCTGCAATAGAAGCTCTTCTGTATTTTTGATAGCTTCTTTCTGAATGTCAAAACTGTAGACTAAACCACTATCTCCAACAAAGTTGGCAAGGGTTAGTGTATCTTTTCCATTTCCTGCTGTCGCATCAACACAAATTTGACCTTTCTTGACAAAGCATTCCATTAGAATTTCTACGAATTGTGTTGCGTTATTAAGTTTATCATTCATGATGCTTATCTACGCAGCAGGAGCAGCCACCTGAAAACATCTTTTTCAGATCACAGTAATATTCGTTCTGATTCATCGAAAACCCTATTTTTTCAAGATAATCGTTATCAATCTTGGAATAGACCATATGAAAACCGTTCAATTCAAGCTTGTTCAACAAAGATCTTACCATGGCATTGCCTAAACCCTGACCTCTATATTCTTCATCCAGATAAATATACTGGACGTATGCCTTACCATCTTCGAGTACAATCTGTGTTGTACCAAACAGAATCCCGTCATTGAATGCTCCAAAAAAAAGACCCTTTGAACTGAATCTATCCCCTATATCATTCTTGTGCAGAAATTTTTTTATCATATCAATATCTGAAACATCTTTGAAACTAAGCATCGATTCACCTCTTAATATTGGTAATAATATTGGTAATAAATATTTTTGAACCCGACTAATTACTTAAGAGATTTTATATAGTCCAGTTCTTCATCGTTAAGATATCTCCAGTTTCCTGATTCCAAACCTCCAAGCTCAATCTCTCCAAAGGAAATTCTCTTTAGTTTCTTAACAGGATGGTTTATTGTTTCACACATCTTTTTCACCTGTCTATTTCTTCCCTCGTGAATCTGTATATCCAGAATTGAGTCTTCTCCAAAGTTTTTTAGTACCTTAACCTTTGCTGGTGCAGTCATTCTACCCTCAAGTTTGATACCGTTTCTCAACCTTTCAAGTTCTGCCTTGTTTGGAAGTCCTTCAACAATTGCAATATACCTCTTATATACCATCTTGCTTGGATGAGTCAGTTTAAATGCAAGGTCTCCATCGTTGGTTAAGAGTACCAAACCACTTGTATCAGCATCGAGTCTGCCAACTGGATAAATTCGTTCCTCAACCTCTTCAATAAGGTCAGTCACGACTGTTCTTCCCTTCTCATCCTTTGCACTTGTAACAATCCCTACTGGCTTGTTAAGGATTACATAGACCTTGTTGCTCTCAGGTTTGATATTCATTCCATCTACCTTAACCTTGTCTTTGCCAGGTATTATTGTAATACCCATTTCAGTCACTACATTTCCGTTAACTGAAACCTTGCCTTCCTTGATAAGCTCTTCTGATGCTCTTCTTGAAGCTACACCACTCATTGCCATGAACTTTTGTAATCTTATTGGTTTATCCTTCATATCAAAACTCCTCTATTCTTCTTCTATTTCTTCTATTCTAAAATCATCTATCGGTGGCAGTTCTTTCAGAGATTCAAGACCAAAGTATCTTAAAAACTCATCTGTCGTACCGTACAAGTTTGGTTTTCCAGGCTTATCCAGCTTGCCAACTTCTTTTGCCAAGCGTCTTCCAATCAGCGTTTCCAGACTTCTGTCACTCTTAACTCCTCTGATGTGGTCAATATCAGCCTTGGTAACAGGCTGTTTATATGCGACAATTGAAAGTGTTTCCAAAGCTGCATTAGACAATGATCTTGTATTCCTTCCTTGAACAATCTGCTTTATCCACTCGTGGTGCTCAGGTCTGGTACCCAATTGAAAAGAATTATTAAACCGTATAATTCTGATTCCTCTACGATTGAAGTCAAATTCATCTTTCATTTCCAATAAAATTGATAGCACTTCCTTATTGGGAATTCCAAGAACCTTTGCTACTTCATTGCAGTCAATAGGTTCTCCAAAAGTAAAAAGCAAACCTTCAATTATTGATTTTATTTCTCGTTTGTCCATGAACTAAATTCCCCTCATCTCAATAATCAAATCTGAAAAGCTGTCATTTTGTCTAACATATATAAATCTTGTTCTCATTAGCTCAAGCAATGATAAAAAGTAAGCGATTATTCTTGATCTGGATGCTTGGGCAGTGATTATATCACTGAATTTGATTTTCCCATTGATTTTAACCTGGTCTTCGATATCTCTGGTACATTCTTCAAGACTGACTTCTTCTCTTCTGATTTCAAAGAAGTTTTCCTGAGGATTATCGTACCTATGTCTCTGAAGTATGTTTTGCAATGTATCAACAAGATCCATAAGCTGCACTGCATTCAATTCCTCAAATGGATCCCTGAAGTCACTGACATCCTCCTGAGGCTTGTAATACACTTTGCTGTAGACATCTTCTGATGATTTAAGACTTTCTGAAATATCCTTGTACAGCTTGTATTCAATCAGGCGCATCACAAGTTCTTCCCTTGGATCAAGATGTACTTCCTCTCCATCAACCAAAACAATCTCTTTAGGAAGCAGCATTTTGGATTTTATTTCAATTAGTGTAGCAGCCATAATAATAAAGTCGCTGGCCACTTCAAGGTTCATGTCCTCCCACTTTCTCAATTGTGAAACAAACTGGTCTGTAACAGTATTGATGGGAATATCATATATGTCTATTTCATTTTTATCTATAAGATTTAACAATAGGTCCATTGGACCTTCAAAAACCTCAACACTGACATTATAGCTCATGGCATGCTCCTATATTAATAGATTAATTATAAGACTGTATACAAAATCCACTAATGGTCCAAGTATTCTTTGTATTCCCCTGGTTGCTATAAGGAAAATAAGAATCAGGTAAAAATACTTTTCGTATTTGTAAAACAAGTATTCAATCTTAACAGGTAAGAGGCTGGCAACTACCTTTGATCCGTCAAGTGGCGGGAATGGCATAAGATTGAAGACTCCCAGCATTATATTGTACCAAAGGGTTATTACAAGCATCTGTGCGATAATTTCATTTTTGATTGGTGCATGTACCAAGATGGCTCCAGTTATTATTGCAATTATAAAATTGGTGGTTACCCCTGCAATTGATACCAATATTGTATCTCTTTTCCTATTTTTAAAGTAACTAGCGTTGATAGGGACAGCTTTTGCCCATCCAAATCTGAAGATCAACATAAACAAGAACCCCATCGGATCAATGTGCTTGATGGGATTGAGTGTCAGTCTCCCAGCATTCTTTGCGGTTGGGTCTCCAAGCCAGTAGGCAGTAAGCCCATGTGCCAGCTCGTGAAAAATTATCGCTATAAGAAGTCCGGGCAAACTAATAATATATTCCATATAAGTCCTCTACTTTCAAATTTCTTTTCATATTCAGAACAAATGAATCCTCATCCAATTCGATTAGGATTTGGAATCAGTTTCGTTGCGTAATAATAATGTACCCCGACTCTATCTTGTCGAGGCATTATAGACTAACCTATTTTATTATATTATATATATATGGTTTTGTCTTTGGTTTTTCATTGGAGATCACGTAAGCTTTCTGGATTCTTTCAATAGCATCATCATACTCATCAAGATTTGTCATTAAGGTACAGATCGTCTCACCCTTCTTAACAGAATCACCGATTTTCTTTTTAAGCGTGATCCCAGCTCCGTAATCAATCTTGTCATCTTTGGTCCTTCTTCCGGCTCCAAGAAGCATTGCACTTATTCCGACTGACTCAGCATCTATTTCAAAGACATATCCATCCTTTTCAGCAAGAACATCATAAGAGTTCTTTGCTCCTGGCAAAAGATCTGGATTGTCAACAACTTCGGGATTTCCTCCCTGTATTAGGATCAATTCTTTTAGCTTCTCAATGGCTTTGCCCGAATCAATGGTTTCCTTGAGACTTTTATAAGCAGTATCAAAATCATCGAAAGCTCCTCCAAGCACACACATATGTGAGGCAATGGTAAGGGCGATTGTAGTTTCATCTTCTGAACCATTGCCAGCCAGAACTTTAATGGCTTCTTTTACTTCATTGCTATTTCCAACCTGGTTTCCAAGGGGTTGATCCATGTTTGTAATAACGGCTACAGTATTCCTATTCAGGTTCTTTCCTATTCCTACCATGGTCTTTGCAAGCTTCTCTGCTTCTTCAATAGTCTTCATGAATGCACCAGAGCCCATCTTTACATCAAGAACTATGGCATCTGCACCTGAAGCAATTTTTTTGCTCATTATTGAGCTGGCTATCAATGGAATACTGTCAATTGTAGATGTCACATCCCTAAGGGCATAAATCTTCTTGTCGGCAGGTGTAAGATTTGCTGTCTGGCCTACTATTGCCATTTTGTACTTGTTGACATTGTTGATAAACTCTTCTGATGTCAATTCAGTTCTGAAACCCTCAATTGACTCAAGTTTATCGATTGTGCCGCCAGTGTGCCCAAGACCTCTTCCGCTCATCTTTGCAACGGGAACTCCTGCTCCTGCTACCAGCGGGAGTACTATTAGACTAATCTTATCTCCAACTCCTCCAGTAGAGTGTTTATCTACCTTTATACCTTTTATTGGTGATAGGTCTACCTGATCACCAGAATTTACAAAACTCTCAGTCAGATATGCAATTTCATCCTCATTCATTCCGTTGAAATAAATAGTCATCAGGAAGGCTGACATTTGATAATCAGGTATCTCATCCTTGGTATATCCTGAAATAATAAATTCAATTTCTTCCTTTGAAAGACTTTCAGCGTGTTTCTTCTTTTCAATTATATCAACTGCTCTCATTATTGACCCTCCTATGCTCTTGGATGAGCCTTTTTGTAGACTTCTTCCGTATTATCTTTTGCTTCAGTCATGGTGTAAACCTGGGTTGATGCAATATCAGAATGACCCATAATTTCCTGAACCGTCTTGATATCGGCGCCATGACTCAATATATGTGCTGCAAATGAGTTTCTTAGAATCTGGGGAGTAATGCTCTTGCTCCCAGATACCTTGTCGGCATAAGCCCCAATTATTTTCCAAAGTCCCTGCCTTGTAAGCTTCTGTCCATTGTAATTTACAAACAATGGTGCTTCAACATTATTCTCATCCCTATAATTTTTCAAGTAATGTGCAATACTGTTAATTGCTTTTGAGCCAACAGGTATTCTTCTAATCCCATCATTCTTTGACAATATTATTGTACCCTTCGAAAGCAGTACATCACCAATCTTAAGGGAATTAATCTCAGATGCTCTCAATCCTGAAGAATAAGACAACTCCAGCAAGGCTCTGTCCCTGCAGCCTTTTGCATTGGTTAAATCTGGAACACTCATAAGTTTGGTTATTTCATCTTCAGTTAGAATCTGAGGTGTTTTTTTCTCCTTTTTGGGAGGTTTCAAGTTTAGAGTAGGATTTTCTTTAACAATACTATTGTTAATAAGGTACTCGAATAGACATCTTATACTTGCAAGATGTCTTGAAATTGTGGAATTAGATCTACCTTCTCTTTGTAACTGCAGCAAGTATCTTATTACATGTGTGTTATTCACATGATCTGCATTATTGATGCCTGAATCATTCATAAAATTTCTAAATTTTACAATGTCACTTGTATAGGCTTCAACAGTGTTCTTGCTAAGCTTTTTTTGCTTTTCTATATAACTTGTATAATCATCCATTATACCTTTTAACATAGTATACCCCCTTTACTCCAAACTTTATTCTGCAAATCTATTTATCAAAGCCTGTATTCCAATAATGGTTTTTGCATCCATTATTTCTCCTCTTCGAAGCAGTTTCTCAACCTCTTTAATTGTATAGCTTTCAACGTCAATAAATTCACCTGATTCAAGCTCCTGTTCTCCAGGTTGTAGATTTTCACCGTAGAAAAGATACAACTTTTCACTGCTAAATCCCGGTGAAGTGTAAAACTCCATTAGGTACTCCAATTTTTCAGCTGAATATCCTGTTTCTTCCTTTAATTCCCTATATGCAGTTTCTTTTGGTTCCTCATTAACCTCGAGCTTGCCTGCAGGTAGTTCCAGAAGAACTTTATCAGTCGCTTTTCTGTACTGCCTTACCAACAGTATTTTTTTGTCCTCAGTCAGTGCAACAATTCCAACACCACCTGGATGTTCAACAATCTCCCTCTTTGAATACTTCTTGTCAGGAAGTTCCACGGTGTCAATTCTAAGGTTTAAAATCTTGCCTTCATATATCCTGTCACACTTCATGGTTTTCTCTTCGTAAGTCATACAGATCCCCCTAATTATTATTCCTAACTTTACATATACATTGATTATAGCATAAAGACGCTATTTCTTCATCTTATTTGACATTTGCAGCATTTCAGTTGCATGTCTCCTTGTGGTTTCAGTTACCTCAACCCCTCCAAGAAGTCTTGCCAATTCATCTACCCTCTCATCTTCAAGCAAGCGTTCTACCTTTGTTATGGTACCTTTTTTATCCGATGCTTTTCTTATGACAAAATGTGTATCCGCAAGAGCTGCGATTTGAGGAAGATGAGAAATTGAAATAACCTGATGTGATTTTGATATCCTTCTGATCTTTTCTCCTACAACCTGTGCTGTCCTTCCACTGATTCCAGTGTCAATCTCATCAAATACAAGAGTTGGCATATTGTCCATATCAGCAAGTATACCTTTGAAAGCCAGCATTATTCTGGACATCTCTCCACCTGATATAATCCTTGAAAGAGGTTTTAAATCTTCTCCTGGATTTGTTGAAATCAAAAATTCAACCTTATCCACCCCTCTGTCAGTTGGCTCGCTAAGCATCTTAAAATCCACCTTGAATTTTACATTGTCCATATTGAGGGTAAGAAGCTCTTTTTCCATGTCCTTCTGTAGCTTTCCCGCTACTTTTTTTCTAATAATGCTCAGGTTCTCAGAGTCGACTAAAAGCTTCTTTTTGTTCGCAAGGATATCTTCCTCAAGTCTTTCAAGCTCCTTGTCAATATTGATCAGTCTGTCGTACCTCTCTTTTGTTACATCCCTATAGGATAATATCTGTTCAACAGATGATCCGTACTTTTTCTTGAGTGTATTGACAAGGTCAAGTCTTTCTCTAAGCAGAAATAGTTCTTCTTCATCAATATCCAAGCCTTCAATATATCCACTTATTCCACGGTACAATTCCTGCAATTCATATAACAGTGCCTGAAGACTGTTCCCATGTTCCTGAAGAATCTGATCATATCTGCCAGAATGACCGATTATTTCAATTGATTTTTGAATAAGAGAAATTGCAGCTGGACTCTCATAATCATCGTTCAATAATGCCAATGCCTGATATGACTGGGCAATAGTGTCTTTTAGATTATCAAGTCTCTTGAACTGCTGTTCAATAGCTTCATCGTCATCTTCTTTCAAGTGTGCATCATCAATTTCATCAATCTGGAATTTTAAAAGATCCAGCTCTCGCTCTCTTTCCTGTGATGATACTGAGAGGTCCTTTAGCTTTTTCTGAAGTTCTCTGTAATCTAAATATGCCTCCTTGATGTTACGAAGAAGTGTCTTTCCTTCTTGCGTTATCAAAGAGTCGATAATAATTATATGATTGCCAGTATCAAGAAGAGACTGGTGCTCATGCTGTCCAAATATGTCTACCATTCTATTGGTAAGTGTTTTTAAAATATTTAGGGTTAAAGGTCTGCCGTTTATTCTTGAAACACTGGGATATCCGTCTGAAATTTCTTTAGTAAGAATAAGAACATCACTCTGCTCATATCCCATTTCATAAAGTTGTTTCTGCAGATTTTCGTCAACAAAAAACATTGCTTCGATTACTGCCTTGTCCTGTCCAGAGCGTATCATTTCACGACTTGCCCTTCCACCCAGAACCATTTCAAGTGCTTCAATGATTATGGATTTTCCGGAGCCAGTCTCTCCTGTGAGAAGATTTAGACCTTCAGTAAAATCGATTGTCAGATTATCAATAATTGCGAAATTTCTAATCCTAAGCTCTTTGAGCATAAGCCTACCTCCATCTATTTAAGGTTTTCGTGTGCCTTGTTAATAACCTGGTCTATTGTATTTTCATCAATACGAGCCTCCTCTTTCTTAAGGAGAAGTAAAAACTCAATATTTCCAGTGGTTCCCGTTATAGGTGAAAAGGTGAGTCCATGAGGGTAGAATCCAATTTTTCCACTAAAATCAAGAACGTTTTCTATTACCTCTTTATGTGTTGATTTCTCTCTTACTATACCTTTTTTCCCGACCTTGTTCCTTCCAGCTTCAAATTGCGGCTTTACCAAAGCTACAACTGATCCTTCATCCTTTAAGAGTCTATAGGCAACTGGCAGTATAAGTTTGAGACTAATAAAACTTACATCAATTGAAATAAAATCGATCTTATCCGGAATGGACTCGGTATCCATATGCCTTATATTGGTTCTTTCATGTACTACAACACGATCATCGCTACGAAGCTTCCAATCAAGTTGTCCATAACCAACATCCACTGCATAGACTTTGCTGGCACCTGACCTAAGCATGCAGTCAGTGAACCCACCCGTCGATGCACCCATATCCATACATACAGATTCATCAAGTTTTAGTTCAAATTCCTCCATTGCCTTTTCAAGCTTCAGTCCGCCTCTACTAACATACTTCAGTGGATTGCTTCTGATCTTGATTTCTATATCATCCGAGTACTTTTCACCAGGTTTATCTACTCTGGTTTCTCCAATATAAACAGAACCTTCCATTATTATTCTTTTTCCCTTTTCCCTTGACTCAACAAGTCCCTTTTCAAAGAGAATAACGTCTGCCCTTTTCTTTTCCATTCTATTTCTCCTTGTCCTTCCTGTCCTTGGATTTCTTTTTAGTTTTAAAAATTTCCACTTTAAAAACTTTCTCGGCAAAATTGACAATTCTTGCAACCTGATAGATTATGTGCTCGTGGTGATATTCTGCTATTGATTTTCCAACACCCTTGCCGCCTACTGTAAGAGCAGCAGTAAAGGCAGTCAACAGAATTGTAAGTATTGTTCCATCCGCAATCCCAACAATCACTACAACTCTGAATACAATACTTGTTGCTACGGCGCCTGAAATAATTCCACTGATATCTCCAATAACATCATTGCAAAAGTTACTTACCTGACTGGAGTTTCTTACAAGTTTTATCGCAGTTCTCGCTTCATCTATTTTGTTGGCAGCCATTGCATGAAATGGCCTTTCACTAGCAGCTGTAACTGCTATACCTATTGTATCAAATAATATACCTGTAAATACAATAATAAGAAGTATTAAAAACGCAAAAAGGACATCAAGATTTTGCACCAGATTTTCTGCAATTATAGAAATTCCGATAGCAAGCAAAAACGTCCAGAAGGTTATAAATAATACCCATTTCATATTGTACTTTATGTAAAAACTTACATCATCCTTCTTAGCCATTCCTATCCCCCTATATAGATAAAAAAGCTGATAGCTCAGCTATCAGCCCAATAATGTGGTAGTAATCTGAGTAAATCTTACGGCTTCAGGTCCAGCAGGATTTCCCTGGAAAGAGCTGCCTGTCGCCAGCTCAGCGGTTTCCCTTTAATCTCTCCACTGCCCTGTTGCCAAAGGCAGAACTGGATTACCACTTAGTCCGCACTGTAATCCTCCGATTACCTCATAATGAACAGTCTAGGAGTTTTCCTCCACAGCCAGTCTATTCCCTAGCCTCTTTTGCAGATTAGATTTCGATAACAAAACCGGGCAAAACCGGGCCCTGGTTAAACCAAGTCGAACTTATCATCCGCGCTACTCCACTCAAGGCAGGCTACTCTGCACTTTTAATTAAAAATTTATGTCTTGCAGGTTTATCACTGCAGGGTACTATTTATCACCCTGCAATGTCTCCACGAAGGTAGGGTCTCGCCTGCATGCCATTGCAGATCGCCCCATCCTTCTTACTCCTTATGAAGACCCACGACTGGGCGTCGCAAGCCACACACAAAGAACTTCATCGATATGCCCTTTGACGGATTTTTAGCCCCGCCTTCAAGAATAGTTGTGCTGACTAGAATACTGTACCACTAGTTACTAAGCTGATTATATCATGCTTTCAGTTAAATATCAATATTTCTAGACTTCCCTGTGGATAAGTTCTCTTGTAAGATTCTGAAAAAATTTAGTGTCAAGATGCTTAAGATTCTGGAGAATGGATATTGCTCCATCGCTTAATTCTCGAATCATTTCTCTGGTTTCATCTTCACCATGAAAACTGAGGTAAGTACTCTTGTCAATTTCACTGTCCTCCTGGTAATCCAGAAGATCGTCCTGCAGTTGATAGGCAATTCCAAGCTTTTCTCCGAATAACCTAAGTGCGACAACATCATCATCAGAAGCACCACCTGCTATGGCTCCAGCCAGGATACTCGCTTGGATCAATGCTGCTGTTTTCCCTCTGTACATCTGAAACAACTGGTCTTCGGACATTTTAACATCTTCGCCTTTTATGTCGAGTACCTGACCGCCTATCATTCCTGAATGTCCGGAAGCTTTTGCTATTTCATATCCAGCTCTTGCTGCTCTGTTGTTGTTGCTGGATATTGCTTCTTTAAAGATGCTCTGAAAGGCCAGATTCAATAGAGCGTCTCCCGTAAGTATTGCCATTGCCTCACCAAATTTCTTATGACAGGTTGGCTTGCCTCTTCTAAAATCATCGTTATCCATAGCTGGAAGATCATCGTGAATCAAGGAATATGTATGAATCATTTCAATTGCCATGGCATATGGCATGGCATCGTGTATATAGCTATGGTACATTTCGTATGCCTTTAAAGTCATAAGTGGTCTTAATCGTTTACCACCAGTGAAAAGACAGTACTCCATGGTTTCCTGAAGGTGATTTTCATAGTTGTTCCCAGCCTTTATTGTCTCCTTCAAATAATGATCTATCAAGTCAAGATACTCCTTAAAGTCTTTAAAACTCGTCATCAGGTTCCTCCGCTAACATCCCAGGAAAATCAACTTCTTCTACATCAATTCCCTTATCTAGAATCATCTTCACGTCACCTTCTGCTTTAGTCAGTATTTCATTGCAGTGATCATACACTTTCATTGCTTCTTTAAACTTCTTAATGGTTTCATCAAGTTTAAGATCATCTTTTTCAAGATCATCCAACAACTCCTGTAACAATTTCATTCCTTCTTCATATGTAAGCTCATTGGTATTCATTCTTCTCCTCCTCTGTATCAATAACCACCACATCTGCCTTGCCATCAATCATCCTGATATAAAGACGTTCATCCTTATTCAGCTCAGAAACAGCTTTTCTCACATTTCCCTTGTGGTCTGTAATAATTCCGTATCCCTTTGCCAAAACACGTTCAGGATTTGCAATATGCAGTTTGTTCTCAAATGCAAAAAGTTTTCGTTCTTCCCTCATTAGCTTCTTTTCGATATTGTGCTGGATTTCTCTTAAAACATTGTCAATATCCATTTTTCTGTCCATTATTCTCTGTTCAGGACTTAGGAAAGACAAGGTCCTGTTGTGTGAAACTAGAGTTCTTCGTTCATCAGTCAGTGATCTTTCAACAATGCTTTCTACTGTCCATCCCATACTTCTAAGTTCTTCCAGCAAACTTTCCTTATCTGGCACTGCAAGCTCTGCTGCTGCAGAAGGAGTTGAAGCTCTTACATCCGCTACGAAATCAGCAATTGTAAAATCTGATTCGTGACCCACTGCGGATATAACAGGAGTCTTTAGCCCAAAGATACATCTGGCTAGTTTCTCATCGTTAAATGCAAACAATTCTTCCATGGAGCCTCCTCCACGTCCCGTTATTATTAGGTCTATGTCATCCCTGTCATCCAGCATCCTTAGACCCTTGATAATGTTTGATGGAGCTCCCTCGCCTTGTACAAGCGCCGGATACACCACTATTTTAACCGGGGGATATCTTCTCTTTAAGATGCTTACTATGTCCCTTATGGCCGCTCCTGTGGATGATGTTACAACACCAATGGTCCTTGGAAGGGCTGGCAATTCTTTCTTAAACTCTGAGTCGAAAAGACCTTCCTCTTCCAGTTTTTCCTTAAGAAGATTGAATGCCCTGTACAAATCTCCGATTCCCTGCTTTTCCATCTTTCGTACATATACCTGGTAGCTTCCGTCTTTTTCGTAAACAGAAATACTACCGGTTACGGTTACCTTAGCGCCATCCTTGGGTCTGAAATTCACATTGACATTATCGCTATTGAACATAACACATCTGATTCGGCTTTTTTCATCCTTCAAGCTGAAATACATATGCCCGCTATAATGGTGCGTGTAATTGGATATCTCACCCTCAATTTGGATTGAGTTAAGAAGCATATCACTTGAAATCAGCTTTTTTATGTATTGATTGACTTCACTTACCATTAGTGGTCTCATGGCTATTCCTCCCATCCTTTTTTGCAGGCTGCAAGGTATGCAACACCAACACCATTGTCAGTTGACAAGGTCTTCTCTGGAAAAATGACTTCATTGTCATAAATCCCATTTTCCAGACTTTTTCTGATTATGGAGTTTGCTGAAACTCCCCCTACAACATATATCTTATCTACAGAATTATCTTTTAGTTGGGCTTTTATTAATTCCCTGATCATCCCTCCAAGATGCACAAACATAGTGTAGATTACATCTTCTTTTCTAAATTCACCATCACTGAGAAGCTTCTTAAAAAGATTCTCGTATCCTGATAAATTAATCCAGCCATCTGTCGATTTAAACTGAAGTTTCTTGACAATCTTATCTCCATTTCCGGCTATTCTGTCAAGCTCCATTCCACATGGAAAATCAATGCCCAAATACACGCCAATTCTATCTATCAGTTGCCCCATGCTGATATCAAGCGTTCCTCCAACAGAGTGGGTCAAGAGATTCTCTTCCCCATTTCTTGTATATACAACTTCAGTTGTACCTCCTGAAAGATGCAAGGACAGTGAAGCTTCGTCTTCTGTATTTCCGAGGATGCAACACCCAATATGCCCTTCCTGATGTGAAAATCTCTTTAAGGGTGCACCGAGTGATTTTGAAAGAATTCTGCCAGTATTTTCACCTGCTAAAAATACAGGCATATATGATCCTTCAATTGTCCTTGGTCTTGTACTCACTCCAATCGCCTTTATCAATGTCAAATCAGTGGATATTTCTTCCAGAAGCTCAGGCAGGTTCTTTATATGTTGAAACAGGGCCTCCTGCTGTCTGAGCCCCTTCTTGCCGCTCTCAACAAAAAGAGCACTTCTTTTGTCTTCAATTATATTCCCAAGCTTATCTACAATCGCCAAAGAAGTGGTGTAATTGCTTGTATCGATTCCCAGATAAAGATCACTCATCCTTATTCATGGACCTTACAAATCCACCAAGTACTCCGTTTACATATTTATATGACTCATCTGTACTGTACTTCTTTGCAATCTCAATAGCTTCGTTGATTGAAACCTCAATTGGAATATCCTTCATATGTTGAATTTCAAATATCGCCAGCCTTAGAGTTGCCAGATCCACCTTTGCAATCCTATCCAACAACCATCCTTGAAGATTCTGCTGGATTGAGTTATCAATTTCTTCCCTATTCTCCAATACACCTTCCACGATTGCTTCGATGTAATCTGTTTCACCTTTATCAAAAGGAAAATTTTCCAGATACATATCAAGATTTTCTCTGGTGAATTCCTCATTGCTGTCCATCTGAAACAACAGCTGCATGGCTCCTTCTCTTGCTTGTTTTCTTCCCATTTTTTACTCCTTAAAATGTATTTCGATTATAATCTAGAATCAGATTCTTCGTTTTTTGTTCTGCTGATTCCCTCTACATAAACATTTACAGTTTTTACGTCTAGATCTGTCATGTTCTCAATAGCTTTTTTTGTCTCTTCCTGAACCTTCAGACTTACATCATTAAGCTTGGCTCCGTATTCAAGAAGGAGGTGCATTTCAACAGAAACTTCCTTGTCTCTAATATCCACCTTTACTCCCTTGCCAGGATTCTTCTTGCCCAAGAGTTCAGAAATTCCTCCAGCAAGGTTGCTGCTCATACCAACTACTCCTTCGACTTCCATTGCAGCTGTTCCTGCAATCGTTGCAATAACATCATTGGAAATCTGTATGCTTCCGTTTTCAATATATTCCATGTGGTCTTTTTCAGTCATATTGACACCCCTCTGTATTTAATACGTATAATACATTATATCAAAGCCGGATATCCTTTACAATACGGCTTGATTCCAGAGAAAAAGCCTAAAGCTAAGCTTTAGGCATCTGATTATTCCTCATCACTATCTTCATCACTGTCTTCGTCTTCGAATAATTCATTATCCTCGTCATGACCTTTGAAGCAATTGCAACCTTCATCATCACAACAGTCATCAAAATCTTCGAAATCAAAATCCTCGTCAAAGTAGAAGTCTTCCTCATCTCCGTAGACGTCATCTTCTACGTCAGCAAGGTCCTCATCAATAAAATTAACATACTCTTCAAGATCAATCTGATCCTCGACTACTTCTTCCATTACTTCTGCAAATTCCTCAATAGTTTCAACAATCGCCAATAGAAGCTTTCCTTCTTTGGTGGATTCATCGATTCCCAGGCCGTCTGCAAGACCTTTTAGATAAGATACCTTTTGAAATAAAAATTCCATTTTAACCCCTCCTTTAAACTCTGGACAGATATTCTCCGGTCCTTGTGTCTATTTTTATTTTATCACCTATGTTCACAAAAAGCGGAACATAGATGGTAACACCAGTTTCACATACTGCAGCTTTAGTAGCTCCCTGTGCAGTATCTCCCTTAACTCCAGGCTCCGTCTCTGTTACTTCAAGCTCAACAAAGTTTGGAGGTGTAACATCAAAAGCCTTACCTTGATAGAATTTTATTGTAGCTGTATCATTCTCTCTCAGGTATTGTATTGCTTCCTCAACTGAATCATGCTCCAGTGGAATCTGCTCATAGGTCTCATTGTCCATAAAATAATATAATTCACCATCTGAATAAAGATATTGCATTTCCTTGGTTTCAATAATTGCCTTTTCAAATTTTTCTGAAGGATTGAATGTAACTTCCTTGAATCCCCCGTTCATTACATTCCTAAGCTTTGTTCTAACAAATGCAGCTCCCTTGCCAGGTTTAACGTGCTGGAAGTCTACTATTTGAAATACATTGCCATCCATTACAAATGTTATTCCATTTCTAAAATCTCCCGCTTGTATCATCTATTCCCTCCTGTTCAATATTTCTTATTGAAAGATCAAAATCCCGTATAGTAGTTATTATATCAGTATAAGATGCCCGTAACAAGCTAAAAGTTAGTCTGCATCCATACTTTGTGTGGGTTCACCTTGCTTTAACGTATTGAGTCGATGCCAGGGCTTATAAAACCAGGTAGAAATCTTGCCATTAGCCTTACATATTCCTGGTCGTATACGATTTCAATTCCTTCGCCAGGCTGATTGAAGTTATCCATTATTACCTTGCCTTTAATAAGGACTTCTCCATCACCTTCCTTTATAAGCTTTCCATTTTCAATTATAACAATACCAAAGATTCTCATATCACCGGATATAATTAAGTCCCCTTCTTCGATATAAATTATTCCCATGATATAACCATATGTCAAACTCCCTGATTGTTCTTCTAGTCTAATTATATCTCTGTTGAAACCATCAAATTCTTTGAAAAGAACCAGTTTACCATTCCAAAAGCTGTATTTGGATATATGATCCCCTCTAATAAAATCGATGTATCTGTACCCTGAAGACTTAGCCCTGATTTCAACTTCATTTTCCAGGTAGTTATGTGCAAGGAAATAATCACTGGTTATTTCTTTCTCTTCAAATGTTTGTTTCATCTCGCTAAGAAACATATTAATCTCCTCAGATTCCTCAAGAGACTTCCCCTGAAGTGTAACTAGTCCATTTTCACAATGGTCAATTACTGGATTATACACATGACCAGTTGCTATAATGGAGTCCTGGACTCCATTTCTTAAACCGTTTACAGTCATGGTATAGTTAATACTGCCTTCATCACATTCTGTAAAATCAATTATTCCACTAGTATTCTGCATCCCATCAATTGATAATGGGAAATTCGAAGGTTTGTATGTCTCAAGCTTATTGGAAGAGATGATATCTTTTACCAAATTTTGTGCATCCCCACTTTCTATAACCAGCTCTGCTACGATTCTTTCCAGTGACAACTCAGCTTGAATATTATCACGTCTGTTCAATACAAGCCTGTTTTGAATTAATACACTTTCCATAGCAAAAGCAATTGTAGTCATACATACTGCACTGACAATTAACACTAACATAATAACGTTTCCGTCTCTCTTCATATGTTCTCCCCGGTCAGTATTTTCCAAGATATTTTGTTTCCATGAACTTGTATTCTTTATCGCTTTTAGGATCTCGATTTTCAATATCAATAAAAAGCATCTTGTCTTCCAAACAGTAATAACTATCACCAATAGATATTACATTTTGAACCAATACATTGTTTCCTCCATTTGAAGGTGCATTCTCTGGCCTGTAGGTATTGTGACTGTATGTGCTTCTGAAAATTACATCCCCTGTCAGTCTGTAGTAGATATATTTGTATTTGAAATACTTGTCGTAATCCTTTGTATCTGTGTTTACACCGTTATTATGATTTATCAGTATAAACCCCAAAGTATCATTCTCTTGAATTCCTTCTGGATAATACTCCTCCGTACTCACAATTTCATCTGCCAGCATTACATCTTCTATTATGTATTCCGCTGCATACCTTCCATTAAGCATAAAGTCATCAAATCTTTGAATATGATTTGCCGAAACATCTGTTGATTTCATAATTGAAAAAAACATCACAATAGCCATTCCCATAAACCCGATTGCCAATACAATTTCAATAACTGTAAAACCTTTGTTATTTGAAGATCCTGGTAGCAACAAGTTCAACATTAGAATCCTCCCCCTTTACCATAACGGTATACGTCTGGATTCTATCGCCATGATCATCAAGTCTTACCAAAACCTCGGTGTTAGCAGGAGCATATGTACTGGGATAATGAATAAATCCATCATCATATGATAAACCCAGGAAAAATTCATTGTTTTCCTCTGAAGGAACCTTTAATTCCTCTGCTACTCTCTGGCAATTGTCCAAAAGAACTGACCTGTTTTCGATAATCCTGATACTCCTTGACGAAGTTGCAATAGAAGCATAAATAACAACTGCTAGAAGACCAAGAAGTCCCAGTCCAACAATGATATCAACAAGCAAAAAACCTCGTTTTTTCAACTTATTTTACCTCCCGAAGAGTAATTTCTGTTGTATTTACACCAACAGCAATATGGTATGTCCTGCCATCAGATTTTTTTAGTGCAACGGTGTTGGAGTTTCCAACCCTACCAGTCCCGTTGAATTTAAACCCAGATGTTCCGGCATGAAATATCCTTAAACCTGACTTTAGCTTATAGACTTTAATTTTTTCGCTTTCACTATATTGAATAATATATTGATTTCCATCCACATAAAACGATACATCGATTAATCTGTTCTCAAGAATTGCCTTGTTCCTTGCTTGCCTTAAGTCCTTCTCAATCATTCTTAGTTCCTGTCTTTCATTAAAATTTCTAATAATAGCTGAATTGGGCAGTGTAATAGCTAAAAGCAAAGAAAAAAGAGCTACAACAACGATCAATTCGATCAGTGTGTAGCCCTTTTTGATTCCGTTCCTATCTGTCAATAACGCCATTGATTAAGAACATAAAGCATGTAAGCCACCTCTGCCCTGGTGATCTTGCTATTTATATTGTCTAAGCCTGGTGACCTGTATGACTTTTCATACATCATCTGGGTAGCGATTGTATTCCATCTGAACCCATAGCTATTCATGACTCTTCCCATAATCAACTCAACTTCATAATATGATATTGGATTGTATGGTCTGAAAGTACCGTCAGCATAACCTATTACATGACCCATGGAAAGACTGTAGCTAATTATCCTGTCATAACTGGCAAATTGAGCATAATCCTTAAAATGGGTAGCATTGACGATGTAGTTTGGCAGGGTCCAGTTTTCTATCCTGCTTAGAAGAATCAGGAACTCCGCCCTGGTTATACTCTGTGATGGTCTAAAAGTACCATCCAAAAGGGTATTTCCCGGGTATCCCAGTATAATATTTCTTCTTACCATTGTTTCAATTTCAGGATTAGCCCAGTGGTCCCTAACATCAGTTAGAATCCTTATGTTTTCATCCATAAAGACTGCGTATACTCCCTCTCTGTTGGACATAGTGCTTGGAAGCACCTGAGCAGTAATTGTACCCTCTGCAACAGTTGAAGGAATATAGTACCATCTTTCATTTACAAGCTTGTATATGCCAGCTTTGTATTCATCTCCGTAATATGGGAAAGCTATTGTTATCTTCTTTTCATCATCCAGAGTGTTTGCAGGATTATCCAGTCTTATTGAATATATCTCTGATGCCCTGACATAAGATCCAAATCTGAAGTAATCTGTATTCTGCTGGTTAATTGTTACATACACAGGCATATAGAATGTCCCAGGCTCAATGTTAATTCCAACTGCATCTGCTGCTATTGCAGTGCCACCAGCTGGAGGTATTGTAGTAGACACCAATGCTGCCATTGACTGATCCTGACTTAGACTTCTGAATGTCTGATTATAAGAAATTTGGTATTGTTTCTTGAATCCTTCAACAAATGCATCCTTGTATTCGTTTGTTCCAAGATCAAGTCTATATCTTTCAATTATTTCTGAGTCTCTAGGAAGGTCTCTTTCATAATTCATTGAATTCCTGAACATATAATCCCTTTCAGCAAAGGATGCTCCCAAAGCTGTCCCTGCTGCACCACCATCAGTGAGTCCTTGTGACATGCTATCCATGGGTGGTCTCAAAAGTGCTTGAATATATTCATCTTCATAGCCAGTTTTAAAGCCAGCTTTGAATTCAGAAATAAAGCTATCTTCATAACTGCTGCTCATTCTGTCAAGCTCATACATACGACTGATACTTCTGTCGCTTGGTAGAGCATCGGTCCAGTCTGAATCCTTTCCATCGTAATAATCATTCAATGCATATGTCCTTCCTAGGCTTTCACCCAGGCTTTTTGCATCAGCTGTATCCACATCACTACTTTTTGCATCTTCATATCCTTCAACAAAACCATCTTCAAAATCCCTAAGTGTGACACTACCCAATCCATCTATCTTTTCATAAGTGTCTGAATCTTCATCCTGAATATAATCATAGTACTCATCAAGTGCATCAGCTCCGTCATCAAATGATGGGTCAACATCATAATACTTGCCACCTTCTGAATATCCGAAATCATAACCATCTACTTGCTCCACTTCCGAAGCAAATGCTCCTCCTGAAAGAAGGAGAGTCATTACTAAAGTCAATATAATCGCAAACTTTATTCTGTTCATTTTATCTCTCCTCCTATCTCTCAACTAACACGAGTATCTTTCCGACTGGCAATACATCTCCAGGCCTAATATCGTTATTTCTCATTATCTCATTCTTATATTCCAGTGTTCCGTAAACATCTCTTGAAATTGTTGATACATTATCTCCAGGTTTAACCTCGTAGAAAATCTTATCCGCTTCCTTCTCAATACCTTCATAGGAAGAATCTACGTGATGAGGATAAATTGCCTCCAGCTTGTCAAATACAAGAACTCCGAAGTCGTCTCTTCCCTTGGCCATTTCATAATATATATGTGTAATCTTAATTGGATACTCTGCTACACTTCCAGGAAGATTAATTGTAGATCTTCCCCATCCAAGCCAGGAAATACCTTCGTTAACAGGAATAAATTCCTCGTCCCCATCCTGGTTTAGAATCCTCACACCAACTGTACCAGGTGCATATGAGAAGGAGAAGGTGTGTATGCTTAAATCTGTTGGTGGATATTTCAGCTCAATATTCTGACTGGTTATATCAACCATTGCCCTGTTTTCTTCCTCTGTTCCAAGAATATTATATTCAAGTCTCAATGCATACTTGCCGTCAAGAGCAATTGTAGTAGGCTCAGCCTGTCCTCTTACCAGCTCATGACTTGGTACAAAGTCGTAGTTTCTCCATTCAAAGCTGTGGAGAATATCACCTTTTATAGTGGTTCCTCCATCTACTCCAGTACCTCCACCGGAAGTACCTCCTCCGCCTGTGGTTCCACCACCAGTTGTACCTCCACCGTTTGTGCTACCTGATCCATCAGTTCCACCTGATCCGTCAGTGCCACCAGTTCCACCGTTTGTTGTTGTTCCAACAAATCCGTCAAAGCTTGAGAACAGTGTGCCCTGGTCAGGATTCTCTGCTGTTTGGACATATATTACATCCTCTTCTTCCATCTCAGCAAGGCCCTCAAGGGAATAGACTTTAAGGCTCATGGAACCTGATAATTGGTTGTCAGCACTTCTATCAAGGGAAAGACTATCTACCATCATTCTCCTTGGACTCAACTCAATCGCTCTTACCATTTCCTCAATTCCAGAGTAATCACCAGTGAAAGGAACTGATATGCCCATGTTGAATACCTCCATCTCAGATACATTTTCTGATGATGGTCTTGAGAAGTTAAGGTCAGCTATTTCGACCTGATCCTCTGGTAAAAGGTCATTTAGCAAATATATAATCTGAGCCTGGTCAAGTGTTGGGAAGTAGTAGGAAAGAATCTGATTTCTTTCTCTGTGAAGCAGCTCCCATTCCTTCTTGATGTCGTCCTCTCTTCTTAATGTTGCATTCATCGCCATTATCTTAGTATCAAGTTCATACTTCTCAACCTGAAGTGCCTGTATTTTTTCATCCTGTGGAACCAGAATATACTGGTTTCCAAGATAAGCAATTCCTACAATAGCAAGCAGCGTAAGAAGGATCTTTTCACTTTTTGTAAGGGGTCTGGTTTTAATGCCACTGAATAGTGACTTCAACTTAGTTGACATCTACCAGCACCTCCTCCAATGTAAGATCAAGATTGAATCTGTAATAATTCTCAACTGCAGATATGTTGGAAACAAATGATTTCGAGCTCAAAGGAAGATTTTGAAGTCCTTTTGCAAACTCGGCAATTGAATACCTGTCTTCCGCAAAACCTGCAATCCGGATTTCCCTTCCACTAACACTTAAATTCGTTAGGAAGACTCCCTCTGGAAGTTTTGAGTTGATATCATCAAGAAGACTTTCACCAATGATATCCCTGGCCTGGATATTCTTATCCAAAGCCCTTATTCTCTCAACTTCCTGACGGAATTGATCTGTCTCATCGGCAAATGCCTGTATTTCAGCAACTCTCTTTAGTGTCTGTGGGTCCTCTGCAACTTGTGTTAAGCTATTAACTTCTTTTTGAAGAGCATTTATTTTAAGCTGATTCATTGCAGCCATTACTCCCAATCCAATAATAACAAGGAAAAGAATTCCATATAAAAACAGCATCCTATTGAAGGCAAATGATTTTTTATCTATAAAAGGATCAAAAAAGTTAAGATCTCTCATTTTTTCTTCACCTCTTTCAAACGGATAAGGCCACCAGTTGCATTTGCAAACTGACTCAAGTCACAATCTGCTTTTACTTTTTCCATTGTCTTCAGTCTCGTAACCTCCAGATCAAAGAACTCTTGAAAAAGATTATCAATTCCATTTACCTTGGATAATCCTCCGTAAAGAATTACCAGATCAATTTCATTGCTGACTTCCCTTGTCTTGTAATATCTGAATATCATTTCAATCATATCGAGAATACCATAGATATTATCCCTTAATGTTTCAGAAAGGATCGCTTCATCATCAAGTCCAATATTCTTTTTCGATATGTCACTGATTCCATCCATATATTCCAGAATCTGTTCATCCCCCAAGTGAGGTAGCTTTCTTCTGATTTCTTCAAGAACGAATTCCGTACCTCTTTCAACCACCCTTGCTACCTTTATAACTCCCTCTTCAACGATTGAGACACTGGTCTGGCCTGATCCTATATCTACACAAGCAATATTCTGGAGACCATTATATGCACCGTTTATATTTCCACCTTGGTAGATAAGCTTTGCAATAGCATTTCCGTGATAATCCAACACAGAAGGTTTTAAGTTTACATTCTTTAGGAGTGTTAAATGAGCCTGAATTGTTGTTCTTGGTATTCCAATAAGAAGAATAACCAGTTTTTCAACCCCATCATCCATCCGACTGCCAAGTTCAAGATATTTTACAATATAATCTTCAGGATTGATAGGTATGTAATCCTCAAGCTGGTAATTTATAATTGCTTCTATTTCTTCTTTTGTTGCCTTGGGAAGACTAATTTCGCGCATTACAACAGAAGATGCATTGAATACACCGTGAGTTTCAAGCTGTCCAACCTTGTTTTCAGACAAACCACTCCTTAAAAGATAAGTCATCTGATCAAGATCCGTTATTTCCCCGTCGACATAGAGCCCTTTGGGCAGGTCTACACTGAAGCACTTATCCACCACAA
This sequence comes from Soehngenia sp., assembly GCA_024637045.1. GTDB lineage: Bacteria > Bacillota > Clostridia > Tissierellales > Tissierellaceae > Gudongella. The sequence continues at coordinate 67,326 of JAGXFX010000019.1, forward strand.
TTCCCTTGCTGGTATGCTTTCCCTCTACACCTTTTATGCTGTCCGAACCAAAGTCCAGACTAAGGATTTTATTGCTGCCAAGGACACCCATAAGCTTCTCTCCTCTCATGTTCACTTAAATATATAATAAACTAAAATGGAATAATTTACTAGACTAAAATGTTGAAATACCAGCTTAAAAGCTCTTCTCCGACAAAAATAGTTATAAAAAATCCAAGAATGATAAATGGACCAAAGGGTATTGGGTCTTTTCTTGTCTTAATTTTTGTAGCCAGAAGAAATATTGAAATGACTGCACCCAGGATAAATGACAGGAAAATATTCAAGAATACCAGTTTTACACCCAGGATAAACCCCAGGGCTGCAATAAGTGTGACATCTCCTCCACCCATTCCTCCCCTTGAAAAAAAGACTATCAGGAGAAAAATCCCTCCTGCAATAAATAGGCCCAAAAGACTGTCCATCAATGGAAATGGAACCTTCTCGTAAAAATGCACCAATGACTTTTGAATGATTGAAAGTACAAGTACAGTAATAACAAGTGAATCTGGAATAACCTGCTCCTTAAGGTCAATAAATGCGATTGCAATTAGAATTGATGAAATCATTGCATAGAATACGAAATCAAGCTTTGATCCGGAATAGAATGAAAGAAATAAAATTACATAAACAATTGCATTTGTAGCTTCGACAACCGGGTACTGTATGCTTATCTTATCACCGCAATAACGGCATTTGCCTTTTAAAAACAAATATGAAAACAAAGGAATATTGTCATACCATTTCAGATCATGTCCACACGAAGTGCAGTGCGATCCAGGCCATGCAATATTCTCATCCCTTGGTATTCTGTATATAAGAACATTCAAAAATGAACCTATTAATAATCCGTATGTGAATATAAGTAAAATCATAGGCATCCCTCACATATTTCTCAAGAATTTTATATACTTGCAATCATAGTGATATTATACATTAGAATTCGAGAATTGTCACATTATTTAGTAATTTTATATTAGTTTTGGCAACTAAATTGTCAATACTTTTTTATCCTTGATTCTCTATTTATTAATCAACAAAAATAAGGATCGTCCACGATAGAATACCGAAAACAACCCTTGATTTTATAATTTTGGAACAACATGTAAAATTCGATTACATTCTCAGGTAAAATTTATAATAAGAAATCTATAGTAAACCATTAAAGAAAAGTATCCCAGGAAAGGAATCCAAAATATTCTTGCTAACATATCTCCTATCCTGTCCTTGTGCTGCCAGAGTGCTACTAATAATAGAGGAATCAATACTAATTTCACCATTGGAAACTCATAAGTTCTTATCATTGAAGCTAAAAATGGATTCGCTTCGTAAAAACCATTATCCAAGAACTCCAATGTTAGTATATAATCCACCATATTGAACGTGCCGATACCAATAAGATGCCAGAATAATAATCCTTTTTGTTTTTCAGACATAAAGATCACTCCAAATAAAATAACCAGCTCTTTAAGCCGGTTACGCCACTGGATCACAACAATATAAGCGTCCATCTATAACTGTTGTTCATATCCTCTTTAAATTATTTGTCATTTATATAATACCACCAAATCCATGATAATAAACTATTGCTATTGCAACCATTTTAAATAGATGACACTAGGTCTATAAGTATTTATTCATTTGTTATGTTCTCTCAATAATGCCTTTAGAGATACCTGTTATCCTAGATATTTGTCTTATGCTAATGCCTTTTGTCATTTTCAATTCCTTTATATAGCTATTTCTTCTGTCTTTCTCTAACTTCTGTAATTCGCTTATATTCTTAATACCCATATCATTTAGTTTATTTAATACTTCAGTATCAGTCATTTTAATATTATCTTCAAATACGGGAAAACTATCCTTATTGTATTGGTTCATATATTCAATAAATAGGTCTACAGCTTTATCCTCGTCAGGAGAGAATAAATTTAAGCACAATTCTGTGTCAATAATTATAGGCTCTGAAATGTACTCTCTATAGCTTGCCCATTTATATTCCAAAAGTTCCTTGCAAAGCCTAGCCTTTATAGGATTCTGATGAATGTATCTCAAAGTCATCATAAAATAATTATCATGTTCTACAGGTTCGCTTTTAAATCTCTCTTGAAACAAATGCCCAGATCTCTCATATTTCTTGTTGTACCACAATACATAACTTGAACTTATTCTCTTTATAGCATTGGAAATATCATCTTCTAATTCTTGAATAAGAAGATGTATATGATTATCCATCAAACAGTAGCCATATAAAACAAACTTATTTGTATCTACAAAGCGCTTAATTGTAGATAATAACTGAAATCTGTCATCATCAGATTCAAAAATTATCTGTTTATTTATTCCTCTTAACATAACATGATAAAGCCCACTTTCACTTCTTCTACGCGGCCTTCTAGCCATATTATCTCCCCCATCTTAGTGCTAGATTATTCCATTATATCACTATGTGATTTATTGGACAAACAAAAAAGAATGAGTTATACAAACGTGCACACGTGTCCTTAATAGTCGCAAAACTTGTATTTTGTAAAAATTAAGCTGCAGCCATAAGAGTTCTCCCTTGGCCACAGCTTTAAATATAAATTGAAATATTATTGAGTTCAACATTGATCGATTCACTTAATTACAATAAAAATTCATTTCATTATGAGACATTATTCCTGTCCCCTTGTTTCAGACTCTCCCCGTGCAAGATTATAGCCCGAATCTAGTTTTGTCATAATATTGCCAGAACATTTCAAGTTCTTCCCCGATCTTAATCAGCTCTTTTCTTTGTTCGTCAATTTTTTCCTCTACACCAAGCTTGGAGTAAACCTCATACAACATTATATTAATTGCTGCAGTGTTAAATGTAATAGTGTCTTTCATAGAGCTATCTGCTGACCTTATCATAAATTCCTTCAACTCATCAGCTCTCAATAGAATATCTTCAGCCTTATCATATTCTTCAGTCGCAACATAAAATTGAGCTAGATCAACATATCTGTTGGTAACATATGATGCGTACCTCACTCCGATTAAATAGTGTTCCTCCGCCTTTGAAAAGTCACCTTTTATCTGATATAATTTCCCCAGATTAGAATGAAGCTCTGAATTATAAGGAGCCCTGGTTATGGCTTTCTCCATCAGTAATATACTCTCTTGAAGAGTTGTTTCATCCTTGTCTTCTGAAAATAGCCTGTAATAATTTTCAGCTTCCAACTTAAAGCCATTTGAATTAATTGGATAAACCGAGTTTATCAGTTTGAATACCTCGGTTGATTCTTCAATTCTTCCTTGTTCAGCGTATTCAATACCAATAAGATATGCCTTGTTGCTCCCAAATTGCCAAATAGTAAGACACAATAACATAATACTTACTATTCTAAGCTGAATTGGCTTTATTACAAAGAAAGATCCATCAAACTTATCAAGTCCAACACCCATCCCAAGCATCCAAAACATTGTGACAGTAACCGCGGGAAAATTCCAACTGAATTCAATAAATATATGAGCTAGAAATCCAATAAATGCTGCGATAATCCCGATAAAGTAATGAGGATATTCCCTGCTTTTATATACCTTCCAAAATACATACAGAGTACTAATTATAAATGCGATAAATAGAATAAACCCAACAATTCCAAGTTCTGCAAGTGTCTGAAGATAGTGATTGTGTGCAAATCTTGAAAACCATTGATTCCCACCGTAGCCGATGTAATAGGATTGAAAAAATGTTCCCAGACCATAGCCTGTCAAAGGTCTTTCCACTGTGACTCTTAGGGCTGTTTTCCAAAATTCCAATCTCCCAAAACTTGAGCTTCCAATCAGTGAAGATATTCTCAGGAGATTGTCAATAATGCTCAAATCCAGTCCAAGATTCTTCTGGATTATTGGTGCCACAAACATCAAAATCCTTGTTATTCCAAGTCCAGAACCAATAATAAGTACAGTTTTAAGTACAGCAGCTTTCTTAGAAGCTTTTTCAATACCTAAAAAAAGAATAGGTATTGCAATCGTCAGCGCAAAGTATGCTCCCCTGGATCCCGTGAGAAAAAACGACACTATAAAAATCAGTGATACTGCTATTAAGCTCTTTCTCGTATCTCTTAGAGTAAAACCCCAGTAAAATAAAAATAGTATTAATAGATAAGTGCCAAAAGGGTTAGGGTTTGTAAATGTAGATACAATTCTGCCAGAGCTAATAAAGATATATTCCAGTATCCCCAGAAGTGCTATCAGTGATGATACTAGACCAACAATAGTTATTGTCTTGTACTTCCCTTCATCATCCAGAATAAATGATACGAAAAATACAAGTCCAACCAAAACCAACTGCAAAAGCTCAATTATTGTTCTAACATAATGTATGCTCCAAACAAAGCTTAAAGCAGACCAAAGAACAAAAATCGCAAAAAAAACCAATGGACTATTTTTGGACACACCAATCCCATGGTTGCTTTTACCAGATATTATTGCCATACCTCCCAGCCCTAGGGCTAGGAGGTAGTAGACAACATCATGATCAAATCCAGCTTTGAAAAGTGAAGCTAATGAAACTATTACAATTATTATGATCGCTCTAAAATTTGTTTCCAATTCCTTCAATTGTGAATTAGTTTCCTGAAATAGCTGCAGGGATTACAACATCACCACTTAGTGAATAAATTGTTGCTTCAGGAGTGGCTGAAGTTCCACTTGGAACATAGATAGTAGCTTCGTCTAGTAATCCTGCTTCGTAAAGTCCTTGCATATCTAAACCAGCAACAGTACCATACTGTGCTTCATAGATTGCAGCGGAACTTTCAATCATTCTTACATTTGAGTTGTGGGTCTTATCAGCAGCGTCAGTTCTAGCCCCAGATAGTCTTGGAATAGCTAATGCCGCCAAAATACCAAGTATAGCAATTACTACAACTAACTCAATAAGAGTAAATCCTTTTCTCTTCTTGTTCATTTTCTTGTTAAAAAATTGTATCATTTTAATTCCTCCTTGTTTTTTTTATTATTCCCCACACTTGCAATGCTTTAAATATATATAAAGTTTATTAAAGCCAACCTATCAATTCACAGATCACAATGCACAATTCACAGTTATCAGGGTCTGTCTTACGGGTCATATGAATTCTTGTGATTTATGAATTCCAAAAATTACTCTTTATAATAAAATTCTCAATTATTAAGTCGAATACTAAATTTTCAGTGGTACCCACTCATATGTTGATAATATAACAATTCTTACTCTTCTCATTGTGAATTGCGCATTGTGATTTGTGAATTATATCGTCTGCATCATATCAAACATTGGCAGATACATTGCGATAACAATAAATCCAATAACTACCGCCATGCCGACTATCATAATCGGTTCAAGAAGTGTTGTCAACTTTGTTAGGGCAACTTCTACCTCTTCATCATAAAAATCTGCTGTCTTTAGAAGTATATCATCAAGTGCTCCTGATTCCTCACCAATCTTTATCATTGAATCTACCATTGGTGGAAATACTCCTACATCCTTAACTGACCTAGATAGTGGTACTCCTTTTCTGATCTGTTCGATGCTGTTCATGAGTCTTTCTTCTATTACCTTGTTGTTTACAACTCTGGATACAACCTCCATTGACTTAATCAACGGTATACCTGAATCCATCAACGTCGAAAGTGTTCTTGTAAACCTTGAAGTGATTACCTTTGCTGTGGTTCCCTTTACTACAGGCAACTTCAGCTTTAGGCTGTCAAAGTTTGTCCTTCCTTCTTCCGTCCTCAAATATGCTCCAGTTCCAAAAGCAATTAATCCAATTGCTGCAAAATAGAGGTACCAATAATTCTGAAGTGAATCTGAGATTCCCAAAAGTAATCTTGTAGGTCCTGGAAGCTCTACTCCACTACCTGCAAACATTCCAGTGAATGTCGGCATTACAAATACCAACATAAATATTACAACTGATATACTTACAAACATCAAGGCAGCCGGGTAAATCATTGCGCTTTTAATCTTGTTCTCGATCTTGTTTTCCTTTTCAAAGTGAGTTGCCATTCTTTCAAGAATTGCATCCAGATTACCGCTGACCTCTCCTGCCTCAACCATTGAGACTAGAATTGAAGGGAATATTCTCGGATGCTTGTTCATCCCTTCTGAAAGTGTAAGCCCTTTCTGAACATCCTCTGTGACAGTGCCTAGTGCCTTTTTCAAGGTCTTGTTCTCTGTCTGTAGTACCATGATGTCAAGACATTTTACTATTCCAAGTCCTGCATCAATCATTGTAAAGAACTGTCGGCTAAATATTGCAAGATCTTTTTTCTTGACCTTTGGTGAGAACATCTCAAACTGAGCTTCTGCTCCAACATCTCTTTCCACTTTAAGTGGAAGGTAACTGTTGCCCTTTATCATAGCGACAACTTCAGACTCTGAGTTTGCCTCGAATACACCTTCTATTGCCTGACCACCTTTGGTCATGGCTTTGTATTTGTACTTCATTGGCCTCACCTACACAATATATTTTTTTATTTCCTCTTGGTCAATTGCTCTGTTCATTGCAATTTCCTTGCGAATCAATCCTTTGTTGTATAATCCAATCAGGGACGAATCCATTGTCTGCATCCTGTACTTTCCACCAGTTTGTATCGCTGTATCAACCTGATGTATTTTGTCCTCTCTGATCAGATTCCTTATTGCAGGTGTGGCAATCATTACCTCATGTGCTGCAACCCTTCCCTTGCCGTCTGCTCTTGGGAGAAGCTGCTGTGAAACCACTGCCTGGATAACTGATGAAAGCTGTACCCTTACTTGCTGCTGCTGATGTGGTGGGAATACGTCGATTATCCTGTCAATTGTCTTTGCTGCTCCAAGTGTATGAAGTGTTGAAAGTACAAGGTGACCTGTCTCAGCTGCAGTAATGGCAATTGAAATGGTATCAAGGTCTCTCATCTCTCCTACAAGTATAACATCAGGATCCTGTCTAAGGGCTCCCCTAAGTGCGTTTCCAAAACTTTGAGAGTCTGAGCCTATTTCTCTCTGGTTTACTATTGATTCTCTGTGTCTGTGCAGATATTCGATTGGATCCTCAAGAGTAAGGATGTGTTCCTTTCTCTCCCTGTTGATCTGATCAATCATTGTGGCAAGAGTTGTTGACTTACCACTTCCTGTTGGTCCTGTCACAAGAATCAGTCCCCTTGGTAGTCTGGCCAAATCTCCTATTACAGCTGGCAATCCCAGTTGCTGCATTGTGGGAATCTCCAGTGGAATTATCCTTAGTGCCATTCCAAGGCTTCCTCTTTGAGTATAAGCGTTTACCCTATACCTTCCCTTGCCGGGACTTGAATATGAGAAGTCGTATTCTCCTCTTTCCTGCAACATCTTAAACTGGTTCTCAGTCATTGTCTGTCTTACTAATGCTTCTGTATCATCTGGTAAAAGACGAGTGTCAGTATAAGGTACAAGCTCACCATTGATTCTGAAGGTAGGAGGAATACCAACTGTTATGTGGATATCAGATGCTACCCTTTCACTTCCTGCGTTGACTATGTCATTGATGTGCATCCACTAACCACCCCCTAACCGAGAGTATATCCTACTCTCATAACTTCCTCAAAGCTTGTCTTTCCCTGTTCAGCAAGAGCCAGTGCTGAATGGAATAGGGTTGTCATGCCCTCTTCCAAAGCCTTGTCTCTGATCTTGTCAGTAGTGGCTCCTGAATCTATTAGTTTACGAATTTCTTCGTTAACAGGCATTATTTCATGAACTGCTGCACGTCCTGAATATCCAGCATTGCAAGCATTGCAGCCTACAGGTTTGTGGAGTATCATAGTGATATCTTCCTTAATACCAAGCATTTTCTTTTCAGAATAGTCAGCTTCGTATGGTTCCTTGCACTTTTCACAAAGAGTCTTTACAAGTCGCTGGGAGACAATTCCCACAACAGCAGATGATACAATGTATGGTTCTATTCCCATGTCTATTAGTCTGGCAATCGTTGATGGCGAGTCGTTTGTATGGAGCGTCGACAGTACAAGATGTCCTGTAATAGCTGCCCTAACTGCAATCTGAGCAGTTTCTCCGTCTCGTATCTCACCAACCATTACTATGTCCGGGTCCTGTCTTAGAATTGATCTAAGCCCTGATGCAAATGTAAGTCCTGACTTTACATTTACCTGTACCTGGTTGATTCCACTAAGTCTATACTCAACCGGGTCCTCAACTGTGATTATATTCTTTTCAATCTGGTTCAATTCCCGAAGCACTGTGTACAGAGTGGTTGTCTTACCACTTCCTGTTGGTCCGGTTACCAGAAGCATTCCGTATGGAGATTTAAGGATACTGTTGAACATATCGAGATTATATTTGCTTAATCCAAGACCTTCCTTGGTAAAGTTGAAGCTTGTCTTATCAAGAAGACGAATTACAATTTTTTCTCCATAAACCGTTGGGAGGGTTGAGATACGCATATCAATTTCACGATCATTTATTTTTGTCTCAACACGTCCGTCCTGAGGAACTCTCTTCTCAGCTATATTCATTTTTCCGATAATTTTTATTCTGGTTACTATTGCGGATAGGTTTGCCCTCGGTAGATTTGTAATTTCCCTTAAGTCCCCGTCTATCCTAAACCTAACTCTTATTTCATCTGCATAGGGCTCAATGTGGATGTCTGATGCCTTGGTTCTCGTTGCCTGGTCAAACAAGGAATTAATAAGTCTTACAATCGGTGCTGATGTAACTTCAGCATCCTCAACCTCGTCCATGTCATCCTCAAACATTCCATCACCTGTAAACTCCTCAAGTACTTTGTTTGTGCTTGAAGCTGTATAATATCTATCAATCAATTTTGTAATGTCATTACTGGTAGAAAGAACTGATTCCAGTTCCATCTTTGTATATAGTTTTATATCATCCACTGCAAAAAAGTTGAGTGGATCAACCATTGCAACAATGAGCTTTCCGTCTCTCTTGTCGATTGGAATCAATTTATATTTTCTTACAATGCTCTCAGGTAACATATTTACAACAGTTTGGTTAATTTCATATTTGTTCAGGTCAATTCTAGGAAATCCAAGCTGAAATTCCAGGACTTCCACAATGTCATCCTGGGTTACATGTCCAAGGTCAACAAGCACCTCTCCCAGCTTTTTATTGGTTCCCTCTTGAGCTTGAAGTCCGTCCTTAAGTTGCCCCGTATTTATTTTTCCTGCATAAAGCAGCAATTCTCCAATTTTTAAGGTGGATTTTTGCATTTCAATTCCTCATTTCAGGATTAAATGTGAAAATCTAATTTTATCTTTTTAATAATCTATCCTATTAATACTCATTTTACTACGTTAGAGCCATATAATCAACATTTTATTTCAGTTTTACGGGCATCTGTTATGAATTATGACTTATTATTCTTAAATTTCTGTTAATTAATACCCCTATTATTAGCCATTTACACATACTATACAAAAATACATATTCCCAACTATTCCCAATTAAATATATTATTTTATCTTAACAATTACAAAATAAAGAAGAAACCCGTACAAATTATACATTTTAAAAGTTTGCCGGGTATTTTATTTGTTCATTTATAACTATTGTTTTTTATTCAATATATCGTTTAGCTTTGATATTATTATATCTATTGCTACCTTATTGTATCCACCTTCAGGAATGATTATGTCTGCGTATCTCTTGGAAGGTTCGACAAACTGTAAATGTGCTGGTCTTACGGTATCCATATACTGCATTATAACAGAATCCAGGGTCCGTCCACGTTCTTTTATATCTCTTAGGATTCTTCTTATAACCCTGACATCAGAATCAGTATCGACAAATATCTTTATATCCAAAAGATCTCTTAATTCCTCATCATAAAGGATAAGAATTCCTTCAAGGATAATAATATCTCTTGGTTGTACTGTTTCCGTTTCCTTTTTTCTATTATGATTTTCAAAGTCATAACTTGGTTTTTCTATTTCCTCTCCATCAAGGAGCTTTTGGAGATGCTCTTTAAGAAGAACATTGTCAAAGGCAAATGGATGATCGTAGTTAGTAAGGACTCGTTGTTCGTAGCTAAGCTCACTTTGATCCTTGTAGTAGGAATCCTGTTCAATTACCGCAACATTTTTGTCTGTGATTGCTTTGAAAATTTCACGGGTTACCGTTGATTTTCCTGATCCGGTTCCTCCTGCTATTCCAATAAGAATGGGCCTGTCCATCTGCTATTCCTCCCCCTCTTTACCTTTTCTAAGAAGGTCGAATCGCTGGACCTCCTGGTCTGTCTTTATTTTAATTATCTGTTGCGGGTGTGGTGCAACATCGATTTCATTCATTTCATTATCCCACATTTTTTCTATTTTTTGAACAAAATAATCCTTGCCGGGACCAAATATTTCAATTTCATCACCAACAAACATTCTGTTTCTTTGTTCAATTGTAGCTAAACCACTCTCTTTGTCATAGTCTAAGACCATTCCAACAAAGTCGTAGCCTCGTATATACGAGCTGTTCGTGTATACGTGGTCTTCAGCGTCCGGCTTTTTAAAGAAGAATCCAGTTGTGAAGTCTCTGTGGCTTACTTTTTTAATTTCATCCAGCCACTCCGGATTGTACTGATAGTTTTCTGGATTCGCTAAATAAGCATCCAGCGCCATCCTGTATGAGCGTATTACAGTTGCAACATAGTAGGAGCTTTTGACCCTTCCTTCTATTTTCAGGCTCAGAACTCCTGAGTCTATTACTCCAGGAAGGTGCTCAATCATGCAAAGATCCTTTGAATTGAAGAGGAATGTTCCATCCTCATTCTCCTCTATTGGAAAATACTCTCCTGGTCTTTTTTCTTCGACTACGTGATACTTGTATCTGCACGGCTGAGCACAACCTCCCATATTGGCATCTCTGCCGGTCATGTAGTTGGAAATCAGGCAACGCCCGGAATAGCTCATGCACATTGCACCATGTACGAATGCTTCGATATCCAGATCCTCTGGCAGCTTCTTTGTGATACTCTCAATTTCCTCAATGGAGAGCTCTCTTGCAAGGACGATCCGTCTAACTCCAAGATTGTACCAGAACATTATTGTCTCGTAGTTTGTAACACTTGCCTGTGTACTTATATGAATCTCCATATTCGGAGTTGTTCTCTTAATAACTGTAAACATGCCCGGGTCGGATACTATAAATGCATCCACTCCCATTTTTTGAAGATCTAGGGCATATTCTTCAATTCCCTCCATATCCTTGTCATGTGGCACTATATTTAAAGTAACATATACTTTTTTTCCTCTTTCATGAGCAAAACGGACACCTTCTTCGATATCTTCAAGAGTGAAATTCTTGGATGCTTTTCTCATTCCAAAGGCTTCTCCCCCAAGATAAACCGCATCTGCTCCATATATTATTGCCATCTTAAGTTTCTCCAGGTCACCCGCTGGTGCCAGAAGCTCTAAATTTCTCAAATCAAATCCTCCTTAAAGGTTAGGGCAACTCCGTCTCCCAAAGGAAGTACGCTTGATGTGTAGCCCTCCATTTTGTTGATATGCTCAAGGAATTCCCTGAGTCTGTTTACGATTGTCCTTTTTCTTCTTACCACCAATTGGTCTGATGCAACCATTCCCTTGTAAAGGACATTGTCTGAAACAATCAATCCACCTGGCTTTAAAAGATCCATGGCGTAATGGAGAAACTCCATGTATTGTCCTTTTGCAGCATCAAGAAAAATAAAGTCATATTTTTTTGTAAGATGTGGAAAAGTTTCCCTTGCGTCCCCTTCAATGATTTTTATCCTGTCTGAGTAAGGTGAAGCTTGAAAATTTTCCAAAGCCATTTCGATCATCTCTGGATTTCTCTCCATTGTTGTAATATTCCAATCACCCTTAAGGGTCTGGGCCATTAGAAGAGCTGAATAGCCGATTGCCGTACCAACTTCAAGAATATCCACTGGCCTGTGAAGCTTCAGCAAAACAGTGATAAGCTGACCCACTTCAGGTTCAATTATAGGCACATTGTTCTCATGGGCGTATTCTTCCATCAGCTTTAACTGTCCGCTTTTTTCAGGAACAATATCCCTGATATAGTTGGTAATATAATCCTCATTTACACTGCTCATCTAAAACACCTTCTACCATTCCCTGTATTTTGAAGCCTTTTCATAAACATAAAGTATTACACTTCCAAAAACCACAACAGAAACAAACTGTCCGGCTGTTATTCCCAGGGCAGTGTAGATGTATGGTATCTTCGTGAAGTATGACACCCATATTGATACGATTAATCCATTAAGCAGTATTGGCGGCACCATTCCGACGTATTTGTTTTTTGCTTTTGATGTCAGGTAAGCCGCAAGTAGTGTTACTAGCGATCCACCTATGATATCTACAAGTCCGAAACCTGAATAAGGTGCCAGCAGGAAATTTGCCAGAAGTACTCCTATAAACAATCCCGGTACTGCCGCCGGCTCCAACAGTGGTAGCAGAGTAAGTCCTTCGGCTATTCTCAGCTGAACCGGTCCAAATGTAAGATTTGCCACCGGAAACGGCAGAGCCTGAATAAGTATAAGCACAAGGTAGATCGCAGCTATTAGACTTGCCTTTGTGATATAACGTATTTTCATATTCTCATTCCCCTCATTACTACAGATTCAAGATTAGTGGCACCAGGATTGGTACCGAAAAGGTGCAGATTGCACCTGAAATAAATGCGATTATAGCCGTTTCTGAATCAGTTGCTTTTGCTATGACCGGCAGAGCTGTATCCATCGAGGTTGCCCCTGCTGGCCCAATGGCACTGAAAAAGCCCATTTTCTTGGCAACAATCGGTATTATGATAAAAGCCAACATTTCTCTCACTACATTTGCCAGGAAGGCAAGTGTTGAAAGTTCATTTGAGTAGTTTGCCATAAGTATTGATGATAGTGTATACCATCCAAGTCCTGCACCAACTGCTCCTGCCTCATTTAAAGGCATTCCAAGTATCAGTCCGGCTAGTCCTGCACCAAGTATGCTTCCTCCTATTATCATAACCGGAATCAGGACAATCCTCAATCCCATATTTCTAATTCTTCCAAAAACTGATCGGTTTATTCCGATATCGATACCAACAAAAAATAAAAGAAGCATCAGTCCAATATCAATAATCATGTCAGTATAGTCTAGAACCCAACCAGGTAATATAAAGAATCCCAGTATAACCCCTGCAACTACTGCTCCTATAATTTTACCTGTCATCAGCTCTTCCCTCCTGTCACATATCCACTGACAAGCTTTACTCCAAGTATGCTGAAACCTACAGTGAAAATACTTATTATAATTGCTGAATATCCTATGGAAAAGAAGGAGTCAATAACATCCTTGTCCATTCCTATCTTTATTCCCATTACCAAAAGCAACAAAAGAAGACAGGCAGTTTGTATGCTGCCCAGTCTTCCACTTAATCTCTTGTTGATTTTTGCTCTTGCTCCAATTAGTGTTCCCAACAGTATTACCGCCAGATACATTAAGAGTCTGATGCCCATCAAGAATCTTCCTTTCTAAACTTCCATTATTATTGGAAGTATCATTGGATTTCTCTTTATTGTGCTATAAAGGAAGCTTCTAAGATCATCCCTTACATTTGATTTTATACTTGACCAATCTGTTATCTTTTTACTTTCACATGACTGAAGGGTCTTCGCTACGACCTTTCTTGCCTCGACCATAAGATCTTCAGATTCCCTTACATATACAAAGCCTCTAGAAACAATATCAAAACCTGCAGCAATCTTCTTTTCCTTCCTGTCCATGGTTATAACAACCACAAGAAGACCGTCTTCTGAAAGATGCTTTCTGTCCCTAAGAACAATGTTACCAACATCTCCAACTCCAAGACCATCCACAAGAATATGTCCTGATGGGACTGAAGCCCCGATTTCAGCAGTGTTTTTAGTTAATTCCAGCGTCTGTCCATTCTCCATCACAAAGATGTTTTCAGCTGGCGTTCCCATTGATCTGCTTAACTCCGCATGACGTTTAAGGTGCTTTGATTCGCCGTGCACTGGTATGAAAAACTTGGGCTTAACAAGATTGTGTATAAGCTTCAGCTCCTCCTGGCAGGCATGACCTGATACATGAATATCAGCCAGTGATTCGTAGATTACTTCTATATCCTTCTCCACAAGTCTGTTTATGGTTTTGGTTACAGCTTTTTCGTTTCCAGGTATTGCTGTTGCTGAAAGTATTACAAGGTCGTCATTATATAGCTGGATTTGTCTGTGCTCACCTGCAGCAACCCTTGTAAGGGCGCTCAATGGCTCTCCCTGTGATCCGGTCATTATTAGGACCAGTTCATCTTTGTTGTATTTGTTGATATCTTTTATGTCTATTACTGTTCCTTCTTTGTATCTAAGAAATCCAAGTTCTGCTGCAACTGTTGTTACATTGATCATGGATCGTCCTGACATAACAACTTTTCTGTTGTTCAGCTCGGCTGCATCAATAACCTGCTGTACCCTGTATACATTTGATGCAAAGGTAGCAACTATTATTCTACCCTTTGCCTTGTAGAAAAGATCCCTGAAGGTCTCTCCGACTGTGCTTTCACTTAGAGTATACCCAGGTCTTGTTACATTTGTGGAGTCTGACAACAAAGCCAGGACTCCCTTGTTTCCAAGTTCTGCAAACCTGTTCAAGTCAGTTGTCTCACCAGTTATTGGTGTAAAGTCAACCTTAAAGTCACCTGTCTGTATTACAGTTCCGATTGGACTTGTCAATGCTATTGCAGCACTGTCAGGTATACTGTGTGTCGTTCTTATGAATTCTGCACTAAAATGTCCAAGTTTGATCTTGTCTCCGTGCGCTACAACATTAAGGTCGACGTCCTTTAAATTATGCTCTTTTAGTTTGTTTGTCAATAATCCCAAAGTTAACTTTGTTCCGTAAATTGGAAAGTTGATCTTCTTAAGAACATAAGGAATCGCCCCTATGTGGTCCTCATGACCATGGGTTAATACCAATCCCTTTATCTTATCTTTGTTCTTGATAAGGTAAGATATGTCCGGAATTACAATATCCACTCCCAGCATTTCGTCCTCTGGAAATGTCATTCCGCAGTCAACCAAGACTATGGAATCCTTATATTCATGGACAGTAATGTTCTTACCGATCTCTCCTAATCCACCTAAAGGGATTATTTTCAATTTGTTTTGCTTTGCCACTTTATCACTCCTTGTATTTTTCCTCTTTGTTTTCTTCTCTATCGCTTTCTTTTTTATCCTTGCAGTCCTTGCATATTCCGTAGAATTTGACATTGTGATCCTGAATAATAAACCCTTCATCTTTTTCGATTTCATCTTCAAGGGATTCCAGTAAATCCAGCTTCACTTCCGTCACACTTCCGCAATTTGTGCATATTAAATGATGATGGTGATGATTCTCCGTTCCAAAATTCAACTCATAACGACTCACACCATCGTCAAAATTAATCTTATATACTATTCCCAATTTCTCAAATAGTTGCAGCGTTCTGTATACTGTGGCTATTCCCACATCTTTGTTGTCACTTGACACTATGCTATGGACTTCATCACAACTCATATGGGAATTCTTATTCTTCAATAGAATTCTAAGAACCTCTTCCCTTTGGTTTGTGTATTTAAATCCTTCGCTTTGAAGCTTTTTCATAAACTGTTTGATCATGGCTTCCACAGTATTTCCACCTGCCTTATTGTAGGTTTTCTTTTACCAGCTCTTCGTAGATATCCTTTGCTTCTTCCAATTCATCGTTATCTATTCCTACCAATATTTCGTCTCCCTCATCATCCATTTCTATTCTTAGGATGTAGGTCATAGCATCTATTTCATTTGCTGGTAAAAGTGCAACATAATCAGTATCATCCATGCTGAATTTTGCCTTTACAACAAATTCAATTTCATTTCCAAGTTCATCGTAGAACGTATGCTTTTCAGTCATAATTTCCTCCTTTATCTCTTTATATTGAATCAAGATAAGTTTGCAGAATATATGTAGCTGCGACTTTATCGATGTACTTCTTTCGGTCTTCTCTGCGAACATTACCCTGAATCAGGACTCTTTCAGCAGAAACAGTGCTTAGTCTTTCATCCACATAAATTACTTCTATGTTAAACTTATTCTTTATTTTCTCTCCAACTTTTTGTGCCATCTCTCCTGACGGACCGATTGTACCGTTCATGTTCTTAGGCATGCCTACAACGACCTTCTTGACATGATACTTTTCAAGAAGCTCTTCGATTTCCAACATATCCTTTTTCATGCCAATTCTCTCAATTGTCATTACTCCTTGAGCTGTAAAACCCAAAGGATCGCTTACTGCCACTCCGATTCTCTTTGTTCCAACATCAAATCCCATTATTCTTTCCATATCTTCTCCATTATATCACTCTTATATTACTTTTATACAAAACTCCGGACACACTGTTGCGCAATATCCGCAAAGTATGCATTTGTCATTTGGCGTTGCCATGCCATCAACAATTGTAATTCCACCCTGCTGGCACCGCTCAACACAATTTCCGCAACGTTGACAGAAATCCTGTACAATTAACCTTCTATTGTTCTTATTAAGTCTATCTTTTGTCACTCTTCCAATATACCCATTTTCCAGCATTTGTACATTGGCATCAATCTCATCTTTCGATTGCATGCCGATTGCTATGGAATGGATATATGGCTTATCCATGACGAAACTTAGTGCTTCCTGTGCTCTTTTTATCAGATGACCTCCTCCAAGAGGTTTCATCCCATAAATACCTTTTCCGCAATTCTCAAGGTATTCCAATTCATTTAACATTTCATCAATTTTCCCATCGTGGATTCCTATCCCTTCCATATTGACTATTGGATGCAGGATGTCCAATTCAGGGTAGTCCCTCAAGGCTTTTACACCGGCTATTTTATGGGTGGATATTCCCAATCCCCTTATTTTACCGGCTTCCTTGGCTTTAAGCAAGTATTCGATTGCAGGATAATGTCCTCTTATTGTATGTATGCTCTCCTGCTCGTGCAAGAGAAAAATATCAATGTAGTCTGTACCGATTTCTTTCATTGCCTTGTCAAGACTCTTCTCAGCCATTTCTGCAGTATAAGCATATGTCTTTGTCGAAATGGTGTAGTCCATCCTTTTAATTCCCTTAAGAGCTCTTCTTATATATTCGTAGTTCTCATAAATTTCAGCTGTGTCAATAAAATTGATTCCCTTTTCATATGCGTATTCTATAAGTGCCGCACCTTCATCAAAGGAAAGATTAGCTTGGAAGGGTGTCATTGTAAGTGATCCGAAGCAAAGTCTGGATACTTCTATTCCAGATTTACCTAGTGTTGTCTTTTCCATTTCCCATTACAGCTCCTTGTAAATGTATTATATCATAAATAAAGATGGATAGCCTGTGTCAGCCATCCACCCATTATAATTAATCTTTTGTGCTTTTTAAGTATGCTCGAAGTATTTCCTCCAACAACTCGTCTCGCTCGATTTTTCTAATTAACGACCTTGCATTATTATGGCTTGTAATATAGGTAGGGTCCCCTGATAGTATATACCCTATTATCTGATTAATGGGATTGTATCCCTTTTCCTCCAGGGAGTCAAACACAGAGAATAGTATTTCACGAGGTTCCACTGGTGTTTCCTTTGTTGCTTCAAACTTCATGGTTTCATTCATTTTCTCATCCACACTATCACCCCTCTAATCTATTATAACATAAGTCTCCATCATTGGAAGCTTTTTTTATGGCTATTTTATCTGATCAGCAAGTAACCCTTCCACTGAGTCCATTGCATCTGCAAGCTTAGACTTGTCTTTTCCACCTGCCTGTGCCATCTCGGGTCTTCCGCCTCCGCTTCCGCCTGTTGCTGTTGCGACAGCTTTAACTATATTTCCTGAGTGAACTCCTCTTGATGTTACATCCTTGGTTGCCATAACTACAAAGGATACCTTGTCGCCTCCTGTTGAGGCAAGTACAACAACACCAGATCCCAATCTACCCTTCAATTCATCACCAAGATTTCTCAGTCCGTTCATATCCAGATCAGATGAAATATGTGTTATTAGTTTTACTCCTTTTACTTCAATTGCCTCAGAAAGGATTTCATCTGCAATGTTTGCTGAGAGCTTGTCCTTCATTTTACTGATTTCTCTGTCCTTTTCCTTTGATTCCTCTAGAAGACCTTTTGCTCGATCTTTTAGATTCTGTCTGTTGGCCTTGATTATTGAAGCAACTTCATCAAGTTCATCTTCGATATGGTTAAGATAGTAATATACATTTATTCCTGTCAGGGCCTCAATCCTTCTGATTCCTGAAGCAATTCCTCCCTCAGAAACTATTTTAAAGAGACCAATTTGTCCTGTGTTTGTAACATGTGTTCCACCACAAAGCTCCTGTGAATAATCACCCATGCTTACAACTCTTACAGTTTCACCATACTTTTCTTCGAAAAGACCTGTGACGCCTTGTTTTTGAGCTTCCTTAAGTGATTCTTCCTTAGTCAGAACTGGCAGTCCTCTTAATATCTGTTTGTTGACAATTTCTTCAATCTCCTGAAGATTTTCTTTGCTTATACCTTCAAAATGAGTAAAATCAAATCTTAATCTGTTTGGCATTACCAATGAACCAGCCTGGTTGACATGATTCCCAAGTACAGTTTTTAAAGCTTTATGCAGAAGATGAGTAGCTGAGTGATTTCTTCTGGTAGAATCCCTTACTTCATCATCTACCTGCGAAAAAATCATTGTATCTTCCTTTAAATGACCTTCCAAAACCTCAATAAAGTGAATTGGGGCTCCATCATGTGTAAGCTTGGTATCCTGAACAGATGCTTTCCCGCCATCCCAAGTGAACGTTCCCTGGTCTCCTACCTGACCACCCTGTTCGCCGTAAAAAGGTGTCTCTTTAAGCATTACATGACCTTGTTCTCCTTCGCTCAAAAGACTTACTCTTTCGCCTTCTTTAATTAGAATCAGTGATCTGCTTTCCAAAGATGTTTTAAGGTAACCTTTGAAGGTTGACTTTATTCCCTTTGTCAACTCATCATCATTGCCACCCCAGCCGCCGTCAGTCTCGCTTCTGGCACTTCTGGCCCTTTGTCTCTGAGCTTCCATTTGGACCTTGAACTCTTCTTTGTCAAGCTCAATCTTTCTTTCCTCAAGAATTTCTTCAGTCAACTCAAGTGGGAATCCGTAAGTATCATACAGTTTAAATGCTTTTTCTCCACTGAATATTTTGTCTCCGGCCTTCTTCATTTCATCAATATAATCTTCTAGTCTTGTAAGACCTGCATTTATTGTTTCCTGGAACTTTTCTTCCTCTGCTTTGATTATTTTATTGATTTGTACTTCATTTTCCTTCAGTTCATTATACTCCACCTGCCATGAGTTAATTACTACTCCAGCCATTTTATGAAGGAATCCTTCTTCAATTCCAAGCAGTTTGCCATGTCTTGCAGCTCTTCTGATAAGTCTTCTCAGAACATACCCTCTGCCTTCGTTTCCTGGAATTACTCCGTCACTTACAAGGAATGTCATTGCCCTTGTGTGGTCTGTAATTAGTCTGACAGAAACATCTTTGGACAAATCCGTACCGTACTTGTAACCACTAATTTCTTCTGCTTTTCTAAGAATATCCTTGATTGCTCCAATATCAAAAATTGTATTTACATCTTCCATTATTGCGGCAATTCTTTCAAGTCCCATTCCAGTATCAATATTTGGATTTGACAGTGGGTGATAAACACCCTTTTCATCCTTGTCAAACTGCGTGAATACAAGATTCCAAACCTCAAGAAATCTATCGCATTCACAGCCTGGTTTACAGTCATCATGACCACAACCAAACGATTCTCCTCTGTCTATATAAATCTCTGAACACGGTCCTGATGGTCCTACCTCAAGTTCCCAGAAATTATCTTCCTTACCAAGTCTTACAATTTTTTCTTCGGGTACGCCAATATCATCTTTCCATATGTCGTATGCCTCATCATCTTCATAGTAGACACTAACCCAAAGAAGTTCAGGATCAATTTCCATTCTCTCCGTCAAAAATTCCCATGCCCATGCAACCGCTTCCTTCTTAAAGTAATCTCCAAAGGAAAAATTCCCAAGCATTTCAAAGAATGTAGCATGCCTTGCTGTTCTTCCAACATTTTCTATATCACCTGTTCTGATACATTTCTGACAGGTTACCATTCTATTGTGTGGTGGAACTGCATCTCCTGTAAAGTAGGGTTTTAAAGGTGCCATCCCGGCTCCAATCAGCAACAAGGATTTATCATTTTTTGGAACCAATGAAAAGCTGGGTGCGACCAGATGGTCCTTCTCTCTAAAGAAGTCCAGATATTCCTTTCTTATTTCGTGAAGTCCTAATTTTTTCATACATACACCTCGTCCCTTATTATTATAAAAATCCTCCCTTTAAGGGAGGCAAGTCCTATCTATATTATTTTAAAGTAAAGCCCTGTATTTGTCAATTTACAATGGCTCGTGGTCTCCTGTATCATCCGGATATCGTTCAGCAAGTCTTTTCTTGAAGTAATCGAAAAGAATCATCGATATGCTGACTGCAGGAACTGAAAGAATCATACCCATTACACCGAATATGGTACCGCCGACTATTATTGCAAGAAGTATTGTAAGTGGGTGCATTCCAGTAGACTTGCCAAGTACCTTCGGTCCAAGAATGTTGTTTTCTACCCATTGTATTACTATAAAGAACACTCCTACCCAAAGTGCCTTGATCGGGCTGGCTATAAATGCGAATATAACTGCAGGCAGGAATCCTAAAAACGGTCCTATATATGGAACAATATCTGCCAGACCTGTTATGAATCCTATGACTATTGCAAATTCTATTCCCATCAGGAAAAGGAATATTGTTGTTGTAATACCAACCATTACAGCCATTAATAACCTTCCCCTTATAAATTGGGACATTGCTGTGTCAATTTCCCTTAATAACTCAAGTATGTCTTCTTTGTGTTTTTTTGGAATCAGTTTTCTAAATTTATCAATAAAGTGTTCCTTATCCACAAGAAAATAGAAAGTGAGTATTGGTGTTAAAATCCAGCTTATGATTCTTGTAAAAAGGCCGACTATGCTTAAGACGAAACTTTCAATGCTGTTTGCTATACCGGATTGTACTCTTGCAAGATTCTGTGATACGACATCTTCTATGCTGGTCAAGAGTTCTGGCATCTCTGTCAAAGTGTCTGAGTATCCTGCATACAGATTGTTAATCCATATAGTAACTGCATTTACATATTCTGGGAAGTTTATTGCCAGTCTTTTTATCTCTCGACCTGTTCTTGGCAATACAGATATTGAAAGAACAGAAATGACCCCTAGTATTGTTAAGTAAACAGCTAGTGCTGCAAATATTCTTTTTAATCCCTTCCTTTCAAAATAATTCACCAACGGATTCAAAAAGTATGCAAGAATCATGGAAATGATTATCGTGTAGAAGGTATCCGCAACAAGTGAATATCTTTTGAAAAGAAGCGCAACAAAATATATGCCGAAAAGAGTTATAATAACCCACAGTATAAGCCTTGTATTGTATTTAATGGCTTTTTTCTTTGGCACATATTTGTTCCCGATATTAATCAGGTAATAGATGACAAGAGCCAATAGCAAGGCTGAAAGTATCCATACCAGATTTACAAATAGTGAAGGCGGTGTGTTAATTGTCATTTAATCACCTCTGAACAAACAAAGACCATGGCTGGATGTTTCAATGCCATCTCGAACCAAAGTCTTTATATGTCAATAATTATTCTTCCTCTTCTTCAGGAAGGTCATGTAGATGTTCATCATCAAAGTCAACATCTTCCAGTCCTTCAATTTTTACCCCTGATTTTCTTGAATAATCAACAAGAGCTGATTTTATAGCCTGTTCAGCCAATACACTGCAGTGCATTTTTACAGGTGGCAGTCCATCAAGTGCGTCAGCAACAGCTTTGTTAGTAAGATCCATTGCTTCTGTAACAGTCTTTCCCTTGATCAATTCAGTAGCCATGCTTGACGATGCAATAGCTGAACCACAACCAAAAGTCTTAAATTTTACATCTGTGATAATATCTCCATCTATTTTAAGGTACATTCTCATAATGTCCCCGCATTTTGCATTTCCTACTTCACCTACTCCATCAGCATTCTCTATTTCTCCGACGTTTCTAGGATGAGTAAAGTGCTCCATAACTTTTTCTGAATACATTTATATTCCCCCCTGAACTTTATCATACAACGGTGACATCTTTCTAAGTCTGTCAACGATTTCTACAAGCTGTTCCACAACGTAGTCAACCTCTTCCTCAGTATTGCTCAATCCCAATGATAATCTCAAGGAACCATGGGCTATTTCATGTGGCAATCCGATTGACAGCAATACATGTGACGGGTCAAGTGAACCTGATGTGCATGCTGATCCGCTTGATCCAGCAACTCCTACCATATCAAGACTAAGAAGCAATGACTCCCCTTCTATAAACTGGAAACAGAAATTAACATTTCCTGGAAGTCGCTTTTCTGGATGACCATTTAATCTTACATGTGGAATCTTTTCCTGTATATCCTTTATCATTCTCTCTCTTAAAAAAATAAGTTTCTTGTTGTTCTCTTCCAGATGTTCATAAGCAAGTTCCACTGCTTTTCCCGTTCCAACGATTCCAGCAATATTTTCAGTTCCTGCCCTTTTGTTTCTCTCCTGTGCTCCACCTGCTATTAGGTTATCAATTCTGGTTCCCTGCCTGATATAAAGAGCTCCAACACCCTTTGGTCCATAAAGCTTATGAGCAGACATTGAAAGAAGGTCTATGTTCATTTCATTTACATCAATTTTTACACTACCCACAGCCTGAACAGCATCTGTGTGAAATAAAACCTTGTGTTCTCTTGCTATCTCACCGATTTCCTTTATTGGCTGAATTGTTCCAATTTCATTATTGGCAAACATAATTGAAATAAGAATGGTTTCCTCAGTAATTGCCTTTTTAAGATCTTCCAGTCTAATCATGCCATATTCATCAACGTCCAGATAAGTAACCTTAAAACCTTGCTTCTCAAGGTATTCACATGAGTGTAGAACCGCATGGTGCTCAATTTTTGTAGTGATTATGTGGTTTCCCTTATCCTTGTGTCTGTATGCTACTCCCTTTATTGCCCAGTTATCAGACTCAGATCCACCACCTGTGAAATAAATCTCATTCTTCTTCGCACCTAACCCTTTGGCTACTTGCTCTCTTGCCTTGTCAATTGCAAGTTTGGATTTGCTGCTTAGTGAATAAATACTTGACGGATTTCCATAGTACTCGGAAAAGTAAGGAAGCATTTCCTCAAGGACTTCCTTCTTAACTGGTGTTGTAGCTGAATGGTCCATGTATATCATTTTTTCCATTATTCTCCCCCCAATTCTGCATTAATTCCGTTATTGTCATTAATCATATCCATAAGTGTTATTGAGTCAATAACCTGGTCGATACTGCTCTTAATCTGCCCCAGTACCCATTGGGTTGCACATCTGTCATCTCTGCTACAATCGTGACTTCCGTCTGCAACGCAATCCGATGGTGACATCTGTCCTTCCAGAGATCTCAAAACCTCACCCACTGTTATTTCCTCAGGCATCCTTGAAAGCATGTATCCTCCGTAGGCGCCTCTGAAGCTTTTTAATAATCCATCCTTTTTAAGACTTGAAAATAGTTGCTCCAGGTAATTTTCACTTAATCCTTGTTTTTCTGCAACATATTTCAGGGAAATTGGTCCCTGCCCATAATCCTGGGCCAATTGGTACATTGCCATAAGGCCATATCTTCCCTTGGTTGACAATTTCATTTCATCACCTCTTTAATCCCAACTCATTTAGTCGGTATTTCAAATATAGTATAGTATATCCGGGTAATATTGTCAACATTAAAAAGCAGATAAGGCCGGGAAAATTCCCAGCCTTGTTTTTGAGCAATTAGCACATTATATTAAGTTTGATTCTCAGTTTTTCCAGCATATCTGCAGTCACATCATCCAGCAGGTATTCAGGGTTCCAATCCCACTGAGCTCTTGCTTCTGAATCATCCAGTGAATTTGGCCATGAATTTGCTATTGATTGTCTTACTGGATCGACATCGTAATCCAGTTGAAATTCTGGTATATGTTTTCTTATTGATGCTGCCATGTCTTCAGGATCAAAGCTCATTGCAGTAATATTGAATGCGTTTCTGTGCTTCAGTCTGGTTGGATCTGCTTCGAGAAGCTGGACTATTGCATTTAATGCATCTGGCATGTACATCATATCCATCTGTGTGCCTTTATCTATGAAGCTGGTATATTTCTTCTTTCTTAATGCTTCATAGTAAATGTGTACTGCGTAGTCTGTAGTTCCTCCACCTGGGAGTGTATCGTTTGAAATCAGTCCAGGGAATCTCACTCCCCTTGTATCAACACCAAATTTTCTGTGGTAATAGTCACAAAGGTTCTCTCCTGCCACCTTGGTAACTCCATACATTGTTTCTGGTCTCATTATTGTATCCTGTGGAGTTTTATCCTTGGGTGTGCTTTCCCCAAAAACTGCTATTGAACTTGGTGTAAATACTGAAAGGTCCTTTTCTCTTCCAAGCTCCAACACGTTGTAGAGTCCATTCATGTTTACATCGTAGCAAAGTCCAGGTTTAGCCTCTCCAACTGCTGAAAGTATCGCAGCCAGGTTTACAACCGTGTTTATCTTGTATTTCTCGATTACATTGCCCATCTTTTCCTTGTCCAGAATATCAAGAACTTCAAATGGTCCACTCTCTATAAGATCCTTGTGTGTATCCTTTGCCTTCATATCACTCATCACGACATTATCATTGCCGTAGATGTCTCTCATTTTCTTGGTTAGCTCAGAGCCTATTTGCCCAAGGCCACCAGTTATAAGGATTTTCCTCATAAAAACAATGCACCTCCGTTGTTTTTGTGTCACTTCGTTTACATTATAACATACTCGATAAAAAATAATATGGATAATGAATTATACAGAATATTAAAATTGCATTGAATATTGAGAGTTTTTTATACAACGTTGACAACTGTCTGTTTCTTGGTTGGTAAATAGAATAAAGGTCCTGCTATCAGAGTAACAAAACCTTTATTGATTAAACTATTTTATTTTACAACAATATTGTATATCTTGCCTGGCACGTAAATTACCTTGACAATGGTTTTACCATCA
This sequence comes from Soehngenia sp., assembly GCA_024637045.1. Classification (GTDB taxonomy): domain Bacteria; phylum Bacillota; class Clostridia; order Tissierellales; family Tissierellaceae; genus Gudongella. Next base: position 92,527 of record JAGXFX010000019.1, read on the forward strand.
ATAAATTTCATGATTGAAGGTACCTCTTTAACCATGTCCTGAATGACTTCCTGCTGTTCGTCGAGGGCAATTGTTATTGTACCTCTTACTTTTCCATTTACCTGAACAGGAAGGTCAATAACCTTGTCTATAGTCTTTTCTTCGTCGTATTCAGGCCATGTTGTTTCAAACAGTCGTCCTTTTATTCCTACTGATTCCCAAAGTTCCTCAGTAATATGTGGTGCTACCGGGTTTATTAGTACAAGGAATGTTTCGAAGTCCTTTTTGGTTATTGATCCATGGTTATTGAATTCATTCAACAATGTCATTAAAGCAGCAATACCTGTATTGAATTTCAATGTCTCAAAATCCTCACTTACTTTTTTGATGGTCTTGTGTATTGATGACTCAAGCCCGTCTGTGTATTCATCTTCATCTTTTAGAATATCCTGAAGTTTCCATACTCTGTCCAGGAACCTTCTGCAACCTTTTACTCCGTTTTCTGACCAAGGTACACTTTTTTCGAAGTCTCCTATAAACATCTCGTAGGTTCTTAGTGTATCTGCTCCATAATTAGTTACTATATCATCTGGATTGACTACATTACCTCTTGATTTGGACATTTTTTCATTGTTGTCTCCCAGAATCATCCCATGAGATGTTCTCTTTGCATATGGTTCAGGACCTGTAACAACACCTATATCGAACAGGAACTTGTGCCAGAATCTTGAATACAGCAGATGAAGTGTTGTGTGCTCCATGCCTCCGTTATACCAGTCAACAGGCATCCAGTATTGTAGTGCTTCCTCTGATGCAAATGCTTCGCTGTTTTTCGGATCAGTGTATCTTAAGAAGTACCATGATGACCCTGCCCATTGTGGCATGGTATCTGTTTCTCTATGTGCATCCTTGCCACACTTCGGACAAGTTGTATGAACCCAGTCGTGAATTTTTGCAAGTGGTGATTCACCTGTTTCTGTAGGTTCAAAGTCGTCTACTTCTGGAAGCAACAGCGGAAGCTCCTCTTCAGGTATCGGTACCCAGCCGCAATCTTCACAATAAACCAAAGGAATTGGCTCTCCCCAGTATCTTTGTCTTGAGAATACCCAGTCTCTTAACTTGAAGTTTATCTTTTTCTCACCAAGCCCTTTTTCCTCCAGCCATTCTATCATTGTATGAATAGCTTCTTTTACTTCCATTCCATCGATAAATCCTGAATTTACAATTATACCTGAGTCAGTGTCTGTGTAAGCCTCTTTTTCGATATCTCCGCCTTTAATAACTTCGACTATTGGCATATCAAATTTCTTTGCAAACTCCCAGTCTCTCTGGTCGTGCCCTGGAACAGCCATAATCGCTCCTGTTCCGTAAGTCATCAATACATAGTCTGATACCCAAAGAGGTACTTCTTTTCCGGTTGCTGGATTAATAGCTGTCAAGCCCTTAAGTTCAACACCTGTCTTAGATTTTGACATTTCTGTTCTTTCAAAATCACTTTTATTTAAAACTTCATCTTTATACGCATTTACCTGATCAATGTTTTCTATTCTGTCAGTGTATTTCTCAATTAATGGGTGCTCCGCTGCAATTACCATATAGGTTGCACCGAAAAGTGTGTCCGGTCGCGTTGTAAATACTCGCAGTTTATCTTCTCCACCCGAAATAGCAAAATCCAGCTCAGCTCCAACTGACTTACCTATCCAGTTGGTCTGCTGTATTTTGACCCTTTCTATATAGTCTACCAAGTCAAGGTCATTGATAAGCCTTTCAGCGTATTCCGTAATTTTTAACATCCATTGGTTCTTGACCTTTCTTACGACTTCGCTGCCGCATCTTTCGCAGACTCCTCCAACCACTTCCTCATTTGCAAGACCAACCTTGCAGGAAGTACAGAAGTTTATTGGGAATTCTTGCTTGTATGCAAGACCTTTTTCAAATAACTTAAGGAATATCCACTGTGTCCATTTATAGTATTCTGGATCTGTCGTGTTGACTTCCCTTGACCAATCAAAGGAGAATCCGATTGACTTAAGCTGCCCCTTGAATCTTTCTATATTCTTTTCAGTTACAATTCTTGGGTGTATCTTGTTTTTGATTGCATAATTCTCTGTTGGAAGTCCAAATGCATCCCATCCCATTGGGAATAATACATTATATCCCTGGTATCTCCTTTTTCTTGAAACGATATCAAGTGCGGTGTATGGTCTTGGATGGCCTACATGAAGCCCTTCGCCAGATGGATATGGAAATTCCACCAAAGCATAGAATTTAGGTTTTTCACTGTCGTTTGTAGCCCTGTATACCTGCTCTTCATCCCAGATTCCTTGCCACTTCTTTTCAATATCCTTTGGATTGTAGTCTCTCATCGAATAACCTCCCTTTATTTTTGCAAAAAATAAAACCTTTCATCTCCATAGAGACGAAAGGTTATTCCGCGGTACCACTCTTATTGACAAATCCACTTTTTACCCATTAACGGTGGTCGCCGTTCAGGGCTTTGACCCTGAAAACTCCGAGATGAGTTCACGTGTTCATTATACTGCTTTTCACCATACAGCAGCTCTCTGAAATGAATTCACACACTACTTGTTCTCTTCCATGTTTGTCTGATTTAGCTTTGATTATAGCAAATACAGATATTCTTAGCAAGATTTATTTAAAATTCAGCTGAATTAACCGTTCTTGGGAATGGTACTACGTCCCTGATGTTGGACATTCCAGTTATATACATTAATGCTCTTTCAAAACCAAGACCATATCCGGCGTGTTTTGTACCACCATATTTTCTAAGCTCAAGATACCACCAGTAATCTGCAGGATCCATACCATTGTCTATTATTTTCTGTTCAAGGACTTCCAGACGTTCCTCTCTCTGACTTCCACCGATTATTTCTCCTACTCCTGGTACCAGAAGGTCCATGGCTGCAACTGTCTTGTCATCTTCATTTACTCTCATGTAGAAAGCCTTGATTGCCTTAGGATAATCTATTACAAATACTGGTTTGTTGAATATTTTCTCAGTTATATATCTTTCGTGCTCTGTCTGCAGATCAATTCCCCATTCAACTGGGTACTGGAATTCTTCACCTGATTCAATCAATTTATCAATGGCTTCTGTATAGGTAATTACTCCAAAATCAGACTTTACAATTTTTGTTAGTCTCTCAACTATTCCCTTGCTTACAAAGCTGTCAAAGAACTCCATTTCTTCGGGTGCATTGTCAAGAACATACTGAATCATGTACTTGAACATGTCCTCTGCCAAACTCATATTGTCTTTTAGTTCTGCAAACGCAATCTCTGGTTCTATCATCCAGAATTCTGCAGCGTGTCTTGCTGTATTTGAATTTTCTGCTCGGAATGTTGGTCCAAATGTATATGTTTTCTTAAATGCAAGTGCAAAGACCTCTGCCTGAAGCTGACCGCTTACGGTAAGGCTTGTCTCTTTATTAAAGAAGTCCTTTTTATAATCGACCTTTCCATCTTCTGTTCTTGGAGTGTCGTCAAAGTCCAAAGTTGTTACCTTGAACATCTCTCCTGCTCCTTCTGCATCTGAAGCTGTAATAATTGGTGTATGGGCGTATACAAATCCTCTTTCCTGGAAGAATCTGTGTATGGCATATGCCAGGATTGATCTTACCCTAAATACAGCACTGTAAGTATTTGTCCTTGGTCTAAGGTGTGCTATGGTTCTAAGATACTCCAGTGTATGTCTCTTTTTCTGGATTGGGTAATCACTTGTTGATAGTCCCTCCACTGTAATTTCTGAAGCCTTGATTTCAAATGGTTGCTTTGCATCAGGTGTCTCCAGTAATATTCCTTCGATTATCACGGCTGTATAAATTGGTAATTTCTCTACTTCCTTAAAATTTGTTAAGGTATCGTCATAAACAATCTGGATATTCTTAAAGAATGAGCCGTCATTCAACTCGATAAACCCAAATGCCTTTGATGACCTGGATGTTCTGATCCAACCTTCAAGTCTTACTTTTTTCTCGATGTAATCCTGTGAATTCCTGAAAATATCTTTTACTGATAATTTCATTTCATTACCTCCCATTGATTTTTAAAAAACAAAAAACCTTCCATCCTGTTAATAAGGACGAAAGGTTATCTTCCGCGGTACCACCCTGTTTGCTGTGAGCCTCTTGTACACTGTTAACGGTGTGTTGCCGTCCAGGCCTACTTGGATCATATCCTTTCGGTTGGAGACTCAAGGGTGTTCTTCAGCAGAGGCTTCGTACCGGTGTCTCACTGTTACCGGCTCCCTAAAACTAATTCCTGTGCTTACTCTCCCTTTCTTGGTCGGGATTCTTTTAGATAATTATAAAATGAAGGTGCTGCTTTGTCAAGCAAATAAGTACTCACGATTCTTGCTTTGCTAAGAAAGTATTCGCTACGAAGGTCTTCGCAAGGAAAGTATAATGACTCACTCTCGGATTCAAGATCAGAGATTTATCATGCTCGTCTCTAAAATTGGTTTGCTATCGATTAAGCTTATGGTTGGTCATTAGAATATTTCGCGTTCTTTATCTAAATTGTAGGCACCTAATTAATTGGTAATCACGTAAACCAGAACAATTTTCTCACTTCGCATGAAAAATCTTACTGATCTTTCCATGTATAGGTTCGCTTGTGCCCGGCGATAGAAATACCCAAAATCTTCGATTTTGTGGCATTTCATCGAGGGGGTATTCGCTCATTATAACTTTCCTTGCTTCCGTGGTACCAGTCGAATCTGATACTACAAGCGAAAGATTAAAAGTATCACCTAGAGTCGATTGGGTATAGTTTGATGAGCTCGAAGGGTACTTTGCAAAGGAGTTCATATGAAAGAACGTCTTTAAAATCCAGCGAGGATTTCGCAGTTCTTTGATTCCTCCAAGCGAAGCGGCATAGGAATCAACGGAGAAAACGAGCGCGTGATTTTAAACGGGGTGGAATCTAGAACTGCGTGCAAATACCCAAGAGCTCAATGAAACACTTTCTACTTAATCTATCTTTTCTTCTTCATCTCATCTTTGATCTTTTTCTCATAACCATGTTCAGTAGGTTCATAGTAAACCTTATCCTCCATCCCTTCAGGAAGATATGCCTGTTCCACGTGTCCAACTGGATAGTCGTGAGGGTTCAAATATGTTCTCCCATGACCTAATGACTTTGCCCCTCCATAATGGGAGTCTTTAAGGTGAAGAGGTACTGCTCCAATCTCTTCATTTTTTATATCTGAGAGTGCTTTGTCAATGCCGATGTAGGCTCGGTTGCTCTTTGGTGCTGTGGCGACGTACAAGGCTGCCTGTGATAGTACAATCCTTCCTTCCGGCATTCCTATAGCATGAACTGCCTGAAGTGCTGCAGTGGCAATCTGAAGCGCCTGAGGATCTGCATTGCCTACATCTTCTGACGCAGCGATTATGATCCTTCTTGCGATGAATTTTGGGTCCTCTCCGGCGTTTATCATCTTGGCCAGGTAATAGAGGGTTGCATCGGGATCGGATCCTCTCATGCTCTTTATAAAGGCTGAGATTGTATCGTAATGTTCATCACCACCCTTGTCGTATTTAGCTGTTTTTATCTGAATAGATTCCTTGATTCCAGAAAGGTCAATGCTTCTCTTTCCATCATCTCCCGGTTCAGTTGAAAGAACTCCAATCTCGATTGAATTAAGAAGGATCCTTCCATCACCCTGGGCAATTGAAAGAAGATAATCTCTAGCCTCATCCGAAAGCTCAGCTGTGTATGAGCCAAGACCTTTTTCACTGTCACTTAATGCTCTATCAAGGAGCTGCTCAAGATGTTTTCTCTCCAGTGGATGCAATAGAAGAACCATTGCCCTTGATAACAATGCTTTGTTTACCTCAAAATATGGGTTTTCAGTAGTCGCTCCAATAAGGATTATTATCCCTCTCTCAACAAACGGTAGGAGAGCATCCTGCTGTGACTTGTTGAATCTGTGTATCTCATCAACAAAGAGAATGGACTTTTTACCTCTAATTTTTAGACTCTCTTCTGCTCTCGCAACTACTTCTCTTATATCCTTTACTCCAGCGGTTACAGCTGAAAGCTTTTCAAATCTCATCTTTGTCTGATTTGCTATTATCATTGCAAGCGTAGTCTTTCCAGTTCCCGGCGGTCCATAGAATATCATTGAATTAATCCGGTCTGCCTTAATTGCTCTATTTAAAAATTTGCCTTCTCCAAGTATATGATCCTGTCCAACAAACTCATCTACTTTAGTTGGTCTCATTCTGTCTGCAAGAGGGGCTTCCTTTTTTAATTTGTCCTCCATGGATATTGTAAATAAATCCATTTTATAATCACCTATTTCCTTGTATTTTCGTATCAACATTCATATTATATCACAACGACGTATGATTAAAAATGCAATGAGAAAGGAGCCCTTTCGGACTCCTAGATAATTTTTTTCTCAACGTATTCACTTGTCATTATTCTAAGCATGCTTACATAGTGCATCTTAAAGGAAACAATGTCTCCAACTTTGTATTCAATTTCTGAGTCAGAACCATCCAGTATCAGATGATCAGAACTTCCTCCAAGGATTATCAGTCCCTGATCCATTGGTTTCAATGTATCCAGATCCATATCCTGTTTACCTATGGCGCAAAGAATTCTTTTTCTTACGCCTCTGTCTATAAAGGTGGGAACCTTTCCAAATGCATCTCGTCCTATTTCCTCTGTTGGCACTGATGGCTTCTCCTTGACCTCAATTACCTGCGCCTCCAGTGTAAATACAGAATCATCTGTTCCTTCAATTCTGTTTCCATAAGCAGCTTCCGTTCCCATAAGAAGGGCTTCTCCCATTCTCAGATTGTTTATTCCTTCAGGGAGCCTTCCCTCGAGAAGGTGAATTGTGCTTGAGTTTCCTCCGGATATTATTTCAAGGTTGATATTAAATCGTTTTTCAACACTTGTGGCAATAGCCACTAGCCTCTGAAGTATTCTCTCGTTAGGAATAACTCCTCCATAACAGGTGAGATTAACTCCCAGCCCTCTGATTTTAATCCACTTAAAATTCAGTATTTCCTCTATCGCCTCAAAGAGATCCTCTTCGTGGAAGTATCCTTCCCGAAGATCTCCAAGATCAACCATAAGGATTATGTCGTGCATCTTATTAATCTTTTCAGCAGCCTTGTTAAGAGCCTTGACTGTTTCAACTTCAGAGTTAAGCGATATATCTGCATATTTTACCATATCATCCGCTTCAGAAATCATTGGTAGTCTCAGCATTAACTTTGGTATATCCAAATCCTTAAGCTTTTTAAGATTCTGAATCCTCGAGTCAGCCAGATAAGTCACTCCACCGTCAACATATGCCTTTGCGATTTCGGGGTTGGCAGAGAAACCTTTTGTTACTCCTGCAACCGTAAGATGATTGGCTGTGGCTAACTTCATTACCGCTTTTACATTGTGTCTAAGCTTTTCTGTATCAATTGTAATTCTTGGATAGGCCATAGCACTCCTCCTTATCTCAGTCCAAAGCTCTTCATCATCAAGTCTAGAGCTATCTCTGGATATTTTTTTGACATTACACCCAATGATGCCATTATATAGTGGTTATCTATCAGAATTTCTGCCTCCTTGTTTGGAAGTAAGTCTGTTCCCATATTTGAAACAGGGATTTTCTCTATTATATCATTTCTCCCGGGAAGCCTTGTCAAAGCTCCTCCGGTACCTATGATATATCTTACCCCTGTAAGGTCCTTGCCTTCTGCTATTGTCTTTTTGCCGCTTGGACCATAAAGAGCCTTGAGTCTTCCTGCATGTCTCTTTACTGCTGTAATTGTTGCATGTTCAGTTAGAACCTCAACGAATCTTTTTTCCAGGTCAGATTCAGGTATAGGCTTATGGTGCTGGATAAGATTATCCAGTGCAGACTCGTCCAAGTCCAGCTCAGACATCAATTTATCCTCTCCTACCATTTCAACAATGTTCTTCATATTTACATAAACACCAAGATCCCCTTCTACTGTTCTCTTGGCGAATGGTTCAGGACTCAACATTATTCTTGCTATTTCTTCGCTGTCCTCTGTTACTGAGTGAACATCTGTCGTTGCACCACCAACATCTATTGTCATCAAGTCGCCGATCTCATCATATAGAACCTGTGATGCCTCCATAACTGCTCCTGGTGTTGGCATTATGTTTCCTGTTACCATATCTCTTATTTTCTCCATTCCAGGGGCATGGATTATATGCTTTTCGAATACGGACTGTATTACTTTTCTCGTAGGCTCAATATTAAGTTCATCAATCTTTGGATAGACATTTTCCACAATATACAGTTCATTGTCAGTTCCTTCAAAAATATCCCTTATATCCTCCTGATTCTCTACATTGCCTGCATATATCACAGGGATACCAAGGTTTAGCTCAGCAATTAGCTCAGCGTTGTTTAAGGCCGTATCTCGCTCGCCGTAGTCTACTCCACCTGCAATAAGGATTATATTAGGTTTTGTTTCCTTTATTTTTCTAAGGTCTGATTTTCTTAGTTTTCCTGCTGTAATAAACTTGATATTTGCTCCTGCTCCAAGGGCAGCCTCCTTGGCCGCTCTTACGGTCATATCGTAAACCAGACCGTGAACTGTCATTCTAAGTCCACCTGCAGCAGAACTGGTTGCTATAAGCTCATCGTACTCAATTTTATCGACCTCTATATTTTTACAAAGGTCATCTATTGCCTCATTAAGTCCAATTGTAACATCTCCCTGGAGAACAGAGGTTGCCCCCTGTCCCTGTCCAAGGAAAACCGGATTGGTCTCTATGTCGTTAAAAGCATTTACCACAGTTGTGGTACTGCCTATTTCAGCTACAAGTAGATTAATCTTCATTGGCCATTTCACGTCTCTTCTTCACCAGGAAAGTAGCTACTTGAGAACCCTTTGCTCCCCGGCCAAATCCTGCATCCATTCCGTTTATTACTGCAGTCTCATTTGATACCTGAGTACCGCCCGCAACGAAAATCATCTTGTCCCTTACACCTCTTTCAATTGCGTACTCGTGAAGCTTCTTCATGTTCTTGTAGTGGATATCATCATGTGAGATGATAGTTGAAGTAAGAACAGCATCTGCATTTATCTCAATTGCAGCATCTAGAAGCTTCTCTACTGAAACTGATGTTCCAAGGATATGACACTCAATTCCGTATCCTTCGATTCCACCGTGCTTGATATCGACAATCTCACGGATTCCTACTGAGTGTTCGTCCTCTCCTACAGTTGCAGCAACTACCTTCATAGGTTTGTTATCGATGTCCTCTCTTATCTGGTCATCTGACATTATTTCTGGTTTCGGAGGTATTACAAGCTCACTTGTATCAATTGAAAAGTCAACCTTACCCTTAAGCTCTATTCTTGTACCCTCTGCTTCCTGCATAATCTCCCTGTGGATTACTTCGCAGTCATGGAGGTTCATTCTCTTGCCGATTTCAAGAGCTGCAAATTCAGCAGTTCTGACATCAGTTGGAAGAAACATGGTCAAGAGGATAATTCCATCTCCAAGCCATTCCATTTCAGGCTTAAGTTTTGTTGTGCCAATAAGATCTTTTACTTCTTCAAGTCTTACATTTACATTGTCAGACTCATCAAGCTCATCTATAAAGATTATCTTGTCTGGTTCTTCAAGGGTTGATCCACCGATAAGTTTTGATGGATTCTCGACATATTCCTCGCCATACTGAGCGATGTTGTTGTATCCAAAGTGTGCTGTTACAGGAGCCATGTAGTCCGTATCTCTCTCGTAAACAGTACCTTCTCCTACACCACCGTCTATTTTCCTAACGATTCCGTCTCCGTTTCTCTCGGGATAGTATCCTGAGTCAACAAAGAATCCATCCTCCACTGCCTTGAAGTAGCCTCCGATTTCCAGCATCTCTTCCATAAACAGAATTGCTCTTTCCTTCAGCTCTCTTACTGTATCTCCCAGCTCACTGTCGTGACGCTTCAATTGAATCATTGTCATCAGACCGTCAAGTCCGTTGAAAACCTGCTTTGCAGTATCTGTTGCTTCGATGTTGTATATGTGCCATGGCACATTTCTACCTTCATCAGGTGTGATTGTTGATTGAATATCAGCTGATGTCATTTGTGAAATTAATAGGTTCAATACATGTGTAACCGTTGCTTCTCTTGCTGATGATTCCATGTATTTTGTATTTTGCTGTGCTCTCATTCTGTACTCTCTGAACAAGTCTCTCAACGCAACTGCATATGGCAGGTCAAGTCTCATGCTTGGAGCTGGAGGTGCTGTTGGGGGTACTGTTGAAAGGCAAATATTACCTTTCTTCATTCCTACCTTAACTGAAAATATTGAGTTTATAGCATGTTGTACCATCAGCTCAGGCATTACCTTCCATGCTTCCCTAGCTGTAGCATTTGCATTATGAGCACCATCAATCTGTGCTATATCAGCCCAGGTCATAATCTTCTTTGCCTCTGCTGCATCGACAAATGATCTTATCATGTTGATGTTCCTGTACAATACATTGTATTGTGGATCCTGGTGTGCTCCGTTTACGCCTTCTTCTGCAAACATTACAGCAATTTCAGGACCTGCTACTCCTGATACATATGAATGATAATTTATTGGTCTTCCGACTTCTTCTTCAATCAAGTCCAAGGCTTTTCTTTGTACCCTTACCTGCTTACGGGTTATCGGTATTCCTCCAACGCCCTGTGGAGTCCCTTCAATCAGACTTTCAAAGTGTGACTGTCCTGCAGTTCTAATTACCATAAGATGGTCAGCACCGTGCCATGCAGCCATTCTCATTCTTCTTATATCATCCTCGAATCTACCTGATGCAATTTCCGTAGTTATAACCGGTTGTGGTTGTGGATCGATATTTTCAAAATACTTTGCTGCTGGAAGCGGCTGGCTTTGCTTTAGATTTTCAGAAGTCTCGTAGTATTCAAACTTTCCGATTTGTCTCTTTTCGCCTCGGCCTTCTCTCCAGTGCCATCCTCTTCTCTTTGGTCTGTAATTCTCTATATCCTTTAACAGTTCCTTAATGTCTAGTTTTTCATTTGGTTTAAGATCCATTATTTGGCACCTCCTTCAAACAAGGGCTTTACTTCATTCCAGGCTTCGCCCTCTACTAGAAGGAGACCTGTTTCTCTTATTCCCATGTTCTTTTTATCTGCAAGCTTGTAAACAATATGTCCAACGCCTTTTCCAATTAAACCTCTGTCTATCGCATTATCAACGATGCTCTTTGCCTCTACACTTGAGAAGCCCATTCTCAATAATACACTTCTCTCAATTGAAGGACTTGTATTCTTGTAACCCAGATCTACAATTGGATCAACAAGTTCTTCAGCCAATTCCCAGAATCTGGCTTCCAGCTGATCCTCTGAAAGATCTGCCAGTTTTTTTCTTCGTTCTTGAAAATCATCTGCTCTCTTCATTATTATTCCTCCGTTTCAACTTTTACTCCCAATTCTTCCAGCGCATCTCTAACAAAACTTTCATTTGATTTCGTATCAGCTACAAGGAAGTCAAGGTCTTCTCTGTTTACAGTTTCAACTTCTGAATTCTTTATACTGTTTCTAATATAGGATTTTTTAGTTTTTTCAATATCAAGCTCTTCAACACAAAGCATTCCTGGATCCTCAGGAAGTATAATATTCTCTCCTGGAACCTCATTAGCTGGATTCCCCTTAAGAATCTTTATTCCGTTCTCTTTTGCAAATGTAAGCTGAGGATTGATATGTTTTCCTGCTCCTGTGTATTCAGTCTCCTGAACAACTACAATCTGATCCTCATCCATTTCCTGAGATAAAACAAATGCTACGGCAAGGGCAGTGTTTCCTGCAGGTCCTCTTTCAAGTCCTTCAACTTGTGCAAGCAACTCAGTCATATAGAATACTGATCCCTGGTTTACTGTTAAATACCTATCCATATATCTCAATGGTCTTGCTGCTGATCTTGGAACGTCAGATCTGTCTGGCCAAGTTGCAAAAGGAATACCAAATCCAGTATGTCCTGTTGTAAATGATTTTTTATTGAATTGCTCATCACTTGCCATATGAAGTCCTGAAAGGCTTACACTTGCACCTATAACTGTAGTATCAAGTGCACCTGCTTTAATTAGCCCTCTTGCAGTACCTGTAAGGTTTCCTCCCCCTGCATTTGTTACCACAACTGCATCTGGGTCTCTTCCTTCTTTTTCTCTGAATTGCATGGATATCTCGTATCCAAGTGTTTCTACTCCCGCTATACCAAATGGCGTGTAAAGAGATGCGTTGAAAAATCCTGTCTCTTCAAGCAAAAGAAGGAACGAGTAGAATAGTTCAGGTCCTACTGACAGCTGTACTACTTCTGCTCCATATGCTTCACATGCTCTCGCCTTTTCAATTATTTCCGGTTGACCTTTTCCCTTTGAATCATAGCATTCCTGCACAATTATACATTTAAGCCCTCTCATTGCTGCCTGTGATGCAACAGCTGCTCCGTAGTTTCCTGAGGTAGCTGCTATAACACCTTTATACCCCAATTTTTGAGCGTGATAAACTGCAGTAGCCGCTCGCCTTGCTTTAAAACTTCCAGAAGGATTGCTTGCTTCATCTTTAAGAAAGATTCTAGCTCCCTTTCCTGGCTTTGCGTATTTTCTTGCAAGTTTTGTAATATTTCTTAACTCGTAAAGTGGAGTGTTTCCAACTGTTGTTTCTTTTTGTATTTCCTCAATTTCCTGTAAACTATATCCTGTTTCCTTCATCATTCTTTCATAATCAAAGGCAATTCTACCTGACTCAAAAATATCGTAGTCAATTCCAACTGAAGACTTCATTATTTCGAGTTTTCTTGACATTACAGCGCTGAGGCTTCTGTCTTTAGTCATGTTTTTCACCTTCCTCTAGTAGTTCCCTTGCCTGTCTTCCTATATAAAGAAGCTCAGGTACAGCCTTTCCGTAATCGTGATCCCAGAAAGGATTAATCTCTATCAATTCACCTGTTACTTTTCTTCCGATATAAGTTTCAACATCTACCTGGTCTCCAATACTTGCAGTCTCATTAATCAGAAATCCCTTATCCCACATTTCCAAGGGAACGCTTTGAGTGTCCTCGGGTATGTTTGGTGATCTTTCACCAACGTTTAGAATAATTTTATGAATTCTTACCCAATCGCCTTTTTTTGCTACCATATCCATTTCCTCCTTCTTAACCCATTTTCATGGAAGAATGAGTAGACAAATCATCTACTCATTATCCCAATATATTTCTAAATGTTAATATTTCTATTTCAGTTCCGTATTAATTATTCAACCTCTATCATTTTTCTCATGTCGCCCATAATTGCTCTAGGCACAGGAAGGTCTATCATTGTTTTTAATCCTGGTCTTGCATTTATAATGTGTGGAATCATGTTAACACACATTGCTATTGTACCGATTCCTCCAGGAACCTCTGGTGAGTTTACAAGGTTTATATTTGGATTACCCTTGATGATTACGTAGTCTCCTGTATCCACTCCAACCTGCTCAGGCTCTATCTGTTGTGGGTGATCCATTTCAATTTTCATCTCACCGTCAACATATCCAAATCCCTTCATGGCACATCCTGCTACATTTCCTGCTTTAGCAAATCCATGTGGAGATTTTCTGTCTACATCAGTCATGATTGGTTCCATTGACTGATCAATTTTTTCAACATCCCAGCCTATTGCATCAGCAATCATGTGGATTGACTCTGGGAATCCAACGTGTCCTGACAGTTCTCCAGTTTTTACACCTTCTTCAAATTCTTCTTTAGTGATTCCAATTCCCTGCTCTTCCATTACAACTGGTCCAAATGGTGAAAGACTATTTACTCTTCTTGCTGTAATATGATCAACTGTCTCACAACATCCAGTCATCAATACAACTAGAAGATCCATGATTAGGCCAGGATTGATACCAGTACCTATAATTGATACTCCGTTTACCTTTGCTATTTCATCAAGCTTCTTAGCTTCTTCAGGTGACTGAGCAACGGGGTATGCCATCTCTTCAGCTGATGACACAACATTTATCTTCTTCTCAAGTATAAACTTCAATCTATCAAAAGCTGTTTTTGTATATGAATCTGTTGCAGTAAGTACAACATCAGCGCATCCTTCCGTAATTACATCTTCAGGTGATCCTATTATTACATCTGGTCTTTCTCCTCTTTCAGTCTTGATAAATTCGTACATACTCTTTCCAAGTTTATTACCTCGACCAACAGCACCTACAATTTCTACTCCTTCTTTTTTCAACAGCATATCTGCCATACCACTACCCATTGCTCCAAGTCCCCAAATTATTACTTTTACGTTTTCTTTTCTCATAATGCACCTCCATTAGTATTTGTTTTGCTTTCCTACAATTAGTTATACCTTTATACATTGCAATTTCCATGCCAAGTTCTATAAGCCTTTATTTTACATAAAATATTCTGCTTTTGCAGTAGATAAGTCGTAAAAATAAGATATTTACATTAAAAAACGCAATAATATTTGCATTATGTGCAAATATTATTGCGTTTCGTCTATTTTCTTTAATTTATGTTGTAGTGTTTGTCTCTTTATTCCCATATGCCTGGCTGCAATTGTAATATTATTATTGTACCTTCCCATCATTTCTAAAATAAGCTTTTCTTCGATATCCTGTAGAAGCTCCGGTAATGAATTTTTAGTTAACTGTCCAATCATATTGTTTTCAGCATTTGATGTTTTTGGAATAAAATTCGAAGTAATAAAATTTTCCCTGTTCAAAACTTTATCTTTTGAAGAGACCATATTCATGGCACCTTCAATAAAATTCTCAAGCTCTCGGATATTTCCTGGCCAATCATAATTGCTAAAATCATTCCTAACCTGATCAGATATCTTTTCAATAGACTTGTTCAATAGCTTATTATATTTTTTTATAAAATACTCAATCAAAAGCTGGAGATCATCCAGTCTTTCTCTAAGTGGTGGAATATGGATATTGATTACGCTTAATCTATAGTACAAGTCCCTTCTTATTGCGCCATTATCCACACCCGCTCTGGGATCTTCATTGGTGGTTGCTATTATTCTTACATCAATTGGAATATCCTTCAATCCGCCTATTCTCCTTATGTATCCTTCTTGAAGCACTCTCAAAAGCTTAGCCTGGAGTGAAAGACTCATTGAGTTGATCTCATCCAGCAATAGCGTGCCACCGTTGGCTTGTTCAAATATTCCCTCTCTCTCGATTGCTCCTGTAAATCCACCTTTTTCTGTTCCAAACAGGATTCCTTCCAAAAGCGAATCAGGTATTGCTGCACAGTTCTGAGCTATAAATGTATTGTTTCGTCTTACTCCGTGATTATGTATGGACTGAGCAAACATCTCTTTACCAGTTCCTGTCTCACCATGAATAAGTACACTTGATGGAGTCTCACTAGCCCTTTCACCGATTTCCTTTGCCAACACCAAGGTTTTATTATTACCGATGATACTACTGAAAGTATATCTTTTTATTTGTGTACTTCTTTTTGAATCACGTTTGTTTACTTTTAATTCCTGTTGCAGCTCCAGCAGTTGGTCAGAGAGCTTTCTTAAATTTGTAACATCCTGCGCAATCTCCATTGCTCCAACAATTACTTCACCAGAATACAAAGGTATGGTTGAACTTATTGTAGTTATTGAATGACCTCTGAAGTTAAAGTATGTCTGTGTAGAATTTAATATCGGTTGACCAGAGTTAATGACTTTTATAAGCGTTGAAGTATCCTCATTAAGACTTGGGAATATTTCCAGAATGTCTTTCTCCAGAACTTGAAATATCTCCAAACCCTCAAGTTCAGCCATTGCTTCGTTGTAAATGATAGTTTTTCTGTCCTTGTCAATAACATGAATCCCAATATTTCCATACCGCAAAATATTTTGCACCAATAAATCATTAATCTGAGTTTTTTTCATTGAGCAACAACCCCTATTTATTCTCACCGAGAATCTTTTTAAGTTCATCCATAAAGGAATTAACATCTTTAAACTGTCTGTATACAGACGCAAATCTCACATAAGCTACTTCATCTACATCTTTAAGCTTGTTCATAACCAACTCACCAATTTGCACTGATGTAATTTCATTCTCCAAGGAATTGAAAATGGTCTTTTCAATGTCATCTACTGTCTGTTCAATTACTGCCATGGACACTGGGCGCTTTTCACATGCTTTTATAATCCCGTTCATTAGCTTGTTTCTATCATACACCTGTCTGTTTCCATCTTTCTTTACGACTACTATAGGTAGTTCTTCAATTTTTTCATAGGTCGTAAACCTTTTTCCGCAGCTGATGCACTCTCTTCTACGACGGATAGCCTGCCCTTCATCAGTGGGTCTTGAGTCTACCACTTTAGATTCCTGATATTCACAATAAGGACACTTCATGCTTGTCACCCTCCCTATTAACAAGACGCATCCTGAATCGGATACGTCTTGAGCTATTATTTGTTTTTGTCTCTTCTTCTAAGGAATATAGGAATATCCAAATCTTCCATGCTAGTTTCTTTTGTTTGCTTTATATCTTTTTCCTCAGCAAGTTCATCAGCTTTTCTGGATCCGAATAATCCTGTCTTTTGATTTATAGTTGATTTATTTTTTATAGGTCCTTCTTCAAAACCTGTTGCGATAACTGTAATCTTGATTTCATCTGACATGCTTTCGTCAATTCCAGCACCAAATATTATATTAGCATCTGGATCCACAGATTGTCTGATTATATCAGCAGCTTCGTTGACCTCAAATATTCCCAGGTCACTTCCACCGGTGATATTTAATAGAACAGACCTTGCTCCATCGATTGATGTTTCCAATAATGGGCTTGTAATCGCCTGCTTTGCTGCTTCTGTAGCTCTATTGTCTCCTGAAGCTCTTCCTATTCCCATATGTGCAATACCTTTGTCAAACATTATTGTTTTAACGTCTGCAAAGTCCAGATTTATCAAGTTAGGTACGCTGATAAGGTCTGATATTCCTTGAATACCTTGTTTCAAGACTTCATCGGCCATCATAAAAGCATCAGCCATGGTTGTTTTCTTGTCTGCTATTTGTAGAAGTCTATCATTTGGAATTGTTACAAGTGTATCTACCCTTTCCTTTAGCTCCTGGATACCTTGTTCAGCTTGAAAAAGTCTCTTTTTCCCTTCAAAGGTAAAAGGCTTAGTTACTACTCCAACTGTAAGAATACCAAGTTCTTTGGCAATCTCTGCTACAATGGGAGCTGCTCCTGTGCCAGTTCCTCCACCCATGCCTGCAGTAATAAAGACCATGTCAGCACCTTTTAGTGATTCAAGGATTTCATTTCTATTCTCTTCAGCTGCCTTGGTTCCTATCTCTGGATTAGCACCAGCTCCTAGTCCTTTTGTTATTTTCTCTCCAAGCTGAACCTTTAGTTCTGCTCTGGATGAATATAATGCTTGTTTATCTGTATTAAGAGCAATAAATTCTATTCCCCTGACTCCGCATTCTATCATACGATTAACTGCGTTATTTCCTCCTCCACCTACTCCAAAAACTTTTATCTTTGCAAATTGGTCAACATCAATGTCGAAATCAAACATTCCCATTCCTCCTATTCTCATTTGCTACTACTTTTCTGTTTTAGCCGGCTTTTCCTTGAATAGCCAAAGTCTCCTTATTCTTGCGAAATTATCAAAAAGTCTGCTTCCAAAGGTGAAAATGGCTGCATAATACAGCGGAAAACCTAACCGGTCTCCAATATATGCCAAGAATGCTGCCAATATAGCATTTCCGAAAAAACCGGAAATAAATATCTTAGTATTGAATTTATTCTCCAGATTCGCTCTTATTCCTCCGAATACAGAGTCCAGACACGCCAGTATGGCTACTGATATATATAGAGTATATGCGGTATTATAAGTATATGGAAGAAGAAATCCTATTGTTGCGCCTATTAGTATTCCTATTAAAGCATATACCATTTACTCACCTTCTTCCATAGGTTTTGCATAATTAAATTGAAACGGTCCACTATAACCTGGCACATCTACTTGATCTTTTATGTAAGGTTGCAGTCCAATTCCATAAATTTTCATCAGGGTATCACCATATGTTCCCGGTGCACTTACAGCCGCCATCAACATTTGCGGATCACCAATTACTTTTATTACAAATGGTGTGCCTATGCTCTTGCCGTTTACACGGATTATTGGTCCCCCACATTTTATCTCGCTGGTAGCGATAATTCTTTGATCATTTATGCTTATGGCTTCGGCTCCAGCCACCCTCAAATCGTTTATTATATTCATAATATCAACATCATGGATAATATAGTCATTGAAATTAAATCCAATATTGTCTCCAATATTATCATACATTATTATTTCAATGCCAGGTCCTTTAAGTGTTGAATAACCGGCTTTGGTAATATTATCATTTACGTCTGCTTCAAGTATGTCAATAATATTTGCATCCCCAGTATTTATGCTTTCCAGTGTCTCCAGTTTTGCTTCTCTTTCAAGCGCAATTTTCTCCAACTCATCAATTTCGTTTCTTACTGAGACTATTTCTTTTTTTGCATCTAGTATTGACTTGACAGTCACAGGTGTTAATAATTCAACATTGAGTTTCATTTGTGATGCGAGCAGCACTCCCACCAATACACTAAACAAGGTAATCGTAAGTTTGGGGTTATTCTTTTTCATAATACCCCTCCCTAATTAGCAGTTTCTTCTACAGGGCTGGCGTAAATAAAATCTTTTACCCTTCTGTACCTTGGAATCTCAACTTCATTATTCTGGGTAAGATGCACAATGTAATCGTAACTCCTTAGCTGCCAAACAATGCCCCATTTAATGCTTAATGCTGATTCCAGCGTATCTGGGTTACCTATTGCCTTAATTATTATTGGAGAACCTGTTGAAACTCCATTGATCTCTATATGATTCCCAGCTCTTACGATTTCTGTAAAAGCCGTATATCGTTGGTCATTTATACTTATGGCTTCTGCCTCAGCAGCATTTAGAACACTTACTACCTGCAGTATCAAATCAAGTTCATCAACTATACTGAATCCTTCACCAAACTGAATATCAACCGGTGGATCGTTTATCTCAAGAACAATTCCTTGTCCCTTTAAATCTGTGTAGCCTGCAAGCATTCTGTATTTCATCGCGTCTTTATATAGATTCTCTGCATAAATGTCGTTTTCTATGCCACCTTTTTCATATTGCTCAATTTTTGATTCAATTTCTTGGATATGTCTTAGCTGAGCTTCCATTTCTGTTTGTGCTTTTCTCAATTCATTCGCAAGTTCCTGCGCTCTCTGAGTAGGCATGATACCCTCGCCAACAGATTGAGTTATTGTCTTGAACTGGATGGATAAAATCAATCCAAGAATAAGAGAAACCATTACTAGTGCTATTATTTCTCCCTTGATTTTCATTTTATCCCCCTCATCTCTCATCTCTTACAACTATAGGATGTTCTCCTTTATTCATTATTATCATTTTTGTAGGAATGTTTTTCTCTTCTACATCCTGTACTATTTCCTGAAGTACCTTTAATTTATATATTACATTATGAAGGGGTCCGAATTCAACTATCACTCCATTAAATAAATTAATCTTAATATTATTCTCATCATCATATACTATTTCTCTGAAATTGAGAACTATTTTTTCAATTTCCTCATCATTGAACAAATCCTGGAGTTTATTTCCTATTCCATTATTTAGGATTTCCTCTCCTGGTTTAAGCTGTTCCCAGTCAAACCCTTTCACCAAAGGAATTTTACTGTTGAGTCTGATTGAGTATTCAAGCAGTACTCCCTGTGAATCTATTACTGCATAACTGTAATTATATTCAAACTGCATATATGGAACTCTTTCCTGGACTTGAATCTCTATAGTTCCCGGAAACTTTCTCTTTATCTCTACACTTTCTATATATGGTAAATTGACAATTGATTCCTCAGCATTCCCTATTCTAGTCTTTATTATATTATCTCCATGGCTTATTCCTGATACTTCAATAATCTCTTCAGTGGATAGTTTTGAGTTTCCATCAACTTGGATAGCCTTGATCTGCAAAAGCTTTGTCCTCAGACTCCAAAATATAAAAAGGCTCAGTACAAGAATTATAATAACTAATCTTATATATATCCTTCGTTTTCTATTTTTTCTTTGTACTCTGGTCTCTTTGACCATCGCTTCACCTTCTATCTATATTAGCTTATCATTAGCTTATCAATTTCTCTAATTATTGAATTGGTTGCTCCTGGATTTCCAAGTTCTTTGCTCTTTTCTGACATAATATGCAACTTTTCATCATCAAAGACCAGATTCATTATTGTTTCAAATAAAACCTCTGGGTTGAGATCTTTTTCCAGTATCATCCTTGCTGCTCCATTACTCTCAAAAGCTCTCGCATTGAATTCCTGGTGATTTTCAGCAGTATAAGCTTTCGGAATTAATATGGAAGGTTTTCCCGCGGCAGAAATCTCCGCCAGTGCAATGGCACCTCCACTTGTAATTACAAGATCTGCAGCACTTATAGCCAAAGGCATGCTGTGATGATATGAAAGAATTTCTACATTATCACTAATTTTAATTTTTTCTTCCTCGATTTTTTCAAAAAAACTATTATAGTATGGTTTTCCAGTAACGTGAATCAAATTGACCCTGTTTTCTATTGTTGCCTTTTTAAGAACTCCCAACATCGAATCATTGAGGCTTCTTTGTCCTCCACTTCCACCAAATGACAACACCAAAGGTTTTTCGTCAAATCCCAATTTCTTTCTTGCTTCCTGCTTATCGGTCATGAAAATATCCTGTCTGATTGGGTTTCCCGTCAAGACGACATCTCTACATTTTACGAAGTATTTTCTAGATTCTTCGTAGGTAATAAGTACTTTGTCAACAAATCTTGATAAAATTTTATTTGTGATCCCAGGAAATGCATTTTGTTCGTGAATGACTGTTGGAATTTTGGCTCGGGCAGCTCTGTATAAAATCGGTCCACAGACATACCCACCAGTTCCAACCACCAGGTCCGGCTTGAATTTGTCCAAGATTTTCCTCGAGTCATTTAGTCCACGAAGGAGTTCCCTGACAGCTATGATTGACTTCTTGTTGAGTTTTCTGGGCATTCCTTTGACATGTATGGGTTGAAATTCATAACCAGCCTTGGTCGATAGCTCCTCTTCAAGACTTCCTTTAGTTCCAACGTAAAGTATTTCAATGTCTTTATATCTATTTTTTATTTCATCTGCAATTGCTAAAGCAGGATAGATGTGTCCTCCTGTTCCGCCTCCGCTAATTATTATTCTCATTGACTTTTCTCCTATCACTGTTTGAAGTCCTAGATATGTTCATTAGAATTCCAAGTCCTGCAAGGTAAATCACCAATGATGTTCCACCAAAACTTATCAATGGCAAAGTAATTCCGGTCACAGGTATGCTTGATGTAACGACACCAATATTGATAAATGTCTGTATCGCTAGCAAGGAAGTAATTCCCGTTGCCAAATAACTGCCAAATGCATCCTTGGCATTGAGGGCAACTACATATCCTCTCCATATTATCATGGCATACAACAATAAAACAAACATGGTGCCGATAAGTCCAAGTTCCTCACCTATAATTGAGAAGATGAAGTCATTGTAAGATTCAGGTATGTAGAAAAACTTTTGTCTGCTTTGCCCAAGGCCTACTCCAAGAAGTCCACCAGACCCCATTGCATATAATGACTGAACGATCTGCCATCCATCACCCAGCTTATCTTCAAACGGGTCAAGAAAAGCAAGAATACGTCTTTGCCTGTACTCATTGCCTTCAGAAAATATTGCATACTTTGCAAATATTCCAGTTCCTGCTATTATCACTCCAATGATAGGCAACCACATACCTGCAATAAAAAACATAACAAACATAGTTCCAGCTACTGTGGCAGTAGTACTCAAATCTCTCTGAATATACACAACAGCTGCAGATAAAACTATCAATAGAAAAGCAGGAAATGTACCATCAAACAGTTTTCTTACTCTTTCTTTCTTGTTATCCAGAAATGCTGCAAAAAATACTATACTGCCCAACTTGACTGCATCAGAGGGCATAAATGTAGTAAAACCGAGATCAATCCATCTTCGTGCTCCTTTTATTTCAACTCCCATTGGCGTGAAAATAAGTAGAGCCAAGATTATTGCTGCAATATAAATTGGAACCGATAGTTTCTTCCAGATTCTATATTCAATATTCATCATTAAAACCATTCCTACAATTCCAACAAGCGCCCATTGAATATGTCTTCTGGCATAATGACTTCCATCTCCATACCTAACCATTCCCTCAGGCCAGCTTGCGCTGTACACCATTATTATTCCTATGAAGACAAGGGTTAAGACGGAAATAAAGATTATAAAGTCTACAGGCTTCTTTTTAATATTTTGCTTTGCCATGATATCACTCCGTCAAGTCTTTTACAATTCTTTTGAAATGGTTCCCTCGCTCTTCAAAATTTTGGTACATATCCCAGCTTGCACAGGCAGGTGATAAAAGTACTGCATCACCGATTTTTGCAATTGATATAGCTCTACTTACTGCTTCCTCCATATTGCGTGCTCTGTAAATATCTTTGATTCCAATCTTTTCAGCAGCTCTTACTATGTCTTCTGTTGTTTCTCCAATAAGAACCAAAGCTCGTGATTTGTGTTGGAGCACTTTGAGAAACTTCTCATAGTTTGCTCCTTTGTTGTATCCACCTGCAATCAGTACAATTGGATTATTAATAGCCTCTATGGCTTTTATTGTTGACTCTACATTTGTTCCTTTGGAATCGTTGTAAAAATCAAGTCCATTTTTCATGGCTATATGCTCAATTCTATGCTCCACTCCTCTGAAATTTTGAATTGTTGTTCTGATTGTATCATTATTGATATCAAGAGCTTTCATAACCCCAACTACTCCACAGATATTTTCAATATTATGAGCTCCTGGAATCTTTATATCTTCGAGTGCAAGTATAATTTCCATTGATCCATCGTTTCTATAGATTATTGAATCATTCATAACAAAAACACCTTGTGGAAGTTCATTTTTTGCACTGAACCAAATTATCGAAGCTCTAGTTTTTCCTTCAATTTTTTTTAAGTTTTCGTCTTCCCTGTTAAGTACCAGGTAATCATCACCACTTTGGTTTGCAAATATCTTGAACTTGGATGCCATGTAGTTCTCAAATGTCCCATGCCAATCAAGGTGATCCTCCGTTATGTTAAGAATAAGAGAAACCTTTGGTCTAAAAAGAAATGTGTGTTCAAGTTGAAAACTACTTAGCTCAAGAACAAGGTAATCTTCTTTTTGAACACCTTCCACAACTTGAAGTACTCCAGTTCCCATATTGCCTGCCAGATGAGTTCTTGTGCCATCATTGTTAAAAATCTCACCCGCCAGCATTGTGGATGTAGTCTTTCCATTTGTCCCAGTTATTCCAATTATCGTTCCTTGTATTCCCAAATTGTAAGCAAGTTCAATATCTGAAATAACAGGTATTCCCTTATTTATTGCAAACTCGATAACCTTATTGTCCGGTGGTATACCAGGGCTTTTTACAATAAAGTCCACATCTTGAACCATGTTTACCATTTCTTCCTGGATTACTTCTACATTGTCCAATTGGTTTTGTTTGAGAATTTCTTTAATCTCCACTTCAGGTTTTTCATCGTATACACTTAGTTCATTATTGTGTTCAGATAGAAGTTTCAGTGCTGACACCCCAGTAATTCCTATACCCATAACCATTATTTTTTTTCCCTTTATAAGCATATGACACACTTCCTAACTTAGTATAAATAATCCTGTCAATGACAGAACCAAGGTAGTTGCCCAGAATACCCAGACAACTTTTATTTCTTTCCAGCCTTTTTGCTCATAGTGATGATGCAAGGGCGCCATTCTAAAAAACCTTTTTCTGGTGAGCTTAAAATATCCTACCTGAATAATTACAGATAAAGCTTCTGCAAAGAAAATCCCTCCGATTATCGGTATAAATATATAAGTCCCAGATATCAATGTTATTGCTGATAATGCTCCACCTATTGCAAGTGATCCAGTATCTCCCATAAATATTCTTGCAGGGTTGTAATTGTAAATCAAAAATCCCAGCAATGCTCCTGCCATTGCAAATGATGATACAGCAGCTTCTGTAAATCCAAATCTATTGGAAAGTAGCCCAAATGCAGTAAAAACTATTACAGAAACACCAGTTGCAAGACCATCAAGTCCGTCTGTCAAGTTTACAGCATTAACTGTTCCCACGACAACTATCAGCAAAAATGGTATGGTCAAAAGTCCCAATGCCAATGTTTTTTCACCAAGTATCGGAATAACAATCTGTGGATAGGAATCCGAAAAATTCAAGTAGTATAGTATCAAGACCATTGCTACAACAATCTGTCCAATTATCTTTTGATATGCTCTTAGTCCAAGATTTCTTTTTTTTACTACTTTTATATAATCATCCATATATCCCACAGAACCAAATCCGAGGGTTGAAAACAAAATCATTCCCATATCCATGTTTAATCCACCTGCAATCAATGATGCTACTATAAACCCCGCTAGGAAAATTATCCCCCCCATAGTAGGTGTCCCGGATTTTGCCAGATGGGATGAAGGGCCATCCTCTCTAATGCTCTGTCCTATGTTTAATCGCTGCAGCATTGGTATTATTTTCGGCCCAAGAAATGAGCTTATTACAAAGCCTGCACCAGAAGCCAGCAACAGCTGGGTTGTTTCATTCATAAACTTACTCCTCTCAACTGTAATTCTTAGTCTATATCATTCCCATTATAGTAAAGATTGACTCCATTTACCAGATGTATTTATCAACTTCCGAACAAGAAAGACAACCTAGGTTGTCTTTTAGTTGGAATCATTTAGCTCCTCAGTGGATAAAACAGGATTGTTACTACCATCCTCAAGATAAAGATCTATTATGGAACCTTTAATTACTTCTACTCCAGGAGAAGGATATTGATCCAAAACCAACGTATCTATATTGAAATCTTCATACTCTGTGGTGTACCTAAGATCAAGATCTGTTAATTCTTTACCAGCACTATTTATCGATAAATTTCTTACATCAGGAACAATTACAGTCTCCTTGGTAGCTTCCAGCTCGTCTTCAGTGTACTTTCTAGGAACCTCCAGGTAGTTTAGTGTTTTCTCTATAACACTGGCTGCTGCCGGTCCAGCTACAGTGCCTCCGTAGTATATCCCAGTAGGCTCATCTACTATAACCAACACTGCAATTTTTGAATCATCGACAGGAGCCAATCCTCCAAATGACGATATATACTTGCCATCAACATATCTTCCATCAATAATTTTCTGAGCCGTACCTGTTTTCCCTCCTACTCTGTATCCAGGTACATATGCTCTTCGTCCCGTTCCCTCCAGAACTGTCAACTCGAGCATATCCAGCAGCTCCTCGGATGTAGTCTTTGAAATCACTTGCCTCTTATTTTCAGGTTCGTACGATTCAATAATTCTGCTATCTGAATCCAATAGACTTTTTACTATATATGGTGTCATAAGATTTCCACCATTCCCTATTACTGAAATTGCATTTATCATTTGTATAGGAGTTACTGCAATACCATGACCGTAGGACAATGTAGCAAGATTTACCTCCCTGATAGATTCAGTTCCTGATGGAATTATCCCTTTCTGTTCGCCAAGAAGGTCAATTCCCGTTACTTCTCCAAAACCAAATGCTTTTATATATTCAAACATTTTTTCCTTTCCAAGATCCCTTGCCATATTTACAAAGGCAACATTGCAGGAATTGCTGAAAGCAGTAGAAAAATCCTGATCTCCGTGAGGATCATACCAGCTTGAGCATCTTAATACTACACCTGGAATATCTCTGATAAATCCATTGCAATAATAATGAGTATTGAGATTTGCTGATGCTTCTTCAAGGGCTGCTGCTGCAGTTACAATCTTGAATGTAGAGCCGGGTTCATATATATCATTGATAGCGTAATTTCTCCATAGTTCATACCATTTTTGCTGCTGTTCATCGAATGTAAGAGATTCCCATTGCGTATTTACGTTTTCATCCAATGACATCCTTGGATTATTGGGATCATAATCGGGTTTGTTAGCCAATGCAAGAACTTCTCCTGTATTGGGGTCCATTACAATAATTGAGACACTTTTCGCCTGATTCTTGATCAATGTCTCTTCTGCAGCTTCTTCAGCGAAACCCTGAATCGTTTCATCTATTGTAAGAACTACAGATGTTCCATCCTCGGGATTATATATTTTCTCACCACCATACGGCAGTTGTCTGTTATCTCTGTCTGTCGCCTTAACCCATACACCTGGCACTCCAGTTAAGTATTCATCATACACCTTTTCTATTCCATAGAGTCCATTATTGTCAATATCTGTGAATCCAAGTACATATGAAGCGAAGTTTCCAAAGGGGTAGTACCTCTTGCTATCATCTACAATTGATATCCCTTCAAGGTCTAGTTCTCTTACCATCTCAGCTTCTTCTCTTGTTATCCACTGCTTGAGTTTTACTACAGAACTTTCTTTCGTGAGATTCTCGTATATTTTTGTTGAATCGATTTTTAGAATAGGTCCCAACTTCAAGGCAGTTTCTTCAGGATTATTTACATCTGAAGGACTTGCCCATGCTGTAAATGAAGTTACATTTACAGCCAGCTTTCTGCCTTTCCTGTCGTAGATAACTCCACGATCGGATTTCAGATTTATTGCCTTTGTCCATTGCTGCATTGCACCTCGTCTATATTCTGAGCCTTCAATCACCTGAACTCTAATTAATCTATATCCTAAAAAAAACACGATTAAAGTTACTACAAATATAGCAAACTTTAATCGTTTTCTGGTTGATTTATTTATTCTATGCAATAAAACCCCTCCTAGTAAAGGCTGGCAAAAATACCAATTACATTTCTTACTTTATCCTGAAATGTAACCTGGTATGAATCATTCGAAACAGAATCATTGATAGTGATGTATTCAATCTGGCCTTCTTCGGGATAAATCATTCCCAGGCTGTTTTTTGCCTGTTCACTTATTAGTGTGGTATTTTTCAAACCTTCAAGGGTCCCTGATAAATCCTGTTTCAATTTCTCCAATTCTGTTGCTTCGTTTTCCAGACTTGTTATTTCTAATCTCATAGAAGTTATTTTAGCATATCCTTGTAGAATAAACAAAGAAGTACTTAATAAAATAATTGCAAGGGTAATATACATGCGTCTATTTAGGGCATATGACTTCTTCTGAATAGTTTTTCGGACTTCCTTATGTTCTTTCTCACCTATGTATTCAGGGTATTGATCATACAGTACTTTTGCTGCCATCATAATATTAGCCCCCTTAACAAGTTGCCTATATTCTTTCAGCCACTCTCAGCTTCGCTGATCTACTCCTCGGATTATTGTCGAGTTCCTCTTTTCCAGGAATTATTGGTTTTCTTGTAATAATTTCAATTTCACGTTTCTTATCACAAATACATGTTGGAAATTTCGGTGGACAAATACAATCTTTATATAGCTCCTTGAACTGTTCCTTAACTATCCTATCTTCCAGTGAATGAAAAGTTATTATTGCAAGTCTTCCACCGGGTTTAAGGCTCTCCACCATTTCTGCTACAGCCTTTTTCAATACGTCCAGCTCTGCGTTAACTTCGATTCTAATGGCCTGAAATGTCTTCTTGGCTGGATGATGTCCTTCCATTCTAACTTTCTTCGGAATTGCTTTTTTTATAACGGTGACAAGCTCCATTGTTGTATCAATTGGTTTTTCAGCTCTTTCATTGACAATGAATTCTGCAATTCTCTTTCCCCACTTCTCCTCGCCATACTGAAGAAAAATGCTTGTAAGCTCTTCAGATGAGTAGGTATTTACGACGTCCCATGCTGAAAATTCATTAGTGGTATCCATTCTCATGTCCAGAGGTGCATCTTTGTTATATGAAAATCCTCTTTCATCCGTATCTAGTTGATGTGATGAAACTCCCAGATCAAGCAGTATTCCATCTACCTTTTCTATTTGGAGTTCCTCAAGCACCGTTTTTATATTTACATAATTTGAGTGTACAAGATGTACCTTATTTATATGTTCTTTTAGTACTTCTCTGGATTTCTCCAATGCATTCATATCCTGGTCTATACCTATAAGTTTTCCGGTAGTCAGTTGTTCGACAATTTTAAGTGAATGCCCTGCTCCTCCAAGTGTTCCATCAACATATATTCCATCTTCTTTTATGGAGAGTCCATCCAGAACCTCCTGGAGTAATACTGATACGTGATGAAATTCCATGTGAACACCCCCTGAATACCTATTTTCTATAAATTCACTAGATCCCTAATTCTGCCATTTTTTCAGCTATGCTGTCATAGCTTAGACTCTCATCATCATTGTAGTTATCCCATTCTTCCTTGCTCCATATCTCAAGTCTTGTGGATACTCCAATTACAACTGTATCCTTTGTGAGTTTGGAGTGGTCTCTCAGATTACCAGGTATCAATATCCTTCCCTGTTTATCGAGTACGCATTCCGTGGCTCCCGAGAAGAAAAATCTAACAAATGCTCTAGCATCCTTATTTGTCATAGGCAGGCTTTTAAGCTTGTCCTCTACAATTTTCCATTCGTCTTTGGGATAAACAAACAGGCAGTTATCAAGGCCTTTGGTCATAACAAACTCATCTCCAAGAGGTGCCCTGAATTTTGAAGGTATGATTAATCTTCCTTTTCCATCTATGGTATGTTGATATTCACCTATAAACATACTCTTCTCCACCTTTGCCGATTATTTACCACTTTCCTCCACTTCGCCCCACTTTGTATTTATTCTACCCTAAACCGCATGTTTTATCCACCATTTTAGTTAGATAAAGTGACCTTTTAGGACTTTAGTCCCGGTTCATGACGAAAAAAGAGCCCGGAAAGTCGATTTCCGGGCTCTTTGCTGGTTAAAATAGTTTAATTCTTTTCTCTATTCTCTATTGTAAAGTACCTTTCTGGGCTGCTTTTTTTCTATAGTACAATAGCGCTCCCCCAACTAATATAGCCAATACACTTATAAGCTGTGCAACTCTTAATGGTCCAATCATTAAGCTGTCTGTTCTCAAGCTTTCGATGAAAAATCTGGCTACAGAATACAAAATTATATATAGCAGAAAGATTTCACCCTCAACCTTGGACTTCTTCCTATACCATATTAAAAACATAAAGACCATCAGGTTCCAGATTGACTCGTAAAGGAATGTTGGGTGTACCTTGACCCCATCTATCATAATTCCCCAGGGAAGGTCTGTGGGACCACCATGGGCTTCCTGATTTGCAAAGTTACCCCATCTACCGATAGCTTGCCCAAGTATTAAACTTGGAGCAGCAACATCCGCAAAAGTCCAGAATTTAAGATTCTTAATTTTTGTAAAAATTATTGCTACAACCGCACCACCGATTACAGCGCCGTGAATTGCCAGTCCTCCACCTCTAATATTTAGAATCTGTCCCGGATTGGCACTGTAATAATCCCATGAAAAGACAACGTAGTAGAGTCTTGCGAATATTATTGCGACAGGCACTGCAAAAAGGAGAAAGTCTATGAATGTCTCTTCTTTTACTCCTTTTCTGCCTGCTTCTTTTGTAGCTATCAAGGTTCCTATTAGAACTGCTATTGCAATAAGCAATCCATACCATCGAACTTCAAGTCCGAATATCGTAAATGCTACTGGGTCCATTGTTTAACCACCTTTCAATTCTTGCCTGTTTCCAACTCAGGCCATATTATTGATATGACACTTCTGTCTTCCCTGAAATGGCTGTTGAATCTTTTGAGAATGTCATCAAATTTAATTTCGTTTAGAACATCCAGATAGTCTATCAAGAGAAAATCCTGGAAATAAAGGTCTGTTAGATTATTTGCAATGAATTCAACCGAGTTGAATCCTGTAAGAAAACCTCCGATTTCCTTTCTCTTGATTCTTAGGAAAGCTTCCTCTGTAATATATTTATCTGATTTTTTAAACATTCTCCGAATTCGATCATATACTTCCTGAGGGTTATCACTTTGACCTGCAATCAATGAGTGCCCATAGGTCTTCTTCCCAGTGAAATATGCACCGAAGCTGCTATCAACAAGACCATCCGAGTATAACTCGTTATAAAACTCCGAGCTGTTGGTAAATAACATATCCAGAATTATATTTGTGATTATGTCTTTTTTTACAGCATCCCTGCCAGTCAAATTTAATTCGTTATCTTTTATTCCTATATGAAAAAGTGGTTTTGATGTCAGCATTCTTTCTTCAATTGACTTTAACAGAACATCATCTGGTTCATTCTGCACAATTCTTTCAACATCATCCAATTTATCTGCATAGTCTTTGCCTGCTGAGTTAACAGTTTTTACAATTTCCTCACTGTCAAGGTCACCTACTACAAACAGCACCATGTTGCCTGGATTGTAAAATGTCTTGTAAGCAGTTTCCAGGTCATCCTTGCTGATTTTATTTATACTTTCCACAGTACCTGCAATATCTGTTCTGACTGGATGACTGTAATACATTGCTTTTAAAGTATTGAAAAACACAACCCATTTTGGATTATCCTGATACATTTGTATTTCCTGAGCAATTATTCCTTTTTCTTTTTCAATATTTTCTTCAGTAAGGAATGGGCTTTGGACAAAATTCACAAGCAACTTCAGATTTTTATAAAAATTATCAGTTGAATAAAATAGATACGAGGTCTGATTGAAATTAGTATATGCATTTACATATGCTCCCTGGGATGAGAATTTTTGGAACAGGTCCTCATCAGGTTCCTCAAATAGTTTGTGCTCTAGAAAATGAGCTATTCCTTCTGGCAGCTCCACAGGTTTATCCTCACCAAGAGGAACAAATTTATTATCTGTTGAACCATAGTTAGTAGTAAATATTGCATATTTCTTGGTAAAACCTTTCTTGGGAAAATAAAACAAATTTATGCCATTATCCAATTTCTGATTATAAATTTCTTCTCTCAAACTATCATTTCTTATTTTTTTCATTTTGCACCTCTCTATTGGGACCATACATAAAATAAATAGTGTCCAGATTCACTGTTTTCATGGCATCAATAACATCTTTTCTTGTTACATCCTCAAGTTGCTTAATCATTTCTTCAAGGCTTCTATCATCATTGGCTATGATTTTCCCAAAAACAAATTCTGACACCATTTGAGGGTTATCAATTATCGATTCACTGGATGTTCTGACTGATTTCTTTGCTATCTCTATGTCTTCGTCAGAAAAGTTGCCTTTTACCATATCCTGCAATGCTTCGTTTATAAGATCGACAGTTTTTTGATAATTATTGTATTCAATCCCAGCATCAAGAAGAACTATTGATTTATGCTTAACGATGTTTGAAGTTACATAGTATGCAAGGCTATGCTTTTCTCTGATGTTTCTAAACAAAATTGAATTTGGCCCTCCACCAAAAATTTCATTCCCCAGAAGCAATCCATTATATAATGAATCTTCATATCTTATCCCCGTTCTATATCCTAAGACAAGCTTTCCCTGATTTACCTGCATCTTCTCTCTTACCTGGTTTTTATTCTGTGACTTTTCTATGATTACTTCTCTTGGAACATATTTTATGCTTTCTCTATTCAAAATCTCTTCAGGCATAAGTTCTTCTAAATTCATCTTATTGTCATGTCCTGTATATACTATTTCAATCTGGCTTTTAAGAAGAATATTTCGATAGTGATCATAGAGTATTTTTTCATCTATCCCATCAACATCTTCTACATATCCACTGGGATAGATGCTGAATTTTTCACCTTTACACATTTCCTCTATACACCTGTTGATTGAATAGCTTCTCTTGTTATTTATTTTGTTGTTTATTCTTGTTTTGAGATTCTTCTTTTCTTGCTCTATATATGTTTTGGAGAATAGACCCTCCTCAGTATATGGGTCGAAAAGAACTTCCTTGACCATTTCCAGTACGTCCTTGTCAAGTCCTTCTTCTCCTGTGTACCTTCCATCAGCCCATTCCATTGAAACTCTTATAATCTGTCTCTCTCCTCTTCTTGAAGCGCTTATTTTTAGATTGGCTCCGAAAAGATTTTCAAGTCTTCTTTCCATCAGCAATGTACTTGGATAGTTAATTGTTCCCCTATCAAGCACCATGGGCAGCAATGAATTTAATGTAACCTCTTCCCTCTCCAAGGGCCTTATGATATAAATCCCAAGGTAGTTGGATTTGAATTTATCTGTATAGGTTAAATTTATACTCACTCCATTACCAATTTCTTTTCTCTGGGATTCCATTTCTACAATCCCTCCTTTCTCTATTGTACAAGTCATTTAATACCCAATCAGGAAAACGCTTAATTATTCTATCAAAAAAATAAAGGGTCTGACCCTTTATTTTTTATCCTTTTATTATTTCGACACCTGAACTTGTTCCTATTCTTGTGGCACCTGCTTCCATCATTGCAACTGCTTGTTCGTAATTCTTTACTCCACCAGAAGCTTTAACTCCCAGTTTTTCGCCTACAACTGATTTCATAAGCCTTACATCCTCAAGGGTTGCTCCACCTGTGCTAAATCCAGTAGACGTCTTTACAAAGTTAGCGCCTGCTTCCATGGCCAACTCACAAGCCTTCTTTTTTTCGTCATCTGTTAAAAGTGCTGTTTCTATTATCACTTTTACCAGTGCCTTGTTCTCAGAAGCTACAACGACAGCCTCAATATCTTCCCTTACCAGACTGTAGTTTCCGTCCTTTAGTGCTCCAATGTTTATAACCATATCTACTTCGTGGGCACCCATGGCTATTGAATCCTTTGTCTCAAATGCTTTGGTCTGAGGTGTGTTTGCTCCCAGCGGAAATCCTATTACAGTTGCTACTCTTACTTCTGAATCCTCAAGCAGTTCACTGCAGTATTTTACATGAATTGGATTCACGCAAACCGCCTTAAACTTATTGGTTTTAGCTTCTTCACACAATACCTTAATTGAATCCCTCGAAGTATCTGCCTTTAATGCAGTGTGATCAATAATACCAGTTACATCAATCATCGTTAGTCACCCCTATATTATAATATCCACCAAATCTCCATTTCTTATCCCTGCAGCATTTCCTTCTTCAACATCTACATGCATTTCCAATGCATAATTTGGATTTACTCTTACAAGAACATTGTCAAATACGAGGCCTCTTGGTCCAGAAATTTTAATGCTAACAATTTCTCCATCCTTTACACCAAATTCTTCACCATCTGATGTGTGCATATGAATATGTCTTGCAGCAACTATAATTCCCTTGTTAATTTCGACTTCTCCCTTTGGCCCAACTATTTTTGCACCAGGAGTGTCTGTCATATCACCTGAATTTCTTACTACAGGTGAAACACCAAGTGCAAAAGCATCCGTTATAGATACCTCAAGCTGTGTATCTGGTCTTACAGGTCCAAGAATCCTTACTCCCTTGATTGTCTTTTTGGGACCGACTACATCTACCTTTTCCTCACAGGCATACTGTCCAGGTTGAGACAAGTCCTTCATTTTCGTTAACTCATATCCTTCTCCGAAAAGTGTATCAAGATCCTCCTGGCTTATATGAATATGTCTGTTTGATAATGCTATTGGCAATGTTTTCTTCATCGTAACCCTCCTAATTATTATTCATATACTCATTATACTCTTTTTACCTAGGTTTTTCAAAGAGATTGTCAAATAATTGTTAAGTCTAAAAAGCACTCCTATAAGTGAGAAAGGAGTGCTTTTCTGCTAAATATAACTTCTCAGGTACTTCATTAGATATTTAATGATAACCGTGTGCAATGGTATGCTTATTAATGCTGCCAGAGCCCTTGTTGGAAGTAGGATGATAAATCCTTTGCCAAAAAGTGTTGATAACCAATAAGTGTTAAGTCCCAATGACACAACTATTGTTACCAGAAAAACAGCTACAAATATATTCTTGTAGGAATATATTTTTTCGTAGTTCTTTTCTCCTTTAAGCCTATAAAATATCAAGCCTGGAATTACTCCCCAAAGTATTGAGCTTAAGGTGAATCCCGGATGATAGGGTCCCTGAGGATTAATCAGAAATCCAATCAAATCCGCCGCAAATCCTGTTAGTCCTCCTACAAGTGGCCCAAAAATCATTCCTGAAATCATCAATGGCAAATCTCCAAAACTGATCCTTAAAGCTGAAACCCCTGCAAGTGGTACCATAATGTAGGCAAATCTGGTCATAACAATTGAAATTGCAACCAAAAAGCCAGCCTTCACCATGGTTCGAACGCTCATTTTTTCTTTTCTTTTCATTTGAATCTCCTTTCTTTAACTGACAGCTACTGCCAATTAAAGAAAGTATCTCTAATTGTCAGCGGATGCGGCAAAGAATCGCAGAAATTTTCTTTCGTCAACGGGCAACTTCCCATCCCGAGGCACTTAACGCTCTTTACCTACTCTGTCATACATAACAATTTAATTTCATATTATACATGATAGATACACATTTGTAAACAGACCCTGATTGTAACAAGGTACATTGACTTATAATATGAAACCATATCTTATCAATACCTCTTATTGCTTTTAAATCTGCCTATGTTGTATTTACCCTTCTTGTAGAAAATATATCCAATAAGTTGCGCAATGGAGAGATACTTAATAAAGCTTATCCCAATTTTACCTGCAATATTAATAAAAAATGGCTCAGGAAGCATCTGAATCAACAAGTCTGTCCTAGGATTTAGTATCCAAAGGTCATTACTAAAAAATATTTCATGAAAAACAGTAAAATACCTTGTGAAATCGGTCAGGACGAGAACCACCATGATAATTAGCAGGAGATGATTCGCAAAGAGCCCAATGGTCATCCATTTGCCCATAAAACCTGCCAATTCCCTTGAAAGAAACCAAAATATCACTCCCAAGGCGAATAATGCCGATACCAGCTTTAAAACTCTAGACAGCTCATATAACTGGAGGACATCATCCATATGGTGAATTTCCCTTTCATTAAAGTGTCTATCCAATGCACTATCATCAGACCCCTTCAGGTACGTAATAATGTCTTTCGAAACTACCTCCAATTCTTCAGGTGTTTTCCCTGTAACCTCATAGACTCCATTGTCCTCATATGATTCCAGGTAGTAGTCCAGGTCATAAGTATTTTCTTCGATTGCCATTACAAGCGCTATAATTGATAAAGAAACTACCAGTACAATCACAAGCGCAATATTAAAAGTTCTCAATCCATCACCTCTTCTAAAAAATTCTGATGGAATAATTGGATTTCTGTCCTCTCTTCCACCAGACTATTTCATTGATATTTGCAATGCAGATATTTCAGTTAAATTTCTTCAGGCATCTCCCAATTATGGTAAACTTCCTGAACATCATCGTTGTCTTCAAGCATATCTATTAGTTTTTCCATATTTTTTATGTCTTTTTCATCTTGAAGTGCTACCATGTTCTGAGGTAAATAAGTAAGCTCTGCAGCGGCAAAACTGTATTCGGATTTCTGTAATCCATCTCTAACCTTATTGAAGTCTGTAGGTTCAATTATAATTTCAAATCCGTTTTCGTCTGCTTCGAAATCTTCTGCTCCCAATTCTATTGCAAGCAAAGTCAATTCATCCTCATCTATTGAATCTTCTTTTTCAATCGCTATTAAACCTTTTCTGTCGAACATAAAAGATACTGATCCATTTTGTCCAAGATTGCCACCGTATTTATCGAATGCATGCCTGACATCTGAAGCTGTTCTGTTTCTGTTGTCAGTTAAACAATTCACTATAATTGCTGTGCCTGATGGTCCATAGCCTTCGTAGATGATTTCTTCGAAACTATCAGATCCCAAATCACCAGTTCCTTTTTTGATAGCTCTTTCAATATTATCATTTGGCATATTCTCAGCTTTTGCCTTATCAATAGCTGCTTTCAATGACGGATTATAATCAGGGTCTCCCCCGCCTTCTTTGGCTGCCACCATAATATATCTTCCCAGTTTGGTAAACACCTTGCCTCTTTTGGCATCTTCCTTGCCTTTTTTGTTCTTAATGTTATTCCATTTGGAATGTCCTGACATAGTTCAACCTCTCCTTCCGTTAACTTACTTATTTTAGCATATGCTAAAATAAATTTCACTAACTTTTTTTGTAGGAAGGGGGATAATTTCTTTTATGTTCAGTGATTTTATTCATGCGGTCAATCTTTTTTATTGAATCTTCAGGACCCTCACCTGTTCTTATATAATTATCAAGAACCTTGTAAGTAAATCCCATCTCCTTCTCATCGGTCTGATTCTCCCATAACCCTGCACTTGGCGGTTTTTCTATTATCTCCGATGGTATCTCAAGAAGCCTAGCCAGTTCAAATACTTCTTCTTTGACAAAGTCAGCAAGAGGCAATAAATCTACCCCGCTATCACCATGTTTTGTAAAATAACCAACATGAAGCTCTGATTTATTGCTTGTTCCACATACCAGGTACCCCATTTCCTGTGCAAAATAATACAAAGTCATCATTCTGAGTCTAGGTTTTATATTTGCATTGGCTAATGGATTTTCTCCTTCAAAAGGAAGGGATTTCAGAAACGAATCATAAACTTGAGAAAGATCGATGCTGGTGATGTCAATATCCAAATCTCTTGCAATAATCAATGCGTCAGATTCATCTTTCGGATTGCTATAAATTGGCATGATAACTCCCATTGAGTC
The DNA here is from genome assembly GCA_024637045.1 of Soehngenia sp. Taxonomy (GTDB): domain Bacteria; phylum Bacillota; class Clostridia; order Tissierellales; family Tissierellaceae; genus Gudongella. Next base: position 129,245 of record JAGXFX010000019.1, read on the forward strand.
TTGTGGAAATGCTTTTTTCGCCAATCCTGCCACTACAGCTGAGTCAATCCCACCACTCAGTCCAAATACAACTCCTTTTGCATTTGCTTCTTCAACTCTTTCCTGAAGCCAAGTTACAATATTATCCAACTCCATTTTCATGTCTTTCACTTTTATCAACTCCTCCTAAATATATGTAGAGCATACACTAAATATTAATTGAAAGGAAAATAGACCATTCCTGGTCTATTACTCAGCTTTCAATGTTGCGTAAACACAATCATCCAAAAGGTATCTGAGGTTCAATTCCTCCGCTTTTGCTACAACTTCATCATTGTAGGTTCCCGGTTGAAAGAAAATCATTTCTATTCCAGCTTCTTTAGCTTCCTCCAGGACACCGATGCTAATTTTGGGCGGTACTACCATATCAAGCACATCAACTTTTTCAGGTAATGATGCCAAGGATTTATAAATCTTTTCACCCTCAAGCTCATCGTAATTTGGGCTTATTCCATATGTTGTGTATCCTTTTTCCCTCAGGATCTTCCATATTTTATAGCCGTACTTTTCCTTCTTGCCTGATACCCCAACAACAACCCATTTCTTGGATTCCATCATTTCTTTCTTTAAATCTTTTTCTGATGCCATAATAATCACCTCGATATTCTTTATACCCTTCTATTCTCTCCATCTCACACCATCTTTTTCAGGAAGAAACTTTTCTTCAATAATTCTGTATATAATATCTCCACTTGTCATATCCATCATGTCTGAAATAAATGCTCCATACAGGTCCTTCCTAACAAACATCTCAATTCTTACATCATCTTTAAATTCAATTTTTTCAGCTGTATATCCATTTTCAATAAAATAATTCTCGATTCTTCCATATGCTGTGTACTGAAGTTCCAGTGATACCAGATTGAACTCACCCATTACAACAATAATTGATGACTCTATGGCGATTTTTGCTCCTTTTGTGTAGGCTCTTATAAGTCCACCTCCACCAAGTTTCACACCTCCGAAATATCTCGTAATCACTATTGCTGCATTTCTTATTTCCTCTTTTTTTAATACTTCAAGCGCAGGTATTCCTGCAGTACCTGAGGGTTCTCCGTCGTCATTGAATCTCTGAACATTCGAATCCTGCCCTATAACATATGCAGAAACATTGTGGGTAGCATCTTTATGCTTGATTTTTATTTCTTCAATAAACTTCTGGGCTTCTTCCTCTGTCTCTACAGGAGAAGCATATCCAATAAATCGTGACTTATTTACAATAAATTCCTCTACACCTCTCCTTGCAATTGTCTTGTAGCTATGACTCATACCTGTAACTTCCCTTCCATCATTTCACTATATATTGCTTATATTTCTGAAAATCAACATGATCGATAGTCAGCACGAAAAGCGTCCCTTCTACAGTGTATTCAATTTCATCCACCTGATACCGATCCATAAAATAGCTAGAAACTGATTGTTTCTCAAATGGGATAAGCATTTTGACTTTTCTGTATTCCATTGGCAAAGTCTTTTGTATCAGTTCCTTCAAATCCTCTACTCCTGTGCCTTTTTTTGCAGATATATAAATGGAATTATCCACATCTCTTCCAGCTCTGTTAACCTTGACTATGTCTAGCTTATCAATCTTGTTAAAAACCGTTATAATTGGTTTATCTACCGATTCAATATCCTCCAATAGATCCATGGTTGTGTTTATCTGAATATCCAGATCCTTGTTCGATGCATCAACAACATGTAATAGTAGGTCGGCATATTCAACTTCTTCAAGTGTTCCTTTAAAAGCTTCCACTAACTTTGTGGGAAGTCTTGAAACAAAACCTACTGTATCTGCAAGAAGATACTCCTGCCCATTTGGAAGCTTCCCAACTCGATGTGCAGTATCCAGGCTGGCAAAGAGCATGTCTTCAACGTAAACCTGCTTGCTATCACCTATCCCGTCCTTCTCAGACATCAATTCATTCATCAAGGTAGATTTGCCGGCATTGGTGTATCCAACTAGAGCAACCATTGGCATCTGAGATGCTATTCTTTTTTTTCTTTTTACATCTCTTTCTCCTTCAATATCCTTAAGCTGTTTTTCAATATTATTGATTTCGCTTAGTATATGTCTACGGTCGGTTTCAAGTTTCTGCTCTCCAGGTCCCCTTGTTCCTATTCCCGCACCTTCTCTGGAAAGATAATCTCTAAACCCTACAAGTCTAGGCAATCTGTACTTAAGCTGAGCCAGTTTTACCTGGAGCTTACCTTCCTTTGATACAGCTCTAAGAGCAAAAATATCAAGTATCAGAGTCGTCCTGTCAATAACCTTTCTGTCAATAATCTCTTCTAGATTCCTTAATTGTGCACCTGAGAGTTCATCATTGAATATTACAGTATCTATTTCAAGATCTACACAATATTCTTGAATCTCCTTGGCTTTTCCTGTTCCTATAAAATATGCTGCATTGATTTTATCTTTTTTTTGAATTATTCGAGCAAGCACTTCGCCTCCTGCCGCTTTTACAAGTTCTTCCAATTCATCAAGGGAATCTTCAATATCTATTTTGTCTCTATCCAATTCAATCCCGACAAGTAAAACTTTTTCTTTATTGTCTTCCATATCATCACTCTCCCATCCAGATGCTTACAGTATAACACTTTTAGAGGTTATAAGCCAGTTGAAACAGCTATTCCGTAATACTATTGTAACCTTACTTAACTTAACAAAAAAATTGTTCTATGGTATAATATGTTATGTTTTTGTAGTCAAAATATAGGAGGTCAATAATGTCCACTGAGAATAAAAGAAAAATAAAACAAAATAAATTTACCATAGGAAAAGCCATTAAAATATTATTGGTTATGATTATCATTGCAGGTATTATGGCGGGAGGGGCAGTCGGAGCAGCAGTTGTTTCGATTTTGGATGATGCACCTGAAATTGATCCAACTACAATTGTCACTTCACTTGCTGAAACATCCAGTATTTATGATTTAAATGGTAACTTGATTGAAAAAATACAAGCCGAAGAACTAAGAACTGTTGTAAGTATAGCGGAAATGCCTCAACACCTCATTGATGCTTTTATTGCAATAGAAGATCATCGGTTTGAAGAGCATCCAGGTGTGGATATTGAAGGAATAATGGGAGCCTTGGTTGACAACTTAAGATCTGGTGGCCTTCGAGGTGCAAGTACAATAACCCAGCAGCTGGTTAAGAATGTTTACTTAAGTAATGAAGTTAAATTAACAAGAAAAATCACGGAAGCATATCTGGCACTTAAGGTTGAAACCATTCTATCCAAAGACCAGATTCTAGAGGCTTACTTAAATAGAAACTATTTCGGTCAAAATGCTTATGGAGTTCAGGAAGCTTCCAGGACATACTTTTCAAAGAATGTTCAAGATCTAACTATTGCTGAGTCGGCACTATTGGCAGGGATTGTAAAGAGTACAACTCAGTTCCAACCTTACTATCGCGTAAAGCCAGGTGACTTTGATCCTGAAATACATTATGAAGTTGGACAATTGGATGTTTTAGGTGAAACCTTTATTGCAGTTTTTAACGAAGACTCCATTAATAGGCAAAGACTTGTATTGGACAAAATGCTGGAACAGGAAAAGATAACTGAAATTCAGTACCAGGAAGCTATTTCACAGGATATAAAGTCCAGTCTAAATCCAGAAGAAAAAAAACCACAGGATATTACATCGTATTTTGCAGACTATGTTAAAACTCAGGTCGTTGAGGCTTTGGTCGATAAAAAGGGATATACAAGAGAACAAGCAGAAATCGAGCTCTTCACTGGTGGTCTTACAATATATGCAACCATTGATATGGAGATGCAAAAACAACTTGAAAACATCTATACTAATTTTGTTGAGATTCTGGTTGGCAATACAGATGGAATCAGGGGGCCGGTCCTCGTTGATTGGAGAGTCAACAGTGCCGGAAATGTGATTGATGACAAAAATGAAATTGTGTATTTCAGCAAGGAATCTCTAATGACAGAGGATAATTCACTGATATTGCAGGAAGATGAGTATCAACTTGAAAATGGAAATCTAATAATTAATACTAATAAAATCAACTTCTATCCCACTCACTTTGATATAGTTGACTATTATACAATTGATGACAAAAAGAATCTGGTATCCCATAGTGTTGGTTCAATTGTAATACCAGAAGGACAATTTAGTGTTGCAGAAGGTGTACTGACCATTGATAAGAGCTACCTAGACAACAATCCTGAATTCTACCAAAGCCAGGATGGAGGGATTACAATCAGTAACAGATATTTCTATGTTCATGATGAAGGCGTCGTGCAACCCCAGTCAGCAACAGTTGTTCTGGATTATAGAACCGGTCACATCAAAGCTCTTGTTGGTGGAAGGGATATTGATGGTTCAAGAATTCTAAACCGTGCAACTGATTCCGCAAGACAGCCTGGATCCGCAATCAAGCCCGTATCAGTTTACTGGCCGGCACTCGCAAGCGGAATGACGGCAGCAACAGCCATTGATGACATCCCATTTTATGACGGCAATGGAAATCTTTGGCCAAAGAACTGGTACAATGGATACCGAGGTATCCATACACTGAGAAGATCAGTTGAACAATCAGTAAATGTTAATTCAGTTAAAACTGTACAGAATATCGGTGTAGCTACTTCAGTTTCATATCTTGAAAAAATGAAAATAGTAAACAAAGATCACCCTGAACGTGATAATTTTGTTACAAGTATAGAAAACAGAGCTACAAATGATGAAAATCTTTCAGCATTGGGTCTTGGAGGTATGACAAACGGATTAAGTCCACTCGAACTAACGGCAGCATATGGTGCTATTGCCAATGACGGTGTATTTATAGATCCGGTATCTTTTTCAAAGATTGTTGACAAGAATGGCAATGTATTGCTGGACAACACACCTGAAGAAACAATAGTCACATCGCCCCAGATTGCTTATATTATGGGAGATATTCTTAGAACAACTGTTTCAAGCGGTATAGCAGGAAGAGCCCGAATGTCAGATATGGCTGTAGCGGGTAAAACCGGTACTACTCAAAATCAAGCCGATATTTGGTTTGTAGGTTATACTCCATATTACGTTTCAGGTACCTGGATTGGGAACGACTCACCGAGGGTTACCTTGTCAAGAAACAGTAGTACTGCAGCCCAGATGTGGCAGTATATCAATAATACAATACATGAGGGTCTTGATAGTAAAACCAGTTTTGATAGACCAGATGGTATTGTGTCTGCAAGTATCTGTACACAATCAGGGCTACTTGCCACCGACCTTTGCTCCAATGATCCACGAGGTGTTGTAAGAACTGAGATTTTTGCTAGTGGAACAGTTCCCAAAGCGTATTGTGACGTGCATGTTCAAGTCCAGATAGATGTTACAAATGGCAAACTCGCAAATGAATTTTGTCCAGATGAAAATGTTGCTACTAGAGTGTTTATAGAAAGAACTCCATCGTACAGTCCATCAGATAACAACGGTATAGTTCCTAGTGACTATAGCTACCAAGTTCCTACTGAAGTATGTACTGATCACAATGAAAATACAGTAATTGAGAATCCTGTACTGGATTGGCTTAACGAATGGTTTGATAACAATGAAGGAGAAGCCCCTCCTGATGAAATCCCACCTACCACTGAACCTGATAACAACCCAGGCAACAATGGAAATGGTAATGGTAATGATAATAGCAACCCTGATATTATAAACAACGATTAAAAAAATGCTTGAAATCTAGAGATAGATTTCAAGCATTTTTTATTGATATTGTCTATTTCTCAGCTGCCTGTACAACTTGATTTAGCAAGATTGTTGTAGTGACACTTCCAACTCCTCCAGGTACAGGAGTGATCATTGAGACTTTCTCGGATACATTGTCGTAATCTACATCTCCACTTAGTTTCCCATCTTCTGTCATTCCGACTCCTACATCAACTACGACGGATTCACTGTTGAAGAATTCCTCCCCGAAGAATTTAGGTTTCCCAAGAGCTGTAACAACAATATCCGCATCCTCTGTAATCGTTGCAAGATCTTTTGTCCTTGAGTGACAAATGGTAACAGTTGCATTTTTTTCAAGAAGCATCATAACAAGTGGCTTTCCTACTACCATAGATCTGTTTATTACTGCAACCTTGCTCCCTTCAAGCTGAATGTTATTGTGAATAAGAATCTCCATTGCTGCTTTTGGTGTACAGGGTGCAAAACCTGTCATATTACCTTCAAATATTTTTTCAAGATTCAGTGGATGCATACAATCAACATCCTTGTCAGGGCTGATTGAGCTTCTTATTACTTCCTCATCAATATGCTTAGGCAATGGTCTGAATAAAAGTATCCCTGAAATTTCCGTATCACTGTTTAACTCTTCCAGCAGTGATACAAGTTCAGATGTATCTATGGAAGTCTCTCTTTCAAAGACCTTGGCTTGGATATCCATTTTCTCACAAGCCTTGATTATACTCTTTTCATATGAAACATCGCCTGCATTATTACCGAGTCTTATTATTCCAAGCGTTGGTACAATACCTTTTTCCTTCAAAACTGCAATTCTATTTGTCATGTCCTCTTTAATACTTGCGGCCACAACATTTCCCTTTAATATTTCAGTCATTGCGAACCTCCTCATGTAATTATTAGTTTAATTATAACATAGAAAAAAAACAAAAGCACCCTCAGGGTGCTCTTAGATGCTATTTCTAGTTAATAACTCTTCTTCCAGTAACATACCTTTGGCTGTAGTAACCAGAGTTAATGTTATCTATTCTTACTTGTCTTTTTCCAGAAGATGCATGAATCATGTTTCCATCTCCTATGTACAAACCAACATGGGATATTCCTCTTCCAGTAGTGTTGAAAAGTACCAAGTCACCTGGTATCAGTTGAGATTTTTCTACTTTTACTCCTGCACTTCCTTGTGCTGAAGATGTTCTAGGTATTGTAGTTCCCAGTTCGTTCTTGAACAAAGCATATGTGAATCCAGAACAATCATATGCGTTGGGTCCGGCTGCACCGTAAACATAGGGCTTCCCAATTTGATTGTGTGCAGCTTCAACTATTTTAGCAATGGCTGCTCCTGAACCTCTTTCAGCTGCTCTGGAAGCCTGCTCCAAAGTCCTGAAGAGAGTTACTGCAGTTTCTTCAATAAAATAACTGTTCATTTTATCGTCTACTATTTCGAACTGACCATTTTGAAAGTTCTTTACACCTACTGCTTCACCATTAACAAGTACAAGAGTATTTTCACCATTCTTTAATACCCTGGTTATGTTTGACATACCATAGGATATGTTTTCTGTGATTTTTCTTTGTGTATTGTTCATATTAATATAGCCAATATGAAAGCTTTCTGCTGTTATAAAATAGCCATATGTATCATTGTAGCTAGCCATGACCAATTCTTCACCAGGTTGAATTTCCTTTACAACTTGGGAATTCACATCTTGTTCCTTGTACATTATTGCAGGTTCTTTTACTGTATATCTGTCTGCACTTCTTGTAGTCCTGATCATTACATCTTTTGGAATACTGTAATAACTACCATCCTTAAGTACTTGGTAGGAATCGCTCCCTTCCTTTGCTACTTTTACCTCTTCTTCTTTCTCGAATGTAATCTCTGCTGTCTGATCATTCATCAGTGCAAAATCCTTTATGAATATGCCTGTGTCTTTGAATGCAACTGCCATAAGCATGCAAAGAGCTAAAGTCTTGAATGCCAGTTTGTGTTTTCTATTGTGCAATATGAACACTCCCTTTTTCGATTAGTCTCATAAAGGTATTATAATACATGGGAGTGTTGATTACAATGAAATATTTACAAAACGGTTACAAAGTTTGAGCAAATACCACTCAAATGTTGATACAGCTAATTATATATACAGTTTTAAACATATAAATATTTCTTAATATATTGAAGTTGAGAAAACCTCCGGGTATCTCCCGAAGGTTTTCATGTTTGAGTAAGTCTATAAGCCGTGTTCTGTTTCTATGGTCATCTATCTAGGCCAGCTGTTACCAGCAGACTCATGCGACCTACCTTTGGAGCGGCAACGAGCAACTGCCTTTTGGTGCTCCTTTTTGGTCTTGCTCCGGATGGGGTTTACAGAGCCATCTAGTCGCCTAGATGCTGGTGAGCTCTTACCTCACCTTTCCATCCTTACCATTTCTGGCGGTCTATTTCTGTTGCACTATCCTTAGGGTTGCCCCCACTGGACGTTATCCAGCATCCTGCTCTACGGAGCACGGACTTTCCTCATGTCTTGGACATGCGACCATACAACTTACTCTATTTACATTATAGCATAACTAGAGGCAATTTTAAACTGAAATGAATCTTTACTTCTGCAATGGATAGAGAATTCGCCCACAGTTCTCACAATTAATTATCTTCTTTCCCAGTTTAGCTTTTTCCACAATATTTTCCGGTATCCGCATGTGACAACCACCACAAACATCGTTCTTAATTTCTGCTATTCCGCTGCCCTTTCTACTCCGTATTCCATGATAGACTCCTAGTAGATTTTCATCGCAAGAATTCTCCAGTTCTTCAATTGTACTCTTTTCTTTGTCAATTTTATCATTCAACTCAGACAAGAGTCTGTCTGATTCTACTTTCTTCTCTACTAGTTCATTATCCAGTATTAATACATCCCTTGAAATCTTATCTATTTCAATATCCAATTTTTCTATAGTTCCCAGTGATTCCAGAATATCATCTTCCAGCTTATCAATGGAACCAAAGTGGTACTCTTTTTCTTTTTCCAGATGTTCCAATTGCTTTAAGTCCGTAACTGATCCGTTGTATAATGTTTTTTCAGCAATCTTAAACTTCTCTTCGTGAATCTGGACTTCCTGCTCAAGTTTTCTCAGATTAGTCTTGAGTTCTTTCTTTTTCACCACCAGATCTTCGTAAGTTTGTTTTAAAGCCTGGTACCTATTCTCCATTCGATGCATTTCTTTGTTTTCATCAAGAACCTTCAATTCTTTAATATATAAATCTAGATTCCCATAATGCTTTTCTATATCCCATAGCCTGTCGAGATTTGACATACGGACCCCTCCTATTTAGTAGCATACAAAGTGAAATGATCTGTCTTCATGAATTCTAATCTTAATACTATTATGCGTATATTCATTAAGTCTATTTTCCATGACTGGTAGAATAATTCTTTCTGTTCCGTAATGGGTCCCATCAATAATAACAATACCCTCTTCATATGCCAACTGTGCATCGTGGTATTTAATATCTCCTGTAATGTATGCTTGTGCTCCTTTTTTAGCGACATCTTTGATAAAGTCAGAGCCAGCTCCTCCGCAAACCGCAATTCTATTAATATAGTCCTGATCGCTTCCATAAACTCTTATTTCATCGAGGTTTAAAAGGGCTTTCGTACTCTCTGCCAATTCTTTCAGTGAGCAGTCATCAATATTTCCTACTCTCCCATATCCAAATCCTTTTCCCTTGTTAAGCATTGGGAAAATATCAAATGCAACTTCTTCATACGGATGTTCTTCTTTTATCATATCCAGTGTTGTCTGCAATAAATCCTTTTTTACTATAGTCTCGATTCTGACCTCAGCAACTGATTCCAACTTGCCAGTAGATCCAAGAAATGGATTTGAACCTGCTTGTGGTCTAAATCTTCCAGTTCCTTTAACTGTAAAACTACATTCGCTATAATCTCCAATATGACCGGCACCAGATTCTGACAAAGCCTCCAAGATGTTATTCTGATGTGTTTCAGGAACGTAGACTGCAACTTTCACCAACTCTTCTGTGCTCAATTCACTCAATATTTCTGTGTCTTTCATTTTAAATAGAACGGCCAACTGGTCGTTGATTCCTTCTTCAGCAAGATCAAGGTTGGTATGCGCATTATAAATCAAGATGTCATTGGAAATTATCTTTTTTATTAATCTACCTTTGTATGTGTTTAAGATCAACCTATCAATTGGTCTGAATATAAAGGGATGATGTGTCACAATCATATTGCACTGCTCTCGTATTGCCTCCTCCACAACTTCTTCTGTAACATCCATCGAGATGATTATTCCTTTAATCATTTGTTCAGGATCACCGATTTGAAGGCCAGTATTATCCCATGTGTCCACAAGATTTTGTGGTGCCCATTGTTCAATCTTCTTTATTATATCTGAAGCTTTCACTTTGAAAACACCTCCCTGTAATCTTTTACTATCTTTTCGAGTTCCAGCAGTCTTGACATGCTTTTTTCACCTGTGCTGTTTCTAAGTTTTTCAATGACACTTTCATTCATCTTAATTTTTATCTCAACGAATTCTCTTAGTACTGGACTGTTTTTCTTCAACATTACTGGACTAATTTCATAATCCAATTCCTTGTCAAATTTCTGAAGCCCTGTTTTTGCAACGATTATTTCATAAAACTTGTCTCCTTCTCTTACTAAATCTTCGTCAACAATACGAAAATGATTTTGAAGAAGATATTTCCGAAGTTCTGGTGATCCCACCATAGGCTGGAGAATCAAAGTGTTGATGCTTCTTGATGTTTCCTTGAATTTCGACATTATTTCAGCTATAAGCAAACCTCCCATTCCTGCAATGATAAGAGTGTCTACTTCAAATGGCAGGATTGGTTCAAGGCCATCACCCAATCTTGTTGTAATTTCTTCCTCAAGATTTTCTTCTCTTATATAGTCAACTGTTTTCTGGAGAGATCCTTTGCTTATGTCTGTGGCGATTACCAGTTTACTTATTCCTTTGTCAATTAGATATTTAGGCACGTAACCATGATCAGTCCCAACATCGGCAACTATTGAATTATTAGGTACAAAATCAGCTATTCTTTTTAATCTAGGTGATAAATTCATAAAGTTCTCCTTTTCAAAAGGAATAAGACCCGCATAGCGAATCTTATTCAAGAAAGTCTTTTAATTTTTTGCTTCTGCTTGGATGACGAAGCTTTCTCAATGCTTTTGCTTCAATCTGTCTGATTCTCTCACGAGTAACTTCGAATTCCTTTCCTACTTCCTCAAGAGTTCTGGCTCTGCCATCATCTAGTCCGAATCTTAGCTTCAATACTTTCTGCTCTCTTGGAGTCAAGCTGTCCAGAACATCAATCAATTGTTCTCTTAGCATTGTAAATGTAGCTGCATCAGCTGGTGCCAGTACATCTTCATCAGGAATGAAATCTCCCAGATGACTGTCTTCCTCTTCACCGATTGGAGTTTCAAGGGATACAGGTTCTTGAGCTATTTTCATTATTTCTCTGACACGCTCAACATCAAGGTTCATCTCCTCACCAATTTCTTCCGGAGAAGGATCTCTTCCAAGTTCCTGTACAAGTTGTCTCTGTACTCTTACAAGTTTGTTTATTGTCTCTACCATATGAACAGGTATTCTTATCGTTCTAGCCTGGTCAGCAATTGCTCTCGTTATTGCCTGTCTTATCCACCAGGTTGCATAGGTACTGAATTTAAATCCTTTTCTATACTCAAATTTCTCTACAGCCTTCATAAGGCCTAGATTCCCTTCTTGTATCAGGTCAAGGAATAGCATGCCTCTCCCTACATACCTCTTGGCAATACTTACCACGAGTCTCAGATTGGCTTCAGCCAGCTTTCTCTTGGCAAGTTCCTCTCCTTCTTCCATTCTCATGGCTAAGTCAATCTCTTCTTCACCGGTGAGCAGAGGAATCTTACCAATTTCTTTCAGGTACATCCTAACAGGGTCATCGACACTTATTCCCTTTGGAACAGAAAGATCTTCCTTTACCTCGTCATCACTCTCCAGTTCCTCGTCTACAACCTTTTCAATATCCTCATCACTGTCTTCATCCTCATCATCGTCATCGGCTAGCAGGATTTCCTCATCCTTTTCTCCCATGATATCAATATCACTATCTTCTATCCTCTGGTAAATTTCATCAATTTCTTCCGAATCAAGGTCAATTGCCTCTAAAGTATCCATTATCTCTTTATAGGTCAGCAAACCGTTCTTTTTACCCTTATCTAAAAGTTTCTTCTCGGCAAGCTGCTTGTTTGTGAAGTTCTTATTTGTATCGTCCAATTTATTTCCTCCCTACTTAACTAATGAATTTATTTTCTTGTTTAGTTCATTTATGCTACCAAGTAATTCAAGAAACTTTTCTTTTTCTTCTCCGCTTTTTTCCAATTTCTCCATTTCAATCAATACTAAATTCCTCTCATTTACCAACTTGTTGTGTTTAATACTTTTAATTAAATCATCTATTACTCTCTCCCAGTTGGATGCCTGAAATCTAGGCTTGTGGTCCAAAATCTCATTAAACTTACCACTGCTCTGCTGATCTTCAGACAACTCATCCCTTAAGGAATCCTTGTCTATGGTATCTGCCTTGCTATAGGTATCAGATATGATCCTAAAACAAAACCTGCATTCCATGTCCTGGAAATCGTCAAATTTTATTTTATCGGAAATTCTGTCAAAATACTCTTTATCAATTAGCATGAATCCTACCAGATCCATCTCTGCCTTAGTGTGTGCCGGAGGAAGATTCGTAAACACGGGTTCAATTTTCCTAGTTTCATTGAACTTTCTTTGTCGTTTTTCTCTTCCATGGACTTCACGCGATATTGCTTCTTTTGATACCCCCGTTTCAGTGGATATTTTGTCAATGTATACATCCTGCTCAACAGGTGACTTCATACTCCTTATAATCTTTGCTACCTCGCGAGTAAATTCAATCTTACCTTTTGGTTCTTTAATATCATAATCCTCTTTTAACATATATACCTTGAAATCAATATAACTTAACGCAGTATTTATCTTTTTTTGAAACATTGTCTGTCCATTATCTCTAATAAAATCATCTGGGTCCATTCCTTCTGGAAGAAAAACGACTCTCGGATCGATTTCCAGCTCTCTCAGAACATCAATTGCTCTGAGGGTAGCTTTAATTCCGGCTTTGTCACTGTCGTAACATATGAAAACTTCGTCACCATATCGTTTAAGAAGTTTCCCCTGACTCTTTGTGAGTGCAGTTCCAAGGCTTGCAACAGCAAAAGGGACACCCCCTGTATACAAGGATATTACATCCATGTATCCTTCAACGAGAAGTATCTTTTTTCTGTCTGTATTTCCTGTCAGCAAATTCAGGCCGTACAGGTGATAACCTTTATTAAAAACTTTTGTATCAGGTGAATTCAGATACTTGGGCATACTGTCATCAAGCACCCTGCCTCCAAATCCAATGACCCGTCCTCTTGTGTCAATAATTGGGAAAATAACCCTGTTTCTGAATTTATCAAAATAACCGGATTTGTCCTTTCTCATTCCAGCCAAACCTGCTTCGACCAAATCTTCCTCGTTATACCCTTTTCCAAGAAGATCCTTGAGAAGTCCATCCCAATTTTCCGTAGCATAACCTAATCCAAATTTCCTGGCTATTTCTGCAGTTATACCTCTTTTTGCTAGGTACTCCCTTGGTTTTTTGTTGTTCATCAAATTATTATGAAAATACCGTGCAGCTTCCTTGTTCATTTCATAAAGCTTCTTCTTTTCTTCATTATCTTCCTTGCTTCCATCATTTTCCCATGGAACACCGTATTTATCTGCAAGAAACTTCAGCGAATCTATAAAATCCAGATTTTCTTTTTTCATTATGAAAGTTACTCCATCTCCACCTTCACCACAACCGAAACAGTGAAAAATCTGCTTTGATTCTGATACTGTAAAGGAAGGAGTCTTTTCACTATGAAACGGGCATAATCCAACGTAGTTTGAACCTGATTTTTTTAGATGAACGTATTCACCTACCAACTGGACTATATCCATCTGATCCTTGACTTTTTCAAGGACATCTTCGTTTGAATAAGACATTCTCTCACCACTTGTCTAGTTTAGTATCCCAATATTCGAAAAATATTAATATTTTCCCCATGGCTTTGGTACAAATAAATCCATATACAAGTTGACAATGTATCTATCAGTCATCCCTGCAATGTAATCGCAGATCATATCCTCCTTTTCAGCCTCTACACCCTTATATATACCCAGATGTTCAGGAGGAAGCCTCTTAAAATTTTTTTTAAAATACTTAAACAAAACTTCAATGATATATTCCGCCTTGTCATCCTCTTTCTTGGCTTCCTTATTCAGATAAACATTGTCGAACATAAACTGTCTGAGCTTGTTGGTCTTCTCACCAACAATACCACTCATTGTCAATCTTTCCTTACCCATGTTATTCTCTATCAGGTCCACAATCATTGTGTTGATTCTTTTGCCATGGGTATCGCCTAATACCTGTACACAATCATCAGGTAAATCATTTTCCTCAATTACACCTGCTCTTATAGCATCATCTATGTCGTGATTAATATATGCGATTCTGTCTGCGAACTTTATTATCTGTCCTTCCAGGGTTTTTGATACATTACCCCCAGAATGATTAATTATACCTTCCAAGACCTCGTATGTCAAATTCAAACCCTGTCTCTTTTCATGCCCTTCAAGGAACTCAACAACCCTTATACTTTGTTCATTATGTTTGAATCCACGAGGATTGACTCTATCCAGAACCTTTTCTCCAGTATGACCAAATGGTGTGTGTCCAAGATCATGCGCCAATGAAATTGCTTCGACCAGATCTTCATTCAATCTCAATGCTCGTGCCATTGTTCTGGCAAGCTGAGCCACTTCCAAAGTATGTGTGAGTCTGGTTCTGAAATGATCGCCCTCGGGTGCAATAAAAACCTGTGTCTTATGCTTTAGGCGCCGGAATGCCTTGGAGTGAATAACCCTGTCCCTGTCTCGCTGAAATTCTGTTCTTATTTGGCACTTCTCTTCAGGTGCCTTTCTCCCTGCTGTGTTCATGCTCAAACTGGCAAGAGATGAAAGTGTCTTGAGTTCTAATTGTTCGAACTGCTCACGGATATTCATTCTCCACCTCCATTTTCCTACATATATATATATTCAACATGAAATCTCAAATTCCTTCTTTTTATTGAAAAAAGATCTTTCAAATTCAACCACAAAATAAAAGCGTCCCTAAGAACGCTTTGTTAATACAAAATACATTTGGTTTTTTATTAGAACATTTTATCCCCAAACTCGTTTTCCATGTGCTCGATTATTATGGAGGCAGTTTCCTCTATTGCCTTGGTTGAGACATCTATTATCTCACAACCCAAATCCATCATAATATCCATTGAATATTCAAGTTCACTTTGAATTCTTTCCACACTTGCATAATTTGCAGAATTTTTGAGGCCGAGAGCTTTAAGTCTCTCAGTTCTTATTTCGATGAGTTTTTTCGGGTCTGCTACCAAGCCGATTATCCTCCTTCGGTCCTTCTTGTAAATCTCTGTCGGTACACTTATCTCTGGTACCAAAGGAATATTCACTACCTTGAAATTTTTGTGAGCTAAATACATACTAAGTGGAGTTTTTGATGTTCTGGATATACCTACCAGACATATATCTGCTTTTTCAATTCCTCTTGGGTCTTTCCCATCGTCATATTTGACTGCAAATTCAACAGCCTCTACTTTTTTAAAGTAGTTTGCATCAATTCTCCTGATGAGTCCTGCCTCTCTCTTAGGTGCATATCCCAGCAGCTTCTCTATTGCCAGCATGGGCGGAGACATTACATCGATTGCCGGTATATTGTTTTCTTCACCAAGACTGTCTATAAGGTCCTTTATGTCACTTAGAACAGTAGTATATATAAATAGGCTCTCTCCGGGTACCGCTTCCTGGAAAATCTCTCTTATCCCGTCCTTGTCATCCATAAAAGGGTATTTCTTAATTTCATAGTTTTCTGTTATAAACTGCTTGGCAGCAGCTTTTGCTATCAGTTCTCCAGTTTCTCCAATGGAGTCTGACAATACGTATACTGTAAGTCTGTTCATAGTGATTCCCCCCCTAGATATTGGTACCCAGTTCGACAAACATTCTCGTTATATTTGTCTTGGTAATCCTTCCTGTCACCTTGTAGTTTCTTTCCATTCCCTCGCCATTTTCAACTACTGGGAGACTATCTATCTCGTGTTCTATCATCTGAATAGCAGCTTTCAAAATGGATTCATACTCAAGTACTACAACAACCTTTGGCATTCTTGTCATGATCATCCCCACAGGAGTATTGTTTAGATTCATTCTTCCCATGGCACTTCGCAGAAGGTCCTTTCTTGAAACAACGCCAGATAGGTACCCGTCTTGAGTGATGAATATCGAACCTACGTCTTCAGTAAACATATATACAGCAGCATCGTATATGGATTTGTCCTCTTCCATTACAACAGGTACTGACATGATGTCTTTGACTCTAATCGCTGAAATTTTCTCTGCCACAATGTCAATATCTGGTCTTCCCAAAAATATATACCCGACCTTTGGTCTTGCATCCAGAATCCCTGACATGGTGAGTATTGCCAAATCAGGCCTTATTGTTGCCCTTGTAAGACCTAATCTTTTGCCTATGGCGCTACTGGTTATTGGTTGATTTTCCTGAACTATGCTTATTATTGTTTCCTGCCTGTTTGAAAGTTGGATAAAACCACCACCTATCTGGCGACAATATATGTCAGGTCACATACTTTAATCATCTTTGAATATATTCTTCTGAGCAGTGCCAATCTATTGTTCTTAAGTTCCTGGTCATCAACCATTACCATGACTTTGTCAAAGTAATCGTTAATTGGGTCTTTAAGATTTCCAAGAACCATCATTGCCTTGTCGTACTCCTTCTTGTTTATATGTGAGTCTACCTTATCTTCAATATTGTTGTAAGCATCATAAAGTTGAATCTCTTCAGCTGCCAGAAGATCTCTCTTAACTTCTATAGACTCTGTCTTAATAGCCATGGAACTCAATCTATTGAATGCCACTAGAATATCTGCCACATCTTTATTTTGGAACCATTTGGATAATTTTTCAACTCTTATTCTCATATCATAGATATTATCACTGCCCGTATTAATAACGGAATCAATAACATCGTAAGGCATTCCAGTATCAAGGAATATATTTCTGACTCTTCCAATAAAGAATTCCAAAATTTCCATTCTGACTTTATTGTAGTCACAAGCCAGTCCGTTCTCTTCTACATAGATGTAGAGTGAAAAGTCTATAAGTTCCAATAATGAAATGTTTAATTTCTTATCCATAATTATGTTAATAATACCTATAGCCGCTCTTCGTAATGCAAATGGATCCTGAGATCCAGTTGGTTTTATTCCTATGGCATACAAACCACATATTGAATCGAGTTTGTCAGCTATTGACAGAATGGCTCCTGCAGTTGTGGAAGGCAATTCATCGCCTGAGTATCTTGGCATATACTGTTCATATATGGCTAAACTAACAATTTCATTTTCTCCTGCTTCCTCAGCATATTCCATTCCAATCTTGCCTTGAAGCTCTGTGAATTCAGTTACCATTTTTGTTACAAGATCAGCCTTTGATAGATAACTTGCTCTTTGAAGATTCTTTTCAGTTTCATCACCAACTTCGAGATAATCTCCAATTTTTTCAGTTAGTTTCATTATTCTGCTCGTTTTATCATAAACAGTTCCAAGTTTTTCCTGAAATGTTATACTTTTAAGTTTTTCCACGTATTCTTCCAGTGGAATGCTAATATCATCTTTATAGAAAAATTTAGCATCCTCAAGCCTTGCACCAAGTACTTTTTCATTCCCTTTTACAACGATCCCCTCATATTGTGAATCTCCGTTTCTTACTGTAACAAAGTAAGGGAGAAGTCTGTTCTTATCATCTAGTACAGGAAAATATCTTAAATGTTCCTTCATAGGAGTTGTTATAACATCGAAAGGAAGGCTCAGATATTCATCCTTGATTCTTCCCATAATTGGAGTTGGGTATTCAACAAGATTCGTAACCTCATCCAATAGGTCTTCATCCTTTTGAATTGAACCACCTTTCTCCTTGGCAAGCTTTTCAGCCTGTAGTCTAATAATATCTTTTCTTTCTTCTTCATCAACAATAACGTAATTTTCCTTCAGAAGCTCACTGTACTTTTCAATTTCATCTATGTGGATATTTTGACTTCCAAGGAATCTATGACCTCTTGTTATACTTCCAGCCTTAATTCCTTCAAGTTCATAAGGAATAGGACTATTATCGAGAAGCACTACCAACCATCTAATCGGCCTTGCAAACTTTATGTTTTTACCGCCCCATCTCATCGACTTGGGAAAGGTTATTCCTTTGATGATTCCATCCAGTCCTTCTTGAAGTACTGTCTGAAGAGATTTTCCGGCTTTGTGCACAGTTGCATAAATATAATCTTCCCCATTGTAATCCTCGGTCTTGATGTTTTCAATTGTAACTCCTTGACCACGCATAAATCCCTGCAAAGCCTTTGTAGGATTCCCTTCATCATCATATGCAATACGTGCAGCAGGACCTTTTACAACATCCTGTTGACTTTCACCTTCATCACTTAATCCTATAATATCAATAGTCAATCTACGCGGAGTTGAGTACGTTTTTATAGATTCAAAGGATATTCTTTCTTCCTTGAATAAATTTTCTGCATTTTCCTTTAGTTGTCTTACTGCATCACTGATGTATCTTGCAGGAAGCTCTTCGACGCCTATTTCAAGTAAGAATCTTCTATTCATTGTCTGCACCACCTTTTTTCAACAAAGGATACTCCATCTCACTTCTTTGTTCCAGATAAAGAGCCGCTATATTTCTGGCAAGATTTCTAACCCTGCCGATATAATTTGTCCTCTCTGAAACTGATATGGCACCTCTGGCATCCAGAACATTAAATGTATGTGAGCATTTAAGCACATAATCGTATGATGGTATTACAAGCTTTTCCAAGATTCCTTTATTTGCTTCATTTTCATAAGTATTGAAAAGTTCTTTCAATACTGATATGTCTGCCTTTTCAAAGCTATATACAGAATGTTCATATTCAGCGTTTCTGAATATATCTCCGTAAGTGAAATTTTTATTCCATTGGATATCAAAAATATTGTCAACATCCTGTAGATACATTGCTATTCTCTCAAGTCCATATGTCAATTCTCCAGATTCCAATTCACAATTTATTCCTCCAACCTGTTGGAAGTATGTAAACTGCGTGATTTCCATTCCATCAAGCCAGACTTCCCAGCCTAAGCCCCACGCGCCTAGTGTAGGTGCTTCCCAGTTGTCCTCAACAAATCTTATGTCATGCTTAAGCGGATCGATTCCTATGGCTTTTAGACTGTCCAGATACAGATCTTGAATGTTCTCAGGTGAAGGCTTGAGAATAACTTGAAGCTGATGATGTTGATATACTCTGTTTGGATTTTCTCCATATCTTGCATCAGCTGGCCTTCTTGAAGGTTCAACGTAGACTACCTGCCATGGCTCAGGACCCAAAGCCCTCAAAAAAGTATGCGGGCTCATTGTTCCGGCACCTTTTTCCACATCATATGGTTCCATTATAATACAATCTTTTTCGCCCCAGTAATTTAGTAATTTCAGCATCAAATCCTGAAAATACATAGTAACCCCCCTTTTATTTTTGAATACAAAAAAACCTCAGCGTCCTTATAGGGACGAAAGGTCTCTTCCGCGGTTCCACCCTATTTAATACCCGTTACAAGGTATTCTCTTAGTTTGCAATACTCAGAAGTGCCGTTCCCTATTACCATATAGGTCCGCTCCCACCTTTATCGGACTCTCTTCACCACACAGTTACAGGTACTCTCTTCATCATCGTAAAGAATTCAGTTTCGTTTATTAATTTAACAAAATTTCACTCATATGTCAAGAGCATGCAACTCTGTTATAACAGTCCCTTTCCTATCATGCTCAAAGATTTTAGTTCTCTGATGTCAAGATTGTACAATAGGTACTCAGACAATCTTTTATGGAATCTCCACAATGTAGTTTCGCTAATGTCGTAATTTCTTACATCTTCAAGTTTGGACATCAACAGACTTATCATCTGGTCTCTTTCCAGTTGGCTAATTCTATCTCTATGAGATCCGCTGCACGTTGGACAAAGAATTCCTCCCTTGGTGCCATCAAATTCCCAAATATCTGAATTTTTCTTACCACATGTCAAACAGCTGTCAAGATGAGGCCTATATCCAAGAAAACTTGCAAATTTAATCTCATAGGCAACAAGTAATGCCAAAAGATTATCTTCCTTTTTTAAAATTGTCATAAACTTTTCCAAAAGTGAAAACAAGACTAAATTTTCTTCTTCGTCCGGTGTCGACTTATCCAGCAATTCCAAAACATAGAACCCGAAAAGCATCCTTTCCATCGAATTGCGGATGGTATAAAAAGAATCAATAAGATCGACACTTTCGATATAATAAAAGCTTTTACCTTTTTTGAAGTTCCAACTGCTCATGGCAAAAACTTCAGTGGATGCCATTGCTCCAGACTTCGGTTTAAGGACACCTTGCGCCAGGACCCTTATTTTCCCCAAATCCTCCGTATAAACTGTCAATATTTTACTGCTCTCCTTGTATTTCATGCCGGATATTACTATTCCATTTGTCCCTGACATATTAAACCTTTCTATTTGTAGCCAAAATATTTAACCTTATTGGCTTTCTCTCTCCAGTTTTTTTCCACTTTTACCCATAGCTGAAGATTTACCTTGCTTCCCATCAATTTCTCAATATCTTCTCTAGCTTGTTGACCAATTATCTTTAGCATTCTTCCATTTTTTCCAATTATCATGCCTTTGTGCGAATTCTTTTCACAGTAAATATTAGCAAAAACATCAATTAATTCCTTGTCTTCACGTTGAGCAATTTTATCAATTTCGACATATATACCATGAGGTATTTCATCTTCGAGGTTAATTAGAGCTTTTTCCCTTATTAGTTCAGATATTATAAATCTCTCTGGTTGATCTGTTATCATATCATCAGGAAAATACTGTGGTCCCTCAGGTATCATCTCCTTTAAAACCTCCAGATATCGTTCAATATTATCGTTGTTCAATGCTGAGATTGGAATTACATCCTCGAACATATCCATATTCCTATACTTATTTACAAGAATTTCAATCTCATCTTTTTTTAGTTTATCAGTCTTATTTATCAATAGTACAATCGGTGTACTAATAACCTTTAGCTGGTCAAGAATATAACTGTCCATCTTTCCAGTTTCCATGCTTTCATCAACCATAAAGGTTACGATATCAACCTCTTCCAGAGTCGTTCTGGATATTTTAAGCATATAGTCTCCCAGGATGTTTTTTGGCATCTGCATCCCTGGCGTATCTAAAAATATTATTTGAAAATCATCTCCAGTGTATACCATTTGAATCTTGTTTCTGGTAGTTTGTGGCTTGTCAGAAATTATGGAGATTTTTTCTCCTATAACTTGATTCAAAAGAGTTGATTTACCAACATTTGGTCGACCAATTACCGTTATAAATCCTGATTTATACATCTTTTTCCTCCTTGCCTGCTGACTTCAGATCCTCTGGTCCGAAACTGTGTGGAAGTAGTTCCTCCAGATCATACTCCCTGTAATCTTCTTCTGAATTAGCAATAATTATCTTTGCATTCTTGCCAAACTCACGAATAACCTGTCTACATACACCACAGGGATATGTGTGATCCGCATCTCCAACAAGTGCAATTGCCTTTATTTTTTTATGCCCTTCAGATACGGCTTTGAATATGGCGGTTCTTTCAGCACATATAGTTGGTGAATACGATGCAATTTCAATATTGCAACCATCATAAATTTCGTCATCCTCCGTTAATATGGCTGCCCCTACATGAAAACCTGAATATGGTGCATACGCTTTCTTTTTTGCCTTTATGGCCCTGCTAATCAATTCCTTCTTATCCATTATAAAACCTCGCTTATTCTATTGTAATTGGTGTCGCTGCTTTAACAACTTGAATCCAAGTTGTTCCCGGAGTTAGTTTGATTTCTTCATTATTTTCATCAAGGTAGATGATTTTTGCCTTTCTATCATCCTTTACCCATTTTATGTCTTCAACTACCCCTCTTGATATAAATTTACCTTCCCCTTCTCCCTCCATTGAAATACCGAGCCTTCCTTCATTATCAAGAACTCTCATGGAGTTCTTCTGAATTATTATATTGTCTGCATAAAGTCCACTTTCATCTGATTCGTCAACATGCCTAGTTCCATCCTTATATCTCTCGTATCTTTCTATTTCAGGATCATATACGAACCTGGTGCTGTTTTCATCATTATATGTAATTAGTATTTCATCAGCTGATTGGCCTGTTCTACTCTCTTTCTCCATATCAAAAACGAAGCCTTCGTACTCACTTTTATCCCTGAATCCTCTTTCTTCCTGAACTTCTCTTAATACTTCCATGCTTGAATACATATTGTTGGGAGCTCTTTTGTGGGACATCCTCCAAAAAACTTTTGATGAGCTGCTAAGACCATCAATTTCTCCCAAATTGAGATTTCTAACGTCTGCTTTTGCCTGCTCGCTTCCTCCAACATGAACGAAAATAGCGTCAAATTGCCAAGCCATTGTAACAAAATAGGGTCTTGCGCTTCTAATTGGTCCTACAGACTCTGGATTGTTTATCAGGTATAGACCCAAATATCTTGTATACGGTCCCTCCACTGGAAATTCATATATTACTTCTGCATCCTTCAATCCGGACTGCCATTTAGCCTTTGGGTGGTTATCAAATACAATCGAAATGATTCTTCCATTAACAATTGCTTCTTCTGCATGTATTCCGCTTAAAGGTGATGGGATTCCGGCAGGTTCTGGTTCCGGTTCAGGCTCAGGAACTGGTTCTGGTTCTTCAGCTGTTATTTCAACAGCTACCTCCGGCTCTTCAATAGGCTGACTATTACTACAAGCTATAAAGCTTAAACTCATTATAATTATCATTATAAGTGTCAATGTCTTTCTAATGTCCATTTTCTTCCTCCTATCCAATTATCTGGAATATCAGTATTCCCACAAGAATACCTAGAATTCCTCCAACGATCGTCTCCATCGCTGAATGAATTTTTCCCTCGACTCGGCTTTCTGCAACCAAGAATGCCAACCCGAAAACCAGGGTTATTATCAAAAGATTCTCTGATAAAATTGATACAATTGTCGCTATGCAAAATGCAACGGCAGAATGGCCGCTTACTACACCACCCTGAAAATGAGTACCATGACCTTTATAAAATTTGGATTTTAATCCAACTGTAATAAGTGCAACCAGTATAAGTGCAACAAAAGTAAGATGAATCGGTGAATTTCTTATTTTTAACAAAACTAATTCTTTAAAAGGATTCAATCTCTCAAAAAACATAAGATATCCTACAATAACAGCGTTGAATGTAGCGATTAAAACTGCACCTGCAGAAACATCCTTTATTACCCTTGCCAGTGGATGGTATTCCCTGGTTATCATATCTATTGTTTTTTCTATTGCTGTGTTTATCATTTCCAAAACTACTACCAGAACAACCGTTAGAAGAAGAATCATAAATTCCACTCTGGTGAGGTTAAATAGTGTACTCAGGCTAATTACTGCAATTGCGGCAATATAATGTATTCTTAAACTCTTTTCAAGCTTCATAGCTGTCATTATACCGGAAACAGCATAATTGAAACTATCAATCAATTCCTTGACCTTCATACATACACCCCCTCAGTTATTTGAATATCTGGAGTTTCTTCATTATTAACTTTTCCTTCTCTCTCATTGTCGCTTTGTCCTCATCAGTCATGTGGTCATATCCCACTAGATGAAGTGTACTATGAGCTGTAAGATATGCAAGTTCTCTTTCTATTGAATGGCCAAAATCCTTCGCCTGTTCAATTGCTTTTTCAACAGACAATACAATATCACCGAGAATGTTTATGCCTGTTTCAAATTCATCCTCAAATGGAAATGATAAAACGTCAGTCTCCTTATTAGTATTTCTGTATTGTCTGTTCAAATCCTTGATTTCTTCGTTAGTTACAAATGATACGCTGACCTCATAATCCAAGGTTATACCTTCAACCAGCAAGGTAGTTTCTATTACTTTTGTCAGCAACTCTTCTGTTACTTTTTCTATTTCGACCTTGTCTTGTCGGTTGTCAAATAAAACTTCCATTTTCTTCTCCTTTAGTCATGATTTTTCAGGATACTCAATTCTCTCATGATATATCCCCTTTAATACGGATATAAATGTTTCCAATATTGTATTTATCTCTTTTGCAGTAATTGGTGACTCCTCCAGCTGACCATCATCTATTTTGCACTTAATGATTTTTTTGACCATTTTTTCAATTGAATCCACCTTCATATCCTTTATACTTCTCACTGCAGCTTCAACTGAATCCGCCAGCATAACAATTGTAGATTCTCTTGATTTGGGTTTTTCTCCGCCATATCTGAATTCTTTCTCGGGAACATTTTGATTATCCTCTGAAGCTTTGTGATAAAAGTAGGAGATTAATGTCTTTCCATGATGCTGATCAATTATATCCATTATTTCACGTGGCAATTTTGTTTCTCTGCCCAGCTTCATACCATCTTCCCAATGTGAAATAATAATTTCAGTACTTTGCAGCGGTTCAAGTTTGTCATGGGGATTGTCTATGCCAAATTGATTTTCTTTAAAATATGCCGGTCTTTTCAATTTTCCTATATCATGGTAGTATGATCCAGCCTTTGCAAGGAGTTGATTTGCACCGATGGATGCAGCCGCTGATTCTGAAAGACTACCTACAATAAGGCTATGGTGGTATGTGCCTGGAGCTTCAACAAATAGCCTTCTCAATATTGGTTGATTTGGATCTGTTAGTTCCATCAACTTCAATGGAGTTAACACATTGAAAATATTCTCCCAAAGTGGCAAAGTCCCCAATGATATCACTCCGGATACCAACCCTGATATAATAACAAATCCACCGTTTACCAGTAAATCTCCCGTTGAAATATTGCCCAGAAAAAAATAGCCCAAGTAAACAATAAAACTAATCAAGCCCATGTATAGACCGTTCAAGAGTACTCTATGCCTCTGATTCTGATGTACCAGTAAGAGAATGCCTGCTGTATTTCCGATTAACATTACAACTACGAGTTCGCCTGGAATACTCCACATAAAATGAAGAATGTACACGAGAACCATATTGGTAATAATTGCCACACCTGGTCCAACCAGGAGTGTTGCAATAATTGCATTAATGGCCGACGGCATCAAATAAGGTGATATGTACTCCATGACTCTCCCCAAAAATAGAGTAATCAACAATGATGAAAACACTAAATATAACAGTCTTCCTTTTAGTACCTCAGGATAAAAGTATATTAAATATAACATCAAGGCAATTAATGGCATTAATAAATGAATTGTTATTCCAATGTATCTCAGCCAGGATCCAGTTTCACGATTCTCAAGCTGAGCGATTTCAATTATCCTCATTTGCTCTGGTGAGATTATGTCACCTTTCTCGACAATTGTTTCATTTTGTTCAATTACGGGTGTCGAAATACTGCTGCGAACTCTTTCCATTTGTCTCTCAGTCGCTATTGTATCGACAAACTCATTAGGGTCAACTATTTCAGCGAGAATTGAAGAAACCAGAAGTTGTTCGTTGTCTTCCAGATTAAGCGAGTTGACAATATTATCAATTTCTATTAACTGATAGCCCAACTCATCTTCCCTTATTCCTTGAGCAAGAATCTGGGAAAGCAGATCTTCTGTTATTGCTTCAACCGTATTAAGACTGGAAAATGTCGACTCTATCGCTGCCTGATGAGTATCAGTGGATAACTCTATTGGGCTTTTGATTTCCAACTCATCCGATTTGCCCTTAGCGCTCAGATTGTTTCTTAGCTTAACATCTCTTACCAAATCCAAGTAACCTGTGATTTTAGCTTTTGAAGTTATTTGGACAGTTGGTGATAATCTATAGACAGATTCCATATTTTTCATTGCTTCATTGACCTGATCTTCGTATGTAGCCAAGTCCTCAATCCTAAAAGGTGCTTTGATATCCTCGGATGCTTTTTCACCTACTTCCAATTCAATGTTTTTAAACTGGGACTGCGTAATGGCAACAATAAAAAGCATAACAAAAAACAACAGAAAAACGACTGTTGTTTTTCTTATACCAGTATCTATATCTAAACTTCTAAAAACAGATTTCAGCTTTTTAGGCATCCAAAACACCAACCTTCTGTCAATGCTATATCTTATTTTTTGCTCTCATGGATTTCATATGCATTTATAATCCTTTGCACTAGTGGGTGTCTAACAATATCAGCACTGGTAAGTTTAATAAAATCTATTCCCTTTACATCTTCAAGTATCCCCATTACTGTCTTAAGACCGGATTCCTTCCCTCGAACAAGGTCAATCTGTGTTATGTCTCCTGTAATAATTGCTTTTGATCCGAAACCGAGTCTGGTTAAGAACATCTTCATCTGTTCATTTGTAGTATTCTGAGCTTCATCAAGTATTACATACGCAGAGTCCAAAGTTCTACCTCTCATGTAAGCTAGAGGTGCAACTTCTATTAGACCCTTTTCAAAATATTTTAGATATGTCTCAACTCCCAAGATTTCAAAAAGAGCATCATAAAGCGGTCTTAAGTACGGATCCACCTTCTCTTGAAGGTCTCCCGGCAGGAACCCAAGATTCTCGCCAGCCTCTACAGCTGGCCTAGTTAGTATTATTTTATTGACCTCTCTGTTTTTAAATGCCTGTACGGCCATAGCCATTGCAAGATAAGTTTTACCAGTACCAGCTGGTCCTATTCCGAATACTATGTCATGCTTTCTTAATGAATCTATATATCTTTTCTGTCCAAAAGTTTTAGGCTTAACACTCTTGCCTGATGCAGTAATACACAGTACATCATCCAGCAATTCCTTAAGACTGCCTTCTTTTCCAGACTTAATAAACTCAATTGCATATTTTAAATCCTGCTCTTCCAGTCTGTTCTGCTTCTGGATAATGTATTTAAGATTTTCAAATAGCCGTTGTGTCATTGTAATTTTTTTCGGCGTCCCGTATATTATAATAGCATTATCCTTTATTCTAAGATTTACATCCATCTTTTCTTCTATACTTTTGATATTGGAATCAAGGTTCCCAACAAGCTCTTCCATTGTATTACTGTCATGTATCTCTACAAACGCTTCTTCATTGATTAAAGTCAAATTCAAGCTCCTCCCCGATATGTGGATTTGTATGTTAACTAAATAAATCATACCATAGAAAATGGTCATTTTCTATATATTTAAAACATGTGTAACAATTTGTAATAAGTGAATTAAGTGTTTATTATATGCTTCTACATAGAAAAAGAAGCCCTAACGAGGACTTCTTCTATTATTTAAGCTCTTTGGTTTGGCAAGTATTTCAGAGTAAACAACACCTTTTATGATATCATTCCGAATATCAAAAAGACCACCCGAGCTACTCTTAGACCCATTTTTTTTGGATGCTCCAGTTACAACTTCGATTTCTTCTTTATCTGGAGTATCCTCTTCTACAACAATATCTTCCCAAAAACGTCCTTCCCTGAAAGTGCGTAATTCTCTTTTTTGTTGACTTCTCTCAGGCTTTTCAACTGTCTTCTTTGTTTTATTTGCTATAGGCTTGGCAGGGACTTTTTTTTCTGGGTTCAACTCTCTTTCAATCTGTTCCTTGTACTCTTCCAGCGTTTTCTTAAAGTCCTTCATCCCGGTGTTCATCCGGGATCTGCTTTCTTGAGGTTTTTGCCTTTTTTGTGGACTTTCTTGCCCGGTTTTTCTTCTTGCCTGTTCGGCTTTTTTCTTGTCTCTAGAGCTTTTTAAAAGAATATTTATTAAGACCCAAAAGACCAGAATGATTATAGGACTATCCATTTAAATCACTTCCTATTTTGGTTCATTTTCTTCGTCGGCTACCTTGGATATTGAATCTCTCATATCTGTATCAGCAAGTATATTCTTCATGTTATAATAATCCATGACACCAAGATTTCCTTCCTTTAACGCCTGTGCCAATGCCAATGGTACCTGAGCTTCTGCTTCTACAAGCTTTGCATTCATGGACTGTACTTCTGCCTTCATTTCCTGCTCTCTTGCAACAGCCATTGCTCTTCTTTCCTCTGCTTTTGCCTGTGCAATCTTCTTGTCTGCTTCTGCCTGCTCCATCTGTAGCTTTGCACCAATGTTTCTTCCTACATCAACGTCAGCTATATCTATGGAAAGTATCTCGAAAGCTGTACCAGCATCCAATCCCTTTCCAAGAACTGTCTTTGATATACTATCAGGATTTTCCAATACATCCTTGTGTGAATTGGCGCTACCAACTGTAGTAACAATACCTTCACCTACTCTGGCAATTATTGTTTCCTCACCAGCACCACCGACAAGTCTTTCAATATTGGCACGAACGGTTACTCTGGCTCTTGCCACTACCTCAATTCCGTTTTTTGCTACAGCTGCAATCTGTGGTGTTTCTATAACCTTTGGATTTACACTGACCTGTACTGCCTCAAGAACATTCCTTCCTGCCAGATCAATAGCTGCAGCTCTTTCAAATACCAATGGTATATTTGCTCTTTGAGCTGCTATAAGCGCATCCACCAAGGTATTTACATTTCCTCCTGCCAGATAATGTGATTCCAGATCATCAATGTTGATATCTATCCCGCCCTTTGTTGCCTTGATCATCGGGTTTATAATTCTGCTCGGTACAACCCTTCTCAATCTCATTCCTATCAATGTTGTGATTTTTACCTTTACTCCTGCGAAGTATGCTGTAATCCACAGTCCTATAGGTACAAAAGTGAAGAACAGCAACAATAGAACTATAATACCTATCGCAATGCCTAATGTGAAAACAAGATCCATTCTAAATCCTCCTTACAAATATTTTTGAACCTTCAACCTTTACGACCCTGACATTTGAATACTCAGGAATATAACCTGATTCAGCCAGTGCGTCATATTTCTCTCCATCTATAACTATAAAGCCCGAGGGTCGAAGTTCCGATAAAGTTTCGCCTTCCTTGTTTATGAGTTCACCCATGGTGTTTGTGCTTAGATATCCTCTATTACTTTCGTGCCTGTTGCTTAATACTATTTTGTTGAGGATCTTGCTCTTGTACCCAAATTTTACCATAACTATCGCCACCAATGTCGTTACTATTATCGCAATACTTAATGACAATACTGCCGCAGAAAGATCCTGCATTGCCAGTGCAGTTCCAGCCAGTACAAAAACAATTCCACCAATTCCTGGAAGCCCAAAGCCTGGCACTACACCCTCTATTATCAGTAGACCAAGACCAACAACAAAAAGAATCAGCGATGTCCAGTTTGAATTTCCAGCCAGGATATTCCCCCCGAAATACAATCCAAATCCCATCAAGGAGATTGTCCCTCCCAGACCGAAGCCCGGGGTCAATATTTCAACTACCAATCCAACAAATCCTAAAGTTAAAAGGAGCGTACTGATGTATGGACTGGAAATATATTTTGCCAGCTTAACCTGAAGTCCTTCCTCCATGACTTCAACATCTGATGCCTCAAATCCGAAATGCTCGAGAATCACATTGTAATCGCTTGATAAAATATCAGCCAAGCCTAGTGCATAGGCCTCCTGAGCAGTGAGATTAAGGAGTTTTCCAGATTCAACTACTCCTTCAATTGCTATGTCACTATCGGCCATCGATTCTATTAGAAGCGCATCTCTTCCTCTGAATTGTGCAGTATCTCTCAAAACTCCTCTCCACATTGAAAGAATCTTTTCAGTGTTGGGAATTGTTTCAGCAGATCCGATTACAGCATTTTCAGCCATTGCAATGTGCTCACCAGCAATGGTAACCAGAACTCCCGCTGATGCTGCCTTGTTGTTGACAAGGGTTATGGTAGGAATATTTGTTCCAATAATTACATCTTTTATTTTAATTGCTTCGTCTACAAGTCCTCCGTAGGTGTCAATCTCAAAGATTATAGCCTCTACATCGGCTTCATTGTTAAGTTCATTTACAACATCCCTTACGTAGTTGTGAGTCGCACGATTTATTTCTCCTTTGATAGGTACAACATAAACCTTACCTGGACTCTGAGCCATAACGCTTTCTGATGATACAAATATAGCAAATAGAATTATAAAAAAAGCCAGAAATCTTATTTTCTTCACATTCTCACCTCCAATTAAGTTCCACTTATAATACATACCCACATTCTTTAAAAGATAGCAAAAAACCTGAGTAAAACTCAGGTTAATTTAGCATTTTTCTAACGGCCTTGTTTACCATGTTGCCATCCGCTCTGCCCTTTACTTTAGGCATTGTAGATTTCATGATAAGACCTATATCTTTAATTGAGGTGGCTCCAATTTCTTCAATTGTCTCCTTGACTATTTTCTCTACCTCTTCTTCACTTAATTGCTCTGGTAAATAATCCAAAAGAATCTCCATCTCCGATTCAGTGGTATCAACAAGATCCTGGCGTGAGCCTTTTTTGAATTCCTCTATAGCCATCTTCTTTTCTTTCAGCTGCTTGGAAATTATATCAAGAACATCTTCATCATTTAGCTCAATTCTTTCGTCAACTTCCCTCTGTTTAACAGCTGCCCTGACCATAGTGACAGTATTTTTTCTTATAGTATCCTTGTTTTTCATAGAAGTCTTAAGATCTTCCATGAGTTTATCTTTAAGGGACATTAGTTCACCTTCTTAATTAATACTTGGAATTTTTCTTTCTTCTGGCTGCCTCTGATTTCTTTTTACGTTTAACACTAGGTTTTTCATAGTGCTCTCTTTTCCTTACTTCACCTATTACCCCTGATTTTGCACATGATCTTTTAAATCTTTTAAGAGCATTGTCAAGAGATTCGTTTTCACCAACTTTAATTTCTGTCATCGATCCTTCCCTCCCCTCTCAACTACAAGAGTGTTACAATACCGCCAAGAGTATGGCTTGCACACTAAATTATTATACATTATATCTAGGATTATTTCAACTATTTTTAGCCT
Source organism: Soehngenia sp. (assembly GCA_024637045.1). Taxonomy (GTDB): domain Bacteria; phylum Bacillota; class Clostridia; order Tissierellales; family Tissierellaceae; genus Gudongella. The sequence continues at coordinate 160,177 of JAGXFX010000019.1, forward strand.
GGAGGCCATAACATTTCTCTTTTCCCCAGTACATGGAAATGAATATGGTCGACAGTCTGCCCACCTTCACGCCCACAATTATTGACAACTCTGTATCCATTTTCAATTCCCTGCTCTTTAGCCAAGTTGGAAATCAACTTGAAAATGTGAGAAATCAGCCGGTCATGATCATCGCTCAAATGGTCTATTGATTTTATGTGCACTTTTGGCACTACTAAAAAATGAACCGGTGCCTGAGGGTTTATGTCCTTGAATGCCACTACAAGTTCATCCTCAAATATCAAATCACTCGGAATTTCTTTATTGGCAATATTACAAAACAAGCAATCCATTATTAACACCTCCTTATAAGTCTCCTTCTATATAGGAATCTTTAATGCCACTGAGTTTTGTTGCTTTTATTGTTCCGATTATATCATCAGGCGAAGGAGTCCTTACGCGTATATAATTTGAAGTATATCCTTCGTATACATCAGAATTCTTTTTTGTATGTTCCTCGTAAAGCACTTCTTTGGGTATATCTAGATATTTACTATTGAATTCTTTTGATAATTTGTCTCCAAGTTTTATTAGGATCTCGCTTCTCATATTTTTTATCTCCCCATGAATCTGGTTTCCCATTATTGCAGCTGGAGTACCTTTTCTAGGAGAATACTTGAATACATGAATTCTTGAAAATCCAATTTCTTCAACGAAATTCATCGTTTCCTTAAACTCTTCCTCAGTTTCTCCGGGAAATCCAACAATAACATCCGTCGTTATCCCTGCATCCGGTAAATACTCCCTTATCAAATCTACTCTTTGTCTGTAGTCTTCGGTAGTATATTTTCTGTTCATCCTCTTTAAAACAGTGTCTGAGCCACTTTGCAATGAAAGATGGAAATGATCACATATTTTGGAGCTTTTCGTCATTATTTTCATAAAATCATCATCAATTAGTGTAGGCTCAAGAGAACTTAGTCTTATTCTTTCAATACCCTCAATATGGCTAATCTTATCAATCGCTTCTACAATCGACTCATTCTTCAAGTCTTTTCCATAGGATGCAACATGAATTCCCGTCAGCACTATTTCCTTGAATCCTGCTTTAGCCAATTTTTTGATCTCAGTTTCTATATCTTCATATTCCCTGCTTCTTATTGGACCTCTTGCATATGGTATTATGCAATAGCTACAAAATTGATTGCAACCGTCCTGTATCTTGACAAATGCCCGGGTTCTGGACTTTAATTCATCGATGTCAATTTTTTCGAATTCCTTGTAAGTCTTTACGGATCTGACGATATTTATCTTTCTTTTTGTAAAAGCAGCCTCCTCACAAAGTTCAACTATTCTACCTCTTTCGCTGGTACCGATTATTACATCCACACCATCAATATTTTCAACTTCTTCAGGTGACACCTGTGAATAGCAACCAACAACGGCAACTATTGCTTCTGGGTTTTTTTTCTTTGATTTTCTTATGAATTGTCTGGACTTTCTGTCCGACAGGTTTGTAACTGTACATGTATTGATTACATATATATCTGAATAGCCATCTTCTCCGACTATGTTGTAGCCATTTTTCTCAAACAATTCTTCCATAGCCTCGGTCTCATATTGATTTACTTTGCAACCCAAGGTATGAAAAGCCACTGAATTCATTAAATCACTCCCAAATCTCCATATTCATACTGCACAATAGACGAAGCTACCATGCCTGCTGTTTCCGTTCTCAGTATTCTGGGTCCAAGTGATACTATTCTCGCACCCAATTTCATAAGCTCCTTTATCTCTTCTTCCTCAAATCCTCCTTCAGGCCCAATAACTATATTGACTGTTTCAGCTTTTTTCAATGACTTGAGGACATCCTTAATTCCGTTGTCAGTTGATGCTTCATAAGGCACTATTGTGATCCCTTCCTTTAAGTAGACAGCAAGCTCCTTGAAATCTATAACTGGGTTAACTACAGGAATTCTATCTCGTTTTGATTGTTTTGCAGCTTCGTGTACTATCGCTTCCCATCTTTCGATTTTCCTTGCTTCCTTTTTGTCATCTTTTAATTTTACTACGGTTCTATTGGTAACAAGAGGATAAAAACTTCCTACCCCAATTTCTGTGCATTTCTGTAATATTGTTTCCATCTTTGAACTCTTAGGTAATCCCTGGAATAGATTTATCTTCACAGGGGATTCATGGCTTCTTTCAACAGGATTAATAACCTCTGTGATAATGGCATTCTTGCTGACTTCGATTATATTACATACATATGCCTTGTTTCCAGTGACTATTTCTATATGCTCACCTGGTACTATTCGAAGAACATCTCGTATGTGTTTAACATCTCCACCATTTATTTCCAGTTCATTATTTTCATTGATAATGCTTTCAGTAAAAAATCTATGCATTATATCACCAATTTGGAAGTAATAGCTGTCCAACCGTTCATTGTTTCAATATGGATTACTTCATAACCATTGTTTTCAAGAGCAGTATTTACTATATCTGATTTGCTCTCAATTATTCCGGAGGCTATAAAAATACCATCCTTCTCAAGGTGATTTTTTAATCCGGGGATAATATTGACTATTACCTCAGCAATTATGTTTGCAACTATGACATCAGCCTTTTCTTCAACCATTTGGAGAAGATTTCCCTGTTCAACCTGTATTTCCTCATCTACCTGGTTTATAATTGCGTTTTCTTTAGTAACTTTAACGCACATTGGATCCAAGTCTATTGCCAGGACTCTACCTGCACCTAATTTGGCAGCTATTATACCAAGTATACCACTTCCGCATCCTACATCAAATACCGTGGTCTTTGGATTTACATGCTTTTCAAGAGCTTTTGCACACATCACCGTAGTTTCATGTGAACCGGTACCGAATGCCATGCCAGGATCAAGCTCAATTACAATGTCATCAGATTCTGGTTGGTAATCTTCCCAAGATGGCTTAATTACGATGTTTTTTCCAATTTTTGTGGTCTTGTAATGAATCTTCCAGTTTTCAGCCCAATCACTTTCATCAACCTTGCTAGTGAGGATTTCACCAAAACCACCTTTGGTGATTTTCTCCGTTATATCATCCATTATCTGGCTTAAATCTTCAGCTTCGGAATAGTAGGCTTTAATAATGATCCCATCATGACCGGTATTTATAAGGTCGGGTTCAATGAAATCCCAAGCATCTTTGATTTTGTCGAGCTCAACTATGTCATTCGGGTCTTCAATTGTCAGTCCAGTTGCACCATTGTCATAGAGAATACCGCTTACTGCATCCTCATTCTCAGGTGTCGTTTTTATAATAACCTCAAGCCAGTTCATCAGATCACTTCCTTATCTATTATGCAACATATTATACCCTAAAATTAAACTCTTTTCCAGTATATAAAAAAATCCTCTGAAGATGCATTAAGGAGGCTTTCTTGATACTCATATTCGTAATAAAAACAACCACCGAAGTGGTTGCCTATTGAAATACATCCTTAACTTTTTTAAAAAATCCTTTTTTCTCAGGCACTTTGTAGTTTTCGCCCATTCCCTTGGAATACTCAAGTAAAAGTTCTCTTTGTTTATCTGTGGTATCCTTTGGTATTATTACCTCAACAGTAAAAATCAAATCGCCTTTCCCAAGTCCTCTTACATTGACTACACCTTTGTTCTTTAGCTTGAATCTACTGTGGGACGGAGTTCCTGCTGGTATGGTATATGTTTCCGTGTCTTCCAAAGTAGGTATTTCAATTTCTGAACCCAATGTCGCCTGTGCGAATGTTATTGGTACAGTAACATAGATATTTACACCTTTTCTCGAAAACACAGGGTCTTCTTTTACTGAAATGTACAAATATAAATCTCCTGGAGGACCACCTTTTTCTCCACTATGTCCTTCTCCTCGAACTGTCATGACCGAATCACTGTCAACTCCTGCTGGTATGTTGACACTGATTTTTCTGGTTTTTATTTCTTTACCAGTCCCGTGACAAGTCTCACACTTTTCTTCAATGATTTCTCCGGCCCCATCACACTGGTCACATACACCAACCTGAACAAACTGACCAAATGGAGTTTTTTGAGCATATCTTACTTCTCCCGAACCGTGGCATTTTGTACATGTTGTCTTGTCAGTCCCAGGTTTGGCACCTGTTCCATCACAAGAGCTGCAAGTTTCGTATCTTCTCAATTGTACTTCTTTTTCAACTCCGAATGCGGCTTCCTTGAACTCTAAAGACACACCTTGTTGAATATCAGCACCTCTGACAGGGCCTGATCTTCTTCCTGTACTTCTTCCACCGAATCCACCAAATCCACCAAACAGGTCATCAAATATATCTCCAAAACCTCCAAAATCTCCTCCACCAGCTTGTGGGTCAATTCCAGCATGACCATATCTGTCATATCGCGAACGTTTATCCTGATCGCTTAGAATTTCATAGGCTGCATTAACTTCCTTGAAATTCTGCTCTGCTTCTGAATCATTTGGATTAAGGTCTGGGTGATACTTCTTTGCAAGCTTTCTGTATGCTTTCTTTATATCATCCTGTGCTGCATCTTTTGGTAAATCAAGTATTTCATAAAAATCTCTCACTTCAATACACCAACTTCCATTTAATATCATTAATCAAAGCTAAACCGATCGGTTTAGCTTTGATTTTTGAAAAAGTCATCATACTAGACTCTTACAATATACTATTTCATTATTTAGTCTTCGTCAACAACTTCGTAATCAGCATCAACTACATCGTCATCCTGAGGCTCTTGACCTTGCTGTGCTCCTTGATCCTGTGCCGTTTCATATAATTTTTGTGAAATGGCATGAAACTCATTTGTCAATTCTTCAGTTTTTGTCTTGATGTCCTCGATGTCATCACCTTCAAGTGCCTTCTTCAAAGCTTCCAGTTTTTCTTCAACCTTTGCTTTTTCATCAGCTTCAATTTTGCCTTCCAGATCCTTCAAGGTTTTTTCTGTCTGATACACAATTGAGTCACCGTTGTTTCTCACTTCAATCTTTTCTTTTTTCTGCTTGTCTTCTTCAGCAAATCTTTCTGCTTCTTTTACCTTATCCTTGATTTCATCCTCACTCAGCTTTGTAGAGGCAGTAATTGTAATCTTTTGCTCTTTACCTGTTCCCAGGTCTTTTGCACTTACATTTACAATACCATTGGCATCAATATCAAAAGTAACTTCAATCTGTGGAACTCCTCTAGGAGCTGGTGGTATACCTGTCAACTGAAATCTACCCAGAGTTACATTATCGCTTGCCATCTGACGCTCACCCTGTAATACGTGAATATCAACAGAAGTCTGACTTTCAGATGCAGTAGTAAATACTTGTGATTTCTTCGTAGGTATAGTTGTATTTCTTTCTATAAGCTTTGTTGTTACTCCACCAAGAGTCTCAATACCCAAGGAAAGTGGTGTAACATCCAACAATAACAGATCCTTAACCTCTCCACTCAGTACTCCACCCTGAATTGCGGCTCCAAGAGCAACACTTTCATCAGGATTTATGTCCTTCTGTGGATCTTTTCCAGTAAGTTTCTTTACTGCATCCTGAACTGCGGGAATTCTTGTTGAACCGCCAACCAATAATACTTTTTCTATATCAGATGCTCCCAATCCAGAATCCTTCATTGCAGCTTTTACAGGTTCGATTGTCATATCAACCAGATCTGAAGTAAGCTCATCAAACTTTGCTCTTGTTATGTCCATATTAAGGTGCAATGGTCCTGATGCAGTCGCTGTAATAAACGGAAGATTAATATTGGTTGTTCTTGTTGTCGATAACTCTTTCTTTGCCTTTTCTGAAGCTTCTTTCAATCTTTGAAGAGCCATCTTGTCTGATTTCAAATCAACGCCGTTTTCCTTTTTAAATTGAGCTGCTATATAGTCAATCAATTTGTTATCAAAGTCATCCCCACCTAGGTGATTATTACCTCTTGTTGCAAGAACTTCAAAAACTCCATCGCCAAGTTCAAGGATGGATACGTCAAATGTACCTCCACCAAGGTCAAATACCATGATTTTATGCTGACCTTGTTCCTTGTCAAGACCATAGGATAATGCAGCGGCAGTCGGCTCATTTATAATTCTTTTAACATTAAGTCCGGCAATCTTACCAGCATCCTTGGTCGCTTGTCTTTGACTGTCTGTGAAGTATGCAGGAACAGTAATGACTGCATCTGTTACCGTTTCTCCAAGGTAGCTTTCTGCATCCGCCTTGATTTTTTGAAGAATCATTGCTGATATTTCTTCAGGGCTATATGATTTCCCATCGATATCTTCTTTGTGATCACTACCCATCTGCCTTTTGATTGACAAAACAGTTCTTTCAGTATTTGTTATAGCCTGTCTTTTTGCTGTTTCTCCTACTAGTCTTTCTCCATCCTTTGTAAAAGCCACTACTGATGGTGTAGTTCTGTTACCTTCAACATTTGGGATTATAACAGCTTCTCCACCTTCCATAACGGCAACAGCTGAGTTTGTTGTTCCCAAGTCAATTCCAATTATTTTGCTCATTCTTTATTCCTCCTTATTATTTCGCTACAACAACCATTGTAGGTCTTATTACTTTATTATTTAAAATATAACCCTTTTGCAAGACTTCTATAACAGTACCTGCATTTTCATCACTTTCCATAGCAGAAACTGCATGGTGAAGATTAGGGTCAAATTCCTTGCCAAGTGCTTCAATTTCTTGTACTGAATTTTTTTCCAAAACTTCTATGAATTGCTTCTCAATCATTGAAATTCCCTTGTAAAAATTGTCCTCTTTATCTTCCTGAATCTTGATTGCACGCTCGAAATTGTCAATTACAGGTAATAAATCAATGATTATTGCTTCCATCCCATATACTATTGATTGCTCCCTGTCCTTTTCCGTCCTTCTTTTAAAATTCTGGAAGTCCGCCTGTAGTCTAGCCAACTTATTGCTTAGCTCCAAAATTTGATTTTCTTTCTCTTCAAGCATTGCTTTAGACTTAAAAATGGGATCCTCCTCCTCTTTCTCAAGAGGAATCTCGGCCTCAATGGTATCTTCTTCCTTTAAGTCCTTTTCGTCCTCCTTGATACTGTTGTTCTCGTTTGTCATTTACAATCACCTCTTAACGCTTCCATTAGAATTATTTATTATCTCGGAAATATTATCCGAAAAAATTCTCAGTGTTTTAATCAGTCGCAAGTAATCCATTCTTGTTGGACCAATTATTCCAATCTTTCCTACAGTTTCTCCCTCAAGTTTGTAAGTAGCAGTTATTATACTGCATTCCTTAAGTGGAGCATAAATATTTTCCTGTCCAATGCTAATATTTATATCCCTGGATATTGAATCCATCAGTAAAATATTCATTAGCTGATCCTTGTCCTCAATAAATGACATTAAAGACTTAACTTTATCAATGTCTTTGTATTCAGGGAAGTTTAAAAGCATTCCTATACCATCAGCATAAAGGTCAATGCTATCCATGCTTTCAACAGATTTGTTTATTATTGGGATAAGTCTTTCAACTTCATCCTTGTATTTGTAGAATTCATTGAACATCCCCTTTAGGGAATCCTTATTCAACTGATTGAATGAAATATTCCTAAGTCTTTCATTTAACATATTTGTTATTGCATTAAGCTGATTTTCAGGGATTGCCTGTTCTGTCTTGAAAACAGTATTCTTAACCAGTCCATTTTCATTTACCAAAATCAACAAAATCTGATACTCATCAATAGGCAATAATTGGACGTGCTTAATCCTCGTCTCTTTTATTTGAGGAGACAGTGCCAGTGCTGTATAGCTTGTTATGTGGGAAAGAAGTCTGGCTGAATTTTGAATCAGCTGGTCCAATTCTTTGCTTTCCCTTTCAAGGGCATTTCTTATTTCCATTTTCTGCTTTTTGTTGATTGTTTCGTTGTCCAACTTAATAAAGCTATCCACATAAAGTCGATAAGCCTTGTCAGAAGGAACTCTCCCGGATGAAGTATGGGTTTTATTTAGATACCCCAATTCTTCCAGGTCAGACATTTCATTTCTTATTGTAGCTGAGCTGACTCCAAGATTAAAGGATTTTGATATAGTTCTTGAACCAATTGGTTCTGCTGTAGTTATATAGCTGTCTATAATGGCGTAAAGTACTCTCATTTTTCTGTCATCCAACATAACATCACCTCTAAATTCTCCTGGATGATTGTTAGCACTCCTCATCGCCGAGTGCTAATCCTATATATAAATTATCATCCTTACAGGTATTTGTCAATACTTTTTGCTAACTACGGTAGAAAATCAACTTCAACTAAATTACTGAGATCCTTGCCCTTATCTGTAAGACTTATTCTATCTTCACTGATCATCAACAATCCAGTTTCAATGTGTTTGTTAACCACTCTTTCGTACTTTTGCATAAATGATCGATTAAACCTGGTTTCATAGTCCACAAATGATATTCCTTCATTAAGTCTAATTCGTAAAATCAGATATTCTGATTCCATCAAATCTTTGCTAATAGTCTCCTCTCCTGAAATTGGTAGTATATTCTCGTCAATCATACTGAAATACTCATTGAAAACCGATGTGTTCCAATATCTTCGATTATCTATGGATGAATGGCTGGACAGACCAACTCCAATGTATGGATTCAACTTCCAGTATCCAAGATTGTGTCTGCACTCGAAACCTTTTTTTGCCAGATTGGATATCTCGTACTGTCTATATCCATTCTGTTCAAGCATCCGGATTCCAGAGTGATACATATGTCTTTCTTCATCTTCCGATGGCATCGATACCAGACCTTTTTTATACCAATGATAGAGAAGAGTATTCTCTTCTAGAATCAATCCGTACATTGAGATATGCTCAAGATTTAACTCTTTAACTTTATCCAGTGTCTTATGAAAATCATCTACACTCTGATGGGGCAACCCAAAAATCAGGTCACCGTTGATATTTTCAAAACCTGCATTTCTCAGAATATCTACTGTAGATACTACCTGATCCTTACTGTGGATTCTACCAATTATCCTTAAATTATTGTCATTCATGGATTGTATGCCCATGCTAACCCTGTTAATGCCTGCGTTCTTATAACTTACAGCCTTTTCATAAGTCAGTGTTCCAGGGTTTATTTCCATGGATATTTCGGCATCGGGAACGATTTTAAACCTCTCTCTGATAATCCCAAGTATGTTGCCTATGCTCGTTTGTTCCAATACAGAAGGTGTTCCACCACCTATGAATATCGTACCTATATCATATTTTCCAAACTTTTCAGCTTGAATAACAATTTCCTTGATTAGGTACTTTTCATATTTTCTAATTAGCTCCATATTACCGGGTACCGATGTAAAGTCACAGTAATAGCATTTTTTTTCACAAAATGGTATATGAATATACAATCCAATCTGTTTCATTTTTTCCTCCCGCTACTTCCAAATCAAATAAAGGAAAAGTCCCTGTGACTTTTCCTTTATTTGATTTATTTTTTCTCGTCATATTTTAAAACAGTAAGGAACGCCTCCTGAGGAACCTCTACTGAGCCAATTTGTCTCATCCTCTTTTTACCTTCCTTCTGCTTTTCAAGCAACTTTCTCTTCCTGGAGATATCTCCACCGTAGCACTTGGCAAGTACATCCTTTCTCAAGGCTCTAATAGTCTCTCTAGCGATGACTTTGGTGCCTATGGTAGCTTGAATAGGCACGGCAAATTGATGCCTTGGAATTACGTCTACAAGCCTCTCAGCTATACTTCTACCTCTTTCATATGCTTTATCCTCATGGACTATCAGTGAGAAGGCATCCACCAATTCAGCATTGATTAGTATATCCATCTTGACCAATTCGCTTTGCTGATAGCCTTTTAGTTCATAATCCAAGGAAGCATATCCCCTTGTCTTTGATTTCAAAGCATCAAAGAAATCATAAATAACCTCATTTAATGGAAGGTCGTAATGAAGCACAACTCTGGTCTCCTCAAGATACTCCATATTCTTGAATGCGCCTCTCTTGTTTTGACACAACTCCATTATTGGCCCAACATATTCTGTCGGTGTCATAATGGATGCTGAAACTACTGGCTCCTCCATATATGATATCTCTGATGGTGCAGGCAGATTTGAAGGATTCTGTATCTCAATAACTTCTCCACTTGTCTTTGTGATTCGATATATTACACTTGGTGCCGTGGTTATTATGTTCAGGTCAAACTCTCTTTCCAGTCTCTCCTGAACAATCTCCATGTGAAGTAATCCCAGGAATCCACATCTGAATCCAAATCCAAGAGCAACTGAAGTCTCCGGCTCAAAAACAAGTGCCGCATCATTTACCTGAAGCTTTTCCAGTGCATCTCTTACAGTGTTAAAATCTTCTCCTTCAGCAGGATAAATCCCACAGTAAACCATTGGTATTACTTTTTTATAACCTGGTAAAGGCTCTGGTGTAGGATTCTTTGGATCAGTTATGGTATCTCCAACTCTGGCTTCCTTTACGTTCTTTATGCTTGCAGTAAGGTAGCCTACCTCTCCGGCACTCAAACTGTCCATTGGTATGTGTTTTGATGTGTTTACTCCAACTTCAGTAACTTCAAAACTCTTCTCTGTTGCCATCATCTTTACAATCATTCCTGCCTTGACCTGACCTTCAAAAACCCTTATGTAACAAGTAACTCCCTTGTAACTATCATAATATGAATCAAATATCAAAGCTTTCAAAGGTGCTTTTGGGTCCCCTAAGGGCGCCGGTACTTTAGCCACTATAGCCTCAAGAACCTGTTCTACATTCAAACCATCTTTTGCTGATATCAAAGGAGCATCACGGCTCTCAATACCGATAATGTCCTCAATCTCATCAATTATTTCTTCAGGTCTTGCACTTGGCAAATCTATTTTGTTTATTACAGGCAGTATTTCAAGGTCCTGATCAATTGCAAGGTACACATTCGCCAATGTTTGAGCTTCCACCCCCTGTGTTGCATCTACGACAAGAACGGCACCTTCACAAGCTGCAAGTGAACGAGAAACTTCGTAATTAAAGTCTACATGCCCTGGAGTGTCTATAAGATTAAACACATACTCCTCACCATCTTTAGCTTTGTAAACAAGCCTCACAGCTTTAAGCTTGATGGTTATTCCCCTTTCTCTTTCCAGATCCATTTTATCAAGTACCTGTTCCTGCATCTCTCTTGATGTCAACATTCCTGTCATTTCAATTAATCTGTCAGCAAGGGTTGACTTGCCATGGTCTATATGAGCTATTATAGAAAAATTTCTTATGTTTTCCTGTTTTACGCGCATGCTTTTCCTCCTAGTGTCTGATTTCCATATAACCTCTATTGAATAGGTTACTCTATTCTACCGAATCTGTCATCAATCGGATAGTATCTGAATTCTGTAACTCCCTTGACTTTGTCAATAGCGATGGTGCCAAAGTACCTGCTGTCCTTACTTGCTCCTTCAGCGCGATTATCTCCCAATACGAAGACATCTCCTTCCGGAACAATCCATATGTTTTCCTGATAAGTATGGGTATACTCATCTCCTTCAAGATAGTTTTCATCAATGAGCTCCTCATTGACGTATACTTTTCCTTCCTTAATCTGAATCTTATCACCTGATACTCCAACTACTCTTTTAATATAATCTTTCCCAGGACTGTCTGGCGCTTCCAGGACTATTACATCTCCTCGTTCTGGTCCGTGAAAATACAATGGTACTTTTATGGCAAACAACCTGTCCCTTTCATGTAGTGTGGGATACATAGAATTTCCCAGTACATAAGTGGTATTAAAAACAAAGGTCTTTATTATTAATGCTATGACTATGGCAGCTAATATGCTCTTTACCCATTCCATCGCTTCGCTTTTTTCTCTTTTTTTATCACTATTCTCGCTCATTACTGCGCCTCCTAAATTCACTTACCATTTTTATCCTAAAAATTCTTGATTTATGTCCAAGAATATTATACCATTAATAAGCCTTAAATCAATGACAAGTATCATCCATTGTAATAATATATATTATACAGAAGTCATAAATACCAGTACTTAGGGTGATTTATCTCTTGCAATTTGATTTATGACATGGTACAATATCTTTTGTTAGATTAGAGGAGGTGAAATCGTGGCAAATATTAAATCAGCTGAAAAAAGAATTCTTGTAACCGCTAAAAAGACTGCCTTAAATAAGAGTAAGAAAACTGAGATTAAGACATATATTAAGAAATTTGAGAGTGCTGTAACCAAAGGAAATTTCGACGAGGCAAGAGCATTGTTGAAGGTCATTGATAAGAAGCTTAAGAGAGCAGCTCACAAAAATGTAGTTCATAAGAATGCTGCATCAAGAAAAGTTAGTCGTCTGACTAAAACACTTAACAAAGCAATGTAATTAAAACTTCGGCTAAACCGAAGTTTTTTTATTGCGAATAGGAAAGTTCTTCTTTTTCTTAACCAAGAACTTTCCGTTTATGAATATCAAAACAAGCTACATTAATGCATCCTTAGATGCTTTTTTTATTTTTTGTTTTTAATCTTCTAAGTTACTTTCCCTTTGTCAATTTTATGATCAGTATTTCCATTTCCAACCTCTGATCTGATGATAAAGTCTTCAAGTTTTTGTCTGTCTGGAGAATGTCTTCCAATATTCCTCTTAATCTTTTCTGATTCATTTGATTCCCCTGAGCTGCTATTTTGCCGAATTCATACGGTTTTATTCTTAATTTCTCCTGTATTTCTCCTGAAGCGTAGCCTTTTTCCTTATATACAACATATCCCAACAGTAGTCTGAACTGTCTGCTTATCATATAAAGTATTCTTGGAATGGGTTCATTCATAAGATAGATATCGTTAAAAACTTCCATGGCTCTGTCGGAGTCATTACTTCCAACCGCTCCTAAAAAATCAAAAATATTTTTATCCAGAGGTTTAATCAAAACACTGTCAAGGGTATTACGGTCAATTGTTTTGCCTGAGGTATAATCGGACAATTTCTTAATCTCATTATCCAGATCATAGAGGGTCGTGCTGATATTACGGCTGGAATAGCTGCATTGCTGAATAAAATAATTCATGTCTGTATAGGACATATCCTTCTCTCTACCTGATAATCTCCCGCGCACCCAGTCTGTCAAATCCTTGCCTTTTAACTTATCAAATACAACGGCACTTCCAGTTTTATTAAGATGTCTGTATAGTTTTGTGTTTTTCTTTATCTTCACATTTCTGTCGTTTATCAAGAGCACTTGATGATCTCCAAGACTTTTGATATAGTTCAACAGATTATCCGAATCCGACTCCTTGTCAATCAAAGCTTCCGGGGTTCTCAATAGCGTAACCCTTCTTTGTGACATAAACGGCAATGTTTCGCAACTGGCCTTAAGGTCGTCGAGTCCAGATGTTTTTCCTTCAATGTTTGAGAGATTCAGTGTCTTCTGGTCAGTTGTAATAAAGACTTGAATTAGGTACTCAACTGCCATGTCTAAAATATAAGTTTCCTCACCAGTAAAAACATATACCGGATTTACATTTCCTTTGCTAATTGAACTTCTGAATTCATCGTAATTCATGTATGTGTTCCTCCAATTTTATATAATTGCTTGTTAATATATATGAAAGCATATAATATATCATAACCCAGCTCAATGAAAGTGAATGTTCATAAATTAACTCAGTGAGATTTTCCTGATACATAGGTCCTTCGTACGGTATTGCTATTATATCATCTTCTTCAAATAACACTCTTATCAATCCTGATTTATCGGTTCTGTAAATCTTTGATCCATTAATCTCCAAGGTTTCAAGCACTGAATTATGAGGATGTCCAAAAGAGTTGTTTCTTCCAACTGAGATAATACTAAATTGTGGAGATAATTTTGAAACGAAGTTATCCGATGAAGATGTTTTGCTTCCATGGTGAGCTACCTTCAAAACATCCACATCATACTCTGATACTCCAGTTAGCCTTTCTTCAACCTCAGCCTCAATATCTCCTGTAAAAAGTATGGTTTTACCAGCAGTGTTAAGCAAAAGTACCAAAGAGTTGTTGTTTTCATTTGTGAATGAATAAGTTGAATCTCCTGGCCATATACATTCAATCTTGCTTCCGTCACTAAAACCAATCTTGCTTCCTTGCATCATCTGATATACGGGTAAACCTCTTTCAGTAATCTCAAGTAATAATTCATCGTCAGAGATTTCTCCATTTACATACAGGGCCTCTATTTCAATGCCATCCAAGATTGAAAATATTCCTTTGTAATGGTCTTCGTGATAATGACTTATAAAGATACCATCCAGATGTCTGATACCTAGCTTTTGAAGGTATGGTAGGGTTATTGATTTACCTGGATCATAGCTGCCAAAAATGGCTCCGCCTGTATCGATAAGATAATTATTTCCATCTACCTTTATCAGAGAAGCATCCCCTTGACCTACATCTATAAAGTGAATTTCAGTACCTGTTTCACTAAACGCCTCCATAATTCCTGTCAAAGAAACTAAAAGCAAAAACACAAATACTGTTTTCCTAATTCTGTTTTTCACAAATATAATGTCTCTCCACCTTAAAACTATAAATATTATTAATATGTATATGACAATATTATATAATTCGGGTGATGCAACAGATAATGGCTCGACAGGAATTTCCCCTAAAATACTTATAAGTAATCTCTGAATCCCAAGCAGCAAATCGAGTAACGGTGCTACTGAAGGAATAAGAATAACAATAAATCCCAATACAAGATTGACAGTTGCCAAAGGAATGACCAAGAAATTTGAAAGTAATGCCAACACGGGTAATTGATTGAAGTAGTAGCTTTGCAAAGGAAGAATACCCAAGTTAACTCCAGCCACTGCGCTCAATGACTTTACCAAATTGCCTTTTGCGGGATATACCCTCTCCATAATCCAGGGTGTGATTGTAGCCAGAGATAATGTGGCCCCATATGACAGCTGAAAGCCTAAGCTAAAAATCCAAAATGGATTTATCATAAGACTTGCAATAAATGATACAGCTAAAGTGTTGACCGGATCGTATGGTCTATGTATTAATTTTGAGCCCATTAGCAAAGTTATCATTATGGAGGCTCGTAGAGCTGACTCAGGAAATCCTACCAGGTAACTGAACATCCATATGAATAATATTGTTATTGGAATCGAAAAATTTCTTTTGAGTCCTGCCATGGACATGATAAAAAGCAGGAATCCAGATAAGATGCCAATATGCAACCCGGAAATTGCCAAAATATGTGCAATACCCATATCCTTATATATTTCATACTCTTCTTTTTGGATGGAATCCTTTTCTCCTGTGATCAATGCCTTCATAAAACCTGCATTCTCTACTGACAATCCACTACTGTAAACCATATCTATTCTTTGTCTAAATGAATTTTGGAGTTTGTAGCCAAGAGCCTGGTTGCTTGGAATTATTTCTACTGAAGACTCTTCTGCCTTTAATAGATATTTGATATTTTTAGTCAACAGATATTGCCTATAATCAAACAACCTGGGATTTGTGTTAGGCATGGGCTCAACCAGTTCTCCTCTTAAACCAACTGTCATACCTGGTATCAATGGATCAGTATTATAAAGGCTGGTTCTTACCTTTTCCTCGATCACTTTCCCATCAATGTTGTTAATTATAATATCATAGCTTCTGTAGTCTTCTCTCTCATATGATTTATCAATTATTCCAGTAATATTATTTTTTTGTGATGCATAATCTGATATATTTGAATCGAAATAAATGTTTGAGTAGAGTATGGAAACAAGAAATATAATCAAAAGGTGAATACGCTTGATTGTCTTGCCCTTTATTAAGGATATCATCCAGAATAATGCACTTATTGATGATAAAAATAGAACGCTCCATGATGAAATTTTAAAATAATAAGCTGTAAGAATTCCCACGGCAATTAAAAGTGCAGGAATTAAAGCAGGTCGCCTCATGTATTATCTCCTCAGTGCTTTATATTTATGATTTATTGGTATATAATTAAATTAATTATAACACAGAAATTGTTTATAGCTCTTTAAATATTCAAAATTACAAATTTTAAGGTGGTGCTTTATATGACAAGAAAACTTTACTGGGAGAATCCCTATTTACATGAGACGGAATCTTCCATAATAAAAAAGGAAAAGAAACAGGGCAAGACTTACATAATTCTTGACAAGACCATATTCTACCCTGATATGTCTGGTGGGCAACCTGGTGACATTGGCTCTATCAATGATGAGATGGTTCTTGAAACTGTGGAAGAAGATGGTAACTTGGTCCATCTCCTAAAATCTGACATATACGGCTCAAAGGTTCGACTTTCGATCGACTCCGCCCACAGATTTGATATGATGCAGCAGCACAGTGGTCAGCATCTTCTTTCAGGTGTCCTTTATACACTTCTTGGTGGCGAAACCATAAGCTTTCATCTGGGCAAAGACTATTCTACAATAGATGTAACACTAACTGATATGTCAGATGAGGAAGCAGCAAATACAGAGGCTCTGTGCAATAAAATAATTCAGTCAAACTTCCAAATAAAATCCTATTTTGTGGACCAGGAAAAAATCAAGTTATTGCCAGTTAGAAAAGCACCTTCAGTTACAAACAATATCAGGATGGTTGAAATCGATGGATTTGACTATTCTGCCTGTGGCGGAACCCATGTACATCACACGGGTGAACTTGGTCTTCTAAAAATAACCAAATGGGAACACTACAAGGGAAATCTCAGAATACAGTTTCTAACCGGTCAGAGAGCATTCCAGGATTATAATTCAAAATTCAAGTCTGTCAGATCAATAGCAGGCATGCTATCCTCCTCTGATGATGGTATTGAAATCAAAGTAGAGAAACTAATTGTGGAGAAGTCTGACTTGGAGAAAGAGTCACGAAGTCGCAAAGAAGAACTGATTAACCTGAGAAGTAAAAGTCTTGTGAATGACTCGGAAAAGTTCAAGGATTACAGTATAATAAAAAAATCGCATGATCAGTATGACTTCAAGGAACTCAGTCAATTGGGCAATCACATCTCGAATAATTACGAAAGAGTTATTCAGATTTATGGTATTTCAAACGAAGGTCTCGGACAATTTATAATAAGCAAATCCAAGGACATCAATATCGACCTTGGTGAAATTTATAAGCAATTGACAACCCAGTATAAACTTAAAGGCGGCGGAAATCCCAATACAGTACAAGGTTCTGTAACCAGTGGTCATCTTAGTGCCCTTCTCGACCGTTCAATGGACCTAATAGTCCATATGCTTGAAACAGAAATCATAGACTAGATAGTTTTTAAAATGCAAAAAAGCACCTTAATAAAAGGTGCTTTTCTTGATGGCGGGAGTATGTGAGAATCGAACTCACCCAGGACGCTCTTAACGCCCCGCGCTGGTGTTGAAGACCAGAGAGCCCACCAGGACTCCTCTACCCCCATGGCTACAAGAGCCATTATATAATAACTCTGTCGATAATACAATCTTAATTTTCTTTAAAAAAGTATCCTACACCCCACTTGGTCAGAACATATTCTGATGCCTTTGGATCTTTTTCAATTTTTTCTCTAATTCTTCGAATATGGACATCTACAGTTCTTAAATCACCATAGTATGCATACCCCCATACTTTCTCCAGTAATTCTTCCCTTGTAAAAACTTTACCTGGGTTTGAAGCTAATACATACAATAAGTCAAACTCCTTGCCTGTAAGAGAAATATTCTTATCGTTCCTTGTAACTTTACGGCCAACCGAATTAATCCTTAAATCCTTGATTTCAACCACATTGCTGTCATTGTCTGATACCTTGTGATTAATTCTCCTTAAAACTGCCTTTATCCTGGCCTTTAACTCCAATATGTTGAAAGGTTTAACCATATAATCGTCCGCACCATATTCCAATGCAAGAATTATTTTTATGTCCTCATTAACCGAAGTTATAAAAATAATAGGAACTGATGAAATTTTTCTTATATCCTGACATAGTGTAAGTCCATTTATGTCCGGCAACTCCGTTTCCATAAGAATCATATTGTAATCTTTCTTTGATATGTGGTCCAGGGTACTTGCTCCCTCTGAAAGTATGTCTATTCGATAGTCATCTTGCTCAAGGCTGTAGCGCAACCCTTTTACAAATGTTCTATCATTATCTATTATTAGTATTCTACCGCTCATACCCTCACCTCAATGTCAATTTACCAGTAACCTCTTCTCGCCATCTCTTTTTGTAACTTTGATCTGATCGAAATACTCCAGCATTCCGATGGCATGCTTTCTGTTCGTATTTAGCAAATCCCTATACTCAGCGACAGTAATTCCTCCATTTTTTTCAATGAAGTTCACAAGTTCAATCTTCGCTTTATCCAAGTGCTCAGGCAAGAGAAACAAATCATCGTTCAATTTCAACAGTTCCTGTCTGCCCAACATATCCATTATAATTTCCTCTATCTCTTCATTTTTACCCAAATCAGTCTTTAACAAATCCTCTTTCTTGGGAGGCATATACACTTCACTCTTAAAGATACCCAGTATATCATCCTTTATCTTCAATTGTTCTATAGTATATTCCGGCTTAAAGTCTTGAAGTGATATGAGATTCTTATCTTGTTTGAAATGTCCTCTCTCAATCAAGTCATCTATTATGCTTTCAGCAAGCTTTGGCTTAGCCTTTTGAAGAAATCTGCTTCTCATCTCTTCCTTTGAAGCACCAGTTCTTAATGGATACTTGCTATGAAATACCTGCAACACTTTTCCCATTGATTCAACAAGATACTTCGAATGGTTTATGTGTATTGGATATATATCTTTGCTCAATTCGTAAACTGAAATCCTTTCTTGCTCCTTAAGACTTCTAATCTCTTGAATAATACTCTCCTCAAGCATCGAGGTATCCCGAGCCAGTTCCTTTACTGAAAGATACAATTTTGCCTTATCCAGAATGATATGTTCTACAATATCTCCAAAGTCTCCCTCGTCCTTGATTCTTAGTTCTTCTATATCTTCATCATCAAATCTCTTTCTCTTCGCTGGATTGGGTTCGAGAATTTCACCCCCACCTATGGTAAACATAGGTGAATAGAATCTTAGAATAAATCTATCTCCTCTCTTGGCAACTGTCTCTGACTCTAGTCTCAGCTGTGCATACGCTTCATCACCAGGCTCCAGAAGTTCCTTGTCCAGTAGTACAATTCGACATAAGATTTCTTCTGTCCCCAAATATAGTTTCAAGCGAGTACGGTTATCAATCCCTCTGTCAAGGCTCTTTAACAACTTTACTTTAACATCTATCATCATTGTGTTTGTCATGGCATTCAATGGAGCTACTACATTTCCCCTATCTATTTCATCTTTCTTTACACCGGCAAGATTCATGGCCACCCTCTGACCACCAAAAGCTTCTTTTGCATCCTGGTCATGAACCTGGATTGATCTTATCCTGGACTTGATTCCCGATGGATACAATTGCACATCATCACCAACAGAAAACTTTCCAGCCAATAGAGTTCCCGTAACAACCGTCCCGAATCCAGATATGGTAAAAACCCTGTCGATTGGCAGCCTTGGCATATCATTTACATTCCTGTCTTCTATCTCTCCAGACATATCCTGAATAACCTTGATGACATCGTCAATTCCAATCATTTTAGTTGATGATACCGGAATTATCTGACTACCTTCCAGAAATGTTCCTGCTACTGCTTCCTGGACCTCTTCCTTTACCAGTTCAATCCATTCTTCTTCGACCATATCAGCCTTGGTTATTACTACAAACCCTTTCTTGACACCAGCCATATCAAGTATGGCCAGATGTTCAGAAGTTTGTGGCATAATCCCTTCATCACCAGCAACTACAAGCATTACAATGTCTATTCCGACAACACCCGCCAGCATATTTCTTATGAACTTTTCATGACCAGGTACATCAATGATTCCAGCTCTCTGACCATTTGGAAGATCAAAATAGGTGAATCCAAGCTCGATGGATATTCCTCTATCTTTTTCCTCCTTCAGTCTGTCTGTTTCCCTTCCAGTTAGTGCTTTGATAAGAGTTGTCTTACCATGGTCAATGTGACCTGCCGTACCAATAATCAAATGTTTCATCAGTCACACTCCTCTAGTCCATCCATTGCTGATATCACAGCTTTGGTTATAATGTCCATTTCAGAATCCTCAACAGTTCTTATATCAAAATATATTTTATCTTTATATATTCTAGCTATTACAGGTACTGTGTTAGACCTTAATAGTTTTTCAAATTTGGCCGTACTCTTTTCACCAAGGTCTACTACAACACACTTCGTTGGTAGTTTTTCCATTGGCAAAGAGCCTCCTCCTACCTCGGAATAATCATCCTGAATTGATACATTGACCTGTTTATGAAAATCTACCTGCTCCAGCATTTTTATCAGTTTATCAGCCTTGCTTTGCAAAACTTCCAAGGGATAAGTCAACATCCTTAAAGTTGGAATATTGGAAACAACCATATTATCATCCAGATAGTACATAAATGTAGCTTCAAGTGCTGAAATAGTGAATTTATCCACTCTAAATGCCCTTGTTAGCGGATTTTTCTTCATTTGATCAATATATTCTTTTTTACCAACAATTATCCCAGCCTGTGGACCACCCAATAACTTGTCTCCGCTGAATGTTACCACGTCAACTCCACTATCCAAACTGTCTCTGACCGTGGGTTCGTAGGTGATGCCATATTTTGATAGATCTATCAGCACACCACTTCCCAGATCCTCTATCAATGGTATGCCATGCATTTCCGATACTTCCTTAAGTTCTGACGCTTCAACTGCAGATGTGAATCCCATTATCCTGTAATTTGAAGTATGGACCTTCATAATTGCTCCAGTATTTTCAGTAATTGCAGATACATAATCTCCCTTATGAGTCTTGTTTGTTGTTCCAACCTCAATAAGAGTTGCTCCACTTTGTTCCATAACATCAGGCACTCTGAAAGCCCCTCCAATTTCAATCAATTCTCCTCTGGATACAATTACTTCTTTACCTTTAGCTATGGTACTTAGAACCAATAGAACAGCTGCTGCGTTATTATTGACGACCATCGCTGATTCTGCACCTGTGATTTCAGCAACAACTTCTTCCAGGTGAGAGTAACGGGAACCTCTGGTTCCATTATCCAAGTCATATTCAAGATTTGAATAACCTGTTGCAACCTCTTTCAAATGATCCAGTATTTCAGGGTTGATAGGAGATCTACCAAGATTTGTATGGATAACTACACCTGTAGCGTTTACAACAGGTCTCAACTTATACGAATTCTTCTGCTTCGCATATTTCTCGATATCATTTGGCAGGTTCTTAATCATACCTTCAATGAAATCAGTGCTTTCGCCTTTTTTTATTGCGCTCCTTATTTCTTCTAGACTATGGCGTATGGATTCAATAATTATCTTCCGTGGCATCTGAGAATCCAAATCCTTAACCAGTTCGTTTTCGAGAAGCTCATCTACTTTTGGTATCATTTTATATAAATTATTATCGCTCATTCTACACCAACCCTTTATTCAACTATCAATTTTTTTTCCTGTTTTGAGAGTACCTCGCCAACTATTGCATATTCCACGGGAGATTCTGAGAGCTCTTTAAGAAGGTCTGCTGCATTCTCTTTCCTTACAGAAATCAAGAGACCACCTGAAGTTTGTGGATCATAGAGTATGTCACGTAGAAACTCTGGTACTGATTCATCAATTTGTACCTTGTCTCCTATAAATCTCTTGTTATTGTATGCGCCTTCCGGAATCAAGCCCATTTGTGCGTATCCTTTTGCTTCTTTTATATAAGGTACTTCCTTGCTATATATTTTAATCGTTACATCACTGCCTTCGGCCATCTCCAAACTATGTCCAAGCAATCCGAAACCTGTAATATCTGTTGCTGCATGAATGTTTTCAGTTTTATCCATTGCAATCTTTCCGTATACATTAAGTGCAGACATTGAAATGACTGCTTTGTCATACGCGCTTTTATCTGCGAGTTCTCCTTTGATGGCAGTGGTTATTATTCCAATTCCAAGTGGCTTGGTCAACACAAGGACATCGCCAGGCCTGGCTGTATTGTTGGCCTGAACTTTGTCAGGATGTACAAAACCTGTCACTGATAATCCATACTTGGGCTCATCATCTGATACACTGTGTCCTCCTACCAGTATGGCTCCTGCTTCCAATACTTTATCATGTCCTCCTCTCATAATCTCCGTAAGAACATCCGGGGATAAACAATCTGGAAAACACACTATATTTAAAGCCAATTTAGGCTCACCACCCATTGCATAAACATCACTCAGGGAATTTGCAGCTGCTATTTGACCAAATGTATATGGGTCGTCAACAATTGGAGTAAAAAAATCAAGTGTCTGAATAATTGCCAATTCATCGTTTATCTTATATACCGCTGCATCGTCTGATGATTCAATTCCCACCAGTAGATTAGCATCGTTCGCTTTTGGTAAATGACACAGAACCTGTGCCAGGACATCCGGTCCGATTTTTGCCGCTCAGCCGGAGCTTTTTGTAAGCTGTGTCAATCTATCTTCCATTCCATTTCCTCCTTATTAATTTACAGTTATCAGATCCTTAATCTGTTCATATTTTGAATCGCCAATTCCTGACACATTCATTATATCTTCAGG
The DNA here is from genome assembly GCA_024637045.1 of Soehngenia sp. GTDB lineage: Bacteria > Bacillota > Clostridia > Tissierellales > Tissierellaceae > Gudongella. The sequence continues at coordinate 182,792 of JAGXFX010000019.1, forward strand.
TTTCTGAAATCTGCTGGTATTTCTATATTCCACCACCCTATTTGCAATAACTTCACCAATCCCTGGAAGGCTTTCAAGATCCTTTATGGAACAGGTATTAATATTCAAAAGCCCCGAACTACTGCTTGATTTTATTATGTCTGCCTCGACTGTCAAAATCTCATCTATGGATGGTATATATATCTTATCCTCATCATTGAGTTTTTTCGCTAAGTTTATTCTATCCAAATCAGCCTGCTTGGTCAAACCCCCTGCCAAGTCTACAACATCAACTACCCTATCCCCTTGAATTAGTTCATAGATGCCAGGATGATACACCTGCCCGCTGACATGAACCATAATCAAAGCCGGTCTTAATTCTTCTTCCTGATCTGATTCTTCCGGACTAGATTTATCCTGAACCATTCCAATATCAATTATTTCAGGCTCTCTCTCCTTCAATAAAACTTTGCTCCCAATAATACCTAAGATTAGGACGACTACAATAAGTATAGCTATTTGTTCCTTTTTTGTAAAGAATTCCATATGTCAATTACCCCCATTAAATTGTTTAGTATAATATTATATTCGACTTATTATATAAAATTCCTTCTTTTTTTGTATTTCTTATACTTAAATTATTGGACTTTTTCTGGTATAATTATATAGTCAGCAAGTACTACAAAATTTATGCGAGGTGGTTTGTTTGAAAAAAATTATTGTTTTGATTTGTCTAATTTTGATATTTATTCCAGGAACAGGAGTTTTTGCAGAAACATTAAATATAAACGGAGAAAGTGCAATTCTTATTGATTACGATACAGGAGAAATACTCTTTCAGAAGAACGCCCATATGAAGCTTTACCCAGCAAGTACAACCAAAATGCTAACTGCGATCCTGGCGGTGGAAAATTCTTCACTGAACGAGCTGATCACAGTTGATCAGGAGGTAGTCAGTCTAACAAAGGGAAGTCACATCGCTCTTGAGCCGGGTGAAGTTCTTACTATGGAACAGTTGCTCCATGCTCTGCTTTTACCTTCTGCAAATGATTCAGCCCTTGCAATAGCAAAGCATGTAGGTGGTACAATTGAAAACTTTGTAGCAATGATGAACCAAAAAGCAAGTGAACTGGGAGCCCTCGATTCCAATTTCGTCAATCCAAACGGACTTCACGACGACAGGCATATTTCAACAGCTTACGACTTGGCATTAATCGGCCGCTATGCTATGGAAAGCGAAGCAATAAGAAATATCGTACATAAAGTTACATATGAAATACCTCCAACAAACATGAAAACAGAGACAAGATTTTTTAAAGTCACCAACAAGCTTCTTTTCAGTAATGAGCTTATTGACAAGGATGGGGCTCTAGTACCAGCACGCTACGAGGATGCATCAGGTTTAAAGACCGGATATACACCCCAGGCGATGAATTGCCTGGTATCTTACGCTGAAAGAGATGATCAAAGACTTATTGCAGTTGTTTTGAAGGCGGATGGTAATATGGTCTATTCAGACAGCCAAAAGTTGCTTGACTTTGGTTTCGAAAATTACAACAATATGATTATTGCCAATTCCAATGAGTTTATAGACAACATTTCAATTATTGATGGAGAATCTCCTTATGTTGCAGGGGTTCTGGACAGGGATATAATATATCCAGTGTCTGAAGTCAATGCAAACATGATTGAACAAAAGGTTGCGATTAATGAAAACCTAAGTGCACCAATAGATAAGGGTCAGATTCTTGGTCAAGTTGATTATCTCCTAGATGGGAAGGTGATTGGAGGGGGAAATCTTCTCTCGACAGCTAACGTCAAAGTGGATCCACTTACCGTCTTTCCAGGAAAATTAGTTAGCAAGTGGTATTTATTCATTTTCGGAGCTTACTTCCTTATGAGGGTATACATACTTCAGAAAAAGAAGAAACGAAGAAGATCCTCTAGGAATAGCAGACAAGCAATGTACAGAATGCCATTTGCACCAAAATAGCATCAAAACGGAAAAAATGCCAGGACAGTTTTTGTCCTGGCATCGCTATTTATTATTTGGCTATTGCAACAGCCTCTATTTCTATAACTCCATCCTTCGGAAGTCTTGAAACTTCAACCAAACTTCTCGCAGGCTTGTGCTCTGTAAAATACTCTGCATAAACTTCGTTTATTGCTCCAAAGTTATTCATGTCCTTTACAAATACCGTTACCTTTACGACAGTCTCCAAAGAAGCTCCACCTTCTTCAAGTACTGCCTTCACATTATTCAATGCAAGTCTTGTCGCAGCCTGAATATCGTCTTGTACCAATTGCCCTGTTGCAGGGTCAATTGGCAGCTGACCTGATGTGTAGACAAAATCTCCGGCCTTTATTCCCTGTGAATAAGGACCTACTGCTGCTGGTGCTTTTTCTGTCGCTATTATCTTTATGTTCATTACTTTTCCTCCTTTGACATTTTCTCATATTCTGCCCACAATCTCTCGAGATTGTAATACTCTCTTTCTTCTCTGTGGAACAAATGTACTATAACATCTTCATAATCCAATATAATCCATCTGGCACTTCCGTAACCTTCCTTGCTGGTAAGTGTCATGAATCCTGCTTCTTCCATTTTATCTTCAACCTCGTCAGCAATTGAAGAGACTTGATTTGATGAATTTCCGCTTGCTATAACAAAATAGTCAGCTATTGTTGTCATCTTACCAACTTCCAAAGCTTCAATGTCATAACCTTTTTTGTCATCAATAGCATTCTTGATTATTTCCAGTTTCTTTTGAATTTCTGTCATTATTGAATAAACCTCCTTTACTTAGTTATTTAATATCTAACTCTCTTAACATTATATCAGTTTCTTCCTGATTATGAACAAAGTAAGATAATCCTTCCATCATTTTAGAACTGCCCGGTAAGGTTGAACTGTTTATATTATCCAAGTCGAATCTTACACTCTGCGATCCATAAAACATCATAGTGCTAATCGGTATATTTGTATCCATGTTATCATTATAAATACTTGCCATTCCTGGAATTCTTAAAATATTAACTGGTCTTATGCTTTGCTTTATAAGGTTTTTCATGAATTCCTGTTGTGCTTTTACTCTACCTAAATCGGCATCCTTATACCCTTTTCTGAATCTAAGATACTGAAGCGCCTTGTCTCCATCCAGAGTCTGTTCTCCTTCTTTTAAGTCAATATAAAGAGGTGGATCTGCAACCGGATCTGAGTATTTCATATCCATTGGAACATATAAATCTACTCCACCAATAAGGTCAACATAATTTCTTACAAGCCCATAGTCTGCCAGTACATACTGGTCAATTTCTATGCCAAGTAGGTTTTTTACTGTCTTCAAAGTCAATTCCGGTCCTCCATATGCAAAGGAATGATTTATTTTTTCCGGATTATTCCTTCCTTCAATTGGTGTTCTGGTATCCCTTGGAATAGATATGATACTGATCTCTCCTGAAGAAGGGTTCATATCTACAAGCATAATAGTATCAGACCTGACACTTGATACTTCACTATAATCCTTTGAATCTATCCCTATCAATAAAAATCTAATGTGGCTCTCCTGAGAATCCATAAAGCTACCCGCCAGAAATAGCAAAGAAATAAATATCAGAAAGGATATTAAAAACACTCTAAAAAAAACTCTATTATTCTTTCGTTTTTTCATTTTTTACTCTCCAATACCTTTTTTTAGCAAATAGTTTCTTGCATGGATTGTATTTGCGTGGATAATGCTTCTTTTATTGATGAGGTATGAAATTATACTGTCAAGTGCCATAAGTATGGCCTCATCAAGATTCTCCAGCGATCTTTTTCTTATGACCTCAATACCCTCAAAATCCCTTGCTGGTTCAATAAAATCAGCTAGAAATACTATCTTTTCAACTGTTGTCATGTTCTCTCTGCCAGTTGTATGATATGTAATAGCATTTAGAATCTCCTGATCACCAATATTGAAATAGTCTCGAACCATTCTTGCACCAAGTGGACCATGAATTAGTTCCGAACTGGTTATTGTTACATCATCAAGCTCTAGATTGTAATCTTTTACTAGCTTCACTGATTCTTCAAGTGTGATATTCTTTGCAAAATCATGCAAAAGAGCAGCTATCTTAACCTTTTCTTCAGGTGCCTTATGTTTTTTTGCGAGGATTAAGGATTCCTCAACCACGCTTAGCGTGTGACCCAATCTTTTTTCTCCAATTCTGTCTCTTAAAACTTCAATTATTCTGTCCATTCTATTCCCCTTTGTATAAAGATTCCCTATCAATCTCTTCAATAAGACTGTCTGGAATCATGTATTTAACCGATAGACCCTTATTGATTCTATCTCTAATATTTGTTGATGAAATCTCAACCTCAGGGCCATTGCTTCTATGAATCCTTAATCCATACTTTTCCCTCAGAGAATGAAGTTCTTCTTCAACATCCTTCTTGGAATGCGTTCCTCTCCCATACATTATAAATTCAATTTCATTGGCAATTTTATGAAATTCCTTCCAGGTTTCCAACTCAAACAGAGTATCTGTACCTATTATAAAGTGTAGTTTCTCATATGGATATTCTACATGCATCTGTCTTATTGTGTCAATTGTGAAGGAAAACCCCTCCCTATTGAATTCAATAAAACTCAATTCAAAGTATGAATTACTATTAATGGCCAACTGGACAAGCTTCATTCTATGACTTGCTTCCAATACCTCTCCTCCAGTTTTATGTGGCGGATTTCCTGATGGTATGTAGATGACCTTATCAAGTTTCCATTCTTCACGAATATACTCTCCTATTAAGAGATGACCCATATGTATTGGATTAAATGTTCCACCCATAAGTCCTATAGCCATTATATCCCTCCTTCTCAAAGATGAGACAGGACTTCAGATAACTCTGAAGCCCTTTCTCCCTAGGGAAGCACGATTGTCTTTTTATCCTTAGACTCTCTATAAATTACAAATCTTCTACCAATACTTTGGACGAATTCTGCATTTAACTTCTCAACCAATTCTAATGCTACATCAGTAGGATCAAGATCACTGTTTTTTAATACGCTGACCTTCACGATTTCTCGTGCGTTGAGTGCATCATCAACCTGCTTGATAAAATTCTCTGTCAAACCATTTTTTCCCAATTGGAAAATAGGATCCAGATTATGTGCTTTGCTTTTCAAATAACTTCTTTGCTTTCCTGTTAACACTTTTTCACTTCCTCTTTTATTCAAAAAATTCAAATTCATTCTCACAAATAAATACTGACTCGCCTTCAGTTATTCCAAGTTCCTTCAACCTGTCTATAACACCTTTCTTTCTGAGCATCTCCTGGAAGTATCTAAGTGAATCCGAATCTTCAATATATGTGGATTCAAGAAGCCTCTCCATGAAGTCTCCTTCGACGATATATCTTCCATCATCTTTTTTAATGATTATCTCATCTCTCTTTGGAGCAATGATTTCGATGAACTCTTCGTCGTAGGTATCATACACAATCTCAGTATTCTCGAGAAGATTCCATATGGCATAAACCAATTCCTGAATTCCATCTCTAGTAGCTGCCGATACCTCAAATACCTGGTATCCTTTTGGAATAAATTCTTCCTTTATCTTATCAATCCATTCCAAAGAAGAAGGTATATCCATCTTATTGGCTACAATGATTTGTGGTTTATCTTTCAGTTTCTCGTTATACTGGAATAACTCATCATTTATTTTCTGGAAGTCCTCGATGGGATCTCTTTCTTCACTGCCGGATGCATCAAGAACGTGAACCAGCACCCTTGTTCTTTCAATATGTCTAAGAAAATCATGTCCCAGACCGGCACCCTCTGAAGCACCTTCAATAAGGCCAGGTATATCAGCTATTACAAAACTTTTCTCTTCCTCAACTCTTACAACACCAAGATTCGGTTTAAGTGTAGTAAAGTGATAGTTTGCAATTTTTGGTTTTGCTGCAGATATAGTTGAAAGAATAGTTGATTTACCAACATTTGGAAATCCTATAAGGCCAACATCGGCTAAAAGCTTCAGCTCCAGTATTATATTACGTTCGCCACCTTTTGTTCCAGCTTCTGCAAAACCTGGCGCCTGACGGGTTGAAGTTGCAAATTTAGCATTTCCACGTCCACCTTTACCGCCTTTTGCAATAATAAATTCCTGACCACGTTCTTTTAGATCAACAATTACCTTACCAGTTTCCTCATCCTTTATAAGAGTTCCTACAGGCACTTTTAGATATATGTCAGTTCCATCTTTACCAAACTGCTTCTTAGCTCTTCCATCTTCTCCATTTTCACCTACGTATGCTCTTTTATATCTAAAATCCATCAAGGTCCTGATTCCTTCATCAGCATAGAGTATTATTGATCCACCTTTACCGCCATCTCCACCATAGGGTCCACCAGATGGTTCATACTTTTCTTTTCTCCATGCAACTATTCCGTTACCACCTTTTCCTGCTTTTACAGATATTTTCGCAACATCAATAAACATTCCCATCATCCTCATTTACATTATTTATATAACAAGTTTATACCTGTTAACTTGTTCGACACACACCACCCAATTGCAATTGGTTGGATGAGCTATTTCAGCTTAGCAGTAAAAATCATCGTTTTAGCCATCCTTTATTTTTTACCCTAAAAATTGTCCTTGACACTTTCTATGGCAACATAAAGTCTCACACACAAAAAATATAAGCTTACCAGACGGTAAGCTTAAAATTTACGCTAATTCTTCTCGAGGATAGACGCTGACCTGCTTCTTGTCGCGACCTTTTCTTTCATATTTAACAACACCATCAACTGTGGCAAATAATGTATCATCTCCACCTATTTGTACGTTGTTGCCTGGATGGATTCTAGTTCCTCTTTGTCTTACCAGGATATTTCCTGACAATACGAACTGTCCATCTCCTCTTTTGACACCAAGTCTTTTAGACTCACTGTCTCTACCGTTTTTTGAACTACCTACTCCTTTTTTAGAAGAAAATAATTGTAAATTCAATTTAAACACGATTTCCACCTCCTACATATTCAAGAGTTATATATTTAGGGTAACTTTCTATCATTGATCTGATTCCGACATCATAGGTTCTTAAAATAACCTGGATGTAAGGTAATGTATCATTTTGCAGTTCTGTTTTTAATTTTACCTTCAGGTAACCAACACTGTCATCTAACTTGTAATCAAGGTTCGTTTCATTGACACCAGCTACCTCAATTAATGCTCTTAAGGCAGTGTAACCCAAAACCGATGCTGCAGCACAAACAATATCTTCACCGTGTGGTCTATAATCTGCATGGCCTGACATTTCAAAGGATATTATATTCCCCTCACTGTCAGATTCAATTCTTACCTTGATCATAATTAACCTACAATCTTGTCAATTTGAACCTTAGTAAATGGTTGTCTATGTCCTTGCTTTTTTCTTATGTTCTTCTTAGCTTTATACTTGAATACTACAATTTTCTTTGACTTACCTTGAGCAAGAACTGTACCTTCAACTTTAGCTCCTTCTATGAATGGCTTTCCAGGAGTTAATCCTGAATCTGTTGACATTAGAAGAACTTTCTCGAAATTAACAGCATCCCCTGTTTCAGCGTTTAGTTTTTCTACAAAAACTACATCGCCTTCCTGAACTTTGTATTGCTTTCCACCTGTTTCAATAATTGCGTACATTTACTGCACCTCCTCTTACCTAGTCTCGCCAATATAAGGTGACTATGCTTAAAACCCATATTGAGCGGCTCTACACCTAAGATAGTTTAACAAAATAAACCGTTATTGTCAAGCTTCATTTTTCCTTATGCGCCCTCTTCCATTGCATGTTGGGCACACTAATGTGGTTTCCTTGTCCAGTGTTGGTCTATTCCTCTTTCTTACAACCTCCACCAGACTCAGCTTGGTTATATCAACTACGTATGGTTTATTCTTGTCTTTTCTAAACTCTTTCTCAAGATTCTTAAGTACAATATCTATGTTATCCTTGCTTTTCATATCAATAAAATCAATGATTACTATACCACCAATATCTCTTAATCTAATCTGTCTTGCGATTTCAACAGCAGCTTCAATATTGGTTCTTACAATAGTGTCATCAAGAGTAATAAATCCAACATACTTCCCTGTGTTTACATCAACGACTGTGAGAGCCTCTGTTTCATCAATGACTATATAACCACCGCTTTTTAGCTGAACCCTTCTTGAAAGAGCTTCCTTCATATCCATTTGAATATTCATGTGATAATCCATGTTGTATAGAGGGTCGTAAGTAAGTCTATCTTGAAGATTGTAGTCCTTAAGTTTGCTTGTTGTTTTTAGTCGTTTTAGAAGTTCCTTATTGTTTGTAACTACATTGGTCTTGGTTTCATCGAAGTAATCCCGAAGAATCTGAAGTATCAATACCGGTTCACTATAAATAAGCTTTGGTGTTGGAAGATAGTTCTTCTCAGCTTCTATACTTTCAAAAATATCCACCAGTTCGGTGTATTCCTCTGAGAGTAATTCTGATTCAACTCCATTGGAAACAGTTCTGAATATCATTCCCATTTGTTTGGTTTGAATATCTTTTCCAAGACTTCTTAGTCTGTCTATTTCTTCCTGTATTCTGATTTTTTTCGATATATTAACTCTGTTGGAATAAGGAGTAAGTACCATATATCTTCCAGGGATTGAAAGATGAGTTGTCACCTTGGGTCCTTTATTTCCTAAAGGCTCTTTCACAACTTGAACAATTATATCTTCTCCTTGTGTCAGGACTTGATTAATGGCATGTTTTTCTTTTTTATACATCATTTCCATATCTAGTGCATCCTTTATATTCAAGTATGCATTCTTTTCTTCTCCTATATCTACAAAAGCTGCCTCCATCCCTTGCAGGATGTTCTGGACTCTACCTCTATAAACATTCCCGAGAAGTCTATGCCGCTGAGTATCTTCCTTGTAATACTCAACAAGTCTGTCATCCTCCACTATGCATATTCTATTGACCCCATCCCTTGAATCAATGTAAATCGTGTTCATCCAATACACCCCTATGCAAGTTCCTTGATTTCTCCATTCTCATCAGCAAGTACATCCAGACGTTTAATTAAAACCATATCAAGGTCAATGTCGAGCTGAAGTTCTCTATCTATTGCCCCCACCAACTCTATTGGTTTTAAGTTTCCAGTCTCGCCTGTCCTTAGAAATGCATTTACAATATGGAATCCATCTTCATCAATACCCTTATATATAATATTCCCAATAAGTGGGATAATATCCACTTGACGATCCACTTTGATCTTACCCTTCTTTTTTTTCTTGGTAATGAATACTTCAGATAGTTTATCCCATCGATCCAGACTATCTTCAAATTCGGACGCTTGATCCGTATTTTTTGTCCTAAATCTGATTTCATAATGTGACCAGGCAATCATTGAGGTCAATGATGCACCCTTTTCAGTCTCCCAGCAGCTTGTAATCTTTATACCCTCAGGTAGTGCTTCATTAATTCTTTTCGCGAAATCTGCTGGTTCAATCCATTCTGTCAACTCTACATCCATATATTCCGCAAGGCTTTCAGTTCCCAGCGGAAGAGGGTTTCCGATTGAAAACTTTGGATGTGGATTATAACCATCAGAAAATTTAATTGGTATACCAACCTTTGAAAATGTTCTAGTAAAAAGTCTTACCATATCCAGATGGGATAGGTACTTAAGGTATCCGACTTTTGTATATTTTGTTCTTAGAATCAATTGAATACCCCCCACATGGCACAATCTTCTATACCACAGCCAGTACATCCAAGTCTGCAGTCTCTTGTGGTTTCTCCTTTGATTGCTTTTGTATATTCGCTAATAAGATATTTTTTACTTGGCCCAGGATTAATAAAATCCCATGGCAGATTTTCTGTAAATTCCCTGTTTCGATTTGCATAAAAACTTCCATCAATTTCAAGTTCCTCCATTGCCTCCAACCAAATTTCATACTTGAAGTGCTCTGACCATCCATCAAACCTGCTACCCTTTTCCCATGCTCTAAGAATAAGCTTGCTGATTCTACGGTCACCTCTTGCCACGATAGCCTCCATAAAACTAACTCTGGGATCATGGTAATTGAAGGATACTTTATTGTCCCTTATCTCTTTTTTTACAAGATTTATCTTATGGTGAAAGTTTTCAATTGTATCCTGACCTTGCCATTGGAAAGGTGTGAAAGGTTTCGGTACAAAGCATGATGCACTGGCAGTAACTTGAAAGTTTCCCTTACGCTCTTCTGGTGGTCTGTTGAAAAACAGATCTTTTACGAGATATGCCAAGTCCTTTATCCCAAGAACATCTTCATCTGTTTCTGTTGGCAAACCAATCATAAAGTAAAGTTTGATTCTGGACCAACCTTCCTTAAAAGCATAACCTACTGCATTTACAAGGTCATTCTCATCAACGCCCTTATTGACAACATCTCTTAGCCTCTGACTTCCAGCTTCTGGAGCAAATGTAAGACCAGATTTTCTAACTTTCTCAATTTCTTTTAATATGTCTATGCTAACAGAATCCAGTCTGAGTGATGGTAACGAGACCCCAACTTTTTTATCTTCGAATTTATCCATTAGTGAAGATATTAATAGATGCAGCTGGGAGTAATCACATGAACTTAATGACGATAGTGATATGTTTTCATACCCTGTAGAATCTACAAGTTTTTCTGCAAGTTCCATAAGTCTGTCAACTGACTTTTCTCTGATTGGTCGATATATCATACCTGCCTGACAGAATCTACAACCATGGGTACACCCTCTGAAAAGCTCCATTGAAATTCGGTCATGTACAGTTTCCATGTAAGGTACTATCATTTTTTCGGGAGAAAACATACTGTCGAGATCCCTGATCATTCTCTTTTCAATTATCTGTGGAATATTCTCAATCAATGAAAATCGTTCATTAATTGTTCCATCTTCGTTATAGTTTACATCATAAAGTGATGGTACATATATTCCTTGCATTGTTTTTTGAACTTCCTCAAGAAACTTTGCTTTATTGTAACCTTGTCTTTTGTGCTTGTTGTAGACCCTCATAAGCTCAAGTGTTACCTCTTCACCTTCTCCTATTACGAAGAGGTCTATAAACTCCCACAGCGGCTCTGGGTTGTACGCACATGGACCTCCGGCTATTACCAAAGGAAAATCCTCATCTCGATCTTTCGAAAGCAGAGGTATCTCTGCAAGGTCCAATATATTCAATATATTTGTGTAACTCATTTCATACTGAAGCGTGAATCCAAGCAAGTCAAAGTTCTTAACTTCTTCTTTTGATTCCAGTGTAAACAGTGGAATCGATTCCTTCCTTATTTGCTCTTCCATATCAACCCATGGTGCAAATACTCTTTCACATGAATACTGTGGTTCATTATTTATCAGGTTGTAAAGTATGTGCATTCCCAGATGTGACATCCCCACTTCGTATACATCAGGAAAAGAAAATGCAAAACGAACATCCAGCTGCTCAGGATTCTTTTGTACCATGTTTTGTTCCATACCAATATATCTTGAAGGTTTCTCAACCTTCATCAAAATCTTATCCAATTTGTATTTATTTATCATTCCATTCACCTTTCGATTGTTTGCTTGTCTTTCTGGGAGTATAACTCCTTGCATGCATAAAAAAGCTCTAACCAAGGTTAGAGCAACAATTATTTCTTCTTGTCTTTGATATTGACAATAGGAATATTGGCAACAAGCGCAGATACAGGAGATTTATTGCCTTCCTTCTTCATCTTAGTCATCTTGATTTCAATTTCAGATTCATCTATTTCCGCATATTTGGAAATCACTTTTACGATATCACCCTTAATCATTTCCAAAAATCTAGGAGACAGGTCAGAGCGATCATGAACCAATACCAACTTAAGTCTTTCTTTAGCCACATTCTTGCTGTTTTCCTTTTTTCTAGTAAACATTTTGAAAAAATCCAAACCTTTCGCCTCCTTTACTTTCCAAATATTAGTTTAAGAACTTTACTAAACTTGCTTTCGGAATCTTCTTCAAGATTCAAAAACTCAACTTCCTCGCCTGTAATTCTCTGAACTATATTTCTATATGCCTTTCCTGCCAGGGATTTGTCATCCATTACTACTGGCTCCCCTTTATTTGTAGAAATTACAATAGATTCATCATCAGGAACTATTCCAACCAAATCTATGGCTAAAATATCGATAATGTCTTCAATGGTCATCATGTCGCCTCTTTTAACCATGTCTGGTCTGATCCTGTTTATTATAAGCTCTGGATCGTGAAGTTCATTGGCTTCAAGAATTCCAATTACCCTGTCTGCATCTCTTACAGCAGAAATTTCTGGTGTAGTAACAATAATTCCTCGGTCTGCTCCTGCTATTGAATATTGGAAGCCTTGCTCGATTCCAGCTGGTGAATCAATAATTACATAATCATGATTCTTTTTAAGTTCATTTACCAACTCCACCATTTGTTTAGGACTTACTGCGGTCTTATCCCTAGTCTGTGCAGCTGGCAATAAGTACAGTTTATCATGTCTCTTATCTTTTATCAGTGCCTGCTTAAGCTTACAATTTTTCTCTACTACATCTACAATATCATAAACTATTCTGTTCTCAAGACCCATTACTACATCAAGATTTCTCAATCCTATGTCTGCGTCCAGAACTACGACAGAATAACCTAGTCTTGCTAATCCAGTTCCTATATTGGCGCTTGTTGTCGTTTTTCCAACACCACCTTTTCCGGATGTTATGACAATAGCTGTTCCCATTTTTTCTTTAGCCATTTATGTTCCTCCCTTTTATTTATTAGGCAAATAAGGCTCAATTACAACTGCTCCATTAACCACTCTTGCAATTTCAGGATATTTGTATTGTACATCATCCTCCGGTGGCCTAACAATATACTCTGCTATTCTAAGCTGAGTTGGTAAAAGACTATAGGCAGCTACTACAGCGTATCTGTTCCCGCCAATCCCTGCTTGAGCAACACCTCTAAGTGATCCTAATACTACAATATTCCCCTTTGCCTTCAACTGCGCACCGGGATTTACATCTCCAATTACTACAATATTTCCATTATAAGATACTTCCTGACCAGACCTTAGGGTACCATGAACAAACTTGGTCATCCCTTCCTGCACTTCCTCTGGTTCTGATGAATGATCAATCACGATTGTTTCAGATTGTATGGAAGTAATGTCTTCTGGAACTTTTTCAATCTGAACAGCAAAATCATATTTATATTTGAGCAGCAACATGATTTCTATTCTGTTATCTTCCGAAAGCTCCTCTCCTTTAACTCCGAGGATATTGCTTCCCTCGAAAAAATTGGAAGCTGTCTTCATCTTGTTTTTAAGCTCAGTTTTAATAATTTCAAGATCATTGCCTTCAACATTTAAGTAAATGCCATTTGCAACTCCCTTGATTGAAACTACATCTTTTCTCATGTGCTACCTCCAAATAAAATCCTTATTCTCATTCTACTAGTTTATGGAATAAAAATCCACAGTTTTAGTTTTTTATTTTACATCAATCAAACACTACAGTATTTTCTATAGGCAAAGTGTCTGTCTGTTGGGTATCGTTCAAACCAAGATATTCCGCAATTATGTCTCTGACCATAGGAGCTGCATATCCTCCGGATCCTCCTTGAAACAATACAGCTGCAACAGCTATTTCAGGATCATCATAAGGAGCAAAACCTACAAACCAGGCAAAATCATCATATGTGTCACCAGTTGAAGGATTGATTCCGCTTCTTTCTGCGGTACCGGTCTTTACACCCACCTGTACTGGGAAATTCTGGAACACACGTCTTGCAGTTCCATCGTCTGCAACCATCTGCATTCCTCTTTTAACATGTTCCAGATTCTCATAGTCATTCATCTCAATCAATTCACCTTGAGTTTCATGTTCATACAAAATTGATACATTATTATAATTCCTTATGCTTTCAATTAGCGTAATTTTATTCAGATAACCTCCATTGGCTATTGTGGCAACATAGTTCGCCATCTGAATTGGTGTATAAGCACTTTGACCTTGTCCAATAGTTACATTCAAAGTATCGGCAATATTCCATCCTGCCTGATTTAAATACGTGTATTTTATCTTGTCTGCCAAACCTTCCCTTTCACCTGACAATCTCATTTCAGGTTCAATTCCCATATCATAAAGCCTTCTTACCACTTCTGCTCTTGATAGGGTTTCTTCCAATTCAGTCCAGCTAGTTATTTCTTCTATTTTTTCCAGAACTTCTTCTTCGCTAAACTCTCTGTCTGCAATGATGTAGCTTTCCATGCTTCTTTGAAGCATTTGCTTCAAAAGATACTTTGTGGTTATTATTTTTCTTTGAGGATCTGGTACTCCACCTGATACTTCTGTCGGGATATTTATTTCTATTCCCGTTTTGTCATTCAGTCCAAATTTCTTGGACATTTCAACTATCTCCTCAATCTCTATCTTAACGCCAATATCCTGTCCTGTTCTTTGATTTCTCCCCATCGCTAGTGTATAGAAGTAATAGTTGCATGAGTCTCTCAATGCTTCATAAAAGTTCTCATAACCATGTGTACCGCCTGTATTGGTATAAAGCAAGCAATGGAATCTCTTGTCACCTACTGTAACATAACCCATATCCCTTATTCTAAGGAGAGGGTTAAGACCTTTTTCCAAAGCCGTCAATCCTGTAACCATCTTGAATGTTGAGCCTGGCTGCACTGCTGTTTGTGTAGCTATGTTGTATAATGGTCGTGGTGCCAGAGGATTTTCTGAATCCTCTGGAAACAAACTCAGCCAGTCCGTATTATTGATTCCTGTTGAAAACAGGTTGGGATCAAATGATGGGTAACTTACCATCGCCAGGGTCTCACCTGTTTTAACATCCAATACTACAACTGCACCTGAATTTGCATTCACATATGGTCTGCCTTTACGCCTGTGGATTCCGAAAGGATAGTCACCCCATTGACTTGTGTAGGTACCTCCTTTACTTAACTCATCCAAAGTTTGTTTCATGGTATCTTCTGCAATTTTCTGCAATTTCAAGTCTATTGTAAGATAAATATTGTCTCCTGGAACAGGGCTTATCTCTTCTATTACATTTGTAGTGTTTCCAACAACGTCAACTTCAACTTTTCTAATGCCGCTTTCACCGTTTAACTGTATTTCATAGCTTTCTTCAATGCCAGTTTTACCAATTAATGTACCAGGTGAATACCCTTCCTCCCTTATATACTTTTCTATTTCCGTTGTTTGGCTTATCTTTCCAATGTAACCCAGTATATGCGATGCTGTCATACCTTCAGGATATACTCTTACCGGTTCGATTGATACATCAATACCTGGCATACCCGATAGTCTTTCTTCAATTTTTGCAACAGTTTCGTCTTTAATCCCATATGCAATATTAATCGGCTGATATGCAAGATACCCCTGAATGCTAAGTTGATTGATCAATCCCAGAAGAGATTTGGCTTCATAATTAGATAACTTTTCATCTATACTATAGCTGTCTCTAACCGCTTCAAATGAATCTGCAAGTGGTGTTCCCAACTCAATTTTGTTAGCTTCATACCAGTTGTTGCGATTGTTTATATGAACATATTCAAATTCTCCTGAAACAGAAATTCTCGGATTTACTCCACTGCTTATAAGATGAGTCTGTGCCTGGTAGCGAATCCTCTCGTCATTAACGAACGTAGAGAGAATTTCCTTTTCATCTATAAAATTTATCAAGTATTCCAATGGATCCTGGTCTTCAATTCCGGTTGTATCAACAAAACTATATAACAGTTCCGTTCCTTCATCATTCATTCTTATCTGTACGGGAGGATTCTCACCATTATTTCCCAGAATTTCCAGTAATATCTCCCCTGGAACCAGGTACTCTTTTGTTTCTTCATCAATAACAATTACCCTGCTAAGAAATGAGTATAGAGATACTTCTCTAAACAAATTAATGAAATCTTGCTCAGCAGAAGTGTCCATGGTAACAAAAGAATAATCAGACATAAGAGAAACCTTTTGCTGAAGATAATCCTCATCATAAACCAATACAAAGTCCTCAAGAACAACATCCTCTTCCAGATTGTTTCTGGTTAACAATTCAAAGGCAATCAACCTTGCAACAGGATGGTCCACTATTTTTCTGGTGTTTACTTTGTTGTTGTCAAGCAACTCCAAGAGCTTGACTCTGTCTTCCGGGATACTTCCATCAAGTGAGTATACATCTGGATTTTTATCACTTAAAACATCCTGGGCTCTTTTAAAAATTGAAATCTCAAAATGTTCATCATATGGTTTTCTAAACTCCATGGTAATAAATTCATCAAGCAATCCATTGCTCAAAATTAAATCCACCACTTTATCCATTGGTCCAATTTCATTTGTAAAATAGGATTCGGTTGAGCTGTATTTAAAATAGTTCAATTCCACTGGATAATCATTTACATATTCTGCACCATCTGTTTCAAGAAGCCTCACCAGTTGCAGCAAGCTTTCGTTTCTTATTTCCCTGTCACCAAAATTCAACTCATCTTTTAATAACTGTACAGTAAATGTAGGTACATTGCCTGCCAGTAGTCTTCCATGTCTGTCACGAATCTCGCCCCTGGGAGCTGTGGTGTAAACTTCCTTGACTCTTTTATTGTCCGATAAGTCTCTATAGTAATCCCCTTGGGCAATAGTTAGCGTAGCCAGTCTGAAAACAAGCACTGTAACTATTAGAACAAGAAAATATATCATTAAACTGTATCTGTTGAAAAGTTTTTCTCTAAGTTTCATAGAGTTTCTACCTCCTGCCAAATCTTAAGCTTGGCTGTATGAATATTCTTTGCAAAATCAAAAATAAAACTACTGCAATAAGTCCGTTGTACACTATTTCTATTGAGAATATACTCTTCACTGCATCGACAAAAACTATGTCTCTTGATAAAAAAAACTGAATAAGAGAATACATGAAATTATAAAATATTGTCCCTAATCCGGCAAATATAAACGGATTCATTGCAGTTTCTCTGGTAAATGTGTTGTGAGCAAAGCCTGTGAAATATCCTATGAAAAACAGTATGAATCCATTTACACCAATGGTCAATGAGAATAGCACATCTTGCAGCAATCCAGCCAATAGCCCAAACATTGAACCATACACTCTTCCCTTTTTTAGTGAAATAAGTACAATTAGTGCAATGGAAGTATTTGGAACAACACCAAAAACTCCGATATATGGTATCAGAGTAGCTTGAATAATTGTATTAAGTAATACTGCCATGATAATCAAAAAAACAATCAATTAAATCCCTCACTCAATTTACAATAACGAATACGTTGTACAGTTTTTTGAAGTCGGCAGCTGGTTTTATTACAATTGTTTTTGTCAGCTCTTCCTGACTTGTATTGATCTCTGTAACTTCCCCAATATACACGTCTTTCTTATAAACTCCACCAAGACCGGATGTGTATAGTTTGTCTCCAACAATTACATCTGCCTCAAAGTCAAAAAGATATCCTTCAAGCATACTGTCAACACTTCCGGAAAGCACGCCACCATCTTGAGTTCTGATTATTTTAAAAGACACACTGCTTAGTTCATCTATTAATGAGGTTACTTTTGCCCAATTGTCTCCGACATCAACAACCTTACCGATGATGCCTTCCTGATATAGATTCTGTTCAACTTCTACTCCCTGAACCACTGTTGCACCCTTGACAATTCCATCGTCAGCTCCAATGTCAATAACGAATCTATCAAACCAATTTCCCGGTTCTTTACCTATTACTTGGCCTTTTATTAAATTGTATTCAGTAGATTTGGCAAGCTCAAGTTCATTTCTAAGGTAGTCAGTTTTTCCAATTATATTGATAAGATCCAAGTTCTCTGATTCCAGTTTTTTGATCTCATCTCTCAATAATTCATTTTCTGACTTTGCATCAAAAGTGTCACTAATTGAAGAGAAAAATCCGGTAACCTTTTCTCGTGCAAAAGTTACACCATTTGTCAACGGTGACAACAGATTGCCTGTAACTCTCTCAATCCCCGTTATCGAAAGCCTCTCTTTACTTGTTTGCCCTATTACAATAAGCAGAATGATAGCGATAAATATCACTATCATCCGTTCCTTGTATTTTCTTAAGAAATACATGGTATCACTACCTTAATCTATTATTTCTTGTTGAAGTTCTCTTCAAAATTTCAATACTATCCAATGCCTTTCCAGTTCCATTGGCAACGCAATCCAGAGGATTCTCTGCTACAATCACTGGAATTCCTGTTTCTTTTGTGATCAGCAAATCCAAACCATTTAACAAAGCTCCTCCACCAGTAAGAACTATTCCATATTCCATTACATCAGATGAAAGCTCAGGTGGTGTCTTCTCAAGTGTTGATTTTATGGAATCAATAATGTTATTGACAGGTTCTCTCAAGGCTTCGTAAATTTCTTTGGATGCGATTTCCAAGGTCTTTGGCAAACCACTTACCAAGTCCCTTCCTCTTATCTCCATTGATCCAAGTTCAGGATCATTGACAGCTGATCCAATTGTAATTTTAACTTCTTCGGCAGTTCTCTCACCAATCATAAGACTGTATTCTTTTTTTACATAATTAACAATGTGGACATCCAGTTCATCTCCACCAACTCTTATTGATTTGCTAGTTACAATCCCTCCAAGAGATATTACTGCTACTTCTGTTGTTCCACCACCAATGTCAACAACCATACTACCTGTTGCTTCATGTACAGGCAAGCCAGCCCCTATTGCTGCCGCCATAGGCTCCTCAATAAGGTAAGCTTCCTTAGCTCCCGCTTGAATTGTCGCTTCCTCAACAGCTCTCTTCTCAACCTCAGTTACACCACTTGGTACACAAACAACTACTCTAGGTTGAAACAATGATTTCTTTTGAGTTGCCTTTTTAATAAAATACTTCAACATTTCCTGTGTAATATCAAAATCCGCAATAACACCATCCTTCAATGGTCTTATCGCTACGATGTTTCCAGGTGTTCTACCAATCATTTTTTTTGCATCTTCGCCTACTGCAAGGACCGTCTTTGTATTTCTGTCAATTGCTACAACTGATGGCTCCCTCAATATTATTCCCTTACCCTTAATATAGACCAATGTATTTGCAGTACCTAAATCTATTCCCATATCTTTTGTTAATGCTTTAAATAAAACCATTTTACTCCTCCATAATTACATTAAATTTTTCTCTTTCATACTAAGAAAGACATCATTGCCAATTATTATGTGGTCCAGGACCTTAATTCCAATGATATTTCCCGCTTCAATAAGTCGTTTTGTTATGTTGATATCCTCATTGCTTGGGACAACATCACCACTAGGGTGATTATGTAACAGGATAACCGAATTTGCATTCTTTTTGATAGCTGCATTAAAGACATCCCTGGGATGTACGATAGAAGCATTCAGTGTTCCTATTGAAATATTTTCTATACTTATAATCTGATTTTTTGTATCAAGTATAGCTATGTTAAAATGTTCCTTATGAAGCAACTTCATATCTTCCATTACCAAATTAGCTACTACATCAGGAGATGTAACCCTGACTTTATCATAAGGACTCAATCTTTTCATTCTTTTTCCCAATTCAATTGCAGCCATTATCTGAGCCGCCTTGCATTCACCGATGCCTTTAATACCAGTAAGGTCTCCAATTGAAGCATCCCCTAGAAAAGCAATCCCTCTATTATCAATGGATAACATCCTACGAGATACCTCAATAGCAGTTTCATTTCCTGTACCTGTTCTGATAATAACAGCTAAAAGCTCCGAATTGGAAAGTGCTCCTGGTCCCATGGCCAATAGTTTCTCCTGAGGTCTTTCGCTTAAAGGAAGATCCTTTATTGTCTTACCTCTGTACTCTGTCTTGATCATCTCCATAAGTAAATATCCCCTTTATTTCAAGATATATTATTGCAATCCACTAAAGACAAAATATCTAAAACAGCATTATAGAAGATTTAGGTTAAAGAACTTTTTAAGACTGCTGTTTAGCTTGGATACTGGCAGTCCCATTACATTGAAGTAACATCCTTCAATCTTCTCAACAAGCAGTGCTCCTTTTCCCTGGATCGCATATGATCCGGCTTTATCAAAAAACTCCCCGGTATAAATGTAATCCAGAATTTCATTTTCATTTAATTCCCTGAAATAAACATCTGTAGACTCATACTCCACTATCTTGGTAGGTCCGGCTAGATCAATAACCGAAAACCCGGTAATGACTCTATGCTTTTTCCCGCTAAGTTTTAAGAGCATTGAAAAAGCCTCTCTATCATCCAAAGGCTTGCCCAGAATCTCATCCTCAAGAACAACTACGGTATCAGCTCCTATAACGATCCCATCCCCAGCTCTACTGGCAACATCAATTGCTTTCTGAAATGAAAGGCTCATAGCAGTTTCTTCAGGAGTGTTTTTGTGATTTATATACTCATTTATGTCGCTTGCAATTATCTCCGGTCTAACACCACACTGTTCCAAAAGCTCTTTTCTTCTGGGCGATGCGGACGCCAAAACTATTCTTCTCATATTGTCTCCTGTCTTGAAAATAGTACTCTAAAATTTTTCTTAAGATTATCCACTATATACGTTGAAGACAATCCTACAAAGTACCCAGAAAATAGACTTACCAACAGCAAAAATGGTAGATAAGAATAAATCCTTGGGTTGCTTAGCATCAGAACGGCGACAGAAACCTGTGCGAAATTATGAGCAGCAGCCCCAATTATACTTACTCCAATCAAACTGAATACCTTCGAAAAGTATCTGTACGCAATAAACATTAATATGCAACTAAGTATAGCTCCAGAAATACTGTACATAAAACTGGATACGCTTCCCGTCACCAACATCAGAACGGTACTTTTCAACATTGCAACTTTAATGCCATCTTTGAAACCAAAAACAACCAGTGTTACAAGAACCACCATGTTGGAAAGTCCAAGTCTTGCTCCTGGCATAGCTATGGGCAATGGTATTGATGATTCAATAACACTTAGGGCAAGACCCACTGAAACGAGAAGGGATATAAATATCATTTTATTTGTTTTTCTCATGTCTACCCCACTCTAATAATTCATTATATCAATATCATCTTCCCCGGAGTCTCCTTTTATCTCAATTACCATCTTGTTTGGAAGACAAACAATCGTTTCCCCGATTCTGGATATATAGCCTTGTTTGACATCTAACTTATCGGGACAATCCGCCTCTATTACCCTTACCTGTCCGTCTCCAATTTCTATGAGATTGTATCCAAATTCAGTCTGCACCGGTATGGTATGTCCTATCAATTGCTCATCGTAAAGTATCTTCTTAATCTCCTCTCCATCTACTTGTACACTGATATATTTCTCTTGCTCTGAAAAAGCATATCTGTTGATATAAGCAAAGGAAAAAAAGCTTAACATGACTATGAACAATATCAGAATTTTATCTCCTTTAGTCAAATTAATCATCCTTTTCAAGGTCATAATATCACTACTATAGTTTATCACTTGTAACTTTTATTTACAAGTTACAAAAAGGAAAAATAGAGCCCATCGGGCTCTATTCTAGCTGGCGAATTCTTTTGCAAATTCTTCACTTATTATCGATGAATTGTCGATTGCATTTGTCGGACATTTCTCCACACAAACAAGACAATTTATACACTTTTCGTAGTTTATGCTGGCGAGATTGTTCTCAAAACTAAATGCCTCTGTCGGACAGTTCTTAACACAAATCTTACACCCTATACAGCCAATTGAACAATATCCTCTAACCAGTTTTCCTGGATCTTCGCTTTTGCATTTTACTACTGCCGTGTTATCATAAGGGACCATTTCGATTATTTTAACAGGACATATTTCAACACATTTATTACATGCTGTACACTTGTCTCTGTTTATTACCGCTATACCATTGATCATTCTGATTGCATCAAATGGGCAAACATCATAGCAGGTTCCACATCCAAGACATCCGTATGAACACTCTTTCTGTCCTCCAGCCAGTGTTGACTGAATTCTACAATCCTGAATACCCTGATATATGTACTTATCTTTAGCTTTCTCACAATCTCCCTGACAATGTACAACAGCAACTTTTTTCTCCATTGTTGAAGCATTCACACCCATTATGGTTGCCACATTCTCTGCAACCTTCTGACCACCAATTGTACATGCAGTTACAGGAGCCTTTCCTTCAGCAATTGCAACAGCGCAACCTGCACAACCTGGATATCCGCAAGCTCCACAGTTTGCTCCTGGCAATGCATTCAAAACCGCTTCTACCTTAGGGTCTACTGCAACCACAAATACCTTTGAGGCTATCGAGAGCAATACTCCAAAGAGTAGTCCAAGGCCGCCAAGAACGACAACCGGATTAATTATATTTGTCATCTCTCCCACCTCCTAAACCAGTCCAGCAAAGCCTGAAAAGGCTATGGACATCAATCCAGCGGCGATCAATGTAATGGGAAAACCCGCAAGAGCTTCAGGAATATCCGCTATATCCATCTTCTCTCTTAAAGCAGCAATCAAAATCAGTGCAAGGAAGAATCCTAAGGATGCTCCAACTGCATTAGTTGCTGTCTGAACTAATGTGAAACCTTCTTGTATATTAAGTATTGCTACACCTAGTACCATACAGTTGGTCGTAATCAACGGAAGGAATACTCCCATTGCACTGTACAATCCAGGACTTATTTTCTTTAGTGCAAGCTCAACAAACTGCACAAGTGATGCTATAACAAGTATAAACACTATTGTTTGTAGATACTCTAATCCAAGTGTATCCAGAATATTTCTCTGAATAATGTATGTTATTATTGATGCCAATGTAGTTACAAAAGTAACTGCAAGTCCCATACCGGTTGCTGTCTCCATTTTGTTGGAAACACCAAGGAAGGGACAAATTCCCAAGAATCTTGCGAATATGTAGTTGTTAACTAATATAGTTGAAACCATAATAGCAAATAAACTCACCTTGAAACCCCCTTCTCTTAGTTAGTTGCCTTGTTTTTAATCGTAACGTTAAATATTCCAATTATTATCCCGAGCAGAATAAAAGCTCCTGCAGGACTGACGAATACAGCTGCTGCCTGAAAATTTTCTCCAAACAGGCTCATCCCAAGGAATGACCCTGATCCAAAAATTTCTCTTACAGTTCCCAGGGCAATTATTGCTATTGAGTAACCTAATCCCATTGCAAGACCATCCATTGCAGATATAAATACACCATTTTTTGATGCGAATGATTCAGCTCTGGCTAGTATAAGACAGTTAACTACAATCAATGGAATAAATATCCCCAGTGATCTATACAGATCTACAGCATATGCTTCCATAAACATTTCAACCATTGTTACGAATGTTGCAATTATAACTATAAAAATCGGAATCCTTATCTTTGATGGTATGAGCTTTCTAATTGATGATATAACTATATTTGAAAGCAGCAAAACTGCGATTACTGCAGCTGACATTGCCAAACTGTTTTCAACTGTATTTGTAATTGCCAGCACTGAACACATACCTATCAACTGTACTAGAACAGGATTCTCCTTGATAATTCCATTTTTAAATATTGTAGAGATTTTCAACGATCACACCTCCCTTTCTAGTTTGAAAGGTAGTTAGCGAAAGCATCCAGCGCCTCGTTAACACCTTTTACTACAGCATTGGTTGAAACTGTAGCACCTGATAACATCATAACCTCATCTTCACCTGCACCTTCTCCTGATGGGGTTACACTTCCACCTGCTCCTTTATTCTGAAAGGATTCTGCAAATGCAGGTTCATCAACAATTCTTGCACCAAGTCCTGGAGTCTCACTCATAACAAGTACTTTTATACCAGCTAGTGCTCCATCGGCTTTAACTCCAACAAGTGTAGTAATATCTCCACCATACCCACCAGTTACTGTAGTAATTGCATAACCAATAGTCTCACCATCACTTATAACCTCAGTTATTTCTCTGATACTTGGATATGAAGCAGAAATTTCTGCAATCTGCCCCTCATCGTATTCCACAGAATCATCGGCATCAGGGAATAATTCAAGAATCGCACTAAGGCTTTCCATTCTTTGCCTTTCTGCGATTACAGGAGATGTTATAGAGTTTACACCTGCAAGAATACCTCCTGCGATTGAAGTTACCAATAATAAAACTAATCCAAGTTTAATAGTATCTTTCATTTATTTTACCTCCCCAAAAACTTTAGGTCTTGTAAACTTCTCGATTAATGGAGTGGCCACGTTCATTAAAAGTATTGCATAACTGACACCTTCAGGCAATCCACCTTTAACTCTGAAAAGAGCTGTTAGAAGACCGCAGCCGATGGCAAAAATCATCTTTCCTTTTGGCGTTACGGGTGATGAAGCATAGTCCGTAGCCATAAAGAATGCTCCCAATATGAGTCCTCCACCCAACACATGAAATATCAGATTGCTTGAGTCAACGCCCAGCAGCATCAATACAACAGTTGTGGTACCTATGTAAAGCACTGGAATTTTCCAGTCAATAACGTTTCTGATAATCAAGTATACTCCACCAATCAATAGCAAAATCGCTGATGTTTCACCGATTACTCCACCGATGTCTCCGAAAATCATACTTTGAATTGC
The DNA here is from genome assembly GCA_024637045.1 of Soehngenia sp. Classification (GTDB taxonomy): domain Bacteria; phylum Bacillota; class Clostridia; order Tissierellales; family Tissierellaceae; genus Gudongella. The sequence continues at coordinate 207,392 of JAGXFX010000019.1, forward strand.
AGGCAAGTTGCCTTCCCCTGCCTTAAGTATCCCTAGTGGTGTTGCTGCACTTATTCCATCGGGATTAACATATGAAGACATTATTCCAGGCCAAGATGCAACCAATGCCGCTCTTGCTCCAAGAGCTGGGTTCATAAAGTTCTGACCTATACCACCAAAAAATTCCTTTACAATTATGATTGCAAAAGCTGCTCCAAATGCAGCTACCCACCATGGAGTTCCCGCTGGTAGATTCAAAGCCAGTAAAATCCCAGTGACAATAGCACTCAAATCCATTATTCTAACGGGCTTCTTGAATAATTTTTGTATTCCATATTCAAATATTAATGCTGCAACAACTGTTACAAGCAACAATCTTATAGCATCAAATCCAAAGAAATAAACACTACCGATCATTGCCGGAACCAATGCAATTATTACATCCAGCATAGTTCTTTTCACCGATTCATCAGACTTGATGTGCGGTGACAGGGATACAATCAGCATATCATCCAAAACGACAGTGTCATTGCTCGTCGGATCAATTACTTTTCCATCCATTCGACTTCCTCCTAACCTATGATTTTTTTCGTTTTGCAATAATTTCTTTTTTTATGTTTCTGATTGACTCAGCAAGTGGCCTTTTTGCAGGACAGATAAATGAACATGCTCCACACTCTACACAAGCAAGTGCAGAATAATAATCTGCTCTTTCTACATCATTCCTAAGGGCATACGCACTTATAAACAAAGGTTGTAATCCTGATGGACATACATCCAAGCATTTTCCACACTTAATACAAGGTAAAACTGGTTCATCCTTGACTTCCTCTTCAGGTAGTACAAGTATTCCACCAGAACCTTTTATAACAGGGACATCAAGTGTAAACTGAGCAATACCCATCATTGGTCCACCGGAAATAACTTTTCCAGGCTTGCCATTGAATCCACCACTTTGCCTAATTAGTTCTGAAAAAGGAGTACCGATTCTCACTAAAAAGTTTTTCGGTTCAACTATTCCTCTTCCAGTCACAGTTACGATTCTCTCATATAATGGTTTCCCATGCTGGATTGCATCTGCAATAGCTTTAGCAGTTGCAACATTGGAAACTACGACTCCAACTTCAAGTGGAAGTGCTCCAGTACCTACACTTCGGCCAGTTATTGCATAGATTATGCTCTTTTCTGCTCCTTGTGGGTATTTTGTCTGCAGAACAGCAACCTCAATGCCGTCCTCCGGTTTGATAGCTTTTTTGACAGCCTCTACTGCATCCATCTTGTTATTCTCAATTCCTATGTATGCTTTTTCTACTCCCAATGCTTTCTTTATTGCTTTAAAACCAAATACTATGGACTCAGCGTTTTCCAGCATCAATCTGTGATCTCCAGTTAAATACGGTTCACACTCTGCTCCATTAAGTATTACAGTGTCAATTTTCTTTCCATCTGGAATAGAAAATTTAACATGAGTTGGGAAGCATGCACCACCCATTCCCGCAATGCCGTTATCCTTTACAAGATTAATAATTTCTTGTGGGGATAATTCATCCAGGTTTCTTCCTTTGACAGACTCGTGCATTTCATCAGTGCCATCATTTTCGATTACAACACACTTGGTTTTAGAACCGGTGGATATGTACATCGTCTTAATTTCCTTTACCGTTCCAGCAATGCTGGCATGAACGGTACTTGATACAAAAGCTCCTGTTTCCCCAATTTTTTGCCCTATTGTAACTCTGTCGCCAACATTAACAACCGGTTCGCAAGGTGCACCAATATGCTGTTGCATTGGTATGTAAGCAAATTGAGGACTTTCAGCAACTTCTATCGGTTTGCTTTCTGCCAGTTCCTTAAACTCAGGAACTTGTACGCCTCCTTTGAAAGTCAACTTACCTTGATTCATTCTTATTCCACCTCTTTACTTGATATAATTTTAGCAATATTTGATAAATTTTAACAAAAAATTGCACTTATGGATATATTATAACATTAATGATTATTAATGTATATAAATCTGGGTATATATATGTGTCTTATTTGGGAGATTTGAAAAATGGAATGGTGCGAGTGATGGGACTTGAACCCATACGCCAAGTGTGGCACATGCCCCTCAAACATGCCTGTCTGCCGATTCCAGCACACTCGCATAATACAGTGAATAAAACAGTCGAATGACTGTTTTGTTGGAAATGTTACTAGTCCATTATAATATCTTTCTCCGTAAATATCAATCCTAATTTGTACTCATTGTCAAATAGCATTTTTCCAATCCATTATACAAATTATAGTATGTTGGTTCGAGATCACCTGAAATACCTGAATCCACAAGCAATGCTTTGTTCCTAAAAAGCAGACTGCCATATGGAATAGTATTGACATAGTATACCTGGAATTCCTCATATGTCTGAATCTTCGAATTTTCATCCCAAACTGTTTCCATTCTCCTTAGTATCTCCTCTAGATTTTCATCAGAATACTGCGCAAAATTGTTAATGCTGTCTATACCCAAGTATGTCCTAAATGCAGGTATAGTGGATTGCTCCCATTGAAGCAGAGAAATATCAAAGTCTCCTTCTACAATAATTCTTATCATATCCTCGGCTATCTCTTCTGAGATTTCACCTGATGGGTGCACAAATTCCACTGATAATCCAATTTCTTTTAGATTTATTTTAAGCATCTCCGCTGTCTTCATTTTTAGTTCTGATGAATTATTTACAAGCACTCTCAAAATAATTGGGTAGCCTTCGGAATCTTCACGGATACCATCATTATCACTATCAACAAAACCTGCGGATTGGAGTATATCTTTTGCATTCTCCACGTTGAATCCATATCTTTCAGAACTTAAGGAAGCAAGGTAAGATGATGGGTGTACAGGTGTGTCTACCTGTGTCCCGTGCTGGAGATACACTTTATCTATTATGGATTGCCTGTCTATCCCGTAAAAAATGGCTTTCTTCAGTGAATCTGCTCCTTCCATTGAAAACAATCCGCTCATGTGATTAAATGCCAGTATTTCATGGTCACCCGAAACATACTCGTAAATGGAGATCCTTTCATTGTGCTCGTATTTATCCCAATCCACGCCTATAGTTGGTGCCATATCCAGTTTGCCAGTTTCAAATGCAGTAAGTATTAATTCCCTATCGTCATATATTTTCCCAACTATGTAGGATATTTGTGGTTCTCCCTCTCTGTAATGTTCATTTGACTCCAAATGAACTTCCTTGAATTTTACATGCTCTACAAATTTATAAGGACCTGTTCCAATTGGGATATAATTTTCCATAACCAATGCATCAGAGCCTTTTACCTCTGGTATTATTGGAAATGTAAGCATATCAAGCATATTTCCAGTTGCCTCTTTGAAACTGATTTCAACTTTATACTCCGACAATGCTCTGGCTGAGATAATGCTTAAATCGCCTGTTGATGCTCCATTTCGAACAAGTTTTCCATATAAACTATCCGCTCCAGCCTGCTTCATTATCCCTACTGTAAAGACAACATCATCCGCGTTCAATTTTTCCCCATTATGCCAGGATATGTCTTGTCTAAGAGATATTTCCACCGTCTTTCCATCCTCACTGATAGTATATGTACTGGCGAGTCTTGGAATAGGTTGAAGGTTCTGATCATACTCAAATAAACCTTCAAAAATCAACTTGCTGAAATGATAATAACTTAGATTGTCAACATACAGAGGATTTAGGGACTTAAAACTTGTCAAGGGCAAGCTGATACCGGCATTATCGAAGATAAAATAATCTACTCCTTCTTCAATTTCTCCGATATCAATAGAATCCTGCTCAAATGAACAACCCGTTATTGAGAATAAAACTAATGCCATAGTAATTAAAATCATTGTTTTTTTCATGTTCTCTACCTTAGTCCTTTGATTATATTTGTGATTGACTTTCTTATCTCCAATAATAGCTTATCAAACAGTGTGTCGTTGGAACTATAAAAAGTATTTCCATACACAAACTCATAAACTTTTTTGTTCTTTTCTACACGACTTACATATTCACGAGTTTCAGGGAACGGAATTGTATGAAGGGTAACTCCATCATTGCTGTGATCATTACTGAGGAGCCATTGCGAAACATTTCCACTTCCTGCGTTGTAGGCAGCTAGTGCTACTTCTTCACTTTCATACTGATCCATCAATTGTCTGATATACCATGAACCCGCCTTGATATTGAAATCAGGTTCATACAGCATTTCAACCGAATAATTTTCTGCACCAAATACTTCTGCAGCCCATTTCCCTGTAGATTCACCGATCTGCATTAATCCTCTTGCATCTTTTGTAGATGTAGCATCCTTATCAAAGTTGCTTTCTGCCTTTATTACTCCCATCACAAGCATAGGGTCAAGATTATAATCCTCCGAATACTTCATAACAGAATCCTTGTATACAAATGGGTAGGCCATTGCCACTGCTGATATCGTTAAAATCATTACCAGCGCGGTCACTAATATAAATGTAAATATTTTTTTCATAATTCACCACTATCTATATTCATCTAGAAAATGTAGAACCTGTCTTCTCGAATGCTCTACACTTCCTGAGTTATCAATAATCCTATCTGCCAGCCTTTTCTTCTCTTCAATGTCAAATTGAGCATTTATTCTCGATATTGCCTGCTCAGAATCAAAATCATCTCTCTCCATCAATCTCTTCATCTGAGTTTTCTTGTCAGCATAAACCAGCCATATCTCGTCGAACTCAAGGCCTGATTCCACAATCTCTTCCTTGGATTCAAACAATAAGGGCACATCAACAAAAATGACCTTTTCAGAATCACGAGCTTTCTCTACTTTTCGGAGTATGGATTCCCTTATAAGAGGGTGCAGTATATTATTAATAATATTTCTCTTGCCCTCGTCATTGAATATTATATTACCAAGCTTTTCTCTGTCTAGAGTTCCATCTATATCAATAACATCATTGCCAAATGCTCTAACTATTCTTTTCAGTCCCTTTGTGTCCTTCTCAACAACTTCTCTTGCTACCTCATCTGAATCAATCAGCTTAAATCCTTCTTCCATGATAATATTGCTGACTGTAGATTTACCTGTTGCAATTCCTCCAGTGATTCCAATTATACTAAATCTATTTGGTCTCATACCAACTCTCACCTTCCAGTATGTCAACTTTTAAAGGTACCTTAAGTTTAATTGCATTTTCCATGGTTTCCTTCATCATTTTCTTTACCTGTACCGCTTCATCTTTGTGAGCTTCAATTATTAATTCATCGTGTATTGTCAAAATCAATCTTGATTTCAAACCATCTTTCCTTAGGTTTTTAAAAACTTTTACCATGGCCATCTTTATTATATCAGCAGCACTTCCCTGAATAGGCATATTCATGGCTACCCTTTCTCCAAATGATCTTATATTGTAATTTCTTGAAGCAAGTTCAGGTACATATCTTCTACGATTAAGAAGCGTCTCAACATAACCGTTTCCTTTGCCCTTGGCTACGGCATCGTCCATATATAATTTGACCTTGCTGTAGTTATCAAAGTAATTATCAATATACTTCCTTGCTTCCTTTCTACTTATACCAATATCTTTAGACAGGCTGAAATCAGATATGCCATATATTATACTGAAGTTTATTGCCTTTGCCTTGTACCTTAGCTCCGATGTCACCTCATCCTTGGAATAACCAAATACTTCTGCAGCTGTCTTCGTGTGAATGTCCTCATTGTTTATAAATGCATCCATCATTTTTGGATCAGATGAAATATGAGCAAGCAGTCTTAGTTCAATCTGCGAATAATCTCCATCCAAAAATATATAATCCGGTGTCTGTGAGATAAAAGCTTTTCTTATTAGCCTTCCTTCCTCAGATCTTATCGGAATGTTCTGCAGGTTAGGTTCTGTACTTGAGATTCTACCAGTAGATGTTACAGTCTGATTAAACCTTGTATGAATTCTACCTGTATTTTCATCGATCATTCCTCGCAATCCTTCAATATAAGTTGACTGCAGCTTAACAAGTTGTCTGTATCTAAGGATTTTTTCAACAATATCATGCTCATTTCTAAGTTCATCCAAAACTTCCGCATTTGTTGAATAACCTGTCTTTGTTTTTTTTATTACAGGCAGTCCAAGATCCTCGAAAAGAACCTCCCCTATCTGTTTGGGTGAATTGACATTAAATTCTCTTCCTGCAAGCTCAAATATTTCACTTAATAGTTCCTTGATTTCAGAATCAAAAACCTTCCCGAGCTTATCCAACTCTTCTTTATCGACTTTGACACCATAGTATTCCATATATGCCAGTACCTCAACAAGAGGCATCTCTATTTCCTTAAATAGCTCATCCATGTTTCTCTCGTGTATTATTTCCAGTATTTTCGAATGGAGCTTTTCAACAGTCTCCAAAACAAATGCCATATAGGTTTCAACAAATGAACTTTCCAACTCTCCCACTTGTTTTCTATTCTTGCCTTTTCCAAGCTCACCTTCTATATCCGGACCAGATTCATTAAAATATTCCTCTGATAATTTGTTTACAGATAAATTGCTTTGACTTGGGTTTATTATATATTCACCGATGGATGCATCGAAATGGAGACCTTTCAAATCCCATCCCATTTGTATTGTCTTAAGTAGATCAGATTTTGAATCCAATCCCGATTTTTCTATTTTTTCATCTTCAAATACTCCTCTTAATAATTCCATGCCCTCTTTATCAAGGTTGTTGAAGAACATAAGCCGACTCTTTAAACCTTCAGGCTTTATGCCGATACAAATTGGACTTTCCTTGAAATAGTCTTCTTCTGTTAGTATCTTAAATGATATTTTGCCCTTCTTCCTTGACTCATCCACTAGTGCTTGAATCTCATTTGGTTCTTTAATTACAGCTATTTCATAACTCATTATTTCCTTGTTTGATTCAATTTCCTCCATATCGAGTTTTCCAAGCAAACTCTTAAATTCAAGATTCTCATATATCTCTTTCAATCTTTCTACATCTTCCTCACCAACAAGCAAGTCCTCAATTGAAAAATCAAGTGGAACATTTAGTATTATCTCTCCAAGCTTCTTGCTTAAATAAGCCATCTGCTTGTTTTCAACAAGCTTTTCCTTTAGCTTTTTACCACTCACTGATTCAATATTTGCGTAAACACCCTCAATATCTGTAAATTCCCTGACAAGTTTCAGTGCAGTTTTTTCTCCTACACCAGGTACGCCAGGTATATTGTCTGACTTGTCTCCCATCAGTCCTTTAACATCTATAAATTGCTTAGGTTCAATGCCATACTCTTCGACTATCCTGGATTTGTTGTAACTCTCAATTTCAGAAATACCCTTTTTAGTTATAAGAACATCCGACTTGTCACTGGCTAATTGAAGGTAATCCTTGTCGCCGGTTACCAACAGAACTTCCATATCTCTTTCTTCACCAAGTCTTGCCAAGGTTCCTGCAATATCATCAGCTTCATAATCATCCATATCAACAGTCTTGATTCCAAGGAGCTGTAGTATTTCCTTGATTATTGGAAATTGCTGTGAAAGTTCACTAGGTGTCTTATCCCTGGTTCCCTTATACTCACTAAAGTCCTTGTGTCTTAAAGTTGGACCTTTTCTATCGAATGCTACACAGATATAATCCGGTTGTTCCTGCTCTCTTATTCTGTAAAACATCGTAAGGAATCCGTAAACTCCATTTGTGTATTCCCCTCCCTTGGTTGTCAGGAGTGGCAGTGCGTAAAAAGCTCTGTGTACAAGTGAGCTTCCATCAATTATCATTAATTTTTTATTATCCATAAATGGCCTCCAATTTCAATAGTCCTATACTTAGTATACATTATTGATGCCATAGAATCCATAAAGACTGACATAATATTCTATTACAATTCTCTCATTTTGAGATAATTATTATATTGCTTTTTATTGATTTCTATGTTAACATATATTTCGTAGCCATTGGCCGAAGTGATGGAATTGGCAGACGTACTGGACTCAAAATCCAGCGGTGGAAACACCGTGCGGGTTCGACTCCCGCCTTCGGCACCAACGAAAAAATACAGTTCAATTGAACTGTATTTTTTTATGCCCATTACTGGGTTTGTCTGTATGCTTCAACGTTTATAAGGTGTTCGTTGTAAGTCTCAGCAAACACGTGCCCATTTTCGCCCATTACATAATAGTAGTAATCATGACTTTCCGGATTCAATGCAGCATTGATGGAATTTCTACCAGGTGATGCAATCGGCCCTGGTGGCATGCCCTGATTTCTATAGGTATTGAAAGGATTGTCCCTTTCCAGATCCTCATATAAAACCCTGGTCATATGCTCTTTTCCTTCTCCAATTCCGTAAATAACCGTAGCGTCTATTTGAAGAGGCATTCCGGTGTTGATTCTATTATAAATAACCCCACTTACTGTGTTTCTTTCATCGTCGTTAAAAGCTTCTCTTTCAATCAGGGATGCAAGTGTCATGATCTGATGCTTTGACATGCCGAGATCTTCCCGTTTTGCTTCCATTTCATCAGTCCAAATATCTTCGGTTGTAGTGACCAGCCTTTCGACGATTTGTGGAATGCTCTGGTTTGCAGAGAAATGATAAGTTTCTGGGAATAGATAACCCTCAAGGCTATAATAAAGCTCTTCATTATTATAGTTTTCAATGTAGTTTTCTTCATAAAAACGTTCTGTTTCCTGAATGAACTCCTCCATTGTTCCAAGACCAGACTCCTGGATTTTTTCAGCAAACTGATAAAGTATGAATCCTTCAGGAAAAGTAACTACTACAGGTACTTCCTGTTCTCCAACCTGTATGATTTCATAAATATCATCCAGACTCGAGTCCCGCTCAATGATATATGTCCCTGGTTTAATTCTTGCTGCTACGTCTTCCCCGTTGTACCTAAACCACAATCTGCTCTTAATGACACCTTCTTCATACAGCTTTTCCGCTACTGCGTGTAGTGTGTCTCCTTTTTCCACTACCAGATTCACAGACTCATCATTGTGGGTACTGTTCAGATAATCTGGTGCAAGAAAGAAACCGCCCACTCCTGCAATAAGTATAATCAGCAACAATACAAGTATGGCTTTTTTCATTCTACTCCTCCCCAGATGGACCGTCTTGGTCCAGTATTTTCTTCTTGTAGATTCTATATGTTTTATATATTACCCCACCATATTTTTCAATATCTCTTTTCATCGGTTCATTGTAATCCCATATTGTTGAGCCCTCAACGAAATTATACCCATTTTCAACTGCTGCTTTGAAAGTTTGCCAGTAAATTGCTGAAGATACTCCTTTTTTCTGGTATTCAGGTATTACAAACAAAACAAAGAATCTTAACTTCTTTATTTTATTCTTGTAGTAAAGGTATTTTATGATACCGAAAGGTAAAAGATGACCCTTCATCTTTGCCAGTACTTCGTTATAATCTGGCAATGCGATATTAAATCCTATCGGCTCACCTTTGGTGTTTCTGGCAATGTAGATTAAATCCGGATCAGCATATGGTACCAGTTGTTTTGCAATCAGGTCAATTTCTTCATCGTTGGGAGGCATAAAATCTTCCCACTCCGGTGGCATTGCCTTGTCTATAATTTCCTTGACATCCTTCATTTCTCTCTCTATATTCTTTAAATCAATTGGATCCACCCGGAAGCCATATTTCTTCATTGCATATGGTGCAAGCTTTTCATATCTCGCTATATTCTCATTAGCACTGTCGCTTTTGTATGCATAGACATCACAGTACTTCTGGAATCCATAATTTGCAAACAAGTCCGGATAATACGGCTTGTTATAGGTGTTCATTATTAAAGTGGAATCCGTGAAATTATCGATTAAAAATCCCCTGTTATCATCTCCACCAGGTAAAGATAGTGGTCCTTTCATATTTTCCATGCCTCTTTCAAAGAGCCATCTTTCTGAGAATTGGAGCATACTATCGGCAACTGCCTGATTGTCCTCACACTCAAATTGTGAAATATAACCATCCTTTAAATCCTTGTGTGAGTTTAAGTGCTCATTTATTCCGACAAGGAGTCTGCCACAAACCTTATCCCCACATATAGCCATTATTTTTTCATTGGGTCCCGCCTGATTAAGGTAATTACCATCACCTTTAACATATTTTTTATAATCGTTTTTTATAGGTGGTACCCAGCCTGTATCATTCTCATAAATCTTGTATGGGAATTCTACAAACTCCTTTAGTTCTTTTTCTGTTCTTATTGGACGTATTTCAATATTTTTACTATGGTTCAATGGCTTCATCTCCCGCAGAATTAATCAAATAAGAGTTCCATAAAGTCAGAATCTGTCATATTGCTAAAATAGTCAGATACATTTATCTCACCCAAAAGCTCCTGGATATGGTCCTTGTCGTATCGAACACCCTTAAGTTTTTCTTCAAGCTCTTCAATTTCCTTGGTGCCGAAAAAGTCTCCGAAAATCTTTACATCTCTGATTAACCCATTTTTCATTTCAAGTCTTACTTCTACCGCACCAGATGGGAATCGCTTGTAATTCTTCCATCCAAAATCTGGAGATTCTCCATAATTCCATTCCCAGGTTGAATATTTCTCTTCATATAGCTTCTGAATTCCGTCCAATTCTTCTTGGCTTAATACATATTCTTCCATTTCCTCGTTATGGTACTCGAAAATGTTTTTAAGCAGCATCTCCTTGAAATCCAAAATTGAAGCATCTTCTTTCATGTAAGGTCTAATATTTGTAACTCTGGATTTAACAGACTTTACACCTTTGGACGCGATTTTATCAGCTTTTACATTCAAAGCATTTGATAATACACTCATATCTGTATCATAAAGAATAGTTCCATGATTAAGAATTCTTTTCTTATAAACTGATTGGGCAATTCCCGAGATTTTCTTGCCATCAAGGGTCAAGTCATTTCTTCCCGATAATTCTGCCATTATTCCAAATTTCTCCAGCGCCTTCAATATTGGAACATTGATCTGTCCGAAGTCAATTCTTTCCTGACCCTTGGAATTGGTATAGATTGAAAAATTAAGATTACCAATGTCGTGGTACACGGCTCCTCCACCGGTGATTCTCCTTACGATCTTTATATCATTTTCTTTTACATATTCGATGTTTATTTCCTCAAGTGTATTCTGGTTCTTGCCAACTATTATAGCCGGTCCATTAATCCAAAGATATACGTAATCATCCTCCCTTGGAAGGTTTTTGAAACAGTATTCCTCAAAAGCAAGATTATAGTTCGGATTGTTAGATAAATTCGTCAGATATTTCATTTTCGTCCTCCTATTTACCAATCAACATATTTAAGTCCATTAGCTGATTTTGCAATTCAAGCAATCTATTCTTTAATAGATCATAATCTTTTTCCAGCAAGTCCTCATCAAATAACCCATTCGACCTGCTCATCAAGGAATTAAATTGTTCGTAGACATTTTGCAGTTCCTTCGCAATTTCTTCCTTGAGAATCGCTGGTTCAATTGAAATCCCTTTTTCCACTACAATTGAATCGCGAGCAATTTTGTAGCTGTTTCCAAGCTTGGGAATTATAGTTTGCAGTCCAAACCTGTCTTCTATTTGTTTGGAAAATTCTTCAGCGGTTTCTTTTTCTCCATGGACAATAAATACTTTTCTAGGTTTCTTTTCAATCTTGTCAATCCAATCCATCATAAACTTCCTGTCAGCATGTGCTGAGAATCCCTCTAAATCGTATATTTCAAGCCCAACGTGAATATCTTCTCCAAGGAGTTTCACTTTTTTAACTCCATCAAGCAGTATCCTTCCCAGTGAACCTTCAGCCTGATATCCAACAAAAATGAGGCTGTTCTTTGGATTCCATAGATTGTGCTTAAGGTGATGTCTAATCCTGCCGGCAGTAGCCATTCCGCTTGCTGATATTATAACCTTTGGAAAATCAGCTTCGTTGAGTGCCATGGACTCTTCAACAGTTCTTACATAATGAAGATTTTCAAATAGGAAGGGATTATCACCTTTCAGTATCAAATCCTGAGTCTCCTGGTCGAATGTTCCGGAATTGTTCTGGAATACTTCAGTGGCATTTGTAGCCATGGGACTATCTATATATATTGGAATCTCCATTTCGTGCTTTATACTATTGTATTCATAGTACTTGTTAAGCTCATATATGAGTTCCTGGGTTCTTCCCACAGCAAATGAAGGTATGAGAACTGTTCCACCTCTTTTTGCTGTTTTATTGATTATTTCTATTAGTTTTTCAGCACTCTCTTTCATCGGTGGATGATCGGTATCTCCGTATGTGGACTCAATGATCAAGTAATCGGCCTCGTCTACATATTGCGGGTCTCTTATGATTGGTCTGTTCGGCATTCCCAGGTCTCCTGAGAATACGAGTTTTGTAGTCTTATCATCTTCAGTCACCCATAGTTCCAAAATAGATGATCCCAGTATGTGTCCTGCATCTTTGAATCTCATGTATACTTCTTCGTTAATATCAATTTTCTGTTCGTATAGATGTGGCTCAAAATATTTCAGGCTGTGCTCAGCATCCTCAATAGTATATAGAGGTTCTATCTCAGGTTCCCCTCGTCTCTCTCTTTTCTTGTTCTCCCATTGTGCATCATTTTCCTGTATTTTAGCGCTATCACGCAACATAACTCCACAAAGGTCAAAGGTGGCTTTCGTAGAGATAATTCTGCCTTTGAAACCTTCCTTGACCATCTTCGGTATTCTTCCACTGTGGTCTATGTGAGCATGTGTCAAAATCAATATGTCAATTGATGCCGGATCAAAAGGAAACTCCCTGTAATTCAATTTTTCAGTTTCCTGATTCCCCTGAAACATTCCACAGTCAATTACAATATTGTGTTCCTTTGTATTCAAAAGGTAGTTTGAACCTGTTACCATTTGTGCTGCTCCCAGAAAACTTAACTGCATAGCCATACCTCCTCTGTGTAATATGTTTGTCACTACTGTCATTAGCTTCTATACACACTTATGTGTACATTATACCATTAATTGAAAAAAGATGGTAACCTCGTAATAAAGAAGTTACCATCAAATTTATCTATTGTGCACTTGTTATTTCAGTCCAGATTCTATCATACTCACTGATGATATCCTGTGGATCCTTGAACACCTCAGTATTTACGAGCATATCATCAGATGGATATGCAACCGAACTATTCTGTATTTCTTCATCCAGCATTTCCACTGCCTCAGGAATTGGAGACGAATATCCGATATAGTCTGCATTCATAGCTGCAATTTCAGGTCTTGTCATAAAATTGATAAACTGTTGAGCTGCTTCTGCATTTTGAGCATTGCTTGGTATAACCATTGCATCAAACCAAAGATTTGTACCCTCGGAAGGAATTACATATTCAAGGTTTGGATTCTCATCCATCATTGCAACTGCATCACCAGACCATACAACCGCTATGGCTGCCTCTTCTCCGACAATTACATCCTTTACTTCATCTCCAAGATATGCATACACTATTGGCTTTTGCTCAATCAATGCATCCCTTGCTTCTTCAAGCTCCCCAATATCTCTTGTATTCAATGAGTAACCTAGTTTTTTCAATGCTACTGCCAGAGTATCCCTCTGACTGTTCAGCATTATGATTTCACCTTCAAATTCCTCATCCCATAGATCGGCCCAGCTTGTAAGAGGTCTGTCAACCATTGTTTTATTGTATATGATTCCAACAGTTCCCCACATGTATGGAACTGAATAGCTATTATCTGGGTCGTAATCAAGATTTAGGAACCTGTCATCTACCTTGTCAAGCATGGTGATGTTATCCATGTTTATTTCCATTAGCAGATCTTCTCGTATCATTCGTTCAATCATATAATCAGAAGGTATTACAACATCATAGCTGCTTCCTCCCTGCTTCATTTTTACGTAAAGGTCTTCATTAGTTGCATAGGTGTCATAAACTACTCTTACTCCATACTCTTCCTCGAACAAGTTCAAAACCTCAGGGTCAATGTAATCACCCCAGTTGTAAACATTCAAAGTAGACTCGTTTCCTCCGCATCCAGTTGCAACAGCGCCTATTGCCAGCACCAATGTCAGCATGAGAATAATTTTATTTTTCATATTTCTACCTTCTTTCCTGTATTATTTTTTCTGATTTTTCACTTCTATTGTTTATTACAAGCAGCAACGCTACCAATGAAAAGAACATTAAGGTTGATAAAGCATTTATGGTAGGATTGATTCCTTTTCTAGCCATTGAATAAATATATATGCTCAGATTTGATATTCCATGTCCGGTTGTAAAAAAGCTTATTACAAAATCATCTATGGAAAGAGTAAATGCCAATAATCCCCCTGTTATGATTCCAGGCATAATTTCAGGAATTATAACCTTCCTCAGGGCATAGAATGGTGTAGCACCAAGATCCATGGCTGCCTCGGCAAGATTATCATTCATTTGCTTCAATTTCGGTAAAATGGAGAGTACTACATATGGTACTGAAAAAGTTATATGCGCCAGCAGCAGTGTCAGAAATCCAAATTGCAATCTAGCCATTCTGAACAAAGCCATCAAGGCAACTGCCGTCACTATATCCGGATTAAGCACCGGAAGATAATTCAAATTGAGTATTGTCTTTTTTGTAAACCCTCTAATTCCATGAATTCCAATTGCAGCCATTGTGCCTATCACTGTTGATATTATTGATGACGTGATTGCAATTGCGAAAGTATAGTATAGAACCCTCAATACTTCTCTATCCTGGAACAATTCAATATACCAGCGAAGTGTAAATCCATTCCAATCACCTCTGAATTTTGAATCATTGAAGGAATAGATGATGAGAATTATTATGGGTGCATACAGAAAAGCGAAGATTAAGAACGTATAAAGTCTCTTTAAATTTTTGTTTACCATAATCCTCCACCTCCTCCTTCCTTATCTTTGTCAAATTTAGAGGTTAGGGCCATTGATGCTAGTATGAATACCATAAGTATTATAGACATTGTGGATCCGAAATGCCAGTCTCCTGTATATCTGAATTGTTGCTCAATAAGATTACCTATTAAAGATGATTTATTCCCTCCAAGAAGACCAGAAATTACAAATGTACTAACTGCTGGAATGAAAACCATTGTAATACCGGTTATAACTCCTGGAAGACTCAAAGGTATGATTACTTTTGAAAATACCTCAACTTTGTTAGCCCCAAGATCTTCGGCTGCTTCCACAAGGTTCTTATCCATTTTTGTCAATACTGAAAATATCGGCAAAACCATAAATGGCAAAAAGTTATATACCATTCCGAGAAGTACAGCTGTGTCATTGTAGAGTAAGCTTACACCTTCAAAACCGATAAATTCCAGCACTTTGGTAAGAATCCCATTCTTGCCCAGAAGTGTAAGCCAGGCATATGTTCTAAGCAAAAAATTCATCCACATTGGAATTACAAACATTAAGACCATTATATTTCTAACTCTTGGCTTTTCCCTGCTAATGATAAAAGCTATTGGATATCCAAGTATAAGACATATCACAGTTGAAATCAAAGCAATCTTGACTGATCTATAAAGCACTCCCAAGTAGATGGGGGACATGAATTTCTTGAAATTATCCAAACTGAATGTAAAAGTCGAGAAGTTTTGACTGTCACCAGTTGTGAAAGCAAAATACGTAACCAGTAAAAGTGGAATCAGAATAAACATTCCCAGCCACAGGAAATACGGGTAACCGATCCTCTTAAGTTTCATCAGCTTCCCCCTTTCGCATTATATGAATGTTATCAGGTACAACAACCATTCCAACCTTCTCACCTACATTCTTCATAATGGTGGAATGTACAGTCCAGATGAAATCATCATCCTTTACTTCCATTTCATAGTGGACACCCTTGAAAATAACACTTTCTACAACACCTGTTAAGAATCCTTCCTCCTCGGGAACAATCTGAAGGTCTTCAGGTCTAATGACAACATCTACCAATTCATCCGGATTAAAACCTTTGTCCACACACTGAAAAATTCTGTTGGAAAATGTAATTTTGTAATCCTCAATCATAATCCCGTCAACTATATTGCTTTCGCCAATAAATTTTGCTACAAATTTGTTGATAGGTTCGTTGTATATGTCAATGGGAGTACCTATTTGCTGAATACGCCCCTTATCCATTACAACTATTGTGTCCGACATAGTCAGAGCCTCTTCCTGGTCGTGAGTGACATAAATAAATGTAATCCCTACGCGCTTCTGAATTCTCTTTAGCTCAAGCTGCATCTCCTTCCTTAATTTAAGATCCAGCGCTCCAAGAGGCTCATCGAGAAGAAGCACCTTGGGTTCATTGACCAAAGCTCTTGCTATGGCTATTCTTTGTTGCTGTCCTCCACTAAGAGAATCTATATCTCTATCTTCAAAACCTTCAAGGTTTACCAGCTTTAGCATCAGAGCAACCTTATCCTTGATTTCTTCTTTGCTCATCTTCTTGATTTTAAGGCCAAATGCGATATTATCATAAATATTCATATGAGGAAAGAGAGCATACTTCTGGAATACAGTATTGATCTGTCTTTTATATGGAGGAAGATCAGTTATGTCCTCGCCGTCAAACATAACCTTGCCATTTGTAGGGGATTCAAATCCTCCAATTATTCTAAGAGTAGTAGTTTTTCCACAACCACTTGGTCCAAGAAGTGTAAGAAACTCATTTTTTCTTATATACAGACTAATGTTTTCAAGAACTTGGGTCTCCCCAAATTGTTTGTCTACATTGACTAAATCTATAGCATGAATTTTCGTCATCATACCCCTCCTAAAAGTTTGGTGGTGTACTTACCCAGATGAGGGCCGCCTCGCTCTTGCCGGCATTCTCAATGTAATGGTTGCTGTTTGTTTTGTAATAGAAGCTTTCTCCTTTTCGGACTTTGTGCTTTTCACTACCCAAAAATAAGTAGATTGAACCCTGGAGTACATAGCCAAACTCTTCACCTTCATGAGGTGAATCCTCTTTTGTTTTTCCTCCCTGAGCGAGTGTTATCATTATCGGCTCCATATTATTCTTCTGAGCATTTGGGATAATCCAATGAAGTACATATTTCAATTCATCATTTACAGTCTCAAAAACATCTTCCTTTCGGAATACGATTTTTTCTTCATCAGCTTCGTTGAAAAAATCTTTAAGATTTGTCCCTAACCCTTCCAATATATCTACAAGAGTAGCAATTGAAGGTGATGTCAAATCTCTTTCAACCTGCGATATGAACCCTTTTGTCAATTCACATCTGTCAGCAAGTTCCTCCTGGGTCAGGTTTTTTTTGACTCTGATAGCCTTGATTTTTTCTCCGATATTCATAGCGACCTCCATTTCATTAAACAAATAGTTTATGTTTACTAAACAGCTACCACAATATTATAGAATAGCAGCTATTGGCTGTCAACCCATATCTTTAACTAAATTCAGTTGTTTACAAGAACACATTTATGTATTTATTGTTCACAGGTAAACTTGCAGTTTAGTATATTAAAAACAAAAAAGGCCTTTCGGCCTCTTTATTATAGTTGTTTTCTGAATGGTCTATTAATCGATTTTTGTAATTTTCATGCCTTCAATTGCTTCCATAACAAGTTCATCAATATTGAGTGCTTGTTCTGATTGTTGAATATCTTCAAGCTTGGGTCTTGTCACAGGA
Source organism: Soehngenia sp. (assembly GCA_024637045.1). Taxonomy (GTDB): domain Bacteria; phylum Bacillota; class Clostridia; order Tissierellales; family Tissierellaceae; genus Gudongella. The sequence goes on from JAGXFX010000019.1 coordinate 225,015, forward strand.
TGCTTCGGCAGGAATACACTGCAACAATCCTCGAATGGTTTAATGGATGTCTCGTAAGTTTCAATTTCTTTGGACATATAGATAATATCAACCTTGTCCATACCTATAAGTGGTCTAAGTATCGGCATTTCGACTGACCTGTTTATTACGTCTACACTATATATGGTTTGGCTTGCAACCTGTCCAAGATTCTCACCGGTAACAAGTATCTGATATCCATTTTTCTTGCTTATTTCCTCTGCAATTCTCATCATAAATCTTCTTGATAGTATAGTCATTTCGTCCTCAGGACAATTCTCGTTAATCTCTTTTTGTATATTCAGGAGGTTTATGCTGTAAATCTTCATTGGACCTGTATACATTGATACAATCTTTGCCAGATCCATAACCTTTTCTTCCGCTCTCTGAGAAGTGAATGGATATGAATGAAAATGAATTGCATCCACTTCCACGCCTCTCTTTGCCATCATGAAGCCTGCCACAGGGCTGTCAATGCCTCCTGAAAGTAAAAGCAGTCCCTTACCATTGGTGCCGATTGGAAGACCTCCATATGCTCTTGTCCTGTCGATATACACATATCCATATTCTTTTACATCAACATACAACATGAAATCAGGGTTATGAACATCAACCTTTAGATTTTCAGTATTTGTCAGGACATAACCTCCTACGTCTCTTGAAATTTCAGGTGACTTCAAGGGATATCTCTTATCCGATCTGCTGGTCTCAACCTTGAATGTAGTAATCTTGTCTTTTGGTAGGCTTTCTTTTACAAGCTTCAATCCAGCTTCTCTAATGTCCTCCATTTCCAAGCTGGTTCTTATGCATGGACAAATATAAACAAGACCAAACACTTTTTTGAGTCTTTTTATTGCTTCGTCCTGATGGTCTTCCAAGCCTTCAATATAAATTTTGCCTTGTTCCTTATATATTCTATATTCACCAAAATCCCTAAGGACTCTCTTCATATTTTTAATCAATCTGTCTTCAAAATACTTTCTGTTCAAGCCTTTAAGAACTATTTCACCAAGACTTGCACTTATAACTCGTTCCAACACATCATCTCCTCATCACACTTCTTACGTCTTCAACTGAAGTCTTTAAAACTTGTACAGTCCTGGCTATGTCCTCGTCTGTTATTTCATAAGAAAAACACAATCTCAAGGTTCCCTCAATATGATTATCATCCAAGCCAATTGCTTTTAATACATGGCTCTTGTCTGTTCCCTTCGAAGAACAAGCTGATGTGGTTGATACATATATGTCTTTATCCTCAAGATAATGCAATATCACTTCTCCTCTTGTCCACCCGAATGACAGGTTAAGAATGTAAGGAGATGACAGTTTCCCCGAAGGGCTGTTTACAATTACATCATCAATCTGTTCCACTATCATTTGAGTCATGGATTTCTTTAGCTCTGCAATTTTTTGGGTCTCCTTGAATCCTTGTTCAGCCAATACCCTTACAGCCTCACCAAATCCAGAAATACCAGGAACATTTTCTGTTCCAGATCTCATCCCCATTTCCTGATTTCCTCCGAATACCAAGGGATTAACTCTAGCTTTACCGTTAATATACAAGCCTCCTACTCCCTTTGGCCCATGTATCTTGTGACCGCTAAAAGCAAAGCTGTCCACTCCGGCACCAATCAATGAAAACTGAATCTTACCGAAAGACTGAACTCCATCCAGATGAAAATGTGGCTTAATAGTCTGCTTTGAAAGCAATTCTCCAATTGCTTCAATATCTTGTATCGTCCCGATTTCATTGTTGACATGAATCACTGAAACTAGGACAGTCTGGTCTGTAATCTCTTTTTCCAGCTTATCCAGGTCTATTCTTCCATCAACTCCATTTGGTATCCAGGATACTCTGCATCCATTTTTTTCATATTCCTTGATGGTATTCATGACTGCAGGGTGTTCAATCATTGTAGTTATTATATGCTTCCCTCTGTTTTGCCTAGCGTTAAGAGCTCCCTGAATCGCGATGTTGTTGCCTTCTGTACCACCGGAAGTGAAATAAATCTCATTAGTCTTTACACCGAGAAAGTCTGAAATAACCTTGCGTGAATTCTTGAGTATTTTTTCTGAGTTTATCCCAAGTCTATGCAAAGATGAAGGATTTCCAAAATCCATCTGCATACTTTCAGTAATCTTTTCTATAACACTATCACGTGGTTTTGTCGTGGAGCAATTATCCAAATAAATCAAATTCTCACCTCTTAATATCCCATGTCCTCATTTACGATATAGACGAATATCTGTGTGCCATTGGGATTTTTACTTAATATTGTCTCTGCCTTGCATATCCTGTCTTTTGAGTCACAATCACTGCATACCCCTGTATAAACACATGGAGTTGTTAAGTTTAGTCTCTTGGCGTTAAGTGGTGCAGCAACAGTTTCTATTCTCTTGAAAGCCTCTTCAACGTTTTTAGTAACTTTGTTTTTGCCTACGATAACATATACTCTCTTGTGACCGTATATCATTGATGCTACTCTGTTTCCAGTACCGTCTTTGTTTACAAGCTTCCCTTCTTCTGTTATTGCATTTGAACTGGTTAAGTAAACTTCGGTGTTAACTGCCTTTTCCAACGCGGACTTCTTGTCTTCTGCTTTCCAATGCCAGTATGTATCGTTTCCTCTGTCAACAAGAACATCATATATTCCCATGTCCAGTACAGTCATGGAACCTCCGATTCCAACTGATTCATTCTTGTCAATTTCTTTTAGCAGGTGTATCTTTGCATCCTCTGAGTTTTCAAAAAAATTTGCTTCAAATCCATTCTTTTTAAGTGCCATAATAACTTTATCCATTATTCACATCTCCTCTCATCATATTCATTATACTTCAATTAAGCAGGTATTTAAACTCAATTTTGTTAAATGATAAACTTTATCATTTATATTGCAATGACTTAACATATTTGTTATAATCAATATGAGGTTATCCCCCTGGTAACCTCGAGTTAGATCTCTATTCCCAATACCCCTTTTGAACGGTTTTGTTCCATCCTATTAGTATAGGATGAAAGGCTCCCATTTCGGAGCCTTCTTTTTTTGTTGAAGCTTCTTCATGATTGTGTTACGATTTTATATATAGAAACAAAATACTTATTTCAACAAAATTATCTAACAAAAATAAATAGGAGGTGTCCAGATGACTAAAAAATTGGCAATAATTTTCACTGGAGGAACCATTTCAATGAAATTCGACCCAGAGCTTCACGCTGCAATACCTGCACTAAATGCTGATGAAATTGTAAACACCCTTAAGAACATCGAAGATATTGCAGATATTGAGGTGGTAAACTACGCAAATCTCCCTAGTCCTCATATTACTCCGGCTATAATGATGGATGTGTATCATCTCGTTATGGAAAAACTCGCTGATCCCACAATTGATGGTGTTATCGTTACCCATGGTACTGATACCATGGAAGAAACAGCATATTTGCTCGATCTTTTGATAGATTCACCCAAACCTGTGGTAGTTGTTGGAGCAATGAGAAATTTTTCAGAACTTGGCTATGATGGGGCTAGTAATTTGTCAGCAGCTATTTGTACTGCAGTTTCAGGCCGGTCAAGAGACAAAGGCGTACTCGTCGTCATGAACAATGAGGTCAATGCAGCCAGTCAGGTCACCAAGACAAACACACTTTCACTGGACACCTTCAAGTCACCGGAATTTGGAGCACTTGGAATAGTGGATAACGATGAAATCCTTTATTACAGAAGTATTGCCTCAAGACAAGTAATTGGTACCAAAAAAATAGAGGAAAGAGTTGCTCTGATTAAATCAGTAGCTGGAATGGAATCAGACATGATAGACTTTTGCATAGATAGTGGTTACAAAGGTATTGTTATTGAAGCAATGGGAAGGGGTAACCTCCCTCCCCAGATGGTCCCAGGAGTTAAGAGGGCAATTGAAAAAAACATTCCAATAGTTCTTGTGTCCAGATGTAACACTGGTAGAGTCCTGTACACCTATGGATATGAAGGCGGAGGAAAACAGTTGAGAGATATGGGAGCAATCCTTGGTGGAAATCTACCCGGCCAGAAGGCTAGAATCAAATTGATGCTCATTCTTGGCAAAACCACTGATTATGAGGAAGTAAAAGAATTATTTGAATTAAATCTATACTAGAATGTGTCAGGCGCCTCCATGGAGGCGCCTGATTTTAGTTTCACTTTATCATATTTTCAAGATCCTCAATATCACAACTTTCCACATCAATTCTATGATGCTTCAGACTTTCTGTAAACTTCAATCCTGATGCAGTTGCAATACAAACAATTTCAGAATCAGCTGGTATAGTTCCCTCATTGATTAGCTTATTTGCTGCTGCCAATGATGTTGCCGAAGCTGGTTGTACAAAAATCCCCGATTTTGCAAGGATCTTTTGATGGTTTATAATATCTTCTTCAGATATTCCAACAGCTAAACCATTATTCTTCATGATCAGTCTAAGCACCTGATTTCCACTTGGGGGAAATGGGTTTTCGATAGCATGTGCGATTGTTCCATATTCCGTAAGCTGTTCAACTTTGTCAGAACCAGATTCAAATGCTCTTACTATTGGATTACAGCCCTTTGCCTGTGAAGCTATTAAAATTGGCATTCTATCTATTATTCCACTTAGTTGCAACTCTCTGAAACCTTTCTCGATTCCCCTGAAATTTCCTCCAGCACTTGTTGGTATTATGATATAATCTGGTATTCTCGAACCTAACTGCTCATATATTTCAAATGCTGTGGTTTTATAGCCTTCCACTCTGTAAGGGGCATCTGAATTTATAAAGTAAATTCCATTTTCCTGTCCCAATCTGATGCTTTCACTATATAACTCTCTATAATTACCTTTGACTTTAATAAGCCTTGGTCCATATATTCCTATTGGTCCAATCTTTTCTTCAGCCATTTCCTCTTTTACCAGGATCGTTGCCTGGATACCAGCCTTTGCTGCATAAGCTGCAACTGAAGCTGCCATGTTACCTGTTGAAACAGTACCAATCCTTTTAATTTCTTTTGCTTTGGCTCTAAGGATACCCGTTAAAGTGCCCCTATCCTTAAAAGACCAGGTAGGATTCATTCCTTCATTCTTGATATATATATTGCTGCCTTTTATTTCACTATTTTCTTTTCCCAGATAGACTAAAGGAGTAGCTCCTTCTCCAAGACTCAAACTATCATCCAAATCCAGAAATGAAAAAAATGAACTATATCTTTTGAAAATACCTCTTTCCATTGGAAATTTTTCAGATATTTGCCCGTTCCTAACAGGCTCAATTTCTAGAGGCTCATTGCATTTAGTACACCTTCCGGTTTTAGTCTCATCATCATAAATTTCTTTGCAGTTTGTGCATATAAGCTGGTGCATAACTATACTCCCCCTATTTAAAAGTAGTCATGTGTTCTGAAGCTTCTTTTGCGATATCGACAATAATCTTTATCCAGCGCTCCTTATTGTCTTGACTGAATCTGTTATTGGGTCCTGATATTGACAAACAAGCCATAAGTTCATCCTGCGGACCAAATACAGGTGCTGCTATACACGAAACCTCTTCATCCCTTTCCTCAACATCAAATCCATATCCGTCTTTCTTGATTCTTTGGAGCTCTTCTACTAATTCTTCTTTTTCAACTATGGTATTTTCAGTAAATTTAACAAGATCGAGACCTTCTATTATCTCGTTTCTTTCATCCTGATCCTTATATGCTAAAAATATTTTACCGCTTGCCGTACAATGCAATGGTGCAGTAGCTCCTGTCTTTGTAAACATCTTAATTAGCTTGTCACTTTCCTCTTGAGCAACATATACAATTTCTTCACCTTCCAGTATTGTAAGATTAGCTGTTTCTCCTGTATTATCTCTTAATTTCACAAGGAATGGCTTTAGTGCATCCGAGATATTGTTTTGACTATAAGCCGTCATACCCAATTGCCATAGTTTAAGGCTCAGTTTATATTTTTTTGTCTTTTCATTTTGGGAAATTATGTTTGATTCCTTTAGTGTATTCAGAATATGATAGGTGGCGCTTACCCCATAGCCTAAAGCTTCACTTATTTCTGTTGCCCCTTGTTCATGTTCCTGTTCTGCAATATAATTGATTATATCAAGAGCTTTTTTTACTGATCCGATAGTCTTTTTTTGCTTAGATTTTTTTTCCAAGACATCCCTCCGTTCAACTATTATTATTGTACACTATTTTTTCTATTGGTAAAAGTCATTTCGAATAATCAACTAATCTGAAAGGCAGCTGATAAAAATGAAAATTCGAAAAAGCATAATAGATATTAGACTGGATTTTAATCCATTAATCTCAATTGATGATATCTGTTTTTTTGATATAGAAACTACAGGTTTAAGCAGAGATTATCACAATGTTTATCTGATTGGTTTACTCTTCTATAACAAAACATTCAACAACTGGACACTTATCCAGCTGTTTGCTGACTATATTGAAAAGGAGGAAAGAATCCTACTTGAATTCGTTGATAGAACCAAAGATTTTAATAAGTTAGTATCATATAATGGAGATTCTTTCGATATCCCATTCGTTAAGAAAAGACTCCAAAAATACGGTCACAATTGGGAAAATGTTGAATCTCTTGATTTGTACAAATATATAAGAGAAAACAGATACATCATAGAAATCCCGAATCTTAAACTCAAAACAGTTGAAAAATATCTAGGTATTGAACGAATAGATTTGCTATCAGGTAAGGATTGCATTGATCTATACAAATCTTATACCAATAATCAGAGTGATGTGCTTCTTAAGCCTATACTCCAGCATAACTATGACGACTTGCAGCATATGCCACATCTTCTTAAACTCTACAATCTCTTTGAAGACGAAAAGACATTAAAGATAGAGACTGCGGAACCAAATGTAATTTTGAAAATCGATAATATAGACTTTATTGAAAATAATCTTGTTATTAATGGTATCTATGAACCCTCATTCACTATTCCTTGGATGTATTACCAACCACTTTATGCATTCCATATGAATAGCGAAAATGCTTTCCATGTTACTATAGAAACGAAAAAAGCCAGATTATCTTACGATATTCTGGCTGATATAGCTGATCTTAGATTGATAGATAACATTGATATTAAAGCAGATCATTCACCGTATGAAGCCCCACAGGGGATTCTTATATTGAGAGCAGGCAATAATATTTATGTTAAAAACATCAAGTCTATTTTAGAAGAATTATTTCTTAAGCACTATAATAGTAAACAGTAAAAAAAACAAACCTCAGGGTTTGTTTTTTTTGTGTGGTGGGCCTTCAGGGACTCGAACCCCAGACCTACCGGTTATGAGCCGGGCGCTCTAACCAACTGAGCTAAAGGCCCTTAAATCATTAAAATGATTTAAAGTGGTGGACCTGGGTGGACTCGAACCACCGACCTCACGCTTATCAGGCGTGCGCTCTAACCACCTGAGCTACAAGTCCATACATTGTAGTTTTAATAAATTGGACTTTTTGCGTGCCCAGCAGGTTGATTGTCGAAGTTCTACTTCGCTTCAATCTAGCTGATAGGGTGCAAGTCCATACATTATTGTAAAAAATTCATTCAATGGACTTTTTGCGTGCCCAGCGATTAATTACCGAAACTTGTTTCGTCGTAATTTAGCGGGTAGGGTGCAAGTCCATACATTATTAATTCTCAATTCACGATTCATACCCTATCAATGAAATATCCAAAATCTATGATTTTGATATATTTCTATTGTTGGGCACTTTGCAATTCACAATACTGTAAAAAATGTATTGGCAGGGGTGGAAGGAATCGAACCCTCAACGACGGTTTTGGAGACCGTTGTTATACCGTTTAACTACACCCCTACAAACTTTAAAAAAACTAAAAAAAAAAGACAATTAAATCTTATGGTGCCCAGAGCCGGAATCGAACCAGCGACACGTGGATTTTCAGTCCACTGCTCTACCGACTGAGCTATCTGGGCTAATGATTATGCCATTATGTAGTTGGTGGGCCTTCAGGGACTCGAACCCCGGACCTACCGGTTATGAGCCGGGCGCTCTAACCAACTGAGCTAAAGGCCCCCATACTATTTTTGGCGGAGAAGGAGGGATTTGAACCCTCGCGCCCCGTGAAGGACCTACTCCCTTAGCAGGGGAGCCTCTTCAGCCACTTGAGTACTTCTCCTTCTGGCGGAGAGGGTGGGATTCGAACCCACGTGGGCGTTAACCCTAACGGTTTTCAAGACCGCCCCGTTATGACCACTTCGGTACCTCTCCATAACTGGTGACCCATCCGCGACTCGAACGCGGGACACCCTGATTAAAAGTCAGGTGCTCTGCCAACTGAGCTAATAGGTCATATTAAATTCATACCAAAGCATAATTTATACCAAACAATCCTGTCTGATATAAAATGAAAATGGCTGGGGTGACAGGACTCGAACCTGTGGAATGCTAGAGTCAAAGTCTAGTGCCTTACCGGCTTGGCTACACCCCAACAATATGGTGCACCTAGGAGGATTCGAACCTCCGGCACACGGATTAGAAGTCCGTTGCTCTATCCAACTGAGCTATAGGTGCAAGTAAGTTGTGTTTAATGGAGCGGGTGAAGGGAATCGAACCCTCGCAATCAGCTTGGAAGGCTGGAGCTCTACCACTGAGCTACACCCGCAAAAAGTTGTGCATGTATTGAAGTATTGAAATATTAAATGGTGGAGGAGACTGGATTCGAACCAGTGAAAGCTCAGCTAACGGATTTACAGTCCGTCCCCTTTGGCCAACTCGGGAACTCCTCCTAATTTATCTCTGTCAAGAGAATTTGGAGCTGGTGAGAGGACTTGAACCCCCAACCTACTGATTACAAGTCAGTTGCTCTACCAATTGAGCTACACCAGCATTTTAAATTCACAATTCTCGATTCACAATTAAGATTCTTCGCTTTCGCTCAGATACCCTATCAATGAAATATATCAAAATCAAAGATTTTGGATATTTATATTGCCGGGCACTTATGACATCCTTTAATTGTGCATTGTGCATTGTGAATTATTTAATTGTATAATGGCGACCTGGAAGGGACTCGAACCCTCGACCTCCCGAGACCTAACAGCAATCTTGATTGCGTTGTAGGTCCGATGCCGCGCAGTCCAAATCTTTGATTTGGTTTACGTAGCCGGCCAGCGTGATAGCGGTATTCCTAGTCTTTGTTTTTGTTGATGGTATTTATGGCGACCTGGAAGGGACTCGAACCCTCGACCTCCAGCGTGACAGGCTGGCATTCTAACCAACTGAACTACCAGGCCATGGTAGTTCAATGAACATTTAATAGTGAACAATGAATAATTTTAAATTGTTAGTTATTCCTTGTTATCTGTTCATTGATATTATGGTGGGCACAACAGGGCTCGAACCTGTGACCCCCTGCTTGTAAGGCAGGTGCTCTCCCAA
>JAGXFX010000020.1 GCA_024637045.1 Soehngenia sp.
AGTATACACTATAGCGGGGAGTAAGATGGCTGCAATTGGCCATCTTTTTCCTTTTTTTTGCAAAAAAAGTGAAAGAATCAGTATCCTCATTTAAGAGTGTACTGATTCTTTTTTTTAAGGCTATTTCCCGACAGCCCCTTTTCATGTTATTTCATATGCTGTTTCTTGTTTCTTTACGAGAGCACCTTTTCTACAAATACTTTCACAATTTCTGAATCGAACTGAGTCCCCGAACATCTTATAAGCTCCGCAATTGCATCCTCTTTTGATCGTGGAGTCTGATAAGGTCTAGTTGCTGTCATTGCCTCGTATGCATCTGCGACAGATATTATTCGAGATACCAAAGGAATCTCCTCACCCACAAGTCCTTCAGGATATCCCTTTCCATCAATCCTTTCATGATGATACAGTACATTTAAAGCAAGTATTGCATATTCATCTACAGATTTCAAAATCTGGTATCCTGTTTCAGGGTGCTTCTTGATTGTTTCAAACTCATTCTGTGTTAGTCTTCCAGGTTTATTCAAGATTTCCGGTGGAACCATTATCTTTCCGATATCATGAAGTACAGCTGCTGTCTTGATATTCTCAATCTCATTCTCTGAGAATCTCATTTCTCTTGCTATGGCCACGCAATACTGGGAAACCCTTTCTGTATGAATCTGCTCGTTGTCATATTTTAAATTTATATTCTTAAGTACGATTTCAATGGTCTGGCTTCTCATCAATTTTCCATATTTCAACTTGTCCTTGTACATATTATTGTCTGCTATTGTCTGAACTTTAGTGATATCCATATTAGATGTGTTTTTTGTGGAAAAACCACTAGCAAGTGAAACAATTACAGAGTCCATTTTAATGTTTTTAGCTGAATCTTCTAACCTATTCTTGATTCTCAGAGCCTCTACCTCATCGGTCTTAGGAAGAAGAATCATGAACTCGTCTCCACCCATTCTTCCGATGATGTCGTCATCTCTGCATACTCTTTTCAACATATCCGCGACACTTGTAAGCAACCTGTCACCCATCTTATGTCCAAAAGCATCATTTGTAAGCTTTAGACCATTCACATCAATTGATATTATAGTAAATGGAATGTTTCTCTGTGTGTCTAATCTATTTATTGAATCTTCCATATACCTCCTGTTGTATAATCCCGTCAAGTAGTCATGGTAACTGAGATACTCAATTTCATCTATCTTTTCCTTTTTCTCTGTAAAGTCTCTAAATACTATAACTACTCCTGTAACAATGCCATCTTCACTTCTAATTGGAGCTGCACTATCTTCAACAGGTATCCTTCTTCCATCTTTAGAAATAAGAATTGTATCCTTGGCAAGCTCGATTATACTCCTACTTTCAAATACTTTTTCCATGATATCCTCACAAAGTTCTCCTGTATGTTCATTGATGATGTGAAATACCTTCTCAAATGGCAAACCCTTTGCTTCAGACTGATTCCATCCTGTGAGTTTCTCCGCAATAGGGTTCATTAATTGAACTCTTCCCCGAAAATCAGTTGAAATGACTCCATCCCCTACAGATAAAAGTGTTGTCTTTAATTGCTCTTTTTCTGTAAATATCTCCTCCTGCAGCTTTTTTCGCTCAGTGATATCCATAAATGTAACAACTCCACCTACGATTCTTCCATCAACTTTCTGTGGATAACTGAAGTACTCAACAGCAAAACTCTTGTTGTCCTTTGTCCAGAAGACTTCGTTGTCAACATGTGTACCCTGTCCACTTCTCATGCCTTCAACTATGGAGCATTGTTCTGAACTTACGTGGAACCCATCTCTGGAACTGTGGTGTATTTTCTCATGCATGTTATTACCAAGCAGCTCATCATGGCCTTCATAACCCAACATCTTCAAGGCACTGTTATTTATAAATGTACAATTCCCATCAAGGTCAATTCCATAGATCCCCTCAGCTGATGAATCTAGAATCAGCTGGAGTTTGTCTTTGTTTTCTTCAAGTTTATGGTTTGCATCTCTTATTTCTTCTGTTCTTGCCTCTACCTCATTTTCAAGATTATGTACAAGGGAATAGATTCTATCTGCCATTTGATTGTATGATTCGCCTATTTTCCCTACCTCATCCTGCCGGAATATACTGACTCTTTTGGTCAGATCACCCTCTGAAAAACTCTTATTAGCCTGAAAAATTTCTTTCATAGGGTCTAATAGATTTTTGATTATTATCATAAAAACAATGAATGAAAACAGCAGTCCCACAGACCCAATTAACAAACTGTCCCTAAGTGAATCTTCAACCGTAGTTCCCAATAAACTCTCAGGAACTGCTGTTATTACAATCCAATCTATGCCAGGAAGATTAAACTCAGTTGCCTTGCTGAATAGAGTCTCCTGTCCTCTTTCACCTTCAACAAGTCCTGAATTACCATTTAAATATTCTTCATATGTTAAAAGTGCAACTCTATTATCTGTATCAGCAATATTTAGCCTATCAAAGTTACCATCCGCGTCAATAATATAGTTTTCATCACCCAGTGAATTTGCAACCACAAATCCCGTTTCCCTCTCAACTATCATTGCATAGGAATCAGCAGATTCAGTGATTTCACTCAATACACCATTCAAACCTGAAAGAAGCATATGTACGCCAAGCACTCCATTTAGTTCACCTGAATTGTTTATTACAGGTGCTGCGGCCGATATTGATAGGTCATTCATAACAAAATGCTTATATGCAGGTGAAAAGGAGAATCCACCTTGACTGATGGCTGCTTTGTACCAAGCCCTTGTCCTTGGATCAAAAGATCCAACGTCCCTTGAAAACTCACCTACTGTTCCATTATCATTGGCATAATAATACCAGGAATTTCCTCCCGTTTCTTCGTTGTTTACCATCAATTCTACATCGCCAGATTCATTTCTCCTGGCTCCGTAGTACTCCCCTGCCTCTGATCCATAACTGAAGCTATAGACAATATCATCCTGGGTGTTTAGTGTATTCAGAAAGAACAAGTCTCTTGAAGCAGGGTTTTCAATATCAACAACACCATCTTCAAGCATACCTTGGTTCATTTGAATTATATGCTCGGGGATATGAAGATAAGTCTCGATTTTATTGGCTATATCTTTATTCAAATTATCTGCCAGTCTTATGATAACCTTTTCATTGGAATCACTCCACTTTGTGAAGGTTACATATCCAATTGCACCTACCGTAAGTGTAATACTCAATATAAATAAAATTATTACTGTTGCTTTAATCGAGATTGAATCAATGAATTTCCTTAGTGATCGATTCATAGGTGGCTCCTCCCTATATGTTAGTTGGAGTGATATGTAAAATACATGGTAATGTATAAAACTTAATGTTTGTAGACAACTTCGATTATAGCACTTAGTATTAATATATACAATTAAAATACCGTTCAAATATCTGAAAATTCTGCACAAAAAACTGTCAGCTATAATCAGCCAACAGCCATTGCTCCACAAAATTATTCAGGATCAAATAAGTTATTTTATCCGAATCTACCTGTTATATAATCCTCTGTTCTCTTGTCTTGGGGATTACTGAATATTTTGTGTGTCATGTCAAATTCAATCAGCTCTCCACTCAAGAAGAATGCCGTTTTATCAGATATCCTTGCAGCTTGCTGCATATTATGAGTAACAATAATAACCGTATATTCCTTCTTCAAATCCTCCATCAATTCCTCAATCCTCATTGTTGCAACTGGATCAAGTGCAGATGTTGGCTCGTCCATGAGTATAACTTCAGGACTTACTGCCATTGTCCTTGCAATACATAGCCTCTGCTGTTGCCCACCTGACAGACTATATGCATTTTCAGACATTCTGTCCTTTACCTCATCCCACAGAGCTGCGCCTCGTAGACTTTGCTCAGCAATTTCCATGAGGATTTTCTTGTCTTTGACTCCATGAATTTTTGGGCCGTATACTACATTCTCAAAAATGGACTTTGGAAAAGGATTAGGCTTTTGAAATACCATTCCAACCCTTGTTCTAAGCTCCTCCACCATCATGTGAGATCCAAAAATATCATGGCCATGATATAGAATTTCTCCCTCAGTTCTGACGATAGGTATACTTTCAATCATACGGTTAAGTGTTTTTACAAAAGTAGACTTGCCACAGCCGGATGGTCCGATTATGGCAGTGATTTCGTTTTCTTCAACACCCATAGTAATATCTTTAAGGGCTTGATTGTCTCCATACCAGAGATTAAGTCCTCTTACATCATATACATATTTATTTTGTTCTTCATTAGTACTTCTCACAGTCTTTTCCCCCAATTAAAATGTTTTCTGGAATTTATTCCTTATTACAATTGCCACTGAGTTCAGAATAAACAATGTTAACAGCAGCACAACAATGGTCGCTGACGCAAGATAGGCATACTCTGGTGTCAATACCGTATCCAGGGTCCAGTAATATATCTGTATCGGCATAACAGTAAAATCATCCAAAACACCAGTAGGTATTTTCATTATCAGTGTTGGAATCCCAAGTACTACCAAAGGTGCCGTCTCGCCTATCGCCCTTGAAATCGCAAGAATTGCCCCAGTCAAAATCCCTGGGATTGAAACTGGCAATACAACTCTCCATATGGTGGTCCACTTGTCTGCACCCATTCCATAAGATGCTTCCCTCAGGAAACCGGGCACTGCTCGAAGTGCCTCTTGTGAAGATACTACAACGATGGGCAGAACCAGTAACGACATTGTTAATCCTCCTGCCATTATGCTTGATCCAAGGCTCAGCATCCTTGAGAATACAGTAAGACCCAATAGTCCAAATATAACCGATGGCACACTGGCAAGGTTTGAAATGTTTACCTTGATAAACCTTTGGATTCTTCCCTCGATTGCGTACTCTTCAAGATAAATGGCAGTGGAAACACCTAAAATCAGCGTTACCGGTATAACGATCATCATTAGATAAAGAGTACCCACAATTGCACCTATTATCCCGGCTTTCTCAGGGAATATTGAAAGGTTGCTTGTCAGAAACTGCCAGTCCAGCCATCCAATACTACCCTTAATAATCTGAAAAAGAAGTATTACTAACACTACCACAGCAAAAACAGTTGACAGTGAAAACAGGTGCTTGGCAAAGTTATTAAGTCCTATTCTCCATGATATTCTATTTTTATTGAAAGTTACCCTTTTTCCCCCAGGTCCCTTTTTATTATCATTCATTGAATCCACATCCTTTTCAAGTATGGAATCCTTCTTATTTTTAGAATTCATCAATACTCCTCCCTGTATTTCCTTGAAATATACTGAGCAATAAGATTCATGCCCAATGTAAATACAAATAGGATTAATCCAACTGCATACAGACTATAGTAACCCACTGTCCCACTGCCAGCATCACCACTTGTAAACTCTACAATATATGCCGTCATTGTCTGCATGGACTGGGTTATGTCAAAGGTAAAATTTTTGGAACTTCCACTTGCTATTGTAACAATCATCGTTTCACCAATAGCTCTTGATATTCCCAATACAATTGATGCAACTATTCCTGAAATCGATGCTGGTATTATAACCTTTAGGGTAGTTTCAAGCTTCGTTGATCCAAGACCCAAAGCTCCATCTTTCATAATTGTAGGTACAGCATTCATTGCATCCTCTGATAGGGATGCCACCATTGGTATTATCATAATCCCCATTACGATTCCAGGACTAAGGGCATTTTTTGCTCCCAAAGAAGGAATCAGATTCATCAACAGGGGGGTAACAAATGAATATGCGAAAAAACCATATACTATAGTCGGTATTCCCGCTAAAACTTCAAGTATAGGTTTCAGAACCTTTCTAAGCTTAGCCGATGCAAACTGGCTTAAATAAATTGCAGCTGCCATTCCAACAGGAACAGCGACAATCATTGCAATTATTGTAGTTAACAATGTCCCGTTTAAAAGGGGGAGGAAACCAAAAGAGGGATCCCTCGACAAAGGATTAAGATTTGTGGAAAAGACCTCTCTTATTGGTACCTGTGAAAAGAACTTGATTGAATCAAATATCAATGTATATACAATACCAAAGGTAGTAATTACGGATATCGAAGCCATAACAAAAAAGACCTTGGGCATGACCTTGTCTGAGAAGTGATTCTTATTTCTTATATTATTCTGGATAATTTCTCTTATACTGTTTTTTCCCATGCTTATCTCCCCTGATCTATCTAAATCCAGATTAATGACCGTGAGAAGTTTTTACTTCTCACAGTCTCAATCATTCTACTATTTTAGTGCTTCAAGTTGTTGATAGTATTCTGCATATGTCTCTGCTGGAAGTGGTGCAAATCCATTCTCACCTGCAAGTCTAGCTGAACCATCTGGTGATACTACATACATTGCAAAATCAAGAACTTGTGGTTTTTCCTCTGCATAATCAAGATTCAGGTAAGTGTATACAAGTCTTGTGAACCCTGCGTATGGTAGATCTTCACCTATTGTTTCCAGTGCAGGTCCGACAGGTCCGTTACCGAAATCAATTTTAACTGCTTGCAGCTTATCTGTGTTACTAGCATAGTATCCATACCCAAAGAATGCTATTGCATTTTCGTCTTTTGATACCAGGTCAACAAGTGTTGAATACTCTTGTTGTAGGTTAGCTGTTTTTACCATGTCCTGCTCATCAAGAATTTCATCATAGAAGAATTCAAATGTTCCGTGATTCTCATTTGGTCCGTAGAAATTTACTTCTTCTGCTGGCCACTCTGGTCTGATATCTGACCAAAGAACTACATCCTCATCATTATATGTTCCAGACAGATACATGTTAACAATCTCGTCCTGAGTCATTTCAGTAGCCCAGTCGTTGTTATTGTTTATTACCATTGTAAGTCCGTCATATGCCAGTTTGATTTCCATTACATCTTCGCCGAAAACCAATCCGTTTTCTTCAAGCTGAGCAATCTCTTCATCTTTTATTTTTCTGGATGAATTCGAGAAATCTGTTTCCCCAGGAATGAATTTCTTAAACCCGGCACTTGATCCCGCTCTACCAACCTGAACGCTTACACCTGATTCTTCGTTAGTCATATATTCTTCTGCAATATGAGCCATCAATGGATAAACTGTACCGGATCCGTCAACTATAACCGCACCCTCTAATTCACTTCCGTCTGCAGGTGTTTCTCCTCCACCTCCACAAGCTGTAAGTGTAAATGTCATAATCAATACAAATGCCAATACAAAAAACTTTTTTGAATTTCTCAATGTAGTTGCCTCCTTAGATTATGTTCCAATTTTCTTTTCATACATAGAATAACAGGACTACATTAAGGATTTATAAGGTGAATGTTAAGAGTATGTAAAATCGAAAAAAGGCAAAAAAAATCATCGATTATCACTAATCGACGATTTCTCAAAATCTAACTAAGTACTTTTCTCATCTTAACTTCCTTACATACTTTTGGTGTAACAACAAATGCAGTAAAAGTTGCTAATGCTGATGTTGTAGCTATCAATACAGGTGAAGTTTTTCTAAGGCCTTTTGTCATGTTCATCATTGATCTTATCAGTACAAATATCGCTGTAAGGATTCTTATCTTTGTTCCAAGTTTCATAGTATCCTTCCTCTCTATTTTTAAGATTAATTAGCCTTCCTATCTGATGTAATACCCATCGTTTCATCAATAAATCATTTGCTGGTAGACTTATCTGAACTCAAGTTTCACAATCTCAACCTTGAACCAAGTGTATAGTTTTTGAGGAAGTCGCCAGGTTAAATCAATTGAAATTGGCATTCTGATACCGTCCATTACATTGATTTCACGTGATTCACCAATACATTCAAGCATTTGCGCTTTATCATCTGCTTCTTTGAATCTCATGGCACTTGCGTAGAGGACATCTCCTTCCTCGTCAAAGTGAAGGTAAGCCTCGCCAGGTACTCCCCTGTGATTCATGACAACTCTGGCAGTCTTTTTGTCGATCTGCTTCCACTTCATATTCTTATTCAAAGCTGCCTGGGGATACCATGGAAGCTCCAACAGATATCTCTGAAATGAAGACTGGTTTATTTTAGGTCCGTTTTTTTTATATGCAACCTTGACAATGTTCAGCAACCTCCTTTGGTGCGAACCAACTCCATCAACATAGCTGTCTGAACCGTAGACATAAATAAAGGGCATCTTCTCTGATTTTACCTGCCAAACAAAGGATGGTTCAATCAAGCCAACTATCTGAGTGGATGAAACAAAAATCCACTTTTCAGATTCAGAATCAAGTCTCATTTGCCCTTTTTGCTTGATATGGGCAGTTCTTTTCCACTCACTTCCTACCACATTCGACTTTATCAACCATTTTTTTACTATCCCAGGAAGGTGAGCAATGTCTTCCTCTTGAATTGTTCCTACTCTTGATGTATTCTGCATATCTTTAAGCTGTTTGATTTCTTTTTTGGTTTTTCGTTTATGGAAAACACCAGGCACTTTTGTAACCAAAAGAAAAATCAATAGCATTACTCCTACAAAGTATTGAATTGAATCCAAATCTACACCACCTTTAATTTTTCCTAATCAACTATATGGAGCGCCTTAACAAATAATATCTCACAAGCTCCGTTCCCTGTGTCTCCTCTAGTCATGCTGGTCTCCCATGCACCATTTTCAAAGTGCACATCCACAAGATATCCTTCTATCCTGATGTAATCGTTCTCACGAATTTTCTTAATCTCTCTTTTAACTTCATCATTTTCTGGAATAAGGTGCACATTGGCAGAATGATTTGCAATATACCTCTCTTCAACCATACCTGGCTCATAAGTATAATAATACCATCTACCACTCTGGGAGTAGTTAATATATTGATCGTACTCCTCTTTGTTCAAATCTCCCCATGCAAGAATGACGTCATAGTCTGAAACCAAAGAAGAATAATCTGAGTATTTTCTCTTGCCCTTTACGACACCTCTTATGTCATATTCAGCCTTAATGGTTAAGTCCACTTCGCCATCTTCAATTTGGTAGCTAATTCTATTAAGTGGATATCGATTGCTCTGTTCAGGAATGGCTACCGTTCCCTGGTAGGATGAATTGTCTCCTAGAATTGAAGCTCCAAGAAATATTAAAACAGCAACAAGCATCATAGTTAGAAATCTGATAAGCTGGTTCATCCTACTCTCCTCCTTCGTTTCCTTATACTAATAGTATACCTTATTGAAGATTATTTGTGCAGATATGAACGTAAAAAAAGGATTTGCAGTCTCCTGCAAATCCTTTTTTGTACTATTCTACTACTTCAGTATTCAAATTTTCTCTTGATGCTTTAATAATCTTATAGATACCTATAGTAACTATTGGTATTACATAGAATACCAAGAAGCCCCAAGTAATTGTACCGTATCCTTGGGCAATCAATCCTATCAATCCAAATTGTGCTATAAATACTCCCAGGGAAAGCAATCCGACTGTAACACCAGGTATTATCCATCCTTCCATTTTCTTTTCCTTTTCATCATATACAGAAGTTATTCTTTCGGTTACAGCGTATATGAATCCTGTGCCCGTTTCAATAAGAGTACCGAACAAGGTTACTTGGAATACTATCATAAGGATAGGAGAACCCAATGCATTTAAAATATAGATAGTGGGGACAGCTGCAGTTAATATATCCGGATAGAATCCTGCCATGGCAACGAACAGAAGCACCGCTGGTGTTATTCCGATCAAGCCTGCCATAAGTCCTGCTCCAATTGCTTCCTTTCGAGTTTCAACATGTTTAACAGAAAACAGTACTGCAGGAATTATACCCAGGTTATAGAATGCATACTTGAAACCTCCCAATGCCCATCCTGATTCCATTGTTCCATTTGCTATTCCGCCTGTAATATCTCCCCCAAATTTACTAAATAACATTACTAGAAATACTACATACACTGTGTATAGTAGGAATGTCCAGTATGACAAGAACTTTTCTATTGCATCCGTTCCTTTCAATACAAGGATTCCTACACCAATCATCATCGCCACAACTCCTATGTAGTAATTGATGCCGAACATTTCATTCAAGATACTACCAGCTGATGAGGCTATTACAGCCAATACTATCAATAATAAGACAACATAGCAAATCTCATATAACCACCAAGCTTTGCCAAGAAGCTTTTTAAAGAACGTTCTGTAATCGTAGGCATTGAATACTCTGGCAAATTCAAATGTTGCTGCACATACAACTCCCCATATGACGCCTGATATTGCAAGCATTGCAATCAGACCTCCAACAGTTCCGAAGCTAAGGAAAAATTCCACTATCTCTCTTCCCGTTCCATAACCTCCGGCAATTACTACTGACTGAAAAATAATTCCGGGTATAAAATACTTCTTAAAAGTGTCACTCTTTACAAAATTCATTAAAACTCCTCCTTTTTTTCTACCAACCTTTTGCTATATCAAGTACCGAGTCGGGAATATCACCATTTATGTATTCCACTATCGATTCCTCAATTATCTTAAGAGCCTGATCAAGCTCATCTTTACTTATTACAAGCGGAGGCTGTATTCTCAAAACACCTGATGCCAGGAAAATTACAATTACTCCCTTTTCCCAACATCTATAACATATCTTGGCAGCCGCTTCTTTGTTGCCGATTTTTGTTGTCCTGTCCTTTACAAGATCCACTCCGATTGACAGCCCTTTGCCTCTTACATCTCCAATTAATTCATACTTCCCCATCATCTCTGTAAATCTTCCCTTGACATACTCTCCCAGTTCCTTTGACTTTTCAATCAAGTTTTCATCTTGAATGACTTCAATCGTTTCAATTGAAGCCGCACAAGATAGTGCATTTCCACTCATCGTGAAAAGGTGAGCCGGAGGACCAAGTGCTTCAGTTATCTCCTTCCTCGCAACAATAGCACTTAACGGAACACCTGAAGCCATTGCTTTTCCCATAACAATAATGTCTGGTTCGATATCAAAGTGCTCAATGCTGAACCATTTCCCTGTTCTTCCAAAACCTTGCTGGATTTCCTCGCTTACAAAAAGAATTCCATTATCCTTGCAAATCCTGTGAAGTTCCTTTACATATTTTTCTGGTGGAACAATCAATCCAGCATCACCTGCTATCGGTTCCATAACAACAGCAGCTATTTCCTCAGGTGGCATATATGTCAACAATGATTCCTTGAAATCATTCATGCATTCCAAATTGCAGGTTTCGCTCTGTTTTTCATAGGAACATCTATAGCAATGAGGATACTTGATATGAGAAATGTCTGGCAACAATGGCCCGATTTTTCTCCTCATGTTTAAACTGATGGCGGACAGTGACAATGACCCTAAAGTTGAACCATGGTATGAACCCACGAATGATATAATCTTGCTCCTTCCCGTATATGCCCTGACCATCTTGATCATCCCATCGTTTGCATCTGAGCCTGAAAGCCCATAAACAACTCTCTTCTCAAATTTTCCTGGAGTGATGCTACATAGCTTTTCACCTAATGTTACCAGGGGCTCTGAATATGTATATGCTGCTGTATAACTTATGAAGTTTTCCAGTTGATCGGTGATTGCCCGAGTTATCCTAGGGTGGCTGTGTCCAGTATTCAACGATGCTGCGCTTGAGAGCATATCAATAAACTTGTTGCCATCCATATCTTCAATTATGGCTCCTCTTCCTTTTTTTATTGCCAGTGGATAATATGGTATTCTAGCGAATTCAGAATATACCTTCGAATCTCTTTCAACAATCTCAATGCATTTATCATATCTCAATTTTAGCTCTCCCTTAACATGTGTACTTTACTTCTTTTTCGATTTTTTTAAACCTATCAATCAAGTCATCAATGTCAGCATGAATCATAAGCCTTACAAAGTTCTGTCCCAATCCTACAAAACCTCTGCAAGATACGGAAATAATTTCATGCTTCATCAACAGTTTCTCTAGGTCCACACTCTTGTCAGGATGCATTAAAGTCATGATAGGTACTGACTTATCGGTTTCAACTACAATTAGTATTCTTAATGATTCCGTAAAATTTTTCTTGAGCATGGTGATTTTTTTTGTACACTCTTTCATGAATTGACAATCTTTTAAGGCTGCTTCTGCAAGATGCCTTGCAATACTGTTCATTTCATAAGGATTAGAAACCTTGTTGTACTGATGCGAAACTTCTTTTGATGTAATCATATATCCTGCTCTTAAACCAGCCAGTCCCAATCCCTTTGACAATGATCTTATTACTATCAGGTTTTCATATTTGTTCATTAATGTTATTGCTGAATTGCTTTTACCAATAAAATCTCCGTATGCTTCGTCAATTACTATTGGTCTGCCAAGCTCAGAAGCATGCTTCACAATTTTCTCCAGATTATCGATATGAATGACTTGACCTGTTGGATTGTTGGGATTATCGATATAGAACAAGGAATGATCCTTATTCATCAAACTAATGAATTCTTCAGTATTCATTCTAAAGTTATTTGACTCATTCAGAATGTAACTTTCATATATTCCGCCATTAGCCTTTACATCGTCAACAAAATCTGAGAACTGTGGCGAGTAACCCATTACACTAGATGAATCATCAATAAATAATTTATTAATTTTATATATCAGTTCAATTGATCCATCTCCTAGAATAATTTGTCTCTCATCAACTTCACAAACATCATCCCAATATTCCTTTATGACCCTTTTCAAGCTGATGGCAGGTTTTGGATATGTATTCAATTCAGCTATGTCAAAGTCAAGAAATGCATTTTGGACTTGCTGTGACATCCCAAATGGATTAATCCCATTTGAGCAATCCATAAACCCTGAAGTATCAACCGGAGTGCTCTTTTCCTTTGCATAACTGGTCTTGTCAAGGTTTGTAATGCACTTTCTGAATTCCACCATAATGCCTTCACCTCCTTTCTTTATAAATCACATCAATATACTAATTGCAATAATCAGGCCAAATATGGTTTTTTTCATTAATTAATTTTAATTATTACTTGGAACAAAATAATAGATGTTGGAATATAAACAATCACAGAGGTTTTAAAATAATAATTTAATAATACTATTTCTTCTTTTTTTCTTGCAAATATTGTTGTTCAGGGATATAATCAATAATAAATGTACCAATTTGCAACATAATAACTAGTATAGATTTTTTTATGATTGATTTGCAACATTTGCATAAGTCTTAACAATTTCATCCTTGCTCTTTATAGCTGAAATTTCAACTTGCAACGGATATTAGATAAAATGTAATTATTTGTAAGTCGTGTAACTTTTAGGTACATGTAACTCCGCAAGAGAGGTGGTACACTTTATGGCACACCAAGAAAATAATTCAGCAAAGATGCTATTGTTTCAAGATGGTCTTGAATCTAATGAGAAATTAATTATTAATCTGTTTGAAGTTATTACAGGAATGATTTTTCATCACAATATTTCTTTGTTTCTCTTAACAGGTGAAGGAATGTTGCTTTCGAGATACTCATCTGAAGGTGATTCTTTTCGAGGGGATAATTTAAAATCTATACTGGAAGATTATAAAGATTCCTGCGATGTCAGAGTCAAACTTTTTGATGATAATGATTTTTATTCATACGAGCTTTTGGCTTTATCCTCAAATACAGATTTAGAAATGCTCCATGAGATTACAGAGAAAGTAAAACACTCAATATCAGACTTGTTTAAAAATCACACAGACTTAAGAAGCAAATATACTTACCTTCTGGATTGTCTTGACTCAGTGGATGAGGGGATATCTGCGTGTGATGAAAATGGATATTTAACATACATTAATAAGTCTGCCTGCAATATGTTGGATTTAGAAAAAGAAGACTTTCTAAATCAAGATTTAAAGACCTTTATCCCAAACTCTATTTTAGTAAAATCTGTAAAATCTAAAAAGGCTGTTTTAGATGTTGAATATCTTATAGAAATACCTGAGCATTCAGTCAATCTTATGAATTCTGCTTATCCGGTATTTAAAGACCATTCATTGATTGGTGCCATAGACATTTACAGAAAAAAGACTCGTTCATTAAAGGTCGCATCAGATCTTATGGGTCATTATGCAAGTTATGATTTTAATGATTTCATTGGAAATAGTAAAAAACTAAAGGATACAATTGACATTGCAAAGAGATTTTCAAGAAGTGATAAAAACGTCCTGATAATAGGTGGCAGCGGGACCGGTAAAGAGCTTATGGCTCAAGCCATCCACAATCACAGCTCTAGAAAAGACGGTCCTTTTGTTGCCATCAACTGTGCAAGCTATCCCAGGGATTTGTTTGAAAGTGAATTGTTTGGATATGATGAAGGGGCTTTTACAGGAGCTAAAAAAGGAGGAAAAATCGGAAAATTTGAACTTGCCGATGGTGGTACCATTTTCCTGGATGAAATTGGAGAACTACATATGCATCTACAGGCAAAATTGCTTCGGATTATAGAAACAAAAAGTTTGAGCAGAATAGGAAGCAATAAAAAAGTTGATATTGATGTTCGAATCATTACTGCTACAAACAGAAATCTTGAGGAGATGATCCATAAGGAATCCTTTAGAGAAGACTTATACTATAGATTGAAAGTTTTGTTTCTGCCATTACCTCCCTTAAAAGACAGGGGCAACGATGTGCTTTTACTATGTACTTATTTTATACACAAGTTTTCCAATGATACTTTGAAAGGAGTAAATGGATTAGATGAGGAAGCTACTAATCTCGTTCTTGCCTATGACTGGCCAGGGAATATTAGAGAGCTTGAGAATATAATTTCCTTATCGCTATTTTACTGCGATGGAGAATATGTAACAAAGGAAAATCTATTGCGTGCTGGCCTGATGACCGATGATTCAAGCCTAGACTACACTAACCAAAATAAAAACCTATCAGCAATTACAACTGAACTAATCTTCAATACCTTAAAAGAAAATGATGGAAATAAGAAAAAGACCGCAGAGCAACTTGGAATCTCTCGTAATACAGTATATAGAAAACTAAAATCCATGGATGAATAAATAAAAACAATCCAGCTACTATGTTGAGTAGCTGGATTGTTTTTATTCTAGTTTTGATTTTATAAGATTACCAAGCTTTTCAATTCCTTCAAATATTTTATCTGGAGGTACCGCGCTGAAACAAAGTCTCATGGAATTTCTACCCTTTCCACCACCATCTGTAAAGAATCCTGCACCTGCTACATAAGCAACCATAACATTTGGATCACTGATGGATTCCTTTAGAAGCTCAGTGGTATTGATTTCTCCTGGCAATTCAACCCAGGTAAACAGTCCTCCATCAGGATATGTCCATTTTGTACCTTCCGGAAAATACTTTTGGAGGGCTTCCATCATGGCATCTCGTCTTTCCCTGTGAACTTCACAAAGCATCCTGAGGTGTTCCCTGTAGTGTCCTCTTTTGAAAAACTCTGCACAAAGTATCTGTGGAAGTATAGCAGTATGTGAATTTGTCGCTGACTTTGCATCATAAATCCTATCGATTATATGTTTATCAGCCAAGATATATCCTAGTCGACTTCCTGGAGAGAAAATCTTTGAAAAGCTGTTTGCAAGAACAGTATGACCTGTCTTGTCAAATGCTTTTATAGGTGACAATTCTTCTCCATTGTATCTGATATCCCTGTAAGGGTCATCTTCAAGAATGATTACATCATATTGACTTCCAAGTTCAGCAACCTTTTTTCTTCTTTCAAGGGAAAGAGTTCTGCCAGTTGGGTTTTGGAAAGTAGGTATAACATACACCATTTTGGGGTTGTGCATCTTTATCTTTTCTTCAAGGTCTACAACATCCATACCATCATCATCCATTTCAACAGAAATGCACTTTGCCTGGAACATGTCAAATATCTCCACACTGTGTACAAATGTGGGTGACTCAACAAGTATTACATCACCCGGGTCAATAAATACTTGACACATAAGATTCATTGCTTCAAGACCGCCGGTTAAAATCATTATGTTTTCTGGATCAGCCTCTATTCCCTTGGGATTGAGGAGTTCATTTACTATAACTTCCCTCAGATCCTTAATACCTTCAACTGGACCGTAGGACAATGCTTCAAATCCTCTTGTGTCCTTCCTTAATATATCTTGGGAAATTTCCCTTAATATATCTACAGGCAGTGATTCTCTTGCCAGAGCTCCTCCTCCAAAAGAAATCATTCCTGGGTTTGCCATAGCACCGAAAAGACCTCTAATTACGGCTGCCGAATCCTTCATGTTATCCATTCTTTTAGAAAACTTTACCATTATATTCCCTTCTTTCTTTCATCATTTGAGTGATATGTACCATTCTTATATTCTTATAAAACAACTTTTTCTTCTCTGA
Source organism: Soehngenia sp. (assembly GCA_024637045.1). Classification (GTDB taxonomy): domain Bacteria; phylum Bacillota; class Clostridia; order Tissierellales; family Tissierellaceae; genus Gudongella. The sequence goes on from JAGXFX010000020.1 coordinate 16,303, forward strand.
TATCAACAAGAGCTTCGCTATTAATTGATGCTTCCTCGAAAGTACCCATGTTTTCGAGAGTATAAAGTGCCGTTTCAAGAATCTGGAATGCAAGAGGACATCCAGAACCCTCCCCTAACCTCATTTTCATCGTTAGCATGGGCGATAAGCCCAATGTTTCCATCATAGCCACTGATCCTGGCTCCTGGGACAAATGGGATGGAATAATATAATCCCTTACATTTGGGTCAAGCCTGATTGCACAAAGAGCTGCAGCAGATGAAATAAATCCATCCATTACAATAGGCTTTCTGTTCTTGGCAGCAGATAGAAATAGTCCGCACATTCCACCGATATCAAATCCTCCAACTTTTGAGAGTACATCAACAGGATCATTTGGATCAGGATTATTCAATTCAATTCCCCTCTTTATTACATTTATCTTGTGTAGGTACTGAGATTCAGTAATACCTGCTCCCTTACCACATGTAACAGCCACATCAAGATCTCCCAGAACACTTAACATTGCAGCGGATGTTGTTGTATTTCCCATTCCAAGCTCACCTGTTCCAAGGATATCATAGCCTTCTTCAAAAAGGTTATCTCCTATTTGAATCCCCACTTCTATTGCCTGAATTGCTTCCAGGTAGGTCATGGCACTTTCAACAGCGAGATTTTTGGTACCATTAGCAATTTTCTTGTCCACAATTCCCGGCGTTTTAATCTCGCCGTTCATTCCAATATCCACTGTTACAATGTCAGCACCTGCGTGTTTTGCCATGGTTGCAACTCCTGTTATTCCCTTAACCATACTTTCAGCCAAGATTCTTGTAAATACTTGCGGAGCAGCGCTTACTCCCTCTTCCATGACTCCATTGTCACTGCACATTACAACGATTACCTTCCTGTCGATTCTATTCATTGTATTTCCGGTAATTCCAGAAATCTTTGTTGTCATTTCTTCCATGAGACCCAGACTTCCAATGGGTTTCACAAGGCTATCCCATTTCTCACTGGTCTTCCTCATGGCTTCCTTGTCAGTAGGCTCTATTTTATCCAATGTTTCCATAAAAATACTCAATATGTACACCTCTTTTTCATATTTTGGACTAAATATTAGTCTGTAATGCTATTATACATTATTTCACTAGCCTTATAACTATTAATTGTCATTTTGTGGTTTTATTATGGCTCTTAATTTTTTCATTTATATAATCGTACCCATTTAGTCTATGTGGAATAAGACAATATGTACAATCTTTGATCCTATCAAAATGTCTGTAATTTCCTCCACAATCCTTTACAAGATAAAGAGGGCAGTAGCAAAACATACAGTTGAACTCATCTCTATTCTCCACCTTATGACACGGAAAAAACCTACAATCTTCATTCCTGTAAAATCTATATGAATTCTCCAACTGAGTCTTCCCCCCTTAATACTCCCTTGATCTTCTCTTTCAGTTCAACAAGACTAAAAATCCCCTCGCACTCTTGTCTTTCCACAATAATTGGTACAATCCCCAGCTCCCTGCAAGCATTCAGCTTCTCCAGTGTTCCTCCGCGATCTCCACTATCCTTCATTACTACATAGTCAGCAGCATACTCCCGAAACATAATTAAATTAAACTCTTTTGAAAAAGGTCCCACAACTGCTATTATATCTCTTGGTTTCACTTTATTTCTTATGCAAATATCCAAACTTTCTGCTGAAGGAATAATTCTGTGGATAAATCTGTTAGTCCTCCTCACCTATTCAAACCTATCCAGGTTTTTCACTCCGGATCCTATTTTAGGGATATTTTGGAGTATTGTTCTAACTGCCTTTCTTGTCAACAACTCCGGATTTCCCGGACCGGTGCCAGTAAAATATATTCTCTTCATGACTCCTCCTTTTTCAAAAAAACAAAAACTTCCCTCTTTTACCGCATTAGAGAGAAGTTGTCTGTTCTTAAATATTACACTGTTTTGGTCCATTAGGGCATAAAAAAATCCCGTGAACTCAAAGACAGGGATAAACTACTAAAACCAGCATATCCTTCCCTCCGAAGGTTACTAAAGTATTCTAGGCAGGTCTCCTGGCTCATGATTCAATCTACTCTCAGCACCTTCCCGGATAATCCAGTGGTATCAGCTGATTTCGTCATCAATTACAGTAGCGGGGGCTGCATGGGATTTTAACCCATTTCCCTTTTAATTTTAAAAACCTAAATACATATATTAAATTGTCATCTAAATGCTACCACATACCTGCCAGTTTTACAACAACAAAAATTAGGACTAGTAGAATTTCAGACCTGAACATTATTCCAACAGCCTCCTCAACATGTGTTTTTTTGGAGGGATTCCAACGGATCTCCAATGGTAGGTTTCTGGACCAAAACTCCCTTATAACTGCTGCTTCCTCCGAGTTGGACTTTAAGTATACCAGCAACAGCACTTTCTGGATAACCGCTGTTTGGACTTTTGTGGTTTCTTCCGTCCCTTTTTACAATCTGGAATGACCTTGTTTTGTCAGTTTCCTTGGGTGCAGAAATAATCATAAGTATCTCCGTAAGTCTCGCTGGTATAAGATTAAGCATATCATCAGTCTTAGCTGCGAGATATCCAAAATCTAGGTATTTTTCATTCTTGTATCCAATCATGGAGTCCATGGTATTTACGAACTTATATACAATCCCACCCGTTATCCCAAAGATCATAGTATAAAACAAGGGTGCAATAACACCGTCGGAAGTATTCTCAGCTACAGTTTCAACAGTTGCCCTTATTACTTCTTTTTCCGTAAGTTTTTCAGTATCCCTTCCAACAATCCATAACAAACTTTTTCTACCTTCATTCAAGTTGACGCGCAGAGATGATATGACCTTTTTTGCCTCGTCCGACAGATTCCTTGCTGCAATGCATGTATATATAAGATAGATCTTTACCAAGCTCTGAATTATAGGATAACCATCAAAGGCAATAATAATCCCATAAGGCATTAAGATGGCAAGAGCAATTCAGTCATCCTTCTCACCCAAAAGAGCATATATATAATCCATATCCAAAGAGTTTTTGACAATATTGGTGAATCTGTCTATTTCTTTTTCGAGTTCATCCTGTCCGGCTTCTCCGTAAAATTCTTTTTTTCTTCCCTCTACAATTGAATCCTCGTCAGCTATATCAACCTCTGTGTAGGGAACAATTCCTATGACTGGTATTCCGAGTTTCTTCTCAATGATTTCAATTCCTGAATCCAACAATGATTCATCGCCTCTAAATTTATTTATTACCAGACCCTTTATCCGGCTTCTATCATGTGGTTCAAGCAGCATCACAGTTCCATAAAGTGCTGCAAAAGCTCCTCCTCTGTCAATATCGGTTACCAGAAGTACAGGTGCATCAGCTATTTCAGCCATTCCCATATTGACAATATCATCCTCTCTTAAGTTTATCTCAGCTGGACTTCCGGCACCTTCAATTACCACTATGTCATTATTCCGGTAGAGCTCTTCATAGGTAGCTCTTACAGTATCCTTAAGGGACTTTCTGTATTCAAAGTACACCCTTGCTTCCATAAGGCCAACTTCTTCACCGTGGAGAAGAACTTTCAAGCACGTGTTAGTATCAGGAATCAGCAGTATTGGGTTCATGTCGGTATGTGGACTTTTCCCAGCCGCTACTGCCTGTATGGCCTGTGCGACACTAATTTTCTTGCGGTCTTCTGTGTAGGTGAACTCTCTTGACATGTTCTGGGATTTAAAGGGACATACATTATATCCGTCCTCCCTGAAAATCCTGCAGAGCGCCATGGCCATCATGCTTTTTCCTGCAGATGAAGTTGTTCCCTGAATCATTATGCTACTCATCTTCTCACTCCTTCCATTTTTTAATCCTTAGACCTAGGATACAAATATTCTACACAAAAGGATTCCAATTTACAACAAATTTTGAATTCGCCGCATATCTGTTTACATTCCCTCATAAATCCTATAAACTGGAATTATACAAATAAATCGGGGTGGTTTAATGAAGAGTATTGATGAAAGAAAAAGTGATTATGCCAAACTTATTATAAGTTTTGGTGTTAATATTCAAAAAGGTGAACCTCTTGTAGTAAGAGCACCAATTGAAGGTGCTGACTTTGTACGAATGCTTGCTGAGGAAGCGTATAAATCAGGCGCAAGCGATGTTCATGTTAATTGGTCAGATGATACCTTGACTAGACTTAAGTATGATAATTCTCCACTTGAAGTGTTTGAAGAATACCCACAGTGGAAAGCTGATGCAGAAAAGTACTACGCTGAAAAAGGGGCTGCTTTTATATCCGTTTCAGCCAAGGATCCTCAGCTTCTGCAAGGAGTCGACTCAAAGAAAATTGCCGCTTTCAACAAGGCAGCAGCAGTAGCCAATAAAGAAAATATGAAGTATACAATGAACGACCTTAATTCGTGGTGCGTAGTCTCAATACCAACCTCCAGCTGGGCCAAGAGAATATTCCCTGACCTTACCGAAGAAGATGCTGTGAACAAGCTTTGGGAAGCTATCTTTGAAGCAACAAGAATGAACATGGAAGACCCTCTTGCATCATGGGATAAACATCTTGATTCTCTTACAAAAAGAGTTGATTACATGAACAATATGAAGTTCCAATCCTTGCACTACAAGGCATCAAACGGAACTGATCTAAATGTAAAACTACCGGATGGACATATCTGGATGGGAGGCGGAGGAGACAATGCCAAGGGAGACTACTTCGTGGCCAATATCCCAACTGAAGAAGTCTTTACAATGCCCCACAAGGATGGAGTAGATGGAGTTGTTTACAGTTCAAAACCTTTAAACAGAAGTGGGAATACCATAGATAATTTCAAGTTGGTCTTTAAAGAAGGGGAAGTAGTGGAATATCACGCCGAAAAAGGCGAGGAGTTCCTTGCTGAATTATTCGAAATGGATGAGGGTGCTAAGAGGCTAGGTGAAGTTGCACTGGTTCCATTCAGCTCACCAATTGAAAAGGCAGGAATACTTTTCTTAAATACATTATTCGATGAGAATGCAAGCTGTCATTTTGCTTTCGGCAAGGCCTATCCTACAACAATGAAAAATGGTCCGGATATGTCAGACGATGAGCTGGCAGAGCATGGAGTAAACAATTCACTGACTCATGTCGACTTTATGATAGGGACAAGTGACCTGGACATAACTGGGATTACAGAGTCAGGAGAAAAAGTCCAGATTTTCAAGGCAGGAGAATGGACAATATAGTACTAAAAGGGATGTATGAAAATTCATACATCCCTTGATTTTATTCTGCTTCCTCCAGCTGCTCCTGTACATATGTTGGTAGTGCAAAAGCTCCTTGATGAAGCTCTGAATTATAGTATTTTGTTTTAAGTCCTAAAGCTTCCCACTCTTCTCTCTTGTGATCCTTCATTGGATGCAGACTTTTGCTTGCAAATCCAAATAACCAATGACCACTCGCATACGTAGGCATGTGGAATTGGTAAACCTTGCAAATATCAAATATAGCTTTAATCTTAGCATGAGCCTTTTTCATTTCCTTCGCATAGTTCGGGAAGTATGGACTCTCGTGCTGATTGATTAGAATTCCATTGTCATTAAGAGCATTGTAACAATCTGTGTAGAATTCTCTCGTAAAAAGTCCTTCGCCCGGTCCGATTGGGTCAGTTGAATCAACTAGAATCAAATCGTATACACCCTTTTTATCCTTAACAAACTTGATCCCATCAACATAGTTGTGATTCACTCGCTTATCATTGAGGCTCGAAGAAGTCTGCGGAAGGTATTCCATGCAAAGTTCCACTACCCTCTGGTCAATTTCAACAAAATCTATTGACTGGATCTGCTCATATCTTGTCAGCTCCCTTACTGTCCCTCCGTCACCACCGCCGATAACTAGTACTTTCTTAATCAGTGGATTGACTGCCATTGGAACATGGACAATCATGTCGTGATATATAAACTCATCCTTCTCATTTACCATCATCAACCCATCAAGAGTAAAGAATCTACCAAAATCATATGACTCAAAAAAGGCTATCTTCTGGAATGGTGTCTGTTCTGAATATATCTGCTCCTTAACTTTTATTGAAAACTTGCATGTCTCCGTGCTTTTCTCTGAATACCAAAGCTCCACAAAATCCCTCCTAATAGTTTCTTCCATAGTATATTTCGTGCATTTCCTCAGTAAGCTTGTCTATGATTTCTTTCCTTTGTCTTCCTGTCAGGTCCTCTTCCTTAAGTTCAAAGAGGTAGTCATCAAGAATCAGCTCCCGCAAAATCATCTTAGTGTGGAATATGTTCTCCTGGTAAACATTTACGTCAATACTATTGTACATTTCCCTTGTTTCCTTTGATACATACTCCTGTATGGAATTTATTGAATGGTCCTTAAAGTGTTTTGTACCATCAACATCCCGTGTAAATCCTCTTATTCTATAGTCACAGGTAACAATATCCGAGTCGAAGCTTGCGAAAAGGAAATCCAGGGCCTTAAGTGGAGATATTTCTCCGCAGGTTGAAACATCAATATCAACCCTAAAGGTCATAATACCTCTATCCGGATGATATTCCGGGTATGTATGGACGCTGATATGACTCTTGTCCAGGTGCCCTATTACATTTCTTGGATTAGCAATCAAATCACCCTTGTTGCATGATGCATCCACATTAATGTCTGGCAAAGGTTCCTCCGTAATAAGGAAGTTGACACTTGCTCCCTGAGGCTCATAGTCCTGTTTGGCAATATTCAACAAATTAGCACCAATTATATTTGTTACCTCAACAAGAATTTCTGTAAGTCTAGTGGAATTGTATTGCTCGTCAATGTATTCGATGTACTTTTTCTTGTCCTCAGGTGAAACAGCGTAGCATACATCATAAATATTGAAACTTAATGTCTTTGTGAGATTATTAAATCCATACAGTCTTAGTTTTTCCATTTTCCATCCCTTTCATTCTATATTAACAAAAAATTTATACTATCTATTTATATGAAAATTCATGAATATTGTACACCATATAGTAGCTGTTTACAATGATTTGGACGAAAAAATCGGAGGATTTCTCCTCCGACCATTAATTTATTTAGTTTCTTGCGGCTCTTCTCATCTGTCCGCCGCCTAGGCCTAATCCGCCTTCTCTAGCTCCAAAACCTTCGCCATCCATGGCTCTAAGTCCGTTGCCTTGACCATCCCCTGCTCTTTGGCCGAACAATCCTGTCCCTTGAAGAAGTCTTTGTGGATTATCCATTGTTCCATCGCAACTTTCAAAGGCTGCAAGTATTTCAACCGCTCTTTCTTCAGTTAATTTACCCTCTGCTACCAATTGAGCAATCATAGCTTCTTTTTCTACTAAAGCTGCTGCCCTAAAAACATCGTATACTCCTTGTTCTTCTGCCAGTTCACCAAAGGTTATGTCATCATCAACCTTCTTCTGGTAAGCTTCTTCTGCAGTCAATTCTGTCAAACTTGCAATGATTGCTGCTGGTCCCCAGCTTGCATCTGCAAAAGCTACACTCATTGTTCCCAAAACCATAACTGCCACAACTAAAACCAATACTGTCTTTTTCATTTTTCACCACTCCTTTTCTTATTTTCCTTCTATGTTTTAAGTATAAAGAAAAGTTGTGATGAAATTATGTTGAACAAGTGTAATATTTATTTATTTATGGGAATTTCAAAATAAAAATCAGATCCTCTTCCAGGAGTACTCTCCACCCCAAATTTGATGTCATGAGCTTCAAATATTGCCTTTGTTATTGAAAGACCTATTCCAGACCCTCCACTGGATCTGTTGCTGCTGTTTATCTTGTAATACCTGTCCCATATATGTTCAAGCTGATCAGCTGGAATACCACTCCCCGTGTCACGAATATCCACTCTTAGAACGTTTTTCTTCTCCGTCAATACAATATCAACATTACCACTGTCAGTGTGGGCAATGGCATTGGAAACCAGATTATGAAAAACCTGCTCCATTCTCCTTCGATCCGCCCAGACATAAAAACTTTCTTTTGCACCCATAGCAGACAACTGGATGTTCTTATCTTCTGCAACTATGGAATACTTGTTGACTGCTGATTTTGCAAGCTCCATTATATCAATTTCTTCTTGCCACAGGTCCATATTTCCAGACTGTATACGAGACATGTCCAACATTTCATCCACCATTCGCCCAAGTCTTTCAGATTCTTCAATAATTATGTCAAGATTCTCCTCTCTGCTTTGTGGATCATTTCTGTGAATATCTTTGCTCATTTCAGCATATCCTCTGATCAACCCCAATGGAGTCCTTAACTCGTGGGATACATTAGCAACCAGATCTTTTCTTAGTCTATCCACCTTGGACAGCCGTTCTGCCATCTTGTTGAAATTTCCAGAGAGCTCACCTATCTCATCACTGGTATCAACATCAACTCTAGTCTCCATATCTCCAGCAGCAAGAGCATTAACAGATTGATTCAGCTTCTTAATTGGGCGTAAAAAGAATCTGGAAAAAAATGTTCCTATAAGAACAGAAACCACAATAAGGATAAATGATATATTCAACAACTGTCTCTTAAGTATATCAATGGTCTCATTTATTGGTCCAATTGGAAGACTGGTTGTTATTACCGTCTCTTTGTCTTCAAGCAACATTGAATATGTGAAAAGCTCTGTGTTCTGTCTCTGGTGAGTTGTTGTTATAGTGGCCTCCCCCGATCTGAGAAGTTCTTCAAGATACGCACCTCTAAGCACTCTAAATCCAGATGCCTGTCCTCTTCCCCCCATTGTATTCCCGTTTGAATAGAGTATCTGTCCATCCACTGTACTGACCTCTGTAGCAATATTCCGGTCCATAAAAAGGCTTTCAGAATTCTCAACAAAAGAATCCGGATCCGTATTATAAAAACCAGCCAATTCTTCAGTTGATCGCTTTAGTATTTCAACTCTGCTGTTCATATAGTTTTTTTCAAGAAATACTGTCTGGTATATCCAAAGAATCCCAACGGATAGTATGGTAACCATAAGCATTCCCAATATTAGTTTGTGGGAAATTTTTTTCATTTTTTCTTCTCTCCTGTTTCCAATTTATAGCCAATACCCCACACAGTTTCCAAAAAATGCTTGTATGGTTTCAATCTGTCTCTTAGCATCTTGATATGGGTGTCAACTGTTCGATCTTCGCCGAAATAATCAATTCCCCATACTCCGTCCAGTATCTGCTGCCTTGTAAGAGCCCGATTTTTGTTTTCAATTAGATATACCAACAGATCATATTCCTTTGGTGTCATTTTTACTGCATCGCCGTCCAAATTGACAGTCCTGCCCTCAAAGTCAACCTCTATACCTTCGAGCTGAAATATTTTTGGTTCGTCCTCGGCATCCTTGCTGTTTCTTCTAATTACAGCCTTTAGCCTTGCCATTAGTTCCTTTGGACTGAATGGTTTGACCATATAGTCATCAACCCCAAGCTCAAATCCAAATAGCCTGTCATACTCTTCTCCTCTGGCTGTAAGCATTATTACAGGGACTGAGGATTCTTTCCGAATTTCCCTTAAGACAGTCCAACCGTCCACCTCTGGCATCATAACATCCAGAAGAACTGCTTGATACTCTCTTTTCTCAAACATATCCAAAGCATCACTTCCATTTTCAGCCTCAAAGCATGTGAATCCTTCAGAAACAAGGTATTCCCGAATTAGCCTTCTCATTTTCATTTCATCATCAGCAACTAGTATATTCCCCATATTATTCTCTCCCTTATTTGCACTTATACCCTATATAATAATTTTATTGTTATTGTGTGATGAAAATGTGATGGTTTAAATAAAAATAACAGGATTTTCTCCTGTTATTTTCTTAGTTTCCATATGAAATTACATCATTCTCGTTTCAATCCACGCACCCATGAAGGGTGCGATGCGAATTGGTGAAAAAAGGGGATGGAATGTTGAGTATTTCAATCCACGCACCCATGAAGGGTGCGATCTGCTTATGTGGGTGTCTATTGTACTTTTAACAATATTTCAATCCACGCACCCATGAAGGGTGCGATAGTAGGTCTTAATGCACTGTTGGTTTCCCCAAATATTTCAATCCACGCACCCATGAAGGGTGCGATAAGATAATCGATAGTTTTCACCAGGTACATGGATGATTTCAATCCACGCACCCATGAAGGGTGCGATCCGAATGTTGGTTACTCGTATTTTCCGCGTATTGTATTTCAATCCACGCACCCATGAAGGGTGCGATTAGCAACTGTTGACCTGTGGGGTGGTAGTATAGCTATTTCAATCCACGCACCCATGAAGGGTGCGATTCAGCAACTCTCTAACCCCACTACTATTTAATTCATTTCAATCCACGCACCCATGAAGGGTGCGATTCTAGTCCTAAACTCTACTCTCCCATCAGTTTTAAATTTCAATCCACGCACCCATGAAGGGTGCGATTTGGTCAACATATAATTCCCAAATCTATCGTGCATATTTCAATCCACGCACCCATGAAGGGTGCGATCAATTGCATTTATCGTTCTTTCCGCCTTAATCATAATTTCAATCCACGCACCCATGAAGGGTGCGATTGCTGCATCCTGTTAATATTAATGATAGTACTAATATTTCAATCCACGCACCCATGAAGGGTGCGATCCTTTATATATATATTTGTGTAAGCAACTACTTTTATTTCAATCCACGCACCCATGAAGGGTGCGATTATCTCTCTCACCTACTCCACCTCCCACACTTCCATTTCAATCCACGCACCCATGAAGGGTGCGATATTTTACGCCATTATTGCTTACCCGCTTGTGTACCATTTCAATCCACGCACCCATGAAGGGTGCGATCTGTAACTTCTGTAGACCCCCAACCTGCATCACACATTTCAATCCACGCACCCATGAAGGGTGCGATCCAACATCTTTCTCTAGCAGTCTAGCCTCACTCATATTTCAATCCACGCACCCATGAAGGGTGCGATAACAATTCTTTTTATCAGTGGTCTAACTTTTCTTATTTCAATCCACGCACCCATGAAGGGTGCGATACGAGAGGGAGTGATGTAATGAGTACACCAACAACATTTCAATCCACGCACCCATGAAGGGTGCGATTAACGCACAGAAATTATCTTCATAACGCAACTACATTTCAATCCACGCACCCATGAAGGGTGCGATTCTAGCTTACTAACAACCTGAGAGGTCATTTCATCATTTCAATCCACGCACCCATGAAGGGTGCGATGAAACACCTGCAAGGCTAGAGTGGAGATGTACAAATTTCAATCCACGCACCCATGAAGGGTGCGATGTTATAGAGTAGAAGATGCATTAAAACCAATTAGAATTTCAATCCACGCACCCATGAAGGGTGCGATTAGTCCGTTTTTCTCTCTTTCAGTTATCATTCTTTATTTCAATCCACGCACCCATGAAGGGTGCGATAAGACTAGAGTACACAACAGCAGACCAAATAGGCATTTCAATCCACGCACCCATGAAGGGTGCGATTCTAGTTGATAGAGAGTGTCGCCCTCATATATGTCATTTCAATCCACGCACCCATGAAGGGTGCGATTTTGTTTTTACAATGTAAACCGACGCCTCATACTGATTTCAATCCACGCACCCATGAAGGGTGCGATTCACTGCCTATTGCCCTTGTGAAATATGCACAGGTATTTCAATCCACGCACCCATGAAGGGTGCGATATGTTCTTGCAACTCAATCAGTGCTGTTATAGATATTTCAATCCACGCACCCATGAAGGGTGCGATGATACATCTATAACGATACTAGACAATTAGTGAGCATTTCAATCCACGCACCCATGAAGGGTGCGATCAGATAACGAAGATGGAACTTTTACTATTTCTTCATTTCAATCCACGCACCCATGAAGGGTGCGATAGGTCCTCTGGCAGCCAATACATCTGTAATACATATTTCAATCCACGCACCCATGAAGGGTGCGATTTGAGAGAGCAACAAAAGAAAGAAGAATCAGATATATTTCAATCCACGCACCCATGAAGGGTGCGATTTAACACATCAGGACTTGATGTATCAGTAGTAGATATTTCAATCCACGCACCCATGAAGGGTGCGATGATTTATATGGACTTCTTTTCTCCATATAATTTCTATTTCAATCCACGCACCCATGAAGGGTGCGATAATACAATTCAGTATTAAGGCCAGAAGATTTGGAATTTCAATCCACGCACCCATGAAGGGTGCGATTCCCCTACTGTGTTTAATATTCTGCAATTATTCTTATTTCAATCCACGCACCCATGAAGGGTGCGATGATTCCTGAGGATGATGGATTTGAAGCTTTTGTATTTCAATCCACGCACCCATGAAGGGTGCGATATCATATCATCACTTCCTTTATTGCATTCTATCTATTTCAATCCACGCACCCATGAAGGGTGCGATGTCTCCAGATTGTGTCCTTGGATGGTGCCAGGTTATTTCAATCCACGCACCCATGAAGGGTGCGATGCAACAGGAATAATCACAAACACTGGAACATTCACATTTCAATCCACGCACCCATGAAGGGTGCGATCTGTATTCCTTAGATGATCCAACCAATACTTTATTATTTCAATCCACGCACCCATGAAGGGTGCGATTCCATTTGTTTCTTATCTGTCAGATCATAAGTGATATTTCAATCCACGCACCCATGAAGGGTGCGATCTAAATATTCTAGTGTTTTGCTTATTGGTAATTCTATTTCAATCCACGCACCCATGAAGGGTGCGATCTTTGTTGTTCGCTCATTATCTTATAGTGATTGTTATTTCAATCCACGCACCCATGAAGGGTGCGATCTGGATCATATCATCACCTCAATACTCATCTTGTATTTCAATCCACGCACCCATGAAGGGTGCGATTCTAGCTTACTAACAACCTGAGAGGTCATTTCATCATTTCAATCCACGCACCCATGAAGGGTGCGATAGCTATATGTAGTACATATATAAGCACATGTAACTACATATGCTACTTTTTAATATTTAAAATCACAATTTGATTCTAATTTAACCATAGAATCTTGCGAACCCCCTTATGATTAAATGGTAATTATGGTTTCGCAAATTAGGATTCTATTACTTGAAGTAATTGATAGGAAACTTATTTCATCAGGAAAGGTGGGTACATTTCCAAGTCACCTCTAATAGTTCTAGCCATTAATAATGATTGTACATAAGGAATCAAACCAATATTTATACTCTCCTCCAAAAATGGATGCCTTATTTCATCCTGTAACCTTTTATTCCAAAGATCTAAATACTTCTTCAGTCCTTCTTCTGAGAATAGTACTGCACCATTATCCTTAACAAAAAAATCATTTTCCCCAATCTGTTTCCGATTAATAAGACTCAAAACAAATCGATCACCCATATACGCTCTTAGTTCCTCCATCATGTCAAGAGCCAAACTTGTTCTTCCCGGCCTATCCTGATGCAGGAATCCCACATAAGGATCCAATCCTACTGTTTCCAAGGCATTTTCCAATAGCACTCTTATCATCCCATAGCTTAATGACAACATAGCATTTACAGGATCTGTTGGAGGTCGTCTATTTCTGCCATAAAAGTTGAACTCATGCTCTTGATTCAAAATCAGGTGTTTGAATCCTTTAAAATAATTTCTAGATGCATCACCTTCAATCCCTAATACGTGCTGAAGATTATCACTCTCATCCAAATTGGCTTTTGAATCAATCAGAGATTCCTTTATTATTCTTAGCTCAAAAGCAAAGCTTCTTTCTTGATAGTCTCTGATTCCACGGTCAATAACCTTTATGGAATTGTAAAGCTTCCCATTGATAAAGAGTTTTGCAAATCTTAACGATTCTTTTTCATCATCAGCAATTCTGTACTGTTCTCTTCTTAATAACACATTCCCATTAGTCTTTCCAGATACCCTAGCCAACATCTTGCCATTCGGAGTCATAAATGAAACCCCAACCTTACTCTCCAAACACAGAGCCATTGAAGATGGACTCATACCAGTATAGTTAAAGCAAACTATATTTTCAAAATATTGAACAGGATATTGTCCAAGTTTGTCCCCATCTTTATAGATGACTAAATTAGTGCCATCCCTTCCGATGTTTATATCCTCTTTGGTAATATATAAAGTGTTTAACAGTTTTCTCATTGGATCTCCTCCCATGAGCTCTGAATGTAATTTGAAACAGACCTTTTATGATGGGTCAGTCTCGGACGACATAATTCGTTCAAGGAGCATCTCTTGCAGTTTTTACCAATAGTTGCTTTTGGTGTCTTTCCATTTTCGTACAAATGATGCATTTCGCTAGCCAATAACTGGACTTTTTCTCTTAAAGCATCAATTACAATTGTTTCAACACGCTTGTTGATCTGTTTGTAATAGATGGCGCTTTTCTCAATCCTGATATTAAACATTTCCTCAAGGCACATAACCTGAGCTACAAGTTGTAATATATCACTTAAATCCTTCTTGGGTTTACCCTTCTTGTATTCAACTACATAGGGGGTCCAATTTCCTTCCCTATTGTCTAACTTCACTCCATTTTTGGATTTCCGATACTCCAATACATCAATAATACCATTTACTCCAAGTTTGCTTGAGCTGATTGGCACTGCACGGGTAATAAGCTTATCTTTTCTGGTTTCTTCATAATACTTGTCATCAGCTATAGCATGAACCAACCCGCCTATAACTGTATCCTCATTCTCTTCCCACACTTGTTCTATTGTTATCAGTGCCCATTGTCGTGGGCAAAACACATAGTGCTGTATTCCATTCAGTTGAAGTTTCATTATCTTATTGAGTATACTTCTGGTGTCAATCCATCCAATGATTCAACTATAATGTCATAGTCATCAGCCGTGCGAGGGTTAAGTACGTTCTCCTTTTTCAAAACCTTTATAGAATCATGAACTTTGAAACTTGGAAACTGACCAATCTTATTGTCATGTTTAAACCAGTAGACCTTCTCTACAACCATCGACCCTTCAGGTCTCGCGGCTGAACTGTCATTCTCGAAAAGTGTCTTTAGAGATTCATGTAATTTGCTTGCATCCTCTTCATTGAATCCTGTCTTCTCTGCAAGCTGACAATTCACACTGCCCTTAGTTAGATATAGCCCAAAATTCACCCTGTGTTTCATCCCCATTGTATCAGATGATTTCTTACCTTTATTAGGTTCAGAATTCACACTTTTTGTAATCTGGATATCCTCTATATCAACCGTGTCAATCGAAAACGCTGGGTGAATCGATATGGGTCCTCTAACACCCTCAGATACACCTTTATCTTCAGCACTTTTAAAGGCAAAAACTTGTCCAAATCCTCTTACATCTATCCACTCCTCACATGCTTTCTTTACATAATCAGAACCTTTTAGCCCCTTCAGTGTTTCTTTTGCCCTTGAACTTAAACTGTCATATCCGTCCATATTCCTGTCATCAGATTGAACGAATACTTTCCCATTCATATCCATCCATCTGTTTCTGATCTTTCTCTTAAGACATACATCACTTATTTCTCCAAAACCATTGATATCTCCCCTAGGTCTGTTCCCATTAAGAGGATCTCCGTTGGGATTTGTGTTTTTTGCACTAATGATTACCACAAAATCAATCTTGTTATTAAGCATTTTCATTCCCCTTTCTTTTTCTATGCTTGCTTGTTTTCTTCAGTATTTGACTTTCTATAGAAATCCTGTATTTGACAATGGAAACCTAAGACATAGGTCCCTTCCAGATTTCTGTTTATCATATAATCCTCAGTATTAAACAAATCCATTATTTCACCCATTATTTTTTGATAGTATTCCCTCTGGTACCTCGGAAGTCTTTTCAAGTAAGGTTGAATACTCTTCTCTACATTTATCCAAGTTGAATAAGGTTTCTTGGATAGTATGTTCATATACCTCATGGCGTTTGTCTGTCTCTTGTCGCTTCCACTACCTTCTTTTGAAAGTGCATCTCGTTCGATTTTCTCAGCTGTAGCCATAAGCCTTCCGTAGAGATAGCTTCTATTATCCCATTCCTTGTTTAGTGCCATTGACAATTCAACCCCCTTCTTTTCATAATAGTGCTTCTTGACTAACCCACAGCATACACTTATACACCTGTTCCAATTATATTTGCTTTTTGAAAGCGGAGTGACTGCATTTTGGATAGACTTTTCCACAAAATCCCTGGGTATTGGTGCTCGTTCGATTATACAGGGAAGTAATCTATGCAATAATTGATTCTTGTATTTGTTATTGTCCCCTATTGTCATCCTCCCGTTTCTCTCTACTCCAAATACGTAGTCGATGATATCTGAAGTTTTAGGAACGCCAATAAATGACATTATCCTGTGTTCATCGTCTTTTTTGTATCTGTGCTCCCAGGACATGCTGTCGTGGTAATAAGCAACATTGTTGTAATACTCACCAGGATTCATCTCTCTGTAGTACAAGATTGCCATTCTACCCTTGCCTGATATTGCACTATCCAGTGCCATAATGCTTATTCTGCTCTGACTATCCAAATTATTTGAGTATCCTTCTATGGCCATCCTCAGGTCCTTGGCATAATTTCCCCCTGTATCAACCTTTTCGGGTGAAATTCCCTTATTGCTATCTTGTATTGCTAAAATATCCTTATAAACCTCCTCGGAATCTTCAAAAGGTTGGGGAATACCAGGCTCTATACCAAAAGCTAAGACTACGTAGCCATTATTACTGTATGCCTGTTTTCTAATAAGCCAACGCAAAGCCAAATGTGCCTTTTCACTTACCTCATAGCCAACACCAAAGGCTTCTGAAGGATTATTGAATCTCCCTCTGTATGTGAAGTTATTACTATCATTTGATGATATCAATTTTGAACCATCACCAGACCATCTAATATACTTTCTATGAAAATCTAGCAACTCTATATTTTTACCACTTACAAAGCAAACACCCATGTTTTTCCCTTTTATTCTGTCAAGATTATACTCCAAGAATTTATCAAAAAACTCCTTATCCTCCCATAACTTTACAAGCCAACCCTTCTTCTCAATTGCAATTCTGATCAAAAACTTTTCTGGAGGATCTCCCAGATGCTTGTCGGCTTTGTCTATGTACCCCTGACCTTCCATTTTTAACAAACCCATTTCACATAAGTCACTTGTTAAAGTTCCCTTGTTTAAATACCTATATACAATGTCAACATAGCGATTATTGGGGTCGTAATCCCTCCACCCCTTTAGTTGCCTAATGTATTGCTCATGTTTTTCTTTATATCTTGAATCTTCTTCATAAAACTTATACAAATCTCCTGCGATGTATCCCAACTGATCAAATACCGGGTGGGGTGCAATTTTTGTACTGGTTCTGTTGATGGATTCAACAGTTATAGGTACTAAAGTTGGACTATCATCTTTTTCAACTCTTTTCCCTCTTAGTAATTCTCCCTTTTCAGAAAGAACTATTTCCAGATGAGCTTTAAAGGAATTAGTTGACATTGGACTAAGTCCCTTAAGAAATCCTTCACCCTCAATTGATTTTTCATACAACTCATCATAAACTTGTGCCAGATTCTGTAGCCAGCTCATTCTCCACACTCCTCTGAATAGCTAAAGTCTTCTCCTGGCGTGAATCTCTTGATGCCATATGAATAGATTTGCTTGGTTATTCCACAATTTTCAGGTTCAATGAAGTTAACTACCCCATTCTTCATTATTGGATTCCATAGCTTGCATTCAAAACTCCCAACATCTTCATCAAGACTGATGTTTTCATCAGGATACATAAAGCTATGGAATTGAACGCCGTATGCAACTTCTCCAGCTTCATCATAAAAACCTTTCTCTTCTCCAAACTCACAGGGTTCAACATAGGCTTGACACTCCCTAGTTCCTAGAAATATATCCCTCCGTCCCCCTTTTGCTAAAGATCTTTTAAATATTTCCTCGTGTTTTTTTCTATTCCAATCATTCTTCAGTTCGGGACGATTTTTATTCCATTCCATCAGAACTTCAACCTGATAAGCAACGTCCCTCAAGTATGTGTAGAATGATAGCTCATTTCCTTTTCCAACGTATTTTATTGGTCTGACTCCAACACTTTCAGTTCTGATGGGATTTAATATCCTCACCCTTTTTATTTTCCAGATTATGGATGGTTTCCAGTAAATAGACTCTGTTATACCCTTAAGAGCTTGGTACGTTGGAAGATGGTATGACATTTTCTCACCTCCTACCCGATTCACAGGATCTGAGAATAATGCTCTTCGTCCTGAAACCTTAAATGCAAAAACAATGTCTTTACTCATTATTATCATCCTCTCTTTAAAAACAGATTGTCTTATCCATCAATCCCAATTCCAATGGATCCATAACCAATCCTATAGAATCATCATAGTATTTTTTATGAAGAATCCAAACCTCACCATCTCCATTTAAGTATACTGCGCCATCATCCTTAAGCTTCTGAAATTGATAGTCATATATTGCAACCGAATATTGCTCTGATTCCTTAATTAATTCTGCTTTTTCTTCGAATTTAAGGTCTCTTCCCAAATCCATAATTATATCTTCACCCCTACCCCAATGTGTTATTATCCTTATTGACTTGTCTTCAATAGGTTCATATATGTCTCCAGCTGTCTTAAAAGCTTGGTTTAATAACCTATTTGGAATCTTACCCTTATTTTCATGCTTATACTTATCTATGGAATCAGTGTTGCTAGATAATAGCTCGTATAGGCTTGTCTCTATTCTATCTATGTTAATCGGGTAATGTGTCATTTTGGCAATATTTTGATAGAATCTCCTGAAATACTCATCAATTGCTTTGTGGCTTAATATGTTATTATCATAATCTTCAGGAGTATCATTGAAGTGGTTTAAAATTGGGATCATCACCTCCTGTGCAATGCAAACCTCTTCCATCTTTGAAATATTTTCAACTTCATCCATAGGGTTTATTATCCTCACAATACCTATTTCTCTTTCGCCATTTCGGTTACATCTGCCAGCTGACTGTGATATAGAATCCAAACCTGTCAGTGATCTAATAACCTCTTCAAATGAAATATCAACCCCTGCTTCAATAAGAGATGTGCTTACAACAAGAATTTTTTCATGCTCTTCCACAAGCTTTGTCCGATCTTTTAAACCATGTAAGTATTCCTTGATTTCATTCAGCTTGAATTTTCGGTGGGCTGGAGCCATGTTATTGCTCAAAAAGTATATTCTACATCTTGTTTCAC
Organism: Soehngenia sp.; assembly: GCA_024637045.1. Lineage (GTDB taxonomy): Bacteria > Bacillota > Clostridia > Tissierellales > Tissierellaceae > Gudongella. The sequence goes on from JAGXFX010000020.1 coordinate 35,533, forward strand.
TTGAAGCCAGTTGCTTGGATAGCTTTCTCACTGCCTCGCGAGTATTTAGGATGATCAACAGGGTATCCACTTTCTCAAATCTAGATTCAATAAGTTCCTCAATATCTTTCAAGGAGAATCCTTCACTTTTCATTTCGTTGATAACCCTTGTCCTCTGAAAAGCATCCTCGCAATAGTAATCTTGAACCAAGTCAATTGGTACTCCGTAATCAAGTGGCATAACTCCATATCTGGTCTTCTCATCATAGATCAATTTCTCTAAAGGGGGTTGGGTGGCAGTACAAAGTACTATTGTTGTATTGAACAATTTCGCCAGTACATTCAACCAACCGTTAAATAATGTTTTGCTTTTTACTGGCACCGCCTGAAACTCATCAATTATCAATATTGAATTATATAGGCTATGACATCTTCTGATTGACCTTTTATTAGAGGAAAACATTGTATTCAGTAGCTGTACAAGTGTCGTCAATATAATGGGAGATGTCCAATTCTCAGTTAGGTAATCCCACAAATGATTGTCATCTCTCTCCCTTACAACATCACCATGATGCTCAAGAATAATTAAATCCTGTATTGCTTTGAAATCATCACTTATAAGATATTTTCTATAAACATCTGCAGTCTGGTCAATGATTGACTTAAATGGAGCAGTATAAATTATCCTGTCTTTCTCATGCTTTTTTGCATGAGCAAGAGCAAATCTCATGACGGAAAGGGTTTTTCCTCCACCCGTAGGAACTTGTAATCTGTATATTCCTGTGTTGATTTTATGACTTTTCATACACTCTTCTGATATCATATTTCTCAGTTTATCAATCTTGTTTGCAATGGTAAATCTATTAATACTCTCAGAAAGTGTTTTCTCTGCTTTCTCCCACGAAAATTCAGTGCTTATATCAATCCATTCCTCTTCGTCACTACTTAAAAAGTTTGCAGCATCACTCCAATCTGAATCTATAAGTACTGACAGAAGCATCCTTGTAAGAATACCCTGTGTTAGAAAGAAATTATATGTGTTTTCTTGGAGGCCTAGAATATCATTGAAGATATTTTGCATCTCATCATAGCTTGACTCCATTATCCTTTTAAGATGATCAGCATTGTGCTCTCTGAAATAGTTATTCAGTATCTCTTCGTAGTTATTTATGTATTTTTCAGCAAATCGGCTTTCGCTATCATCTAAAGATTGCCTCCCACTGATTTTCATCCCGTCAAACAAGCCGTGATGTGCCAATACCACATACTGCAGAGTGTCCTTGGCAAATATGCCTGCAGCACTCATTTTTTTTGTATTAAAACTCTCACTTATATAATGTGTTCCATAAGGTGAATGTGGAACTTTGTCCTTCCTACCATCCTTAGAATCCATCAAATATTCTTGCCAATCAATACTATACTTTCCAAGGTCATGCAGTCTAGCTAAAAGCTCTTGAGTGGCTAATAATCCTTTCATCCCTCTGGCTTGGCTGTTTGAAAGGACTCCTTCGATATGTTCTTTTAAGGTCTGTTTATTATCTCCAACTACTCTAGCATAAAATTCCATTAAATCACTTCCTTAAAAAATAATTGAATCCTTATCAGGATCGTAGGTTCCATCCCTTCCAATTTTCTCTAGCTTGTTTTGCCAGTTTTTACCCAGATTGTAGAACCTCAAGCTGTCATTATCAACATTTATAGTGTCTTCTAACTTAGCTTTTAGTGAGATATATTGCGCAGGTGTCACGGAGCATTCAAAGACTGAATTTTGAACTCTCTGGCCATAATCCTTGCATATTTTGGCTACTCTGTTTAATCTTCTCTGACCATTCTCAATTTTTATCGATACATCATAGCATACAAGAATTACCATATCCATACCTCCTTATATATATATTCGACATAATTTTCTGATTTCCTTTAAATATTTACATTTATTTGGAATGTATTGAACTCTTAGCTAAGTTGACTTGATTCTGTGATGAAAATGTGTTATTTAAATAAAAATAACAGGCTCTCACCTGTTATCTCTTTACTCTTATCTTATCTTTAAGAACCATATACAATATACTTGCTGCTACTGCTCCGAATAGTCCTTGCATTATATTGGCTGGGAAATTCACTAATGCAGCCTTTGCTCCATACATAAATATCTCTGCCAGATAATAGCCTAGAGCCATTACTACTCCACCTATTCCAGCTGCAAGAAGCGGCATTTTTCTTCCCCAGGAGGTATCAAATAACATTCCTGCAACAAATCCTTCCATCCCTTTTGCAACAAAGGTTATTGGAGCATATACTCCCCAACCCAAAAGAACATCCGCCATAGCTGATCCGATCCCACCTACAAGGAATCCACCTTTCTTGCCGAACATAAAGGCTGCCATGAATATTACCATATCTCCAAGGTTTAGATACCCAACACTTGCTGGAGCTGGAATTTGAATAATCATGGTCATCACAACTGTTATTGCCATAAAAACGCCATAAGTTACAATACTATTTGTTTTCGACATCTCTACACCTCATTTACTATAATTGTATCGTTACACTAGCCATTATAATTATTATCGTATCTACTATTATAGTAACACTTTTAAAGGTTGAATTCAATACTCTCTGGATAATCTTTTCAATATAAAAAAAGAGCTTTACAGCCAGCCCTTTTTCCTTAAGAATCTTAACATAAAAACAGTTATAAGTCCCGATATCACCCAAAATAGGAGGTATCCATACTTCCAACCAATCTCAGGGAAATATTTAAAGTTCATCCCATAGACACTGGAAAGAAATGTAAGAGGTATAAATATCGTTGAAAATATTGTCAGTATCTTCATAACCTCATTTGTCTTGGAACCTACACTTGAAATGTATGTATCAAGCATCCCTGAACATATATCCCTATAGGTTTCAACAATGTCTATCATTTGGATAACATGATCATAGATATCTCTGAAATACAAGTTTATCCTATCATCCAGCATTGAAAATTCACCTCTCGCAAGGGAGCTTGTTAGATTTCTTGTTGGCCACAGTATATTCCTTATGTAAACTAATTCCTTCTTCAAAAAATATATGCTTCCAAGTATTTCTTTATGTGGGTTTTCAAGTAATCGATCCTCCACAGAATCAATCTCATTTCCTATTCCTTCAAGCACAAGAAAATAATTATCCACTACAGCATCAATCAAACTATAATACAATTCAAGAGACCCATGTTTTCTTAAGGATTTTGACTCCTTTAGTCTTTCGTGTATATGTTTAAAGCTGTCAGTATCATATTCCTGAAAAGTTACCACAATATTCCCCACCAAAATTATGGAAATTTGCTCTGTATCAAGGGTTCCATCCTCTCTGAAAAACAGGTTTTTTGTAACTGTAAATAAGTACTTGTCATATTCCTCTACTTTGGAGCTTTGAGATATGTTCAAAATATCCTCCTGTATCAGAGGATGAATATGGAGAAGTTCACTTATATCCTTAACGGTATCTGGGTTGCTTAGTCCAATTACATCCAGCCATACTGTTCTACCATCATCATCTATCGAGAATTCCTCAACTGTTCCTAATACTTTGCTGTCAATAGTCTCTTCAGTGTAATGTGTCAGGACAAGAATCTGTTCTCCTGTCCCTTCTCCAGTATACATAAGCGTCCCAGGGGGAAGATTAACTGTCTTTCCAATATTCTTAATTTCTCTACCCATCTCTACCCCTCCAGGAATTTATTTGCAATACTTTTTATCTTCAAACCTATTATTTCATTCCCCTTAATTAAGCATGAAAAAAATAGGTAGATCAATTCTACCTATTTATACCCAATTATTAGGTTTAATCAAAGTGCTGCAGCTTCTTTTGCAGTCTTGGCACTTATCTGTGCTGCAATTGCTGTGTTTAATTCAATTCCTTCGTTTCGGATAAGCATAAATGATGCTATGCTGGCAAGAAAATCTGATATTGGGTAAGACAGCCATACGCCCATCGCTCCCATATTAAATCCCTTTACTAGAATAATTGACACCGGCAGCATTATCACCAATTGTCGCAATACCGATACTAAAATCGAAGTCTTTGCTCTTCCACTTGCCTGGAAGTAAAAGATTGAAACATAGTATACACTTATAACTGGAAATATTGCAATCATAATCCTAAAAGCCTTTGTAGCTTCAACAATTATAGCTGGATCATCAATAAAAAGTCCTATAAGTTGAGATGCAAATATCATTCCAACCGCCCATATTCCCGAGGTGGCAAGAGCAGCATAAACTATCGTTTTTCTCATCAGGGCTCTTAGTCTTACGTAATTTCTTGCTCCTACATTGTATGCCGCTATTGGTTGCATTGCTGATGCCATTCCAAAGATGGTTACGAATAGGAACATATATAATTTGGACACAACACCAAGGACTATTATCCCCTGGTCGCCTGCTGTACTAGATAGTAGATTGCTTAAAACTCCCATAAGGATACCATCTTCAGCTTCAATAACAAATGCTGATACTCCAACCAACAAAATTGGCGCTATTAGTTTAAAGTCCATTCTATATTTCAATGGTATATTGTATTTGTTTCTCATAGCTGTGTAGTGATAGAATGCGTAACCAAATCCTGCAATTTGAGAGAACGTTGTAGCAATTGCTGCTCCCTGCACACCCATTCCCATACCCTGTACAAGAATAAAGTCAAGTATTATATTTATTACTGCTCCTATGCTGGTACTGATAATCGATATCCTTGGATTTCCAAGAGCTATCATATTGTGCGATATAAAAATAGTCATACTTAAAAAAGTCATACCAATAATTATAATTCCAAGATATGTAGCAGCCATTGAACTTATATTTGCTCCTGCTCCCATTATTCCGACAATTTGATGTCTGAAAAGGAATATTCCGATTGCTATAGGAATCATAATTGTGAATACAAGAGAGAACCCTGTTTGAAGAACCTGTCTTGCTTTACCTATATTGTTGTTTCCGTTATGTCTTGAAAAAGCTGTAGCTGTTCCTACTGCTATCATTATACTAATTGCCATTAATATTCTCTGTAGAGGGAAAACCACGATAAGTGCTCCGATTCCGTCTCCACCGACTTCTCTTCCTACGAAGAATGTATCCACCATACTATACAATTCACTGACTAGCATGGATAATATTACTGGAATCGAAAACTTAAACAGCAGTTTACTGATTTTTTCCACTCCAAAATCTTTGTTGCTCATAATAAAACCTCCAGTTGATATGTCTATTCTATCATCCTGGAGGAATTAAGCTATCCACTGGCTTTGGGACTATTCGGGATTATTATGGGCAAATTGGAAATATTGATTTTTCGACAAACCTTAAGATAGTACATTTTTTTTACTTGTTTTGTCCATAGTTAAGCGTATAGAGTATACAACCATTGGGTTTAACAGTAGCTAATATGTTGAAAACAGTAGCTTTTTTACCGTAGTAGAAGCTGACATTAGGGTGAACATAATTGTCAAGAAGCGTCCATTGCTCACCTGAAAGCCTTTCAGGCTTTCCAAGAAATACCCACTTGTCATATACCGACCCGTAGCTTCTATTTAGGTCGTATTTGCTAATCTGAAAATCTCCGTCCATGTTATACAGATTTATTGATATCTTCTTTTCCTTCAATTTTGTTGGCAGGCTGTGACTGTAGATATCCTCCTGTGTTACCTTGGAAGGATTGTAAAGTAGTATCTGGTAGCCTTTCTCCGATCTGCAGACTAAATATCCCTCTCCCTTATCGAGTACTTCATCACCTAGAAGGGATAGAAATTTGAAGGAATAGAATGATGGTTTGTTCAAGTAGTTTGCGGTAAATAACCCACTACCTCCAAAGAATGTCTCATTATCAAGAACAGTGTCCTTTGTAATTTCATCCATCATCTGAAAAACCATTCTTCTGTTATCTACAGTGTAGCTATGTAGAATATAAGGTGCCATAAAAAGTGTATCGTGGTTCTGATTTATTTCTTCCAATGGAAAAACCGGGTCTAACTCTTCCGGGTTCTTATCCAGCCACTTGTCCAAATTGTCATATATACGTGTAAATGTCTTTTTAAAGTCCTCAATAATGTACTTTTCAACATTTCTTGTTGAGATTATTGGAAATAAGTTCAAGTCTTCAAGAAACTCCAGAATGTTTTCAACCCTCGTCCAATTGATGAACATTTTATTTTTTCCTCTGTATATATCCATATTGTTGGAGAAAAGATTGTTTACAATACAGTATTTAAAACCAATCTCACTTTGTATCTCTCGAAGAACTTTCCTATTTTCTTCTTCAAGAAGAAGGGATATATCTCCAAGATCAACTACAACCGGTTTTAAAACATCTTCGATCGACTCCTTTTTCAAGTCTAAATCAAGCTTAAAAATCCTGTTGTCAAAGTTAAACCTTTCATAATCAGTCAAGTATCCTTCCAGATATGGAAGTGCCTCCTTAAGGCTTAAGTAATTTATTTTTCTCATTTTTTCCAACTGCTTTTCTGAAACCTTGTTGTTTTTTCTGTATTGGACGGGAGTGCAGTTGTAGTGGATCTTAAAGTGTTTGTTGTAATACCTTGGATGAGAAAATCCGACTTCTTCAGAAATCTCACTTATGGATTTGTCAGTATTAATAAGCAGCTTTGTCGATTCTTCAACTCTTATCTGATTAAGGTATTCATTAAAACCATGGCCAAATACTTCCTTGATCTTGTATGAAAGATATTGGGAGCTTAGGAATTCCTGCTTTGCAATATCCTGAAGACTTACCTTCTCCATGTAATTATTGCTTAAATACTTCATTATTCTATGATATCTTTCCAGTTGAATCTCATCCTCTTTAAGAGTTTCCTCATCATAAAACAGATAATGGAAATTGTTCAAGAGATGATACATCAATGACAGCAGATTATCTTCAATCTGGTCTTCATAGTCATCAAGCTTTGAAATGGCCTCATAAACAAGAACTGAAATAAATGTCCTCAGCTGATAATACTTTTCTTCTTCCTGTGCATTATCATCTGATGAATTGGTATAATAGAATGTATCCCTTGCATCTTCGTAGTACTTCTCAAAAAAGGCAGGGTCAATTTGAAGAATAAGAACCAGGTTCTCACCGATACCTTCCATTCTGTATACCTCATTTGGATTGATTATTTCCAGTTCTCTTTTATCGAGAATATAGGTTTCACTTTCAATCCCAATTCTTACTGACCCCTCAAGTACAAAAATAACCTCAATTGCATCTTGCCAGTGAAGAGGATACTGATCAATAGAAGCCAGGTATATATTTATAGGTAAGTCCTTCATATACTCTATGTATTCTTTCCTCATGGCCTACTCCTTTCCCTGTGTTTCTTAATCTATACCCAAGAATTGAATTAGTATAATTGAGTTTTACTTTTCAACCTCAAATGCAACTCACCCTGCATACTGATCTTAGTAATGAACTTCGAATTTCTTCCCTTAATTTTACCACTTTATTAACTTAAAGACTACCGCTTCCCTTGTATAAAGGAAAAAAAGATCTCCAATTAATAGAAATCCTTTCGACTATATATTTTTTTTGATATTAGATAGGAGATAAAGTATATTATCAAAGCGAATCCAAGCAATCCTGAAATAACGATTCCAGGTGAAATATTCATCAAAGTGGGGGGCAACTCTGGCACACCATTAATCTTAATCAATCTTGTAAAAAAGCTTGGTAAAACAATCAGAATCATAAGTGACAGCTGATTAAAAGCCTTTGATTTTCCTATACTAAGATAATTAATTGGTATGTAAATTGATAATACAAACCAGGTTAGTGCTATTGCCACTATAGCTCCGAAAAGAGTAAAGTTCTGTCCTTCCTGAAATCCTGAGACCTGTAGTGCATGTATGCCCCTTGTTGTCAGAATCATAAATATTGCTATGGAAATAGGTTGTAGTACCAAAAATACGTACTTCTCCAAAACAACAAGCTTTCTATCAATGGGGAGACTATTAATAATCAAGTCAGACTTTACCCTTTCATCCTGTTGGCTTAGCACAATTACAAGATAATAACTCTGAAAAAACAACAGATAACCAAAAATTAATTGTCCCAGCAACTTGTCCTGAGTAAAAGAAGCAATAATACTCCATATTATAACCAGTAATCCAATAAAAATAATCGGCTTCCTTGATAGGATAATATCCCTTTTCAATAATGAAATCATATAATCATCTCCTAATACCTTCGCTGAAACAATGCCAGTGAAAGTTGTCTTGATATCCATAAAAGCGCCGTTCCAAGCATTATTCCCCAGGCACCACCGCCAGCTTCAAATATAAATGAGCTAAAAATCTTTGCCAGGGTATCCACTCCCATGCCAAACATCTGAAACAATGTTACGAATACAAATACATTCAGAAAATTTACCATCTTGTGTGACAATCCGAAAAATAATGGAAGTACTATACTGGTAAAAAACAAAGTCAGTATCAATGCATTCTTGAGCATCGCAATATCAAATACTATAAGCTCATTGTAGAAAAAATTCCTGATCAATCCTATATAGATTCCTGAATAAATTCCAGACATTATAAACGCTGCAAATACAAACAGGTACTTGGCAGTAACAATATCCATCTTTCTTACTGGAAGAGACATCAACAGTTGATTAGTCCCTCTGCCTATTTCATATGAAAAGCTAAGCACTGTTATCATATATGCTCCAGAAACAAGTACCACCATGTACATATACTCCGCCCTGAAATCAAGACCAGCAATTATAAGTAGGAATGGAATATATAGAAGCAGAAATATCTGAGTAGCCCTGTTTGATGTAATAAGTCTAATATCCTTCATAATGAGTGGTCCCATCACTAACCCTCCATTCTCATATAGTACATAATATCCTGCAGGGATGCATTCTCTACCAGTGAATTCTCTCCCAGCATTTCTTTTACTCCAGCTGCTTTTCTTGTAAGTCCTTCAAAACCATAGCCAGTTTCACGTATTTCTATAAAGCTGCTCCTGATTTCAGGAGTCAGATTTATTGAATCCCCTTTGACTATTTTAAATTCATCCATAATCTCATCCTTGGCTTTTGAGAATACAAGCTTACCTTTGTTTATAAATGTAATGTAATCTGCTATCTGTTCCAGATCTGTTGTTATATGGGTTGAGAAGAAAATGGACTTATTTTCATCTTGTATTATGTCGTACAGAATATCCAGTATTTCTTTTCTGAATATTGGATCAAGCCCTGAAGTTGGTTCATCCATTATTATTAAATCTGCATCATGACTAAGTGCCAGAGCTAATGAATACTTCATCTTCATTCCCTTTGAAAGCTTCTTGATTCGCATTTTTTCATTCAATTCAAATTTCTCAATATAGTCTCTGTAGATCTTCTCATCCCATCTTGAATAAAACGGAGCAATTATCCTTTTCATCTGTTCCAATGTAAGATCATCGTAAAAATGTGCTTCATCATATACAAAACCTATTCTGTCCTTTATTTCTCTTTCATGTTGACTGATGTCTTTTCCGAAAATCTTTACTGAACCTTCATCCCGTTTCATAAGATTCATAATTAGATTTATCGTAGTCGTCTTACCTGAGCCATTTGGACCGATAAATCCCATAATATATCCAGGTTTCAAGGTAAAGGACACATCTTCAAGATGGAATCCTTCTTTAAATTTCTTGGATAGATTTCTTACTTCCAGCATGTTTATTCCTCCTCATACATAATTCTTAACATCTCTTCAATCTCTTCATAATCCAATCCCATAAGCTTACCCTCTCTAACCACGTTCATCAAAGAGTCCTCAATTATCCTTAGCCTCTGCTCTCTTATTAATTCTTTGTTCTGAGGTGCAATATAGCTTCCTTTTCCAGGGATGGTTTCCACAAAGCCCTCTCGTTCAAGTTCTTCATATGCTCTTTTTGTTGTAATAACCGAAATCTGCAAATCTTTGGCCAGACCTCTTATGGATGGCAATAGTTCTCCTGCATCTAATTCTCCTCTAATAATCTGTGCTTTTATCTGATTGAATATCTGAGTATATATTGGTTCGTCGGAGCTGTTTGATATCAATATTCTCATAATTAACCTCCACCGTCTATACTGTTTATATCGTATATATACAGTATAGACGCGGCTTTATTTTCTGTCAAGATTTTTCTTGCATTTTCTTTAATTTAATTGTAAACTTATATTTATATAATTAGGTTGACAATAGGAGGCCATATGAAAATTACATCGCGCGAACTCACCTTAGTATCACTTTTTTCAGCACTTACAGCTATAGGAGCCTTTGTATCCATACCCTTAGGTCCTGTACCCGTTACCTTGCAGACCCTATTTGTACTACTTGCTGGATTCCTTTTGAAGCCTAAATCTGCAGCTCTTTCACAGATTGTATATATTGGCATCGGTCTTGTTGGATTGCCAATATTCTCAGGATTTACCGGTGGTATTCAGTCTGTTCTAAAGCCAAGTTTTGGTTTTCTAATAGGTTTCGTTATTGCAAGTATTCTAGCATCTGTACTTTCAAGAAATAATCGTACATTACCAGGTCTTTTTATAGCAGGTACAGTTGCAACACTCTCAATGTATGTTATCGGTATACCTTATATGGCTTTTATTCTTAACTATGTTATGGATAGCGGTTTTTCCCTTTTTGCAATTCTGAATATGGGATTGATTCTCTTCCTCCCTGGAGACTTATTAAAGCTTGTCATAGCTGTTTATCTGGGCAAACGGCTCAGCAAAGTTCTGTAAAAAAAAGCATACTGGATTTTTCCAGTATGCTAAATATATTCATCTTCTCTTCGTATTGAAACTTCTCCTGAATAGACAGTTTCGAGACCTGTATCAAACCTAACCTGAAGTTCACCATCGTGATTGATTCCAACAGCATGCCCTTTTCTTGAAACACTTCCTTGAATGACAATTACATCTTTTCCAATTACTGCTGATCTATCACGGCATATTTCGAGGATATTATCAACGTTCTCCTCCTCATCAAATTCAATGTAGAACTGATCCAATCTGTTCAGAACTGCTGCAAACAGCTCTTTTCTGTCAACTGCCTTGCCTTTTACAATTAAAAGTGATGTAGCTCTGTCCCTCAGTTCATAAGGTATTTCTTCCTTTGACTGATTTACATTAATTCCAATTCCAAGAATAACGTGATTGATAGTCCCAAGCTCACAGTTCATCTCAGTAAGTATTCCTGCCACTTTCTTGCCGTCTATTATTATGTCATTCGGCCATTTTATTTCAGATTCAATGCCAATATCTGAAAAACCCATATTCACTGCTGCTGCACCTAAAAGTGTCAACTTTGCTACCTTCGTGGGATCCGTATCTGGTTTAAGTATAACAGAGAAATATAGTCCTTTCCTATTTGGGGATATCCATTCTCTTCCAAGACGTCCTCTTCCCTTGGTTTGCTCTTCTGCAACAACCACCGTACCCTCTTTGTTTGCAGCTGCTAATTCCTTGGCTGTCTTGTTGGTAGATTCCAGCGAGCTGTAGTATATTACATTTTTACCGACTATCTGCGTATGAAGAATCTCCTTAATCTCATCGTAATTTACAATATCAGGGGATGAGACAAGCCTATATCCTTTTCTAGTTACGGCTTCTATCTGATATCCATCCTCTTTCAAAGATTTCATATACTTCCATATGGCAGTTCTGCTAAGGCCGAACTCTTCTGAAAGCTTCTCACCAGATAAAAAATCCTCCTCTTCATGTAGTCTATCCAAAATTTTATGTTTCATTTGGCTCCCACCTTTTTTTACGAAAAAAGGGCCCACAACGGAACCCTTTTTCATCTAGATTATTTCCTTGAGTTTCCCTGTTAGTTTATACTCAGTTTTCTTAAGCTCCTCAATATTTTCTTTTCCAAGGAGCATCATCAACACCCGCATCTTGTAAAGATTACTTTCAAGGTAATCTTTTGCATTTGCATATCCACCATGTACCAGGTAAGCAAGTAGCTCACCACTTATTGCAGCAATATCTGCACCAAGTACAAGTGACTTTACAATATCCATGGAGTTTCTGAGTCCTCCTGAAGCTATAAGTTTCATATCACCTGGAAGCTTTCTGCACTGCACAAGTGATGCAGCTGTTGGGATTCCCCAGGAATATAACTCTGAAAAGTCCACTTCATGGCTTCTAAGATTTTCTATCTCAATAAAGTTTGTACCGCCATATCCTGAAACATCCAGGTATCTTACACCAGCATCATAGAGCTTCTTGCCAACTTCGTATGATACTCCAAATCCTACTTCCTTGATAATCAGAGGCTTGTCTATGCCTTTTGCAATCATTTCAATGTTTTTCAAAACGCCTTTGAAGTCTCTGTCGCCTTCCTCCATGACCAGCTCCTGAGCCATGTTAAGGTGAATTTGAAGAGCGTCTCCATCAACTATTTTAATCGCCTTTTTTGCTTCTTCAAGTGAGGCTAAACCACTAAGGTTTGCGATAACAATCCCTTCAGGTCCAACTATTTCTCTTACTACTCTAAATGACTCCTCGCTTTCAGGATCTTCAAGAGCAATTGTCTCTGATCCCACCGCCATTGGTATTCCAAGTTCTTTAGCAAGTGTTGCAAGATCCTTGTTTATTTCCTGCGAGAATTCAGATCCACCTGTCATTGCATTTATCATAATTGGATTGTTTATTTTCTTGCCCAGAAACTCTGTGCTTGTATCAATTTCATCAAAATTTAAATCAGGCAATGAATTGTGAGATATAAACACATCCCCCAGTAAAGTGTCTCCTCTGTAGGAAGTCTTCAGATAGTTTTCAATATGTTCTTTTTTTCTTACCCTTCGCATAATTACACCTCTTTTAATTATTCTTGTGGCAAAAATTTATTCCACTAAGTAATTTCCGAACATAGTCCTGACAACTTCATCAGTTGCTGCGCCATCATGAATATAAAAGCTTATTCCACCAATATAACTGCCTTCTCCTGGCAGAGTGGCGGTCTCCATTAAATCCACATCTATCTTGTTTGCCGCTAAGGCTCCCTTGAGCATAACACCAATTGGAATATTTGTCTCAACATTATCAAAATACGTCTCTATAAGCATTGGAAGCTTTAGTAGATTTCTAGGCTTCATTGTCTGCTTTACCAGTTCCTTCATAAAATACTGCTGTGCTTTCGTCCTTCCTACATCACCATCAGCATACCCCACAGTAAGATCATTGTTGTGTCTGAATCTTAAAAAGTCGTGAGCATTTTTACCATCAAGTGTTTGCACACCCTTTTGAATATTGATATTAAGCGGTGGTTTCGCAGTCGGATCCCTGTATTTCATATTGAAAGGAACTTCAACAGTTACTCCTCCTATTGAATTTACTACATCCTGGACAATCTGATAGTCTACCTTTACAAAATACTCCAAATCTATATCCAAAAGATCTCCCACTACTTTCACTGCATACACAGGTCCCCCGTATGCATGGGCTGCATTTATCTTGTCTTGTCTACCCTGCACTGTGGTCCTCGTATCTCTTGGTATTGACATGATGTTGATTTTTCCTGTATCAAGATCGATGCTTGTCAGCATCATTGTATCTGTTCTGGTTCCCTCTGACTCGTCTATATCCTGCGCATCAACACCCATTAGCAGGAATAATATATCATTCTTTTCTTCCTCAGCAGGTTCCTTATCCTCATTTGGATCCTCTATAATTTCGGGATCTTCAGCTACTACTGTATCATTTTTGAATACAGTGTTTGCCAGAATGCCATAAACAGCACCGAATATGAGTAAGGAGGCCATAAACGCCACTATAAATTGTTTTTTCATAATACACCTCATTTGTTTTTATGCTACATTATATAATACTATAATTGAGGTATATTTACAATTATTTATACTTTCCATAGTATTACAATTTGGATACAAATCCCATTTACACTGATTTAATGCTAATTTCTTAAAAAGAAAAGAGACGTTAGTCTCGTCTCTCTTAATGGACCATATCCAATAGGATGGCTTTCCTGAGTTCCCGGAGCTTTTCATCTCCCTGAAGATATCTAATCATCTCCATTGCGAGATAAACTGCCGTAGCCGGTCCTCTGGAAGTTATGATATTGCCGTCCCTGACAATCAGATCCTCCTTATAGATTGACCCCACCATATCTCTTATATAACCAGGGTAGCTGGTCACTTTCTTGCCATCTATTACACCGGCTTTGGAAAGAACAATTGGTCCGGCGCATATTGAAGCAATCATCTTACCTGCCTCAGCGAGAACCTTGACAAGATTAATTACCCTATCGTCATCCCTTAAATTTGTTGCACCAGGTAATCCTCCAGGGATAAAGATTCCCCTGTAATCCAATGGATTCTTTATATCCGATATCATGATGTCACATACTACCCTTATTCCATGTGACCCTTCGACCTGTAGTTCATCCTCTGTAGAGACCATATTTACTTCAATCCCGGTTCTTCTAAGGTAGTCTACAATCGTAAGGGCTTCTACCTCTTCAAATCCCTCTGCCAACATTACCAATACTTTATTCATGGTATCTACCTCCATTACTAAGTCATTTCGTATAGCCATTAAAACTACTATTCGGACATAAGTCTCTTCTCTCCATCAAGAGCTCTTAGATGAGCAATATCCATTGTATGTTCAAGAGTTCCCATAAACTTACCATCTTTATCTCTAACTGCAAAATACTGTATATAAACGAATTTCTCTCCCATCTGAATCCAAAAGCTTTCTGAGTCCTTCCTGCCTGCCTTGAAGTCATTTACAATCGCTTCTACAATATGGGCACTTTTGGGTGGATGACAGTTTTCTACCGTACGTCCGATTATCGCCTTTGTTCTGGCAAATATTCTTTCCTTGCCCTGGGAAAAGTATTTTACAATGTTGTCCTTGTCCACAAATGTAAAGTCTCCTGGTATATGGTTAAGCATAAGTTCAAGTTCCTTGGATGATAGTATTCCAGTCTCAAACTTAATAAATCCACTTTCTGTTATGCCCTTGTCCTCCTCATTCTTCACAACATCTATCCTCTGCAGTTCCCATTCCGTCTGAGGCGGCATCAATGCGTAACCGATTTCAGCTGCACCCTCATACACTTTTATCCACTCATCCTCTGTCAGCGTATCAAGAGCCATTGGGAATAGAATACTATCCTCCTTGAATATCATATCCACTGCCTTTTCAGTTGCAGCCAGAATTTTCTCTTTAACAAGTTCCCTGTTCCCTGAGTAATGGACCAATTCCTTCTTTGCAGCTTTTATCTTTTCCCTTACTTCATCATCAACACCCCACATTACTTGTGGTGGTGCTGTTATTCCAGCCTTCTCAAGGTATGGGAAGATTAGGTTTTCCTTTCTACTGTAATGCTTGTCGATATCCCAAAGCAGATTTATATCCTCTACCAGCTTAAACCTGTTGTCATCCGAGTCATCTGCCATAAATTTTTCAAGATCATGGGGTATGGTTTCTTCCATAAGTTCTGTCAATGCAATATTTTCCTTGCGGAGTGTGTATACCGGATGCCCAGGAACCTCATCTGGATGATGAATCTCCTCGATTGAGCCCTTGAAAACCTCTGCATGCACATCACACAGATTCTGTATCTCCTCAATTGGTAGCCCGTCCTTTACTAACTCAACTTCCATCCTTGATATATCCAGAGGAGAAGTACCCTTAAGTACATCTGCAAACTTTGTTTTTACTTCATCCACTGTCTTTCCTTCGTGTAGCTCCTTGATAACTTCCTTTAATTTCTCCAGTTTATCTTTATCATAGGGCTTTTTGCCTCTATTATCGATAAATTCACTCATACACATCTCTCCTCTCATAGCTTCAATATATATACCCTAAATTATTTTCCTTAACTCATATAGAAAGGGCCTTGCGGCCCCTTCTTTAGCTATGATTTACTTGAATTCCCTCAATACACTCACCGACTCTTCAATATACTGATCCGCGAGTGTGAGTATTGAATCATCAACTATCATATCATTATCCCTGATTGCAACCCTGTACTCATGTATCATACTGGATGTTACATAACCTTCATTTGCTGCAGTGTTTTCATAGGATTTATAGACATTTTCCATTACCACTCCACTGTCATATGAAGCTATTGGAGTATTTGGTAGTCCTTTGTAATATGCTGTCAGCTGATTTTCATACAATTCCAGAAGTTCTTCTTGTCTTGGACCGGAGATATATCTATTAAGGTAATTCTCAATCCTTAAGATCCTTTCAGCCAGCTGATCAAATGTAATCGTTAAAGCGCCGTCATTAAAAGCAGGGTCGTCGGACTCGATTGCCATAATTTCAATATATTCTTTCCACTCTTCAGTCACTTTGGATTCGTATGATTTTAAACTTGAGTAATCTATTACAGCTTCGATCTGTCCTTCTTTGCTTATCAGTTTGTAGTGACTGTCATATGCGCTCTGAACTGTTTCTCTTAGCTCGTCACTTTCAATTTCTTCAATCATTTCAGGATCTAGTTCAACACTATCACCCATCAACTCTAAAAGCTCATCTTCTGTATCAAACTCCATCAAGTCTCTATTTACATCCCTGATTTCTCTCTTAAGTGCATCTTCAAGATTTTCCAGCATATAGTTTCCCTCAAGCTCACCAAGTACTGGAAGATTTTCTTCAATAAAGTCCTTAATAATAGTAGCTGAAGCTTGCTCATCTTCCACTATCACTCTAAACTCTTCCATTATTACTACCTTCTCGTCCTCTTCTGCCTCCTCAACAGGTTCTTCCTGCACCGGTGGCTCCACTACAGGCTCCTGCGCTTCTTCTTCGTTATTGCCACAGGCTGCCAAGGCAATTACCAATATCAGAGACATCAAGATCAATACCAATTTCTTGTTTGTCATATCTGCACCTCTCTTTCATTTAACATGCTTCTACGTTATTTATACCCAAAAAAACAGACCTCTCCTTTGAGAAGTCTTTACAATTCAATTACAATCCAATTCCTGAACCCTGTCTAATATGGAGTTCCTTTAGTCGTTTGTCAATGGAAGCAATGACTTTTAGTTTATCCCTGCTCCACTGTGGCTCATGTAAAAGGGTTCTATCACCATCACCTGTTATCCTGTGAACTACCATTTCCTCAGGTAATATTGCCACAATTTCAGTCACAAGTTCTACATACTCCTCTCTTGTCATTAACGGAAAGGGTTCTCTCAGGTACATCTCGTACAAATCAGTGTCCTTTTGTATGTACATTGAATGTAATTTAATTCCCCATGTTCCGGTCTTTGCAACATATATTGCCGATTGTAGAATCTGTTCTCTAGTTTCATTGGGAAGCCCTATTATCAAGTGTGTTACAGTTTTGATATTTCTATTCCTTAAGGCTTCTATTGCCTCTTCGTAAGTTTTTAATGGATATCCACGTCTGATAAGTTTTGCAGTGTCTTCATGTATTGTCTGCAGACCCAATTCAACCCAAAGATATGTCCTCCTGTTTAGATCAGCAAGATACTCCAATACATCATCAGGCAGGCAGTCCGGCCTTGTTGCTATTGCTATCCCAACTACTCCAGGATGCTTTAGTAATGGCTCAAAGATTTCCTTGAGCTTATCTACAGGAGCGTAGGTATTTGTAAAGGACTGAAAATAGGCAATATATTTATCAGTTTTCCACTTTTGGCTTAATAAATCAATCTGTTCATTCAGCTGTTTCTCCAAGGTACCCGCTCTTGAAGCGAATTCACCCGCTCCTCTTTCTCCACAAAATATGCATCCTCTGTCACCTTTGTGTCCATCACGATTTGGGCAACTAAAGCCTCCATCGATTGAAAGCTTTGCGACTTTCCCGCCAAAGACCTGCCTTAAATACCCACTAAGGTTATTATACCTTTTTCCATCCGTCATCATGATTCTTCCTCTGATGCAAAAAGGTGCGCCAAGGCTGCAATCATCCGTTCTGTGACCTCTTCCGGCTTATCCCACGCTGCACCATCACCGTAAGGATGATTAAACAGAGCATAAATACCCCTGAATCCATTGGAATATAATTCCTCATAACCATTGGACAGACTTCCGAACACACCAATCACAGGTATATGATTTTTCTGTGCCATTTCAACGGTTGCCATCATTCCTCTGTGCATTTTCCTAGGATTTCTGACTTCCTTCGATCCAACTATCACAAAATCTGCGTCCTTAATTTCTTCATATACGCCAGTCATCCTAACGAAAGACTCAATAAAATATACAATTTCTGCCTTTAGAAAAGCAACTATACCTGCACCAGTTCCTCCACCTGCTCCAGTTCCTTTGATTCTATCAACATCAACTCCTGTTGCTTTTTCCACTTCCATGGCATAGTTTCTTAAGCCTCTATCAAGAGACTGAATCATTAACGGGCTTGCACCTTTTAATGGACCATATCCATATGCAATTCCCCTGACTCCTGAATAAAGATCTGTGTAATCCGTAACAAGAGTAAACCTGGACTCCTTAATTCTCTCATCTATTCCAGTAGTATCAATTTCTCTGATTGCATAAAGCCCGCTTCCATTAAGTGTAATTGAATCCCCCTCTCTATCCAGGAATCTATATCCAAGAGCAGACAAAAGACCAACTCCACCATCATTTGTGGCAGATCCATGGGTAAAAATATAGAAGTCTCTTAAACCTCTGTCCAAAGCATCTTTTATCAAAAGTCCCGTTCCATACGTTGTCGTAAGCAATGGATTCCGCTCATCCTCCTGCAGCCTTTTGAGACCTGATGCTTCCTTAAGATCTATTACAACCTGGTTGTCTCCAAGAATTCCATACTTTGCAGTTATTTTTCTGTAAAGAGGGTCTGTTGTCTCAGCTGTTACAATCTCTCCCCCAAAAGCACTAACCTGTCCAAGGGGGCTATCTCCGTTAAGTAAAGGGTATCCGCTTATTTTAGACATAGGTATTGATGATTTTATTCCCTTTTCGATATGTGTGACCGTATTTTCAGGTGTCATTACCTCTCCAAGGCCACAATGTGCAATAACAATCTTCATATTTTTCCCTGCTTTCTGATTTCCAAAATTTCCGATACTAGGTTATCATCTATATGACTAATGTTACCCTGAATATTCTCTTTTACACGGGCAAAAAAATAAGCGGGGTTTCCCCCGCAAAGTTTATTTTTTGAAACTCTCTGCAAATCTCTTTCCAAAGTCTTTACATTCATCCATTGCCTCATCGTCTGGATTCCACAAGGACTTGATTCCCTCCTGTACAATCTCAAAGTTAGCTTCTTTTAATTTCCCTTCAAGTATTTCAATTGATTCACCACTCCAGCCATATGATCCAAAAGCCGCAGCTTTCTTATTCTGAAATCCAAGGCCCTTGACCATTTCCATCAATCCACCAACAGCATGCTGTATGCTCTTGTTCACAGTTGAGGATCCAAGCAATATGCCTTTGGACTTGAATATTTCTGTAATAATGTCATTCTTGTCAGTTATGGCTGCATTGAAAAGCTTTACGGTTACTTCAGGATCGGTTTTTCTTATCCCTTCCATTATTCCTTCAGCCATTCTTCTTGTGCCGTGCCACATTGAATCGTAAATTATTGAAATCTGATTTTCCTGATAATCATCCGCCCACTCCAGATATTTCTCAACTATCTGCGCAGGATTGTCCCTCCATATAATACCATGTGAAGTGGCGATCATACTTAGTGGAAGTTCAAATCCAAGAATCTCATTTATTTTCATTGTAACCAGTTTACTGAATGGAGTAAGAATATTAGCATAGTATTTGATAGCTTCTTCCCACAGTTCACATTGGTCTATTTTATCATTATAGAAAAACTCTGATGCATAATGCTGACCGAATGCGTCATTACTGAAAAGAATGTTTTCGCCACTCATATATGTCATCATGCTGTCAGGCCAGTGCAACATTCTTGCTTCAACAAAGGTCAATGTTGATTCACCAATTGAGAGTGTATCTCCAGTTTTTACCTCTACGAAATTCCAATCCTCGTGATAATGACCTTGCAAAATTCTTTTTCCGTTCTTTGTACAATACACTGGTGTATCGGGTATTTCCTTTAACAACAAAGGCAGTGCTCCACTGTGATCAACTTCCCCGTGTTGGGCAATTATGTAGTCAATCTCATTAAGGTCAATTTCTTTTTTTAGATTGTCTACAAACTCTTGTGCATAAGGTGCCCATATTGTGTCTATCAAAACAGTCTTTTCATCTCTAACAAGATAAGAATTATATGATGATCCCTTATTGGTGGAGTATTCGTCACCATGGAATCTTCTTAATTCCCAGTCTATTTTCCCTACCCATTGTACCTTGTCCGTAATTTTAAAGCTCATTGAAAACCCTCCTTTTATATTGTATATATGTTAACTCCCACTTATTTGGGGTAAACATTACAGGAATGAAATACTAATTGAGGTGATACTTTGAAATCAATTGAAATTATGGTTAAAGAACATCAAAACATCCGAAGAATGCTCAAGGTCCTCAGGGAATTGTCTTACAGAATAATGACCGAAGGTAAATATAATCTGGAAGATCTTCCTGAAATCATTGAGTTTGTAAGAAACTATGCCGACAAACTTCACCACGGCAAGGAGGAGGATATCCTCTTTGAAGCAATGAACAACCAGATTGAGAAACTTTCAAAATCAGGTACCATAACTGGAATGTATATTGAACACGATCAAGGTCGCTTGTTCATTGCAAACCTCGAATCCGGTTACAAGGCTTTCAAGGAAGGCAACGACAGAGCAAGGCTGGATATTATCGCTAATGCAGTTGCCTACACAGACCTTCTTGACAGACACATTGAAAAGGAGAATACAGCACTTTACAAATTTGCTGAAAATATGCTCCCTGACGAAGTCAAGTCAAAGATTGACTCTGATTGTGACAACGTCGAAAACGAAGCCACAAATTCAGGTACTCAGGCAAGATATCTAAACCTTTTGGATATTATGGAAAGTAACTACAGTACAGTTTAAAGCCCTCTTTGGGCTTTATTCTATTTCTAGAAGCTTTTCCCCGTTCAGCACGTGGATCTTTCTGTGTCCTTCAAGTTTTATAATTCCCATTTCCTGAAGCAGACCTAGTTTTCTGCTTAGGGATTCCTGACTCATGCCCAAGTGGGATGCCCAGTCTCCCTTAGTCATTTCTAGGTTCACAAGACCATCTCTTTCCATATTCATTATGCTTTTTGCGATTCTTCTTTCCACAGATGAAAGACTTATATCCTCTACAAGAGTTTCTGCTTTTTCAAGTCTCTGACTAATTTCCTCCAGTATTTTTAAAGAAATTGAAGGAAACCTTGCTATCAATCCTTTTATATCCTGACCGTCTATCTTGCACATAATTGTTTTTTCCATGGCTACTGCAGAATCCTTTGTCAGCTCTTTGGAAAAAAGAGTCAGTTCTCCAATAAACTCACCCGGTCCCAGAATCCTTAAAATCTGTTCCTTTCCGGATTCGCTGGTTCTAGTGATTTTAACTCTACCCTGGTGAATTACATAAAGACTGTCATGTCTGTCTCCTGCAAGATAAATGGCCTCACCTTTATCCACGTGCTTTTCCATTGTGATCATTGCAATCTCAGACATCTCTTCCTTTGTTAGATTGCTGAAAATTGGTACAAGCTCTATACAATTCTGGTTTTCTCTTTCATGACAGTTACATTTCATTTCTATTCTCCAGTCTGTAAAACTTTTTTCCTCGTTCTTCCCTTATCTCCATAACCCAGCAGTCTGACTGCATTTATGATGACCAGCAATACACTTATTTCGTGGACCAACATACCGAATGACAGATTAACAGTTTTTACAAGCACACCAGCTAGAAGCAATGCTGCGACTCCTAGTGCAAAGTAGATATTCTGTTTCATATTTGCTACAGTCGCTCTGCTTAGTCCAATTGCATGAGAGAGTTTTTTAATTTCTTTAGACATTAATACAACATCTGCAGTTTCCATTGCCACATCTTTGCCTGCTCCACCGATTGCTATTCCAAGATCAGCTGATGCTAGTGCAGGCGCGTCATTGACACCGTCACCGACCATACCCGTAGCTCCATATTCTTCCTGAAGCTCCATCAGGACTCTCACCTTGTCTTCAGGTAAGAGTTCAGCGTAATAGTCGTCAAGTCCAAGTTCTTCTGCTATTGCCTTTGCAGCTCTTTCATTATCGCCTGTGAGCATTACAACTTTTTTTATTCCAAGGGATTTGATGTTTTGAATCAATAATTTAGCATCTTCCCTAATAACATCCGCTATTGCAATGATACCCAGTACATTTTTATCTAATCCTACCAGAATTGCCGTCTGGCCCTTATTTTCCTCATCTTGTAGGGTGTTTTCAAATTGATCAAGATCATATCCGTTTTCCACAAAAAGCTTTCTGTTTCCAAGTAGATACTCCTTGCCTTCAATCTTCGCTTTTATTCCTTGCCCCGTAAGAATCTCTGCTTCTTCAACAACTCCTTTGTAGTCCCCGAGGATTTCGTCAGCATGGTTTATTATGGCTCTTCCCAGTGGATGCTCTGAGTAGCTTTCACCAATAGCTGCAATTCTAAGAAGCTCATTCTTGTCAATTCCTAGTGCAAGGACTTCTGTCACCACTGGTTTTCCGATTGTCAGGGTTCCAGTCTTGTCAAATGCCAGCACCTTTATCTTCCCTAATTTTTCCATTATTTCTCCGCCCTTGACAAGTACTCCGTGCTTGGCACCATTGCCAATTCCGGCAACTATTGAAACGGGAGTTGATATTACCAATGCTCCAGGGCATGCTATTACAAGCAATGTCAGGGAAAGAACCAGGTCTTTTGTGAAAATGTACAGTACAGTTGACAGTATAATTATTCCAGGAGTATAGTATCTTGAGAATTTTTCCAGGAACTTCTGTGTCTTTGCCTTCTTGTCCTGTGCATCCTCAACCATTTCAAGTATTCTGGCAAAAGTTGTATCATCCCCTACCTTGTCAGCTCTTATTTTCAGGTATCCTGACTCAAGAATCGTACCTGAGAACACCTCATCCTCTTTTACCTTTGAAATCGGAAGTGATTCTCCTGTTATTGCAGCCTGGTTTATATAAGCGTTTCCTTCAAGTACAGTTCCATCCACTGATACCTTTTCTCCCGGCTTTACAATAACAACTTCACCCTTAAGGACATCTTCTGGAGAAACCACGACTTCCTTTCCTTCTCTTATAACCCTTGCAGTATCTGGTGCAAGATCAAGAAGTGCCTTGATTGATGACCTTGTTTTCTCAATTGTTCTAGACTCAAGGTAATCTCCAAACATGAACAGGAATGTTACAGCAGCTGCCTCCCAGTACTCTCCGATAAACAAGGCTCCTGTGACTGCAATCGTAACGAGAGCATCAATTCCTACTACTTTGTACTTTAATGCTTCAAATGCATTTTTAAAGATGGGAAGACCTGCCACAAGAGTTGTCGCAAGCATAAATATTATCGTCAAGGGTGCATACCCGGATATTTCCTTAAGGATAAATGATATTATCACAAGGATTGTAGCCAGTATCACTCTGTGCTTTTTATTAATCTTTGGCATAATCTTCTCCTCCCACTATTACTTTTCCTTCAATACCTCAAAACCAAGCTTTGCGATGCTGTTCTTTATTGTCTCGGAATCAACTACATTTTCATCATATTCAAGTTTAATCTTTGATGAATTAAAGAGTACCTCATACTCTTTTACACCCTCTGTCTTCTTGAGCATTCCCTCTAGCTTCATGGTGCATGATGGACATGTCAATGTGTCCAACTGATATGTTTTTTTCACTATAACTCCTCCTTTGTTTTCTTTGTTGTCTTCATTATAGGATAATTTACCCACCAAAGCTTTGACCTAGGTCAAAATTTATTGAAAACATATGACCACGATTTATCCTTATAGATAATCCGTGGTCATTATAGTCATAAATACATCTAATTACTTCTACATGTTGTTATACTTGATAATATGGTCAACAAACTCGTTCACATCTTCTTTGGTAATATCAAAGGAAGTAACAAACCTTACCTGCCCTGCTGATGGATCAGTAACATAGAATTTAAAATCTTTTAAAAGATAATCAATCAGTCCTTTGTCCATGTATGCAAAAACCATATTTGTATCTACTGGAGCAAACAAGCTTACTCCTTCCTGCTCAGAAATCCTCTGTGCAAGATATTTCCCCATCTGATTTGAATTTCTAGCATTTTCAATCCAGAGATCATTTTCCATGTATGCAATAAACTGCGCACTTATGTACCTCATTTTTGAAACAAGCTGCATTCCCTGTTTTCTGTGGAACAGATAGCCTTTTCCAAATTGCTTATTAAGTGATACGATGGCTTCTCCCATCATCATGCCGTTCTTGGTTCCTCCAAAGCTCAACAGGTCAACACCAGTATCTGTAATCATCTCTTTTAAGGTAGTTCCCAACGCTTCAACTGCATTGGCTATCCTAGCTCCATCAACATGCAATAGCATATCGTTCTTGTGGGCAAAATCTGCCAGGGCTTTAATTTCTTCAACTGTGTAAAGTGTTCCCATTTCAGTTGTCTGAGAAATTGAAATTACTTTTGGTTGAACCGAGTGCTCATCTCCCATTACCTCAAGCTGGGGTACGATGTCATCCAGTGAAATTTTCCCTTCATTGTCTCGAACATGAATTATTTTGTTACCTGCATATTTTTCCATCGCACCGCATTCATCTACATTTATATGTGCAGTGTCCGCTGCTACAATTCCTTCATATGATCTTAGCAATCCAGAAAGTCCAATTACATTTGCAGCCGTACCGGTCGTTACAAAGAAAACATCTGCATCGCAACCGAGAAGTTCTCTGATCATTTTTTCAGCTTTTTCGGTAGTTTCATCCTCTCCATATGCATGGGCATACCCTTCATTCGCTTTTATTATTGCATCAAGTATTATTGGATGAACTCCCGAAGTATTGTCACTCTTAAACATTTTCATCATTATTCCTCCAATCATTTCTTCCATTATACTATAAATGTTCCGATTTCTCTATTTTACCTTATTATAATATAGTATAATCCAAGATAGAAGAGGTGATTTGGTATGCTTTCTTATTTTTACATAATAATTATTGGTTATTTATTTGGTTGTCTACAGTCT
Source organism: Soehngenia sp. (assembly GCA_024637045.1). Taxonomy (GTDB): domain Bacteria; phylum Bacillota; class Clostridia; order Tissierellales; family Tissierellaceae; genus Gudongella. The sequence continues at coordinate 60,642 of JAGXFX010000020.1, forward strand.
GCATATATTTATGGTAGAGTAGTGGAAAAAGTTGATATACGAACTTTGGGACACAAGAATGCAGGTGCTACAAACGCTGCACAGTCACTTGGAATTACTGTAGGAGTGATTGTTGTTATTCTGGATATATTAAAAGCGGTTGCAGCAGCAGCCCTTGTAAGGTATCTTTTCCCAGGACTCATTGAAACTGATGGCATGCTGCCAATCTATGTTAGTGGAGCGGCTGTTGTACTTGGCCATAACTACCCTTTCTTTATGGGATTCAAGGGTGGAAAAGGTACTGCCTCCACTGTTGGAATGCTTTATTCAATCAATATAATGCTGGGTGCAATAAGCATGCTTTTAATAACTGCGCTGACAATCACAACTGACTATATTGTTTTTGGTACATTGGGGCTTCTACTGCTACTTGTTGGGGCGACGGTTTTTTATGATTTTGGTATTCCCTGTCTGGTAATAGCAATTATACTAGCAGTACAGTCCATTTACAAGCACCTGCCTAATTTAAAAAGAATCTATCGCAAGGAAGAAAAAGGTTTAAGAGCCACAATTAAAAAGCAACCATAGGGTTTGTAATCCCATGGTTGCTTTTATCTATGTTACTTTCTCTTTTTCTTCTTTTCGCTGGCTCTTTCGATTTTAATCTTTTGGCCTTTTATGGTCTTTCCATTAAGACCATTCATTACAACATCAGCATAGTTGCCTTCTATTTCCATAAAAGTGAACTTATCGTAAACATCTATGTTGCCAATTAGCTTCTTGCTTAAACCAGTTTCCTGGAAAATTGCAGAAAGCAGATGTCTTGGGCTTATGCCCTGATCTTTTCCTACATTTACATGTACTCTTGTTGATGTTCCAGAAGACTTTTGTTTTTTGTCTTTGTCCACCATATCAAGTTCCTGATGGTTCTCGATCATCTTGTTTTCTTCAAGATACATCTTCAATAATGCGCTTGCAATATCAAAAGAATTGTATTCTTCCTGAAGTAGAGTGTCTATCAATGCTGAATGAGTGTTTGGATCATCTGAATCAATTCCTTCTCTTATTTTGCCAAGAATTGTATCAGTATATTGCTCCTTGATATCCTTCAATGTTGGAAGGTCTCTTCTCTCAATCTTAGTCTTGGTATACTTTTGAATGTCCTTAAGCTTGTAGATTTCTCTTCCTGAAACAAAGCTAAATGCTGCTCCGTCTCTACCTGCTCTTGCAGTTCTACCAATTCTGTGTACATAATATTCTTCATCCTGTGGCATATCGTAGTTTATTACCATATCCACATCATCAACGTCCAGTCCTCTGGCGGCAACATCTGTTGCAACCAAAATGTCGATGGCTCCTTTTCTGAACTTGCCCATTACATTATCCCTTTGATTCTGTTTAAGGTCACCATGAAGTGCATCCACCGAGTAGCCTCTTGCCTGCAGTTCTCCTGTCAGCTCATCCACTTTCCTCTTTGTATTGCAGAATACCAATAAAAGCTTTGGATTGTGAATGTCAATAAGTCTGCTCAGAATTTCTGTCTTCATATGCTGCTTTAGCTCAAAATATGCCTGTTCCACACTTGGAACAGTCATTTCCTTGTGAACCACTTTGATAAACTCAGGGTTTCTCTGATATCTTTCTGCAAATCTCCTTATTTCAGGAGGCATTGTTGCAGAAAAGAAAATAGTCTGTCTGTCTGCCTGCAGTTTGTTCATTACTAGCTCGATATCATCTCTGAATCCCATGTCAAACATCTCATCAGCTTCGTCAAGTATCATCATGCTTACGTTACCCAACTTCAATGTTCTTCTGTTTATGTGGTCAATAACCCTTCCAGGTGTACCTACCACTATCTGGACGCCTTTTTTCAAGGCTTTTATCTGTCTGTCAATAGGCTGTCCGCCGTATATGGGGAGTATGCTGATCCCTCTTTTGAACTTACCTAGCTTGATAATTTCCTGGGATACCTGTATTGAAAGCTCCCTGGTTGGACATAGTATCAGTGCCTGCACTGAATTATCGCTTGCGTTGACCTTCTCCAATATGGGAATGCCAAAGGCAGCTGTCTTGCCTGTTCCGGTCTGTGCCTGCCCGATTATGTCCTTGCCTTCCATCAATATGGGAATGGCCTGTGACTGTATTGGCGAAGCTTCCTCGAAACCCATGATCTCTACAGCCTTTTTGATTTCCTCTGACATTTGCATTTCTTCAAATCTTAGTTTTTCCATTAAAATAAATTTCCTCCTTGTTGTTAACCTTATTAAGTATACATGGTCTAGGACAAAAAAGCAAATCTATTTTTTAAGTTTTTTTAATAATTAGCCATACATTATTATATTACAACCTTCATAATAGTCTTACTTTTATTTCCAATTAGCTTTCGCCTCAGTTTCCATCTTTTTAAGCCGAGTATAGTAATCTGGGAATTCGTTTAGGTGTGCTAAAGCTATTTTCGCTGTAGCCAATGGGTCATCATTGGTTACATTCGTAATAGAATCATTACCCCCATGCTCAAGCTCCACATTCATTCCATTGCAAAATTCTTGCACGTCAAATTTCTTCCACTCAATTCCAAGTTTTTCACCATATTCACGTGCTTCTTTTTTTGTAAAATTTTTTCTTGTTGGCATTATACTCAATCTCCTTTCTACTTCTAATGCAAGATACATTATCTTACATACTTCAATAAATCTAAATAAGCCATTCTCCCATCAGTGAGCCAATAAGTGTCACAGCTGCCTGAGCAGTCTGATTTTTATAATCTATCAGAGGATTGACCTCAACAAACTCGGCACTTACCATCTTTCCTGTCTGAGCAACCAGCTCAAGTCCTAGATTACTCTCTCTAAATGTAAGCCCACCAGGCACTCTTGTTCCTGTCCCCTGAACATATGCTGGGTCCAGGCTGTCCACATCAAAGCTTACGTGGAATCCATCCGTGCCATCAGTTACTATTTTTATAGCCTTTTCCATTACTTCTGTCATTCCCCATTTGTCTATTTCATGCATTGTAAATACTGTAATACCAAGTTCTTTAAGGACTTTCCTTTCGCCCGGATCGAGATCACGGCACCCTACAAATGCTACGTTCCTAGGGTCAACCTTGTTTTCAATTCCACCAATACCAGTTAGTTTCTCATGACCGATTCCTAGACTCACTGCCATTGGCATTCCGTGAATATTGCCACTAGGAGAAGTTTCTCCTGTATTCATGTCACCGTGAGCATCAAACCATATTACTCCCAGGTTTTTCTTATGTTGTAATGCACCAGCTATTGTTCCAATCGCTATGCTGTGGTCTCCTCCTATTACAAGTGGAAACCTTCCAGCAGACATTTCCTGGTCTACCATTTTGCATAGCTCCCCATTTACCCTTGCAACCTCTTCAAGATTGTTCAGATTTGTACCAGGTGTTGTGGAGACAGCTTTTCTGTCTGCTACAATGTCGCCTTTGTCTTCGACATTGTAGCCAATCTTTTCAAGTCGCTCGACAATTCCTGCATACCTTAGTGCAGCAGGTCCAAGACTTCCACCTCTGGTTCCGGCTGCAAGATCCATTGCAACTCCTATAAGCGAGAGGTTTTCATTGTTTGCTGGTTTCATATTATTATTCCTCCTCATTTTTAATACTGCATTTATTGGTCAATCCCAAATGATACCCTATTAATTTTAAACTATCAACATGAACTTTGTAAACTATTTCACGAAGAAACTCCCAAGTGAAGTCAAATCGCTTTAACAGTCAACAATAATATACCCTTGGCTCTCAATCAGTAAACCTTGAGAACCCAAGGTGATTCATGTTATAATCATCTGAGTATTAATTGAAAGGGGTATGTAATGAGTATTTTAACTGTAAAGAATCTCAATCACAGCTTTGGTGGACGTGAGATTCTAAAAGATGTAAACTTTCGTCTCCTAAAAGGAGAACACGTTGGTCTTGTTGGAGCAAATGGAGAAGGAAAATCTTCCTTTATGAATATAATCACTGGAAAACTTGAGTCTGATGAAGGTCAAATCGAGTGGTCCAAAAGAGTCCGAGTTGGTTATCTCGATCAGCATGCATCTCTTGAAAAGGGTATGACTATCAAGGATGTTCTTAATACAGCATTTCAATATCTCTTCAACCTTGAAGAAGAAATGCAAAGCCTATACGTTGGTATGGGAGATGTTGATGAAAATGAACTGGCTGGAATGTTGGAGGATGTTGGAACCATTCAGGATATTCTGGATCACAATGACTTCTATATTATAGATTCAAAAATTGACGAGATTTCAAGAGGACTTGGGCTATCTGATATCGGTCTGGAAAAGGAAGTCAATCAATTAAGTGGTGGGCAGAGGACCAAGGTTCTTCTGGCAAAGCTTCTTCTTGAAAAGCCAGATATTCTGATGCTGGATGAGCCAACCAACTATCTTGATGAGGAGCATATTGAGTGGCTAAGAAGATACTTGAGTGAATATGAAAACGCATTTCTTCTTATATCACATGATATCCCATTCCTTAACAGTGTTATAAATCTTGTTTATCATATAGAAGACCAGGAATTAAGCCGGTATGTTGGCGATTACGATGATTTCCAGAAAGTATACGAAGCCAAGAAATCACAACTTGAATCAGCTTATAAAAGACAGCAGCAGGAAATTGCAGACCTTGAAGACTTCGTTCGTAGAAATAAAGCAAGGGTGGCTACAAGAAACATGGCAATGTCCCGACAAAAAAAATTGGATAAAATGGATGTTATTGAGCTTTCAAAGGAAAAGCCAAAGCCTCATTTTAGTTTCAAGCAAGGCAGGACGGCAGGCAAAGAGATTTTTAAAACCAATGATTTAATAATTGGATATGAAGAGCCCCTTACCAAATCCCTTGAACTTGTAATGGAAAGAGGACAGAAAATCGCGCTGACCGGAGCAAATGGTCTGGGTAAAACTACTCTTCTTAAATCAATATTGGGACTCATCCCCTCCTACTCAGGCGATGTGGAGCTTGGACAGAATCTTGAGATTGGATACTTTGAACAGGAATCTTCTGAGAATAAAAATAACTCCTGTATAGAGGAAATGTGGAAGGAATACCCTGGATGGACCCAGTTTGAAATCAGAGCAGCTCTTGCCCAGTGTGGACTAATGACTAAACACATAGAATCAAAGGTCATGGTCTTGAGTGGTGGAGAACAGGCAAAAGTTAGATTATGCAAGATTATGAACAAAGAAACAAATATTTTGCTTCTTGACGAACCGACGAATCATCTTGATGTGGAAGCAAAAGAAGAGCTTAAGAGAGCATTAAAGGCATATAAGGGTGGGATTCTGCTTATTTCCCACGAACCAGAATTCTACAGGGATGTAGCCACAGAGGTATGGAACTGTGAAGGCTGGAGCACAAAAATAGTGTAGTCGGAGATAATCTCCGACTACTTTTATTTTTTGAATGTTTCCAGATATTCACCATAACCCTCTTCCTGGAGCTTATCCTTTGGAATAAACCTAAGCGAAGCACCATTGATACAATACCTAAGACCTCCCTTATCCTTTGGTCCGTCATTGAAAACATGACCAAGGTGTGAATCTCCATGAGTGCTTCTTACTTCTGTTCTTGCCATCAAGAGACTCCTATCCTTCTTTTCCTCTATATGATCCTTTTCAAGTGGTTTTGTAAAGCTCGGCCATCCACATCCAGCATCGTATTTATCATTGGAAGAAAAGAGAGGTTCTCCAGACACAATATCAACATATATTCCCTCTTCAGAAAACTTATCGTACTCACTTGTATAGGGTCTTTCAGTCCCATTTTTCTGAGTTACTTTGTAGGATGTTTCACTAAGTTTTTCCTTTAGTTCCTCTTTTGAAGGCTTTTTATACTTTTCTGAATTCATTTATTTACACCTCCTAGTTTATTTATACCCCATTTTCTTACTATAACATATGTTTGAATATTCTGTCATTAATGAATTCGGTGTGTTCTATGCAAATGTTTTCATAGCTTATTTTACACATTTTCTGGTGTTTTGATTTCTTTAAATACCATATATAGCTCTACAAATGCACGTTTAGGCGGCAAATAAATATGTTGACATATACTAAACTCATAGTATATAATTAAGTTACAACTTGTTTTCAAGTTGGAGGTTGCCGGTTATAGATCTAGAGGAAGGAGGACATATATATGATGCTAGGAAAAGGAAATTTAATAAAAAATAAACACACTAACATGGAGCTTGAAGAATATAAAATGAAACTATTGGGAAAAGATAGACTAAGAGAGGTCATTGATCTTCAGCAACATGTATATGATAATCTCCCAAACAAGGATGTTCTTTACATGGATTCTTACGAGGATATGCTATCAGATATGGAAGACGGAGCTAGAGTCATAGGAGTTCTAAATAGTAAAGACAAGATAATCGCTTACAGATATATCGGTTTTCCTGGTAGAGACGAAAGAAACATGGGTTATGATATTGGAATGCAGCCTGAGCAGATGGATAAGGTTGTACACCTTGAGACAACAGTTGTTGATTCAAAATACAGAGGTAATGATCTTCAAAACCTTACGCTTGTCGCAGCTAAAAAAATGGTTGTGCAGGAAGGCTATCAACATTTTATTTGTACAGTCTCACCTCATAATTTTTTCAGTTTATACAATATTATGAAAAACGGACTTAAAATAAAAGCCTTGAAGAGAAAATACGGTTCAACGGAAAAGGGAGATGACGGTCTTTGGAGATTTATTCTTCACAGTGATATGGAAAAACAGATCCTGAATCCAGTTGATTTGGTAATATCAAAATGGGCAAATCTTGAGATGCAAAGAGATTTGATCGAGCGTGGATATATTGGCTATGAACTACACAAAGACAGCCAGCAGCTTAATTACGTCAAGTTCGAGGAAGCCAAAATTTAAAGCTCGACTACGGATAGTACCGTAGTGAGCTTTTTTTATTACAAAATAGGAAAGTGTTTTTTTGAAATCAGGTACTTTCCGTTTATGAGTATCAAGAAAAGCTACACTAGTGCTTTATTGAATGTTTTTTTATTACGAATGATCGGGGTGGTTAAATGATAATAAGCGAAGGGCAACTGGTACGAGAAAGACATGGATCACAGGATATGGAAAACTATACGGCAAAACTTGTTTCCTATGAAGCTCTTCACCATATGGTGGATCTCATTCAAAGGGTTTATGATGCCCTACCCAACAAGGAAGTGCTTTTTGTAGACTCCTATGAGGATATGAAGCAGGACATTGATGAGGGAGCAAAGATAATTGGAGTTTATGGAGAAGAAAATCAGATGATAGCATACCGTTATGTGAGTTTCCCAGGTCTTCAGGATAGAAATCTGGGTTTTGATGTTGGAATTTCAAAAGACGAACTCGATAAGGTCTGTCAATTGGAAACTACTGTTGTAGATCCTCCTTACAGGGGCAACAATATTCAGTACATGACATTATCCATGATGAAGCCAATAGTTGCTTCTGAAGGTTACAAACACATGGTATGTACCATATCGCCATACAATTATTTCAGCGTAAACAATATTATGCGACATGGTTTAAAAATAAAGAATTTGAAGAGAAAGTATGGTACTCTTCCTGATAACAGTGATGGAATCTGGCGATACATTCTACATGGTAGAATAGATGAAGAAATAAATATCCCTATTGAAAAAATGGTTAATGTCCCAATGACCATGATAAAAAAACAGAAGGAACTTTTGGAAAAGGGTTTTATCGGTCATAAGCTACACAGAGACCAGTCATTGGATTATGTTCAATACTCCTCCTTATTAGAAAACTCCAGGTAAATTACCTGGAGTTTTCTATATAATATACACTTTTATCGGGTCATTTTTTTCCCGAATATCAAGGATAGAACAAAAAGTACAAGGAAAACGAAGAATAGTATTTTTGCAATCTCTGTAGCTGCTCCTGCAATGCCTCCAAATCCCAATACTGCAGCTATTAGCGCCACAACAATAAATATAATTGACCATCTTAACATTATTACCACTCCTTTAGTTAAGTATCGAAATACTCATTACATTTATTCCCATTATTTGAATTTTTGAAACAAAAGCCAGCAAGTGTCTTGACTAGTAAAGAATCTCAATTATATCTCCTGGTCTTATTCTTCCGTTTTTAAGTACCTTGGTAAATATTCCTTCCTTTGGCATTACGCATTTTCCCACTGTCTTTGAGATTGCGCAGCCTGAATGACATTCCTTGCCAATCTGAGTTACCTCGTGAAGTGTTTCTCCAATACTCATCCTGGTTCCAACTGGAAGCTCATAAAGTATAATTCCCTCTGTGGTCAAGTTTTCGGCGAAATCGCCAAATTTTAGACTCTCTGCACCTGCTGCCTTCATCTTGTCAAAGCTTTCCTTCCCAAGAAGACTTACCTGTCTATGCCAGTCGCCGCTGTGCGCATCACCTTCAAGTCCGTGATCTACTTTGAAATCACCATTTTCTATAGGTTCTTTCACAACGCCTTTTTTCTCTGAAATATTGACAGACAAGACCTTTCCTGTGCCTTCTCTTCTAAATGTTCCTGACTTGCCACCAGTCTTTTCCATAAGCTTAATCTCCTCTATAGTCATCTCCTTGTCAATTGCCTTGCACATATCATATATTGTAAGCGCCGCAACGCTTACAGCAGAAAGAGCTTCCATTTCTACTCCAGTTTTTCCAGTGGTTTTTACTTGAGCCTTTATTTCTATCATATCTTCCCCTAGATTGAATGATATATCAGCTCCAGTGAGGAAAATATTATGGCACATTGGTATCAGGTCACTGGTTTTTTTAGCTCCCATAATTCCAGCCACCTGGGCAACACTTAAAACATCTCCCTTTTTTATGAGACCATCCTTTATTCTCATTGCTGTTTCATTTTTCATCCTGATTCTTCCATAGGCAGTTGCCGTTCTCTTGGTGTCTTCTTTATCTCCGACCTGAACCATATGAGCTCTGCCTTCTTCATTAAAGTGAGTAAGATCCATAATTTATCCTCCAATCTGATTCATATTTCTAGTAATATATTCCTCATTCTCAAGATGATGCTCTTCTTCTTTGGTGAGAATGGATTCCCTTATTATTTTCTCAAGATCTCCGCCTTCTTTTAAAACCTTCCTCAAGTCTATTTCACGATTGGAGTGAAGACAAAGCTTTAGCTTCCCGGTCGCTGTTAATCTGACTCTGTTGCACTTAGTACAGAACTTGCAGGATATAGGATTAATCAGTCCCACTTTCCCCTTGCCATCAGGCAATCTGTAATAAGTGGCGGGAGATGAAGGGTCTTCCCTTTCAATTGCCTCCAATTCAGGCGCTCGTTTTAGAATCTCTTCATTTGATATAAACTTTGATTTGGCAAATCCAGATGCTTCTCCAATTGGCATAAGTTCAATGAATCTTACATCAATACCTCCATTTCTTGTCAGTTCAACAAATTCAGGTATTTCATCGTCATTAAATCCACCAATCAGAACAGTATTTATCTTAATAGGGTTTATCCCAAGTTTCTTTGCCTTTTCTATTCCATTTAGTACTTTGTTTATATCTCCTCCGCGGGTGATATCTTTGTATTTTTCAGGATCCAGAGTGTCCAGACTGATGTTTATTCGTTTGACTCCTGCATCAACCAATTCCTGCAATTTATCTTTCAACAGTAGACCATTTGTAGTCAATGTTACTTCCTTAACTCCCTGGAGAGCTTTAACTTTCTTAATCAGGTCAACCGCACCATATCTGACAAGAGGCTCTCCACCGGTAAATCTTATTTTGTTAATTCCTACTCTTACAAACATTTCTGTGATTTTATAAAGTTCTTCAAGACTGAGCATGTCTCCATGAGGAATCTTGTTTTTTATCCCATCCTCAGGCATGCAATACTCACACCTTAAATTGCAGCGATCTGTAAGGGATATCCTTAAGTAGTTGATTTCTCTTCCAAAACGGTCTCTCATTATATCATCCCTCTATCCAAATTATTTTGCCTGTCTTCTCAAATCCGTACCCACCCAGGTCAGTAACCCGGCTTTTAAATCTATCTGATTTAATTAGATCAATAAATTCTCTTATTTGTTCCGTATCCATTGACTCAGCATCAACCAGAAAATCGTAATCCTCATTTGCAAGGGGTACAAAGTCAAGGCCCACTGCCTTTGCAGCAGAATATACTCCAAGACCTGTTGTTGCAGTGTTATTCTTTACAGCAGCTGCTACTGCCATATGGGTTGTAAATTCCCTTTGATATCCTCTGATCTTTGCTGGATCCAATTCTTCCTTCTTCAGCTGATAATCCAGAAGCACCCTTGTTCCTGAACCTCTTTGCCTGTTTGCAAAAATCACATCTTCTCTCAAGAGGTCGCTGCATCCCTCTATTTTGTCAGGATTACCTTTTTGAACAATAAAGCCCTGACTTCTCTGTATTCCCTTTATCAAGGCCATCTTTCTTCCTGGGAAATATTTTTTGACATAGTTTATATTGTACTCTCCTGTATCCATGTCCAAAAGGTGTATAGGTGCCAGGTGACATTCATCTCTCCTAAGGGACAGTATCCCTCCCATGCTTCCTACATGGGATGAAGTAAGTCTCATCATATCTCCAATAATATCCATTATCAAATCGTGACTTCCGATTGAAAGCAGTTTATTCCTTATTGTTGAAAGTGGTTTCAACAGCTCAACTTCAATTTTATCTCCAGCCTCATAGCCTTCAATATTTCTTGGAATTATTCCAAGGCCATCTGCTTTTACAAGACTCATGCTCACTCCCGCTCCACCTGATAGTGGTGTTGCAATCAGTCTATCCTTTACCTGACCAAGCGTTACCCTAACAATTTCCTTGTTCTTTAGGGATGATACCATTCTTCTAGATAAAATAGCTTCAGTGGTTTCGTATATTTCGCCCTGATCTCCCAGAAATTTTAGTATCAGAGGTTTTGCAAATACATCAAATACCATAAATGCAGAAACCGGATATCCAGGTATACCAATTACGGGCTTTCCTTTAACCACTCCAAGAATTGTTGGTTTTCCAGGTTTCATTGCCACTCCGTGCACAACAACTGTTCCAAGCTCCTGAATTAGATTGACTGTAAAGTCCTTTGTACCAGCAGCTGAGCCTGCATTTATTATGACCATGTCATTTTCCTTGACCGCTTCTTTAAGAAGCTGCTTAAGTTTGTCGTAGTCGTCTTCCATTGGTGGATACCTGTTTGGTATTCCTCCAAGAGATGTTACAAGCCCTTTGAAAACATGAGAGTTTGAATCAATAATTGTACCTTCCCTTACCTGGGAAATGTCTTCAACAATTTCAGATCCAGTAGGGATAATACCAATCTTGGGCCTTCTATATACGTTGACTTTTTTTATACCGCCTGAAATAAGTGCTCCTATATCCATTGGTCTAATCTTATGTCTTGATGGTATTATCATTTCAGTTGCAACTATATCTTCACCAATCTGTCTAACGTGTTGATAAGGGTAGGCAGGTCTTAATATTTGAACCTGATTTTCATCCCTCATCAGGACATCTTCTATCATTATCACAGAATCATAGGGTTCCTTTATTGGATTTCCAGTGTTGACATACTTAAATTCCTCCCCTTCAACAAGGGTTAGTGGATTGCTTTCATTTGCACCCTCTGTATTCTTTGAAGTCACAGCAATCCCATCCATTGCAGAGGCGTTGTAACCAGGAGATGATAACGTTGCATACACCGCTTCCCAGGTGATTCTTCCAAGAGATTTTTCGACAGCTATTTCTTCCAGGTCACCCTCTATATTGAGTTCTTCAAAATAGAGTTCTGTGGCCTTATCAACATCTACATTATCTATGTAAGTGTTTCTTTCCATATCATCATCTCCTTCTCTTAAAACAGGTACACTTCTCTTTTTTCACCCTTGTCTATTCCTTCTTCATGTTCCTTGATTACAATATATCCACTGGATTTTGATAAGAGGGTAATCATCCCGGATTTGCCAAAGCTTGGCGTAGCAAATATTTGTCCGTTTTCTTCTTTTATGCTTACCATGTGATAAGTCTCTTTACCAGGTGATGATGGAAAGTTGTGAGTTGTTGTAGCTTCCATCTTCATCTTTCTGGGTTCTGTTTTCAACAGAGAAAATAGATATGGCTCTACAATAGCCTTGAATACAACTATGGATGATACTGGATGTCCCGGTAATCCAACAATAAGCTTGCCTTTTCCATCTCCAATAATAGTAGGTTTTCCTGGTTTTATTGAAAGTCCATGGGCCAGTACTCCTTTCCCATGAAGATCAGTAATTACCTTGTGGGTATAGTCCCTTGTTCCTACAGAGCTTCCCCCCGAAAGCAGAACCACATCAGCCATCTTCAGGGCTTTTTGCACACCCTCAAGAAGAAGATTGTAATCATCCTTAATTATTTCACGACCAGCTGCTTCCCCACCAATTTCTTCTACCATTGCTGATAGAGCATAAGAATTAATGTCTCTTATTTTTCCCATCTCCAACTCTTCATCCAGATCGATTACTTCATCGCCTGTAGAAAGAATATATACTTTTGGTTTTTTTATAACTTTCAGGTTTCTTATTCCAAGACTTGCAAGGACTCCCACTTCATTGGGACCGATTCTCCTTCCGGCCTCAAGGACGGCTTGACCTGTCCCAATATCTTCACCTTTGAATACCATGTTTTCACCCTTGCTTATGGGCTTAAAAAGAAGAACCGTATCTTCATCCATCTTTTCAGTGTTCTCTATCATAATCATTCCTGTAGCGCCAACTGGCATCATGCCTCCAGTTGGAACATATACCGCCTGACCACTCTTTACATTATACTCTGGCGTCTCTCCCATTCTCACCTCTCCAAGCATCTCCAGGATACTTGGGATGGATTCAGTGGCTCCATGACTATCCTCTACAACGACTGCATAACCATCTACAGTCGACCTGTCAAATTCAGGGACATTCATATTTGATATGATATCTTCAGAAAGAATCCTTCCCTGTGATTGCAACAAGCTTACCTCTTCAAATCCCAGGTTGTATTCTCCAAACTCCTTGTTTATCAATTCTATTGCATTCTGGACTGAAACCACTTTAAAGAACTCCATTTAATGCCACCTTTCCTCTTTCCAAGCAAATTACCTTGTCGCACAGCCTTCTAGACTGTTCAATATTATGAGTGATAATTACTACAGTACAGCCTTTCCACTTCTGATATTCAGTCAATGATTTTTCAATCTTTACAACTGATTCGGGATCAAGACTGGCTGTTGGTTCATCCAATAGAAGCAGTTCAGGCTCCATCACCATAGCTCTTGCCAAAGCTACCTTCTGGGATTCTCCACCTGAAAGTTGATGCCCCTTTTTATTCATTAAGTCATTTATACTAAGAAGATTTCCTATTTCCCTTACCTTTTCCTGGACAGTATCCCTAGGTACTTTTCTCAGATTAAGAGGATATGCAATATTGTCAAAAACACTTCTTCTAAAGAGATATGGCTTTTGAAAAACAAGTGTAGTTTTCAGCTTTATCTCATCAGAATATGATTTCCCGCCGTATAGAACCTTGCCTTCGTAGCAATCTTCTATTCCTGCAATTACATTCAACAATGTTGTTTTCCCGGAGCCATTTGGTCCGGTTATTCCAGTTATAACTCCTTCTTCAATTGTTAAATCATCTATATCCAAAACCACTTCATTCTGGTATCGTTTTCGTAAGTTATGAATTCCAAGTTCCATGTTATTCCTCCTGACTATAGGAATAAATAATGCTATGTATTCCAAATGAAATTATTAAAAGTATCGTTCCAAGTGCTATTGCCATTGGGTATTCCCCCATTGAGTTCATCATTGATATTGTTGTCGTTATTACACGGGTCTGCCCCTTTATGTTTCCACCTACAATCATTACCGCACCTACCTCTGAAATTGCTCTAGAGAAGGATGTCGCTAGATTTACTAAAATATCAATTCTCAATTCCCTAATTATTAAAATCACACTGTCCCACCTGGTTCCGCCGAGGGACTTTGCCACCTTATGTATTGCTACACCTCTGTTCTTTGCCATGCTGTATGTGAGTCCAAGTATCAAGGGAATCACTAAAATTGTTTGTGCAATTATCATTGCTTTGGGTGTGTATAACAATCCCAGGAATCCAAGCGGTCCTCTTCTTGCCAGAAGCAGTGCAACCACAAGCCCTACTATTACTGAAGGTATGCTCATGGATGTGTATATAAGTCTTGAAATCATCTTTTTGCCTTTAAAATCCTTAATCCCAAGGTATACTCCCAAAGGTACAAAAACGAAGGCGGCAATAACTGTCGCACTGGTAGATACAAACAGTGAAAGTCCAATTACATCGTAGACTTCTGGATCAAATTGAAGCAGAAGCTGAAAAGCTTCGATAAATCCCTGCTTGATATACTCCATTATCACCGCCTCCTTCCTGGTTAATCTATCTTACTTGCCGAAGTTAGGTATAAACAGTGGCTCACCATATTGCTCAACGCCAAATTCTGAGATTAGTTCTTGAGCTTTATCTGATATCAACCACTCTGCAAAGGCATTTCCGCCGTCGGCATTTATTATCTCTCCCTTGTCAGGGTTTATTGGTATAACTCCATATTGATTGAACAGATTCTCATCATCTTCAACATATATCCGCAGATCCATTTCATCCTTTAGTGCCAGATAAGTTGCCCGGTCTGTAAGAGTGTAACCTTGCATCTCATCGGCTATCTTAAGTACATCACCCATTCCAACTCCTGCCTCGTTATACCAGTCCCCGGAAGGCTCAACTCCAGCATCAGACCAAAGAGCAAGCTCTTTCTTGTGTGTTCCGGAATTATCTCCTCTGGAGATGAAGACAAGGTCATTTTCAGAGATCCTTTCAAGAGCCTCAGAAATGTTATTGCCAGCTTCCAGCTGAGGATTTGCATCTGGTCCTACCAACACAAAGTCATTGTACATTACATCATGTCTTAAGGTTCCGTGCCCTTCTTCAACAAGTTGAAGTTCATCTGGCTTGGCATGAACCAAAAGGACATCCGCCTCTCCATCTCTTCCCATCTGGAGAGCATTCCCTGTACCTACTGCTATAGTCTTTACCTCTATTCCAGTATCCTCTGTGAAGATTGGTAAAAGGAAATCCAAAAGACCTGAATCCTGGGTACTTGTTGTAGTAGCAAGAATTATTGAGCTGCCTTCAGCTGAAGGTTCCTCAATCGGTTCATCTACAGGTTCTTCTGAAACTGGTGGCTCTGCTGGTTCTTCAGGGGCTCTACTGCAAGCTGTTACCAATGATAGGGTTAGCAAAAGGAGAAGCAGGTAAGTAATAGACTTTTTCATAAACATCACGCTCCTTTAATTTTTGAGACCAAAAAAGCAACCCAAAAGAAAGGTTGCTTAATAAACATCTTCCTTTCCAAACGGGAGGCGTCAGGATTTCTCCTTTACCCAGCGGCATTGTTTCATGGCATCAGCTTTAGAAATCAATGCTCGGAAAATTCGTATAGATATTCATTTTGTCTC
Source organism: Soehngenia sp. (assembly GCA_024637045.1). Lineage (GTDB taxonomy): Bacteria > Bacillota > Clostridia > Tissierellales > Tissierellaceae > Gudongella. Next base: position 76,145 of record JAGXFX010000020.1, read on the forward strand.
CTCTTGCAAATCCTACAAGGGTAATGCCCAGTTCTCTGGCCAAATCCACTGCCAGCGATGTTGGCGCAGATCTTGAGATTACAACCGGTATTCCTCTTCGAGCAATCTTTATCAGGATTTCAGATGAAATTCTTCCTGTAGTAAGTACTATAGTTTGACCGAAGTCCTGCTCATTTATATGACCCCATCCAAGGATCTTATCCAGTGCGTTGTGCCTGCCGATGTCGTCTCTATGTACAAGAATTTCTTCCCTGTTGCACAATGCACAGCTGTGAACCCCTCCGGTATCATTAAATAGTGAGCTACGATTGTTAAATTCTCTCATTAATTGTACCACAATTTGTGGGGACATTTCCATAATTTTCTTTATTTTCTTGCTTTTTGTTGAGTCCAGTACATTAAAGAATGAAGTGCCTTTTCCACATCCTGAGGTTATTGTTCTTTTACCTCTGAGTTTGTCTCTTAATGGCTTATCTTTAATGTTTGCATGCATATTGACGATCCCTTTTTCACTATCCAGATTCCAGTTCTCCACTTCTGAGAAATCATCGAGAAAACCTTCAGATATTAAAAACCCTGTTGCGAGTTCTTCCAGATTCTCAGGTGTGCATAGAAGAGTGATAACCTCCTGATCGTTTAAGTATATCGTAAATGGATACTCCCTTATGACCTGATCCATAAGAGTATCTCTTCTATCCCCTTTAATCTTTATTATTTCAACATCCACCTTGTTTTCCAGATTATATTTCATGTCCTTCATTCCTTTGCAGGTATTCCTGAATATCTTCTCTTGTATTGAGATTGAAAAACATGTTCCATTCAGGGCTGAACTCTCTGGCTTCCTTTTCCGGTACAAAGTCCACCGGATAGTCCTTAAGCATCGTATGAACTGCTCTATTGCCTGTTGCCAGGAACTCCTCAATATGAATTGCAAGATCCTTCCTGTAGAAAGCATTGAATGGCTCAATCCATTCTCCGAATCTGGTTACACAGGCCATAGGATCAGACTTATCGATCCTGTTTTTCATATGTCTGATGTAATCGAGATTAATGGAAGGCATATCACAAGCTACCACATATGAATACTCTGATGCAGACTTTAACAGACCTGCATGAATACCTCCAAGTGGTCCCTTATCTTTTATGACATCACCGGTTATAATATCAGCCAGGCCAATATAGTACTCAGGTTTATTGGTCACAATGACTATCTCGTCAAATTCCTCCCTGAGTTTTTGTATAAGACTTTCAACAAGTCTTCTTTCCTGAATTTTTATCAGCTGCTTGTCAAAACCCATTCTGGTGCTTTTACCGCCTGCAAGTATTATGGCAGTTCCAAACTTTTTCATGGCTAGTCCTCTTTTCTTGCACACTCCGAATCTCTGCCTGTTAATATTTCCAGGCCGTGATGCACGCTATCCAAACAGAAGTCCAATGATTCCCTAACTGCTTTGGGGCTTCCCGGTAGATTAATAATCAGAGTGTTATTTCTTATTCCCGCCGTTGCCCTGGAAAGCATTGCCCTCCGTGTGATCTGAAGGCTAAAGTATCTTATGGCTTCCGTTATTCCTGGAGCCATTCTCTCACAAACCTGGATTGTGGCTTCAGGTGTTACATCCCTCTTGCTGAATCCTGTTCCACCTGTTGTAAGAATAAGTTCAACTCCAAGATTATCCGCCATATTCTCCATTTCATCTGAAAGAAGGTCTTTTTCATCAGGCAGAATTACCTGCCTGATTACATCATATCCTTTTCTTTCAATCATTTCCTTTATAACAGCACCTGAAACATCTTCTCTTTCTCCTGCTGCACCTTTGTCACTGGATGTTATAATACCAACCTTAAACATATTTAGCCTCCCCATGGAAGTGTCATATATTCTTTCATTCTTCTGTCGTACTCAGACTTGAAAAGTCTTTCATGACCTTCTTCCCATCTTTGAAGCTTTTCAAAAATCCTTCTTATTCCATCATCGTCTGCATTCTGTGCTGCATTCTCATAAAACTCCTTAAAATCCTTTTCAATAAGGTAAGCCATCCTAAGGATAGTAAGATCTGGGATATCAGACTCCACCAAGGTTGCCTCAATATGCTCTGATTTTTCGCGGTCCTTGAAGATGTCTTCTTCTCGCTCCATTACTTCTTCACTTGTATCAAAGGTTTCATTCTCCAAGTAGCTGTCCAGCTGCTTCTTAAGGTACTCGTAATGCTCAATTTCTGTTTCTGAAAGGGTCAGAAACAGTTTTCTTGTAGTGGCATTTGAAAATTTATCAGCCTTTTCCTTGAAAAAATTGCTTCCATCCAGCTCCATCTGCATTGCATATCTCAATACTTGTTCATATTTCATTCATATCACCTCTACGCTTTCTCGACTCTTACTGCGGCTACTTTCAGCTCGGGAATCTTTGCTATTTCATCAATTGCTGAATTTGTTAAAATATTTGCCTTTCCTTCTGTGTAGTGGAACGGCATAAATACTACTCCCTCTTCTATTATATCAGTTACAAGAGCAGTTGTTTCCAGTTCACCACGTCTTGAATAAATTTTGACCCTGTCTCCATTTTCAATGCCCAGCTTATTAGCCGAAGCTTCATTGATCTCAACATATGAACTCGGTGCCAGCTTATTAAGACCATCCTCTCTGCCTGTCATGGTCATTGTATGGTAGTGGTACAGGATTCTTCCAGTTGTAAGGATGAGTGGATATTCATCAGAGGTTATTTCAGCACTTTCTACGTGTTCAACCGGCATAAACAATCCTCTTCCTCTTGCCATTGCTGTCTTGTGAAGAAACTTTGTTCCAGGGTGATTCTGGTCTGGAACTGGCCATTGAAGACTTTCTGTTTCAAGTCTTTTGTATGTTACCCCTCCGTATGATGGAGTCAGAGATGCGATTTCTTCCATTATTATCGCAGGATTCAAATACCTGGTCTCATCGCCCATTCTGTTCATAATGTCCATAAGGATTATCCAGTCGGCTTTTGCCTCTCCTGGAGCCTCAACTGCTTTTCTTACCCTTTGAATCCTTCTTTCAGTATTTGTAAATGTTCCATCCTTCTCTGCAAAAGCTGCCGCAGGAAGTACAACATCAGCCATTTCAGCAGTTTCTGTAAGGAATATATCCTGTACTACCATGAAATCAACATGATCCAGGATTTTTCTCACATGGTTTGTGTCAGGGTCTGATACCATTGGGTTTTCTCCCATGATATAAAGGAACTTGACTTGATCCTCTTCAATTGCTTTGAACATTTCTGTTATTGTAAGGCCAACCTTGTTTGAAAGCTTGCTTCCCCAGCTATCCTGAAATTTATCCAATACTTCTGGTTTGAATACCTTTTGGTATCCTGGAAGATCTGCTGGCAGTCCTCCCATGTCGCAAGCTCCCTGAACGTTATTCTGTCCTCTAAGTGGATTGACTCCTGCTGATTCAATACCAACGTTTCCGCAAAGAAGTGCAAGATTTGAAATACTCATTACTGCATGGGTTCCCGTTGTATGCTGGGTTATTCCCATTGTGTAGTAGATTCCTGCCTTACCCGCTTCTCCGTATATTGTAGCTGCATCAATAATATCCTGTGCATCAACCCCACAGATTTCTGCAACTCTTTCAGGAGTGTAGTCCTTTACAAGTCTCTTTAGTTCTTCGTAGTTTTCTGTTTTTTCATCAATATAACTATCAGCCTGAAGTCCTTTTTCAATTATTACATGCATCAACCCGTTTAAAAGCGCGATGTTTGTACCCGGCTTCAACTGAAGGAATACATCAGCGTATTCAGCCATCTCTATTCTTCTTGGATCAGCGACTATCATCTTGGCTCCGGCCTTCTTGGCCTGCTTCATAATTGCGCCTATCACCGGATGGTTCTCTGATGTGTTTGAACCGATAATAAACATTGCATCCGTACCTTTTATTTCCTGTATACTGTTTGTCATTGCTCCGCTTCCCAATGTGATTGCAAGACCTGCAACCGTTGAAGCATGTCAGAGGCGAGCGCAATGGTCTACGTTATTGGTACCAAGAGTTGATCTGAACATCTTCTGGAACATATAATTATCTTCATTTGTACATCTTGCTGAAGTCAGTCCTGCAAATGAATCTGATCCGAAGTCTTCCTTGGTCTGCTTCATCTTCGATGTTATCACGTTATATGCTTCATCCCATGTGGTTTCAACCAGGACGCCATCTTTTCTTACAAGTGGCATAGTTAGCCTGTCAGGATGTGAAAGGAAATTGTATGAGAATTTACCCTTTACGCACAGGAGTCCTTCGTTGTGAGCATCAAATGCGGGTTCAACCCCGACTACCCTGTTGTTCTTTGTCTTAAGATCCATCTGACACCCTACTCCACAGTAGGAGCAAGTAGTCCTTGTGGTCTCGATTTCCCACTGTCTGAATTTCATCTTACTCCTTGGCTCAAGAGCGCCAACGGGACATACTGAAACGCAGTTTCCACAGGATACACAGGTCGAATTCTCAAGTCCTTCACCAAATGGCGTAGCTACAAGAGTCTCGAAGCCTCGGTTCTCAAAGCCAATTGCATTTGTTCCCTGAAGCTCATCACAAACTCTTACACATAATCCACACAAAATACACTTGCTTGCGTCAAATGTGTAGAATGGGTTTGTATCATCATAATATGGTTTGCTCATTTCCCATCTATATGTACCTTCTGTAATTCCATATTCATAGCAGAGGTCCTGAAGCTTACAAGCCCCAGCACTTTCACATGTCAGGCAATCCAAAGGATGGTTTGATATAAGCATATCCAATAGATCCTGTCTTGCCTTTACAACCTTTTCACTGTGGGTATGGATAACCATTCCTTCTTTCACCTGTGTTGTACAGGCAGTGTGAAGCTTGCCCCAACCTTCAACCTCCACCTGGCAAAGTCTACATGATCCAGAGGGAACCAGACGCTCATCATGACACATGGTTGGAATGTCTATGCCAATATCACTGCAGGCCTTAAGCACAAAAGTTCCTTTTTCAATTTCATATTGTTTTCCGTTAATTGTTAGTTTTACTGTATTCATATTCTTCCTCCAGTGCTATATTATTGAGATTGCGTCAACAGGACATACATCGTAGCAGGCTCCGCATTTTATGCATATAGCCTGGTCAATAAGATGCTTTTCCTTGACCTTTCCGGTGATCGCTACTACAGGACATACCTTTGCACATCTTGTACAACCAATACAATCATCCGTTATCTCGTATTTTATAAGTGCCTTACAGCTCTTTGCAGGACAGCTCTTGTCCTTTATATGTGCCTCGTACTCATGTCTGTAGTATTTTATTGTTGTTATTACCGGATTTGGAGCGGTCTGTCCAAGTCCGCAAAGTGAAGTTGAGCTTACAGTTTTTGAAAGATTTTCAAGTCTTTCAATGTCTCCTTCAACTCCCTCACCTTTTGTGATCCTGTCCAGAATCTCATGCATCCTCTTTGTACCTTCTCTACATGGGACGCATTTACCACATGACTCATCCACGCTGAAGTCCAGGAAGAATTTTGCAATATCGACCATACAGGTGTTTTCATCCATAACTACCATTCCACCCGATCCCATTATAGACCAGATCTTACCCAGAGATTCAAAGTCAACAGGGGTGTCAATAAGATCAGCTGGAATACATCCACCGGATGGACCACCTGTCTGAACAGCCTTGTATTCCTTGCCATCCTGAGCTCCTCCACCGATGTCAAATACAATCTCTCTTAGGGTCATTCCCATTGGGACTTCGACAAGTCCAGCATTTTCAACTTTTCCAACTAGTGCAAATACCTTTGTTCCAGGTGATTCTTCTGTTCCGATACTCCTGAACCACTTTGCACCTTTGTTCATTATAGCCGGAACGTTTGCAAGAGTCTCAACGTTGTTGATTATAGTAGGTTTTCCCCAAAGTCCTTTGTGGGCAGTTCGATAAAGCTTTGGACGGGGCATTCCCCTTCTTCCTTCGATTGACTCCATCAAGGCGGTTCCTTCTCCACACACAAATGCACCAGATCCAAGTCTTAATTCAATATCAAAATTGAAGCCGGTTCCAAATATGTTGTTACCTAGAAGACCATACTCCTTCGCCTGCTTAATTGCAATCTCCAGCCTTTTAACTGCCATGGGGTACTCAGCCCTTACATATATGTATCCCTGGTCTGAGCCGATGGCATAGCCACCAATAGCCATACCCTCAAGTACACTGTGTGGATCCTTTTCAAGTATGGACCTGTCCATAAATGCACCGGGGTCTCCCTCGTCTGCGTTACAGATTATGTATTTCTTATCAGCATCGAATTTGTATGCTTCATTCCATTTTCTTCCTGTAGGGAAACCCGCTCCTCCTCTACCACGTAGAAGAGATTCAGTTATTTCAGCTACAACATCCCCAGGTTCCTGTTCTGTCAATGCCTTTAAAAGTGCAAAATATCCATCAAAGGCTATGTATTCATCTATATCTGTGGGATCGATTATATCGCAATTCTTAAGAGCAATTCTTACCTGTTTCTTGTAGTATTCTCCCTTAAGGACCAGGTCATCTCCCCTAAACTCAACCCTGTCTCCCTCCAAAAGTTTTTCAACTAGGGATGGCTTGGTTTTCTCCTTTATCTCAAACAATTTCTCCTTTGTTATCATGGCACTCTCCCCTTAATTGTATTTAGCAAGTATCTCTGTAATATCTTCCTTCTTGACTTTTGCATACACATCTTCATTAACTAGAATTACAGGTGCTATGCTACAGTCACCAACGCATCTGGCAGCTGCTATTGAAAATACTTCATCGACAGTAGTTTCTCCGGATTCAATTCCCAGCTGTGACTCGATTTCTTCAAGAATGCTCTGGGCGCCCTTAACATAACAGGCTGTTCCAAGACAAACACTTACTTTATTCTTACCTGTAGGCACAAAGGAAAACTGAGAATAGAAAGTTGCTACTCCGTAAATCTCTGCCATTGGGATAGACAACTCTTTTGAAATTGTCTCCAACATCTCTTTTGGAAGGAATCCAAAGACATCCTGTGCACGCTGTAATGAAGGCATCAGTGGCCCAGGTGTATTTTTCTTAGAATCAAGAAATTCCATAAAGGCTACTATCTGCTCCTTGTTTTCTTCTTTATCAAACTTAAACTCCATTATTCTCCTCCTCTTGATTATGTAATATTAAATTGATTTTTTCTTTAGATTTATGAAAATTATATACCCTTTTAGCGTATAATATTAGAAGAGGATTGTCAATGATATCTGAATTTTGCCAATTCTCCTTGATACTAGTGATTTCAAGCACTCCAGACATATTTTCAGCATAAAAAAAGGAGTTGATTCATTTGTTAGATCAATATTATATATACTTTATTCTATTTTATATGCTTTTCATTAATTCAGCAGCTTTCTTGCTTTTCAAGAGAGATAAATCTCTAGCTAAAAAGGGGAAAAGACGAATATCTGAAAAAACCCTCTTTCTTTCCGCCATAATTGGTGGTGGATTGGGCGCTGTAATTGGAATGCATATATTCTCACACAAAACAAAAAAAGCAGCCTTTCTGTTAGGGCTGCCCATCATTGCTATTATGAATATTGTCCTTATTTTGTTTGTTATTAAAGAGCTTGTTTAGTTATTTTAAACCGCCAGGAACCGTCCCCAGCGATTTTTCCCCGATTTCCATTTAGTATTTGGGACAAAAAGGACCGTCCCCGGCGTCCCGAAAGACCGTCCCCTGTGATTCACACTAACCTCTCTACTCAATATGAATAGCAATTGCAATAAGCAGCAAAACGGCAACTGAACGATGGATCATCAGCCAAACTTTCCCTCTTTTCTTCTTTTTTTGGCCATATATGCCAAGTATCACCTGTAGTATCATAAGTGATGCTGCAATGAGTCCTGTTATACTAAGACCATAGGTGAGAAACTGAACAGAAAAATGAACTAGTAGAAAAAACACAGCAAAAAAACCGAAATAACGATGATTTTTGACTACAAATCGCATCATTTTTTGGTAGTTGTCAGCAAAGGATTTATTCTTTCTAATCTGTGTTTTGAATTTTTTGTTTAGAAACTTAACTATATAGTTTAAAACAGTTAAGCTATAAAAGAAAATAATAGTGTACCCTAATAATTCCCCCAAATCTTCTAAAAAATCCAACATCCTCATCAGCTCCCTTTCAAGTTATCCCAAAGCCACATCCAGTATCATCATTACTGTAAAACCGAGCATTGCACCAATTGATGCAATATCTGTCTTTGAACCGCCTTCTTCTCTTTGTGCTTCGGGAATTAGCTCTTCAACTACAACATAGATCATTGCTCCTGCTGCAAAAGCAAGTGCATATGGTAGAATTGGCTGTATTTTTATGACTGCAAAAGCGCCAAGAACACCAGCAATTGGTTCTACAATTCCGGAAGATTGTCCATATAAAAATGCCTTTGTTCTACTGAACCCTTCACGTCTTAATGGTATGGATACAGCTGCTCCCTCCGGGAAATTTTGTAGTCCTATACCTATTGCCAATGCAATCGCTCCAGCCAGAGTTGCAGATGAGCCTACACCTGCAGCAACCGCTCCAAAAGCTACTCCAACTGCAAGACCTTCAGGTATGTTATGTAGCGTAATCGCCAAAACAAGCAGGACACTTCTCTGCCAATTTGTCTTAATGCCTTCTGCATCAGTCGTATCCAGCCCCAAGTGTAAATGAGGTAATAATTTATCAACCAGATAAAGAAATCCACCACCTAGTAAAAATCCACTCGCTGCAGTAATATATGGTACTTGCCCCAATTCTTCTGCCAATTCAATTCCAGGCGCAAGCAAAGACCAAAAACTCGCTGCAATCATAACTCCAGCTGCAAAACCCAACATTCCGTTTAGTACTGTCTTGTTAATGGTTTTGAAGAAAAATACAAGAGCTGCACCCGATGCAGTGACGCCCCATGTGAATAGTGTTGCTATCAATGCCTGTTGTACCGGTCCAAATTGACTCATCCATTGAATCATCTATAACACCTCGCTTTTAACTTATTATCTGTCTTATACCCTTTATGTCGAAATTAAGCTCATATCTTACTCGAAAAGAAGTACAAAGGTTTTTTGCAAAAAACAGCCCTGAAAACCTGTACAGGTTTTCAGGGCTGATGCTTCTATTGGGGGAAAATTATTTACTCAGAAATCCATCCTTGTTCCACGAAGTATCTCTTTGCACCTGGGTGGTATGGAAGTAGCATATCTTCTTCTTCAGCTACCAGTTCAGGTGTAAATTGCTCCATAACAGCTGCAACTTCTTGCATTGTTTCTATGTTTTCATAGATAGATTTTGTCATTTCATAAACTAAATCCTCAGGCATTTCCAGTGTTGTAACAATATTGTCTGGAGGTGAACCTGCAGTTATTACTTCATAATCCTGGTTAGGATAAACATTTGCAGGTAGTGTTCTTCTTTCATAGTATGGACTTATTGCTTTCCAGGCTGCGAATGCATCATCATCAATAGGAAGAATAACTGTATCTCCTCCAAGCATTAATTCAGCTATAGCTGCATTTCCCATAGTCAGTCCGAAGATGGCTCCATCTACCAAACCATTCTGCATCATTTCTACTGCTTGAGTTGCTTCAACATATTGAGGACTGATGTCATCATATGATAGTCCATGAGCTTCAAGAATCTGACGAGCGTCAACTTCTCCACCGCTTCCCGCAGGACCAACTGCAATTCTTTTGCCTTCAAAGTCATATATTGTTTCAATTCCGCTGTCATTTCTTGCTACAACTTGAGTAGCATCGTAGAAAAGGCCTCCAGTAACTGCTACCAGCCAAGGCATCTCTTCTGGATATGGTTCAACACCACGTCTTGCCAAATCAGCTTCAATTGCACGGCAGACAGCTGCTTCTGCTTCACCAGTTCTTAGCAAATCGATATTATGTGGGCTTCCGTTTGTAGCAATTGCTACTGCACGCATGTTAGGAATATTTCCATTCCAAATCTGTGCAAGAGCCATGCCTATTGGATAGTTCATTCCACCAACTCCAGCAGTACCTATTGTAACGTGTATAGGTTCATCGGAAGCAGGTTCTTCTGTCGCAGGTTCTTCTGTCGCAGGAGTTTCTCCTTCTGCAGGCTCCGCAGGTTCTTCTGTCGCAGGAGTTGAACATCCTACAACCAACATCATCATAACTAACAATAAACTAAGTAATTTAATCGCGTTTAATTTTTTCATTTTTCCATCCCCTTCGTAATTTTTTAATCACCTCAAGAAAGCTATAATCCCCCCTTTAGCAATCACTCTCCCATTATTTGCTTTTCAAATACTGTACTTAAACTATTCATTTTCGTACTATGAAAAGATAATAATGTATTACTATAATTATACCACCATCAAGGAATACTTGCTGATTAGTCTTATTTTTCACAAATTTCAGATATCAGTAAAATAGTCCTGAGATGATAATAATCCAAATTAAAACTTCACATAACCTTATCCACTCTTTGCCTAATTGTATTTTTTTACCATTTCCAAAAATTCTTCATCGGTTACAAGGGCTTTCTTATTTGTTCCCAATTCTTTTACATTTTTAACTAACTGTTCCTGGCTCTCTTTATCCATATCTAGGTTGAGTTCTTTGAGCTTCATTTCAATTGATGTAGCGCCACTTTTCTTACCCAGGACCATTTTAGCCTGACTACCGAACAATGAAGGATGGGTTGCGAACATTGCAAGAGGCTCTTTGAATAACATGTCCACACCTATCCCTGATTCTCTAACATAATTATTCTTCCCGGTAATTGGTTTATTATTCTGCATATTTATGCCTGTAAGTTCCTCTATGGTTTTGCAGGCTTCTATCATTTTATCAAAATCAATACCAATATCTACGCCATAAAGTAATAGCAGTGCAGCTACCACTTCTTCTAGTGCAGCATTGCCAGTTCTTTCTCCAATACCATTAAAACAGCCATGAATTACCTCTGCACCGGCTATTACTGATTCGATGCTTGATGCAACAGCCATACCGAAATCATTGTGGGTATGCACTTCAACCGGAAGTCCCCCAGAATATTTTTTCATCAGCTTTGTTAAATAGGCCATTGTACGTGGATTAGCACATCCCATGGTATCAACCAGACCCACAGAATCTGGTTTAGTATGGATTGTCACTGCCTTAAGCAGCTTCTCAAGATCTGCCTCATCTGCCCTTGTGGTATCATAAGGGAAAAAAACCGTGTAGAGACCCAATGATTTTGCGTACTCGATAGACTTGACACTAGCCTCAATTACCCGTTCTATTTCCCACTGGAACTGTAGCTCCAATTTTGGCTTTCCGACTGGTACTTCAATAATTACTCCATCAACTCCACATTCTTTTGCAATTAAAATATCCTCATTTTTTGCTCTTGCGAAGCTGAATATTTCAGATTTCAGGTTCAATTTTTTAATTTCTTCAATTGCTTGTCGGTCTTCTTCAGAAACTGCAGGCATACCTGCTTCAATTCTGTGAACACCAGCTTCATCCAGTTTTCTGGCTATTTCGATTTTTTCATCTTTTCTTAAAATAACTCCAGGTGTCTGTTCTCCATCTCGCAATGTGGCATCGTGCAATTTGATTTTGTTTGGAAAATCAATATCTTTGGTGACTTCGGCAGCATAATTGTATTGGCTAACCCACCATTTTTCATTCTTCCATTTAGTTTCCAGTAATCTCAACTCCTTTCATGCTTCAGGATACCTTATACCGATTACTCTGTAGAAAAGTTTTCCAACATTCTGTCTATGCTCCTGCTCTGTGTTTTTGAGTAATCGGCAGGATATCTCGTAACCTGGTCTATGTAAATGACCATGGTCTCAAATCAGTTTGTAAATTAAATCATGCTGAAACTGTTGTATTGTCTTTAATTGATGGTGCCTTTTTTTTCGCTCTGAAGATGTATAGAGCCATGATTGCCAATAGTACGGCACCTGCAATATCACTCATTGTTCCTGGATACATAAATGTTAGTGCTGCTCCGATGGAAACTATTCTAGTCCACCAAGGCAGATCCACCATTAGGTACCCCTCAATTCCAGCAGATAGGAGATACGTTCCAACTAGTGCTGTTACAGCAGCCCAGAGGATTATCCAATTGCTGTCAGCAATCAACAGCATCGCAGGATTATAAATAAAGAAGAAAGGAATTATAAACGCTGCAATTGCTAGTCGGAATGCCGCGAGACTAACCTGAGTTACATTACCCCCTGACATTCCGGCGGCTACATAAGATGATAAAGCCACGGGGGGGGTGATGGTAGATACAACTGCAAAATATAATACAAAGAAATGTGCCTGGAAGGCATCAACTTCCATTGCTCTAAGAATAGGTACTGCTATTGTAGCAGCGATAATGTAGCAAGCACTGGTGGGTAGACCCATTCCAAGAATGATGGAAACAACCATTGTAAGTAGCAATGCTATAAACAAAATTCCTCTTGAAAGAAATACTATATTATCAGCAAGTATAACCCCTATGCCTGTCATGGAAAGTACAGCTACTACAAAGCCTGCAGCTGCCAAGGCAATTGCAATACTCAAGGCACTTCTCGAGGCTCTTACGGCCATGTCTACCAAACCTTTTGGTCCTAATCGCGATTCTTTTCTTACCAGTGATAAAATCCATGTTGATACTACGGCATAGAATCCAGCATATGAAGGTGAAAAACCAACAAGCAGTAGATATACAAGCAATACCAAAGAAAGAATCATGTGTCCATATTTTTTAATAGTATCAATTGCATCTGGAATATCTTCCTTGTCCATCCCTTTAAGTCCCATCTTTCTGGACCTAAGATCTATCTGGAAGAATACTCCTGAGAAATACAGCATCGCGGGTATAACGGCTGCTGCTGCTATTGTTATGTAACTAACTCCAAGATACTCAGCCATAATAAATGCAACTGTACCCATTATAGGAGGCATAATCTGTCCACCTGTTGATGCTGCTGCTTCAACAGCTCCAGCAAAGTGTGCCTTGTATCCAAGTTTTTTCATTAATGGTATTGTAAAGGCACCAGTTGTTGCAACATTTGTTGCTGCACTTCCCTGGATAGTTCCTGCCAAAGCACTTGAAATTACTGCTACCTTTGCTGGACCTCCAACCATTCTGCCGCCAATAGCGCATGAAATGTCATTAAACAGCTTACCCAGACCACTCTTGTCGAGCAAGGCTGCAAGGATGATAAATATTATCAAGTATCCAGCTGATACATCCAGTGGTACGCCAAAGATTCCTCCACCTGTTAATGACATTGAGTAAATTACTCTTGTCAAGCTGTATCCCCTATGGGCCAATATTCCTGGTACGAAGTTTCCAAACAGCGCGTAGGCAAGGAAAATCATAATTAATATTACAAGACCTTTTCCAACTACTCGCCTTGTCCCTTCAATAACCATAAGGGCAATAATCGCCCCAAATACTATATCTGCAGTAGTCGCAATCCCTCTACGAGCAACAAATGCTTCATGATTCATTACCATGAACACTACTGTCACCAATGTCAGGATTATTAATCCTATGTCCATGATAGTGGGTTTTGTCTGATTGGATTTTTTAGTCGCTGGATAATATAACCAGATTAAAACCAGGATAAAACCCAAGTGTATCAATAGATGCTTCATGTGAATTGGAGTTCCAAATCTTGCTGTTATCAACTGATAACTCACAAAAAGCACAGAAATTATTTTAACTAAAATCAACCAATAACCACTTAGCTTTCGAAATGCTGATTCTTTATCATGTTCTCTAAGCACCTTATCGGGATCCACCGCGACAGTTCCATCTTCATTCATTTTTTCCATAAAGTCATCTTTTTCAGACTTTTTAAAAACAGTTTTAAAAAAACTCATGGGAGTCCACCTTTCAAAAATATTTTTTAACTTTTTCGTGCTTTATTGAATTTAGCAAACCATAATGTAGTTCTAAATATTAAGCTTCTCAATGCTATCCTTCATTCTAGCGGCTGCTTTCTCAAGGTTTTCCATGGAAGTTGCATAAGAAATTCGTACTTCATTAACTGCACGGGTTCCAAAGGCTGTGCCTGGTATAACTGCTACACCTGCATTGTTAAGCAAAAATTTAGAGAATTCTTCGCCAGTCATTCCAGTTTTCTCTACATCTACAAATAAGTAAAAAGCTCCTCCAGGAGTGGGACATGAAAGACCCTCGATTTCATTAATTGCTTTAACCATGAAATCCCTTCGTTCCTTAAACTCTTTAACCATCTCTTCAACATTATCCTGAGGTCCTTCCAATGCTCTTACTCCTCCCCACTGTACCATTGAGCTGGCATTAGTAAGCACATAGGCATGCATTTTTGCCATAGGTGGAATCAGTTCCATGGGGGCGGCTATGTATCCTAGACGCCAGCCAGTCATGGCATAAGCTTTGGCAAAACCATTCAGTATTATTGTTCTCTCCCTCATGCCAGGCAATGAGGCTATGCTTATATGTTCATTTCCATCATAAATTAGTTTTTCATATATCTCATCTGATATGACGAGCAAATCATGCTTGATAACAAATTCAGCCACTTTCTCAAGGCTTTCTTTTCTCTGAACACCTCCAGTGGGATTACTTGGATCTAAGACTACCAGAATCTTGGTTTTATCAGTAATCTTCTTCTCAAGTTCTTCAACATCAATCTGAAAATCTTTTTCTGCCAATAAAGGATAATATATAGGTGACGCCTGGTTAAGAGTAGGTACATGGGTGTAATTAAGCCATGATGGATCCGGAACCAGTACTTCATCACCAGGATCTAGAAAAGCACTTAATGCTACGAACACACCTTCAGCTACGCCTACTGTGCAGATAATTTCTTCTAACTCATAGCTAACACCATTATCATTCTTCAATTTCTTGATAATTGCTTCCCTTAATTCAGGAATTCCTTTATTGGGTGTATAACGTGTTGCACCTTTTCTGGTAGCTTCTATCATAGCTTCGCATATGTGTTCTGGAGTTCCGAAATCTGGCTCACCGATACCCAGACTAATAATCTCTTTCCCTTCACTTCTAAGCTTTTCAACTTCCGAAAACACGTTACGAATAGCTGAAAATGGTATTTTACCCATTTTTTCTGCTTGCTTGTTCATTAATATACCTCCTGCGCTCTTTATTTTTTATCAACTTATTATTTTGAGACTGATAAACTTCTTATTACAAACTTCTCATCGTTATGATTTCGTTTTCCCTATGCACGTCTAGTAACTAGAAGTAGTTATCAAAAGTTGTTATCAAGCATCTCAATAAACTTTATGCTAATAGTCTATAATAATGCAATTATCGTACCACTATTCTATTAATTCTGTGCTTCGCTTCGTCTAAAACAAACTTTCTCATTTGAAAAATCTGCCATATCAATGGTTTCACCTGGAAAGCAATGATTGCCGGACAACAAAAAAGAAATATTATATTGATTTCACAATATACCAACTCTATATTTTAGCGATAGTTTATTGCTTTTGATTTTGTTAATTATCAATGCTTGATAATTATCTCATGGAATGATAATTATTCATGTTTATTCTTTGGACCTACAAGTCACTGACAAAATCTTTAAAAACCCAATTCCTCTCCAATTATTATTACAGTGACATCAGTTTCTCTAGGTTTCTTTTCGATAATTGTTGTGATATTGCAAATACGTTCCTCCGAATGACAGTCAGAGCATTTACCAGTTAATACACAAGGTGTTTTCCTTTTTAGTTTTCTAGCATTCATTACAGCCGCCTCTTCTTTTGCTCGATTAAATGCATCCTCAAGCGTTCTTGATATCTTATTGACACCTGTAACTACAATCACATGCTTTGGTCCAAATATCATTGAAGCGACTCTGTTCCCAGTCCCATCAATATTAACCAGCTTTCCGTCTTCTGTTACAGCATTGGTTCCAGTAAAATAATAGTCTGCTGTTATGGCTTCTCGTCTTAATCTAGTTTTTTCATCTATGGGGATATCTCCCGTTGGATTGATAAGCTGATAATTCATTTTTTTTAACTCATCTACTAAACCAATCTCTGATAGTGTAAGAGAACCCCCAAAACCAACACTTGCCCCTTCAGGAACCATATCCAATGCAATTCTTTTTGCCTGTTCTGCTGTGTCAGTATAAATTGCTTTCATACCATTGGCAATAAGTGCATCAACTGTTCTTAATGCCTGCTTCTCGAAGTACCATGATTTGTAATCATTCATATTTTCACTCCTTTTTATACGGTGAGTTTAGTTATGAAAGTACCTGTATAGTAATTTTGTTGCTTCGACCAATTGTTCCGAGCGAAAGTTAATTATCAATTCGCGCCCCTCCCACTGGACAGATTCTATCTTGAATTCCTGGCTTTTAATGAATGTTTCTACAGCTGTTTGTTTTTCATCATCTAGCTGTTCTGTGAATAAGAGATATAGTCTGTACTCGTCTTTTTTAATAGCCATTCCAACCAATTCACTATCTAGTTCGCTTCTTTCATCTGAAATCATGGTGCCCTCATTGTCTGAGAATGTTGACCTTACCCGTGTTAGAATGTTGAAGTCCTGAGCAGTTTTTACTGCCCGAGGATGAATAACGCCTGCTCCGTTTGATGCAAGCAAATAAGTATCCTCATAGGTAAGCTTTGTAAGATATTCAGCTTCTGGTACTACCCTGGGATCGACTTTAGCGATACCTTTAACATCAGTATAGATGTCAACAAAATCAGCTCCTAAATATCCCCCCACTGTCACAGCAGCAGTGTCACTACCACCTCGACCCAAAGTGGTTACTTCTCCATTGTCAGTTGCTCCTTGAAATCCTGCGATAACTACTACTTTGTCCTGGTTAAGATGCTTGGTTATATTGTCGGTATTTATGCTAATTATCTCACTATTCCCAAATGTATCAGTTGTCACAATTCCTGCCTGTTGTCCTGTCATTGGAACAGCCGCAATACCATTGCTCTCCAGATAATGTGCAATCATAGCACAGGATATTATTTCTCCACAACTCATCATCAGATCCTTGGTACGTAGATTGACTTCAGAATTGATATTTGTTAAAAGACTGAGGAATGTGTCGGTAGCATATGGATCACCCATTCTTCCCATAGCGGATACCACTACAACTATCTTATTCCCTTCTTCATAGCTTTTTTTTACATGGTTTAACAGTGCTCTTCGAGCTTCTTCCGTAGCGACAGATGTGCCGCCAAACTTTTGTACTATCAATGCCATATTCGCAACTCCTTATACCAGGTTTCTCTTAATTAGCAACTCTCCGATTTGAATTGTGTTAAGTGCAGCGCCTTTTCTTAAATTGTCTGCAACAACCCACATATTTAATCCATTTTCAATGGATTCGTCTCTTCTGATTCTTCCTACATAAACATCATCTTTGCCTTCAGCAACAGTAGCAAGCGGGTATTTGTTCGTTTCTGGATCATCCATTAATTTTACTCCAGGAGCATTGTTCAGTAATTCTATAATATCTTCAACTTTAAAAGGCTTTTCGGTTTCGATGTTTATGGATTCAGAGTGAGAACGAAATACAGGAATTCTAACTGCTGTAGGGGATACCTTTATATTCTTATCCATTATCTTTTGTGTTTCAAAAACCATCTTCATTTCTTCTTTTGTATAATCATTCTCCATAAAAACATCTATATGTGGTATTGCATTGAATGCAATTTGATGTGGATATGTTTTACTTATCAATTCTTTGCCCACTACATAGTCTTTTGTCTGTTGAGACAACTCATCAATACCAGGTTTCCCTGAACCGGACACAGCTTGATAGGTAGATACGACAATTCGTTTGATATTATATTCATTGTGAATCGGTTTAAGCGCAACCATCATCTGAATTGTAGAGCAGTTCGGATTAGCTATGATACCTTTGTTCCAGTCAACATCCTCGGGATTTACCTCGGGTACAACCAAAGGAACTGAAGGATCCATTCTCCAAGCACTACTGTTATCAACTACAATTGCTCCAGCTTTTGCAGCAATGGGTGCTAATTCCAGACTTGCATCTCCTCCTGCTGAGAAAAATGCAATGTCTACGTCCTCAAATACGCCATTCTCAGCTACATCGACTTTTACTCTCTCATTATTAAATAAAATCTCTTTTCCCTTGTTGGCAGGAACATCCAGTGGCTTTAATGTCTTAACTGGAAAATTTCTTTGTTCCAGCGTACGAATCATTTCCTGACCAACTGCACCTATCGCGCCCACAACTGCAACTGTGTATTTTTTCATATTCATCTCTCCCTCTAACTTATCTTATTATTTACTAATTACTCTTTAAATCCATGAGTTGCTTTCCCATTAAGGAAAACAACTCTAATCTAATGCTTTGTTCTACTTGTAATCCTTGATTATCAAATCATGATAAATCGAGCCGTCAACTACAGCCTCTATGATAGTTGGACCATTGGTCGCAAATGCTTTTTCAAGGGCTACTTTTAAACTTGATTTGTTTTCTACCTTAATAACGGGAATTCCAAGGAATTTTTCAGCATCAAAAAATTCACCATCCTGAACAAAGGTAGCATATTGATCAACTTTCTTCCATCCCTGTTTAACCTTGATTAAACTGTAGTCTTTATCAGCAAAAACAATTGTTACTACCTGCAAACCTTTTCTCTTGGCAACAATAAGGTCACCGCAGTTCATCAGAAAAGCCCCGTCTCCTGTTACACATGCTACCGGCGTCTCAGGTTTGCATATCTTTGCCCCGATAGCTGAAGGAATACCAAAGCCCATGGTTGACCAGCCGTTGGTCATGATAAATGTACCCTTTTCCTGCACATCCCATAGTTGACCCAATAAATGTGTATGGGCTCCAACATCACTTGTCAGTATACTTTCCGCTGGCATTACTTCTCTGATAACAGTAACAGCGTCTGAAGGTGTAAATGTTCCGGTATCTGGTACCAGCGCCCTAAACATTTGTTCCTTGTTGTCCTTAACTTCTGCCAGGTTCCATTCATAATCAGGTAATTCAAGTGTATTCAAGCGTTCAAGACCCTCTGAAACATTGCCTACAAGATCGTAAACTTCTGTATATTCAGGTGTGATGTCTACAGGTTCGCTATCGATGTGAATCAAAGGTACCTCCGGCATCCAAGCTTCGTAGTTAAATTCTATAGAATCGTAACCAATTCCAATCACAAGGTCAGCCTGACCATATATTTTAGCTGTAAAATCGCTTCTGGCATGAAATAATGTGCCTGCATAACAGTCATCATCATGTGCAATCATACCTTTGGCCATAGGTGTCAGCACAACGGGGATACTATTTTTGTGAGCAAAATCTCTAACACCTTCATGTAAGCCCATACGATATGCAGTCAAACCAACTGCTAAGATAGGTTTTTTTGCCTTTTTCAATAGTTCTTCTGCTTTCTCGAATAGTTGTAGATCCAAAGACGCTTGATTTCCCTTAGGTGCAAATTGAATAGGTCCTATCGCTTCAACATTTTCGTCGACAATATCTGCAGGCAGACCGATGTGAACTGGTCCAGGCATTTCACTGGTAGCAACTTCGACGGCTTTTTTGATAGTTTCTGAGAAACTTTCTTTGGACAAATGAGTTGTCCATTTGGTGACAGGTGTCATGATGGCTTGATGGTCAACATTCATCTGAATTTTCCTACCCCAATCTCGTACCTTCATTTCACTTGTAAAGGCTATCATTGGTGAACGGTCTAGATATGCACCCCCAACCCCTGTTGACAAATTTGTTGCTCCGGGGCCGTATGTTGCGTGGCAGACCCCAGGTACACCTGTAAGACGACCGATGACATCAGCCATCATGCCTGCACTCTGTTCGTTGGCAGTAGTAATTACTTCGATCCCTTCCATACGCATTGCATCCATATAAGGTATTGAGGGTCCTCCTGGGATTCCAAAGGCATACTCAACGCCAATTCCTTTCAAAGTTTTTGCTAATTCAGTTGGTAATCTTGACATTATTCCCACTTCCTTTCATATCATTGCATGTAAATAATTGATAAATTATCACATAGCTACTGTTTATTTAGTATGCAAGAACAGTGCCACTTACTGTAAAAATCTATAATTGTTTTATCAACCTTGAAATCACCTTATGTTATAATGTTTTTCGATATAAAATATAGAAAATTCAGTTATTTTTTTTAGTTGTAAGATTGAAATTTATCATCTATAATGGTGATAATGATAATTATTAAAAATATGCGTGATAAAAATTGAGAAAAGCTTATTATAAAGGAGTGTTAAATCATGATTCAGATTTCCAAACATGCAGATTACATGCAGAACATAGCAGAAATTACATCAGATTTATTCAATCTTGTTACAACTATCGTTGACCGAGACTATGTACGGGTAGCAGGCACACACCATTTCCTTGAAACTATAGGAAAACCTGTAAAAAATCATCATGTGTTTCGTTATGTAATGGAAAAGGACAAAAGTGTGCTTATAAATGAGCCACGAAATGATATCGCCTGCCTGGAATGCTACAGTAAGGATGTATGCAAAAAGACAGCTGCTATTTATTCAGCAATAAAAGTTGACAACCAAGTAGTTGGCGGATTGGCAGTTATTGGATATGATGAAGATCAGAAAGAGCGAATAATTAGCAACAAAACCTTTTTCCACTTTGTACAGAATCTAAGTCAGCTAATCTCCGGCAAACTAGAGGCAGAACAATCAGCGATAAAACTTGGAACTTCCCTTAAAAAAAATATTGCCATCCTCAATGCTGTTCATGATGGGGTTATTGCAGTTGACCAGAATGGAATCATTGAGCAGATTAATCATTCGGCCTCTACATATTTTCAGATTAAGGAAGAGACATACTTGGGTAAAAATATATCTGAATTACTTCCATCGTCTGTAGTCAAGGGAATAGTTCGAGATAACAAGCCCTATGTTGATAAAGAAGTGGATCTAAAACTGGCTAATAAATCACATAGTGTTTTCTTAACAACTGAACCTGTTAATCGCAAAGCCTTGAATGGAGGAACTGTATTGTCTTTCAAGCGTGCTCAGGAAATCAATACGCTTACTAAGCACTTCAGTCTCTCCGGTACTCAACCTATAACATTTGATAATATTCTTGGGGAAGTACCTTCTATGAAATCTGTAATTGAGATGGCAAAAAAAGTAGCCGTGGGGGATTCTAACGTTTTAATTCTAGGCGAAAGTGGTACTGGGAAAGAGATATTTGCCAGAGCCATTCACAATGAAAGCCTGCGTTCAAACGGTCCTTTTATTGCAATAAATAGCGCTGCTATACCTGAACCACTTCTGGAAAGTGAATTATTTGGTTATGATGAAGGTGCCTTTACAGGCGCTAGACGAGGTGGTAAGCCCGGGAAATGCGAGTTGGCATCTGGAGGAACTCTGTTTCTGGATGAGGTAGGAGATATTCCACTTTTTCTACAGTCAAAATTTCTAAGAATGATACAAGAGAGGACTATTGAACGCGTTGGTGGTACAAAGACAATTCCGCTTGATATCAGAATTATAACAGCTACACACCGTAATTTGGAAGAAATGGTTCTAAATAGAGAGTTTCGTGAAGATCTCTATTATAGACTGAATGTTATTCCCATTAACCTCCCCCCTCTACGGGAAAGATTAGATGATATTTATGCTATCAGCATGTTGAACTTAAAGAAATTCTCTCATCGCCTCAATAAAAATATTGTAAGATTATCACAAGAAGTTTTAGATCTTTTTAGAACATATCCTTGGCCAGGTAATATTAGGGAGCTTGAAAACACAATTGAATATGCTATCAATATAGAAACTACTGATACTATTACAATCGACAGCCTTCCCGCTCGTATGATTAACTACAACCCTAATCATGAAACTTTGCGGAAACAAGTATCAGATGCCATGGGAAGTATCAGTTCAGACACCACACATCAAGAAAATATTGAACTTGTTGAGACTATTGATAAATACGGTTGGAGTACCGAAGGTAAGAAACAAGCTGCAGATGAGTTGGGAATCGGTATTGCGACATTGTATCGTAAATTAAAGAAACTAAAGGGATCTCAATTACTGGAGAGGTATTCAGAATAGGAAATATACCTATCTTTGATAATAAGTATATTTTGTAATTTGAGTATAGAACAGTTGATTTTGTTATTTAGAACTTAACTTGGGTAACTAAAGTATATACTAGTGTTAAAAATATACGAAGCTTGACCAAGCTACAGGTTAAAGTGATTGACTGGTTTTATTGTTAATATAGAAAGGTGCGTGAAGTAATGAAATTATTAGTATGCGTTGATGGATCTGCTCAAAGTTTGAGGGCTGTTGAAAAGGCCGTTGAAATCGCCTCAGGCTGTCAGATTGATGAGGTAGCATTGATAGGGGTTTATGAGTCACTGATTTCTCCTGATGTTTCTCAAGGTGATGATGGCGAAACCATCTTGTTTGAAGTCGAGAAATATAAAGCTCTGAATGGACAATTACAAAAAAACTTTAAACAACAACTTGATCTTGCATCAACAAGCTTCAAATCAAAAGGTATTGAACCTGAAATTTTTGTTGAAGAAGGTCACCCTGCTCATAATATTATCCAGTCTGCAGAAAAAGGACATTTTGATATGATTATTATGGGTAGCAGAGGAAAGGGAAATTTGGAAAAAATGCTGCTCGGCAGTGTGAGTAATGCAGTAATACAAGAGACTAGTGTCAGCGTTCTTATAGTAAAATAATTGGATTGAAAGAGTCAGCAAATCCCACAGATGAATTTGAACTCATCTGTGGGATTTTTATTTACTGGCTTGTTTTGTAATAAATGTATAAATAATTTCCATAATAATATCCATTAATAGCGTCACTTAGGTGGTACAAATAGAAATTTATTTAAAATTATTACAGGATCAGCATCAACCAGGAATAGGGGAGATTCTGTGAGTATCAATCGTAACTGCACCGTCTAATAAAATAGCTGAAAAGTTCCTGATGCTCTGGATATTTTTCTGCGATTGCTTCTGGATGATACTGAACTGCAAGAATAAACCTGTCATTTGTTGATTCAATTGCTTCAACTATTCCATCACGAGCTTTTGATGTTATCCGTAAATCCTTCCCCAGACTTTTGACTGCCTGATGGTGCAATGAATTCACATTTATTGACTGCTCCTTGTATATTTCCTTCATTATCGTACCATCAACAATTTCAATTGAGTGGTAGACTCCTGTCGGATCGTAGTCGAAAGAATGCCCTCCTACATTTACTACCTGGCTATAAATGTCCTGGTACAATGTTCCACCTAGTGCAATATTAACAAGTTGAATTCCTCTACAGATTCCAAGTATTGGAACGCCTGCCTCATATGCCTTGTGGAAGAGTTTCAGCTCCATATCATCTCTTTCATGGGTGATTTCAATAACCTGTTTTAGTGGTTCTTCACCAAATCTAAGCGGCCAAATGTCATGTCCTCCTGTAAAAACCACTCCATCGAGAATTTTGGCGTATTCTGTGATAGTCTCTTCATCAGTAATCGAAGGTATTATCAATGGAGTTCCTCCAGACCTTTGTACCGCCTGGAAGTAAAAATCATTTAGGGTGTTTACCATTTTGCCCTTAATATTTGCCTGAATACACGTAATACCAATTACTGGTTTTTTCATATTATACCTCCGTCAAGTTTTCACTGAACCAATTACACATTTCCTCCAGCATGTTCGTTGTAACAAAGTGATCCAATTTAGGATATGAAGTCATTTTAATATTTTCTTTTTTTGAATAAGCATTTCTAAGCTTTTCAAATATTTCTCTTTGAGGAGTTATTTCAACCATGGAATCTGCTTCTCCATGGAGTATCAGGATTGGTCTGTCCATCATGGAGTCAATTTTCCCTGCGGGATTTTTACTCTGAATTTCTTTCTCAAGCTTCTTGAACTCTTTTGTCATATGGACATTGAGTCTTCTTTTAAATTCCTCGTTGCTCTCCAGCCAGTTAAATGATCCATTTAAGACTACGCAGGTTCTAATATCTGGGTTTTCAGCAAAGATGCCAGCTGCAGTAAACCCTCCCATGGAGTGACCTGTCACTGCAATTCTGTCTGGATCTGCTTTAAGCTCCTCTGTTGCATAATTAATTATCTGCTTCCATTCCTTCAGGTTGTTCAATACCACTTCCCAGAAGAACCCTGAATTCTCTAATTCACCATATTCAAGAGTTCCCCTTTCCCCATGATGAATTGCATCTGGAATGATAACTTGATAGCCAAGTTCTGCAAGGATTCCTCCTCTAAATACCTGGAATTCTTTTTTTGAGCTCCATCCATGATAAAATACCACAGTTGGATAATTTTCAAAGTGCTTAGCAGGTCTTAATACTATTGCAGGAATTCCACCTATCATTATTTTCTCTTGGTCAATGTTGTTGAAGATCATTTAAAGTCCTCCTGTTTTAATTGCAATTGTGTTATTGTAAGTCCTTTCCCAGTTTCCAGTCTATTGACCCCACTCCATTCGAAACAAGAAATTGATTTGTCCTGGAAAACGGCTTGGAACCGAAAAAGCCTCTGTACGCTGCCAATGGGCTAGGATGTGGCGACTTGATAATGTAGTGCTTATCCTTATCTATCATGGATTCCTTCCCTTGTGCCTGACTACCCCAAAGAATAAATACCATTGGATCTTCCCTCTCATTCAAGAGCTGAATCACTCTGTCTGTGAATGTTTCCCACCCTATGTTCTTGTGAGAATTCGCCTGTCCGGCTCTTACTGTGAGGACTGTATTGAGAAGAAGAACTCCTTCTCTAGCCCACTTCTCAAGATACCCATGTTTTGGTATCTCGTAACCCAAATCATCCTTCAATTCCTTGTAAATATTTACAAGCGACGGTGGAGGAGTTATCCCAGGCTTGACGCTGAAACTTAACCCATGTGCTTGTCCAGGACCATGATAGGGATCTTGACCAAGTATTACTGCTTTGACATCGTGATAGTCTGTGAGGTGAAGGGCATTGAATATACTGTGCTTATCTGGGTATATCGTTTTTGTTTTGTATTCGTCTATTAGAAACTCCCTGAGGGTTTTGTAGTATGGCTTCTCCATTTCCTCCTGAAGCAGCTCCTGCCAGCCATTCTCAAAAATTTTCTTCATAATCCACCTCTCATATCTGGAGCAAATAGTCTACAACTTCCGGAACTCTTCTTTCCTTTACATAGACTCTGGGTAGTCTTTTTGTCAACATGCAAAGTACAGATGCCGGAATCTGGCCAATCTCCTGGGCGACCTCTTCTATTGTGATTTCCGCACCATCCTGGCTACCCATCAAAACTGCTTCATTTCCACGTTCAACTGCAAGTCCTGTTACATCAACCATCATTTGGTCCATGCAGATTTTACCGATTATGGGTACCCTTTTGCCTTGTACCAAAACGTGTCCTTTATTGCTAAGCTCTCTACTCCAGCCATCTGCATATCCAACTGGAATAGTTGCAACCTGGATATCAGACTTGGCTTCGTAGGTTAGTCCATAACTGACTTTTTCTCCCTTTTGTAGATTTTTTACATGGGATATCTGTGCCTTTAGACTTAAGCATGGTTTAAGTGGAAGTGTTTCCCGTTTTGCCTCAGGATAAGGATATATTCCATATAGAATTATTCCGGCTCGTACCATATCAAGTCCAAAGTTTGGAAAGTTCATGATGGCAGCACTATTGCTTACGTGCTTTAGAGGTATGTTTATATCCTTCTCATACAACATTTTGCAGAATGCACGGAACTTCTCCATTGATTCTCTTGTGTATTCATGATCATCATCAGCTGCAGGGAAATGCGTAAACATACCCTCAATAATAATATTGTCCATGTCTCTGATTCTTTCGATGATCTCCAAGGAAGTTTCATCCGGATTAAATCCTAATCTATTCATTCCCGTTTCAATTTTTATATGGACTACTGCATCCTTGTCCATTGCTTTTGCAACTTTTGCAAAGTACTCAGCCTGTTCCTCAGAGTACACAGTCATTCTTACACCCTTTTCTATTGCAGTTTCAGCAAGGTATTCAGGTGTATAACCCATTACCAGCACCTGTGCATGTGGCGAGTGGTTTTTTACGTGAATAGCCTCTGAAAGATGTGCCACACCAAACCTCTTTACTCCAAGGTCCAAAAGCTCCCTGACTATTGCTGCAGCACCAAGTCCGTAAGCATCGGCTTTTACTACAGCCATAATATCTGCACTGTCTCTAACATGTTTTCTGATTTCCTTGTAATTGAAGTGAAGATTATCAAGATCAATCTCCAGCCAAGCAGGTCTTGTTAAGTCCATAATCTAATCCCCTTTCTCAATAAGATTCTTCCAGTATCTCACAGGCATATATGACTTTTTTTGCCTGATATTTCTTCTACTTTGAATTGTAGCGCTCTTGTAATATTCTCTCCACATATCCTGGTAGCTTTCCTCGTTCTCGTTTAGAACAATTCCCTCAGGTTTGTCAATAAATCTTATGGTCCATTCTCGGGTATCATAAAACACTGCTACTCCACGGCTGATGTCGTGAATAATCCATCTTTCTGATGGAATCCTTGAGACAAAATGTGGTGCCATAAGAGCAATGATATTGTGGTCAGGTTCAATCTGGCAGTAGAATATTCCATTCTGAAGCTGTTTAAATCTTGCAAGACCTAAGAATCTGTGGACTTCAATCCTTACCTTGTGATAAATCTCCTCAAGGTCTCTTACAGCAGAATTTGTTTGATAATCGTCAATTTTGGAACCTATTTTAAATCCACTTTTTAGGTATCTTAAGATAATTATACCACTATCGTCATATTCTGAAAGATAAACGTTGAATATTCTCTTAATAGCTGAGTGGGAAATCTTATTCACAACAGCTTCATATACTTTTCCCCACTTGTTAGGATCGGTTTCAATCTTTTTATAAGTGTATAAAAAATTTGACCCTTCCTCCCAATCGGGAAGAATGGCCACCGGGTCATCCTCGTCGTAATATGCATGATAAATTGCTGTGAGAATACCTTCAAATGATCCATCATACAGATATGCCAGTTTTGATTCCAATGTCGCCACCTCCCATCACATCAAATATTGACAGCTGCTCGATTCCCACCGGACTGCTTCCGATTATGGAACTTCTAATCTTAATCTGGTCCATTGATGATATCCCGAAATGCTTTCCATCAATTGTGATAAAATATTTTGCTCTCTTGAGAGCAACACCCATTTTTTTCAAGTCTTCATAACGAACTTTCGCAAATCTCCTGCTGCTGATTATTTTCCTGGCAGATTTAACACCGATTCCAGGAACTCTAAGGAGAAGTTCATAATCCACCTTGTTGATTTCCAAAGGAAATATATGCATATTTCTCAATGCCCAGTCACACTTAGGGTCAAGCAAAAGATCAAAGTCCGGCTTTCCCTCGCTTAAGAGTTCGTTCGCCTCAAACCCGTAAAATCTGAGCAGCCAATCCGCTTGATAAAGCCTGTTTTCCCTTAGAAGAGGTGGTGTCTTTATCTGGGGAAGCAGAGGATTTGTTGATACTGGCACAAATGCAGAATAGTAGACTCTCTTCAATCCGTATCCTTTGTAAAGGTTCTCAGACAGATCCAGTATTCTATAGTCAGAATCCCTTGTAGCACCAACAATAAGTTGGGTTGTCTGACCAGCTGGTACGTATTTTGGTGTATGTTTAAATGCTCTTTTCTCTTCACGATACCTGGTTATGCCCTCGTTAATCTGTGTCATGGGAACCAAGATGTCTTTTTGCTTTTTTTGAGGTGCAAGCATTTTCAAACCATCATCGGTTGGAAGTTCGATGTTTACACTTAGTCTATCTACATATACTGCTACCTTGTCCAGAACTTCCCTGTCTGCTCCCGGTATGGCTTTTAAATGGATATAACCATTGAAATTTTCTTCTTCCCTCAATCGTCTTACAATCTCTAGGAACCTCTCCATTGTTTTGTTTGGTGACTTTATCACTGCAGAACTAAGAAAAAGCCCCTCTATGTAATTTCGCTTGTAAAAGTTTATTGTAATATCGATAATTTCATCAGGTGTAAATGTAGCTCTGGGCAAATCATTGGATATCCTACTAACACAATAGACACAATCGTAGATACAGGAATTGGACATAAGAATTTTAAGAAGAGAAATGCATCTTCCATCGTCTGTCCATGAGTGACATATTCCAGCTTCGCTTGCGTTGCCAAGTCCACCCTTTTTATTGGACCTCGTACTTCCGCTTGAAGAACATGAAACATCGTATTTAGCTGCATCTGATAGTATCTTAAGCTTTGAAATGGCATCCATGAAAAACACCCCAAGAATTGATTTTCTTGAGGTGATTATATCATAATTTTGATTTATAATCAAACATTTGTTCGACTATACGTCTATTCTCCAGTTTTTAGGTGCAATAAGAGCAATAATGGTAAAAAGCTCCAGTCTACCTAAAAGCATTAGGAATGAAAGCCACAGCTTTATTGGCCAAGAGAAAAATGCATAGTTCTGCTCTGGCCCTACCAATTCCAGTCCCGGTCCGATATTGCCCAAAGTTGCCGCTACCGCACTTGCTGCTGTAATAAGGTCCACCTGTTCAAATGATACCAAAAGAGTTGAAAACAGGAATAGCAGTAAATATAGTGCCAGAAAGCTGTTGATTCTAGCAACTGTTTCATTTGAAATTACCTTATTGTTAATCTTTACAGGTATTACTGCCCTTGGATGATAAAGCTTACCTACCTCACGCTTAACCAGCTTCATCATAACAAGAATTCTTATAACTTTCATACCTCCACCAGTTGAACCTGCACTTGCTCCAACAAACATAAGAATCAGAAGGATTCCCTTGCTGAACGTAGGCCAGAGGTCAAAATCTGCAGTGGAGTATCCTGTAGTTGTAATAATGGATGCAACTTGGAAGAATGAATCTCTTAGCGAGTATCCAACATTGTGATAACTAACCATCCAAAGGTCAATTGCTATGGCAAGAGTTGCAATGACAATAATCTTAATGTAGAGTCTAAATTCCTCATCCTTAAAAAGCTCAGTTGACTTTCCTCTAAAGAATGAATAATACAATGAGAAGTTTACTCCGGATGCCACCATGAAAAATCCTATAACCATGTGGATATATGTGCTATCAAAATCACCAATACTTCCATTTCTGTTGGAGAATCCTCCTGTTCCAACAGTTCCGAACGTGTGAATAAATGATTCATATACTCCCATTCCGCCGATTGATAGAAGAATCACCTCAGCAAGGGTAATTGTTACATAGGTTATGTATAATATCTTGGCAGTATCCCTCAATCTTGGTGCAATTTTCCCAGCCATGGGTCCCGGTGATTCAGCTTTGAATATCTGGAATCCTCCAATTCCCAAAGCTGGCATAAGAGCCAAGGTAAATACAAGTATTCCCATTCCTCCTATCCAGTGAGTAAATGATCTCCAGAAAAGAATCCCTTGAGGTAACCTCTCAATTTCTTTTAATATTGTTGCTCCCGTTGTTGTAAATCCTGAAACTATTTCAAAGAATGCATCTATATAATTGTTTGTAACTCCCGTCAAATGCAATGGCAGAGCTCCCATTATTGAAGCAAACACCCATCCTAAAGCCACGATTGCCAAGCCTTCCTTTGCACCTATTGAAGACTGAACGGTTTTTCTTCTAGTCATCAAACCGCCTATTATTGCTGTTAATAGTATTGTTATTAAAAACGGCATTCTATCCGGTCCCTGATTCGAAACTGCAATCAGATATGACGGCAGCATAAGAACTGCTTCAACTATCAGCAGGCTTCCTAGCACTCTTGTTACGATTCCATAATTCACCTAACAGACCTCCCTTTTTCGGTTTGAAGAACATCTTCAAGCCTGAAAGATTTTCAGATAGACAGAATACCACAATTCTGTCATTGGCCTTGAGCTCAGTTTCTCCTTTTGGAATAATAACATCGTTGTCCCTTACTACAGCTCCGATTATTATCCCTTTTGGCAAGGAAAGGTCCATAAGCTTTTTACCTAAACAAGGAAGATCCTTGTCAATTATTATCTCTGTTACTTCAGCATTGCCTCCTAAAAGCAAAGATACAGATACTACTTTACCCCCTCTGATATACTTTAGAATGCTACTTGCAGTTATATATACGGGGTTAATTGCTGCATCAATTTTTAATCTATCAATAATCTTAATGTAATTTGATCTACTGATTTTAGCTACTGTTTTTCTGACACCTGATTGTTTTGCCATAAGAGCCATGAGAAGATTTGCCTCATCAAATCCAGTGACTCCAACAAAAGCATCCACTCCAGATAGATTTTCCTCCTCCAAAAGATGAATGTCAGTCCCATCTCCATGGATTATAAGGACATTGTCAAGAAGCTCTGATAGTTCCTGACATCTTTTCTTATCCTGTTCTACGAGTGTTACCTGAATTTTGCTTTTTTCAAGTCTTTTTGCAAGATAGTATCCAACATTTCCCCCGCCTAGGATCATAGCTGAGCTGATCATTTTTATTTTATAGTCTTCTCCAAGTCTTTTACTTATATTTTCAACCTCATTGGATTTCCCAATTACATGGATAATGTCCCCTCTAATGATTTCAGTTGAACCATTTGGAATAATCAGAGATCCATCCCTTGAAATTGCAGTTATCAGAAGAGATTCAAGTCCCTTTAAATCCATTATTCTCATGCCGACAAATTCTTCGTTGTCATTTACATTGAAATCAACCATCTGAACCTTACCACTGGCAAAATCATCTGTGTAAAAGCTATAACTCTTCATCAGGTACTTCTCCATAGCAATGGCTGTTGCCAAATCTGGATTTATTATATGATCTATTCCTAATTCCGCCTTAATAAAGTCAATTTGTTCCATATATTCCGGATTTCTAATTCTAGCAATGGTCTGCTTACAACCCAGTTTTTTTGCAAGAGTACATATCAGAGTATTAGTTTCATCATTTTCAGTAGTCCCAACAAGCAAGTCGTACTCCTCGATTCCCAATTCTCTCATCATCCTGATATCTATTCCATTTGCAATAACGGTCAACACATCCAGATGTTCATTTAATCTCTCAAGAACTTTTGTGTTGCTGTCCATTACGGTCACATCAATATTCTCTGCCACAAAAAACTCAGCGAGTTTCGCACCAAGCTTACCAGCTCCAACAATCATTGCCTTCATATTTTCACCCCTTCAGCCCTATATCAAATAATAACCTCCAAAGCGGTTTACTATGGAGGATTTGTTTTGTCTCATATTTTGTCTATTAAAGTATACTACATTACTGGCCAGATTCCAATACTATTCCAGAAGGGATATTGTTTTGCTATTATTGTTGACATATGTTCTTTAAGGAGTATAATAAAAGTAGAAGTGGATAATCATTATCAATTAGAAGAAAAGGGGGATTAATTATGCCTAGATATGATATGACAGGACCTATGGGTGCTGGAGCATTTACAGGTAGAGGAATGGGAAATTGTTCTCAAAGAGCATTCGGAGCAATGGGTTATGGACTCAATTAAGGATGCTGATTATTGCGTAATAGTAGCTACGCCATCAATCTTTGGTTTACACAACCTTAAAATGATTATGTGGGCAAAACTCTCCAGTCCACTGGTTCCCTTTGCGAGGACCACAACCATTGATTTTATAGTCTAAGACATAGAAATGACCGGGATATCCCGGTCATTTCTACGTCTCCACAATTATATTTGGTACAGTGTAATACTCTGTGACCCCAGAAATAATGCTCTCTGCGCCAAGTCTTGTATAAAGACCCTTATACTCTTTGTTGTACATAAATATTCCAATAATCGATCCAAGCTTTCTGGACTTGAACTGCCCATCTTCAAATAAAACATACGTTCTTTCATAGGGGTCTACATACTCCTGGTATAGATAGTCTGTTCCAAACACCTCTTCAAGTATATCCTTCCATTCCTCTTTTCCAAAATCCCTTCCTGCAAATACTCCCTGGGAAGCATTCATATCAACTGGCTTAATGATGTACTTATCTTTATTTTCAAAAACTTCATCAAATACCTTCCTATCTCCCCTGAACAAACCTGTAAAAGGAATATACCGTCTTACAAACTCCCTCTGCTCTTCATTCAATCCCTTCATTGTGTCCTGGTCATGGAGTATTCTAAAGAAAATCTTATTGTGAACAACCTGTGACCGGATTGTACCAACAACACAAACCGCATCATCCATATATGCATCTATAAAATCAGGTATCTGGTCGTGTTTTTCTATTAGTTCAAAGGTTACAATTCTTCTGTAAACAAGATCTATTTTGTAGTCCCTGTGATACAAGCCGCCGTCTCTGTACTCTAAATCCCTTGGATCAGCAATAATGCAATTGTATCCGGCTGCTTCGTATGTTTCCTTGAACAGCTTAAACTCAGTGGATGTTCCACTTTCAACAAAGTCCACTATGGCTACGTTTGGTTTTTTCTCAGTTTCATCCCACTTTTTGTAAATCTTTATACTTTCTTCAACCCAGCTCTTGATCAACTCCGGATTTCTAATGGAGTGCTTTCGTCCAAAATCCTCCATGGCCCTTGAACGGAGCAATATTCTCCCTATTGTGTTATCCTCATTCATTGCTGATGATCCATCAGTATTAAGCTCGCAGAACTTGAAATTTCCCTTGTTTCTGTAAAAAACATCAAATCTACCTATGGGTACGTGGATATCATATTTATTCTCCCTGAGAATCATTTCCTCAATAAAGTCTGGAAATCCAAACTTTTTTCTAAATAATTCATCATGTATATACCTGTCTGTTACACTGTCCCCAATTTGCATCATCATGGAACCAATCCATCTGAAGTCCTCTTCCTCTTCCTTTGAAAAAAACATGGGATTATATAGGAATGGTACTGGCTTGCCCTTGTAAATTGCAGATGAATCAGCTACTCTTTCTACTGTTTTATGATAATCCTGTTTATATCTATCCTGATTATTAAGCACCATTTCAAGGTACATTTTTTGAAATTTTTCACCTGTCATAGTTTATCACCCCATTATTTGTACATGGCCCAATCAATAGCAAATGCTTTGTCTCCACTTTCGAAACGTTCCCGTGTCAAAATATAAGGATTCTTGCCATCTTTAAGGAGTTTTTTAAGTGGATTAAGATAATCCTTTTCATCCTGATCAAGACCTTCATCTGCGAGTTTCAGCAACCACTGTGCAGTCTCCAGCAGAGTCTTTCCGTTAAGGGATGCATCCAGTCCCTTGTAAAGCATCTCTACCTTGGTTTGCTGAACTTGCTCAACTGTTATCTCACTTATTGAATGATATAGCTCATCAAGGTTATCATCATTGTAGAATAGTCCCTTTATCAGTGCAACAGCAGAGAAATTTAGGGGGTAAGGAATGGAGTCCATCATTCTTATTTCAAGATAAGTTTTGGTTCTGATATCCGGGAAAAACATTGTCATCAAATGCTCCAACTCTTTACGATCTGTTTTTTCAGGTTCCAGAATATCCTCCACCTTCTTATCTCCAGTTGGTATTATTTCTCCGCCCCTTACGGTAAAAATTGGAGGTCTTTCAATAATATACCTTCCATAATCTCTATATGTGAAATCTTCACTCAGCGCATTACCAATAATCCCTGCTCTGTCATTATCGCAGTTCATCCAGACATAGGCTCTTAGATTATGTGTTTTACAGGGTTCCCCTTCAAAGAACAATGCGTTTTCAAAAATCGCATAAAAAACTGGTGCCAAAGCATTTAATATCCTGAATTTCTTATGGTAGTCCTTTTCATCACTGTAGTCAATGGCTACCTGAAAAGCTCCTGTGCCCTTCATCATATTATGAGCATGCGAACCCTTGGTCTTGAAGTAGTCAAACATAAGATCATATCGCTTCTTTGGCAATAGCTTGATGTCTTCTATTTTGGTTACAGGATGATATCCAAGGCTTACCAGTCCCTGTCCTCTCTTCTCCAATACAGGATATATTTCCTCGAGGAATGATAAGTATCCCTTCTCCAACACTTCTATTTTCTCTGCAGCATCAATACTTACCTCAAGCTGGCTTCCCGGCTCCAGTGTTATGATGATATCATTCTTACTCAGACCTAGAAGATGTTCACCCTCATATGTTCCTGTCCAGCCATTTGGTAAAAGCTCCCGTAGAATTTCTTCCACACCATCTTTTCCATAGTATGAGACTGTATTTAGAGAATCCTTCCAGACGACAAAATGTTCCATCTCTACTCCTAGTCTGAAGTTCTCCTTTTTAGTCTCCCCACTTCTGATATAATTTTCTATCATATCCAGCTTCTTATTATATGTCATTCTCTCTCTCCCCATTAAAGTCTATATCAAGTACTATTCTACACTTAAAACCATCAATGCTTTCTTCTACGCTACTTTCCATCTCTCTCCTTAACTCAAGATACTCCTTGTCTACAGAAAGCTTGTCATCTGTAACTACAGCGTGAAATTCAATAATCCTGTCATCCTTTTCCTCCAATATTTGAAAATCATGAATGGAAAGAATCCTTTCATCAGACTTTATTATTTTCTTAACCCGCTTTCTCAATTCATATCTCTCAATACTCTCAGGACCAAGTGGATCCATATGGATTACTAGGGTCATGTTGTATTTTTCTCCCATTTCCCTTTCAGCCCTATCTATTACATCATGTATTGTTACCACATCCATTGTAGCTGGGAACTCAACATCCACTGTAGCCATTGTCCTTCCGGCTCCGTACGAATGAATCAAGAGGTCGTGTGCTCCGGTGATATACTCATAATCCATGACGTCCTTGTAAACGGATTGTATAAGCTCATCTGATGGAGCCTCTCCGATTAGGGGACTTACAGTGTCTTTTACCAGATTGTATCCAGCATAAATAATAAACAAGGATACTAGAACTCCTACAACTCCATCTATTGGGAAGTCTGTAAACTGACCAAAAAAAATTGACAGGACCACTACAGATGTTATAAGAACATCACCCATTGCATCAGCAGAAGTTGCCTTAAGCCCCTGAGAATTTATCTTATCTCCCAGGTTTTTGTTGAACAGCGCAAGCCAAACCTTGAAAAGTATAGACACGGTTAGGATTGCAAAGGAAACAGTCTCAAACTGAACTGCAACCGGTTCAAGTATCCTCTCCACTGAGGATCTTATAAACTGAACTCCCACAAGGATTACCATAAATGCAACTATAAGAGCAGATATGTACTCCACTCTTCCATGTCCATAGGGGTGCTCCTTATCTGCAGGCATTCCAGATATCTTGAATCCAACCAGGGTTACAACAGAGGATGCTGAATCAGCCATGTTGTTGACCCCATCGGCAACTACTCCAATTGATGAAATCATAAGTCCAATTGTTATTTTTATAATTGTAAGTAATAGATTCACAACCACTCCAAGGATTCCCGCAAGGTAGCCTATCTTTCTTCTGGTTGCAGGATTCTGGTAATCGCGATCTTCTTTAAGTGTTAGGTTTATAAGCCAATTAGTAAACATGATATCCTCCAGTCTTTGATGCTTATTCAATCTTATTTACCCATTTCTAATTGTTTGATAACAATGGAAATATAAAACTTGTCATGACTCCATAAATAAGATAGCCCAACATACTAGAGAGGTATACTATTGCATTCCCGATTGGAACCTCTGAAATAAACATTAGAAGACTTATGGCAATCGCAAAATACAACTGCGCATTCAATATCTTTTGTGCTTCCACTATTTCACCATAGTCACCAAGAGTGCTTTTCTCCTTGTCGATTAAAACAAATACCAAATAAGAAGCCAAACTGACTATAAAAAGAATCATTATCCTATCTTTAGCAAGTAAAACCTGCGACAAACCATAAAATCCAATGACAAAAAACTGTCCTGCAAATATAACTGCAGTAAATAATAGAAACATTATATTCATTTTTTTATCATTTGTATTCCTAACATTAAAAAATGATCCTATCAGTAATAATAATAGATAAACACTTGTCTGTCTACTGTAAGATAAGGCTGCAGCTAAGCCAACTAGAGTAGCCATGTCCAGAATAGTATTTTTATCTCCTGTTATTTTGTTTGAAAACCTCAACATTAATAGCAAGAAAAATATCGCCATCAAATCCACTTTAAAAGCTACAAATAGGCTTGAAAGTGCAAAAAAAGCCGATGCAAATGCAGCATATTCCCTTTTGGGATCCAATTCTCTTGTCAAAGCCCATGTTAAAAAAATACCAACGCCAGTTTTCCATGAAATAGAAAGATCCCCTGTTAAAAAATAGCTCACTCCTGTTACTAAAATTGCAATTATTGATATCCACCTATTAGTTGGATAGTGAATGTCTATTTTCCTTCCTAGTGTAAACATGACCTATCTCCTCAGCTGTACCGACATAGAATATTCTTTAGTATCTATTTTATGATTTTTTTTACCAGATTAAGCTGGCTATCATTATATGGTGGATATTTTAAATCTGGTTCCCAGTCTATGGAAGGTTCAAATATGCTTTTTCCATATGAAAATGTATCAAAAGTAGCTTTGGAATGATATCTTCCATTCCCGCTATATCCAATTCCTCCAAAAGGTAGATTCGAATTAGCTACATGAGTGAGTGCATGATTGATGCATCCTCCACCAAACTCAATCTTTTCTATTATATACTTTTTAACTGAATCATCTTTTGTGAATAGATATAGTGCCAGTGGATATCTGTTTTTTCTAATAATCTCTATATTATCTTCCATTTTATCATAATTTATTATAGGAAGTATTGGTCCAAATATTTCTTCTTCCATAATACTATCTTGAATATTGACAGCATCAATTAAGGTAGGCTCAATAAATAGATCTGACCTGTTATAGTTTCCACCTTCTAGAATATTACCTTGCTTTAAATAGCCTACTAGCTTATCAAATCTCTTTTCATTAATTATTCGACCTAGGTTATCAGATCTTATTTTCTTGTTTCCATAAAACTCTTCAATATAAAATTTTATTCTTTCTATAAGCTCATCTTTAACGCTACTATGAACTAATAAATAGTCAGGTGCCAAGCAGGTTTGCCCCATATTAAAAAACTTAGCCCAGGTTATTCTTTTAGCGGCAGAATCAATGTCTGCATCATTATGAACTATTGTTGGGCTCTTGCCTCCAAGTTCCAGAGTGACAGGTGTAAGTTCTTTAGCTGCCATCTTTGTTATTTCTTTACCTGCCGCTATACTTCCTGTAAAAAATATATGGTCTAATCTATGGTTTTCTATCAAAGGATTTGTAACTGAACCTGATCCTTCAACAACTGCAATATAATTTTTTTCAAAATTATCGCCTATTATTTTAGAAATGATTTTTTGAGTATTTTTTGACTGACTCGATGGTTTCAAAATAGAACAATTTCCTGCAGCCATAGCACCTATTAAAGGCGATATCATAAGCTGAAATGGATAGTTCCAAGGGCTAATAATTAATACTATCCCTTTTGGTTGAGAATATACTAAACTTTTAGCTAGGCCTAAATATAATGGAGTCGAAACTCGTTTAGGTTTCATCCAATCATTAAGTTCTTCAATTGCATTATCTAGCTCTTCGTATACTAACCCAATTTCGGATGTATAGCTTTCAAATTCGGGTTTGGCTAAATCAAGCTGAATACTCTCCATTATCTCATTTTCATTCTCTTTTATGATTTTCTTCAACTTTTTAAGCTGAGTAAGTCTGAACTGATAGGTTAAAGTGTGGCCCTCGTCAAAATATTTTCTCTGCCCATGGTAGATATCACTTAGCATTCCAATCTCCCCTTTATTGTGTTTTTACCATTAAGAAAGGAATTCAAACAATTTTAGACTCCTGTATAATCATTATTGTTCCGGCATAATTGGGGTAACAAATAGACAGAGAGAGAGTAAAACTACTAAAAAGGAGAATGATTATATGAAAAAACCAAAGAAATATGATGCAATTATAATTGGTAGTGGCCAAGCGGGTAACCCTCTCGCATTTGATTTGGCAGGCAGGGGACAGAATGTTGCAATTATCGAAAAGAACAAACTAGGTGGATCATGTATAAACTTTGGATGTACTCCTACCAAAACCCTAATAGCAAGCGCTAATCTCTACAATAGAGTCCATAACTCTGAAGAGCTGGGCGTAAACGTTTCAAATGTGGAGTTGGATTTTCAAAAGGTTATATCCAGAAAAAATGATGTTGTAAAGTCATTTAGAGAGGGGATTGAAAAATCAATCGAAGAGAACGAGAATATTGACTTGTATAGGGGTGTTGGGAGTTTTAAAGATAAAAACACTGTGAAAATCAAGCTTAATGATGGTGGAGAGCTTGAAATATCAGCTGATAAGATATTTGTAAATACCGGCACCAAACCAAGCAGGATTCCTTTAAAAGGTCTGGAACATATCAATCACCTTAATTCAACCACTATTATGGAGTTAGACAAACTACCCGAGCACTTGGTAATAATTGGTACAAGCTATATCGCTTTGGAATTTGGACAGATGTTTAGACGATTTGGTAGTCAGGTTACCATGATTGGCAGAGGTGATCGCATCATTAAGAGAGAGGACCCTGATGTTTCCGAAAGTATTCAAAAAATATTGGCCGATGAAGGCATAGAGTTCTTGCTTAACACGGATACTAAAACAGTGGAGATGAATGACAACAAAATAGAACTACTTGTTGAAAAGAACAATCAGGAGAAAAGAATTGAATGCTCCCACTTGATGCTCGCTGTCGGTAGAACTCCCAATACTGAAGAGTTGGGCCTGGAGAATGCAGGCGTTGATACAGATGATAAGGGAAACATTAAAGTAGATGAACGTCTGAAAACCACAACAGAGAATATTTACGCCCTGGGAGATGTAAAAGGTGGTCCGGCGTTTACACATATTTCGTATGACGATTTTAGAATAGTGATTGACAATCTGTTTGGCGAGGGCAAGAGAAGCCTAAATGATAGATTAGTTCCCTATACTCTTTTTACACAACCACAACTTGGCAGAGTAGGTATTACAGAGACTGAAGCTAAAGAGAATGGTTATAATGTGAAAATAGGAAAACTTGAAATGAAGAATGTTGGCAAGGCTATAGAGGACAATTACACGGAAGGCTTTATGAAGGCAGTTGTAAATGAAAATGATAATAAAATACTTGGGGTTGCAGTTCTGGGATATCAAGGTGGTGAAATTATGGCAATGGTAGAGGTGGCCATGATGGCAGGTATGACTTATGATAAGCTAAGAGATGGCATCTTCACTCATCCTAACCTATCTGAATCACTAAATAATCTGTTCAATGTATAGAATGGCTATCAAGTTAAAGGGGCTGTCGCTAAATAGCTGATTTAAACCCCTACAAAGTTAAAATTAATAGAACCCACAAGACCCAAGGCTTTTCAAAAGTCCTTTGATCCTGTCGGGTTCTATTTTTGTCTTCGGGATTTTGATTTTGGGTACAAG
>JAGXFX010000021.1 GCA_024637045.1 Soehngenia sp.
ATACATAAACGGCGAAACTACAGAGAAGAGACAGCAATTTAAATTTGTACTTAGTTTTTTCAACAACAGTATAGAGGGGTTTAAGAATTTTCACGCGATTGAGGATAGCAACGAGTACCTTGAAATAGAAGAAGATCTTGAGAAGATTAGAGAGGAAAAAGCTCAAGGAATTATTGCTGAATGTTGTAGGAAACATGGAGTACTTAAAACAAATCATTTAAAAGTTAATAAGAAAGTCAGAAATGAGTTGATATTAAAACTGATAGATAGAAGCGGACTTTCATACAGGTCAATTGCTCGCTTGTTGGAGATACCATATAGTACCGTACGTGAAGTAGGGAGTAGTATGTCCTGGTAGCTATCACAGAAATTAGAACAATCAAAAAGGAACAATCAAAAAGAACCGTCCCCGTTGATTATTGAAACATGGTGATACTATTCTATTTTGGTTCAAAACTAGAAAAGATTACAAACACAAAAACAGTAATAATTGTATATTTGACGTCAGGACTGTTTGGGGGGCTAGGATTCCTATTTACTAGATTATTGTTTGAGCGTCAAGGCCTTGTGGTGGGAGCCTCCGAAGCCGTCTTAGGAGTAGTTTCTGCATTCGTAGTAATGCGTCCCAATACAGTAATATTAAAGCCAAAGGCTAAAATGTGGGTATTGGCATTGTTAATATTTAGTGTCATTTCTGTAATTTTACATCCACAAGCATTAGATAGTGATGTTGCCCACCTGATAGGAGTATGTGTAGGACTACTTTATGGATATCATCTTATGAATAAAGAAAATAAAAAATCTATATGATTAGTGAGATATCATTCTGTTTGTAATATTATTGAAATTTCTGACAATTTGTGGTATTCTTAAGCCAAATAGAGAACACATAAGATCCAATTCTCTTTTATCAACTTGGTTTATACTATTGTTGTTTAATAATTACAAACAAAAGAATGTATTTATGAAAAAAGAGGGGTTTAGTAATGCCAGATTTCAAAGTTTTATTTTGCTGATTTAAGTTTAGGGAGGGGTTTTTAATGTCAAGTAAATTTGTAATAATCAAGATAGATGATCATTTTAGGTTTCATCTAAAAGCTGTAAATGGCGAGATTATTTTAAGTTCGCAACCTTATTCAACACTTGCATCATGTAAAAAAGGTATTGAAAGTATAAGGGTAAATGCTCCCATCGCCCCTATTGAAGACCAAACTATTGAAGGATTTACAACAGAGAAGAATCCCAAATTCGAGATATATGAATATAGAAATGGCGATTATCGCTTTAGATTAAATGCGAGGAATGGAGAACTTATTGGCACTGGCGATAGATATAAATCTAAAGCTGGATGTCAAAATGGAATAGAGTCCATAAAGAAGAATTCTGTAGAAGCGATAATTGTTGAGGAAGGAAACTAGCATATTTTGTTCTAACAATTTGAGCAGTGAGGCTTTGATTCAGGCATCAGCATAATGTAGTTGCGTATAAGTACCCTTAGATAAAACACCGTACTATTCCAAATGGATAATGCGGTGTTTTAAAGTTGTACAGGAGACTTCCTGAAATTCTGGGGGTTAGTGTAAAATAACTGTAGGAAAAATAAAAGAGAATAGAGCTCCGTATGGTATGATTAATTTGACCAAAAAACCAATACGAACGGAGGAATCTATTCTCACGAATATTATACAACAAGCAATGGAATTAATCACTAAAACACAGCAAGAAAATTATGAAAAGATGTTAACAGGAGAAACAGACATTAGTACAGTGGTGACATCAACAGAAGAAATGGTATTAGAGCTAGGAAGATTGATGGTAAAAGATCTTTTGGAGTCAACTGATGAGGAAATAAAAAAGAGTAGAGAAAGAAAAAAAGAATGGGTAGTAGAAAGAAAAGCAGAAGAAAAGACGATTAACACAGTATTGGGAGAAGTAAGATACGAAAGAACCTACTACCGAAATAAGGCAACAGGAAACTATGCGCACCTACTGGACAATCAAGTGGGAATAGAACCCCATGAGAGAATGGAAGACAGCTTAAG
Source organism: Soehngenia sp. (assembly GCA_024637045.1). Lineage (GTDB taxonomy): Bacteria > Bacillota > Clostridia > Tissierellales > Tissierellaceae > Gudongella. The sequence goes on from JAGXFX010000021.1 coordinate 2,043, forward strand.
GGCAAGACTGGTAAAGAATGCAGCAACCATGTCATATCAGAAATCCGTAGACCAATTGTCACAAAGCGGAATAACATCAAGGATGAGCGTATGTAATGCAATAAAGAGCCTCAAGACAATACCAAACGACGCAGTAAAGACAAACAAGAAAGATAAGGAAGATACCCCAAGGGTACTATATATAGAAGCAGACGAAGATCATGTAGCAATGCAAAAGGGTCCATCAGCGATAGCAAAGATAGCATATGTACATGAAGGAAAAACAGAAGTTAACAAGAACAGATATAAACTGAAGAACAAGAGATATTTCTCAGATGTAAAGAACAACAACCAAGAAATGTGGATAGACGTAGCAAACTACCTGGAAGAAACCTACGATATGAAACAAGTAGAAAAGATCTATCTCTCAGGAGATGGAGCAAATTGGATAAAAGAAGGACTAGGTTGGATAGACAAATCAAAGTACGTACTAGACAGATTCCACCTATCAAAATACATAAGAAAAGCAACAGCCCACAAAGACTACATGAGCAAACCCATTTGGACCCATATAAACCTAGGGATGAAAGACGAAGTAAAAGAACTGCTAAATATAATAATAAAAGATACAGAATCAGAAACAAAGAGAGAAGCAGTAAAGGAAACAAAGAGATACATAATGAACAACTGGGAAGGAATCCAGAGACAAAAAGAAGAAGACTATGTAGGATGCAGTGCAGAAGGCCATGTAAGTCATATAATGTCAGACAGAGTAAGTTCAAGGCCGATGGGCTGGTCCAGAGAAGGTTTAAGGATAATGAGCAGCATGAGAGTGTATAAAAGCAATGGTGGAGATTTTTATGAATACATAAAGAGAAGCAAAGAAGATAAAAAAGAAGAAGCAAAGATAATAGAGTTCGACAAACGAGTAGCAAAGAGAGCAAGAAAAGCCAAACAAGCAGGAATACAAAACATCAGATTCATTAACACAGCGAAGAAGACAGGTACAGCAGTACTGTTAAAATCAGTACGAGGAATCTAATACAATATAGAAGACTATATGTACGGAGAAGCTATAATTATTTTTATCCGACAGTAAATTGACACTATCATTCAAATTATAAAGATTGCAATATTTGAGGATTAGATTTAATATAAGTATATGTGTAACTTTACCAAGTCGAAGCTGTAGTGCAAATCGAGTCTTTTTCAAATCTTAACAAATATTATCAAGTTTACAGTGCATTAGTATAGGGTAGATATACACTAAATGTTTGTAAATCATAGTATCATATACAAAAAAATATTATTATTAAGTGTAACACAAGAAAAATAATTCCAACTGACATTTAAAATAATTATGTAATTTTTACAGAATAGCATTTGCATTATGAGAGGAGAGATTGTTATATTTACTTCTAGTTATGATGGATCATCTAATCCTAAAACTTACGTAAACGAAATTAGTAAAGCTTTAGAAAATACTGATTTTGAAGTATTAAACGATATTATCAATGAGATCCTCATTAGTAAAAAGAAGGATAGCACGATTTTTACCGCAGGAAATGGTGGAAGCTCCGCAACAGCAAGTCACTTTATAAATGACTTGGTTAAGGGAGCAAGAGTTAATAATCGGGAGGGTTTTAGAGCTCAGTGTCTCAATGATTCTACTGCTCTGATAACTTGTCTTGCAAACGATTTTAGCTATGAGGAAATATATAGTATAATGCTGCGTACTTTTGCTAAGCCAAAAGACTTATTAGTTGTATTTAGTGGCAGTGGGAGTTCACCAAACATAGTTCATGTTTGTGAAACTGCTAAAAAGATGGGTTTAACAATTATAGGTTTTGGTGGACGTGATGGAGGAAAAATGAAGGAGTTATGTGATCATATCATTATTGCTCCTACAGATAATATGGAACAAATAGAAGATTTTCATATGATTTATATTCATGCACTAATTAGTAGTGTGAGAGAAAAACTTAAAAAAATATGGGATATTGAAATCATAAATCACCCTAAAGGGATAAAACCAAAATACGCAATATTTGATTTTGATGGAACCATTAGTTTAATTCGTGAGGGCTGGCAACCAATTATGTATGAATATTTTACTCAGGAATTATTAAAATGTCCAAAGATGTCAGATAAAGAGACAGCCGAAAAAATAGTAATGGATTTTGTTGATTATCTAACAGGAAAACAAACCATATTTCAATGTATGCGCTTACAGGATGAAATAATCAAATATGGTGGAATACCCAAAGATCCATTGGAATATAAAATGGAATATCTTAGACGATTAAATGAACATATAAAAATGCGAATAGATAACCTTAAAAATGGAGGAGACTTTTTAGCATATATGGTTCCTGGTGTCTTAGATTTTCTTGAGGGACTTAAAAATGAGGGCATTGAATGTTATCTTACTAGCGGTACAGATGAAAAAGACGTATTGGAAGAAGCAGAATTATTAAATGTAGCCCATTATTTCAATGAAATTCACGGTGCAAGAGATGACAACAGTACCTTGTGTTCTAAAGAACAAGTGATAAACGATTTGATAGAAAGTAAATCTTTAAAAGGTTCAGATTTAATAACTTTTGGAGATGGTTATGTTGAGATTGAGATTGCAAAAAATATAGATAGTTATGCAGTTGCAGTAGCTACAAATGAAGAGTATAAAGATACATCTCTAAATGAATGGAAAAGGAGTAGACTTCTTAAAGCTGGAGCTGACTGTGTTATACCTGACTTTAGTGACAGTCGTCGGCTTTTAGATTTTATGAGGAGGTCATGGAGTGACGTTTAAAAAATTTGATACAAATAGATTAATAACAAAACCTCTTAGTGAGCGAATACACGATGTAGAGTTGGTAAAAGTTCTTATTCCTGTTGATAATTCTCCAGCTCCTTTGCAAAATACTAAAATAGATGCTGTAGCAGAAGCTATGGTAGAGGCTAAACGAAACAAAGCTGCGTCGATTTTAATGTATGGAGGACATGTTATAAGAACAGGGTGCTCTTTATACATGATTGAACTTATTAAAAAAGGACTGGTTAACCATCTTGCTACTAATGGATCTGGAAGCATACATGATTTTGAATTTTCCCTTATTGGAGAAAGTTGTGAATCAGTTGCAAAATATATAAGCGAAGGGCAGTTTGGACTTTGGCATGAAACAGGTTTAATGAATGACATTTTAAAAGATGGAGTTAAAGACGGGCTTGGTGCTGGTGAAGCATTAGGAAGATATATTTGGGAAAATGATTTACGATATAAAAAATATAGCGTGCTTGCAAACGCTTATCACCTAGGTATTCCATGCACTGTACACATTGGTATTGGAAGTGACATTATCCATGAACACAACAATGCAGATGGTGCAGTTCTGGGAGAAGCGTCATATATTGATTTTCTCATATATGCACAATCAATAACAAAACTTGAAGGTGGAGTATTTTTAAACTTTGGATCAGCAGTAACTGGTCCAGAAGTATATTTAAAAGCACTTGCAATGGCTAGAAATGTTGCACATCAAGAAGGAGAAAAAATATCTCATTTTACTACTGCAGTCTTTGACATTCATGAAATCCCAGATGAGGGATATAATATGACACCTCCTAAATCTGATGTAAGATATTATTTCCGTCCTTGGAAGACGATACTCGCCCGTACAGTAGCAGATGGTGGCTTTAGTTATTATATTCAGGGTCTACATAACCAAACGTTACCTAGTCTTGCAAAACGTGCAATTGACTTAGAAATGAAAGCTAGGATGTGATTTTTTGGGTCTGAATAATATTGTTCAAGTACTGAAAGAGAAAAAACAGCCTATAATCACAGTCTTTGGAGATTTCTGCTTGGACAAGTATTTATATATAGATTCTAATAAAGATGAGATATCCCTAGAAACTGAATTAACGGCATATCAGGTTACACATCAAAAAAATTATGCTGGTGCTGGTGGTACAATTACTAATAATTTGCTAGCACTTGGCGCGAAAGTATATTCTCTGGGAATTGTTGGAAAAGATGGTGAGGGGTTTGAACTATTAAGATGCCTAGAAAATGAAGGGGCAGATACTTCTCTAATGGTTCATACTGATGAAAGAAATACAGCGACTTATATAAAACCAATGCGTGTTGTTAATTCCCAGGCAACCGAGATGAATCGTTTTGATATCAAGAATTTTACTAATACACCTATGCATATACAAGAACGGTTAATAAAAAATTTGGAAGAAGTACTTCATTTTACAGATGCTGTAATAATTTCTGATCAGTATAGAGAACAGGATTGTGCTGCTATTACTGAATATGTTTTAAGAAATCTCTCGGATCTTGCTAGTAAGTATAATGACATAATATGGTATGTTGATTCACGTAGTGATATATACAAATTTAAGAATATGATTGTAAAATGTAATCACAAAGAATTCGCTCAGATATTTGATGTAGATGATGTAACAATTAACCCAGATGTTGCATTAGAGTACTCTAAGAAACTATATGAAAAGAATGGGGAACCTGTTTATGTAACATTAGGAGAGCTAGGTTCAGTTGTTTATGATGGTCTTGCAGCTTATAAAGTGCCTGCTTTTAGAGTGACTGGAGAGATTGATGTTGTAGGAGCAGGAGATGCTTTCAATGCAGGTATTATATTTGCATTGACAAAAGGTGCTAGTTTTGAACAAGCTGCATTAGTTGGAAATGCGGCATCATCAATTGTTATAAAGAAGATTGGGAAAACAGGGACGGCAAAATTAGATGAAGTTATAAGTCTATTAAGTAAACAATATAATCTTCAGGAAGGGGCTAGTGTATGAAAGTAGAAGCTTTGTTTGTGGTAGAACCAAATAAGATTGAAATAATGCCGGTAGAGATTTCTCCTCCTCAATATAATGAAGTTCAGGTGCAAACTAAAGCAGTAGGGATTTGTGCTTGGGATTCTTATCTTTATAGAGGGATGGATGCACCAAAACCTTGTCCTTATAGAATCGGACACGAAGGTGTCGGTATAATTATTGATAAAGGTGAGGGAGTAAAGAATCTGGAAATAGGTGACCAGGTTTTTGCAGGCACAGGCGGAGATGAGATGATGGCAACTCATTTTAATGTTGAATATGACTGTGTTGCAAAATTGCCTAAAAAAGAAACTGATTATGCAAAATGGGTTGGGGAGCCTGTTGTATGTGTTGTAAACATATTGAATAAGGCAAACATCCAACCAGGGGATAGTGTAGCGTTAATTGGCGCAGGATACATGGGACTATTGACATTACAGGGCCTTATGAGAGGTTCACAGGCTGGTAAAGTAACAGTGTTTGACATAAATGACAATGCTCTATCTATAGCGAGTGGTTACACTGATAATTGCTTTAATATAAATTCAGAAGAAGGAAAAGACCAGATTAATAAAATCAAGTCTGAAGGTGGAGTGAACATCGTTATAGAATTCGCGGGAAATCAGCAGGCGCTGGACTTGGCATCTAGTCTTACTAGCAATGCGTATGGGAAGTTAGTCATTGGCTCATGGCATCGTGGCGAAAGAACATATGATGGCACTAGGTGGCATACAACGGGTTTAGAAGTATTAAATATTGCTCCAAAGAGCACACTTCACTTTCGAGACTTAACTCAAGGGACTGCAAATCTTATTGAAAAAGGGGTATATGATACAAAACGACTTATTACTCACACTGCGAAGTTTGGTGATATGGAAGGAATGAACTCGATATTTGAAGAATCTATCAAAAAAATAGATGGTTATATTAAAGGTGTTATTTTATTTGATTAAAATTAGAGACACATGAGTAATTAATTAGGATATTACGGCATTGCCGTTTATCATAAAAAAATAAGGGGAGGGAGCAAATGTGAAAAAGTTTTTAGCAATATTCTTGGCAGTAATTATGGTTATGACACTTGGTGCTTGTTCAACAACAGCGCCTGAGGAAGGAGAGACCGGCGGCGAAACAGATGGTGATATGTCTTATAAAATTGGTGTAGTAATACCTTCTGGCGACCATGGATTTACAGGAGAAAGTGTAGCCCATGCAAAGATGGAAGCAGATGCATTGATGGAGGAATACGAAGGCCTTGAGATAGTTGTTGCGGACGGTTTAGAGGCTTCAGATCAGATTACCTCTATTGAAAACTTATTAGCTGGTAACGATATTGACCTTATTATGTTATGGCCAATGGAAGGTGAAGCACTTAGAAGTGCTGCGCAAAGTATTTTAGATGCAGGAGTTGAGTTAGTTATTTATGATAGATTAATAGATGACTTTGATGGTATTGTAGGAGAAATCATGGGAGACAACCATGGTATTGCTCAGATGATGGGTGAATATCTAAATGAATTTTTCAAAGATGAAAGCGAAGTTCAATACCTTAGATTTGTTGGAGATAGCTCGACAGTTACAGCACAACGTAGTGATGGTATGGATGAAGTTATTGATGACAAATTTGAGCAAGTAGCAAACACAGTTGTTACTGATTGGTCAACTGAAAAAGCCCAAACAGAAATGGAAAACTGGTTAAATGCAAGAACTGTTGAAGAAGTAGAAGCACTTGATCTTATTGTTACACATGATGATGAGATTGTTGATGGTCTTATGAATGCATTAGAAGCATATTCTGGAAATGCAGAAATAAACATTCAACTAATAACATCTGTTGGCGGACGTGAAGGTACAATGGCTAAATTTGAAGAAACAGACACTGATATTAAATTTACAACATTCTATTTTGCTCCAGCTTTTATACGTGAAGCACTTAGACTGTCTGTAACACATCTTTATGACGAGCCTTATGAAGGTGCTGTTCTAACGGATGGACAATACTTGATCCCATCTTTCTCAATAAGTAATGCTGGTGGAGCAGATCATGACTTTGATTCCTATAGAGCAAGTGATATATACGAAGAAAGATACTCTATTGGTAATTTCTAGTATAAAAATCAAATAATAATTTTATAGTGGATGAACCGGCCGCTTCATCGGTCGGTTCATTAACTGTAAAAACCCTTTTATAGATTATTATTGAAAGGAGTGAGTATATGCTTGTAGAAATGAAAGGGATCACAAAAGATTTTGGTCCTGTACGTGCTTTAGATAATGTTGATTTTAAAATAGATGCCGGAGAAATTATTGGCTTAGTTGGAGAAAACGGTGCAGGGAAAACTACCCTTATGAATATTTTAGCAGGAACATATTTCGCTACCAAAGGGGATGTTTTTATAAATGAAGAAAAAGTACAAATAAATAATATAAGAGTAGCCAACCTACTTGGAATTCGATTCATACGTCAGGAACTTAACTTATGTAATGATTTACAAGTTTTTGAAAACATGTTTCTTGCTGACGAAATAAAAAATAAATATGGATTATTAAATAAAAAGGAAATGATACAACAAAGCGAGATGGTTTTCAAACGAATGAATGTGAATATAGACCCTGAATCAATAATGAGAGATCTCCAAGCGGCTGAAAAACAATTGGTTGAAATAGCTAAAGCCCTACTCTTTAAATGTGAACTAATAATAATGGATGAGCCTACAACAGCTTTGTCTACTCATGAAATCACTAATTTATTTAAAATAATGCGCCTGCTTGTAAAAGAAGGAGTAAGCTTTATATATATTTCACACAAAATGCCAGAGCTATTTGATATATGTGAAAAGTATTATGTTCTTCGAGATGGTAAATTAGTCTCTCAAGGAGAGTTCGAAGATATTGATGAAAATGATCTCACTGAGATGATGATTGGTAGATATCTTTTAGATGAGGAATTTTCAGAGCACACAAATAGTTCAAGAGAAGAAGTTGCAATTTCAGTAAAGAATCTGTTTGGAAAGGGTTTTAATAATATTACCTTCGATGTCCATAAAGGTGAAGTACTAGCAATTACAGGCTTACAAGGCAGTGGACGGGATGATATTGCAGATGCATTATTTGGTGAGGTATCATTTAGCGGACTATTAGAAATAGACGGAAAGCAAATAAAGCCTGGTTCCAACATACGAAAGTTTATGAAAAGAGGAATTGGACTTGTTCCCCGTATGCGTAAAGAGCGAGGTATCCATAACGATTTGTCAATATATGACAATATCAATATGGCTTATCTTAATACGAAATTTAAGGACTTGCTAATATCGAATAAAAAGGTTCATTCAAGATATATTCAAAGCAAGAAAGCTTTGGACATTAGGGCAGGAAATCCTCGAAATGCAATTACATCCTTATCTGGTGGAAACCAACAGAAAGTCATTTTAGGGAAGTGGTTGGAAACAGATGCAGATGTTCTACTATTTGATAATCCTACACAAGGTATAGATGTTGGAACAAAATTTGAAATTTATCATTTAATTGCAAAACTTGCAAAACAAGGAAAAGCAATAATAGTATTTAGCCCAGAGTTCCTAGAAATATACAAGGTAGCAGATAAATGTATTGTATTGTACAAGGGTACAATAAATGTTGTGCTCGATAGAGAAGATATTACAGAAAAAAATATAATGTACTATTCTACTGGCGCAAATTTGGAGGTGGAAAATGCTTAACATCAAGGGAGAGAAGTATAAGGATATTACTGCGAAATATATTTTTAAAAAGTTGGTATCAGAATATAGTTTTATATTGTCATTTGTTCTATTAATTATAATTGCGGGTATTGTAAATAAAAACTTTTTCACATGGACAAATCTATCAAATATATTTATACAAAGTTCTATGATCGGCTTAATTGCAATGGGAATGAGCATGGTAATATCTGCTGGAGAAATTGATATTTCAGTAGGATCCCAGGTTGCCTTAATCGGAGGCTTTGGCATATTAGTCTTGAATATAACCGGAAGCACAGTAATAATGATACTTTTCTGTGCTGTTTTTGGATTTTTAATTGGAACAATAAATGGGTTGCTAATTACGAAGGGTGGCATGCCTTCTATGATAGCTACAATGGCTATGATGGGAGCTGCCCGTTCAATAATAAACCATTTTGGATCAGGAGGACCATTTACAGTATCAAGAGAGCTGTTTGGAACTTTTAGGCTTTTGGCAGTTGGAGGAATACCACTTTGGGGAAATGTAAAGATCCCTTACCTCATGATTATTTTTATAATAGTGGCAATAATATTTGATGTTATTATGAAACAAACAAAATTGGGAAAGCATATATATGCAGTTGGTAGCAATGAAACATCTGCTAGGTTATCTGGAGTAAATGTGGATCTAATCAAAATATTGGTATTTGCAATTACTGGATTAATGTGTGGACTTGCTGCAGTCATATATGCTTCTAGAATGACAGCAGTAGCTGCCGCAAGTGCTGCTTCGGGATATGAAATGGAAACGATTGCTGCTGTAGCAATTGGTGGTACTGCAATGAGCGGTGGTAGAGGGAAAATACTTGGTACTTTCATGGGAGTATTAATGTTCAAAATGATTAGTAATATATTAACAGCAGCAGATGTGTCCACATTCCTTAATGGTGCAATTAGTGGAGCTATCATTGTTATTGCTGTATTAATGCAGAATTATCAAAACAGAAGGAAATATGGTTAGAATGTCAATGTTTGCTGTGAAAGGATGTGTAGCTCGTGTTAAAGATTGGAATTATTGGTTGTGGAAAAATAGCTAGGGTACGTCATATTCCTGAGTATTTAGAGAATCCTAATGTAGATGTGGTAGCTTACTACAATAGGACTTTTGAGGTTGCACAGTCGTATGAAAAAACTAACGGAGGGAAAGCATATGCCTCCATAGAAGAGTTGTTAAACTCTGATGTGGATGCTGTAAGTGTATTAGTTCCTAATCGAGATCATGCTGCTGTTACTATTCAGGCACTTAAAGCTGGCAAGCATGTCTTATGTGAGAAACCTATGGCTACTACCCTTGAAGATTCCTTAGAAATGGTAAAGACGTCTCGAGAAACAGGAAAAATCCTCTTGATAGGGCAAAATCAAAGACTAGCGAAGTCACATGTTAAAGCTAGGGAAATTATTGAAAGTGGAGAATTGGGAGAGATAATTGCTTTTCAAACTCATTTTGCTCATCCAGGACCTGAAGGCTGGACTGGCAAAAAAGATTCCTGGTTTTTTGATAAAAAAGTAGCATCCTTTGGAGTTATGGCAGACCTTGGAGTTCATAAAACTGATGTATTACACTACCTTACAGGACAAAGAATTGTTAAAACCTTTGCAGAACTAAAAACCTTAAATAAGAAATACTCTAATGGAACACCTATTTCTGTAGATGATAATGCATTTGCTATTTATACTCTTGAAAATGGGGCTGTTGGTACTATGCATGTAAGTTGGACTAATTATGGAGAAGAAGATAATTCAACAATAATTTACCTGGAAAAAGGTAAGATTAGGTGCTATGATAATGACGAATATTCACTAATAGTAGAGAACTCAGATGGTACTTCAATCAACTATATTTTAGATGTGCTAACTTCTAACAAAGAACAGACAACAGGTGGACGAACATCTACGGGTGTTATTGATGAATTCATCAATAGAATATTGACAGGTACTCCTTCTTTACTGGAAGGTGAAAGCGTTATCGATTCTATGAAAGTAATATTTGCAAATGAAATATCTGCAAGGGATTCTTCAATAGTTGGAATAGAATAGAAAGGGTGGTACTTATGAAACGTCCAATAACACTTACAAGTGGTCAATTTGGAGATCTATCATTTGAAGAACTATGTAAACGATTATCAGAGATAGGATATGAAGGTGTAGAAGTAGCCTGTCATGCTCATGTTGATGTGAATAAGATTGTAAGTGATGATAATTACTTAGAATGGTTTAAGTCCATATTAAATAAATATGATTTAAAGATTTGGGCACTAGGTGCACATTTAATTGGGCAATGTGTTGGGGATAACTGGGATAGTCGCTTAAATGGTTTTGCACCGGTATCTTTAAAGGATAAACCTGAAGAAATCCGCTTATGGGCTATAGAGGAGATGAAAGTAGTTGCTAAAGCGGCTAGAAGACTAGATGTAGATATTGTAACTGGATTTCTTGGTTCTCCAATATGGGCATATTGGTACTCATTTCCACAGACACCTGAAAAAATGATTGAAGAAGGATTTTCAAAGATTAAGGAGTTATGGACTCCAATATTTGATGTTTTTGATGAATATAATGTAAAATTAGCATTTGAAGTTCATCCATCAGAGATAGCCTTCGATTACTATACATCAAAAAGACTTTTAGAGGTATTTGATTTTAGACCTACTTTAGGGTTTAACTTTGACCCATCTCATTTAGTGTGGCAAGGAATAAATCCTAATATATTTATAAGAGATTTTGCTGATCGCATTTATCATGTTCACATGAAAGATGTTAAAATAACTTTGGATGGACGTTCTGGCATCTTAGGTAGCCATATTGAATTTGGGGATACACTTCGTGGTTGGAACTTCGTTTCTCTTGGACACGGAGATGTTGATTTTGATGGTATTATTCGAGAATTAAATCAAATTGGATATATGGGTCCTCTTTCGGTAGAATGGGAAGATAGCGGGATGGAACGAATATTTGGTATCACCGAAGCATATGAATTTACAAAGAGGATTAACTTTATGCCTTCTGATTTTAGCTTTGATTCTGCTTTAAAGGGAAAAGAAGATGGCCAGTAAGATAAACGGCCATGTGTTAGCAATAGACATTGGCGGTTCAAAATATATGGTCGGTATTGTAGATTTAAATGGAAATATTATTCAATCAAGACGATATGAATGGGAAGATTTGATTACTAATACAGTTGTTCAAAGCATTATAAAATCTTCAAAAGAGTTACTAGAAAAGCAAAACGATATTTCGCTAGATGCAATAGGCGTAACCATACCAGGATTAGCCGACCCAAGAGATGGAATCTGGATAGAATCAAGTTTCTCAGGGATAAAAAATATAAACATAGGAGATATATTGCAAAAAGAGTTTGGATTACCAGTTTATGTAGATAATGATGCTCAGGCATGTGCCTTAGCCGAAAAAATATTTGGAGCATGTAAAGAAAACAAAGATTTTCTTTACATGACTATTTCAAATGGTATTGGTGGTGCAGTATTTGCAAACAATTCATTGTATTATGGTGGATTTGGAAACGCTGGCGAAATTGGACATTGTGTTGTGGTTGAAAATGGTTTTCAATGTAAATGTGGAAATAAAGGTTGTGTAGAAGTCTATGCGGCAGGACCTGCCATAGTACGTATTTACACTGAACTAGGAGGAAATAGTGATTCTCAAGAACCAGCAATAGATGCAAAGTATATCTCGGAACTTGCTTATAAGGGTGATGAGCTTGCTATTAAGACATTTAATATGGTAGGTAAGTATGTTGGAGAAGTGGTTGGTACTATTTGCAATGTTCTTAATCCTCAAAAGGTAATTATAGGGGGAGGAGTGTCTCTTTCATTCTCATTATTTGAACAATCTCTAAAGGAGACATTAAAGGAATATTTATATATTTCAGCTAATAAGGACTTGGTCATAGAGCCCTCACCATTTGGTTATAATGGAGGTCTTTTAGGAGCTGCAGCAATAGCAATATGCGGAAAAGACCATATGTATAATTGGGGTAACATTAACAATCAGACTACAACAGTATAAACCTATAAGGCAGGTGGAGTTGCATGAAAATAAAGGAAGTATCATTTGGAGTATACAATAACCAAGATATAAAAGAGTATACTTTAGATAATGGACATAATTTAAGTTTGAATATATTAACATTAGGAGCCATAATTAAAGGAGTTAACTTTAATGGCAAAAACAGAGTTTTAGGCTTTGACAATGTAGAAGATTATGTAAAATCTAGGTTCTATTTTGGTGCATTAATAGGCAGAGTTTCTGGTAGAATTTCCAAAAGTGAATTCAAAATTGATGAAAAAAGCTATAAGTTGGATCAAAATGAAGGGTCAACTTGTTTACATGGAGGTAAAGAAGGGTTCTCTTTTAAAGTTTGGGAGATCCACGATAGCAATGTGTCTGAGGAGTCCGTTAGCATAACATTAAAACATATAAGTCTAGATTTAGATAATGGTTTTCCTGGTGAGTTTACTGTTTTTGTTAAATATACTGTATATAGAAATAACTCGTTTGAAATAGAGTATGGTGGGGTTACTTCCAAAGATACACCTGTTACTTTAACAAATCATAGTTATTTTAATTTAAATAATGATTTAAGTGAGGACATATTGGACCATCATCTTAGAATAGACGCGGATAAATATATAAAATTAGACCAAAACAATATCCCAATCGAGATTAGTAGTGTTCAAGGTTCTCCCTTTGATTTTAGAATGGGTAAAACTATAAAGAAAGATATGGATTTAAATCACGATGAATTAAAATCTACAAAAGGATATGATCATCCGTTTATTTTAAATAATCAGGATACTAATCAGGTTGAAGTCTTTTGTAAAGATTCAGGTGTTAAACTAAACCTATTTACTACAGAACCAGTGATAATAGTCTATTGCAGCAATAATCTTAGTAAGGGATATACTCTTACTGAAGGGAAAGAGACTTTTAAATATCAAGGTTTTTGCTTGGAAACCCAATGGTATCCGGATGCTCTAAATCAGGACTTTTTACCAGATAATATCTTAAAGTCTGGGGAGGAATATTATAGTAAGACGCGGTTTGAGTTCAGTTAAATAAGTAAAATTAATCAATAAAAAGTTTTGATTTTAAAAATCGAGACTTTTTTATTGGAGAGTTCTGCTTTAGTGACAAGCCTATCGTTGCAAAAACATAGAATCAATTATAATATAGAGGGATGTCGATTAGATTAAGGAGAAGATATGATGACTAAAACATTAAAAGTTGCAATGCTTGGATTTGGAAATGCCGGACAAGCTTTTGTGAAATTATTATTGGATAAGCACGATGAAATAGTAGATAAATACAAATATGATATCAAAGTTGTTGCCATTTCAACCAAAAGTCGAGGAAGCATGGTAAATGAAAAAGGTATTGATTTAAGGTTAGCTCTATCTGATATGGAAGAATTAAATCATTTTAGGAAAAATAGAGAAGATTATTCAAGCTTTAACTCAATGGAAATTGCTAAGACAGTTGATTATAATGTAATTATTGAATTAACTCCGCTTGAAATATTCACAGGACAACCTGCTATAGATCATATTAAAACAGCATTTAATAGGAGTAAACATGCAATCACAGCAAATAAAGGTCCAATCGCTTGGGCATATGAGGAGTTAAAAGATTTAGCTAAAAAACAAGATAGTCTATTTTATTATGAAACTACTGTGATGGATGGAACTCCAATTTTCAATCTTGTTGAAGAAACTCTAGAATTTTGCAAAATAACTGAAGTAAATGGGATATTAAATTCAACCACAAATTATGTGCTAGAAGAGATTGCAAAAGGAAAAGAGTATGATGATGTTATTGTAGAGGGCAAAAAGAGAGGTTTTATTGAGGCTAATCCAGCTATGGATATAGAGGGTTGGGACGCTGCAGCAAAGACAGCAGTGCTCCTAAATATACTTATGGGTGCTAATATAACCCCAGCTGATATAGACAGAAAAGGAATTGAAGATATTACTAATAAACAAATAGAAGAAGCAGCAAACAAAGGAAATGTAATCAAGCTTATATGTCATGGAAGTATAAAAGATGGCAAGATAATTGGAACAGTGCAACCTAAAGAAATAGGCAAGGATAGTATATATTCAAATATAAAAGGGACATCATCTGTTGTAACTATATCTACAGATTTAATGGGGGACATTTCTATTGTAGAGCATGAGCCTGAAATAGAACAGACTGCCTATGGAGTTTTTGGGGATATATTAAGGGTTATTAAGAGTATAGGTCTTGTATGAATATGAACCTTCAAGAGCAAGTAACCATCCAAAGGAACTCGTAAAAGGATTCAAAGGCAGATTTCAATGTCGTAGTTTTAAAAGCAGCAGCAGGTGTTGAATATCAGAATATTAAAAACAAATCTGAATATGACAGTAATAAGGATGTGACCACTCGTTCCTACGGTGGAGGATTTGTTTTGAATACTGGGCAGTTTACTAATGATCCTCAGATATTGAGTAAATGGGAAAGCACTCTGGAAGAACATGGAACACTTGTTGAATTTGGAAATACCACAGCAAGACCATTGATACCTATATGGGAGCTCTGTGACAATTCAACTAGGGCAAATTATCTTAAAGCTGAATTCGATAAACTAAACTTAGCTCAAGGAAATCAGTGGCCAACTGAAAAGTATGTGGTAGATATTGTGTTTGTCGCAGATAAGGATTCGTGGACAGCAAGAAGCAAATGTCCTCCAGGGTACATGCTTGTAACTGGTTAAACACAACTTCTCCGGCAGATGTCAACAAAGGTGTTGGTGGAAAGCATGTTTTCATAAAGTTTACTAGATAACTGATACAGAATATAGACTAAATACAAAGATAGCTCTTGATGGATAAAATAAAATTCGTTGTTCATCAGGAACTATCTTTTTTGTTTTCAGTATTAGGCTTAAATTCAATATTTACTGGGTATAAACTTCCATGTGGAATCAAGGAGGGATTGATATTAAAGAATTCAAGGTTTTTTCGGACTTTGCATGTCCGTTTTGTTATATCGGATTTTCAATAGCAATGAGATTACAGGAAGAGAATCCAAAGTTGAGCTTTCATTGGTACCCATATGAGCTCGACAAGGAAACGCCTGAAGAAGGATCTAATCTGGGAGACTCGATTTCAAAGGAACAGATTGAAATTGCCTACCGTAGAATTGAGAGACTTGGTTCAGAATATGGTCTTGTGTACTCCAATAAAACGAGAAAATTCAATACTGGTCTTTTACACAGAGCTGCTGTTTATGCACAGGAAGTTGGACTTTTTTATCCTTTTGCAAAGAAAGCATTCAAGGCAATATTTGAGGAAGGGCAAAATGTCGCACTAATGGAAGTAGTAAACGAAATTGGACTTACTGCAGGCCTAGATATACAGGATATGGTGAAATCAATTGAAGATGGTAGAAGTGAGCATAAAATGGAAGAAGCAAGGGAGCTCGCTGTAGCATATGGAATTGAAAGTGTCCCTACCTTTATCAGAGAAGATGGGGGAAAAGTGACTCACCTAAATGAGTACAATAAATTTATAAATGATCTGACAAAATAGCACTAAATAGTTTGTCTCTTTAGACTTATTGCAATCAAATTATTGAATTGCAGTAGGTCTTTTTTATTCAAAAACACAATACTTAGCATTACAAATCTAACATTTTTTGAATTATACAGTAAATCTTTATAGCAATCATGCTATAATTACATCAGGTGATGAAATTATGAGAAAAATTCTGACTTTTATAATGTCTATATTTATTATTGTATTTGTAGTGTATATTATTTATTCCGATTACACGCAAGTAGAAGTACAAAATATTTCTGAAGATGATAGCTTTTTTGTTCTTATTGAAGACATAAAACTTATGGAAGAATCCGATTATATGTATATTGATGATGAAATACACTTTACATATGAATTTCTAAAGGAATTTGTAGATGAAGATTTGTTTTATGATAAAGAAGAATCCGTGGTTGTTATAACAAACCAGCAATCAGTTGGGAGATTTAGCCTTGAAATGAGCACAGGAACAATTAATGGTAAGGAAATCCAACTAATAACTCCCCTGAGAAATATAAATCAAAATGTATATGTTCCAAATAATCTTGTCAAAGAGATTTATCGTGATGAGCTGGTCTTCAAATGGAATGACAAATCACTAATAGTAGATTATGCAGGATACGAATACATTGAAGGTGAACTAAAAGAAGACTCACAGGTCCACTTAAGCCCACACAAGAGGTCTGCTAGGATAGGCAACAATCTGGAAGCGGGTGAAAAAGTAGTTGTATTTGCTGAGGAAAGTTCATGGTTTAAAATAAGGACAAAAGAAGGTTTGGTGGGATACGTTCACGAAGATAATTTATTGATAGAATATGGTAAAAACAGGTTTAGGATAAAAATGGAGAATGCTGAGAACACCACTTCAAATACAAGTGAACTAATAAATTTAACCTGGGATTATACTTATGCTCCAATGAGAAATGTTGAATCAGTTCAGGATTTACCTGGTGTAAATGTAGTTGCACCAACTTGGTTTGATGTAACGGATATCGAAGGAACAATTTATGATAAGGGAAGCAGAGAGTATTCCCGCTTATACAGGGAAAAAGGCTACCGCATTTGGCCTGCAGTAACTAATTCATTTGATCCAGAACTAACAAGTGAACTTCTTAAATCCAGTGATACAAGAGAAAAATTGATTGATGAGCTTCTTAACATCTATCAGTATTATCAGGCCGATGGTATAAATATTGACTTCGAAAATATCTATTACGAAGATAGAGACAACCTTACCCAATTTGTAAGGGAACTCTATCCAATCTTTAATAGCAATGGTTTAACAGTATCAATGGATGTTACACCGAGATCTACAAGTCCAAACTGGTCAATGGTTTATGATAGAGAAAAATTACAAGAATCATTGGACTACGTTATGCTGATGGCATACGATCAGCATTGGGCTGCCAGTCCTATTGCTGGATCTGTTGCTGAATATTGGTGGGTTGAAAACTCTGTGACAAGGATTCTTGAACAAGTGCCTCCACACAAGCTTGTGTTGGGGATGCCTTTTTATTCAAGAGTTTGGGATGTTGACGATTCAGGGGTTTCATCTCAGGCTGTTACCATGAGTACTGCAATGGAATTTATTGAAAAAAATGAAATTGAAACCACATGGGATGAAAATAGCAAACAGTATTATGGTGAGATTAAGGTTGGAGATATAACTAGAAAAATATGGCTGGAAGATGAGAATTCGCTTTATTATAAGGTTTCTATAGTACATAAGTATAATTTGGCAGGGATGGCTACGTGGAGAAAAGGATTTGAAATACCTTCTGTGTGGAGGTCTCTCGATAGTTATCTGAACTGAAAGGAGAATTAGTATGAAGATTGGGGAAATTGACATTAACATAAAAATGGGAGATATTACAGAGGAAAAGGTAGATGCCATTGTAAACGCTGCAAACAATACTCTGCTAGGTGGTGGAGGAGTTGATGGAGCAATTCACAAAAAAGGAGGTGCCTCTATACTCGAACAATGTAAAAAACACTCAGGCTGTCCAACAGGTGAGGCAAGAATAACAACAGCAGGAAATCTGCCTAGCAAATATGTAATTCATGCAGTTGGCCCGATTTATGGTAGAACTGATTCAATGGATGAAATACTTTTATACAATGCATATACAAATTCATTAAAGCTGGCAGCTGAGTATAATCTTAAATCAATTTCTTTCCCTTCCATATCAACAGGCTCATATGGCTATCCGATAGATGCAGCAGTTGCAATTGTAAAACAAGCGTTAGAGAATTTTTCAAAAATTAAATCTACTATCATGGAGATTAATTTAATTATGTTCAGCAATGATAATTTTAAAATATATGAAGACTATTTCGAGTAAGCATCTCATTTAGCAAGTGTATATTAGTTGAGACAAAATTAGAATATTAAGAGAATGCAACATTTGTTTGGTTGACATAAGTTTTTCTATGTTATATTATCAAAGGAGTTGGAAAAACGTAAAAAAAGGGAGTGTTTAAAATTTTCGCAGATACTCATAAGATAATTGCTTCCAGTGTTTATGACAATGTTCTCGAACATTATGATATAGAGTTGAATAAGGACAAGCTTCTCTGGGGATCAATTGCTCCGGATATACTTCCAAAATACAAGCTTATAAGACACTATAGAGATGAGAGCATAAATTATGTTGCATTGGAGATAATGAAAATAATATTCGTAAGCCGTTATGTTGATTTTAATAAGATGACAGATCCAATAGCAATGAAATTGCTTAGTAAAAAAATTGGAGTAGTCTCACATTATCTTTCTGATTATGTATGTTTACCTCATGCAAAAAGGTGGACGTTCAATGGATCAATGGTCAAGCATATACGATATGAATCAAAGCTTAATGAATACGCACCTAATCATACGTTCAGGAAGAACTTGATTACTATTGACGATCTCGATATATATAATGAGAATCCTATTAGTCTCCATACAACAATCAAGAAATATATTGAAGATGTTGTGGAAGAGTACTTTCAAAACAATGGCTTTAAAAATGATCTTGACTTTGCATTATCATTGAATTTAAAGATAACATACTTCATACTTGATGTAATAAGTGAGTACTCAGATGAAATTCACGAAGTGTTTGCATTGGAGATATAAGGAATAATTTAGATTTTTATTGACAATTATGTTCTGAAGATATATACTAACAAATAAGTTAATACACTACAGTGAAAGGAAGAGTAGTGCATGAGTTTTGTTTAAGCGATTCAGGGGAGGTGAGAGCCTGATACGAAAGCTTGCATGAAGAACATCCTTGAGTATCTGATCGAAAGACCATGTCAAGTAGACTCAGACGGTATAGCCCGTTATAGCTATGACGTATCGATTAATTTCTGTACGGAATAAGAGAGCATATTGCTAATTTAGGTGGTACCGCGAAAGTAACCTTTCGTCCTTTACATAAGGACGAAAGGTTTTTTTATTTAAAAAAATATAAGGGAGTGATAAGAATGATGATGGTAAATGGTTTTACAGCCAGAGAAGCACAAGTTGGAATCAAGCATATCAAGGATTTTTTTGAGAGGAGACTGGCGGATAATCTTAATCTTACTCGAGTATCTGCTCCATTGTTTGTAGAGCCAGAAACTGGTCTGAATGATAATCTCTCCGGAACCGAAAAAGCGGTATCCTTTCAAATGAGAAGGTACAAACAGAATCTTGAGGTAGTACAATCTTTGGCTAAATGGAAAAGAATGGCACTAAAGTGGTACGAATTTGGAATTGGCGAAGGCCTTTATACTGATATGAACGCAATCAGACCTGATGAATTTGTAGACAACATCCACTCAATTTATGTTGACCAGTGGGATTGGGAGAAGGTTATACGTAAGGATGACAGAAACTTGGAATACCTGAAGGAAGTAGTCAGAGCGATTTACGGAGCATTTAAGGAGACTGAGGAATTTATAAATGAAAAGTATCCAGCTAGATTGTATAAAAAGTTACCTGATGAAATTATTTTTATTAGCACACAGGAACTTGAGGACAGATGGCCTGATGCAATTCCAAAGGAAAGAGAACACCTTATAACAAAGGAATATGGAGCTGTTTTCATATATAAAATCGGCGGCTCTCTTGAGTCTGGGAAACCGCATGATTTAAGAGCTCCTGATTATGATGATTGGGAACTTAATGGCGATATTTTATTCTGGAATCCAGTTTTAGAAGAATCCATAGAACTATCCAGTATGGGCATTAGGGTTGATCAAAAATCATTAGAAAAGCAGATTAAGCTTGCAGCAGCGGAGGATCGAATGTCTTTTGATTATCACAAAAAGCTCATGGCAGGAGAACTTCCATATACCGTCGGAGGGGGAATTGGTCAATCAAGAATATGTATGTATTTCCTACAGGCGAAACACATAGGCCAAGTTCAGGCATCTGTATGGACCAGGGATGAGATTATGAGATGCGAGGATGAAGGAATCTTCCTCTTATAGAAGAGAAAAGAAGAGAAAGTTAAAAATATTTTAAATAATAGTTTTATAGAGCTTAATAATGAGGCTAGATCTAGCCTCATTATCTTTGTTAAGATTTTGTAACAAATCAATCCAATTTTATTAAACAATTATAAGTTATTTTATAGTATAATAGAAAATACCGCTATTCATATTAGAGGTGGATGATTCTTAAGGAGGGATGCTATAGATGGCTTTATCTAATGACACATTTTATGATCTATATGAAGGATTAAAGCATAATTTTTTATTCAAAAATGATCTAAATAGCATACATATCCTTTTGAATCTGTACGATATTGAGGACAACATCAGAAATATTTTCCCTAAGTACGTATCTATAAAATACTTGAGAAATCATATTTCTAGAATTTTGAAAAACAGACGTGGAAATCAATTGATAGCCATGAATCTTGGAGAACTGATTCATGAAGATATTAACAGACTAGAACTTCTTCTGTATCTTGAAGGATACAAAGGAGGATTTATAAACATTAAAGAGGCCAACAGACTTGAAGACATAACTGTTAAAACATATTCAATAAATGAGTTGTATTATCAGAAGTACTTATTCCATTTTGATACCTTCACTGAGCCCGTTCAGGAGCTGCGGGATGAGATATTTGAGAATCTGGAGAGAGACGAAGATTCAAGTAATCACTTGCATAATCTGATTGGAAGATATTGTGAGAAAGTCATAAGGAATAAAATATTCAGCCTTAACAGATATTTGGATAAGCAGCTGACTATAGATTACGAATCATCATCCGCAAATATAACCGAGGATGAAACATTGTTGACTATGGATGATTTATCAAATGTTTATAATGAAGTAATAAAGATTACATCTAGAAATGGAATGAGGTTATTCAAGGACGCATACTGGAATGGACTGAATGACAGAGTACTGAAAAGATATCGATAATTGCAATTATTAATAATGAATACTAGCATTACCCTCTGGCGAGTTATTAAGTCAGAGGGTTTTAAATTCCAGTTTAGTTTTACAGGTTATATATGATACAATAGGAAAAGGATTAAATGTTGGAAGAGGTGAATTATGGTAATTTTAGGAGTAGACCCGGGAATAGCCATAGTTGGTTATGGTGTGGTTGAATACATTGGTAATAAGTACAATGTTATCGACTTTGGAGCTATAGTTACACCATCTGATCAGTTGTTTCCAGATAGATTAAAAGATGTTTATAATCAGCTTACTGATATTATTATCAGATATAAGCCTGATGATCTTGCAATAGAAGAATTATTCTTCAACAAAAATGTTAAAACAGCTATAAAAGTAGGTCATGCTAGGGGTGTTGAAATACTGGCAGCAGTTAATCATGATCTTGAAATTTATGAATATACTCCTCTTCAGGTAAAACAAGCTGTCGTAGGTTATGGACGAGCTGAGAAGAGACAGGTACAGGAAATGGTAAAGATTCTACTGAACCTGGATAAAATTCCAAAACCTGATGATGTTGCTGATGCTCTAGCTGTTGCAATTTGTCATGGGAGTTCTCTGAAATTCAAAGAATCATTTAAAATGAGATAAGTAGGTGAGATAATGATCGATTACATAGTAGGGAAAATTAGTTATATCGGCGAAGACTATTTTCTTCTTGAGAATCAGGGAATGGGATACCGAATAAATACATCGACAAATTCTTTGATTCAGCTTTTTAAAGGAGATGAAGAACAACATATATTTACTAATCTTATAGTACGAGAAGATTCAATGAGCCTTTACGGATTCGTAACTGAAGATGAAATGAATATGTTTAAGCTTCTTCTTAATGTTTCCAAGATAGGGCCAAAAGTTGCATGTGGAATTTTATCAACATTAAGGCCATCACAGATCCAAAAAGCTATAATGCTTAAGGATATAACAACTCTTTGTAAAGGCCCAGGTGTAGGCAAAAAGACTGCTGAAAGAATTGTTCTTGATTTGAAGGACAAGGTCAAAGGCGGATTTACCGATGATGATTCATATGATGAGATAATTGAAACGCTGGATAATGAAGCAGTTGAAGCTTTAATGGTTCTTGGATATAGCAGATATGAAGCACAAAAGGTATTCCAGGGTACAGATATATCTGGAATGAGCGTTGAAGATATGATTAAATATGGTTTAAGGAAGTTATCAAGATAACATAAAATCAAACGATTTTGAATCGCATTAAATTTTGTTATAAGGAGATCAATCTATGGATGAAGAAAGAGATAGAATAGTTGCCAGGAAGATGAATATGGATGATTCTGATAATGAATCAACATTAAGGCCAAAATGGCTGAGTGAGTATATTGGACAAGACAAAGCAAAACAAAAGCTTGATATCTTTATTAAGGCTGCCAAGGGTAGAAGTGAATCACTCGACCACGTTCTATTGTATGGTCCTCCAGGATTGGGGAAAACAACACTGGCCAACATTATTGCAAATGAGATGGGTGTTAATATCAGAGTTACTTCAGGGCCAGCTATTGAAAGGGCAGGAGACCTTGCAAGTATTCTTACAAATCTGTCGGATGATGACGTACTATTTATAGATGAGATTCATCGAATAAACAGAACTGTTGAAGAAGTACTTTATCCTGCGATGGAAGATTTCGCACTTGATATAATAATTGGAAAAGGACCTTCTGCTAGGTCTGTAAGACTTGACTTATCAAAGTTTACTTTGATTGGAGCGACAACAAGAGCGGGCTTGCTAACATCACCACTTAGAGATAGATTCGGGGTGATGCTAAATCTGGATCTTTACAACCCTGATAATCTTACAGAAATTGTGACAAGATCTGCCAGGATACTTAATATTGAGATAGACCCTATGGGAGCATATGAGATCGCTACCAGATCCAGAGGAACACCAAGAATTGCCAATAGACTCTTAAAAAGAGTAAGAGATTATGCTCAGGTTGTTGAAAAGGGAATAATCACTGAAGAAATTGCGAAAAAAGGTTTAATGATTCTTGAAGTAGACAAACTTGGTCTGGATGCTGTTGATAGAAAACTTATACTAACATTGATTCAAAATTTCAAGGGCGGCCCTGTTGGAGTCGATACACTCGCTGCTGCAACAGGTGAAGAAAGAGTTACTATTGAAGATGTTTATGAGCCGTATCTCTTACAGATGGGTTTTATCAACAGAACTCCAAGAGGTAGAATGGTAACTGAAAAAGCGTATAGACACTTTAATATTCCTCTTCCTACAGAGGAATAAATAAACATAAGGCTGGTGGATGATATGAAGAAGAATTTATTGATTCTTATAGTTCTAATAATGGTTTTTCTTCCTGGAAAATCCTATGGAAGAATAGATCAAGATTTAGATTTTATTGATGTTAAAATTGGAAAGACATATTCAGCTCTTGAAAGAGTGAGAATATCTTCTGCCAATGGTATTTCAATTTATCAAAAAAATGACAAGGAAGATGCCATGATGGAGCTTCCTGGTGATACAATGTATATCAGCCTTAGTCTTGGCAGCTACGACAATCTAGACATATACGATGATTCCAACACATATGTAACAACCCTACCTGCAAACGGTACGGTCTTGTTTGGTGGAGAAACTGATGATGAAGAATACCTGATGACTGTAAACGGAAAGAAATACAGAGGCTATACTACATTTATTGGAGATAGAAATGGACTTAGTGTAATAAACCACCTTGATATTGAAAGCTATCTTTACGGAGTAGTTCCTAAAGAAATTCCACCAATGAGTGGTCATGAGGCTCTTAAAGCTCAAGCAGTCGCTGCAAGGAGTTATGCTTATTCGACAATGACAAAACATGCCAGTGAAGGCTTTAACGTATGTGATACAACTCACTGTCAGGTTTATGGTGGCTATGAATCGGAACACATAAACACCAATAGGGCTGTGGATGATACAAATAAACTAGTGGCAGTCTACAATGGTAATATAGCAAGTACAGTTTTTCACTCCTCATCTGGTGGACATACTGAAAGCAGTGAAAATGTCTGGGGAGGCAGAGTACCTTACCTGATAGGAATAAATGATCCATATTCCCTAAATAGTATCAACAGCAATTGGAAAGTAGAAATGGATGTTGATTTGTTAAATGAAAAGTTACTTTCTGGAGGTATTGATATAGGAGTAATTAATAGTATTGATATATCTGATAAAACCGAATCCGGAAGGGTAGTACAACTGGTTTTTAATGGGTCGAGGGGAGATGCTGAAATTTCAGGAGAAAGATTCAGAAGTCTGCTAGGTACCACAAGTATAAAAAGCACTCTTTTCTCCATTGAAGGCATGACAACTGAAGTGGAAACAACTGAAAGCTCTTTACTCTTTGTTGCATCCAGTAGACGCATTCAAACTCTTGAGTCGGAGAGAGGAAGCATCAATATTATCTCTGGTGACGGAAGAATAGCAAATAACAAAAGTGATACTCTAAATGTTATAGGGGACAAAGGTTTAGTATCATACAAAGCGCCGGAAACTATTGACATAGCGCGAGGAAGTCTTGTAATATCTGGGAAGGGTTATGGACACGGAATTGGCATGAGTCAGTACGGTGCCATTGAGATGGCAAAACAAGGTTATGATTTTGAAGAAATTTTGCATCATTATTATACAGGAGTAGAGATTATAAAATATTAAATTAAGGAAGTTGAATATGAAGACAAGTGAATTTAATTATGAACTTCCAGAGGAGCTTATAGCACAACATCCACTGGAAGAAAGAACGAGCTCCAGACTTCTAATACTAGATAAGAATAAAAAGAAAATAAGCCATGGAAAATTTGAAGATATACTTGAACACATGAATCCAGGTGATGGTATAGTATTGAACGATTCTAGGGTATTGCCTGCAAGATTATTCGGCAATAGACCTGGCAAGGAAGAAAGGTTGGAGGTCCTCCTTCTAAAAAGGACTGAAAAAAGCATCTGGGAATGTTTAGTCAGACCAGGTAAAAAAATGAAGGCTGGAGGGAAAATTGAATTCGGTGGAGGAACTCTTAAGGGCACTGTAATAAGAATTGGTGAAGATGGAACGAGATTCATAGATTTCTCTTTTGAAGGTATATTTGAAGAAATTCTTGATAAGCTAGGAGAAATGCCTCTCCCTCCCTATATCACCGAGAAACTCGAAGATGGAGAGAGATATCAGACAGTTTATTCAAAGAACCCAGGATCAGCTGCAGCTCCAACTGCAGGCTTACACTTTGACAAAGATTTATTGGAACGAATCAGTGAAAAAGGTATTGAAATAATATATTTAACTCTACATGTGGGTCTTGGGACATTCAGACCTGTTAAGGTTGATGATATTAATGATCACATTATGCACTCAGAATATTATCAGATAAGTGACGACGCTGCTGAAACCATTAATAGAATAAAAAACAAAGGTGGTAGAATAATTTCAGTAGGCACCACATCCACTAGAACATTGGAGACTATTGCTGATGAAAATGGAAATGTAAGTGCATCCTCAGGATGGACGGATATTTTCATTTATCCAGGATATAGATTTAAGCTCGTAGATGGTTTAATCACAAACTTTCATCTACCCGAATCCACATTAATGATGCTCGTAAGTGCTTTTGCTACAAAAGAGCTTATTATGGAGGCATATCAGGATGCAATTAATAATAAATACAGGTTTTTTAGTTTTGGAGACTCGATGTTTATAAAATGATCAGGAGGAAAAAATGGCAATTAAGTACGAACTAATAAAAAAGTCAACAGAGACAAATGCGAGGCTAGGAAGAATAACAACTCCACATGGTGTAATAGAAACACCAATATTTATGCCAGTGGGAACCAGAGCAACAGTTAAGACCATGACTCCGGAAGAAGTCAAGGACCTGGGTGCGCAAATAATTCTTTCCAACACATATCATTTATATTTAAAACCTGGTCACGAACTTATAAAAGAAGCTGGAGGTCTTCACAAATTCATGAATTGGAATGGACCAATACTAACAGACAGTGGAGGATTTCAGGTATTTAGTCTGGGAGACTTGAGAAAAATCGAAGAAGAAGGTGTAGAGTTCCGATCACATATTGATGGTTCAAAACACTTTATTAGTCCTGAAACGGCAATAGAAATTCAAAATGCACTGGGCTCTGATATTATGATGTGTTTTGATGAATGCGTTTCCTATCCTGCTGACTACGAATATACAAAACAGTCCATGGAAAGAACCTCAAGATGGGCACAAAGATGTAAAGACCATCACAAAGACTGGGATAAGCAAGGCCTTTTTGGAATTGTTCAAGGTGGGATGTACAGGGACCTAAGAGAGCAAAGTGTTCAGGACTTGTTGGCAATGGATTTCAGCGGATATGCAATAGGTGGATTGAGCGTCGGTGAACCCATGGAAACAATGTGTGAAGTTTTGGATTATACTACTCCTCTACTCCCGGAAGACAAACCCAGGTATCTTATGGGCGTGGGAACTCCTGATTATCTTTTTGAAGCAGTTGTAAGGGGAGTTGATATGGCAGACTGTGTATTGCCTACAAGGATAGCGAGAAACGGTACTGCAATGACAACTCAGGGCAAGGTTGTAATAAGGAATGCAAAATATACAAAGGATTTATCAGCACTGGATCCTGATTGTGACTGTTATACATGCAAAAATTATTCAAGAGCTTATATAAGACACCTGTTCAATGTAAATGAAATTCTAGCATTGAGGCTTACTACAATACACAATCTTAGATTCTTGATAAAGACTATGGAGAATATAAGAGAAGCCATAAAAAATGACAATTTACTTGAATACAAGGATGAATTTTATAAAAATTATGGATATTCAGAAGATTAAGGGGTGATTTTTTCGCCATTTGATGTATAATAATATATAAGAAAAGGAGTGATATTTTAATGGAGCAACTGCAAGCGTTTATTCTTCCAATTGGACTTTTGGTAATATTTTATTTCTTTGCCATCAGACCACAGAAGAAAAAAGAAAAGGAAATCAAGGAAATGAGAAGCGGACTTAGAGTAGGGGACGAGGTAGTTACAATCGGTGGTATTTACGGAAAAATTGTTAAAGCCAAGGATGATGAGCTTACACTGGAGTCAGGTTCAGCCAAAACAAAGCTAGAAGTAACAAGATGGGCAGTTGGTTCTGTACTTACGGGCAGCTCAGACAGAAACGACAGTACAGATGATAAAGCTAAATAATTAAAGAATCAAACTTCCTTTTATGGGAAGTTTTTCTTTATGTATTGATATTCTAGAAATTTCTTTATAATGCCTATTGCTTGTGATATAATTACTCCATTAAAACCTGTTAACCAGGGATAGGAGGAAGAATATGAAATACATAAAGACATTGACAAAGAGCAGACTTAAGGATACTCTTTCCTATGCCGGTTGTGGTGAGTGTCAAACATCTTGCCAATCAGCATGCAAAACATCCTGTACAGTCGGAAATCAGAAGTGCGAAAATAAGTAGCATAATGAAGAGTGGTGGATTATCCACTGCTTTTTATTTGAAAAAAACGAGGAGGATACAAGGTTGAATCGAAACTTGATACACAAATTTTATCTAAACGAAAAACATATTGTATTGGACGTAAATAGCGGCTCAGTGCATTTAGTTGACAAACTGGTATACGATTTACTGGATTTTTACGGAGACATAGGATTGGAAGACATAACTGTAAAACTAAAGGAAGAATATAATGAAGACGATATTAGAGTAGCAATTAGTGAAATAGAGTTTCTGGTAGACAATGGAATGATGTTTTCAGACGATGAAGATATGTCCAATCTTAAGTACAACGATGGTAATATAGTCAAGGCAATGTGTTTGCATGTAGCTCATGATTGTAATCTTAAATGTGAGTATTGTTTTGCCTCACAGGGGAATTTCAAAGGTGAAAGATCAATGATGAGTCTGGAAACCGGAAAAAAATCACTTCTTTATTTAGCGAAGAATTCTGGTAACCGTAGAAATCTGGAAGTCGATTTCTTTGGAGGAGAACCGTTGATGAATTTCCAGACGGTTATGGACCTCGTCGAATATGGACGAGGTATTGAAAATGAATACAATAAGAACTTTAGGTTTACAATTACAACAAATGGCGTACTATTAGATGATGATAAGATAGACTACATAAACGAGAACATGGATAATGTGGTTCTTAGTCTTGATGGAAGAAAAGATGTAAATGATGCGATGAGACTTACAGTTAGTGGTGATGGTAGCTATGATGTTATTCTTCCAAAAATTAAGAAGATGGTAGAGAAAAGAGGAGACAAAGATTACTATGTAAGGGGTACATTTACAAGTAAAAATCTTGATTTCTCAAAAGATGCCCTCAATTTTTACAAAGAGGGGTTTAAAAAAATATCTATTGAACCGGTAGTAGCTCCTGAAGAAATGGACTACGCAATTAGAGAAGAACATCTGGATACAATTTTAAAGGAATATGAGGATTTTTCAAAGGATTATATAAAATTGACACATGAAGATAATGACTTTATGTTTTTTCACTTTATGATAGATTTAAATCAAGGGCCATGTGCAGTCAAGAGAGCTGTTGGCTGTGGAGCAGGTAGTGAATACCTTGCTGTTACTCCTGAAGGAGAACTTTATCCTTGCCATCAGTTTGTTGGAGAAAAAGAATTCCTTCTAGGAACTCTGGACACAGGAATTGAAAACGAAGAACTAAGAGATAGATTCAAAATAGCAAATGTATATAACAAGGGAGAATGCAGAAATTGCTGGGCTCGATTCTATTGTAGTGGTGGATGTCATGCAAATGCACATTATGCTCATGATGATATAATGAAACCATACGATATTGGATGTGAGATGGAGAAAAAAAGAATAGAATGTGCACTTTCTGTTCTTGCAAATCAGGAAGATTAGGAGGCAGAGAATGAAATCGAGAAGTATAGTCATAATGGTTATCATAGTAACAATAGTTTCAGGACTTGCGTTCTCTGCCATATATGGAGTGAGCGTTGGTGGAATGCAGTATAAGAATGCCAAAGATTCGATCGAGTTGGGTCTTGACCTTGCAGGAGGAGCATATGTAGTACTGGAGGCTAATACAGATGCAACGGGAGAAGAACTCCAAAAAATGATGGAAGAAACCAAGGCAATTATCAGTCATCGAGTCGATGGACTTGGCGTTTCAGAACCAAATATTGCTATTGAAGATGAAAACAGAATAAGAATAGAACTTGCTGGTTTGAGTGATCCTCAGGAGGCAATAGAACTAATTGGAAAAACCGCATTATTGGAATTTAAAACACCAACAGGGGAAACCGTAATTACAGGCAAACACATTCGAAATGCAGGTGTAATAATGAATCCATCACAGTTTGGGGGAGAAGAACCTGTAGTAAACCTGGAATTTAATCAAGAAGGGGTTGAATTATTCAGGGCGGCAACTGCCGCACTTGCTGCTGAAGAAAATGCTATGGACAAGATTCTGTACATCGTTCTTGACGGCACTGTAATATCCAGCCCTATGGTTGATGAAGCAATCAATGATGGAAGAGCAATAATAACAGGAGGATTTACCATAGAAAGTGCAGGAAATCTTGCCACACTTATTAGCGCCGGAGCTTTACCTGTTGAAATGATTGAAATGCAGACTTCTGTAATCGGACCAACACTGGGATTGGAGGCATATGAAAGAAGCATAATGGCAGCAGGAGTTGCTTTGTTGCTTATATTTACATTCATGATATCGGTTTACAGAGTACCAGGCGTAGTAGCTTCTCTAGCTTTGGTTGTATATGTGCTCTTAGTAGTAGGAGGTATGATGGGTGTAGGGATAAAACTTACTTTGCCTGGAATAGCCGGTCTTGTATTATCAATAGGAATGGCAGTGGATGCCAATGTACTAATATTCGAAAGAATCAGGGAAGAAATTGGAGAAGGTAAAAGTGTGCGAGTGTCAATAGATTCTGGTTTTAGAAGAGCATTAACTTCAATTCTCGATGCAAATATTACAACACTTATTGCTGGTCTTGTGTTATACAATTTTGGGACTGGCCCAATTAAAGGTTTTGGAGTAACATTGATTATTGGTATTGGAGCTTCAATGATTACGGCAGTGTTTTTCACCAAGTATGTTCTAAGACTGGTAGCCCACATAACTGGTGGTAAGAACTTAAAGCTATATGGCGCATAGGAGGAAAAAATGAATATAATTAAGAATAGAAAATACTCATATATGGTTTCCCTAGCCATAATATTAGCTGGATTGATAATGTTTTTTATCAATGGATTAAACTATGGCATAGATTTTACAGGCGGTACAATAATACAGCTCAATGTTGGATCGTTTGTAGAGGTAGAGGATGCAAGAGCTATTATGGATAAATTCGATGATAACGCCAGTATTATTCACGCAGGATCCAATAAGGATGAGTTGATCATAAGGAGCTCTCATGATTTGGGAAACAATGAAATATCCGAAATAGTCGATGGTTTTGTTAATCAATTTCAAATGGATTCAGAGAATTACCAGGCACAGAAATTTGGAGCATTTATGGGAAAAGAAATAAGAGATAGGGCAATTCTATCCGTAGGTATTGCTGCATTGCTTATGCTTGCATATATAAGCATAAGATTTCAGTTTAAATTTGGAGTAGCTGCAATAGTTGCGCTAATACATGATATATTAGTTGCTTTATCAATTTATTCTATACTTAGACTTCCAGTTAATAGTTCTTTTATAGCAGCCATGTTGACAATTGTTGGTTACTCTATTAACGATACTATAGTCATATTTGATAGAATAAGAGAAGAATTAAGAACTAATGGTAGAAAAACATTGGAAGAAACAATTGAGGGTAGTGTAAAATTGTCATTGAGAAGGACAATAAATACTACAATTACTACAATAATAGCTGTTGGAGCATTATATGTATTAGGAGTTGAGGATGTAAAAGTACTTGCACTACCACTTCTATTGGGTATGTTGTCAGGAACTTATTCTTCATTATTCATAGCAACTCCTGTATGGTTCAGCTTAAAAAAGGGTAAAATAGTATAAAGAGACTAAACTGGGGGGATGGAGATGCAAAAGAGTTTTATATTAATATTGGTATTGGCAATTATAATTGGTATATTTGCTTTAAGTAATGGAGATGTAGTGGAAATTGATTTTGTTTTTTCAAGGGTAATGCTATCACAGGCAATAGTGATTTTCATCTCAGTTTTGCTTGGTGCTGCTGTTGCAACATTGTTTGGGGTATTAAGGGAAATGAAGCTTAAAAAGCAGATTAAAGAGCTTAGAAATAGTGTCGAAACTCAAAAGTCTGAAAATCAATTGCTTTTGAAAAGAGTAGAGGAAAAAGAGGAGCAGTTAAAACTGCTGTATGGAAGAAATGATGACTCATTATCAGAATCAGTTGATGAGAATGATTTCACTGGAAATTAAAGCTGTTAAGTGGTAGAATTTAGATAATATTATCTAAATTCTATTTTTTTTACTGGAGTGATTTTTTGGAAAAGTGGTTTATTAAGAACAATCCTGGAGATATCTCCAGGATTGTATCAGATAACAAAATTTCAAAGCCTTTGGCAAAGCTTTTAATAAACAGGGGATTAACAGAAAAAAATGAGGTTGATGATTTTCTTAACCCTGATATTGACAAGTTGCATAGTCCTTTGCTGATGCATGATATGGAAGCAGCTGGAAGACTTATAATGGATAAAATCGAAGCAGGCAAAAAAATCCTTATAGTGGGAGATTTCGATGTTGATGGAATAATGTCAACTTATGTACTTTTCAGAGTGTTGAGTCAGGCAGGAGCGGATGTTGATTTTACAATTCCTGACAGAATACAGGATGGTTATGGTATAAACAAGCATATTGTACTCAAAGCAAAGGCAGCATCGGTTGATACCATAATCACTTGTGATAATGGAATAGCTGCTTTTGAAGCTATAAAGACAGGCAAGAACATGGGAATGACTATGATAATAACAGATCATCACGAAATTTCTTACACTGAAAAAGACGGAAAACAAACAAGCCTTTTACCTGAAGCAGATTGCATTCTAAATCCCAAAAAGCATGTTTGTCTATATCCGTACAAGAATTTGTGTGGAGCTGGTGTTGCATTTAAACTTGCAGATCATATTATTAAGATATCAAAATTGAAAATTGATATTAAATATTTATTGGAAATGGTTGCAATTGCTACCATTTGCGACGTGGTTGATTTGGTGGGAGAAAACAGAATTCTAGTCAAGGAAGGTTTGGAAAGATTAAACAATACATCAAATTTAGGTTTGAAAGCCTTATTGAAAGAGTCTGGTCTTGAAGACAAGGCAATAACTGTTTACCATGTGGGGTTTGTAATCGGACCAAGCTTAAATGCTTCTGGAAGACTGGATAGTGCACTACTTGGATTGCAACTATTATTATCAAAAGATGAGAATGAAGCCAACGAAATAGCTATAAAACTCAGGAAACTTAATGAACATAGGAAAAGTCTTACTGAGATTGGAACATTGGAAATAGAAAAGATGATTGAAGAAATTCACATTAATGATAAAGTGCTGGTTGCATATGATCCAGAAATACACGAAAGTGTTGCAGGAATTATTGCAGGCAGGATAAAAGAAAAGTATAATAGACCTACTATAGTGCTTACAAGAGCTAGAGAAGGCGTTAAAGGCTCTGGAAGGTCAATAGAGACCTATCACATGTTCGAGGAACTATCAAAGTGTAGGGCGCTTCTAGGAAGGTTTGGAGGGCATCCAATGGCTGCTGGCCTTTCTCTTCAAGAAGAAAACATCGACAAACTAAGAGAATGCCTTAATAACAACACAAAGTTGGAGGATGAAGACCTTGTAAAAAGGGTATATATAGATATGGCTATGGCACTGGAGAATTTAAGTTATGAATTTATAGATGATATTGGTAGGTTGGAACCTTTTGGAAAAGGCAATCCCAAACCTACATTTGGGTTAAAGGGATTGAACCTTTCAAAAGCTATAATCCTTGGTAATAAACGAAATGTAGTAAAGATTGATTTTAATAATCCTTCACCAGGAAAAATCGAAGCTATTATGTTTTGTGATGGAGATAAGTGGCTAGAAGATTTAGATAATTATTATGGTTTAGAAGAAAGAAAAAAGCTTACTTCAGGAATTGCCAATAGTGTGGTGATGGATATAATCTTTCATCCTGCAATAAATGAGTATATGGGAAGAACCAGCATACAAATTGTCATAAACAACTATCGTTTTGATAGATCCAGACCGAGAGGGTGAGACTATGCTAGAAAATTTGTTGATGAGAATTGAACAATACAATCCACAGGCAGACATGGAACTAATAATTAAAGCTTATAACTTTGCTGAGTCTGCCCATCAGGGACAAGTTAGGAATTCAGGCGAGAAGTATTTTGTACATCCTGTACATGTGGCCATGTTGCTAGCTGATCTAAGCATGGATACATCTACTGTAATTGCAGGGTTACTTCATGATGTCATCGAAGATACTAACGTTGGATATGACAAAATTAAGGAAGAATTTGGCGAAGAAGTTGCTGATATGGTAGATGGAGTAACAAAGTTGAAAAAGCTTCATTATAAAACCAAACAGGAAAACCAAGCGGAAAATCTTCGCAAAATGGTTATTGCAATGGCTAAGGACATTCGTGTAATTATTGTTAAACTCGCTGACAGACTTCACAACATGAGAACTCTTGAATATATGACAGATGAGAAGAAAAAAGAAAAAGCAATCGAGACTCTAGAAATCTATGCACCCATAGCTCACAGACTTGGTATTTCCAAAATCAAATGGGAACTTGAGGATTTATCATTAAGATATCTTGACCCAGAGAATTATTATGATCTTGTTGACAAGGTCTCAAAAAGGAGACTTGAAAGAGAAACATATATTGATGAAATAATTGGTAATCTTCATGAAAAACTTAGAGAAATGGGTATTAAAGCTGACATTAACGGCAGACCAAAAAATTTCTACAGTATATATAAAAAAATGATGTATCAGGGAAAGGCATTTGAACAGATATACGACTTAACAGCCGTAAGAATTTTAGTTGATAATATAAAGGATTGCTACGGTGCACTTGGTATTGTTCATACACTGTGGAAACCATTACCAGGAAGATTCAAGGATTATGTTGCTATGCCTAAACCTAATATGTATCAATCACTTCACACAACAGTTATGGGTAATAAAGGTGAAATTTTCGAAGTACAGATTAGAACCTACGAAATGCACAGAACGGCAGAATATGGTATTGCGGCACACTGGAAATACAAAGAAGGCAATCCCAAAGCAGATAATTTTGATGAAAAGCTTACTTGGTTGAGGCAGCTTATGGAATGGCAGAGTGATTTAAGCGATCCAAAAGAGTTTATGGAAGCTCTTAAGATAGATTTCTTTACAGATGAAGTTTTTGTATTTACACCTAAAGGTGATGTTCTAAATCTACCTGAAGGTTCAACTCCTATAGATTTTGCATATAGAGTGCATACGGATGTAGGAAATAAATGTGTAGGAGCAAAAGTAGACAATCGTATTGTACCTTTGAACCACAAACTTAGAAACGGTAGTATAGTTGAAGTAATAACAAGTTCAAACAGTAATGGTCCAAGTAGAGACTGGCTAAAGATTGTAAAGAGCAATCAGGCGAAGACTAAAATCAAACAATATTTCAAACTTAAGGAAAGGGATAAGAATGTTTCTAAGGGTAAGGAATATCTTGAAAAAGAAATCAAACGTCTCGGTTATAAACCTTCTGATATACTAAAAGAAGAGTGGCTAAAGAATATTGCAACTAAAGTAAGTATAAACACGATAGAAGATTTGTATGCATCTATTGGTTATGGCAGTATTACCTTGAATCAGGTAATCAATAAACTAAAAGAGATTTATAGTGAGCATTTCAAACCTGCGGAGAAAGACATTATTGAAAGTAACATTCAAAAATCAGCTAGAAAATCAAAGCCAAAACATACTCAAGGAATCAAGGTAAAAGGTATTGACAACATAAAGGTAAGATTCTCAAAATGCTGTAATCCAGTTCCTGGTGATGATATCGTGGGGTTTATTACAAGAGGAAGGGGAGTCTCTATACACAGAACTGACTGCCCGAATATAAAATCTGATCTTACTGAACAAGAAAGACTAATTGAAGTATCTTGGGACTTCGAAAAGAAAGCCTCATATAATGCAGAGATTCAAGTAAGAGCAGCTGATAGACCAGGATTGTTGGCGGAAATCGCACTTAAGATTAACGATGCGGATATAGGTCTGGTTTCACTCAATGCAAGAGCTAATAAAGATAAATCTGTAATGATAACAATGATACTTGAAATACATGACAAGGAACAACTAAACGATTTAATGAAGAAAGTTAGAAAAATTGGGAATGTATTTGACGTATACAGAGTCACAGCATAAAGGAGGTCAACGGATGAGGGCAGTAGTTCAGAGAATTACAACAGGTAAGGTTCTTGTGGAGAATGAGGTTGTAGGTGAAATCGGTAAAGGACTTCTGGTATATCTTGGTGTAGGTTGGGATGACACAGATGATGACCTTGACTATATAGTAAATAAAGTTACAGGGCTAAGAATCTTTGAAGATGAAAATGAAAAGATGAACCTATCTGTTCAGGATGTTGAAGGAGATATACTTGCTATATCGCAATTTACACTTTATGGTGATACTAGAAAAGGGAAACGACCAAGCTTTACAGATGCAGCTTCACCAGAAATTGGAGACCTGTTTTATAGTAAATTTATTGATAGAACTACAGGAATGGGGATAAAGACACAATCAGGTGTTTTTGGTGCACATATGATGGTTGAATATGTCAACGATGGTCCAGTAACTATTCTATTAGATAGTACCAAATTGTTTTAAAGGAGGAAATTCTTAATGATTGTAAAGAGACTGCAGGCAGGTGTATATGCAGCTAACTGTTATATCATACACACGCTAGACGGGGATGCTATAGTGGTAGACCCAGCTGGTGATGTAGATGACATAATGGCTTATATAACAAAGAAAAGCATTAAAGTTAATTCAATTATATTGACCCATGGTCATGGTGATCATATTGGTGGGGTCATGGAGCTAAAAAACAAGCTTAAAATTCCTGTTATGGTTCATTCCGCTGATGAGGATATGGTTAAAAGTGGTGATTTAAACTTATCTACTTCAATGCCAATCGGAGATGTAAGTTTTGAACCTGACAGATTGCTTAAGGATGAAGAAATTATCCATTTGGGGAATAAGGAAATAAAGATAATCCATACTCCCGGACACACTAGAGGTGGAATCTGCCTTTTGATGGATAATATTCTGATTACAGGTGATACTTTATTCCAGGGATCAATTGGAAGAACTGATCTTTATGGTGGTGATTTTGATATTCTTATGAAAAGTATTATGAGTAAACTAATGGTATTACCGGATGAAACCAAAATTTACCCTGGACATGGAGGAGATTCTACTATAGGTTATGAGAAAAAGAGCAACCCTTTTATTAGAAAAGCATCTAAAGATGCTTAGATTTAGATTTTTTGATATTCACAAACGGAAAGTACCTGATACAAAGATGTAGAACTTTACTATTCGTATTAAAAATAGAGAAATGTGATGAAAATGATCAATATTATAACGAATGATAACAGCATAAAAACCCAGGACCCTTACGAATTGGTAAGGGCTTTTTATGGTGAAGAGGAAGTAAATGTAATACATGAAGAGGATTTAATATATGAAAATATTAAAGGGGACATACTTGAAATAAAATTGTGCAATGAATTGTACCAGGTCTCATTGATTAGAAATTATGTAATAATTGACAAGGAAAAGGCATCTTATTTGGATAAAAAATTTTACAGGAAAGAAAAAGCTTCCAGGAATAACACGATTAAGTATCTTATTTACAAAGTATTGGATAGAAATCTTGAGACTAATCTTCCATGGGGAATACTGACGGGTATACGACCTGTAAAAGTGGCAAAAATGCTACTAGATAAAGGTCTGACCTATAATCAGACTATGGATGTCCTGACAAATTCTTACATGCTTAGAGCTGATAAGGCAAAGCTTTTAACGGAAGTATCTTCTAGCCAGAGAGTGATATTAGAATCAATAGCAATAAACAGCTATAGTATATATATTGGCATTCCTTTTTGTCCCACCAAGTGTTTTTACTGCTCTTTTCCAACCTTAATAGCAGATAAGCATTCAGATTTTATGAGTGACTATGTAGACTGTATTATTAATGAATTGGAAGATACACATCTAATGATGAATAATTGGGACATCAACACAGTATATATTGGAGGAGGAACTCCAACGTCTTTGCCTGTAGATCTTATGGAATATATTTTGAAATATATTAATGATAATTTTTCTGGAGTTAAAGAGCTTACAGTGGAAGCTGGGAGACCTGACACAATCGATTTGGACTACCTCCATTTATTTAAAAAATATAATGTCAATAGAATTAGCATTAATCCACAGACAATGAATGATATTACTCTAAAAACAATCGGCCGAAAGCATTCGGCGGAAGATATAATTCAAACATATAGATTAAGCAAGAAAGTTGGAATAGAAACTGTAAATATGGACCTGATTGTTGGATTGCCTGGTGAAGACAGCAAAGACATGGAAAATACACTAAGAATTCTTGAGACACTGCAACCAGATAATCTTACTGTGCACACACTCGCTATGAAAAAGGGTTCTGATTATATACTTGAAAGAGATAATTATTTCATGGCATCTGCTGATGAGATTCAGAAAATGCTGAGTCTAACTTCTGAATTTGCATTGCGAAATAATATGATTCCATATTATTTGTATCGTCAAAAGCAGATAATGGGAAATTTTGAGAATATTGGTTATTGCAGAATAGAAAACCCATGTGTTTATAATATTTCAATTATGGAAGAGAAGGAAACAATCATAGGAATTGGAATGGGATCAACAACTAAACTTTACAACAAGGTATACAACAGTATAGATACCATATCCAACTTCAGGAATCTAAGGGAATATATGCAGAGGTTGTCGGAGTTAAAAACCAGGAAAAGGCAGAAAATCAAGGAAGTTGAAGAGTCATGGGACAATATTCAACTTGACACATAGACTGTATTATTTTATAATTATCTAAATTAAATAAACAGACTTTGATAAGGGAAAGTAATAGTATCACTTGGGAAAAGAGAGCTGATGATGGTGGAAATTCAGCACCAATATTCTATGAAGACACCTTTGAGTCAGCAGTTAATCTGCTCGTGAAATACGTTATAAATTGAGTGAGGAAAACCTAATTAGGGTGGTACCGCGAGATAGCCTCTCGTCCCTGAAAATCAGAGATGAGGGGCTTTATTTTTTTGAAGGGGGTAAGTATTATGGGAGAAAAAATGGGTAATCTTAGACGCACTAATATGTGTGGAAATTTGAGGATGGGAGATGTAGGTAGTGAAGTTATTCTGATGGGCTGGGTGCAGAGAGAAAGAAATCTAGGTGGACTTCTTTTTATTGACCTTAGAGATACAACGGGGATAGTTCAGATAGTTTTCGATGATGAAGCTCCAAAAGACATGATGCAGAAGGCTGAGTCAGTAAGATCAGAGTATGTACTAGCAATAAGAGGAAAAGTTAGAGAAAGACAATCAAAGAATCCAAACATTCCAACCGGCAACATAGAGGTACTCGCTGAAGAAATCAGAATACTTGATGAAGCAGAGACACCACCTATTTATATCAAGAATGATGACAATGTAAGCGAGACAATGAGACTCAAGTATAGATATCTTGACCTGAGAAAATCTGAAATGCAGGAAAATCTGAAGCTAAGGGCTAATATCTCCAAGGTAGTCAGGGATTTTTTCTATGATAATGATTTCATAGAAATTGAGACACCAATGTTGACAAAACCAACACCTGAGGGGGCAAGGGATTATCTTGTACCTAGCAGAGTGAATCCGGGACAGTTTTATGCATTGCCTCAATCGCCACAGCTTATGAAGCAACTATTGATGGTTTCTGGCATGGACCGCTACTATCAAATAGTGAAATGTTTTAGAGACGAAGATTTAAGAGCGAACAGGCAACCAGAATTTACTCAGATTGATATAGAAATGAGTTTTGTGGATGTTGAGGATGTTCTTGAAGTGAATGAAAAACTGGTTAAAATTCTTTTCAAGGAAATCAAGGGAATCGATATTAAATTACCACTAATGAGAATGACCTATGATGAAGCTATGGAAAGATATGGAGTAGATAAACCTGATCTTAGATTTGACTTGGAACTTAAGAATGCATCTGAGATATTAAGTGGTTGCGGTTTTAAGGTTTTTGATGAAACGATTAAATCAGGTGGTGTGGTCAAAGGAATTAATGTTAAAGAAGGTGCTGAGAAATTTACTCGTAAAGATATCAGCAAGCTTGAAGATTATGCTAAAACATATGGTGCAAAAGGACTGGCTTGGATTAAGTTGACTGAAGAAGGAATTTCTTCTCCTATCGCCAAGTTCTTCAGCGATGAAGAAATGAATGGTATTATTGAATTATTTGAAGCGGAGACTGGTGATTTATTACTTTTTGTGGCTGATAAACTAGATATAGCAAATGACAGTCTGGGTAACCTTAGAAATGAATTAGCGAGAAGACTTGAACTTATTTCGAGTGAAGATTACAAAATTCTTTGGATAACTGACTTCCCACTTTTTGAATACGACGAAGAAGAGAATAGATACGTAGCTAAGCACCACCCTTTCACACATCCTGTAGAAGAGGACATACCGATGCTTGAGAGCGAACCGTATAAAGTAAGAGCAAAGGCTTACGACCTTGTAATAAATGGAGATGAGATGGGTGGAGGAAGCATCAGAATAAACAACTCTAAACTTCAGTCAAGAATGTTTAGCGCTTTAGGATTCAGCAAGGAAGAAGCACAATCCAAGTTTGGTTTCCTTTTGGATGCATTTAAATATGGAACCCCTCCTCACGGAGGAATTGCATTTGGACTGGACAGATTGGTAATGCTGTTCTCTGGTAGTAACAACATAAGAGATGTAATTGCATTTCCAAAAACCCAATCAGCTACTTGCTTGATGACAGATGCTCCTACAAAAGCTTCAGCAAAACAACTCGAAGAGGTTCATATTAAGGTTGAATTGAAAAATGAATAAGAGATTTGAACGATCCCAGTATCTGCTGGGAGATAATGCAATGGAACGACTCGAAAAATCAACGGTTGCGGTATTTGGAATCGGTGGTGTTGGATCATATGCAGCGGAAGCACTTGCAAGAACAGGAATTGGTAGGCTTATTCTTGTCGATTATGATATAATAGATATAACCAATATAAATCGTCAGGTTCATGCAACAACCAGTACCATTGGATTGCCAAAAGTTCAGGTAATGAAAGAAAGACTGTTGGATATTAATCCTGATCTGGAGATTGTTGCATTCAATGAAAAATATAGTATTGAGACCAAGGAGAATCTGTTGTCAAATGAATACGACTATATTGTTGATGCTATTGATATGGTCTCATCAAAGATTGATCTTATTGAAACAGCAACTTCAATGGGTATACCAATAATAAGCTCAATGGGGGCAGGCAATAAGTTGGATCCAACTGGTTTTAAGGTCAAAGATATTTACAGCACAAAGATTTGTCCCTTGGCCAGGGTAATGCGCCAGGAGCTTAGGAAAAGGGGAATAGAGACCCTCAAGGTAGTCTATTCAGAAGAAGAGCCAATGAAAATAAATCTTGAGGATAGTAGTAGAAGAAAGGCTGTACCAGGCAGCATAGGATTTGTACCTCCGGTTGTGGGGCTAATAATTGCATCAGAAGTAATAAAGGACTTATCTGGACAGGAGGAGATTTAAAAGTGGATCAAATAGGATTTGTTATAAAGAAGGTAGATGAGCAAAAGGTTCAACTTGAAGTTAAAAGACCCTC
The DNA here is from genome assembly GCA_024637045.1 of Soehngenia sp. Lineage (GTDB taxonomy): Bacteria > Bacillota > Clostridia > Tissierellales > Tissierellaceae > Gudongella. The sequence continues at coordinate 43,631 of JAGXFX010000021.1, forward strand.
AGGCTGTGGAAATTGTAAATCTTGCGGGAGTTCTTGCGAAGTAAAGCCTCACTATGTAACCGTAAAAAACAATATAGATGCCAAACCTGGTGATTTTGTGGAATTGCAAGCAATTCAGAAAAATATCATGAAGTATGTAACTATAATTTATATGATTCCTTTTGCATTTTTGATATTAGGAATAGTAGTAGGTAACAGCATGTTCAAAGGCATGGAGACTGCAAATCATGAGCTTATGATCTTTGGAATGGGGATAGTATTCCTTGCAATATCATTTCTGATTGTAAGGATGATTGACAAGGTTTTTGCGAAAAAAGATGAGAATATTATCGTCATGACAAGAAAGCTATAAGGAGGGGTGGTTTTGGCAGACAAGGATGCAATAATTGTAAGGTTAAGAAGAGTAGAAGGACAAATAAAGGGTATACAAAAAATGGTGGAAGAGGACAAGTTTTGTGGAGATATATTGGTGCAGATTTCAGCTTCAAGAAGTGCTCTCAACAATGTAGGAGGTATAATTCTTGAGAATTATATGAAGAATTGTATACTCGAAGCACCAGAGGGTGAGGAAGATCTTAACAAACTGATTGAGATTATGCTGAAATACACCAAATAGTCCGTAATTCCATCAAGAATTATATTCAAAGAGTATAAAATCAAAAAATCAATTGAGAGGAGTCGGGATATGAATTTTAGTAATCTTAAAGAAACAGACCGAGAAATTATGGAGATTGTACAAGAAGAAATTGATCGTCAGAATAAGCACATTGAGTTAATTGCATCAGAGAACTTTGTTTCCGAAGCAGTGATGGAGGCTATGGGAAGTCAGCTGACAAATAAATATGCTGAAGGTTATCCTGGGAAAAGATACTACGGAGGCTGTGAAGTAGTTGACAAGGCTGAAGTCCTTGCCATCGAAAGACTTAAAGAGCTATTTGGAGCTGACCATGCGAACGTTCAACCTCATTCAGGTTCAAATGCAAATCTAGCTGTTTATTTTGCCTTTTTAAAGCCTGGAGACAAGGTACTTGGAATGAAATTGTCGCAAGGTGGACATCTTACCCATGGAAGTCCTGTTAATATTTCCGGAGCTTACTATAACTTTGTTGATTATGGAGTTGACTCCGAAACTGAAACAATAGATTATGATGAAGTTAGAAGAATAGCGTTGAAAGAAAAACCCAAAATGATAGTAGCTGGTGCGAGTGCTTATCCTAGAGAGATAGATTTCAGTAAATTCAAGGAAATCGCTGATGAAGTAGACGCATATCTTATGGTGGACATGGCGCATATTGCAGGATTAATTGCTGCTGGTCTACATCAAAGTCCCATTCCTTATGCCGACTTTGTAACAACAACAACCCATAAAACCCTAAGGGGGCCAAGAGGAGGAGCTATACTTTGTAAAGCAGAATATGCAAAGGCTATTGACAAAGCGATTTTCCCAGGTATTCAGGGTGGACCACTTATGCATGTTATTGCTGCAAAGGCTGTTGCTTTTGGAGAAGCATTACAGGATGATTTCAAGGGATATCAAAAGCAAATAATCAGCAACACGAAAGCCCTTGCGGATAATCTAATAGAATTAGGTTTTAGACTTGTATCAGGAGGTACTGACAACCATCTGATTTTAATCGATGTGAGAAATAAAGGCTTGACAGGAAAAGTTGCAGAAGCTATGCTAAACGATGTGGGTATTGCTACTAATAAAAATACAATACCAAACGACCCTGAAAGTCCATTCGTTACAAGTGGTGTTAGAATCGGAACCGCAGCGATGACTACAAGGGGTATGAAAGAAGCTGAGATGAAGGAAATTGCAGAGCTAATATCTTTGGCTCTGGAATCTGATAGTGATAAGGAAGCTATTACGCAAAGAACTTATGATCTTTGTGACAGATTTCCGCTTTATTAATTCAGTGAAAATAAGCCTACAGCTAGCTGTAGGCTTAACTATTGCTTTTAGACAGGTGGTTTATTATGGAAATAACAAATATTAAAGAATCCCGCAATATTATTGAAGATATTGAAATCGGTAGTATAGCTGATGAAATGGAAGTGAATCCAGGCGACGTTCTTTTGAGTATCAATGGAAAGAGCATAAAAGACGTAATTGACTATAAATATATGATGGCAGATGATTATTTGATGATGGAAATCGAGAAATCTGATGGAGAAATATGGGAGTTTGAAATTGAAAAGGATGCTGGCGAGGATTTGGGCATTGTTTTTACAAATCCATTGATAGATAGGGCAAAATCATGTAACAATAAATGTATGTTTTGTTTTATTGACCAACTACCTCCCAATATGAGAGACACACTATATTTCAAGGATGACGACTCAAGATTATCATTTCTTCAAGGTAATTTCATTACTCTTACAAATATGGGTGAAGACGAAATTCAGAGAATTATCGATTACAGACTAAGTCCCATAAATGTATCAGTACACACGACAAATCCTGAACTAAGGGTCAGAATGCTAAGAAACAAAAATGCGGGTAAAATTTTCAATATCCTGAAAAGGTTTCATGAAGTGAATATTGAAATGAATTGTCAGATTGTACTTGTCCCTGGCGTTAATGACGGGGAGGAGTTGAATAGAACTATCAGCGACCTTTCAACTTTGTATCCCTCAATCAATTCTGTGGCAGTGGTTCCTGTTGGAATTACAAAGTACAGAAATGGTTTGGACAATCTAGATATTTACAACGATGAAACTTCAAACAAGGTTGTGAAAGAAGTCGAAGTGATGCAAAAACACTACCTTGAAAAATTAGATACCAGATATATATTTGCATCTGATGAATTCTATGTTGTTTCCGGTAATAAACTTCCTGAATACGATGAGTATGAAGGATTTCCACAATATGAAAACGGGGTAGGACTTCTGAGATCATTTAAAACAGAGATAGAAGAAGCTCTTGAAAAATCATCATATTCTGAATCAAAACAAAGGTTAATATTCGCTACCGGAACATTGGCATTTGGTTTTATGGAGGACATAGCAAGGATGATAATGGAAAAGTATAGGAATCTTATTATTGAAGTAGTGCCAATCAAAAATGATTTCTTTGGTGAAACAATAACTGTGTCAGGCCTTGTTACAGGAATGGACCTTGTAGAGCAGACAAAGGAATATAATGGTTTTGACAGAGTAATTATACCCAGATCAATGCTGAAAAGAGACGAGGACATTTTTCTGGATAATATTACATTGAAGGATGCAATAGAAAAATTGGGAATGGAAATCTTGCCATCCAAAGTGGATGGAATGGAATTAATAAATTTAATTGAGACAGGGGTGAGGTCGTGAGTAGACCAATCGTGTGTATAGTAGGACGTCCAAACGTAGGAAAATCAACATTATTCAATAAAATGGCCGGTAGGAGAATTGCAATTACAGAAGATACGCCTGGAGTAACCAGGGACAGAATTTATGCAGAAGCTGAGTGGCTGGGTCAGTATTTCACTATAATAGATACTGGAGGCCTTGAGCCTGAAAATGAAGATATTGTAATGGCAAACATAAGAAAACAGGCAGATATAGCAATTGATACAGCTGATGTAATACTTTTTGTAGTGGATGGTGTAGATGGACTGACAACAACAGACAGAGAAATTGGAGATCTTCTTCGAAAATCAGGGAAAAATATTGTTTTGGCAGCTAATAAGATTGACACAAGAAAGACACCTGATGAGATTTATGAGTTTTATGAATTGGGACTTGGTGAGCCTATGATTATTTCTTCGGAACAGTCTCTAGGACTTGGTGATCTACTGGACGAGTTGGCAAAGTATTTCCCGGAAGGTAAAGACACTGAAGCTAATGAGGACACAATACGAGTGGCATTTATTGGGAGACCAAATGCTGGAAAATCTTCTTTGATAAATCATATTTTGGGCGAAGAGAGGGTAATTGTTACGGACATTCCAGGTACTACACGTGACTCAATCGATAGTCATTTCACAGTGGGTGAAAATGAGTATGTGTTTGTGGATACTGCAGGTCTAAGAAGAAAAAGATATATTTCTGAGAAAGTTGAGAGATATTCTGTCGTGAGAACTTTGACTGCAATCGACAGGGCCGATATATGTGTTGTGGTAATAGATGCTACAATGGGACCAACTGAACAGGATACAAAAATTGCAGGTTATGCACACGATAATGGAAAAGCTATAATCTTGGCAGTCAACAAATGGGACGTAGTAGATAAGAATGATAAGACTTATCTGAAATTTGAAAAAGATTTGAGAGAAACTTTTGGTTTTCTTAATTATGCGCCTATACTGTTTATTTCAGCAAAAACTGGTCAAAGAATTGATAAACTGTTAGAGACTATCAATATAGTTAATAATAATTATAATATGAGAATAAGTACTGGTGTTTTGAACGACATACTAAATCAGGCGGTGTTAATAAACCAACCTCCATCGGATAAAGGTAAAAGAGCTAAAATTTACTATGGTACGCAGGTATCCGTAAGGCCACCGAGATTTGTTATATTTGTAAACTCCAAGGAGCTTATGCATTTTTCTTATGTCAGGTATCTTGAGAATCAGATAAGGAATCACTTTGGATTTATGGGCACACCAATCAAGTTTGAACTGAGAGAAAAGGGAGAATAGATATGGAAATGCTATTAGTACCTGTTCTTTCATACCTGATAGGAAGCTTTTCATCAGCTTATATTGTTGGGAAAGCATTCAAAAAAATTGATATCAGAAATCATGGTAGCGGAAATGCAGGAGCGACAAACGCGCTGCGTATAATGGGTAAGAAGCTGGGAGTCCTTACTTTTCTCATGGATTTTGCCAAGGGAATAATAGCTGTTATAGTTGGTGTTGGACTAGCTGGCTACAACGGTGGTATCGTGGCCGCGTTTTTTACTGTTGTAGGTCACAATTGGCCAATATATTTCAGATTCAAGGGAGGAAAGGGAATAGCTACCACTATTGCAGCAATGGCAATACTACAATTTCCAATTACCTTAATTAGTGTAATTGCTGGAGTTGCAACGGCGGCAATCAGCAGGTATGTTTCTCTGGGTTCCCTGGTGTTTCTTACAGTACTTTTTGCACTGACATTTACTGGATTGTCTGATGAAGGTTTTAATACATCTGTTTTAACTTTTTCATTAATGATACTTGGTTATTACAGACACAAGGAAAACATTAAGCGTTTAATTAAAGGAAATGAGAATAAAATAGGCAGGTGATTATATTGAAAACCAAAGTAGCAGTTCTAGGTGGTGGCAGTTGGGGAACAGCCTTGTCGGTTCTGCTTTCAAAGAATGGAGTAGATACTGGAATATGGGTCAGATCTGAGGAACAATCGGATATTATGATTAGAAAGAGGTTGAATAGCAAATATCTTTCTGATATAACCCTTCCGGAAACCCTTAGAATTAACTCGGATTTAAAAGTAATAATAGAAGATAGCAGCATAATTGTGCTTGCGGTCCCAACACATAGTGTAAGAGAATTACTGGAAGAGTTACAGGGGAAAATAACAAGTGAACAAATCATAGTTAACGTAGCCAAAGGAATAGAAAATAGATCAAAGAAGAGGATTTCAGAGATTGTATATGAATACTTTCCAGACAATAAATTTGTTGCGTTATCAGGTCCTTCACATGCTGAGGAAGTAGCACTTGATATACCAACTACAGTCGTTTCAGCTTCGACAAACAAGGAAATAGCTGAGCATATCCAGGATGTATTTTCATGTTCTACTTTTAGAGTATACACTAATCCTGATGTTATTGGTGTTGAGCTTGGTGGTGCACTTAAGAATATAATTGCCCTCGGAGCAGGTATATCTGATGGTCTTGGTTATGGTGATAATACAAAAGCTGCCTTGATGACTCGTGGAATTTATGAGATGTCAAAATTGGGAGTGGCATTGGGAGCTGATCCTGATACATTTTCAGGACTATCAGGTATTGGGGACTTGATAGTAACATGTACCAGTATGCACAGTAGAAACAGGAGAGCCGGTATCCTAATAGGAAAAGGATACTCATTAGATGAAGCTATTGAAGAAATTGGGATGGTAGTTGAAGGAATAAAGACTACCAGGTCCACATTTGAATTGGCTGGAGACATAGGCGTAGAAATGCCTATTACAAAGGAGCTTTACAACGTCCTATACAATCGAGCAGATGTCAGGGAATCTGTTGGAAAACTTATGGGCAGATCAAGAAAACACGAAATGGAAATTGTTGCTACAAATAAAAAAACGAGCTGGTAATCTCAATGGATTATCAGCTCATAATTTTGGTCGGAGTGATAGGATTTGAACCTACGGCCCCTAGTCCCCCAGACTAGTGCGCTACCAAACTGCGCTACACCCCGCCACAAGCTGTATTATAACTGATAAATTTGATTTTGTAAAGTTGTTTAAAAAGAGCTAAAATTATGTTATACTGAGTTTAATTATAGATTGGAGGATTATGCATGTTTGAGTTTTTAATAACAATTGCAGGCATTGCTCTTTTTGCCGGTATACTGGGGTACACACTTGTTGTCTTTAAGGAGAAATACTACTTGAAAAACAATATAATCTTCATTGACAACAGATATATATCACAAGATGAAATAGAAGACACTGATATGCAGGAATTCTTTCTTGACGGGACCAAGCTGAAAGCTGGCGATGAGATAAGCATAATGACAAAATCAAAAGAAAAGTTCAAGGGAATTCTTATCGGTGCGGTAAACAACGACCAGTCAATCAAAATGGTAACATATGCAAATGAAGTAATAAAGCTAAAAATTGAGAGCATTAACCAGTTCAGGATTATGAGTAAATATGGCAAATTTTTTAGTTAGGTGTGACATGAATGATGGGATATCAGGGTGACATAAAAAGAAAAATTATTCTTTTCATAGGATTTATAGCTCTGATACTTTTTTCATTGAATATTCTTCCGAGATTATCTGGTTCTAACAACATATTTATTCTACCTGAAGAATATGAATATGTTGTAGAAATTCCTGCAAAGGGAATTCTGGCAAGAGACGAAAAGTTGTATTATTCAGAGTCTGAGGGTGATATATACAAGGTCATCAAGGAAGGTGAAAGAGTTCGTGTTGGACAAGCTGTAGCAGATGTACTTTTACTTGAGGATACTACAAATCTTAAGGATGAACTTAGCCAAATTGAAAATATGATTGATTTTTACAGTGAGTTGGAGAATGATATCAGTAATAGTCAGGATACATCTGATGGTTTGGATTTTTTAGTGTCCAACCTTTATCAAAAAATATCGGAAGAAGATTATCAGGGAATCAATGACATTAGAGAATCCATTGAATTACAGAATAGCACTATAGGCAATGCATCAGTAGAGTCCATAGATCAAAATATTACTATTGAAGACCTATTGGATAGACGTGAGCTTTTACTCTCTCAAATCGCAAAATTTGACAGAGAGATTTATTCAAATCATTCAGGACTGGTATCATACAAGCTAGATGGCTGGGAAAATATTTTAAACCCAAATTCATTGAATGAGATCAGCTTCGACACACTAAAAGAAGGACAAGAATTAGGATTAACAGAAGATACATCAGATAACAAACCAGTTTTTAAGATTGTTGACGATTATCAGTGGTATCTAATAATGGAGATTGAAGATGTGATTGATACTGAATTTGAATTAGAGGATGTTATAAGTATTAGTATTATTCTCGAAGAAGATAAACTTGTAGAATTGGATTTGCCAGTTGTAGAGATACTGGAAGAAAATCGCGAGATATTGTATGTACTAGAAGGCACTAAATACATTGAAAAATTGTATGACAAAAGATTTGTAAATATAAATGTAATAACTTTCAAGGAAGATACTCTAAGAATACCCATTGAATCTCTGACTGAGATGGGAGATATTGTGGGAGTAAAAGTCAAGGAGTTTTACGGAGCAGTAACATTCAGGCCTGTTGAAGTAGTTGCAAGCGACGAAAACTACGCTTATGTTTCAAAGGGCGACAATAATGGATATATAAAATCAGGAGATGAGTCATTAAGGACAATTACAATGTTCAGTGATATCATTACGGATCCTGATTCAGTTGATGTCGGGGAAATACTAAATTGATGGGAGGTCTTTAAAATTAGCATCAAAGATAATCTATCAGGAATAAATGACAGAATTACACTTGCCCTTAATAAGGCAGGCAGAGACGACGAAGTAAAATTGGTAGCTGTAACAAAAACGTTGCAAGTAGATAAGATAATTAAAGCATTAGACCTTGGTGTGGTTGATATAGGAGAAAACAAGGTCCAGGAGCTTACTGAAAAAATGGAGATTCTTGGTGACAGGCCCAGATATCACATGATAGGACATCTTCAAACAAACAAAGTAAAATTTTTAGTGGACAAGGTTCATCTGATTCATTCACTAGACAGGATTTCACTTGCCAAAGAAATTAATAAAAGGGCGAAGGCAAGTAATCGTGTTATAGATACATTGATTCAAGTTAACATATCACAAGAGGATTCAAAGTTCGGTATGAAGGAAGAAGATGTTATTCCATTTATTGAAAAGGTACTAATATTTGAGAATATAAGAATTAAAGGATTGATGACAATAGCACCTTTTACTGAAGATGAGGTAGTTATTAGGAATAGTTTCAGAGGATTATACAATCTCAGTGAAAAAATCAAAGGCGGAAATTACAAAGAACTTAGCATGGGTATACTATCCATGGGAATGACTAATGATTTTGAATTAGCTATTGAAGAAGGATCAAATATGATTAGGGTAGGCACAGGAATATTTGGCGAGAGAAACTACTAGGAGGGAATAGAATGGGTAATATATTCGACAAATTCAAGTATTTTATAGGTATTGACGATTACGAAGATGATGAATATTTTGTTGATGATACACCTGAAGAACTTGAAGCAGGTTCTTCCCCATCAACAAAAAAATTTAGTAACAAGGTAGTAAATATTCACACAAACAACAATATGAAAATATCAGTTCACGAACCCCTTAGCTACGAGGAAGCACCTGCGATTATTGATGATCTTAAGCTAAGGAAAGCAATCGTAGTTAATTTTGAACAACTTGACACTAATGTCAAAAGGCAAATATTTGATTTTATAAATGGTGGGCTTTATGCAGTTGAAGGAAAAATTCAGAAAGTTACCAAAGACATATTTATACTTGCACCTAACAATATAGAAATAGACGGATTAAAAGACGAATTGAAGAACAGGGGAATATTCCCTTGGTAAGGAGACTTGAATGTATACATTGCTAAGATCAGTAAGGATATTATTTGATTTATTAGAAATTTTAATTATAATACGAATTTTTGTAAATATCTTCAAAGTTCCTGTGAATAATATGTTCGGGAAAATACTATTCGAACTTACAGAGCCTCTTATGGCTCCTGCAAGAGCATTGTTGGATAAAGTTGGATTTGGAAGAGGTTTCATAGATTTTTCGCCTTGGGTAGCCATAATATTTTTGAGAGTTGTTTATGCTGTCATACTAAATATAGTAGGATAATGTATGTTGGACAAAGATATTTACCTGAATCATATTAATGACAATGAAATAGTTTTTAAGATGCGAAGGCTGCTGGATATGATTCAGTCGTCTTTAAAGAGTCATCTGGTAATTGAATCAGACTTTATGGATCCATACGAAAGAAAGATCAGTGTATCAATTCTGAATCGTTTTCAAGAATTAGCGTACATTTTTGACGGTGGGCTAGAAGAAACTGAGAGGAAGTGTATAATAATACACCCAGACTACATATACAAGGAAGATCTTGAGTCTCCGGTTTCGTATTTAAAAATTGAAGGGCATCTGGAGGGTCTTAATCACAAAGATTATCTTGGTGCAATATTGGGACTTGGATTGACAAGAGAGAAAATTGGAGATATTCTTTTGTACGATAGTTTTACCATAGTGATAGTTAAGAAAGAAATTAAGGATTATATACTACTTAATTTTGAAAAAGCAGGCAATAAAAATATTACTATATCAGAGATTCAAGGGGAAAATTTATATTACCCCAAACCAGATTTTATTGAACTCAAGAAATTCGTATCGTCACTTAGATTGGATGCTTTTCTGAGTGCTGCATACAATATTTCGAGAAGTGAGAGCATGGGATTAATCAAATCCGGTGATACAAAAGTTAACTGGGAAAAAATAAAAAAATCAGACACTGTACTCGATATGGGTGATGTTGTTTCCGTGAGAGGAAAAGGCAGAACTATTCTTTACAGTTTAGGCGGCACTTCAAAAAAAGGAAGATTAAATCTGACAATCAGAAAACTAGTATAATGGAGTGATTAAATGATAACACCTTTAGATATTCAGAATAAGAATTTCAAAAAAACATTTAGAGGATTCTATCCTAAGGAAGTCAATACTTTCCTGACAGAGATTATTGACGATTACGAAAGGATGTATAAGGAGAATATTGAGTACAAGGACAAGATTAATATGCTTACTGACCAGATTAGACAGTTTCAGACAATGGAAGAAACTCTAAAAAGTACGCTTTTAGTTGCACAGCAAGCAGCAGATGAAGTCACTGTCAATGCAAGAAATAAAGCTGAAATTATAATCGAGAATGCCGAGGATACAGGAAGAAAAATCATTGAGCAATCAAGAGAGGACGTAAGAGGAATAAAGGATGAATATGATTATCTCCAAAAAGAGTTATTTATATTCAAAACCAGATACGAGTCATTTCTTAAATCTCATTTACTTTCCTTGGAGGAGTATTATAACAATGTTGATAATAAGAATAAAGTCGAAAATAGTAAATTAGAAGAGAAAGATTTGAAAGAATAGACCGGGAGGAGCGTTGGCTCCTTTTTGTTCTGTAATTGAAAGAATGGTAGGGGGAAAAGCATTGGGATTTATATTGGGAATTCTGATTATTTTAGCTGATCAGGCAACAAAGTATTTATCAGTAGTGTATCTAATGAATAAAAAACCGATTGTACTCATAAATGATTTACTGGAACTTCATTTCGTAAAGAATTATGGTGCTGCTTTCGGCATACTTCAAAATCAAAGATTATTCTTTATAGCAGTTACAACTCTGGTATTGGTGGTTATGTCAATATATATGATTAAGAATCAAAAGAAACTGACTTTAGTTGCTAATTTTGCTATGGGATTTCTATTGGGAGGAGCTTTAGGCAACCTAATAGATAGAGTGAGACTGGGGTATGTTGTGGATTTTATAAAGGTTGATCTTGGGAGATTATATGATTTTCCAGTATTTAATATTGCAGATGTTTTCATAGTCTTTGGTACAGGGCTGCTTATATTTGTCATACTGTTTGACAAATATGAAAAAAGTACAGGTGATATATATTGAAAGAAATCGAAATTTATGTAAATGAAGAAGATAATGAAAGATTAGACTATTTTCTTTCATTGGAACTGGATGAGTTTTCGCGTACCAGGATTCATAAACTTATAAAAGATAAATTGGTTACGGTAAATAAATCTTACAAGAAGCCAAGCTATTTGGTCAAAGAAGGCGATACAATTCTTGTACAGCTTCCCGAACCCAAATTCCTTGAAATTACACCTGAGAATATTCCAATCGAAATTATATATGAAGATGATGACCTGGCGATAATAAACAAGGATTGTGGAATAGTAGTACATCCCGCTCCAGGAAACTATTCTGGGACGCTGGTCAATGCACTTATGTATCATATGGAGAACCTGTCGTCTATAAATGGCATTATAAGGCCAGGAATCGTCCATAGGTTAGACAAGGACACATCAGGCCTGATAGTGGTAGCTAAGAATGACAAAGCTCACAGAGGGCTATCTGAGCAGTTGAAATACCATGGTGTCTTTAGAGAGTATTTGGCTTTGGTTCATGGAAATGTAAAACAGGACAATGGAACAATCAATGCACCAATAGGTAGGAATCAGAAGGATAGAAAAAAAATGGCTGTAACTGACAAGAACAGTAAAGAAGCTATAACCCACTTCACTGTAAAGGAAAGATATGGTAAGTACACATTAGTTTCAGTTAGACTTGAAACTGGGAGAACACATCAAATAAGAGTTCATTTTGCTTATGTTGGTAATCCAGTGGTTGGAGATCCTGTGTATTCGAGTGGCAAGAATGAATTTAATTTAAAGAGACAACTATTGCATGCTAGAAAGTTGGGTTTCGTTCATCCTTCCATCAATACTGATGTGGAATTTGAATGCGAATTACCAGAGGATTTCAAGAAAATATTGGCAAAGCTTCAAAGGGAGGTTCAGTAATGATAGTAAAAGCCGTTATTATGGACAACAAGGCAATTGCCAGAGCAACAACAAGGATTTCAAATGAAATAATTGAGAGAAACAAAGGCGTAAAAGACTTGGTTTTGGTTGGCATTAAAACTAGGGGTGTACCTTTTGCAAAGAGAATTGCTGAAATGATATTTAGAATTGAAGGAGAAGAGGTACCAGTATATACCTTGGATATCAGCCTATATAGAGATGATCTGGAGGAAATCGGAAACCAACCTGTAGTAAATGAAAGCTTCAAGGGTGAAATCAACGGTAAGAAGATTGTTTTAGTTGATGATGTAATTTATACTGGAAGAACTGTGAGAGCTGCTTTGGATGCATTGATTGACAACGGTAGACCCAAGAAAGTGCAATTGGCTGTATTAGTGGACAGGGGACATAGAGAATTCCCAATCAGGCCGGATTATGTAGGTAAAAATGTACCTACGGCTAGAACTGAAGTTGTAGGTGTTAAATTGAAAGAAATAGATGGCAATGATGAAGTAATTATTATGAAAAGATAGAGGACTGATTAGTTCTCTATCTTCTTTATTTTGTCTATTTCGGCTGCAGATGGATTTACCACTATTGTTTTCTGGTTTTCATATACCACAAGCCCGGTCTTTCCATTCTTTGGTTTTCTTACGTATTTTTTTTCTGTATAGTCAACTTCAACACTACCTGAGTTTCTGCCTTTACTGTAAAAAGCAGCCAATAAGCCTGCTTCAGCAAGAGTTTGTTCTGGAACAGAGTTGCCATCAGTCTTAATAATAACGTGACTTCCAGGTATCCCTTTAGTATGAAGCCAGATATCTTCTTTTTTTGCGGTTTTCATAGTGAGTATTTCATTTTGCCTGTTGTTTCTCCCTACATAAATCTCAAAGTCTTCTGATGATATAAATTTAAGTGGTCCGGATAATTTTACTTTTTTCGTCCTGCCTTTCATGCTTCGTCTTTGTATATAACCCTCTAGAATGAGTTCATCCTTAATTTCATCAAGTTCTTTAACATCAGTAGCGTTTTCAAGGCTTACCAGTACATGTTCAATATAGGATATTTCAGACTCTGTTTCTGGAATTTGTTTAAGTAATAGCTGATTGGCAGTCTTAAGCTTACCATATTTCTTATAATATCTTTGTGCATTTTCCGCAGGACTGGTTTTGGGGTCCAGGGGAACTTTTAACTTCTCAAGATTTTCGTCATAAAAATTTTCAAGTATGACATGATCAAGGCCTTTGCTGATATTGTGTAAATTAGATTGTATCAAATCAGCATAAATCTTATATTTTTCTCTACCTTGACTATCGAGAAGCTCTTCTTTTTGCTTTGATAGTTTGTTTTGTGCCCTTTCAAGCTTTGTGTGCAGGATTTTTTTAAGAGAAGCTGATTTCTGTTTAACTCTATCACCTGTATCTCTTGATTTATATACATAATCGAGCATATTTGAAACACTGTTGGTTTCAGTCTGATTCATCCCTCTGTATTGCGACAATGGGAATGAATAGAAGGCTTCAACATTACTATCTTCTTCTTTTAATATATATACTGGTTTGAATTCTTCGTTCTTAACTTTTAGAATTAGTTGATTCAGCCCACTTAATAGATTGTTCTTGTCTTTATTATCAAGACTTAGGATAACTCTATCTGGTTCGAGGCCTGCTATGCTACATATTTCTCTGCCTGCGAGTGGACTGAGGCCAGTAAAACTTTGATAAATAAATTTGAATAATTTTTGACTTCCATTAGATTTTTCCAGATGATCATAGAAATCCTTCTCGTCTGACTCGAGTGGATCTACTTTACCATCTGATTCTATAAATGAGTAGTTGAATCCAGGTAGTAGTTGTCTGACCCTGGAGATTTCAGCGGGGATTCTTTTTATAGAGTCAATGATTTTTCTGGAATCCTTCTGAATTAGTATAATATTACTATGTTTTCCCATTATTTCAACAATTAACTCTCTTTCAGTGGGATTGCCAAGTTCATCTTTACCTGAAAGAGTAAATATGACAACTCTATCTAAACCACGTTGCCTAATGTCTAGAATTATACTGCCTGTCAAGTGTTTCCTAAGCAGCATACAAAACATTGGTGGTGAAAGTGGATTAGTTTTAGAAGAGCTTGTTAGATATAGTCTTGGGTTGTTGCTGCTAGCGGATATCAGCAATCGATGATTCGTTCCTTTACTATATATCTGTATTAACATTTCATCTTTTTCAGGTTGATAAATCTTGTCAATCCTTCCGCCGAGTAAAACACTATTTAATTCGGATACTACTGATCTGGTTACTATACCATCAAATGACATTTTAAACCTCCGTATTTATGTTATTTAACTAGTATACCACAAATTGAAGCTATGAAGAATTGACAATCTTATACACATAATAATTTAGGTAATTACATCTAAATATTAATAATTTGTAACAAATAGTAGATATTTATATTCATAGATGTATAATATTCTATAACTCATAAAAGATATCTGTGTATTAGAATGGTTAAAATTAGTTTGAACTGTGTTATTGATTGATGAACGCATTTAAAATTTAACATTTAATTGATAACTTATGGATAAACAAGGAGGGATTCCATTGATTAGAAGTATGACAGGCTACGGAAAAGGAGAGTCTGAGAACCAGTTGTATAAGCTTAAGATTGAGCTGAAATCAGTTAATCACAGGTATTTAGATATAAATATTAAGCTCCCCAGGTATCTCATTTATCTTGAAGAAAGTATTAAAAAGCTGATAAAGGAGAGGATGCACAGAGGGAAAGTAGATGTTTTTGTCAATTTTGAATTTGCTGAAACATCAGCTGTAGATGTCAAAGTTGATATTTCATTGGCCAGAAGTTTTAAATCAGCTCTTGAGGAATTAAAAAGCGAGTTGGAAATTGATGATAGTATAAGACTTAATAACATACTTTCAATTTCTGACGTTATAAAAACCGAGAAGAAAGAACTAGATGAAGATCTTGTATGGGAAACTATAAAAGAATCAACTATAAAGGCTCTGGATAAAATGATTGAGATGAGGGAGTATGAAGGTGAACAACTTAAGAAAGACATTCATATAAAGTTGGAAAACATCGAAGATATTGCAACTAGAATTGAAGAAAGAGCACCTCTTGTAGTAGATGAGTATAGATCTAAGTTGAATGAAAGAATTCAAACAATTTTAGAGGATGTTGCTGCTGTTGACATGGATAGACTTGCGATGGAGGTGGCCATATATGCAGACAAAAGCAGCATAGATGAAGAATTGACCAGATTGAAAAGTCATGTATCTCAGTTAAGAGAGATTCTATCAGAAAAAGACTCAATTGGAAGGAAGCTTGATTTCCTGATTCAGGAGTTCAACAGAGAAGTCAATACAATAGGCAGCAAGTCAAGCGATACCGATATTGTAAAGGCTGTCGTTGAGTTAAAGTCTGAAATTGAAAAGATAAGGGAGCAGGTTCAGAACATTGAGTAGGAGGCAGAACAATGCTAGTATATTTTATTAACGTAGGCTTTGGAAATGTAGTTGCATCAAACAAGGTTGTATCTGTCGTTAGTCCAGAGTCTGCGCCTATTAAGAGACTGGTTCAAGAATCCAAGGAAAAAGGAACGCTCATAGATGCAACCTATGGTAGAAGAACCAGGGCAGTGATTGTAATGGACAGTGGTCATATTGTATTATCACCTTTGCAGCCGGAGACTATTGCACATAGACTTCATACCAAAGAGGATGTGCATGAATAATGATGAAAGATGGTGAGAAATTATGGCAAGAGGATTTTTATTAGTTCTATCAGGACCTTCGGGTAGCGGCAAGGGAACAGTAAGCCAGGCGCTCATGCAAAATAGAGACGACATTGTATTTTCAATTTCAGCTACAACAAGAAATCCCAGAGCTACTGAAGTGGATGGTGAAAACTATTTTTTTTATGATAAAGAGTATTTCATGGATATGGTTGAAAGTGGTGAGTTTTTAGAGCATGCATATGTGCACACAAATTATTATGGAACTCCAAAGAAGTTTGTTTTCGACCAGATAGAAAAGGGTGAAATAGTGTTACTCGAAATTGATGTACAGGGTGCACTTCAAATTAAAAAGAACTATAAAGAAGCAGTGTTTATTTTTCTTTTACCACCTACAATGGATGAGTTGAGGAACAGAATAGTTAAGAGAGGCACAGAAACTGAAGAGGATATTGATACTAGATTTGCTAATGCCTTCAAGGAATTGGATTTTGTTGGAGAATATGACTTCTTTGTAGTAAATGATAAGGTTGACGCAGCTGTAGCAGATATTGAAGCTATTATACATTCTGAAAAGCTAAGAGTTAAGAGACATAGTGGTATTAAGGAACTGGTAACTAGAAAAGGGGGTAACAAAGATGAATGATAAGATAAAAGAATATTGTCTTCCTGAAGAAAGTAGATATACATTGGTTATGGTAGCTGCAAGAAGAGCTAGACAACTAGTGGAAGGTTCAACT
Source organism: Soehngenia sp. (assembly GCA_024637045.1). Lineage (GTDB taxonomy): Bacteria > Bacillota > Clostridia > Tissierellales > Tissierellaceae > Gudongella. Next base: position 60,402 of record JAGXFX010000021.1, read on the forward strand.
CCAAGAGTTGAGACCAATGCAAACAAGCCAGTAACCATCGCGTTGGATGAAATTGCTGAAGGAAAGGTTAAATTTGTGAATCCTTCAGCTGGAAGCTTTAAGTAGGTGAAAAGATGTTAAGGGACAAGCACATACTATTGGGAATAACAGGAGGTATAGCTGCATATAAATCAGCAGATCTGGTAAGCAGGTTGATAAAATCAGGAGCTAAGGTCGATGTAGTAATGACTAAGGCGGCAACTAAATTTGTTAGCCCTTTGACATTTCAGACAATGTCACAGAGCAAAGTTCACTTTGATATGTTTGGCCTGGAAAGCTATATGGCTGTTGAACACATTACTCTTGCTCAAAGACCAGATATTATTCTTATAGCTCCTGCGACTGCAAACACAATTGGCAAGATAGCTAATGGGATTGCTGACAATATGCTGACAACAGTAGTTATGGCTTCCAATGCCAGTATACTATTTGCTCCAGCCATGAATACGAATATGTATTTGAATCCAATAACACAAAAAAATATTAAAATTTTAAAGGAGCTCGGGCATAAATTTATGCACACAGGAGAAGGAAGACTTGCGTGTGGTGATGTGGGTGCTGGAAAAATGGCTGAACCTTCAGAAATTATTAGTTATCTTGAGGATTATTTCACAGACAAGGATTTTGAAGGTAAAAAAATAGTTGTTACCGCTGGCCCAACAATTGAGTCAATAGATCCAGTGAGATATATTACAAATCACTCAAGTGGGAAGATGGGGTACTCAATTGCTAATATTGCTGCAATGAGGGGAGCCGAGGTTGTCCTTGTTTCGGGTCCAGTTGATATAGATCCACCTTCCAATGTAAAAATTGTGAACATTGAGTCAACAACAGACATGATGGAAGCAGTAAGAGAACATTTTGATACCTGTGATGTGCTGATAAAAGCTGCTGCTCCTTCTGATTTCAAGCCTTTGAATTTCAGTGACAAAAAGATAAAGAAAAGAGACAATGAATCGAAAACAATGTCTATCGAACTTACTAAGAACCCTGATATTGCTGCTTATTTTGGTAAAATCAAGGAACATCGAATAATGGTAGGTTTTGCAGCGGAGACGAATAATATAGAAGAATATGCAGCTTTAAAAATGAAAGAGAAGAACTTGGATTTTATTGTTGCGAATGATATAACCCAGGACGGAGCAGGATTTAAGGGCGATACAAATATAGCTACTATTTATGATGCTTCAGGCCAGGTTGAAAGCCTTCCCTTAATGTCAAAGGATGATTTGTCATCTTTGATTCTGGATAAGGTGAAGTCGATACTCACAAACAGAAAGTAATAGGAATTGTCCTGGATTGAAAGGAGTTATGGAATGGGTTTTGCAGAGATTATAATAGATCATAAATCCTCAAGCGTGGACAAACGATTTACCTATAACATACCAAGGGATCTTGAGAATCAAGCAAAACTTGGTGTAAGAGTTGTTGTTCCTTTTGGCAGGTATAATAAGCCCATCATGGGAATTATTGTAGAAAAGAAAGACGATTCCAGCATATCGTACAAAACCAAGGATATTATTCAGGTCCTGGATGATAAGCCTCTGATTTCTGAAAAAAAAATCATTCTAGCTAATTGGATAAAGGAAGAGTATTTATGTACAGGATTTGAATCAATGCAACCAATGTTGCCACCGGGAGATTTCAGGGATATAAGTACGATGGTAGTACTTGGAGAGAGCTTGCAGAATTTCAAAAACCATTCAGAAGAAGAAAAGATAATATTGTCAGAAGTATCAAATGCCAACAAGGTTGAATATACAGAGTTGCAGAAGATCTGCCAGTACAAGGAATTCAACAAACTGATTTCCAGTCTTGAAGAAGAAGGCTCTATTAAACTTGTACTAGATATAAAAAAAACAAGCACTTCCAGAGTTGAAAAAATCGTAATAAGAAATCAAACTGTTTCATTTGCCAAGGGCGTTGAGATTATTGGTAATTCTGCAAAAAAACAGCTTAAGATTTGGGAATTATTAAAAGGAACTAATGAAATTGCAGCAAAAGAAGTCTTGCAGCAGTTGAGTACAAGTCTTTCAGTTTTAAAAGCTATGGAAGCTAAAAACCTTGTATTAATTGAAAACAGAATTGTCAATGAAACACCAGTATCAAAAGATATTCCTGAGTATTTAAAGATTGAGCTGAACACGGCTCAAAACAAAGTTTATGAAGGAATACGACAGTCAAATAATAGTATTTCTCTTATTCATGGAATAACAGGAAGTGGTAAGACTGAAATATATCTTCAACTGGTTGAAGATATGCTTCGTAATGGCAAGGATTCTATAATACTAGTGCCTGAAATATCATTAACTCCACAAACAATAGATAGATTTGTTGGTAGATTTGGCAACCAAGTCGCAATTCTGCACAGCAAACTTACACAGCTGGAGAGATTTGATCAGTGGAGAAGAATAAAATCCAGTGAGTATAAAATTGTAGTTGGTGCGAGATCAGCTTTGTTCGCACCTTTCAATAATTTAGGGCTAATAGTGATTGATGAGGAACATGAGAATACTTATAAATCATCTAATAACCCTAAATACAACACCATAGAGGTAGCAATGAAAATTTCCCAGCTGGAAAATGCAAAACTTGTACTCGGTACTGCTACTCCTTCTGTTGAAACTTATTATCAAACTGAAATTGGGGAATATATGCTATATGAGCTGCAAAACAGGGCTACAAGAAATTCCCTTCCATCAATTAATGTAGTTGACATGAGGGATGAGCTTCAGGAGGGAAATCGTTCAATTTTCAGCAGGAGTTTATACCAGGAAATGGTTAAAACTCTTGATGAGGGAAACCAAATTATACTTTTTTTGAATAAAAGAGGTTATTCTGGATTTATAACTTGTAGAAGTTGCGGATATCTCGCAAAGTGCGACAATTGCGATATAAGTCTAACTTATCATAAATCAACAAATAGACTCCGGTGTCATTATTGTGGAGAAACCCACCCACTACCAACTACTTGTCCCGCCTGTGGCAGCAATTATTTCAAAAGTTTTGGAATAGGAACAGAAAGAGTTGAGGAGGAAGTCCGAAAGCTGTTTCCCAATGCTAAAACATTGAGAATGGACAGTGATATGATTAAATCAAGAGAAGATTATGAAAGGGCTTTGGATTCTATGAAGAATAATGAGGTAGATATTCTGATTGGAACTCAGATGATATCCAAAGGGCTTGATTTCCCAAGTGTTACACTTGTAGGCATAATAGCAGCGGATACGACATTGAATTTGCCAGACTTTAGGTCACCTGAAAGAACCTTTCAACTTGTTACTCAAGTTGCTGGAAGAGCTGGTCGTGGGGATACAGCGGGAAATGTAATTTTGCAGACCTATAATCCTGATCACTATAGTATTATCACTGCAATGACAAATAATTACAAAGAGTTTTACAGCAACGAAACACAGTTGCGCAAGGAATTTGGCTACCCTCCATACAAAGGAATAGCTTCCGTGACATTATTCGGTAAAAATCAATTACATGTAAAAGAATCCATGGAGGAATCTGCCGCAGAACTTCAAGAGTGCATAAATAATGAAAAACTGACAAGTGTTGATTTGCTAGGTCCACATCCAGCGCCGATGGAGAGAATGAACAAGAACTATCGCTGGCAAATATTATTAAAATTCGGTTACAATGATAGCAAACGTATAAAGAATATTATTAACAGGGTATATAATGAGGGTAAGGTCAAAATAAAACACGACAACATAAAAATAAGCATAGATATTAATCCAAGCAGCATATTATAGAAGAAGTTAATTAGGAGGATTGAGATGGCGTTAAGAAAGATCAGATTGGACGGTGACCCAATACTAAGAAAAAAATCAAGAGAAGTATCTGAGTTAGATGACAGGATATTACAGTTACTGGATGATATGGTAGAGACCATGAGACATGAAAACGGTATTGGACTTGCAGCACCACAAATAGGAGTTTTAAAAAGGGTAATTACAGTTGATATTGGTGACAAACCAATTATAGCAATAAACCCTGTGATTGAAGAAGAAGAAGGTGTAGTTGATGGCATTGAAGGTTGTCTTTCGGTACCGGATTTGGCTGGCACAGTTGAAAGACCTCTGACTATAACTATTTCATTTATGGACGAAAAAGGTCAGCAGATCAGGATGAAGCCATCAGGATATCTTGCAAGAGTATTCTGTCATGAAATAGATCATCTCGAAGGAGTTTTATATACTGACAAAGCTAAAGAAATCCATCAAAATGTAGCTGAAGATGATGAGATATCATGAAGATAATCTATATGGGTACTCCCGAATTTGCAGTTAAATCTTTGGAACACATTTTTAATCATGGATATGATATTCCTCTTGTCGTGACTCAAATTGATAAAAAAAAGGGAAGAGGAAAAAAGCTTCAACCAACTCCTGTTAAGGAAAAGGCTATTGAACTAGGAATTGAAGTGTTTCAACCAGAAGATATAAATTCAGATGAATCGTACAATAAACTAAAGAATATTGACCCAGATTTTATTGTGGTAGCAGCGTATGGTCAAATTCTAAAGAAAAGAATATTAGAACTTCCAAAATACAATTGTCTCAATATCCATGCTTCTCTATTGCCTAAATACAGAGGAGCAGCACCAATAAATTGGGCAATTATGAATGGAGATAGCTATACAGGTATAACCATAATGAATATGGAAGAAGGCCTTGACACAGGTGGTATGTTTCTAAAACATGAGATCCCGATTGAATGGGAAGATGATTCACAGATAATTCACGATAAATTGGCCGAAGTAGGTTCAAACTTAATAATAGAAGCCATTGAGTTAATTGTCTCAGGTGATGCTGAGTTAACCCCACAGAAACATGAGGAATCAAGTTATGCACCTTTATTATATAAAGGTGTCGGTAATATAGACTGGACCAAAACTGCCAGGAAAATTTTCAAGAAAGTTATGGGGCTTAAACCTTGGCCATCTGCATTTACGGAATATAAAGGTCAAAAGATAAAGATACAAAGAGTTGATATAGAAGAAAAAGAACATGAAATCACTCCTGGTACTATAGTTGATGTTGAACCAGATGGTATCAAGGTGGCGGTATCAGATGGTTTTATAATTATTAAACAGCTACAGTTCCCTGGCAAGAGATCTATGACTGTGAAGGAATTATTATTGGGAAATGATATTGAAAAGGGGTACATTTTTTAGAGAAGAGGGATATTTATGTATACAGGTTTTTATGGAGGATCATGGTTAATATTTGTGCTTCCTGCAATCTTGTTTGCGGGCTATGCACAAATGAAAGTTAAGACAACATTTTCACAGTATCTAAAAGTACCAAGTGAATCAGGAATGACTGGGGAACAGGTTGCCAGACGTATTCTTGATAGTAATGGTTTAAGTGATATTCCAATTGAGGCTGTCAGAGGAAATCTGACTGACCATTACGACCCTAGAAAACGAGTTATTAGACTATCTCAAAATGTGTACGGAAGTAGCAGTATAGCATCTGTAAGTGTAGCTGCTCATGAAGTAGGACACGCAATACAACATGCAGAGAGTTATTTTCCTCTAATATTAAGAAACAATATTGCACCGATAGCAAATTTTGGATCAAGATTGGTATGGATATTTGTAATTCTTGGTTTTCTAATTAGCCCTTTCTTAATAGATGTTGGAATAGCATTATTCCTAGCAGCTGTATTGTTTCAAATAGTTACGCTGCCTGTTGAATTCAATGCCAGTAAAAGGGCTATGGTTCATCTGGAGAATGGATTGATACCTTCACAAAGCTTAAAACCAGCAAAAAAAGTATTAAACGCAGCTGCTTTGACATATGTAGCAGCTACAATAGTAGCTTTGGCTGAATTGTTAAGATTATTGGCCTTAAGAGGACGAAGGAGTTAAAGGGGGAGGAATCCCCCTTTTTTTGGAGGGATAAAATGATCAATACGAGAGAAGCAGCCATTAGGGTATTATCTGAAGTGCAAGATGAAGGTAGATTCTCTAACAAGGTACTTCAGGAATATTCACAGACCGATATGTCACTTGAGGACAAGAGATTACTAAGAGAACTGGTCTATGGAGTTCTTGAAAACCGTATGTATATTGATAGTATAATTAAATCTGCTTCAAACGTAAGAATGAAGAAAATCCATCCAATGATATTACAAATATTAAGAGTCGGAATATACCAGATAGGATTTATGGATAGAATACCAGCGCACGCTGCAATTAACGAATCAGTAAAGCTGGCGAAGAAATATGGACATAAAGGTACAATAGGATATGTAAATGGTGTTTTGAGAAAGATTGACAGAGAAAGAGATATGTTTTTCTTGTCCGAAATTCCAAAAAACATGCAAGAATTGTCAGTTCGTTATTCTCACCCTGTTTTTTTAGTTGATTTGTGGATAAAACAGTTTGGATTTGAATTTACTAAGGAGCTCCTAGAAGCCAATAATACAAAGCCTTTGCTTAACATACGTGTTAATACATTGAAAATAGACAGAGAGAGCTTGTTAGATAAGTTGAGTAAGTATGACTTGCAACTTATTAGAGGAGAATTATCAAGGGATTGTATAAAAGTTGTTAATCCTGAAAACATTACAGATTCTAAAGAATTTAGAGACGGATTTTTTACAATCCAAGATGAAAGCAGCATGTTGGTTACTGAAATTTCAGAACCAAATGAAAAAGAGCTCGTATTAGATGTATGTAGTGCACCTGGTGGAAAGGCTACCCACATGGCACAAAGAATGAATGACAATGGAAAAATAATAGCAAGAGATCTATACACCCAGAAGATTAATCTAATTATTGAAAACTGCAAGAGACTGGGAATCAACATTGTAGAGGGCCAGGTTTACGATGCAGCTATTTTTGATGAAAGTTTAAGAAACAAAGTTGACGTATGTCTTGTAGATGCTCCTTGCTCAGGTTTCGGATTATTGAGAAGAAAACCGGACATTAAATTTAATAGAAACAAGGAAGATTTAGATACGCTTGTTGAAATACAATCAAAAATATTAAATAACTCCGCTGGATACGTAAAGTCCGGAGGAAAGCTGATTTATAGCACTTGCACTTTGAACAAAAATGAGAACCTGGATCAGGTACAAAAATTTCTGGATATAAATCCAGATTTCAGCTTGGAACCTATTGATTTGCCAGAAGACATTATTATTAGTAAAACACAGAAAGAGGGTTATATAGAGTTGTATCCACACATACATGGAACAGATGGTTTTTTCATTGCAAAAATGATTAGAAAATAGATTTTTTTAATAAATAGGAATAACTCTATTGAAATCATGCTATAATATGAACGAAGAGAGATGAGGCTTATGGAATTAAACAGCATGACACAAAAAAAATTAAAAGAAATCATAAATAATTATAGTGAAAAAAGTTTTAGAGCTGAACAGATATTCAGATATTTTCATCAACAAGACGGAGAAGATATTTTAGGAATTGGTCAGATTCCTTTAGAGTTAAGAGAAAAAATAAATTCAGAATACACTGTTAATAGAATTAAAGTTCTTCACAAATTTGAGTCGAAGGTTGATGGCACTATTAAGTATTTATTCCTGCTACCCGATGACAACATCATTGAAAGTGTAGTGATGAGTTATTCACATGGGTATTCACAGTGCATATCCACTCAGGTAGGCTGTAAAATGGGATGTAGTTTCTGTGCATCCACCAAAGATGGTCTTGTGAGAAATCTTACAGCTGCTGAGATGGCTAATCAGATATATGAAGCTGAAAAGGATCTAGGAATTAGAATCTCCAATGTTGTACTTATGGGCAGTGGGGAACCATTGGATAATTATGATAATGTAGTTGATTTTTTTGATGTAATTAACAGCAAGTTGGGCAGAAATATCAGCCTCAGAAATATAACCTTGTCAACCTGTGGAATTGTACCTGAAATTTATAAGTTGGCTGAAGAAAATTTACCAATAACGCTTTCCGTTTCGCTACATTCTCCTTTTGATAATAAGAGAGAAGAGATTATGCCTATTGCTAAAAAATATAAACTAAAAGAACTGATGGAAGCATTAAGATACTACATCGACAAGACAAACAGAAGAATTACATTTGAATATACCTTAATAAAAGGAACAAACGACAGTGAAAAAGAAGCAAAGGAAATATCTAAATTACTGAGTGGAATGTTGGCTCATGTAAATCTAATACCACTTAATCCTATAAGTGAGTATAAAAAAGGAAGACCAGATAGAAACCATGTACTCAGTTTTCAATCGATGTTAAAGAAGTTTGGGGTTGAAACTACTGTCAGACGAGAAATGGGTGGAGACATAAGTGCTTCATGCGGTCAACTTAGACGAAGTGTTCTTGAGGAAGAAAAATAGCGAGGTGATATCGTGAAATTTGGAGCAGCTAGTGACATAGGACTGGTACGTGAGATTAATCAAGATAGCCACTATATACCTGAAAATCTACAAATGCCATTATTTATGGTTGCTGATGGAATGGGAGGTCACAATGCAGGCGAAATAGCCAGTGTTTTGGCAATTAACAGCATCAAGGAATGGATGAAAGAAAATAGTGCGGATCTCACAACTGAAAAAAATATACAAAAAAGTGTTGTGAAAAGTGTTGAGTATGCCAATAGGCATATATACAATTATTCAAAGGAGATTGAAGGCTGCAGAGGTATGGGAACTACTTTGACTATGGGGTATTTGTGCTGTGACAAGATTGTTGTCGGTCATGTAGGAGATAGCAGAGCTTATATAATCAGATCCGGTAAAATGTCGCAGATTACTCAAGATCATTCACTCGTACAACAGTTGGTTCAAGAAGGTAAAATTTCTGAAAATGAAGCCAGGACACATCCCCAAAGAAATATTATAACCCGAGCTGTGGGGACTAGCAGTGAAATAGAAGTGGATACAATGACTATTGACATTATAAAAGATGATATAGTGGTATTTTGTAGTGATGGGTTAACAAACATGGTACCTGAAGAAAAACTAATTGATATGTTTTCCAATGAGACAGATATACAGAGAGCTTGTGAAATTGCTGTGGACAAAGCTAAAGCAGAAGGCGGCAATGACAATATTACTGTGTTGGGAATAAGATTTTAACAGAGGTGAAAAAATGATAGGAAAAATGCTAGGAAATAGATATGAAATAGTTGAACAGATTGGTAGTGGAGGCATGGCTTATGTTTACAAAGCTAAATGTCATTTATTAGACAGGTTTGTCGCAATTAAGATTTTGAAAGAAGAATTTACTGAGGATGAGGACTTTATCAGGAAATTTAGAAGAGAATCTCAGGCAGCAGCGAGCCTTTCTCATCCTAACATACTTAATATCTATGATGTTGGATCAGAAGAACAGGATAATAAAAAAATCCATTACATTGTGATGGAGTATATCAAAGGCAAGACACTAAAAGAACTGATTGTTGGCAATGAAAAGCTACAGATCGATCAATCCCTTTACTACGCTACACAAATAGCTGAAGCTCTTTCTAATGCGCATAAAAATCATATAGTTCATAGGGACATTAAACCGCATAACATAATGGTAACTGAGGATAATAGAGTTAAGGTGACAGACTTTGGAATTGCTAGAGCTGTAACTTCATCGACCATTACTACAACTTCCAGTGTTTTAGGCTCAGTTCATTATTTTTCTCCAGAGCAGGCTAGAGGCGGATATACAGATGAAAAATCAGATATTTACTCACTGGGGATAGTAATGTATGAGATGATTACCGGGAAAGTACCTTTTAATGGTGACACCCCTATAGGTGTTGCACTTAAGCATGTTCAGGAGGAAATTGTGCCTCCAGTGGATGCTTCTTCAGATATACCGAGAGAAGTAAATGATATAATTATGAAATGTGTTATGAAAAGACAAGGTGACAGATATCAGAGTGCTGATGATCTTTTAAGAGACCTAAAGGCTTACATTGATACCAGAACCATTCCTGATAATCAAACAACTGAAGAAACAAGCGATATGACAAGGGTTATACCAGCTGTAAGTGAACGAGAATCGTCAAGGAGCCATACAATGGATAGAAGCAAGAGAAATCAACGAAATAAAAGTAATAAAAATAAATCAATTGTAATAATTTCTGCAATTTTAGCAGCTTTTCTAATGGCTACATTAATATTTGCTGGTTATATGAGACTAAGAGACAATATTTCAGTTAATGATAATATATTGATGCCTTCATTGATTGGAATGACACAGGAAGACGCAGAAAAAATAGCTAAAGATGAAGGATTCCAACTGAATGTTGTAAATAGTGTAGCCAGTACAGAGTATGGAGCGGGGCGTATTGTCTCACAAAATGTCGATGAAGGCGTAAGAATAAGACCAGGATATCCAGTATCCGTAACTCTTAGTTTGGGTTCAGACATGGTAACAGTTCCTCTGCTTGTAAACAGAACCCTCACAGAAGCTGAGACTATTCTTAAGGAAGCAGGAATGAGAATGAATGTAGTATACGATTTTTCTGACACTGTTCCAATAGATGTTGTAATGGAGCAAAGCATAGAATCTTTCACTGAGGTTGAACCGAATACCAGAATAGATCTTGTAGTTAGTAAAGGTGAAGAGGTCAGTGATGTCGTAATGATCCAATTGATCGGAACGCAAATCAGCCAGGCTATGAATGAGATTGTTGGACTTGATTTAGTTGTAGGAGATGTAACATATGAACCAAATAATGACGTTCCTGCAAATATTGTTACATGGCAATCATATGATGCTGGAACGACCCTTGAAACTAAGACAGCTGTTGATATGTATGTCTCATCAGGCCCTGAACCAGAACCTGAACCAGAACCAGAGCCTGAACCAGTACAGGAACCAGAAGAACCGCCTACCTCTGCTGAAGAGAGTAGTTTTACATTCACTTTGACACCATTTACAGACAGGGAAGAAACAGAGGTAACAATTTTTAGAAAGCAGGGCGGAGATCCAACCATGGTTTATTCTGAAGCACATCAAGCAAGTGACGGATCCTTCCAGGTAACTGTTAGAGGATTACCTGGTGCACAATTCGAAGTATATTACGATGGGATATATCAATTTACCAGAGTAAAAGAGGGTTGATCGATGATTAAAGGTACAATAATAAAAGGTATCGGTGGATTTTATTACGTGCGCACTGAAAATGAAATTATCCAGAGTAGAGCTAGAGGAAATTTCAGAGAAACCAATATAACGCCTCTTGTAGGAGACAAAGTTAGCATAAGAATCAGTTCAGAAGATAACAATGGATACATCGATGAAATTTTTGATAGGGAAACTGTATTATTGAGACCACCAGTCGCAAATGTTACTCAGGCTGTTGTAGTTTCAAGCATCAAAAACCCTGATCTGAATACTTGGCTTCTAGACAGAATGCTTGTTATGGCTGATCAACAGGGGCTCGATGTGCTAGTTTGTATCAATAAGTGTGAAATTGATCGAGAAAAAGCAGAATATATTGGGAACATTTATAAAAATGCGGGTTATAGAACAATACTAACCAGCGTAAAAGAGAACGAAGGTTTGGATGAACTCAAAGATTTCCTGGAAAACCATATAAGTGTATTTGCTGGACCATCAGGTGTTGGTAAATCTTCTTTGCTGAATTCGATCAATTCAAACTATGATCTTGAGATTGGGAAAATTAGTTTAAAAACTTCAAGAGGTAAACACACGACCAGACATGTAGAGTTGCTCGAACTCAATAAGAACTCATTTGTATTGGATAGTCCAGGGTTCAGTTCACTAAGTCTAGATTTCATAGAAGATGAGATTGATTTGAAAGATTATTTCAAGGACATTGAAGAATACAATGGAAAGTGTAAATTTTCAAGTTGTATTCATTTGAACGAACCTGGATGTGCAGTAAAAAAAGCTGTTGAATCAAATAAGCTAAGCCAGGAAAGATATAGTAATTATTTAATGATGATTGATGAAATTAAGAACAGAAAGAGGAGATATTAATATGGCAAAATTAGCACCTTCATTACTTTCTGCAGATTTCTCAAAGCTTGGAAAAGAAATAGATATTATTGAAAAGGGTGGAGCAGATTATGTTCATCTTGATGTGATGGATGGCATATATGTCCCAAACATAACTTTTGGAGCACCTGTTATTAAAAAAATAAGAGGTACTACAAAATTACCATTTGATGTACATCTCATGGTAGATAGGCCAGAGAGATTTATTGATGATTTCATAGATGCCGGCTCAGACATAATCACAGTTCATCCAGAGGCTACCATCCATCTCCATAGAACACTTCAACGGATAAGGGAGAAGGGTGCACAGGCTGGTGTTTCACTAAATCCTTCAACGCCTTTGGATGTATTGGAATATATTATGGACGATGTTGACCTAATCCTTATAATGTCAGTAAATCCTGGATTTGGAGGACAGAGTTATATCCCGGCAATGACTCAAAAAATAATTAAACTTAAGGATATGATTATCAAGTCTGGAAATGATATTATTCTTGAGGTCGATGGTGGAATCAAGCTGGATAACGCAAGATACATTATTGATGCTGGAGCTGACCTAATTGTCGTAGGATCTGGGATTTTTGCGACTGATGATATTGAAAGCAGAGTAAAGAAGTTTAAAGAGTTAATAAAATAATTAGAATGCATACAGTTTTAGTTATTGAGGATTTTTATAACTTGTGATATTATTAAATTGACAAAAGAATATTTACAGCACTGGGGGAGCGCAAGCTGAGAGAGAGTAGTTCTCGACCCTTAAGACCTGAACTAGGTAATTCTAGCGGAGGGAAGTGTGTATAGAAATTATACCCATTGCCTTCATTGCAATGGGTTTTTTGTACTAACTAACGCTGTTATATTCAAACCAAAATAAGGAGGTTTAATATAATATGGAACAAAAAAGGAGTAATGTACTGATGTTGACGGAGGGTGGAATGATGATAGCATTGTCAGCTCTTCTAAGTTATGTCAGAATCTATCAAGCTCCCAATGGGGGTAGTGTAACAGCTGGCAGCATGATTCCCATTATGATTTTTGCAATAAGATGGGGACTTGGACCTGGAGTAGCTGTTGGTGTAACTTATGGAATGTTGGATTTTATATTGAAGCCATATTTTGTACATCCTTTGCAATTGTTGTTGGATTACCCATTGGCATTTGGATCGTTGGGATTGGCTGGCATTGCATACGTCCTTACTACTAAAAAGGGGAAGAAAGGATATGGACCAGTTCTGCTTGGTGTATCATTGGCAATAACGAGCCGTCTTATATTCCATGTTCTATCAGGAGTTGTATTTTTTGCGGAATATGCAGGTGACCAAAATCCATGGATATATTCGATTATCTATAACGCATCTTATCTTATACCTGAAATGATTATATCTATTATAGTTATGGTACTTGTATGGAAACCGATACAAAAATTCATACGATAAGGATGATTTTATGAAAGGATTAATTTCTGCTGGGGGCACCGGAGTAAAAAGCGATTTATTGATTGATCTATGTACAGAATCAGATATTATAGTCGCTGCTGATAGTGGATTCTATAATTTAACTGAAGCTTGCTGCAGATTAGATTATTTGATTGGAGACTTTGATTCCATTGATGACAAAAGCTTAATGGAAGAGGTAGACTCTAGTACAAAAATTCTCAGGTACCCTATAGAAAAGGATAAGACAGATACGGAGTTAGCAATAGACTTACTAATAGAAAAAGGGTGTACAGATATAACAATTATTGGTGGAACTGGCACCAGGATAGATCATTCGTTATCCAACATATTTATGATACGATATTTTTATTTTAAAGGAATAAATATAAAGATTGTAGACAACAATAATGAAATAACTTATCTGCCTACTGAAATTTTCTTAAGGAAGTATCCGGATTACTATTATTCTATACTACCTGTAGGACCAGAGGGTATCACTGTAACACTGGAAGGGTTCCATTACCCCTTGAAAGAGACACTTATTGAATATGGGTCAAGTCTTGGCATCAGCAACTATCTTGACGATGAAGTGGGAAGGATTATCAGACATTCAGGTGAGGGCTTCCTTGTAAAGTCTAAAGACTGATTTTTACACATGAAAAAAAGCTTATTATGAGATTGTCATAATAAGCTTTTTATTCTTGTAAGTGTGGATTAAATGGCTCTTTGAACATATCCAGATCTCAAGCATCTTGTACAAACGTTGATTCTCTTGACTGATCCTTTTACAACTGCCTTTACTCTTCTTATATTTGGAGCCCATGTTCTTGAACTCTTTTTATTGGAGAAGGTCACCTTATTTCCAAATACCTTACTTTTTCCACAAATTTCACATTTCTTCGACATGAAAACACCTCCTTAATTCCTGACAGGTATAATGTTTTTAATATTATTCTCTGCAACATATTATATTTTAACACAGGAGATTATAAAATTGCAACATAATATTACTAATGTTGTTGTTTTAGTTGAACAATTATCTGTAATAATGTAAAATAGTATGGATGAGAGTAAAACACAGGGGGGTATAGATATGCCGGTCAAAATGAAAACGGAATTTGGAGATTTAAATATAAATGACAACGTGTTTGCATCACTGGCAGGAATATCAGCAATGGAAAGCTATGGGATTGTAGGCATGGCTGCCAAAGATGCTAAAGATGGTTTTTTTGAGTTGTTAAGATCAGAATCATTAACCAAAGGAATTAAAGTTTATATCAAGGACAACCTTATTACAATAGATATGTACGTAATATTGGAGTTTGGAGTTAAAATCTCTGTGGTTTGCAAGAATATAATAGACAGAGTTAAATTTAATATTGAGAACTTCACCGGATTAAAGGTGGACAAAGTTAATGTCTTTGTTCAAGGAATCCGAGTCGACAAGTAATTAGGAGGCCAATGATGAATACTAAAACAATTGATGGATATAAACTTAAAGTAATATTGGAAAGCGCTGCATTTAAGCTAGAAGCAAACAAGGATGAAGTAAATTCGTTGAATGTATTTCCCGTGCCCGATGGAGATACAGGTACAAATATGCTTCTAACCATGAAGTCTGCCTTGAAGCAAGGATTAGATGTTCAGGAAAATGACGCACATAAAGTTGCTCAGGCGGCAAGTCAGGGCTCTCTTATGGGCGCAAGAGGAAACTCTGGAGTGATCCTTTCACAGTTGTTCCGTGGCTTTGCAAATGGATTGGATGAAAAGAAAGAAATTGACATTCCAACATTTGCGCTTGGATTGAAGAAGGCCTCTGATACAGCATACAAGGCTGTAATGAAGCCAACTGAAGGTACTATTCTTACAGTTGCAAGAGAGTGTGGAGAAAAAGCCATGTCAATATGCAACCAAACAGTCGACATGATTCAGTTTCTAGAAGAAGTTCTACTTCATGGCAATGAAGTTCTTAGCAAAACTCCTGATATGCTTCCTGTACTTAAACAGGCAGGTGTTGTCGATGCAGGAGGAAAGGGTCTGCTGTATTTGTTGGAAGGTGCCCTTGAAGCAGTTTCTGATGAGAAAAGATCATTGGTTGTACCATCACAATCTGAAGCTACAACGATTGTTAAAAAACCAAGTAAGAGGGAACACATAGATACAGACGATATTGAATTTGGGTACTGTACAGAATTCATGATAAATACTACCTATGGAGATGTTGAGGAATTTAGGGAACAAATATCATCAAACGGAGATTCTTTACTGGTTGTTGGTGGAGAAGGACTAATAAAAGTTCATATACACACAAACAATCCTGGAGATGTACTCGAGAAAGCTTTGAAGCTCGGGGAACTGAGCGATATTAAAATCGATAATATGCATTATCAACATGAAGAAGTGTTACTAAAGGATGAGCTTTATAGATTAAACGATGATAATAACGTTAATGAAGCGAACTCTGATCAACTAAAAAAGTATTCAGTAATTGCAATCTCAATGGGCGAAGGTATTGATGAACTTTTTAAGGACATGAATGTAGATGTTATAGTTTCAGGTGGTCAAACAATGAATCCAAGCACTGAGGATATCCTTTTGGCAATTGACAAGACAAAAGGAGATCATGTTATAATATTACCTAATAACAGTAATATTATTCTAGCTGCAGAGCAAACAAAGCACCTAAGTGAACGAAGCATAAGTGTTATTCCTACAAAATCAATTCCACAGGGAATTTCTGCATTGCTGGTATTGGATGAAGATGCTGAGCTTGAGACTAATTTGGAGAGTATGATTAATGCAATAGACGAAGTGAGAACAGGACAGGTTACTTTTGCAGTGAGGGATACTGAATTTAATGGTACTGATATTAAGAAAAACGATATAATCGGTCTTTCTGACAAAGATATTCTAGCTGCAGGAAATGACGTCAACAGTGTGTCTTTACATTTAATTGAAAAGTTAGTAGATCAGGACTCCTCCATCATTACGATTTTATATGGAAGTGATATATCTGATGAGCAAGCTGGTGAACTAGCTGGATTACTTGAAGTTAAATATAGCAATCTAGATATTGAAGTTGTATTTGGCGGACAACCATTATACTATTACCTATTTGCCATTGAATAATCCCTGCCTTTGGGCAGGGTTTATTTTTATTGCGAATAATTAAATGATAAGCTATTAAATATATCGAAAGATGCTTTGCTATGATAATTGACAATGCTGAGGAGGTGGATTTATGTCTGGGTTAGACACTTCAGTGCAATATATAAAAGGTGTAGGACCAAAGAAAGCTTACAGACTTAAGAGACTGGGATTGGAAAGGGTAGAAGACATACTCTATTATTTACCAAAGGATTACGAAGATAAAAGAAAAATATCTTTGCTAGCGGAAGGAAGATACGATGACAGAAATCTTTATAAAGTAACTGTTAAATCATCTCCTTCCTTAACTAAGCCTAGAAGAGGTTTACGTATCCTCAAAGTCCAAGTGGAAGATGATTCAGCAGTGGCTCAACTGGTATGGTTTAATCAAGATTATCTAAGAGATAGGTTAATTCCAGGAAGGGAATATCTTGTATATGGAAAATTAAAAAAAGATTCCTTTGGCATTCAGATTCATAATTCTGAATTCAAACCGTGGGATGGTAAAAACACTAGTCAGGGCATAACTCCTGTTTATGGTTTAACTGAAGGTATTACCAATAAAGAAATGACAAAAATTTTAAAAACTGCTATGGATGAATATCTTCAAGATGTTAAAAATGTTTTGCCTAGAGATATCTCACTTAAGTACAACTTCATTGAAAAGAAGGAGGCTATTAAACAAATTCACTATCCAAATAGCCCTGAGTCACTAATTGAAGCTAGAAATCAGCTTGCCTTTGAAGAATTATTAGTACTCCAGTTAGGTTTGTTAAGGCTAAAGAAAACAAATGCTACAAACAAGAGTGGAGTAAGCATGCCAAAACATGAGTATATAGATAGATTTATTGAAAATCTTGAATTTGAATTGACTGATGCTCAAAAGAAGGTATTAAGTGAAATTATGGCTAATATGGGCAGAGAATCACAAATGAATAGACTTGTACAGGGTGATGTAGGTTCTGGAAAGACAATTATCGGTATTATTGCCATGTACAATGCTGTTTTAAATGGTCAGCAAGCTGCAATGATGGCCCCCACTGAAATTCTAGCTCTTCAACACTATGAATCTCTGGTGAAAGCATTCAATAATATGGACATAAAAGTTGCTTTTCTTTCAGGCAATCAAACAAAAAAAGATAAAGAACTTGTACTTCTAGAACTTGCAAAAGGTAAAATAGATATAATTGTAGGTACTCATGCATTAATCCAGACTAAAGTAGCTTTTAATAGATTAGGCTTGGCAATAACAGACGAACAACATCGATTTGGAGTTCGACAACGGTTGACCTTATCCGACAAGGGAGTTTCACCAGATGTAATCGTAATGACTGCAACTCCAATACCAAGAACTTTGGCTTTGATACTATATGGTGATCTCGATATATCAATTATCGACGAGCTACCGCCTGGGAGACAAGAAATTAAAACCTATGCAGTAGACAATTCCATGGAAGAAAGAATTTATAAGTTTATTTCAAAGCAAATTGAAGAGGGTAGACAAGCTTATATTGTTTGTCCATTAATAGAGGAGTCTGAAAAACTCGAAGTTATTTCAGCCGAAGAATTATATGTACGATTAAAAAATTCTGTTTTCAACGATCATGAAGTTGCACTTCTTCATGGTAGAATGAATCAGAGGGAAAAGGATTCAATAATGATTGAGTTCAAAAATAGACGTGTAGATATCCTAATTTCAACAACTGTTATAGAGGTAGGTGTTAATGTACCCAATGCAAGTATTATGTTAATAATGAATGCAGAACGATTTGGCCTTGCACAACTTCACCAGTTGAGAGGTAGAGTTGGGAGAGGAGGGTACCAATCACATTGTATTCTCGTCAATAATAGTTCTACAAAACTGAGTAGAGAACGAATGAGAATTATGCAATCTACAAATGACGGATTTAAGATATCAGAAAAAGACTTGGAATTAAGAGGACCTGGCGAATTTTTTGGGACCAGACAACATGGAATTCCCGAACTAAGAATAGCTAATCTCATAAGGGATATTGATATTCTTAAGTCTGCACAGAAAGAAGCAATATCAATTGTAAACAATGAATCATGGATAACAAACGATGAATATAGTTCTATAAGAGAAAGTATCAACAAATTGTTTTCAGCTAAGACTGATGAAATAATACTTAATTAGGTTTTAATATGGTAAAATCTGTGATAAAATGTTAGCAAAAGTAGGTGATTAAGAGTGCGAGTAATATCCGGAATAAGAAAAGGACACAAATTGACAGCACCAAAGGGAAATTCTGTAAGGCCAACTGAGGACAGGGTGAAGGAATCTCTATTCAATATTTTATCCCCACTAAAAAGCGAAGCAATTGTTTTGGACTTGTTTGCTGGGAGTGGAGGAATAGGAATTGAGTTTTTGAGCAGAGGAGCGAGCAAAGTCTATTTTGTAGATAATAGTTTTGACAGTATCGAGGCAATTAAGAAGAATCTTGAACATACAAAACTCAAAGAGTCAGCGGAAATTGTCAGGGGAGACGCCAGAACTGCAATCAAGCAATTAAGTTCCAGTGATACCGTCTTTGATTATATATATATAGACCCACCCTATGCAGCTGAAGAATTGTTTCATAAGACACTTCAGCTTATCGCAGATTATAAAATGATTTCACACGATGGAATTATAATTGTAGAGCATGATAAAACTATGATTTTGAAAGAAAGGTATTCAGGTATAAAAATCTTCGACACCAGAAATTATGGAAGCAAGGAAATGACATATTTCAGAAACGAAGGAGTGGCAGTATGAGAGTAATTTATCCAGGAAGCTTTGATCCAGTTACAAACGGTCATCTTGATATAATTCAAAGATGCTCTGACAGATTTGATCAAGTTATAATTTCAGTTCTTAACAATACAAGAAAGAGTAGTGTGTTTACTGTGGATGAAAGAATCAAGCTGCTGGAGGAATCAACGAAAGAGCTTCACAATATAGAGATTGATTCATTTACAGGATTACTTACGGACTATGCAAAAAAGAAAGGGTGCAGCACCATAATCAGAGGTCTGAGAGCTGTTACTGACTTTGAGTACGAGATGCAGCTCGCGTTGATAAATCGAAAGACATACCCTGACTTGGAAACTCTTTTTATGGTTTCTTCAACAGGAGTCTCATTTTTAAGCTCATCTCTCGTAAAAGAAATAGCATCGTTTAACGGTGAAATATCATGTTTTGTACCAGAGGTTGTGGAAAATGCTCTAAAAGAAAAGTTTAATAGGGGGGCTCGGTAATGGATTTATTAAATTTAATTGATGAAGTGGAAGACATTGTAGAGGCAGCAACAAGTGTACCACTAATAGGTAAGGTTATGGTTGATAGAGATGAAATTCTTGACATTGTCAAGGAAATTAGAATAAAATTGCCTGATGAAATCAAGCAGGCAGCATGGATAAAAGAAGAAAGACAGAGGATAATTGATGAGGCTCAAAAGACATCTACAGCAATGATAAGTGAAGCAGAAGTTAGGCTTGAAGAACTAATTGATAGAGAAGAGGTTATCAAACAAGCAAATCAGAGAGCGGATGAAATACTAAAAAGGGCAGAATATAGCTCTGAAGAGATAAGAAACGGTGCCTTGGAATATGCTGATGGACTCCTTTACGAAGCACAGGAAAATTTCAAGGATTTAATTCAGTTATTAAATGACAATAGAAAAGAGTTGAGAAATAAAGAATAGCACAAAGGACCCTCTCTGAAATGGGTCCTTTATCTATATTGGATAAATGGACTTTTAGTAAAATCCATAGCTATTTCAGGTTTGGCAAGATCAAGACCAAGGTAGTACAAGTCTGTAGCTAGAACCTCCAACAATAGGATTGATTTATTCCTATTATTAAGATTATTTATTGAATCAGATAGCTTGTTGATTATTTCAATATCAGAGTTCTCTTTGATTTTGTTAATGATTTCAAAACCTTTCTTGTTGCTTGCAAGTATTCTAATATATCCCGGTTCATTTGAAAATGCATCAAGGATAGCTTCTTTTTTAAGATCTGCCAGCATATGAATAAACAATCTCTGAATTCGAGTTTCTGTATATCGTTTTGTGGAAATGGCTTTTATAAGTTCTAGTGGGTCAGAACTAATCTTTGAAAGTTCTTTTATCCTATTTTCCAGCCCAATTTCAACATCAAAATAATCAGATATATTCTCTGGTGACTTTACACAAAGCAGGTAATTGATTATTTGTGAATAGTTTTCAAGTCCGTTGATTTTACCATACTTCTTGATGAATTCAAATATGGAATCATAAGATGAGTTTGGTAACAAATCAACAGCTGATTCAATACCGTTTTCTTTTATTCTGTGTCTTATAGCTGTAGCAGAAGCAATTTCACTTTTTACTTCCAATTCAGAATACTTATCACCCAATCTTTTGAAGGTCATTGGAATAATCGAGGATTTTATTCTTATCAATGATTTAAGATATTCAATTCCAAGAATATTATTGGATTCTTTAATAATAGATAGTGTATCTCCTAATTCTATCCCGTTAACTTCAGCATATTCTTTCAGTGCAAGTGATCTTGAAACCGAAAAAGAATTTCCATCAGTGAGGTGTTCTTTGAGAAATTTCTTAAATAGAGGTGGTTCAAATGCAAAAATTTCTGCAATTGCCTTTAGCTCATCGATATTACCGGATTCGCTACCAAAGACAAGATAATCTGTCGAGTTAATAGACTCCAGTATTTTGGTTGATCCTGAAGCAAAAAGTTCTGCTGTTTGAACCGAGTATATAAAAGGAAGCTCAATAACAAGGTCAACACCGTTGTTTATAGCCATTTTTGCTCTTGTCCATTTATCAACCAGGGCTGGTTCTCCTCTCTGCACGAAGGAACCACTCATAACGGCGACAATATGGGATGCACCTGTAAGACTTTTAGTGTTTTCTATGTGTATTTGATGTCCATAGTGAAATGGATTATATTCTGTAATAAAACCTGCTATTTTCAAAGCATAGACTCCTTTCCAATGTACATTATAATTAGTATTAGTGCATATGTTACAATTATTCGTTAAAATGGTTTGTTACTAAGAATAATAACATTTGATTATGACATGTACAAATAAAAAGCTAACAATTTTCAAATTTAATTTTTAAAAAGAATAGAACAATTTTTTCGAAAAGCTAATCTTCGTTTAATTTACACTTTTGGTTTCTTCTGTTGATTTTTTAACATAAATATAATACTATTGATATATAAATACTTATAGGAGGTCTGTAAATGAAAATTTTAGTAATGAACTGTGGAAGTTCCTCATTGAAATATCAACTTATTGATATGCAGGGAGAAGAAGTTTTGGCAAAAGGGCTAGTGGAAAGAATAGGAATTGAAGGTTCCAAAATAAAGCATGATACCACCGGAAAGGAAAGAGTGGTAATAGAAGAGCAGATGGAAGACCATAAAAAGGCAATTGAACTTGTACTTAAGGTAATTATTGATAAAGATCATGGTGCAATAACCTCAATGGATGAGATTGGAGCAGTAGGACACAGAGTGGTACATGGTGGAGAAGACTTTGCGGGTTCAGTTATGATTGATAAAGCAGTTATGGATTCATTATACAAGAATATTGAACTTGCTCCATTGCACAATCCTCCTAACATCATGGGAATAGAAGCATGCAAGGAATTGATGCCGAATACACCTATGGTTGGAGTATTTGATACAGCTTTCCATCAAACTATACCGGCAGAAAACTATATTTATGCCATACCATATGAATATTACGATAAATACAAAATAAGAAGATATGGATTCCATGGAACATCACACAAATACGTATCTTTAAGAGCTTCTGAATTAATGAATAAAGACATCAAGGATTTAAACATTGTGTCATGTCATCTTGGAAATGGTTCAAGTGTTACTGCAATAGAAGGTGGAAAGTCTGTAGATACAAGTATGGGCTTTACTCCTCTGGAAGGTCTCGCTATGGGTACCAGATCTGGTGATATCGACCCTGCAATAATTCCATTCCTAATGGATAAGGAAGGTATGACCTTTGATGAAGTAAACAATATGCTAAATAAAGAATCCGGTGTTCTTGGGATATCTGGACTAAGCAGTGATTTCAGAGACCTTGAAATAGCTTCAGAAGAAGGCAATGAGAGAGCAACTCTAGCTTTGAAGGTGTTTACCAACAGAGTCAAGAAGTATATTGCTGCATATTCTGCACAAATGTGCAGAATTGATGTGCTTGTTTTCACTGCAGGAATCGGTGAAAATTCTGATTTAATTAGAAAAATGGTATGTGATGGACTGGAGTGTCTAAACATTAGAATTGATGACAGTTTAAATAATGGTATCCGAGGTAAAGAAGCAGTTCTAAGCAAAGATCTCACAAGTACTACAATTATGGTAATACCTACAAACGAAGAACTTATGATTGCTAGAGATACTTTGGGAATAGTCAGCGCAAGATAGTTGTTGACAAAGATGTCCCTCATATATATAATAGTACTGTTAGTCTAAGAGGTGACAATTATGATAATTGATTTATCTAATTTTCTTGATAGCGGCAAACAGGTCATGAGTTTCTCATTTGACGTATCTAGTAATGAGTTTGGAATTGAGGATATATCCTCAATTGTTGATTCAATTCATATAGAAGGCAACTTTTATAAAGTAGATGGCGAAATACTCATTGACACAGAAGGTAGTTATATTTACCAAGCTCCTTGTGACAGATGTCTTGTTCAGAGTAGCAATGAAATCAGTTTCAAGGCTACAGGAAAATTAATGGAAGAAAAAGCAGGGAACAACATCGAAGATGAAGAATCTGATGAGATCGTTTACTACAAAGACATCACGGTAGACATCGCTAATTACATTTGGAATCAGATAGCAAGTTCCCTACCGATGAAATTTTTATGCAACGAGAATTGTAAAGGTTTGTGTCAAAAA
Organism: Soehngenia sp.; assembly: GCA_024637045.1. GTDB lineage: Bacteria > Bacillota > Clostridia > Tissierellales > Tissierellaceae > Gudongella. The sequence continues at coordinate 83,943 of JAGXFX010000021.1, forward strand.
TGCGGTAAGAACCTTAATGAAGGTACATGCGACTGCAACATTGAAACAGGCGATTTACGATTCGAAAAGTTAAGGGAACTTTCTCTAAATGATTAAGGAGGTGTTTTAAATGGCAGTACCAAAAAGGAAAACTTCTAAAGCCAGAAGAGACAAAAGAAGAGCGTCTTCCTATAGACTTAATAAAACCACAGTTGTTGAATGTCCGCAATGTCATGAGCCCAAACAACCACATAGAGTTTGCAGAAGTTGTGGCTATTACAAGAATAGGGAAGTAATTGTAGTCGAGTAATGAGAAAGATAGTGATTAGCTTCACTATCTTTTTTTTATGTGCTAAAATAGATATGATATGATTAAAAAGTGATTGTAGAATGTTTGTTTCGACAAATAAGAAAAAATGAGGGATAAAATGAGGATAATTGTAGATGGTATGGGAGGAGATAATGCTCCTGAATCAACAGTAAAAGGAGCTGTTGAGGCTGTAAAAGAATATGGTATAGAAGTAATAATCACAGGACCTGAAGATAAAATCCAGAATCAGTTAAAAAAATATATCTATCCTTCTGAAAAGATAAGGGTAATGGATGCTCCAGAAGTGATAACCAATGATGAAAACCCTACATTGGCAATCAGAAGAAAGAAGAATAGCTCTCTTGTAGTTGGCATGCAGGCACTTGCAGATGGAGAAGGTGAAGGTTTTATATCTGCAGGTAATACTGGCGCACTACTTGCTGGAGGATTATTCATAGTAAAGAGGATTGAAGGGATTGACAGAGCAGCTCTAACAGTACTATACCCGACACTCAAGGGTGTTTCACTGCTAGTAGATGCTGGTGCTAATATGGACACTAAATCTGAGTATCTGAGTCAATTTGCATTAATGGGTTCAATCTATATGGAAGAGGTTATGGGGGTTGAAAACCCTAGGGTAGGTCTTGTAAATGTTGGCACTGAGGAGTCAAAAGGTAACCAATTGTCAAAAGAAACTTTTCAAGCATTAAGTGAGTCTAATATTAATTTTATTGGAAATATAGAAGCCAGGGATCTGCCTTATGGCATTGCAGATGTAATGGTTTGTGATGGATTTGTAGGTAATGTTGTACTCAAGCTTACAGAAGGAATGGCATCTTCTATTTTTTCACTGTTAAAGGAATCTTTGATGGCAGACTTCAGATCAAAGTTTGGGGCACTACTTTTAAAACCACAGCTAAAATTATTGAAAAAGAGACTCGATTACAGGGAGCACGGAGGTGCACCACTACTTGGAACCACCAAACCTGTAGTCAAGGCTCATGGCAGCTCAGATTATTACGCTTTTAAGAATGGTATAGGTCAACTTAAGACTTTCATTGAGAGAGATGTAATAATTGCGATAGAAAACAAACTGGTATGATGGAGGAATATAATGATTACAAAAAAATTAATTGATATTATAACAACACAATTTAATGTGCCTGAAAAAGACATAACGATGGAAACATCATTCAGAGATGACCTAAATGCAGATTCTCTTGATTTAGTTGAGCTTATAATGGCTCTTGAAGATGAATTTGGTTTAGAGGTAGATGATGATGATGTAGAAATGATTAAGACTGTTGGAGATGCCAAGCAATATATTAAAGGTAAAGTCGAGTAAATCTGGGGGTGTTTTCATGAATGGCTATTCTGAATTAAGCAAACTTGATGAATTGCAGAAGAAGCTTAGATATCGGTTTGAAGATATGGAACTTCTTGAGACGGCATTAACCCATAGCTCTTATGCCAATGAACATGGGATGCATGCCAGCAAAAGCAATCAGAGACTAGAATTTCTTGGAGATACGGTCCTAGGATTGGTTGTAAGTGAATATCTATTTGTGAAATATCCATTTTACCCTGAAGGTGAACTTACAAAAATACGTGCAAAAGTGGTCTCTGAACCTTCTTTGGCTCTAGCAGCAAGAAGAATAGACCTAGGAAGTTTTCTTCTTCTTGGCAAAGGTGAAGATAATACTGGAGGGAGAGACAGAGATTCAATTTTAGCTGACGCAAGCGAATCAATCACAGGTGCAATTTTTATGGACAGTAATTATGTAACCGTTAAAGAATTTTTATTAAAGAACTTTGAGACAATTATTGTCAAAGCGGTTGCAAGGGGTTCGCTTTTTGTAGACTATAAAACGACTTTACAGGAAAAGCTTCAAAAAATAAGTAAGGAAAAGCTTTCTTATTCAGTAGTAAAAGAAGAAGGTCCAGATCACGATAAACTTTTTTATGTAAATGTATTCATTGGAGGAGATATAATCGGCTCAGGAATAGGAAGAAATAAAAAAGAAGCTGAACAGATGGCTGCGAAAGAAGCTTTGATTCTTATGGGTGAGGATTATGAGTAGGCATTATATTATTCCAATTTTTGTGCCACACTTCGGTTGTCCTCATGATTGTGTTTTTTGCAATCAAAGAAAGATAACAGGTCTTTCAACTAATGTCACTGTTAATGATGTAAAGAGAATTATTGATGATCATCTTGAAACATTTAAGAAAGACTCTTTTATTGAGGTAGCTTTTTATGGGGGAAGTTTTACAGCGATACAAAAAGATATACAGGAACAACTTCTTTCTGTACCTTATGAGTATAAAATGAGTGGTCGAATACAAAACATAAGACTATCTACAAGACCAGATGCAATCGATAATGACATACTTATTCTTCTTGAGAATTATGCAGTGGATACAATAGAGTTGGGAGTACAGTCTTTGGATAATGATGTTCTGGTAAAAAGTGAAAGAGGGCACAGTGATTCAGACGTTTATGAAGCAAGTGAATTAATAAAAGAACGGGGTTTCAAACTGGGACACCAAATAATGCTTGGCCTACCAGGAGACACTAAAGAAAAAAGTCTATTAACAGCCAAAAATGTTCTGGAAATGAGACCAGACATGATAAGGATATACCCAACTCTGGTAATTAGGAATACTGCTCTTGAAAGACTAATGGAAGAAGGAAATTATAACCCAATGAGTTTAGAAGAAGCAGTCGAGATTTCTTCGAAAATACTCATGCTGTTCAATATACACGATATACCGGTCATTAGGATTGGACTTCAACCAACGGAAAATATTCAGATGGGAAGAGATGTCGTAGCAGGGCCATTTCATCCAGCATTTAGACAGCTGGTAGAGGAAGCTGTTTTTAAATGCCTTTTTCTTGAATATATATATAGAAATAAAATCAATGTATATGGAAAAAACATTTCAATAAACTGTTCAAATGCAATGGCTTCAGTAATTGCGGGGCAACATGGCAAAAACAGGGAGTCATTAAGGGATGAACTTGGGTTTAATAAACTGAGAATAGTTCCAGATGGAAAAGATGGCGACAGAATTGTTCTAGCCTTTGATGATAAGGAAAGTGTCATTGATTTAAAGAATGAAACGGTATTATACATTAAAAAAAATCTCTTATAAAGGTTCCCGGGCGGGAACCTTTATGAGAGATGGTCACTATGGACCGGAATGGAGTGAAAAAATTGTATCTAAAAAAAGTTGAGATTCAAGGATTTAAGTCTTTTGCTGAAAAGACAGAAGTCGTCTTTAATGACAGGGTGACAGCAATTGTTGGGCCTAACGGCAGTGGCAAGAGTAATATTGCCGATGCAATAAGATGGGTTTTAGGTGAACAAAGCGTTAAAAATCTTAGAGGTACTCGTATGGAGGATATAATATTCTCTGGAACTGAAAAGAGAAAAGCCCTTGGATACTCTGAAGTAACAATTATTTTTGACAATACATCCGGAAAGATACCTATCGAATATAATGAGGTTGCAGTAACCAGAAGAATGTTTAGATCAGGAGAAAGTGAATATTACATTAACAAGAATTCATGTAGATTGAAGGATATCAGAGAATTATTTATGGATACAGGCGTTGGTAAAGAAGGGTATTCGATTATTGGACAGGGAAAAATAGATGAGATACTATCCAACAAGCCTGAAGATAGAAGAAATATCTTTGAAGAAGCGGCTGGTATTGTAAAATACAAAAGCAAAAAACAAGAGGCTTTAAGAAAGCTTGATAGGACACAGTCTAACCTTACGAGATTAGGGGATCTTCTACATGAAATTAAGAATCAGAAAGAGAATTTACAACTTGAAGCAGAAAAAGCAAAAGAATTTCAAAAGTTGTATGGTCAACTTAGACGGTTGGATTCGAGTTTGTCGGTTTACGAAATAGGCAGACTAAAATCTAAACTCGAGGATGTTGAAGTAAAAAAAGAATACTTAGGAAATGAAAAAATAGTTATTGATGCTGACAATCTTCAGGTAGAAGAAGATTACAATACTTTAAAGACCAGCATAGAAAAGCTGGAACTCTTAATCGAAGAGAAGCGAACTTTAAAGATGGAGAATATACAAGAATTTGAAAAATCAAAGAATCGCGTTAAAATTTTGGATGAAAGAGAAACTCACCTTGAGAAGGAAATAAAGAGATTAAGTGAAGAAATTAAAAAAAGTCAAGAATTTCTACTTTCAGGAGATACCAGAATTGATTCTTCAGTTGTAGAGATTGAGAGACTAAAAAATGAATCTTTTGAGTTCAAGAAGTACCTAAATCATAAACAAGAGGAAAGAGAAAAAATAAATCAGGAACTATCAAAACTTGAAAATGATATTGATGAACTAAAAAGACTAACGATGGAAGCATACTCATCATTATCTGATAAAAGAAGTGAGAGTAATACTATTTTGTCTTTCAAGGAAAGCATTGAAGCCAGAATGGATAATATTATTGATGAGAAGAAAGCAATTGACAAAAAACAACTTAATTTGAAATCTGAACTAGATATCAAACGAAATGATTTAAATGAAATATCAGTTATAAGAGATAATGTAGAAGAGAAAATTAATCAAACCAAGTTTCAAATATCAACAATTCGCGACCAAATATCCATTGAAGAAACTGATCTACAAAGGTTTCAAGCGGAGCTTGAAACCTCAAAATCATCACAGGAACTATATAGAAATATGGAAAAAGAATATGAGGGTTATTATAATAGCGTTAAATCATTAATAAAGGCCATTAATGAAGATAATGTCTTGGGAAAAGGATTCATTGGCACAGTTGCAGACTTATTTACTGTCGATAAGAAGTATATGAAAGCTATTGAGGTTGCTTTGGGTTCATCCATTCAAAATATTGTCGTAAGAGATGATGTCAATGCCAGAAAGTTGATAGATTATTTAAAGACAAGAAAAAAAGGAAGGGCTACATTCTTGCCTTTAAATACTGTTACAGGCAGGCAAATAAGTATATCTGACAATGATATGAAGCAATTTAACATTATTGGTACAGCCTCCAGTATTTTAAGTAATGATTCTGATTATGACAATGTATTTATGAATCTTCTTGGAAGAACAGTAATTTCAAAATCTGTTGAGGATGCTTTAGGATACTCAAGAAAACATGGATTTAAAACAAGGATTGTAACATTAGATGGTGAAATCATTAATCCAGGGGGAAGCTTAACTGGAGGGAGTACAAGCAATCAATCCATAAGCATTTTAAATAGGAAACAAACTCTTATAGATCTGGGTGGAAAAATTGAGTCTCTTAAGCTTAATGTAGATAAACATAAATCTAGTATTAATGAATTAAAACATAAAATGGAGATTCATTCAAATGATAATGATGATTTGATTCAAACTCTTTCTAGAGTTAGGTTGAATATAACAGAGCTTGAAAAAGATATTGATAATATGGATTACCAATTCAAAGTACAGAAGGAATCATTGATGTCAAAGGAGAATGAAATTTCTGAGCTACTAAATGAATTAGAAGAACTTGATATAAGAAAGAATGAACTTAGCAACAATCAGAATCAATTAAAAAACAGTCATGATGAGCTTGAAAGTAGTCTAAGTAGATTACAGAAAGAATATGATGAAAAGAGGAGTATAAAAAGTATACTCGATAATGAGGTTACTGAAACCAGGATAAAACTAAATGCAGTTGAAAGGACACTAAGTAATCATAATGAAAGGCTACAGGAGAATCAAAATACAATTGTTGAAACAAGAGAATCAGTATCACTAAAAGAAGATAATCTTAATAGGATAAAAACAGAGATACAAGAAAATACTGTTGAAAAAATGAATTTAATTGATTATATCAGGGAACAAGCAACACTTGAGGAAGAGGAATCTAGTCTTCTGAAAAAAAAGGTGCAGGAAAAAGAGTCACTAATGAAAGAATTTTATCAATTACAAGATAGGTTGCGTGAATTAACGAAAAGACAGAGCACTGTTGAGCGAGAGTTGAATAAACTGGAAGTTGATCAGGCAAAATCTCAACTACAGATTGATAATATCTTGGAAAAACTAGAGAACGATTATGAAATGACCCTTGAAGAAGCCGAAATGCTTTATTCAGATATTGAAGATATAAGGGGCACAAAAAAGATAATTTCTGATATAAAACAAGGTATAAAAGAGTTGGGAAATGTCAATATTAGTTCAATTGAAGAATATGAGACTGTTGTTGAAAGGTACAATTTCCTAAGTAAGCAGATTATCGATTTAAATGGTGCCAAAGAAGATATAGAATCCGTAGTAAAAGACATGGAGAAAAAGATGAGAGTACAGTTTAAGAAATCATTTCAAGAAATAAATGAAAGATTCAGCGAAACATTTTCAGTTTTGTTTAATGGTGGAAAAGCCAGGTTGGAAATTGAAGAAGAAGATGATATCCTAACTGCAGGAATAGAGATAATGGCTCAACCTCCAGGCAAGAAACTTCAAAGCCTTACACTTCTTTCGGGGGGAGAAAAATCACTTACCGCTGTAGCTCTCTTGTTTGCCATACTTAAAACAAAGCCTTCACCATTTTGCATACTTGATGAAATTGATGCAGCACTTGATGAAGCAAACATAAGTAGGTATACAGCATATTTAAACAGTCTTGAAGGCAATACTCAGTTCGTGTTGATTACACACAGAAAAACTACGATGGAAATTGCGGATGTGTTATATGGTGTTACTATGGAGGAAGAAGGAGTAAGTAGAATGATATCCCTAAAACTCAAGGATTATGAGGAAATTGCTAGTTAGGAGGAAATATTATGTTCAATTGGTTTAAAAAGGAAAAGAAAGACGAGGAAAAGTATAATCAAACTCTTGAGTCTCAAAATACTGCTGAAGCTTTGAGCGAGGAAGATGAGTTGGATGAATCTGAAATGTCAGAGGAAATGAATCAGACTTTTGAAAATTTTGAAAATATTGATGAAAACAATGCAGCAGATTCTGAACCTGCAAGATTGTTGGATAGACTTAAGATTGGACTTTCAAAGACAAGAAAAGATATGAGCAATAAAATAGAAGATATAATCAGTGGATATAAGGGTGTTGATGATGAACTCTTTGATGACCTGGAAGATGTATTGGTATCAGCTGATGTAGGAGTGAATCCTACCATGATGATCATAAACAGACTAAGAGAAAGAGTTAAGGAAGAAAGAGTCAGTGATCCAAAGGAGGTAACTTCTTTACTAAAAGATGAAATTAAAAAGCTTATGCTGGAATCAGTTCCGGACAACCAACTAAATCTTTTGCCACACCCATCAGTACTATTGGTAGTTGGAGTTAATGGAGTTGGAAAGACTACTACCATCGGGAAACTTGCATACGGTTTTAAACAAAACGGGAAAAAAGTATTAATAGCTGCTGGAGATACTTTCAGAGCAGCTGCAATAGAACAACTTGAAGAGTGGAGTAACAGAGCAGGTGCGGAAATAATATCACATACAGAAGGTTCTGACCCTGCAGCAGTTATTTTTGACGGTATTCAGGCTGCAAAAGCAAGAAAAGCGGATATTTTAATCTGTGATACAGCAGGAAGACTTCACAATAAATCTAATCTAATGAATGAATTGAATAAGATATTTAGGATTGTAGAAAGAGAGTATGGCGAAGCAACAAAGGAGGTTATTCTTGTTCTGGATGCAACGACTGGACAGAATGCTATCAATCAAGCAAAAGTATTCAAAGAAGTTGCAAACATTACAGGGGTAGCACTTACAAAATTAGATGGAACTGCAAAGGGCGGAGTGGCAATTGCACTACAAACTGAGCTTAAGCTTCCAATTAAAATTATTGGTGTAGGAGAGAAAGTTGAGGATCTTCAACCATTTGATGCCGATAGTTTTATAGATGCCATTTTTGAATAAGTATTGACAAAAAAGCTCAAATAAAATACTATTATAGTGTCAAGGATAATGCTTGACACTATAATAAGTTGGTGATAAAATGGAGAAGCTGGTCATAATTGGAATATTGTTTGATTTCTATGGAAAACTATTGAGTCCTAAGCAATATCAGGTTATTGAGTTTTATTACTCAAATGACTTGAGCTTAACTGAAATAGGAGAAATCCTGGAAATTAGCAGACAGGGTGTATTTGACACCCTTAAACGATCAGAAGACAAACTTTTCAAGTATGAAGAAAAGTTAGGACTTGTAGATAAGTTTTATGAAAGTCAGAATGCCATACGTGAATCGAGAAATCTGGCACGGGAAATTTCTAAAATTGGAGAAGAATCATCTAATGAAGAAATTAAGGAAAAGGCCCAGAGGATAGAAAATCTGATTTCTGACATTTTGTTATGATATAGGAGGTTCCATTTTGGTATTTGAAAGTTTATCAGAAAAACTCCAGAATGCTTTGGGAAAACTCAAGGGAAAAGGGAAGATAAGTGAAAAGGATTTGGATGCTGCCCTTCGTGAGGTAAGACTGGCTCTATTGGAAGCTGATGTCAATTTCAAAGTAGTAAAGGATTTTATTAAAAAAATTAAAGAGAGAGCTCTAGGGGCAGAAGTATTTGAAAGTTTAACGCCAGGCCAGCAGGTTATAAAGATTGTTAACGATGAGTTGACGTCATTAATGGGTGATAAGGAAGTAAAGCTTAACATGGCTTCAACACCACCAACTGTCATTTTAATGTGTGGTCTGCAAGGTGCAGGTAAAACTACAACTTCTGGAAAACTAGCAAACAACTTAAAGAAACAAAACAAAAGACCTTTATTGGTAGCATGTGATATCTATAGACCAGCTGCCATAAAGCAGCTAGAGGTTGTTGGTGAAAAGGTTGGAGTTCCTGTATTCTCAATGGGAGACAAACACAATCCCGTAGATATCGCAAAAGCGGCAATGGAGCATGGTAAAAAAAATGGCAATGATGTAATAATTATAGATACGGCAGGTCGACTTCATATTGATGAGAACCTGATGAATGAAATTTCACAAATAAAGAAAGCAACCGAGCCAGATGACATTCTACTTGTACTTGATTCAATGACAGGTCAGGATGCTGTAAATGTTGCAGAAGCCTTTAACAATCAGCTTAGCATTACAGGTGTAATACTTACAAAGCTGGATGGTGACGCAAGAGGAGGAGCGGCTCTGTCGATTAGAGCTGTAACTGACAAGCCGATAAAATTTGTCGGTGTTGGAGAGAAACTTGACCAGCTTGAGCCTTTTCACCCTGACAGGATGTCTTCAAGAATCTTGGGAATGGGAGATGTCCTTAGTCTAATTGAAAAAGCGCAGGCTAATATAGATGAAAACAAGGCAATGGAATTAGAAAAGAAAATGAGAACGTCTCAGTTCACATTTGATGATTTTCTAGATCAGCTTGATCAGATGAAAAACATGGGTCCGTTGGATGAGATACTTGGTATGATACCAGGTATGAACTCAAAGGCTCTCAAAGGTTTAAATGTTGATAACAAAGAACTTTCCAGGATTGAAGCAATAATCAAGTCCATGACCAAAAAGGAAAGGGACAACCCGGATATGATTGACAGCAGCAGAAGAAAGCGTATTGCTAATGGAAGCGGCGCTAACGTACAAGATGTCAATAAACTTCTTAAACAATTCAAGGAAACAAAAAAAATGATGAAGAAGTTCGCTGACATGAGTAAACCATCGAAGAAAAAAGGGAAGACAGGTTTCCCCTTTTTCTAAATAGATAATATTTTTTATTAGGAGGTGAAATATATGGCTGTAAAAATAAGACTAAGAAGAATGGGTGCTAAAAAGACTCCTTTTTATAGAATTGTTGTATCTGACTCAAGATCACCAAGAGATGGTAGATTTATTGAAGAACTAGGATATTACAATCCTCTTACTGAACCAAAAACAGTGAAAATCGACAACGAAAAAGCTGCAAAATGGCTTAAGAATGGTGCAAAACCAACTGAAACTGTTGAAAGACTTTTCAAAAATAGTGGTTTGTACGAAAATGATGAAGAAAAGACTGCAGAATAGTAACGGAGGTGCATACAATGGGTGATTTGGTAGAGTTTATTGCAAAAGCACTTGTAGATAATCCTGACGAAGTCAGTGTAAATGAAGTGGAAGGATCCCAATCAATTATCATAGAATTGAAAGTTGCACCGGATGATATGGGAAAAATCATAGGGAAACAAGGAAGAATAGCTAAGGCCATCAGAACTGTTGTTAAGGCGGCTGCTATTAAGGATAACAAAAGAGTGGTTGTAGAAATCATTCAATAATCGAATCACTGGCGGGTGTTACAATGGAATACACAATAATTGGTAAAATTACAGGTACTCATGGTATCAAGGGAGACCTTAAGGTTTATCCTCTAACTGATTCTACAGAGAGGTTCTTTGATCTTACAAAGGTTTATGTAGGAGAAGAGAAAATCGAGGTTCATTTGAATAGTGTCAAGCTCCATAAAGGCATTGTACTCCTTCAGTTCGAAGGATTTGAAGATATTAACAAGGTATTGAATTTCAAGGACGAGTATGTTTATGTTGATGAAGATGACAAAGTAGAATTACCTGAAAAGCATTACTTTATTTCTGACCTTTTAGGTTGCAGTGTTTATGACAAAATGGAATCTTTTATCGGCACTATAACAGATGTAATACAGAACTCCGGAAATGATGTTTATGTTGTAACTAATGAAAGTGGAAAAGACTATCTTATTCCAGCTGTTGAAGCTTTTGTAGTTCTTGTGGACGTAGAATCAAAAAAAATGATTGTAGATCCCATAGAAGGAATGATTGAATGAAAATTGATGTATTGACCCTTTTCCCGGAAGTTATTAATATGCTACGCGATTACAGCATAGTGGGCAGAGCAATTGATTCTGGTGCAATAAACATGAAAACAGTTAATATCAGGGATTATTCTACAGATAAACATAAAAAGGTGGACGATTACCCATATGGCGGAGGTAAAGGTATGGTTATGAAACCAGAACCCATTTATTCTGCTATTGAAGATTGTAAGGGTTTCAATTCCAGGATCATATATCTTTCACCACAAGGGAAAATTCTTGATCAGTCACTTGTAAGCGAATTGGCTGAAGAAGACCATCTTATATTATTAGCTGGTCATTATGAAGGGATTGACAACAGAATCATTGAAAACTACATTGATGACGAGATATCCATCGGAGATTATGTCTTGACAGGTGGTGAATTACCAGTGATGGTTTTGATTGATTCAATAAGCAGATTGATGCCAGGAGTATTGTCTTCAGAAGAATCTTACGAGATAGAATCTCATTATGAGGGTCTGCTTGAATATCCACAGTATACGAGGCCAAGAATTTTTAATGAAAAAAAGGTACCGGATGTGCTTTTAAGCGGAGATCATTCCAAAATAAATATGTGGAGGCAGGTTAATGCCCTTCGCACTACCCTGATGAAGAGGCCAGATATGCTAAAAGAATTGAAAAAACCAGGTAGTCAGTTAGATTTAATGGAATCCTTATTAAAATTAATCGGAAAAAGGTAGTTGAATTGGATATAACGGTATGCTATAATACCATAGGTATGAGTAAGGACGGTCCTCTGTTATAGAATAAGAACGTCTAGGTAGAAGGGAGGATACAAAATGGATATTATCAAGATGCTTGAAGATGAACAATTAAGAAATGATCTCCCTGAGTTTAACGTTGGAGACACAGTACAAGTTCACTACAGAGTTGTTGAAGGTACTAGAGAAAGAATTCAGGTTTTCGAAGGTACGGTATTGAAAATACAGGGTGGAGGAGCTAGAGAAACCTTTACAGTAAGAAGACTTTCATATGGAGTTGGAGTAGAAAGAACTTTCCCAATTCACTCACCAAGAATTGACAAACTTGTAGTAACTAGAAAAGGTAAGGTAAGAAGAGCAAAACTGTACTACCTTAGAGACAGACAAGGTAAGTCTGCTAAAGTTAAAGAAAAAAGATTTTATTAATGGGACTGTTTCAGTCCCAATTTTTATTTAAGTGGGTGTTGAAATGAGCATGAATATAAACTGGTATCCAGGTCATATGAAAAAGACCAGAGAATCTATTCAAAAAAATCTTAAAATGATTGATATTGTATTTGAGCTTCTTGATGCCAGAATTCCTTATAGCAGTCAGAATCCAGTTATAGAATCTGTTGTTGGAAATAAGCCTAGAATTGTTATTCTAAATAAATCTGACCTTGCTGATGGTTATGGTAATAAAATTTGGCAAGAATACTACGAAAACCTTGGTAACTCATCAATTTTGTTGAATTCAATTTCTGGTAAAGGTGTAGATGCTCTGGTTTCCGAAGCAAGAAGAATTATGGATGAAAAAAGAGTTAACAACGCTAGAAAAGGTATAATAAATCAGCCCATTAGAGCAATGATATTGGGAATTCCCAATGTAGGGAAATCAACTTTGATAAACAGCTTATCTGGAAGAAAAGGTGCCAAAACTGGAAACAGGCCAGGGATAACTAAAACCAATCAGTGGATCAAGACCAAGGGAGGTATTGAATTATTGGATACTCCCGGCATTCTATGGCCAAAGTTTGAAGAAGAGCAGGTAGGTATGAACCTTGCCTTCACTGGAGCTATTAAAGACGAAATTTTGGATACTGAAACATTAGCTCTCGGATTAATTAAAAAGCTTATGAATGTAAAGCCTCAAGCAATTGTTGAAAGATATAGTATTCAACTGGAAGTAGATGCTAGTCCTTTAGCGGTTATGGAAGCAATAGCTGCGAAGAGAGGGTGTCTTTTGAGGGGTGGGGCGTTTGATTATGAAAAGGTTAGCAGAATTTTTCTTGATGAATTCAGAAGGGGAATGATGGGTAGAATAACTCTTGAATACCCTAAAAGAGGAGAGTAGCATGTTTGAAATAGAACAGAAACTTTACATGGATGGTCACAAATTTATAGCATGCATAGATGAAGTAGGCAGAGGATGTCTGTATGGAGACGTTGTCGCCGGTGCAGTAATACTTCCTTGTGGCTTCACTATTGAAGGTGTTAAGGATTCAAAAAAATTGAGTGAAAAAAAAAGAGAAAAACTTTATGATGTCATCAAGCAAGAAGCTATTGCATATGGAATTGGAGTGGTTGGGCCGGAAGTAATTGATAGTATCAATATCAAACAAGCTACCAGATTAGCCATGAAACTTGCACTGCATAATTTGAAAGACAAAGATGGGAACAGGTTCACTCCATCATTTATTCTTGTAGATGCAGAGGTAGTTGACTCTGAAATATCTCAAAACGCTGTTATTGATGGTGACAATCTGGTACACGGTATTTCTGCAGCCTCCATACTGGCAAAGGTTTTCAGAGACAGAATGTGTCAAGAATGGAATAATGTTCATCCTGGGTATGATCTCGCAAATAACAAGGGATATGGGACCAAATCTCACAGGGAAGCATTGATTAAGTTGGGGCCAACAGAAAGGCATAGAAAGTCTTTTATAGGGAAAATCATGAATGGAACCGGAGAGTAGATTATCTTAAATTTATGGAAATTCAATAAAAATGAGAGCAGCTATTTATGCATTAAAATAAGACAAATGGAAGGTTAGATAATGAACACACATATAAATACAGGGAAATTTGGAGAACAAGTTGCACTTAATTATTTAACTGAGAAAGGGTACAGTGTTCTTGAAACCAATTACAGAAACAAGATCGGTGAAGTAGATATAATAGCTTATGACAATGATATACTAGCTTTTATTGAAGTTAAAACCAGGATGGGCAATGATTATGGATATGCATATGAATCTGTAAATTCCAGAAAACAGAAAAAAATTGCCAATACCAGTTTAATGTATATTCAAAAAAACAAGTTATATGATGTTCAAGTAAGATTTGACGTAATTGAAGTATACCCCATGGAGAAGGTATCCATTAATCATTTTGAGAATGCATTTTCATTGTAACAGACCAACTGGCAAGGGAGAGATATTATGTATTCAAAGGTCAAAACTTGTGTGCTGCAGGGATTGGACGGTCATATTGTCGATGTAGAGGTAGACCTGTCAAGAGGAATGCCCATGTTTACTATCGTTGGTTTGCCTGATGCAGCAATAAAAGAATCCAAGGAGAGAGTTAGAACTGCGATTAGAAATAGTGGTTTTGAGTTTCCTCTTAGCAGAATCACTGTGAACTTGGCTCCAGCCAACCTGAAGAAGGATGGGTCACAGATGGATATGGCAATTGCAGCAGGTATTCTTATTGCAGATGGCAAGATTCAAGAGTTTTCCACAGAGGACAAAGCCTTTTTAGGAGAGTTGTCTCTTGATGGAACTGTGAATCCGATAGATGGAGCACTTCCAATGGTAATATCGTTGAGGGAACTGGGAATAAGTCAATGCATTATTCCATATGGCAACAAAGATGAATGTGGAATAATTGAAGATGTTGAGATTATCCCAGTAAAAGACCTTGCAGAGTTAGTAGATCACTTATCTGGTGAGTCAGTAATACGATCATATGTTTCAGATGATCACAATGATGCGTCAGTTTATAATCCACTATATGATTTTTCAGACATTAAAGGTCAGGAAGGATTAAAGCGTGCTATGGAAGTATCCGCGGCAGGAGCTCACAATCTGTTAATTGTAGGTCCGCCTGGATCAGGAAAGACAATGGCAGCCAGGAGAATTCCTGGAATTTTGCCTCATCTTTCGTTTGAAGAATCGATTGAGGTCACTAAGATTTATAGTATATCAGGGCTTCTTGGTAAAAGTAGACTTATGAAAGAAAGACCATTTAGAGCGCCCCACCACTCATCTTCAGGAGTGGCAATAATAGGAGGAGGCAGGATTCCCAAACCAGGAGAAGTATCTCTTGCTCATAATGGAGTATTATTCTTTGATGAGTTGCCTGAGTTTCAAAAAAGTGTGCTAGAAGTGCTAAGACAACCTCTTGAAGATGGATTTGTGCATATATCCAGAGCGAATGCATCGTTATCATATCCATCTGATTTTATGTTTGTTGCCAGCATGAATCCATGTCCATGTGGATACTATGGTGATCCATTACATCAGTGTACATGCAGCCAAAACCATATAGACAGGTATTTAGGTAAAATAAGTCATCCGTTGCTTGATAGAATTGATCTGCATATTGAAGTTTTGCCCGTTAAGTACGAGGAACTCAATACAGATCTTCCATCGAAATCTTCGGATGAAATGAGAAAATCGGTATCAGTAGCTCGAGAGATCCAAAAAGAGAGATTTGAAGGATTAACTATTTATACCAACTCTCAGATGGGTAATAAAGAGATTAAAAAATTTTGTAAATTGACAACTTCCAGTGAACAAATAATGAAGAGTGCATTTGATAAACTAAGGTTCAGTGGAAGAACTTACAATAAAATCTTAAAGGTTGCCAGAACACTAGCTGATTTGAATAAGTCTGAAAATATCGATGACAAACACCTGCTTGAGGCAATCCAATACAGAAGTCTGGATAAAAAATATTGGGGGTAATGTATGGGCCAGAATAGGAATACACTGATATGGCTTAATAGTCTTGGCATTCATAGTGATGTAATTAATCAACTAATAGATTATCTTGGAGATATTACTGAAATACATAATATTGAGCCTATGGAATTAAATAGTTTAGGTTTGCTAACCAAAAGCACGTTAAATAGAATAAACAAATCAGATTATAAAATCAGTATAGAGAGTTTTTTTAATGAGTTGGATAAATTGAACATTGATGTAATGACGGTTCTTGATGATGATTTTCCCAAAGAACTTCTGCAAATACCAGATAAACCTGTTGTATTATACAAGAAAGGTGAAATCTATCCAAATGATCATCTTTCAATTGGAATAGTAGGATCCAGAAAAGCAACTCACTACGGTAAGTGGGCTGCAGAAAAATTCACCAGAGAATTGGTCCAGATGGGAGTTACAATAGTCAGTGGAATGGCGGTTGGAATCGATACCATTGCTCATCGTAGTGCACTTGAACATGGAGGCAGAACCATTGGTATTTTAGGGAATGGTTTGGATACGGTATATCCAAAATCAAATAAAAACCTGTATGATGATGTAATAAATAATGGATCCTTGATTAGTGAGTTTCCTCCAGGTACACAACCTTATAATTTTCATTTTCCAATGAGAAATAGGATTATCTCGGGTTTGAGCCTTGGAGTAATAGTTGTTGAGGCTCAACAAAAATCAGGTTCACTAATAACAGCCCATCACGCTCTTGCACAAGGAAAAGAAGTTTTTGCTCTTCCGGGAAATATCAACAGTATTTATAGTCAAGGAACAAATCTTCTTATCAAGGATGGTGCGAAACTGCTACTTGACATGGATGATATACTTGAAGAGGTAAGGGAACTAATGGTCTTGCGAAAATCAAAAATTGTTGCTAAACAGGATAATATGGATTTAAGCGAAACTGAAATAAAAGTACTTGAGTACCTAAAAGAAGGACCCATTCACAGCGATTTAATAGTCTTGAATTCAAGATTGGATATACAAACTGTGATTAGCACTCTTACTATTTTGGAGTTGAAAGGAATAATCAAGGAAATGAGCAGCAGGATATTTACTATTATATAGTATTTGGAATGCTTCGGAGGTGTAGTCATTGTCGAAATATTTGGTAATAGTCGAGTCACCGGCTAAAGCAAAAACTATAAGCAAAATTCTAGGGAGAAACTATAAAGTAGTTGCTTCAGTTGGCCATGTAAGGGATCTTCCTAAAAGCCGTCTTGGAGTCGAGGTTGAAAACGATTTTGAACCTGATTATATAAATATAAGAGGTAAAGGTCCTCTTATAAAAGAGTTGAAAAAGGAAGCAAAGAAAGCAGACAAAGTTTTTCTTGCAACTGACCCTGACAGAGAAGGAGAAGCCATATCATGGCATCTTGCATATATACTCGGGTTGGATGAGAGTGATGGATATAGAGTTGAGTTCAATGAGATAACTAAAGAAAGAATTAAGCATGCCATCAAGAATCCACGTAATTTGGATAAAAATTTGGTGGATGCACAGCAAGCCAGAAGAGTACTTGACAGACTTGTAGGTTATAAAATAAGTCCTTTATTGTGGAAAAAAATTAAAAAAGGTTTAAGTGCAGGTAGAGTTCAATCTGTATCTGTGAAACTCATATGTGATAGAGAATCGGAAATTGATGAGTTCAATCCCAAAGAGTATTGGACTATAAAGGCACTGCTAAATAAAGACAATCAACATTTTGAGTCGAATTTTCACGGTTTTGAAAAGAATGGCAAGGATATAAAACTAGAGATTAATAATAAGGAAGAATCAGACAAAATTCTTAAAGGGTTAAAACTGAATAGTTTTGTTGTAAATGAAGTTAAGAAGGGCAAAAGGAAAAGAAATCCTTATCCACCTTATACAACTAGTACAATGCAACAGGATGCCTCAAAAAAACTTGGGTTTTCTACGAAAAAAACAATGATGGTTGCGCAGCAGCTGTATGAGGGAATTGATTTAAAAAAAGGTGGAATAACAGGCCTAATAACATATATGAGAACTGATTCAACCAGAGTTTCAAATGAAGCAATGGGGTCTGCCAAAAATTATATCAAGAAATATTTTGGAGAGGAATTCAGTAATGGTGGTAGAAGCTATAGCAATAAATCGAAGAAAGAGACCCAGGATGCTCATGAAGGGATAAGACCTACTTATATAGATCATTCTCCTGAAACAATTAAAGATTACCTTAACAAAGACCAATATAAGCTCTACAAGATGATATGGAGTAGATTTATGGGTTCCCAAATGAAGGAAGCCCTTTATAATACTCTTAATGTTAAAATATTGAACGGAGAGTATGTATTCCGATCTACTGGATCACAGTTGCTTTTTCCTGGATTTTTGAAAATTTATTCAACCACTGATGAGGAAATTTCAGACATGTCACTTCCATCAATGTCAAAAGATGATATTCTTGAACTTGAAAAATTGGAGCCAAAGCAAAATTTCACTCAACCACCTGCAAGATTTACAGAAGCTTCTCTTATAAAGCTTATGGAGGAATTGGGTATTGGAAGACCAAGTACCTATTCACCTACAATTTCAACAATACTTTCAAGAGGTTATGTCGTATTGGATAAAAAATCTTTTTTTCCAACCGAATTAGGCTTACTGGTAAATGATCTTCTGACAGAATACTTTAAACATGTTGTCAATGAAAAATTCAGCGCTAATCTTGAAGATGAGTTGGACAATATTGCTTCCGGGAATATATTCTGGAAAGAAGTTGTCAGAGATTTTTACAAGGACTTTAAAAAAGAGCTTAAGATAGCAGAGGAAGAAATAGATAAGATTGAGATTGAAGATGAAGTAAGTGATATACTTTGTGAAAAATGCGGTAGGAACATGGTGGTTAAGCATGGACGATTCGGCAAGTTTCTTGCGTGTCCAGGCTATCCTGAGTGCAAGAACACAAAACCTATTGTAGACAAAATAGATGTACCTTGTCCTGCATGTGGTGGAGATGTGGTGAGGAAAAAATCTAAAAAAGGTCGCATATTCTATGGGTGCAATAATTACCCTGATTGCGACTTTGTATCATGGGATGAACCTGTGAAGGAAAAATGTCCGGATTGTAATGGTCCGATGATAATGAAGAAATCAAAAAGCAAGACGACAATAAAATGTATTGATTCAAGTTGTGGCTATAGTAAAAATATTTAAAAAAATTGATTAAAACAACTGTACAATTCCTCTTGAATGTAGTATCTTATATATAAATGGCGAATATTCAGAATTGTTCTAAGAATAAATAATTTAGTAGGAGGAAAATATGGAGAGTTTGTTGAAAAAAACCAGAAGGCTTAACAAGACTTTACAAAGTTACGGCCCACAACCTGTATCATTTACTGATCTAAGTAAAATCTTATCCGATATCCTAGAGGCAAATGTATATATTGCCAGCAGAAAAGGACGAGTATTGGGTTATGCATTATCGGATGGATTTGAATGTGACATAATTAATTCAGAAGTAGTGAAAGAGAGAAGATTTCCCAAAAAGTATAACGAAGAACTACTTAAGGTAATGGAAACCAGTGAAAACATCAAGGAAGTAACGGATTGCGTGTTTGATAATGTTTCAGAATGTGATTATCCTGACAAGATATCCACCGTAGTTCCTATGATTTCAGGTGGAAATAGACTAGGCACTCTTCTCGTTGCAAGATTTGGTAAGGAATTCACCGTTGAAGACCTTATTCTTTGTGAATACAGTGCAACTGTAGTTGGAATGGAGATTCTAAGAGCTACCACTGAAGAAATTGAAGAAGATGCAAGAAAAAAATCTATTGTCCAAATGGCAATAGGAACCCTTTCTTATTCAGAGAAAGAGGCTATGGAGCATATCTTCCATGAGTTGAATGGAATGGAAGGGCTACTAGTTGCAAGCAAGATTGCTGACAGAGTTGGAATAACAAGATCTGTTATTGTAAATGCTTTGAGGAAGTTTGAGAGTGCTGGAGTTATTGAGTCAAGATCTCTGGGGATGAAGGGAACACACATTAAGATTCTAAACGAAAAATTATTGGATGAACTTAATATAAGGTAGATTTGCAGACACTCTGTACAGAGTGTCTGTTTATGAGTACAGTAGTATAGACTTGAAATAAACATTGTAATGGTAGTAACATTATGTTATAATATCATGGTGATTACACACACTTGTTGATATCGAGGGTAGTGCTCAAATGAGTCCCAAGGTAGTTGACGCAGGTGGAGGGAAAAAACATGGAGGTGAAAGTATGTCAGTAGTATCAATGAAAAGTCTATTGGAAGCAGGTGTACACTTTGGACACCAGACAAGAAGATGGAATCCAAAGATGGCACAGTATATCTTTACTGAAAGAAACGGGATATACATTATTGACCTACAAAAAACTGTCAAGAAGATAGACGATGCTTACAGTGTAATGAAAGAAATCGTTGAAAATGGCGGAGTAGCACTTTTTGTAGGAACAAAGAAACAAGCTCAGGAAGCAATTGAGAATGAAGCAAAGAGATGTGGCATGCATTACGTTAACCAGAGATGGTTGGGAGGTATGCTTACAAATTACAAGACAATCAAAAAGAGAATTGACAGATTGCATTTGCTTGAGAAAATGGAAGAAGATGGAACATTTGAAGTTCTTCCAAAGAAAGAAGTTATCAAGCTTCGACATGAAGCTGAAAGACTTGAGAAATTTCTTGGTGGAATTAAAACCATGAAAAAAGTACCAGATGTATTATTTGTGGTAGATCCAAGAAAAGAAAAAATTGCTGTTCAGGAAGCACATATACTTGGAATTCCTGTAATTGGCATAGTCGATACAAACTGTGATCCAGACGAGATTGACTACATCATTCCTGGTAATGATGATGCAATCAGAGCTGTAAAACTTTTGACTGAGACGATGGCTAATGCTGTTATCGAAGCTAAACAAGGTGAGCAGAACGAATCTGAGGAAAATGTAGCATCCACAGAAGAGTAAGATTAAGGTAAGGATTACAGATTTCTTGTATTCCTTACCATTTTAATGATATAGGAGGTATATTATGGCTATCAGTGCTTCTTTAGTAAAAGAATTAAGAAACAAGACAGCAGCTGGAATGCTGGATTGTAAAAAAGCTCTAGAAGAAACAAACGGAGATGTTGAAAAGGCAATAGACTATCTAAGGGAAAAAGGTCTGGCTTCAGCATCAAAGAAATCAGGAAGAATTGCATCAGAAGGTCTTGTTGAATCATATATTCATGGTGGCAGAATTGGAGTTCTAATTGAAGTAAATTCAGAGACTGACTTCGTTGCTAAAAATGACGAATTCAAAGAATTTGTTAAGGATATGGCAATGCAAGTAGCAGCTGCTAATCCCAAGGTTGTGTCAAGAGAAGAACTTTCAGAAGAAGAAATTGCACATGAGCGTGAAATTCAGATGAATAAAGTTGTTAACGAAGGCAAACCAGCTCAAGTTGCAGAGAAAATTGTTGAAGGAAGAATGGAAAAATTCTTTGAACAAATTTGTCTGCTTGACCAAAGTTTTATTAAGGACCCAAGTGTAAAAGTAAAAGATTTACTTGCATCCAAAATATCAAAAATTGGTGAAAATATTGTTATTAGAAGATTTGCCAGATATGAAGTTGGAGAAGGTCTTGAAAAGAAAGAAGAAAACTTTGCTGAGGAAGTAGCAAAGCAAATGAACATGTAGTTAATAAGGAGAACACTAGTTGTTCTCCTTTTATTACGAAAATGCATCGTAGGATGCTTTTCTCTAAAACTTTTTCCGAGGAGTGTAGCCATGAAATCTATTTTTAAGAGAGTTGTATTGAAGCTAAGCGGTGAAGCGCTTGCAGGAGGCAAGGGAACTGGAATTGATACCGAAACTGTTAATAGTATAGCGGCAGAAATTAAGAAACTGAATGATTTTGGTGTAGAAGTTGCCATAGTAGTTGGTGGAGGTAATTTCTGGCGAGGACGTTCAACTGAAGACATGGATAGAGCTACGTCCGACTATATGGGTATGTTGGGAACAATGATGAACGCCCTAGCCTTACAGGATGCCCTCGAAAATATTGAGGTTATTACAAGAGTTCAGTCTGCTATTGAAATGAGACAGGTTGCAGAACCTTATATAAGAAGGAGAGCTATCAGACATCTCGAAAAAGGAAGAGTTGTAATTTTTGGAGCAGGAACTGGGAATCCGTATTTCTCAACAGATACTACAGCTGCATTAAGAGCTGCAGAAATAGAAGCAGAAGTTATATTACTCGCCAAAAAAGGCGTAGATGGAGTTTATGACTCGGATCCAAAGTTCAATAATGAGGCTAAAAAGTTTGACACTTTAAAATATATTGATATACTTAACTTAGGTCTTGGAATAATGGACTCCACAGCAACTTCATTGTGTATGGATAATAAGATTCCATTGATAGTATTTGGAATCGACAATCCTGACAATATTGTTAATGTTGTACTAGGTAAAAAAATTGGAACCCACGTAAAGGAGGATTAGTTATGGAATTAGATGTACACAAGGAAGCAGAATCGAAGATGGAAAAAACAATTTCCGTCTACAAAGAGGAGCTTTCAGCCATTAGAGCTGGAAGAGCAAATCCTGCACTGCTGGACAGAATTAACGTTGATTACTACGGTCAGATAACCCCATTAAAGCAAGTTGGAAGTGTATCTGCTCCTGAACCAAGATTACTTGTAATACAACCATGGGATGCAAAACTCATCCCTTTAATAGAAAAAGAAATCATGAAATCAGACCTGGGTTTAAATCCATCAAACGATGGTAAACTAATTCGTCTTGTCATTCCACAACTTACAGAAGAAAGAAGAAAAGATCTAATAAAAGTTGTAAAGAAGAATAGCGAGAATGCTAAGGTTGCAATAAGAAATACCAGAAGAGATGCAGTCGATAAAATCAAGAAGATGGAGAAGGAAAAAGAATTGACTGAGGATGATAGAAAACAGGCAGAGGATGAGATGCAAAAGATTACTGATAAGTACATCACAATGATAGATGAAGTAACTGCCAAAAAAGAAGAAGAATTGATGGAAATATAATTTTACCCCTTCTCTATGAAGGGGTTTTTGTTGATGGAGGAAGAAATGACTGAATGGATCAGCAATAATCTAAAAGACCTTGATTTGGATAGACTACCAATTCATATTGGAATCATAATGGATGGGAATGGAAGATGGGCAAAAAAAAGAGGACTGCCCAGGCATTTTGGACATCAGGAAGGTATGAAGAAAGTTGTGCATATAGTTGAAGCATGTAAAGAAATTGGAATTGGCAATTTAACATTGTATGCATTTTCTACTGAGAATTGGAACCGCCCACGTTTGGAAGTTGACGCACTTATGAATCTATTAGTGATATTTATCCGTAAAGAATTGGATCGTTTAAATAAGAATAATATTAAGATAAAAGTTCTTGGAGATACTTCTCAATTACCTGAAATACCAAAAAACGAAGTTGAAAGGGCAATCTCCATAACATCCAATAATAGTGGAATGATATTGAATATTGCCTTAAATTATGGTGGCAGGCAAGAAATAGTTATGGCAATCAAAGATATTTTGACAGACGTGAATAAGGGTATCATAACAGTAGATGGAATTGATGATAAAGTGATTCTAGAATATTTGTACACAAAGGGTCAACCAGAGCCGGATCTTATAATCAGACCAAGTGGTGAGCTTAGACTAAGTAACTTTTTGACTTATCAATCAGCTTATTCTGAATTATGGTTTTCGGATGTATTATGGCCAGATTTTACCGGAGATGACCTTTATAGTGCTATAATAGATTATCAGAAAAGAAACCGCAGATTTGGGGGTGTTTAAGTGGGAGACCTGGGAGTGAGATTAATATCTGGCATAATAGGCCTAGCATTATTGGTAGGGGTTCTCCTTCTGGGAGGACACTATTTAAGCTTTGCCCTCTTGGCTCTTGCAATAATCGCCTTGAAGGAATTCTATAGTGCTGTTATTAAAATTGGAACTAAACCAATTTCAATAATTGGTTACGTTGGAACAGTTCTGCTTTATATTGAACAGTATAGTGAAACAATTTCAATTGGATTGGTTGTCTCTCTTTGTATAGTTGCATCATTATCTGCAACAGTTTTGCTTAATGATAGGGATATAAGAGACGCAGCAATTACAGTTATTGGGATTCTCTACATACCATACTTGCTATTCCATATTTTATATTTGGATGGGAGCAATTATCTTTGGATAGTATTTCTAATAGCCTTTGGGACAGATACGTTTGCTTATCTGGTGGGTAGTAAGTTTGGGAAAAGAAAGCTATGTCCTGAAATTAGCCCAAAAAAATCCGTTGAAGGAGCTTTGGGAGGGATAGCAGGAAGCATACTTGTTACAATGGTTTATTCAAGTTTATTTGATCTTAGCCCACTCTGGAGCATAGGAATACTAGCTTTGGTAGGATCAATAGTATCTCAGTTGGGAGACCTTACAGCATCCAGAATAAAGAGGATAGCAGGAATAAAAGATTATGGGAAAATCATGCCGGGACACGGAGGTATGATGGACAGATTCGACAGTATAATATTCACAGCACCGATTGTGTATTATTATGCATATTACTTTTTCATGTAGAGATAGAGGTGGAGTAAAATGTTAACAGCTTTAGCTGCAATATTTGTGTTTTTACTGGTTGTCCTTGTTCACGAGGCTGGCCATTTTACAGTTGCAAAAATGGTAGGAATAAGAGTTAATGAGTTTGCTATTGGTATGGGCCCGAAACTTGTACAAAAAACCAAGGGTGAAACCAAGTATACATTGAGAGCATTACCCATTGGCGGATACGTTAAAATGGAAGGAGAAGATGAATCTTCTGATGATCCGAGAAGTTTTTCAAATGTTTCTGTATGGTCAAGAATAGCTGTAATTACAGCAGGTGCCATAATGAACTTTGTCTTGGCGATAGTAGTCCTTTCGATAGTAGCATTCAACGTAGGAGTACCCTCAACTACTATAGGCGAGGTTATTGATGAAAGTCCTGCAGAGGAATATGGAATTATTCCAGGTGATAGAATTGTTGAAATTGAAGGTGTTACCATCAATAACTGGGATGATATAGTTACCACAATAAACACTCAAAGCCCTGAGGAACTACTTCAGGTACAAGTAGCTAGAAACAATGAGATAATCTCCATGGAGGTAATGCCAACCGTAGATGAAGGCAGAGTTGTAATTGGAATAGTTCCGGAATACGATACTGGATTATTCACAGCTATAAAATCAGGATTCCAGGAAACTTGGTACTTTCTAAAGTTAATGTTTCAGTTCCTTGGAATGCTATTTCAAGGAAATGTATCCACAAATGACCTTGCTGGTCCTGTAGGGGTAATTAATGAAATAGGTAATGCAGCCAGTATGGGATTTGTTAGTGTTCTGTATATTCTTGGATTTATTAGTATAAATCTTGGATTCTTTAACCTGCTTCCAATACCTGCCCTAGATGGAAGTAAGATAGTATTTCTCCTAATTGAATTATTTAGAGGGAAACCCATAGACGCAGACAAAGAAGGGTTTATTCATTTTATCGGATTTATTTTCTTGATATCTCTGATGCTGATTGTTACCTACAAAGATTTAATAAGAATAAACTTGTTTTGATTGGATATATGAGATACTAACAGAATAAAAGCATATGAGGTACTAATAGGATGTGTAGTATTATTACTTTATTTAAAAAATTTATAAACTTTGAAATTTTATAAGGTGGCTTATATATGAACAGAAAAGATACACGAAAAATAAGAGTAGGGGATATATTTATTGGTGGAAACTCACCAATTAGCATACAATCCATGACCAACACCCCTACATCAAATGTAGAAAGAACTTTGGCACAGATGAGAGAACTGGAGGAAGCAGGCTGTGATATAGTTAGATCTGCAGTTTCATCTAAAGAAGATGCCAAGGCGATAAAAGAGATAAAAAAGCATATTAAGATGCCAATAATAGCAGATATTCAGTTTGACTACAAACTTGCCATAGAATCCATCAGACAAGGAATAGATGGTTTAAGGATAAATCCTGGCAACATCGGAAGTGACAGTAAGGTTAAGGAAATAGTTAATGCATGCAAGTCGGAAAAAATATCCATCAGAATAGGCGTTAATTCAGGTTCAGTTAAGAAGGAATACCTTGAGAAATTTAATGGAGTAAATGAAGAGTCTATGGTTGAAAGTGCATTGGAGCAAGTAAGGCTATTGGAAAATATGGGGTTTTATGATATGAAAATTTCATTAAAAGCTAGTTCAGTGCCATTGACCATCAAATCATATTCTTTAATGTCAGAAAGATGTGACTACCCACTACATCTAGGAGTAACTGAAGCTGGTACACCCTGGAGAGGAACTATAAAATCATCTGTTGGTATTGGTACATTGCTTGCCATGGGAATAGGAGATACAATAAGGGTTTCTCTTACTGGAGATCCTGTAGATGAAGTTAAGGTAGGCAAGGAGATTTTAAAATCTCTTGGACTAAGAAAAGATGGAATCGAATTTATATCATGTCCAACCTGTAGCCGTACTCACATAGATTTGATTACCATTGCGCAGGAAGCTGAGAAGTTATTGGAACACATGGATAAATCTATCAAAGTAGCAGTTATGGGTTGTGCCGTCAATGGACCTGGTGAAGCCAGGGAAGCTGATATAGGAATAGCCGGAGGCAATGGAGAAGGGCTTATATTTAAGAAGGGAGTAATTATAAGAAAAGTACCAGAAGAGAATCTCCTAGAGGAACTTATCAAGGAGATAGAGGAACTCTAGATTTGATGAAGGAGCGAAAAAAAATGACAGAAGTTAACAAGACAATCAAATCCCTTTTCCCTGAAGAAACTCAAATTGCATCTTTTATTGAGGATTTGAGAATAGAATCTGTTATCCTTGATAATAGTTCAATGAAAATGACCATAACCATTGAAAACGATTATTGGATTACAAAAAAAGACAAGGCAGTTATAAAGATGGCTTTTGCAAATAAATTTCAGGGAATAAGCATTAGTATTCAGTATTCAGAGAATAACAACTCCATGAATCAAGACAGGCTTATGACTTTATTCAAAAAAAAGATTCGTAATCACATTCCCTCTAGCTCTTCATGGTTAGAGGATGTTGTTTTGAATGAGGGAGATATAATTAACTTGGTTTTACCTGGAAATCTTCCGTATCAATCTGTAACAAGAAACGGCCTTTTGGATGAGTTGACTGAGATTACTGAAAAAGCGACTGGAAAGATTTTGAATGTTGATTATATGGATTTACAAGAGCCTGATAAATTCTTTTACAACAATGAAATTGAAGAAAGAAAAATTCTCAAGGAAATGATGATAAAGAAATCTGCCAACAAAAATGAGAAAAAATCAAAAACAAAAAACTACTCATTTGGCAAGAAAATAAAAAGTGAATCTATTCCAATCATTAATATTGACATGCAGACAGGAAGTGCAACAATTGAAGGTAAAATATTCCAGATGGAAACAAAATCAATTAAAGACAATAGAACTTTAGTGATTTTCTATCTTTCAGACGGAACTAATTCTATTTCAACAAAAGTATTTTTAAATGGGGAGCAGGCAGTTGATTTTACTACTAATATCAATGAAGGGACATATGTACTTTTAAGTGGTGATGTTGTCTACGACACTTACGCTAAAGAATTGACTATTATGCTAAAGTCTCTTCTAGTACAGGAACAGTCCATTATTAAAGATATGTCCGATGAAAAAAGAGTGGAATTACACCTTCACACACAGATGAGCTCAATGGATGGTGTATCTCATACCAAAGACTTGATTCAGAGAGCGATAGATTGGGGACATGATGCAATAGCAATAACTGATCATGGAATTGTTCAGGCTTTTCCAGATGCAATGGAGATGAGTAAGGATATTAAAATTATTTATGGTGTGGAAGCCTATATGATTAATGACAAAAAGGAAATAGTAACTGGAAATCTTGATGGAAGAAATATTGATAATTTTGTAGTGTTTGACCTTGAGACGACAGGATTGTCTCCTAAAAATGATAGAATAACTGAAATTGGTGCAGTAAAGATTCAAAATGGTGAAATTGTTGATAGCTTTAGTCAACTGATCAATCCTCAAATGCCAATACCTGAATTAATAACAAAGTTAACTGGCATAACAGATGATATGGTTTCGGACAAGCCTTTTATAGAAAATGTTCTTCCACAATTTCATGATTTCATTGAAGGAAGTGTACTAGTTGCTCATAATTCATCATTTGACATGGGATTCATTAGAGAAGCATATGAAGGTATAGATATTTTCTTGCAAAATCCAGTGCTGGATACCCTGGAGCTATCCAGAGCAATGTTTCCTGGAATGAAGAGTCACAAACTCAATCTTGTTGCCAAGCATCTGAAAGTAGAACTTAAGAATCATCATAGGGCTGTTGATGATGCTGTTGCCACGGCGAATATACTTTTAAAAATTTTAGAGCTTTTATTCGATAGAAATCTAGAAGAATTAGAAGATATCAATGGATTAACAGGCAATGCTGATTCGTCTAAAGGAGATATGCACCATGTGATTCTGCTTGCAAAAAATCAATCTGGTCTTAAAGATTTATATAAATTAATATCAGAGTCACATATGAATTATTTCTATAGGAAACCAAGGATGCCAAAATCACTAATAGAAAACTACAGAAAGAATCTAATAATTGGAAGTGCATGTGAAGCAGGTGAGTTGTACAGAGCAATCATAAGAAATAAAACTGATCAAGAGATTAGGGAAATTGCACAATTCTATGATTATCTTGAAATTCAACCATTGGGAAATAACGAGTACATGGTGCGGGAAGGAATAGTCAAAAACCATGAAGAGTTGAAATCCATCAATATGTTGATTTATAATCTTGGCAAAAAATTAAACAAACCTGTTGTTGCTACTGGTGATGTTCACTTTTTAGATCCTGAGGATGAGGTATATAGAAGGATTCTAATGTCCGGCCAAAAATTTCAGGATGCAGACAAGCAGCCACCATTGTATTTTAGAACTACAGAGCAAATGATTGAAGAATTTGACTATATGGGCCAAGAGATTGCTAGAGAAGTAGTCATAACTGGTCCAAGTATGATTAATTCATCAATCGAAAAATGCATCCCTATTCCTGAAGGAACTTTCCCACCACATATCGAGGGAGCTGATCAGGAACTAAGAGAAATAACAGTTAATAAGGCTGTACAAACATATGGAAGTCCACTTCCAGAACTTGTTAAAACAAGACTTGAGCGCGAACTTGATTCAATTATAAAGAATGGCTATGCCGTTATGTATATTATCGCCCAGAAATTAGTTTGGAAATCCATGGAAGATGGTTATATGGTAGGCTCAAGGGGTTCAGTTGGATCTTCATTCGCTGCAACCATGAGTGGGATTACCGAGGTCAATCCATTGCCACCTCACTACATCTGTCCTTCATGCAGAAAAAATGAATTCTTTACAGACGGTTCAATCGCTTCAGGTTATGACCTTCCAGACAAAGAATGTCCTGAATGCGGTACAAAGTATATCAAAGAAGGTCAAGATATCCCGTTTGAGGTTTTTCTTGGCTTTGAAGGAGATAAAGAGCCGGATATAGACCTTAACTTTGCTGGCGAGTATCAAGCTAGAGCTCACAAATACACCGAGGAACTTTTTGGTAAAGGAAAAGTTTTTAGAGCAGGTACAATAGGAACAATAGCTGACAAAACAGCATATGGATTTGTCAAAAAATACTTTGAGGAAAGAGAACTCACAGTAAGTCAGGCTGAAATAAATAGACTTTTGAGAGGTTGTACAGGTATTAAAAGATCTTCTGGCCAGCATCCTGGAGGAGTTATGATTGTCCCCGACTACAAGGATATCCATGATTTTACTCCAATTCAGTACCCAGCAGATGACAAGAAATCAGGTGTTGTAACCACCCATTTTGACTATCATGCAATTAGCGGTAGAATTCTTAAGCTGGATATACTAGGTCATGATGTTCCAAGTATAATCAGAATGCTAGAGGATATTACAGGCTTTGATTCTACAGGAATTCCACTTGATGATAAAGATACTATGGAACTATTCACAAGTACCAAATCAATAGGTGTAGATCCAGATGCAATTGGTTGTCCAGTCGGAACTCTCGGAATACCTGAGTTTGGGACAAAATTTGTCAGACAGATGCTTATTGAAACCAAACCAACTACTTTTTCGGAACTTGTTAGAATAAGTGGTTTATCTCATGGTACTGATGTATGGATAAACAATGCGCAGGAATTAGTCAAAAATAAAGTAGCACCATTGGCTGAAGTAATATCTACCCGTGAGGATATAATGTTGTCTTTGATAAATGCTGGACTAGACAAAAAACAATCATTTTTTATAATGGAGAATGTAAGAAAAGGGAAAGGGCTTAAGCCTGATGAAGAAGATGCCATGAGAAATCTAGGTATTCCTGAATGGTACATTGAGTCCTGCAAGAGAATCAAGTATATGTTCCCGAAAGCTCATGCAGCTGCTTATGTAACCATGAGTTTCCGTATTGCCTATTTTAAAGTTCATTACCCGCAGGCATTTTACGCAACATATTTCACTACAAAGTCTTCAGACTTTGATGCAGATTTAATTCTTAAAGGTGAGAGTATGGTAAGGCAGAAGTTAAGTGAACTGGAACAGAAGGGCATGGGCGCTACTACAAAGGAAAAAAATCAGTTTACAGTACTTGAAGTTGTTCTGGAAATGTACACTAGAGGATATAAATTCGATAGAGTAGACCTTTATGAGTCACACAGTGATCAGTTCCTTATTAATGAAAAAGGAATTATCCCACCATTGAAGGCACTTGAAGGTGTTGGCGAAAATGCAGCTAGAAAGATTGCTGAAGAAAGGGAAACAAAGCCATTCATGTCCATAGAAGACCTTGTACGAAGAGGAAAAGCAACAAGACCTGTTGTAGATGCACTAAAAGGTCACGGATGTTTAGATTCTCTGCCTGAGAGCAATCAGATAAGCTTATTTAATATTTGATTTAATCTATTCAATATGTTATAATAGTTAAGACAATTAGAGTGATTTCCGGCAAGAGTGGGTTTTTCCCACTCTTCGTTTGTGTCAGGGAGTCTGATATGGAGGTGTATGATGAGTAAAAAGGATTTTATGACCAGTGTTACTAGTATATGTGAAGAAGTTGTTTCAGAGTTAGACTATGAACTGGTTGATGTTGAGTATTTAAAAGAGAGCGGAGACTTTTACCTGAGAGTCTATATCCACAAGCCAGGAGGAGTAAATCTGGATGATTGCCAGATTGTTAGCGAAAAGTTTAGCAACCGACTTGATGAGGAGGACATAATTCAGAAAGCTTATTACCTTGAAGTATCATCTCCTGGACTTGACAGACCCTTGAAGACAGATAAGGATTTGGAACGGAATCTTGAAAATGAAGTGGAAGTAAGTCTTTACAAGGCAATGGATGGGATAAAGAAGTACGAAGGAATACTAAAGTCATATGACAAAGATTCAGTTGAACTTAAAACCGCAGATAAAATGGTAAAAATACCGAGAGAATCAGTTTCATTAATCCGGTTAACCATTAAATTTTAAGGAGGAATTATAGGATGAATGTTGATTTCATCAATGCCCTTGAAGAGATAGAAAGAGAAAAGGGTATTTCTAAGGATATTATATTTGATGCACTTGAGTCAGCCTTGATATCCAGTTATAAAAAGAATTTTGGATCTTCACAAAATGTTCTAGTTGAAATGGACCGCGATACTGGAGAAGTCGATGTATTTGCAACGAAAGACGTAGTTGAAGATAATGAAGTAGAAGATGAATCTTTACAAATCTCACTCAATGCAGCAAAGGAAATTAATGCCAACTATGAAGTTGGGGATGTTGTAAAGATTGGAATTACACCAAAGGATTTCGGAAGAATTGCTGCACAAACTGCAAAGCAGGTAGTAATTCAAAGAATTAAAGATGCAGAGAGAGATGTAATATTTGACGATTTTATTAACAGAGAAAATGAAATTATTACTGGGCAAATTCAAAGAATTGCAAAGAACAATGTCTATATCGATCTTGGAAAGACTGAAGGTATTCTCCCACCATCAGAACAAATTAATGGGGAAGAATACAGTCAAGGAGAGAGAAAAAAACTTCTAATCCTTGAAGTTAAAAAAACTACAAAAGGTCCCCAGATTGTCCTTTCCAGAGCAAATACGGGTCTGGTAAAGAGATTGTTTGAGCTGGAAGTACCTGAAATTGAAGAAGGAATTGTTGAAATTTATTCGGTCTCTAGAGAAGCAGGCTCCAGAACTAAGATTGCCGTTTTCTCAAAAAATCCAGATGTCGATGCTTTAGGTTCTTGTGTAGGATTCAAGGGTGCGAGAGTTAAAGCTATTGTTGATGAATTAAATGGTGAAAAGATTGATATTATAATATGGAGTAAAGAACCTGCTGAATTTATAGCGAATAGCTTAAGCCCTTCAAAAGTTGTAAAAGTAATACCTAATGAGAAAGAACGGTCAGCTATTGTTGTTGTTCCTGACTATCAACTTTCACTTGCTATAGGTAAAGAGGGTCAAAATGCCAGATTGGCAGCTAAATTGACAAACTGGAAAATTGACATAAAGTCTGAAACGCAATATAAGGAGTTTGCAGCCAAGCAAACAATCGAAAATGAAAGTAAAATTGCTGCTGAAGAGCTTAAAGTAAAGTCGCTTGAAGAGCATTCAGATGAAATATCCAATGAGCACACTGATGAGTCATATGATGAATCATCAGATGAAGTCTCAATTGACTCATCAGACGAAAAGTAGATGGGAGGAATAATATGAGTGCTAGAAAAATTCCACTTAGAAAATGTATTGCTTGTAATGAGATGAAACCAAAAAAGGAATTAGTAAGAGTTGTGAAGAGTAAGGAAAACATAGTGAGTGTTGATCTAACCGGAAAGGCTAATGGCAGAGGAGCCTATATATGTCCGACCATTGAATGCTTTGAAGAGGCTTTTAAGAATAAGAAGTTTCAGAGAGCCTTACAAACAGAAGTAACTGAAGAAGTCTACTCCGGATTAAAGAAAGTCATAGAGAAATAAAGGATCACCTTAAACAAACAGGAGGTGCAAGGTATGACAAAAGTTAGAATATATGAATTGGCAAAAGAACTTAATATGACAAGCAAAGAGTTAATGGAAAAGATCGAAGGACTTGAATTGAAGATCAATAGTCACATGAGTTCCATCGAGGATGAAGAAGCAAAATTAATCAAGGACTTGCTTACAGAAGAAAATCCTGAAGAAAAAGTCGTGGTTGATGATGAATCTGAAGATTTTATTGACGAGGAAGAAAAACCAAAGAATAAGAAACCAAAGAAAAAACAGCAGAAAATCGAAGAAACTCCAAAAGAAAAAGAGGAAACCAATATCGAAAAGAAGATTATAGAAATCGAATCAGAGGTAATTGTTAAAGAACTGGCCGAAATGATTGGCGTTAATGCATCGCAGATTATTACAAAATTGATAGGCTTAGGTGTAATGGTTAATCAGAATCAAGCTATAGACAGCGAGATAGCAGCACTCGTAGCAGATGATTTTGGAGTGGAAGTTCAGGAATTGGAACCAGAAGTTGAAAAGACAGAA
This sequence comes from Soehngenia sp., assembly GCA_024637045.1. Taxonomy (GTDB): domain Bacteria; phylum Bacillota; class Clostridia; order Tissierellales; family Tissierellaceae; genus Gudongella. Next base: position 117,413 of record JAGXFX010000021.1, read on the forward strand.
GCTGATCTTTTGGATTATGATGACGAACCGGAAGATATGCTCCCTAAACCACCTGTAGTTACTGTAATGGGACACGTTGACCATGGTAAAACATCATTGCTTGATGCTATAAGACATACAAATGTTACAGACAAAGAGGCTGGCGGAATTACTCAGCATATTGGAGCTTATGCGGTAAATATTAACAATAAGAAAATTGTCTTCCTGGATACACCAGGTCACGAGGCATTCACTTCAATGAGAGCAAGAGGAGCAAGTGTTACTGACGTTGCGATACTTGTAGTAGCTGCTGATGATGGTGTAATGCCACAAACAGTTGAAGCTATTTCTCATGCAAAGGCCGCAGGGGTACCAATCATAGTAGCAATAAATAAAATGGATAAACCTGATGCTAACCCTGACAGAGTAAAACAGGAACTATCTGACAATGGACTTGTACCAGAGGATTGGGGTGGAAATACAATAATAGTACCAGTATCTGCTATAAAAAGAACTGGAATAGAAGATCTCCTTGAAATGATACTTCTGGTAGCAGATATGCAGGAATTAAAGGCTAATCCTGACAGAAGAGCTGTAGGTACAATAATAGAGGCTCAACTTGACAAAGGAAAAGGCCCTCTTGCTACAGTACTTGTTCAGAAAGGAACGTTGAACGTTGGGAATATGGTTGTATCTGGAACTGCAACTGGACGTATCCGTGCTATGCTTGATGAAAAAGGTAAGAACGTCAAGAAAGCAACTCCTTCAATGCCAGTTGTGATATTGGGACTATCTGAAGTTCCAAATGCTGGGGACTTATTATTTGCAGTAGAAAACGAAAAAGCTGCAAGGAACTTAGCAGGTGTGAGGAAAGATGCAATTAGAGAAGCACAGATGAAACAATCTTCCAAAGTTTCACTTGATGACCTCTTTGAGAAAATCAAACTGGGTGAAATAAAAGATCTTAACATAATTGTTAAAGGTGATGTAAGGGGATCAATTGAAGCTCTAAGCCAATCACTTAATAAATTAGATACTGAGGAAGTACGAGTTAATTTGATACACGGTGGAGTTGGTGGAATCACTGAAAGTGATATTATGCTGGCATCTGCTTCTAATGCGATAGTAATAGGTTTCAATGTAAGGCCAAACCTTAATGCTATAGAGGTTGCAAAAAATGAAGATGTTGATATAAGAACATACAGAATAATCTATGAGGCGATTGAGGACATACAAGCAGCAGTAAAAGGAATGCATGCTCCAAAGATTGTAGAAGAAATTCTTGGTAGAGCGCAGATAAGAGCTACATTCAGACTGCCAAACGGAAACAGTATAGCCGGAATATATGTATTGAGCGGCAAGATAACAAGAAATGCCAATATCAGACTTCTTAGAGATGATGTTGTTGTATTTGATGGATCTGTGTCTTCCCTAAAGAGATTCAAAGATGATGCTAGAGAAGTTCTTACAGGTTTCGAAGCAGGCTTAGGTCTTGATAATTATAACGATATAAAAGAAGGGGACAATCTTGAGGCATATGTTCTTAAGGAAGTTAAAAGAGATTAGGGGTGTGACAAATGAATGAAAAAAGAATTAATCGAATTTCAGAAGAAGTAAAAAAAGTAGTATCCGACCTAATTCAAAATGAGATCAAAGATCCAAGAATAAGTGGAATGCCAAGTGTAAATAAAGTAAGCGTAACTAAGGATTTAAGATTTGCAAAAATCTATATATCAGTACTTGGTAGTGAAGAGGATAAGGCAAGTACTATTGAGGGACTACAGAGCGCCAAGGGGTTTGTAAGAAAAGAAATTGGTAGCAGAATAGATCTTAGACATGTCCCAGAGCCACTGTTCGAACTTGATGAAAGTATAGAAAAAGCACTCTATATGACCAAACTTATCGAGGAGGTAAACCGAAACTCAAGGGAGGCCTCTGAAAATGATGACAAAGAGTAATGTAGAGTTTTTAAGAGAAGCCATAAAAAATTGCAAGAGAGTAGCTGTTGTATCCCACAAGAGTCCTGACGGAGATAATCTCGGTTCTCTCTTGGCAATGGCGCTTTCACTTGAGAAAATGGGAAAAGATGTTGTGTATGTCAAAGCAGACATAATACCTGAAGATTATGAGTTTTTACCTGGGATCGAAAAACTGGAAACGATTGATGATAGTATAGATGAAATTGATCTTTTAATGGTCTTGGACAGCAGTGATGAAGATAGACTGGGTGAAAATAAATTTTTACTTGAGAAGTCTAAAATAATTGCCAATATTGACCATCATGTAAGTAATACACAATTTGGAGACATAAACATTGTGCTTCCAGACTTGTCCTCAACTGGTGAAATTTTATTCAATATCTTGGTAGAACTGGAAATGCCCATAGACAACATTATCGCTTCCTTGATATACGTAGCAATGAGCACAGATACTGGTAGATTCACCTATCAGGGTGTAACTGGAAGCACTCATGAGACAGTTGCAAAACTATATGATTATGGAATTGATTCTTACAGTATCAACAGAAGTCTCTACCAGAGACGAAGTCTTGCTAGAACGAAGCTATTTGTCAAAGCTGTATCACAGATTGTATTCTACAACAATAATAAAATCGGTGTTGTCAAAGTATCAAAAAAAATGCTTGATGAAACTGAGACATCAATGGATGATACTGATGGAATAGTTGAATTTATTAGAGATACTGAATCAGTTGAGGCAGCATGCCTTCTTAAAGAAATTAATGAAAGTATTATAAAAATAAGTTTGAGAACAAAAAATGAAGTTGATGCCAATAAAGTCTGCCAAGCATTCAGTGGTGGCGGTCATAACAGAGCTTCTGGGGCAACTGTTGAGGACTCACTAGATAATGCTGAAAAAAGATTGGTAGCTGAAATTAATAAATATTTATAGATAAGCAGGGTGATAGTATGGATGGAATAATTAATTTTTTCAAACCTGCTGGGATGACTTCCCATGATGCAGTATCCTATTTTAGGAGACTTCTGGGCACGAAAAAGGTTGGGCATACAGGTACCCTGGACCCAATGGCAACAGGTGTGCTTCCTATTTGTATAGGTAAAGGGACGAAAATTTCAGAATACCTACTTGCAGTCGACAAGGAATATATTGCTGAGCTGACATTGGGTGCGGCTTCTGATTCACAGGATAGCACGGGCAATGTAACCCATACTTCAGACAAGGTTGTAACTTTGGATGAGATAGAAGATGCACTGCAATCTTTTAAAGGCCGCATAGACCAGATTCCTCCTATGTATTCGGCTAAAAAAATAGGCGGAAAGAAACTTTATGAGCTTGCAAGGATTGGAATAGAAGTCGAAAGAGAACCTAGGAAAATAAACATCAAGGATATTCAAATTCTCCACAACAAGGACAACAGAAATATTATCTTCTACACCAAATGCTCCAAAGGAACTTACATCAGAACAATTTGCAATGATCTAGGCGAAAAATTGAGAACCTACGGACATATGTCATATTTGCTCAGAGTGGGAGTAGGTAACTTCAAGATAGAAAACTCATATGGCATGGACACTCTCAACAACATGAGTCTTGATGATATCATTAAAATAATACAGCCAATAGACAAAGCGATTCTTTTTATGGAGGATATTTATCTGGATAGTTCATACTACAAGCCTCTGACCAATGGAGTCAGAGTTGATATTGATAACTCTTCTAAAGCAACTGTTAATCAACTGCTTAGAGTGTATGTTTCAAATATGTTTATCGGTATAGGAAAACTTGCTGAAGTGAATGACAGAATAACACTGAAAATGGAAAAGGTACTGATCAGGTGAGATAATGGAAATTGTACGAATTGACAATACAAACGAGACGAGATTTGAAACGTCCCTGGCTCTTGGGAATTTTGATGGTGTTCATATTGGTCACCAAAAACTAATATTATCAATGATTGAAACCGCTGATAAGGCTGAATTAAGACCTTCTATGATGATATTTGAGAACCATACAAAGTCTTTTGTTTTTAAAAATGGTCCGAGGCTGATTAACAGCAATTCTCAAAAGAATAAATTTCTTGAAAAGCTTGGTGTGAAAACTCTTTATACTATGAGGTTTGATGACGAAGTTATGACCCTTAGTCCAAGAGATTTCGTAAGCACTCTTCTTTATGAGAAGTTGAATTGTAGAGCAATTACAGTTGGTCCTGACTATAGGTTTGGTCACAAAGCCAAGGGAGATGTGGAACAGTTGCTGGCTCTTAGTAATGAGCTTGGAATAGATACTCAGATAATCCAACCTGTTTATCACAATGATATTTTAGTCAGCAGCACCCTAATCCGAGAGCATTTGACAGATGGAGAGATCATTGAGGCCAACAAATTACTTGGGAGACCTTTTGCCATTATTGGTGAGGTAATTCACGGTAAAGGTTTGGGTAAAAAACTCGGCGTTCCAACTGCCAACATCAAACCAAAAGACAAGTATGTTATACCAAAAAAAGGTATATACATGACATATACAGTAATTGAAGACAAAGCATATCCTAGTGCAACAAATATTGGTGTTAATCCTACTTTTGATGAAGTAGATTTAAAAATTGAAAATCATATTATTGGTTTTGATAGTCAGATTTACGGAAAAGAAATTGAGATATTCTTCCTGGAATATGTAAGGCCAGAGAAAAAATTTGATTCAATTGATGAACTTAAGAAAAAAATGCAGGAAGATATCCGGTATGTTGAGCAAA
>JAGXFX010000022.1 GCA_024637045.1 Soehngenia sp.
CTATTTGATACAGATTAAAGTTTATTGCCTGTTGCCCTATTTCAAAAAATTGGGTATAATAGGTATTGTTCATGATAGTTATAGTATACACTATAGCGGGGAGTAAGATGGCTGCAATTGGCCATCTTTTTCCTTTTTTTTGCAAAAAAAGTGAAAGAATCAGTATTCTCGGTTAAGAGTGTACTGATTCTTTTTATGGGGCTATTTCCCGACAGCCCCCTTAGTTGTTTTTTGGCTTGGTTGATTTTATTCCCATTAGTCCACCAAATATTCCTAGGATGACTGACAGAGAAAGAGTGAAAATGACAAGTGTCATCATATGATCTGCAAAATCGGGAAGTACAATAAATGGAAGACTGCCTGAAAGCTGGCTGTACAGATACCTTGTTGAAAAATAAGTCATGATCAGTGAAAGCAGTCCTGCCAGCAGTGACATCAACATTCCGTTCACAAGAAATGGCATATATACAAATTGGTCAGGTGCGCCAAGCAGCTTCAGGGTTCCAATTGAGTCTCTATTTAGGTAAACACCTTGTCTGATTAGGTGTGAGGTTATTACAAGAGTAGCAATTGAGACAGAAACAAGTATAAATATGCCAATAATCCTTATTAATCCGGAAATTTCTTGAAGTTTCTGAAGAACCTCCTTATTGTCTCTAACTAGCTCAACACCACTTAATAGAGCAGCTTCTTCTGATATTTTATCAACGGATTCTATCTGGATGCCTACATCCAGGTAAGCGCTAAAGGGATTATGGTCAAAGAGCTCCACTATTCTTGATTCACTTCCAAGGACGTGAATCATTTGTTCTCTAGCAGTTTCTTCATCCACCGGAGTAACATCTATGACTCCTTCAATAGCTTCCAATTCCTTTATCAATAGAGGAACAGAAGCGTTTTCTTCATAGTATATACTTATTTCAGCCTGATCTTCAATCTGAGTTATCATATAATCTGACCCAAGACCCAATGAAAATACAAGCGCAAGAATAAAAAAGATAAATGCCAGGCTCAAAACCGACAGGAGATTTGAGGAGATATCTCTCTTAACCAGAGTTTTAACTTCCTTTAAATAATAACCTGCATTGCTGGGTCTAGTTCCCATGAGGCACCTCCTTGATTGTCATCTTGCCATCATCCACCTGGATGTGTATGCAATCCTTCTCATCTTGTATCAGATGTGTGGCATGGGTTGTTATAATAACAGTCGTGTCTGGACTCCTGAAGGACTTAAGAAGCTCAAGAATCAGTACCGAGTTCTTCTTGTCCAGATTTCCCGTGGGCTCATCTGCAATAATCAGCTTTGGATTTCTTGCCACAGATCGCGCAATGGCAACCCTTTGTCTTTCACCATAGGAGAGATTCTCGACTGATGAATGGACTTTATGAGACAGACCAACCTTTTCCAACGCTTTAAGCGATCTTTCATACATATCTTCCTTCTTTATCTGTAGAAACCTCATTCCAACAAGAACATTTTCATTTACAGTTCTACCATCCAGAAGCTTGAAGTCCTGGAAAACTGGTCCAATCTGCTGTCTGAGAATTTGCAGTTCTTTGTCAGTAATTCTATCCATCGAATTTCCAAGTACAAAGAGTTCGCCAGATGAAGGTTTTTCCATTCCCAGTAGTAGCTTTATGAGACTTGTCTTACCGGAACCGCTTTGACCAGTTATATATACGATTTCTCCTGGCGGAATTGAAATATTTACATCCTCAAGACCGAAGGTTCCATCCTTGTATCTGAGACTTAAATTTTTAGTCGTTATCATCGAATCTCTCCTTTAAAATAAAGATGGTCGTATCTGCAGGTCCATGTATCCATCCTGAAGATTTATTGAACGAATAGTATTGTTTCCAAGAAGTCTATGAAACTTAAGATCCAAATAACCAAAATCAAAAAGATCCATAACAGCTGACTTTTCAAGAGCAAGACCCATATATTTGCCATCCGTAATTTCAAAACGAAGTGTCTTGTTGTCCAGTATAATCAGATTGCCTCTTATATCGAGATTAAGCTCAGGCATTACAAGTCTGACATAATCTTCATTGAATAATAGCTGTGGCTCAGTGGGGTAGCTTCTTTTGGATAATTCCTGGTTTAATTCTTCATCAAAAATCTTACCGCTTATACCTGAGAAGCTTATTCTTACATTTAGCATTGATTCAGGAAGAACACCACTTTCAACAGTATCTGTGATTCCTTGAATGGTTTCAAGGAATATCGGTTTTACATCATTCCATGAATCGTCCAGTTGGGAGAGATACCCTTCATACCTCCCTTTCTCATCTTGAAGTGCCTGAAGGCTTTCTTCAAGAAATGCTATTGTTGTAGATTTTTCTTCTATTGTCCTTCTAAGTTCAACACGCCTATTTTCAATTTCCTTTAAATTCTCATCCAGAGTTGCCTTTACAAGGGAAAGTTCTTGCTTTTCACTTTCTATAGTTAACAGCAAGTCATTGGTATTTCTCGAAAGATCCCTAATGCTGTTTATTCTTTTAAGCAGAATGGAAAGGTTATCTGAGCTTAAAACAAGCTGAAGGTTTGAAAGAGGACCCTTTCTTTGGTAGGACCGTAGTACTTCTTCCATAATATCCAGGTTGTCATTATACGACCCTTCAAGATTTACGATATCATCTTCAATATTTTCAATCTTGACTGATAGTTCTTCAATTTCCCGGGTAGTTCTTTCTTCAGTTATCTCAAGGTCTCTGACTTCTTGTTGAATTAGGAAAAGGGATTCAAGAATCTCAATTTCCTCCTGACTCAGCTGGGAAATCGTTGAGTTGATTTCTCCCATTGATTGACCTGGTTCAACAAGTGTACCAAAAGAATATGTGAATATGGTGAGTAATATAGTTGTTATTAGTATGATTGCTTTGATTTTCAAGATTTTTCACCTCATATACTTTATACAATATTTGCGACGATTATGTCAATGGGATAAGACATTGAAAAGGCCTGGTAATCTACCAGGCCGGTCAATTTAATCCAGTGTATGGACAAATAGTCCACTCCTTAATTTAGGCTCAAACCATGTGGATTTAGGAGGCATAACTTCTCCTGCATCGGCAATCGCCATTAGGTCTTCAATGCTTGTTGGATACATTGAAAATGCTACCCTCATACCATTGAATACTCTTTCTTCAAGCTCAGCAAGTCCTCTGATTCCTCCAACAAAGTCTATTCTTTCATCAACCCTTGGATCCAATATGCCAAGAAGAGGTGTCAGAACATTTTTTTGAAGAATTGATACATCGAGTCGGTCTACTGGAGAATCCTTATCAAAAGATCCTTCCTTAGCCTTCAAAACATACCATTTGTCATCAAGGAACATACCAAAAGTATGCTTCTCAGTTGGTTTATACTGGCCGTCCTTTGTATATTCATCAACATCGAATTGCTCCTTTAAAAGCTCAATAAACTCTGCTGCGGAATATTCATTAAGATCTCTTACTACACGGTTATAATCCATTATATACAGATCCTTGTCAGGGAAGAGGACAGAGAGGAAGAAATTGAATTCCTCAGTTCCATCGTATTTAGGTAACTCTTCTCTACGCTTTAAACCGACCTTTACAGCTGAAGCAGTTCTGTGATGTCCATCAGCTATATAAAGATAGTCAACTGAACCAAAAAGAGATACAAGTTCTTCAATTTTTGATTTGTCATCTATTTTCCATATCGTATGAGTAATATCATCATCGGATTGGAAATCGTATATTGGATCGTTTTCCTTCATCCAACTTGCAATAATTTGATTGACTTCATCCTTGCTTCTATAGGTGAGGAAGATTGGGCCCGTATTTGCATTTGTATAATCTACGTGGTTGATTCTGTCGAGCTCCTTGTCAGCTCTTGTATACTCGTGTTTCTTAATTATGTCGTTTAGATAATCATCGATGGAGGTTGTACCAACAAGTCCCACCTGAGCTCTACCATCCATAATCTGCTTGTAAATATACAAGCTGTCTTCTTCATCCTGAATAAAAACTTTATCTTTAATCATCTTCGAAAGATTATCTCTTGCTTGTTCATATACTTTTTCATCGTGTATATCAATATCATCTGGAAGGTCTACCTCTGATTTATCAACATGTAGGAAGGAGTAGGGATTGTCTTTTACAACTTCTCTTGCTTCCTTGCTATTCATAACATCATAGGGCAGAGCAGCTACCTTGTCAGCAAGCTTCGGTGTGGGTCTGTGTGCCTTGAACGGTTTCAGTACGGCCATTTGCATTCCTCCTCTAAAGACTTTTAATTACTTCAATTACTTCTTCGCCGATTCTCATTTGTGCTTCACTTGTTGATCCACCTATATGTGGTGTAACAGATACATTCGGATGGTCTAACAACTCCTTGTTCTTAGTGGGTTCTTCCTGGAAAACATCAATTCCCGCTCCAGCAAGTTTTCCAGACTTAAGAGCGTCCAATAGCGCAGCCTCGTCCACAACTCCACCCCGTGCACAGTTTATAAGGTAGGAGCCGTCTTTCATCAATGAAATCTTTTCGCTATCCATCAGTGCTTTTCCATCTTTCATTGCAGGGGTGTGAATTGATACAAAATCTGAGTTTTTGAGGAGTTCGTCGAGTTCCATAAAATTAAACTCCGGATACTCATCTTTAGCACCACTTCTGTTGGTATAGACTATTTTCATCCCCAGTACGCTTGCTTTTTGAGCAAGTTCTCTGGATATTCTACCAAATCCAATCAGGCCAAGTGTCTTTCCAGCCAGTTCTATTCCCTTGTATTTCTTTTTGTTCCATTCACCATTTCTCATGGTAACGTTTGAGATACCAACAAATCTTGCAAGGGCCAGCATATGTGCCAGAACAAGCTCAGCAACAGATGCACTGCTTGAGTTTGGTGTATTTCTTACTTTAATTCCTTTACCCTCAGCATATTTAACATCAATATTATCGACGCCGACTCCAGCTCTGATTATCAACTTCAGCTTTCCGCCTTCGGCAGCTGCATCAATAATTGGTTCCCTAACCTTGGTAGCAGATCTTACAACAACAACATCATAGTTTTTCAGAGCTTCCTTGAGCTCCTCAGGCTCATAGAACTGCTCGTGGACCTCATGGCCCAATGCTTCAAGTTCTTTAACGGCTGATTTGTCAATGCCGTCAGTAGCTAATATTTTCAACATAGAATCACCTCTCTAAAGTCCGAGTATATCATCGATGGTGGAGAGAAGATCTCTGACATCATCCATGGTATAGTCTGCCATATGGGATATTCTGAAGGTAAGGTTCTTCAGGTCACCGTAACCGTTAGAAATCATAAATCCTCTGTTGGCAAGTTCTTTGTTTAGGTCTCCAACACTGATTTCGCGAGTGTTTTTAATAGTGGTAAGAGTTTGTGAAAGATACTTTTCATCCTTTACAAAAATTTCAAAGTTCTTTCTTGCCCAATCTCTGACAAGCTCAGCCATTTCGTTGTGTCTCTTATATCTGCTTTCAAGACCTTCTTCAAGAATCCTGTCCAGTTGATAATCAAGAGCAAACATGTGTGATAGGGAAGGGGTGGAAGGATATTGATGGTCTTTTTTCTTGACTGTGTCATATAATGAAACCAGATCCAGATACAATCCTCTGTTTGGAACCTCACGGCCTGCTTCAATAGCTCTTTCAGAAACTGAGCATATTGCTAGACCAGCTGGCAATCCCAGTGCCTTTTGAGTCGATGTTATTACAACATCCATTCCCCAGGCATCTGATTCAATCTTTACGCCTCCCATGGAGCTAACTGTATCCACAAGATAGAGAACATCAGGATACTTATCCTGCAATAATGCTCCGATTTCCTTTGTAGGGTTCATAACTCCCGTAGAGGTTTCATTGTGTGTCACGGTAATAACGTCGTATTTCCCTGTGGCCAATGCTTCATCAACCATTTCAACAGTTGTTGGTTCACCTAGCTCTGATTTGAACAAATCTACAGGTACATTGTTTGAAGTAGCCATTTTATACCATCTGTCACCGAAAGCACCCACTGAAAAAACAGCAGCCCTCTTTCTAGTTAAGGACCTGATTGCCCCTTCCATAAGTCCACTTCCTGAACTCGTTGAAAGAAGGATCTGGTTCTCAGTATAAAAGACCTTCTGAAGTTTCTCTGAGATTCCTCTTTGAAGGTCGGAAGCCTCCTTTGTTCGGTGGCCTATTTGTGGTGTTGCCATCTTCTCCAGGACATCTGGTAGTACATCAACAGGTCCTGGGATAAATAATTTTTTGTGCATAGCATTACCTCCTTAATTGGTCTTGTATTAGTTTTACCCTAAAAGTGCATCAAATATACGTTAGGCAACAAAAAAATCTGTTAACTGTGGGTTCCAGCTCTATTATCACTGTGATAAGATAGATATGAGTGAAATATTGAGAAAAAGTGGTGAATAAAATGATAAAAATGGTAGTTGGGGGAGCTAGAAGTGGAAAAAGCTCCTTTGCCGAAAAACAGTTTCATAATAAAAATGATGTGGTCTACATTGCAACTGCAAGAGTAGAAGATGATGAAATGAAGGATCGGGTAGGACACCACAGGGAAAACAGACCAGATTGTTGGAGAACCTTCGAAGGAAATTACAATCTGGCAGAGGCTGTGGAAGATGAAAAACATTATCTTTTGGATTGTCTTACAGTTTTGACATCAAACATAATGTTTGACATGACCTATAAAGCAAAAAGAACCGTCCCCGATGCTTTTGAAGGGGATGAAAAGATTAGTTCTGAACTGCAAAAAGAGGTTGAAGACAAGATATTCAAAGAGGTTCTCCTCCTGATGGAAACGGTTGAAGAAAAAGGGTATACATTGATTATGGTAACAAACGAGGTTGGGTATTCGCTTGTACCTGAGCATCATATCAGCAGGGTATTCAGGGATATTCAGGGAAGACTGAATCAAAGGGTAGCTGAAAAGTCGGATGAGGTCTACCTTGTCAGCTGTGGAATACCAGTGAGGTTAAAATAATGGATGGATTGATTCTGGCATTTCAGTTTTTTACAAGAATACCAGTTGGCAAAGAGGTTTCCTTCAATGAAAAAAACATTGGAAGAAGTCTTTTCTTCCTGCCTTTTATTGGACTTATAATAGGCTGGATTGCTGCATTGCCCATCATTGTGCTTCACAGCACCAGCAAAATCATTGGATCCCTTCTATCCATACTCGTAATTGCAGCATTCACAGGAGGGTTGCATCTGGATGGTCTGGCTGATACGTTTGATGGATTCCTTTCGGGAAGAAAGAGAGATCGCGTGATGGAGATAATGAAGGACAGCACACTTGGTGCCTTTGGTGCCGTAGCTTTGATATTTCTTATTCTTTCAAAGCTTGTTGCAGTCTATGAGTTGCCAGCCAGTACGTGGGTTGGAATACCACTATCACTTGCCAATGCAAGACTTGTTGCAGGATATGTGATTCTTTCAAAGAAGAATGCAAGGGAAGATGGATTGGGAGTCCTGTTTAAAAGTTCAGTTGCAGGCAAAAATATTTTTATGGCTGGAGTAATTTACATTGGGATAATAATATTTATAAATCCGTGGTATATGTTGCCACTTGTAGGGAGCTTGGTTGTTGGCGAGGCAATGACGCTATGGTCATATAAAAAGATAGATGGATTGACAGGAGATGTTTACGGAGCGATTATTGAGATGTGTGAGGTAGCATCACTTATAATATTTTGGGGAGTGACTATATGGATATAATATTTGTTAGACATGGGGAATCTCATGATAATCTGGAGAAGAGATTTAGCAGGGACTTTATAACCCTTACAGAAGAAGGTATCGAACAAATCAAGAATACTAGAACCATGCTTGAGAGATATGATTTTTCAAAGGTTTATGTAAGCCCATTGAAAAGGACACTTCAGACACTTTCATATCTTGGTCTCGAAGGAGAAGAGGATGACAGGGTAAGAGAGATGAACTTTGGAATCTTTGCAGGGCTTACTTTCCAGGAGTACCAGAAAGAGTATCCTGAAGAGACAAGGTTATGGATGGAGGACTCGTTAAATTACACAATACCAGAAGGTGAAAACATCGCAGACACATATAAGAGAGTGGAAAGCTTTATGGAAGATCTTATCGATAGAAATGAGAATGCCTTGGTTGTAACCCATGAGGGAATAATAAGACTGGCCTGCAGCTGGGTAATTGGTAATTCCGAACACTTTTACAGATTCAGAGCTGAAAATGGCAGTATTACTGTAATTTCAGTAGACCAGGACTACAAATATATAAAGAAGCTTAACCACAAATAGACAAGGAGGTTAAAATGAGTAGAAGAATTGTAAATTGCATCAGTACAATAGAAGAGCTGGATGTAAATGAGTTTAACAAGGCTGGCTGCGGTGTGGAATTACAGGATTTTGTGGAGCCAAATCTATCAGAGGATCAGATTGAAAAGCTGGTCCATGATTACAGCGAAGAACTCCCTGAGCTTACAGGTATAAAGTCTTTGCACGGACCATTCCTCGACCTCAAACCCTCAAGTCCTGACAAGGACATAAGAAGAATCAGTCAGCTAAAATATAGGAGGACTCTCCAAATTGCTCACGAGCTGGATGTTCAATTTGTGGTTTTTCACAGTCAGATTAACCCTTATCTCAATCAGTCCTTTTTAAGGGAACTTAATAACAGGCAGGCAGCAGCTTTTTGGAAGGCAATAATGGAAATGACACCATATAAAGGAAAGGTAGTTATTGAAAACGTATTTGAAGAGTCACCATACATGCTAAAAGAACTGATCGACCATATTGGACAGGATAGAATTGCGATAAACCTTGATATTGGTCATATGAACATTGGTCATTCATCGTTGTCTGAATGGGTTCATATACTTGGAGAAAAAATTGAGTATCTCCATATTCATGGAAACAATGGAATGGAAGATCAGCACCTGGTTCCAACTGATGAGAAAATCAGGAATGTTTTAAGAATCCTAGAAAATGAGGGGATTGATCCTGTGCTTGCACTTGAATACGAGGTTCAAGATCCAGCAAAGGAGATTAAAAGATACAGCAGATAAGAGACTATTTGCTTGAACACGACATTTCTCTAATTAAACAGGGGTAGATTAGGGTATACTAAAAAGTAGAGTATTTAGCAGCAGAATAAACATAAAGGGGAGATATGTATGGGACTAGTAACATCAACTGAAATGTTCAGAAAAGCACAGGAGGGAGGCTATGCAATTGGTGCCTTCAATGTAAACAATATGGAGATTATCCAGGGTATAGTAGATGCTGCCAAGGAAGAAAAATCAGCGTTGATACTTCAGGTTTCAGCCGGTGCTAGAAAATACGCAAATTCAATATACCTGGTAAAACTTGTTGAAGCTGCAATTCAAGACAGTAATCTTGACATAGTGCTTCACTTGGATCATGGTGAGGATTTAGACATAGTTAAGCAATGTATTGACGATGGTTTTACATCAGTTATGATTGACGCATCACATTATTCATTTGAGGAGAATGTAAGAATTACCAAGGAAGTTGTAGACTATGCGCACGCAAGAGGAGTAGTTGTTGAAGCCGAGCTAGGGAAATTAGCTGGAGTAGAGGATGCAATCAATGTATCCAAGGAAGATGCAACATACACGGATCCAGAAGAGGCTGTAGAATTTGTTAAGAGAACAGGTATTGACTCACTGGCGGTTGCAATAGGAACAAGCCATGGTGCATATAAATTTAAGGGCGAACCAAAACTTGATTTTGCCAGACTTGAGGAAATTGGAAAGCTTATGCCAAACACGAATTTGGTTCTACACGGAGCGTCAACAGTGTTGCCTGAGTTTGTAGCGCTTTGCAACAAGTATGGTGGAGATATCCCAGGAGCACAGGGAGTCCCCGAGGAAATGTTAAGAAGGGCAGCCAAGATGAATGTAGCCAAGATAAATATTGATACAGATCTTAGACTTGCCATGACAGCTGCGATAAGACAATTCTTAGTGGAGAATCCATCAGAATTCGACCCAAGAAAGTATCTTGGACCAGCCAGATCAGCGATCAAGGGAATGGTACAGCATAAAATCAAGAACGTACTTGGATCAAGCGGATCAAATCTTTAAGATCAGGGGGCATCTTGCCCCTTTAATTTTTTGTGGGAGTTGGTAATATGGATGGATTTCCTGATATTGAACTAGTTCACCAGATTCTGGATGAAATAGCAGAAACTCTTCCCCTTGAGTTTTTCAATAAACTAAATGAAGGAGTTGTTCTACTTCCTCAACATAAGTATCATCCACAAAGTAGAAATGATAGAAGACTCTATGTAATGGGAGAGTATCATAAAAGCATCACAGGAAGCCATATACGCATATATTATGGTTCATTTAAACGGGTGTTTAGGAATATATCTGAAGAAGAGTTAAAGAATCATCTTGAGCATACTCTTGTGCATGAATTCACTCATCACCTTGAAACTCTCGCCGGAGAAAGAGGATTGATTATCAAGGATCAAGAAGCTTTGAAGAAGTATCTACAGGATTGATTTAGTGGACTGGAGAAATGTAGAAGAAGGATGAATCCTTTGTTTAAGGATTCATCCTTCTTCTTATTCCATAATTTCATTTACTGCAGACTTGACAGAGGCAATGAGAAAACCTGCATCCATTCCAACTGCAACTCCTTGATAGCCCATTTCAAACATATTTCTTGCCGAAGCTGTATCTGTTGAGAATATAAAGGAATATTTGTTATTGTCCTTGGCTGCTTTTAAAATTCTATCCAGTGCTGCCTTAAATTTGGGATTGTCAAATTGAGCTGGAATTCCCAGACCGATTGACAAGTCAAATGGGCCAACAAAGATTCCGTCTACTCCTTCAATGGACATAATCTCTTCAATGTTTTCTAGACAGCCAACTGTCTCACATTGGGGTATAAGTAAGGTTTCTCTGTTACAGGTTTGGAAGTATTCAGTCAGAACCTTCGCAAAATCCTTTTCACCATACCCTGCTGATCTTGCCTTGAAATAACCTCTTTTTCCAACAGGTGTATATTTAGACCACTCTACAAGTTTTTTTACCTCATCAACAGTTTCAACACAAGGGACAATAAGGCCCTTTGCTCCAATATCAAGATTCCTAAGCATGGAAGGTCTTGAAATATCAGTTACCCTGACTAGTGTTGTAAGCTGTACTACCTCGGCAGCCCTTGTAAATCTAGCTGTAGTTTCAGGATTATAGGGTCCGTGCTCGGTATCAACGATAATAAAGTCAAGACCAGTATAGCCTAGTGATTCCACAACCTCTTCGCTTCCAAGCTCAAAAAAAGTACCAAGAACATTTTTTCCTTCATCAAGTTTTCTTTTCATTGTATTCAACAACTATAACACCATCCTCTCATATATTTACTTTACTGTTATCTATTGTAAAAGTCAATATATGGCAACTGTTATGTATAGAACAAATCTTATTAGGGTAAAAACTATATATTGAAGGGAGTGAGCAGATTGATTATAAAAACGCTTATAGAAAATCGATCAGTATCAGAGGATTACGAAACCGAACACGGACTAAGTATGTATATTGAAATCGGAGAAAGAAAAATACTGTTTGATGCGGGTGAAACTGACAAATTCATAAGAAATGCCGAGAAATTGGGAGTTAAGCTCGAGGATGTGGATATGATGATTCTATCCCATGGACATTACGATCATGGCGGAGGCACCAAGGCTTTTATGGAATTAAACAGTAAGGCTCTTATATATATTCATAAAGAGGCTTTCAGAACACATGGGTCAATAAAAGAAGGCGAAAGGAAAGAATCTGGAATAGACATTTCCTTGATGAGTAATGATAGAGTACGAATTGTAGAGGAAGATTTGTATTTTGATGATGATCTGATTCTATTCTCCCATATTCAGGGGAGTGACATGTTGCCTAGAGGAAATAACAGATTACTTATGAGAATAGATGATAAATGGGAGAAAGATGATTTTCACCATGAACAGAATCTACTTTTAAAGGAAAAAGACAAGAGAGTCTTACTTGTAGGGTGCTCACATCGAGGCATCGTAAATATCCTTGACCAGTGTGACAAACATCTTGATAGACCTCTTACAGCCGTTATAGGTGGATTTCATTTGTATGATCTGGATAATAACAAAGAGGAAGACAGAGAATTCTTAAATGTAGTTGCTAAAAAACTAAGTATAGAAGATGTAGTGTATTATACAGGACACTGTACAGGTTACGATCAATTTATGTACTTAAAGGACGTAATGAAGAATCGAATTGAGTATCTGGCAACTGGAACAATTATCAACATGTAGACCCGTAGAAAATTGATGTCATAAAATTCTTTATACTCATTGAAATTTAGGGATTTAATTAATTAAGAAAAATAAAAATAATTAGTGTAAATCAATGAAGTATCGAGTATAATTGAAACATAGAGTGACAAAATATTTTGAGAACGAGGGATATAATGGCTAGGGAAAAAGAAATGATATATGGTTGTCTACTTGGTGGTGCAATCGGTGATGCGTTGGGTTACCCTGTAGAATTCATGAATTACACGGATATTATTGAGAAGTACGGCTTTGACGGGATTATAGACCTTGAGAAGGGGAAAGCATTGATATCTGATGATACACAGATGACCTTGTTCACTGCAGAAGGGATCCTGCTTACAACATCAAAGGACAAGGTATTAGACAATATATATCTTGCTTATCTTAGATGGTTGGCAACACAAGGATATAATATTCCTGTTATCGAGCAAGGTTGGCTTATTCACGACTCAAGATTTCATAACAGAAGATCACCGGGAAATTCCTGTATTGATTCTCTTAAAAGTGGAAAAATGGGGCAAATTGATAACCCTATCAATAATAGCAAGGGATGTGGTGGTGTAATGAGGGTGGCACCGCTGGGAATTCTATGCCCACCTGATGATGCATTTCTCTATGGAATGAAATCTGCTGCTATAACTCATGGTCATCCATCGGGATACTATCCGGCGGGAGCTCTAGCAAGGATAATATCGCTGACTTTCAATGACCACACTTTGTCGGAATCGGTAGAGGATACACTTGACTATCTTGAGGGATATGAAGGTAGTGAAGAAACACACAAGGCACTGAAGAAAGCATATGAATTGAGTAAAGAGGACAATATTATATATGATGATATTTGCAGTCTCGGTGAAGGATGGGTTGGAGAAGAAGCACTTGCAATAGGAGTTTATTGTGCATTGCGTTTTAATGATGACTTCAGGTCAGCCTTGATAGCTGCTGTAAATCACGATGGAGACAGTGACAGTACAGGTTCAATTACAGGAAATATCCTAGGTGCAGTTCTTGGTATTAATGGAATCCCTGAACAATGGGGCTACAAAGTAGAACTAAGAGATAAGATCAATATTTTATCAGAAAGACTATATTACAAGCACCAACTGTATTACAATTAATCAGCTAATACCTCCCAATATAGATTTCCCCTGCAAGGATATGTTTTCCCTTTTGCAGGGGAAATTCTTTGTTGATTTGTTAAATTTACATTATATACTTGCCTAAAGCAGAGGTATATTCTAAGATGAATATATAAATAAAATAAAGGCGGTGGTTGTCATTTCCGATATTAGAAGAGTTTATGTGGAAAAAAGAGAAGGCTTTGATGTTGAAGCCATGCATATGCTTCATGAAATCAGAGAATCTTTGGAGATTGCTGGACTTGAATCAGTGAGGATTCTCAACAGATATGACTTTACATGCAAAGACGTGGAAAGTTTCGGAGAAATTGTAAATAAGATCCTTTCAGAACCCAATGTTGATATTGTACATAATGCAGATCTACCACAATTTGACGGGAAAGCTCTGGCCGTTGAATACCTTCCAGGTCAGTATGATCAAAGAGCTGATTCTGCTGAACAGTGCATACAGATTCTTTTGGGTGATATGGATGCAAAGGTTAAATCAGCTAAAGTACTTTTACTTGTAGGGGAAATCACAGATAAGGATTTCAAAAGAGTAAAGGAATATATTATCAACCCTGTTGATTCAAGGGAAGCGTCTATGGAAATACCAAATTCACTTTTAGACAAGACATCGGAACCTGAGGATGTAAAAACACATATGGGTTTTATTTACTTCTCTGATGAAGAACTGGAAAGCTTCAGACAGGAAATGAGTTTTGCAATGAGCTTTGGAGACATTGAATTAATCAGGGATTACTTTAGAAATGATGAAAAAAGAGATCCGACTGTAACGGAATTAAAAGTTATTGATACCTATTGGTCAGACCATTGTAGACATACAACTTTTTTTACAGAAATTGAAGACATAACAATCCAGGAAGGAAAGTATCAGAAAGTATTCCAGGATTCATTGGATCGATATCATGAGTCCAGAAAAGAAACTGGCGTAAAAAAACCAGTAAGCTTGATGGATCTGGCTACTATAAATGCAAGGGAAACGAAAAAAAATGGATTGCTGGACAATCTGGATATATCAGATGAAATCAATGCCTGCAGCATTGAAATCGATGTGGACATAGACGAAAAAACTGAGAAGTGGCTTCTGATGTTCAAGAATGAGACACATAACCACCCTACTGAAATTGAACCCTTTGGTGGAGCAGCTACGTGTCTAGGTGGAGCAATCAGAGATCCGCTATCCGGAAGAAGCTATGTGTATCAGGCTATGAGGGTCACAGGCAGTGGAGATCCAAGAACGCCAATGGATCAGACCATTCCCGGGAAACTGCCTCAGAGAAAGATAACCAGGGAGGCAGCAAAGGGTTACAGCTCCTATGGAAATCAGATTGGACTGGCCACAGGACAGGTTACAGAAATCTATCATGAAGGATATGTAGCCAAGAGAATGGAGGTTGGTGCTGTTATCGCAGCAGCTCCAAAGTCAAATGTTATCAGAATCTCACCAAAACCTGGGGATATCGTACTTCTTGTAGGTGGAAAGACGGGAAGAGACGGAATTGGAGGAGCGACAGGTTCATCCAAATCTCATACTGAGGAATCATTGGAAACTTCGGGTGCAGAAGTACAAAAAGGAAATGCTCCGGAAGAAAGAAAAATTCAGAGATTGTTCAGAAAACCTGAGTTGGCAAGACTTATAAAGAAATGCAATGACTTCGGCGCAGGTGGAGTTTCAGTTGCAATCGGCGAGCTGTCAGATAGCATAACAATAGATCTTGAAGTAATACCCAAAAAGTATGAAGGACTAAATGGTACAGAACTTGCAGTTTCTGAGTCACAGGAAAGAATGGCAGTTGTAATAGATCCAAAAGATCTGGAAGAATTCAAGAACCTTGGCCGTCAGGAGAATCTTGAAGTAACAAAGGTTGCCGATATAACTGATACTGGAAGACTTATTATGAACTGGAAAGGCAACAGTATTCTCGATATAAAGAGAGAATTTCTTGACACCAACGGAGCGAGACAATTTGCAGATGTTGTACTTGGAAGCCCAACTGAGAAAATTGAAAAGACAGTAACTTTCAGATCTTTCAAAGAAGGTCTTGTAAAGACTCTTTCAGACTTGAATGTTTGTTCCCAGAAGGGAATGAATGCAATGTTTGACAATACTGTAGGTGCAGCAACTGTTCTAATGCCAGAAGGTGGAAAGTACAGACTTACGCCAACAGAAGGAATGGCTGCAAAAATCCCTGTACTGGAAGGAGAGACCACAACTGCAAGTCTTATGACATTCGGCTATGACCCGGGAATATGTCAATGGAGTCCGTATCATGGAGGAGTCTATTCAGTACTTCAGGCAATCTCTAAGCTAGTTACCATGGGTGGAGACTACACAAAGGCGAGACTCAGCATGCAGGAATATTTTGAGAAACTTGAGAAAGACCCTGTAAAATGGGGCAAGCCATTCAGTGCATTACTTGGTGCTTATACCGCTCAATCCGAACTTGGAATCGCAGCAATTGGAGGAAAAGATTCCATGTCAGGAACATTCAACGACATTTCAGTGCCACCAACAATAATAACTTTCGCAGTAACAACAGATAACACAAAGAATATACTTTCGCCGGAGTTCAAGAAAACAGACTCAGAAGTATATCTGGCGGAAATCAAAACCGATGACAATGATCTTCCGAATTTTGATGAAGCAAGAAAAGCATATGGTGATATCAAGACGCTGATTGACAAGGGAGTCATTCTTTCAGCAATGACAGTATCCAATGGTGGAGTTGCTGCATCAATAAGTAAAATGAGCTTTGGAAACAAAATAGGATTCAAGTTTGATAATATTGAGCAAAACGAATTATATGACAAAAAAATCGGTAGCATTCTTGTTGAGGTAAATGAGTCAGATGCAGATAGAATACCTGAGAGTTTTAGAAAAATTGGAATAACCACATCAGAACAAAAGTTGATACTTGGTGAGGAATCAGTTGAGCTGGATAAACTTATCGATATCTGGTTAAATACTCTGAAAGGAGTATTCCCAATAAAACTTGATGTGCAGGAGGATATTAGAAATCTCCAAAGTGATGCATCACCAAAGCCATATGGAGGAATAAGGATAGCAAAGCCAAAAGTATTTATTCCCGTGTTCCCAGGAACAAACAGTGAATACGATTCAATAAGAGCCTTCCAGAAAGCTGGTGGGATAGTATCAAGCACTGTATTTAGAAATCAGTCTTCAGAGGATATTGATGATTCATTAAAGGAATGGGCAAATGAAATTTCCAAGAGTCAGATTCTTATGATTCCTGGAGGTTTCAGTGCAGGAGATGAGCCTGAGGGATCAGGAAAATTTATCGCAACCATATTTAGAAATCCTTACTTGTCTGAAGCAGTGATGGATTTGCTTAAAAACAGGGATGGACTTGTTCTTGGAATATGTAATGGCTTCCAGGCACTCATTAAGCTTGGACTTCTACCAAATGGTGAAATAGGAACGATTGATGAGAATTCACCAACGATTACATTCAATAGAATCGGAAGACATATTTCACAACTGCAACCGACAAGGGTAGTGTCAAAGCTGTCACCATGGTTTGCAAACACAGAGGTTGGAGAAATATATACAATGCCATTGTCCCATGGAGAAGGAAGATTTGTAGCCAAGGATGATGTTCTTAAAAAACTAATCGAAAACGGACAGATTGTTTCACAGTATGTGGATCTTGAAGGAAATGCAACCTATGATGGGTTCTATAATCCAAACGGATCTTTAATGGCTGTTGAAGCACTTACAAGTCCTGATGGAAGAGTAATGGGTAAAATGGGTCACTCAGAAAGAATAGCAGATGACATCTACAAAAACATACCTGGAGAAAAAGACCAGCAACTGTTCAAGGCTGGAATTGACTATTTCGGATAATTAAAATGAGGATAGCATGAAATCAAGCTATCCTCATAAATTTTATAGTCTGTCCTGATCCTTTAGCTCCTTTAGGAAGTACGGCATCTGGACTCTCCACCAAGGCCAGTCATGGTCAACAACCTTTCCCCAGTAGTCCACCCATGCCGGTACATCCTTGCTTTTCAGAATTTCATCCACCGCTTTTGTATCCCTTATGGAATCCTCCTCCCAATTTCCCTGCCCGACACATATTATTATATTCCCGTTCCTATAGGCTTCAAGATAGCTCTCATCCTGGAGATTTCTTAGATAATCCACAGGAGAATTCAGATAAACTTCTGAATCTGAGACATCTCCTAAAAAGAATCTGGCATCATATATACCGCTTAAAGCAATCATTGTATCAAACACATCAGGGTGCCTGAAATAGAAGTTTGCACTGTGATATGCGCCCATGCTGCAGCCTGTGGTAATCATAGGTTCATTCCATCCGCTGTGATCTTTTACAAAGGGTATAAACTCATCGATAATATATGAGTCGTACTGATTGTGGCGCCATGCCATATCACCTGGCCATGAACCTTTGTTTAGCCAAGACTCGCTGTCAACGCTGTCTACTGCATAGAATCTCACAAAGCCTGATTCAATGAATCTCTGACATGATTCAATCATTCCAAAATCCTCATATTCATGGAAGCTTCCTCCTGAGGAAGGGAATACAATAATAGGCTTGCCTGCGTATCCATAGCTTTTAAAAGGCATTACTCTGTTCAGTTTTTCACTGTAGAATTCATGGTATTCAATGTTCATAACTCATACCTCCCAAATTAAGTAAAATCAGCTGTTGTTTAGGATAAAATCAGCAGCATTCCTGACTTCTTCAAAGTCTTCAGACTTGAGTATATAGGAATAATCACCCAGTGCAGCAGAGAATATACTTGCAATAGTCCCGTCAGTTACAATTAGGTCGTTGAACCTTTCATGCGCCAGTTTACTAGTTCTATAAAATTCAATGCCGATTCTTTTCTTTATACCCACATAACCGCAATGGTATATTGTTTCAGGAAAATCTCCAACATCCTTTCCAGAAACCATCAATGCATACTTCTGGTAAATATCGATATCATTGGCATAGTTGAACATGTCCAATGATAGTCCCCCAGGTGGACGGACATTTATTTCCAGCGCGACAAGGTTGTCTTCATCTGTTCTGAAAAATTCAATGTGAAAGAACCTCTCCCGTAGGTTAAACTCCTTTATAGTCTTGACTCCATACTCAAGAAGATCTTCAGGGATCGTTTTCTGGTTAAAGTAGAATTGGTTAAGACCATCATTTACAGTTTCCATAACACAAGTGCCAAATATAAATGAATTCTTGAATACAATATTTCCTTTCCCATCTGCAAGGCCGTCAAAGGTATGGATTTCTCCCTTGATGAATTCCTCCATGATATATTCAGTATCGGGCTTTGTCAAATAAAAATGCTCCATTTCTTCCAAATTAGATATCTTATAGGTGTTGGTGGCTCCTACACCATTATCAGGTTTTGCGCAAACTGGGTACCCTACCTCAGAGATGAAACTCTTCGCGTCTTCAATGGTTGGTACAATCTTGCCCCTTGGAACAGGTATTCCGGCATTTCTGAAGTGCTCTTTCATTCTAGACTTCGTTTTTATGGAGGGGATGTCCATGTTCTTTAGTCCCCTTACGTTAAAATCAGTTCTAAGCCTCGCATCCTGTTCGATCCAGTGCTCATTGTGGGATTCAATGTAGTCGAGTTTCCCATATTTGAATGTAAAATAGCCACAAGCACGAAGCATCTGTTCATAATCCTCCATATCATCGACCCTGTAATATTCAGTAAGGGAATCGCGCAAGTATGGATCAAGCGAATCATAGGAATCAGAGCCAAGCCCTAGAACATTGACCCCTTCCTTATTTAGTGCAACTGCGAAGTGTTTGAAATTTGTAGGGAAGTTAGGTGATACAAATACATAGTTCATGGCTGTCTCCTTTCAGGGAACCTTTCCCAAGATAAATTTAAGGTTAATTATAACAGTTATAAGTTTAAATTACTACAATATTTAGAAACTTCAGATAATAAGTTTTTGTAATTATTCCTAAAAATACACTTGCAATTTAACATTAAATAGTCACTATTGACTTAGTATTGACAAAATAACAAAAAAAACGTGATTATCTGAACAAATACAGTATAATATAAGAAAGGTATATAAAAGTCATAAATTTACAGGAGGGTCACATGGATAACATCAAGATTGTAAAATGTTCAGAAGCTTCAGATGAAGACATTTACAATGCTTTTTCAGAAGGATTCTCAGATTACATAATAGAAATGAAATTTAGCAAAGAAGAATTTGTTGCTAGATTTTTTGGTGCTGAAGGTAACCAGAGAGAAAACTCACATATTGCATATGATTATGAACGACCTGTCGGAGTGGTTCTTGGAGGTGTTATAAAATACGATGATATCAAGACTCTAAGATGCGGGACGCTATCAGTTGTGCCTGCTTATAGAAGAAAAGGCGTTGGTCGTATGTTAATGAACAAGCACGAGGAAATAGCCAGAGATAACAACTGTCAAATGCTGATACTGGAGGTTGTTTCCGGAAACGACAGAGCTGTTAATTTCTACGAGGAACTGGGTTATGAAAAGTCATATTTTTTAAGGTATTATACATTGAAGGAACTACGGAAATTCCCAGACAGAGGTTTGGAAGTTGATAAAATACGGCCAGAGATTATAAAGAGGATAAAGCCAATTCTCAATGAAACACATATAAACTGGCAGAATTCTCTTGATTATACTGATAAGTTGGAAAACATACAATATTATGGAATAACAAGCCGGTCAAATCTAGTCAGTTTTATAATATTTAATAAGAAGGGCAAGATTTATAGAATGTGGACTCATCCTGGACATCGTAGAGAGGGACATGGAGTTGCACTTCTACACAAGGTTATAGAAGTTACTGGAAAGCAGGAGTTATACATGAGTGTATCCAGTAATGCGGGCATATCAAATTTTCTACGAAGATTCGGATTTACAAAGGACAATCTTTACCAGTATGAAATGATAAGACCACTTATTTAATAGATATAAACAAAACATAGGCAGGAGGGCAATAATGGATACTGAAAAAGGAAAGAATCATAACTCATCAGACAATTTAATACAGGATAATGAAGAAAATATTGAGGAAGTACAAAGAATCTATGATGCAATGCTTGAATCCATACTTAATTCAAGTGAGGATATGATTTACTTCAAGGATACAAAAGGAGTATACATAAATTGTACCAAGGCATATGCTGATTTTCATGGGAAGAGTATCCAGGAAATTATTGGTCTTAACGGATATGACTTGCATAATGATGAATTTGCTAAGTTTTTTGATGATCAGGACATGGAAATGGTAAAGACATTAAAGTCCGTTAAAAATGAATGGTGGGGAACTGATGTAAATGGTAGAAAGATGAGATTGGAAACAGTTAAGTCTCCCTATTTTGATAAAGATGGTTGTGTTTTAGGTGTTATTGGAATCATAAGAGACATAACTGAGAAATACCAAGCTGAGATGGAGTTAAAGGAAAACAGGAAGTATTTAAGGGCTGTCTTGGAAACATCCCAGGATGCTTTCTGGGTAATAGACGAAAAAGGTAATTTTCTTGATGTAAACTCTGCATTTTCAAAAATGAGCGGTTATTCTAGGGAAGAACTGCTTTATATGAAAATTTCAGACCTTGAAATGAAAGAAAATGTCAGAGGGATTGAAACCAGAATCAATAAAATACTAACTGTAGGAAAAGATAGATTTGAAACTGTTCACAGAGGGAAGAACGGTAATTCATATGAAATTGAGGTCACAGCCTCTCTATTTGATAAGAAAAAAGGCCTTGTGGTTGGGTTTGCCAGAGATATTTCATTAAGTAAGGCTGAAGAGAGGCGAATTAGACATCTCAGTTTCCACGATCATCTTACAGGGTTGTATAACAGAAGATATATTGAGGATTCAATGGATAGACTGGATACACCACGGAATTATCCCTTTACCATTATGATGTTGGATGTCAATAGCTTAAAGCTAACAAATGATGCATTTGGGCACCAGCTTGGCGATCAGGTCCTTGTCAGTATTGCTGAAAGTATCAAAAAGGCATGTAGAGATGATGACATCGTAGGAAGGTTTGGTGGAGATGAATTTATTGTACTTCTTCCAAGAACGGATAAAGCAGATGCAGAGAAAATTAGGGACAGAGTAAAGGAGTTGGTTGCACAGCTCCAAATAGGACCTATGAAGGTTTCTGTTTCTGTGGGGTATTCAACCAAAAATTCTGACTCAAAAATAATGTCAGACATACTAAATGAAGCTGACTCCATGATGTACCGCGACAAGATTAAGAACGCTAAAGAGACTCAGAACCAAATCATAAAGATTATACTTGAGAATATCAATAGGAGACACGATTCAGAGAAGATACATTCTAAAAGGGTTTCCGCTTATTGTGAAAAACTTGCAATTGCGATGGGCTATGGAAAGCGGATAGCAGAGGATGTAAAAAAAGCGGGGGAGCTTCACGACATCGGTAAGATTGTTTTACCAGAAGAACTCCTAAACAAAGCTGATCCATTGAGTAGAGAGGAGTACGACCTTTTTAGGCAACATCCTGAAACAAGCTATCAGATTCTAAAGAGTACAGATGAGTATGCATATTTAGCAGAAATTGTACTTCATCACCACGAAAGATGGAACGGTAGTGGATATCCTGAAGGATTAATAGGTGAAGACATTCCGCTCTTATCGAGAATAATAGCTGTAGCAGACACCTACGAAGCCATGACAGGAGAAAGGCCATATACACAAGCCATGGTTAGTGAAAAAGCGGTAGATGAGTTAAAAGCTATAGCTGGAACTCAGCTTGATCCTGAATTGGTGGAGGCTTTTGTTGAAAAGGTTGTTAAATAAGAACAAGGAGCAGAATGTTCTGCTCCTTGTTCTTATTTAGTACTCAATCTATTCCCACCATTGAACAACACTGTGAAGTGCAATCCAGAATGGTACTTCAATATCAGTTGCTGTCACAGTTGCTTCAAGCCCGTTTGACGAGATATTTGCATTGTAATTAAATGAACCCGGAGCATTTGTCATCTTGCCTTTCTTATTCTCTGGTAATGCTGTTGAACCTATCCATACATGGGTTTCATCGATCCAGTAATCATAATCAAGATCTTCATCTAGGATATAAGTTACTTCAACATCAAACAGTCCTACTCCAGAGCCTTCGGTGACAACTACTTCTACATTACCAACCTTGAAACCATTGGACAGGATGTTTTGTCCGGCTGCAGCATAAAGATCGAATTCATATTCACCAACTTCTGTAATTTGAGTTGTCCAACCCCAGTTATTTGTTTTTACATAATCCCAAATTTCTTCAGATGAACCATCAAGATATCCCCATGCAGTTTCAGACATCAATACCAAGTCATAGTCATTGTAGATTGTTATTTCAACTGCTTCGATCATTTCACCAGCAGTAACATCTACAACACCATCAGGTGGAAGCATAGTTGTTGTCCAGCCTTCTGTTCCATCCTCAGTTACTGTATATTCACCTGGAGGCAATGGTCCGAAAGTTTTCTCCCAACCATCACTAGCTAATATTTCAAAGTCTTGATCATATCCAAAAGGTCCTGTTATATTACCAGTAATGGAAGTAGGAAGTACATAACCCTCTGGGTATCCTGTCCACTCTTTAGTAATCTTCAGATAACCTTCATCAAAGTCGTTGCTTATACTTACACTTACTGCTTCGATCATTTCACCAGCAGTAACATCTACAATACCATCAGGTGGAAGCATAGTTGTTGTCCAGCCTTCTGTTCCATCCTCAGTTACTGTATATTCACCTGGAGGCAATGGTCCGAAAGTTTTCTCCCAACCATCACTAGCTAATATTTCAA